>NZ_JBNCLA010000010.1:0-280899 GCF_049841835.1 Micromonospora sp. DT227 | reverse complement strand
GGGGGGGGCGGCGCCCCCCCCCCCCCCCCCCCCCCCCCCCCCCCCCCCCCCGCCCCCACCCGGGCCGTAGCGTGAGCACATGACGCCGACCGCGACCGTGCTGCTGGTCTTCGGCCGGGGAGTGGTGGCCGACGACCACGGTTACCGGCTCACCGCCGAGGGTGTCGCCCGCACCCGGGCCGCCGTCGCGTACGTCCGTGCCCACGCGGCCGAGTTCCGGGCCGCGCCCGACGCCCGGGTGGTGTTCACCGGTGGCTGGCCGCACGGGCCGGCCGGGGCGCCGGACCCGCCGGCGGACTGCCGCGAGGGTGAGCTGATGCGGGCGCTCGCCCGCGACGCCGGCCTCGACGCGTACGCCCGGCTGGACGCCGAGACACGCTCCCGCACCACGTTGCAGAACCTCGCGCTCACCGTCCAGGACGGACTGCTCGGCGCGGCCGGGTTCACCCCCGCCCACCCGCTCGGGCTGGTCTCCCACCCGTGGCACCTGCCCCGCATCCGGCTGCTCGCCGCGCGGGCGCTCCAGCTGCGCGGCGCGCAGTTGCTGGACGTGCCGGTGACCGGGCCGGACGCGGTGCCGGCCGGACGTGAACGGGCGGCCCGGGTGGCCTGCCGGATCGGCTATCTGGGCCTGCGTACCCCGGAGGCGCTGTTGCGCCGCGAACGTGGGCTGACCCGCGCCGCCCACCGCGTGGAACGGCTGCTCGGCACGCGGGGATTCGCGGCCCGACGCGCGGGGTAGAACGCTCGTCGATCCACCCGGCGGGCCGCGCCGGCGGACGACGCCACCCCGGGAGGTTCCGTGATCGTGCTGGTGCCGGTGTACCGGCCGGGTGACCGGCTGCCGCCGCTCGTCACCGACCTGACCGCCGCGTTGCCCGGGGCGTCCGTGCTGGTCGTCGACGACGGCAGCGGCCCGGACGCCGCCGCGGTGCTCGCCGACGCCCACGCCCGGGGCGCGACCGTGCTGCGCCGCCGGGTCAACCGGGGCAAGGGCGTGGTGCTGCGCACCGGCTTCCGGTACGCCCTGACGCACCGCCCGGACGAGGACGTGGTCTGTGTGGACGCCGACGGCCAGCACCAAGTCTCCGATGTGGTCCGGGTGGTCGACCGGATGCGCGACACCGGCGCCCAGACGCTGGGGGTGCGCCGGTTCGACGGCGAGGTCCCGGCCCGCAGCCGGTTCGGCAACGCCGCGACCCGGGCCGTGTTCCGGCTGGCCACCGGCCGGGACGTGCGGGACACCCAGACCGGGCTGCGCGCCTACCCGGCCGGGCTGCTGCACCGGCTCACCACGGTCCCCGGCGACCGCTTCGAGTACGAGATGAACGTGCTGCTGGACGCCGTCCGGGCCGGGTTGCCGATCGAACAGGTCGACATCGCCACCCGCTACCACGCCGGCAACTCGGGATCGCACTTCTCGGCGCTCGCCGACTCGGTCCGGATCTACCGCCCGCTGGTCGGCTTCGCCGCCGCGCGGGCGCTCTCGCTCGCCCCGGTCGGGCCCGACGCGCCCGGCGAGCCCGCCGCGACGCCCGATCCGGCCCCCGCCCGGACGCGCTGAGCCGGCGGCGGCCGGAGTCCCCGAGCCGGAGGGGCGGCCGGCGCGTGCCGGCCGCCCCGGGCCCGGTCAGGGGTAGCTGACCACGTTGACCGGCACGGTGTTCGTGCCCTGTGCCGGGCCGCCGGTGTCGTTGATGACGTGGGTGATCGACCCGTTGCCGCCGAGCGAGACGGTGAGCAGGTCGTGGAACCGCACACCGGCCCGGGTCGGGGCCTCGAAGGCGTGGTAGGCGGCGATGGTCGGGTCCACGTTGAAGTAGCAGTAGCTGCCCATCCCCCAGCCCTCGAACGAGGTGACCGCGTCGGCGACCTTGAACGCCGCGTACCCGACCCGGGAACCGTTCGTCCAGGCGGCGGCGTTCGGCGGGTCGTACGGCAGCTCGTTCTGGAAGAAGATGGTGCGCCCGTTCTCGCCGTTCCAGATCACCTCGTGCTTCTGGTAGTGCTCGACGAAGAGCCCGAGCGCGGTGACGTTGTCGCCGTTGACGATCAGGCCGGTGTCGGCGGTGTTCACGGTCCAGCCGATGCCGGTGCCGTGGTCGCCCCGCCAGGCCCAGATGTGGTCGATCAGCGCGTCGTCCTGGTTGACCACCAGGCTGGTGGTCGCCTTTCCGGCGTGCGCGCCGCCGATGCGGAAGAACACGTCCTGCACGGAGGTGGGGTCGGCGGTGTGCCGGGCCGCCGAGCCGGCGGGACCGACCTGCAACAGCACCGGCGAGTTCACCGCGCCGGCGTCGAACAGCAGCCCGGCGAGCCGGACCCCGTCGACGTCGGCGACCGTCATCGGCACCACGCCGTTCTGCGGCACCAGCGTCGGGTAGCCGATGCCGAGCACGACCGTGCCGGGCCGGTTGACCGCGATGCTCCGGTCGACGGCGTAGACGCCGGGCGTGAACAGCAGGTTCAGCCCCTGGGCCAGCGCGGTGTTGATGGTGGCCGCCGAGTCACCGGGCTTCGCCACGTAGAACTGGCTCAGCGGGATCGACGTGCCGGGCGTGGCGCCGCCCAGCCAGGACGCGCCGACCGCGTTGGTCCGGGTGGACGGCACGAACACCTGGTAGGCGCCGCCGCTGTCGAGGTAGAGGTAGGGCACGTCGCGGCTGACCGGGGTCTGCGCCAGCGTGGTGTACGGCGGGTTCGGGAAGCTGGTCGCGGGCGCGCCGACCACGCCGGAGTTGGTCACGTTCCAGACCGCGTTGAGGTACCCGCCCACGTTGCTGTCCCGGGTGTACCACTGCTGCTGGGAGTACGGCTGGACCACGCCGGTCACCCGGCTGTCCGCGATGTAGCCGCCGCTGGCCCAGCCGTAGCCGTTCGGGGCCAGGTTCAGGTCGCCCTGGATGTCCATCCGGCGGAACGGCGCGGCCTGCGACACCGCCCAGCGGGTGAACCCGGCGGACGGGAAGACCTGCATGTTCGACGCCGAGCGCCAGAAGTTCTGGGTGGCGTTGCCGCCGAACCAGCCGGCATCCACCGTGACGTCGCCGTGGATGCGCACGTCCCCGGGGTTCCGGCCGAGCCCCATGATCGAGGTGTAGAAGCCGATCTGCGCGTTGATGCCGGAGTAGTCGCCCGGCTTGAACAGCAGCGCGTACCGCTCGGTGCCGAACTGGTTCGACTCCTGGGTGCGGAAGACGGCGTCGAGCTGGGTCTGGATGGTGGTGGCGGACATCGACGGGTCGAACGTGAGCACGTTGGGCCCGAGCGGCCCGCCGCCGGGCACGGTGCCGCCGCCGGTGGTGTTGACGGCGAGTTCCCAGAGCGAGTAGCCGTAGCCGGTGGCCCGCGCCGTGCCGTACACCCGCAGGTAGCGGCCGGTGCCGCTGACGGTCACCGCGTCGGTGCCGCCGTCGCCGCTGGTGGTGCCGTAGACCGAGGTCCAGGTGGTGCCGTCGGTCGAGGTCTGGATCTGGTACGCCCGCGCGTACGCGGCCTCCCAGGTGAGCACCACCCGGCAGACGGTGCGCACGCTGCCCAGGTCGACGCGGAGCCACTGCGGGTCGGCGGCGGCGCTGGCCCAGCGGGTGCCCGGATCGCCGTCGACCGCCGCCGAGGCGGGGGTGCCGGCGTTCTCGGTCGACGAGGCGGTGGCCGGCCGGCCCTGGGCCGCGTTCGTCGCGGTGTCGCAGCCGCTGCCGCCGCCGGTGGTGCCGTAGACCTGGAACTCCCAGAGCGAGTAGCCGTAGGCGGTGGCTCGCGCGGTGCCGTACACCCGCACGTAGCGGCCGGTGCCGTTGACGGTCAGGTCGTCGGTGCCGCCGTCGCCGTTCGTGGTGCTGAACACGGTGGTCCAGGTGGCGCCGTCGGTGGAGGTCTGCACCTGGTAGGCCCGCGCGTACGCCCCCTCCCAGGTCAGGCTGACCCGGGAGACGGTGGCGGTCGCGCCGAGGTCGACCTGGATCCACTGGGGATCGGCGAACGCGCTGGACCAGCGGGTGCCGGTGTTGCCGTCGGTGGCGTTGGACGCCGGGGTGCCGGCGTTCTCGGTCGAGGAGGCGGTGGTGGGTCGGCCCTGGGACAGCAGCGGGTCGGCGGCGCGGGCCGGCCCCGCCGGGGCGGTCAGCGCTCCGGCGGCGAGCAGCGCGGCCAGCGCGGCGAGCAGCCGGCGGACCGGTCGGCGGCGGACGGGCGGAAGGGGTGACATGGGCAGCTCCGGGACGGGTGGAGTGCGGGGAACGGGCACGGGCGTGCCAGGGTGGCCGCCCGTGCGGTGGACCATCCCCGCACGCAGTGGCGCATGTCAATTCCCCGCAGCGGCTTCCGCTGCTTTTTTCGCACCTTGTGAAAAGTCCGGAACAAAGCAAACTGGTCGCGCCTCACCCGGTCGCGGTCGCCGCCGCCGCGACCCGCCGGACCCGGTCCGGGTGGGTGAGCACGTCGACGTTGTCGACGTACTGGTCCACCGCGCCGACCGGTGGCCGGTCGCGCAGGTCCGGGTCGTCGATCGCCGCGCGCAACGCCTCGACGAACCGACCCGCGTGCAGCACCAGGAACGGTCGGTCGTGGAACGGACGGGCGGTCGGGTCCACGGGCGCGGCCAGCCCGGCGTCGTTGGTCCAGGCCGCCACCGTCTCCAGGGCCCGCACCAGACCGGCCTGCCGGGCCGGCCAGTCGCCGGGCCCGAGCGCGACCGCCAGCGCGTCCCGGACCGGCGCCGCCGCCGGCAGGCCGGCGAAGACCGTGCCGAGCCACTTCGGGTACGGCGGCCAGCGGCGGTGCAGCACCAGGCCGAGGCGCATCAGGTCGCGGGCCAGCCCGGCGACGACGATCCGGCTGCCCAGGTCGTCGCCGACCTCGGCGCACCGGCCGGCCAGGTGCTCGGCCTGCGCCACCCGCTGCCAGCCGGCCAGCAGCACGTGCCGCCACACGTCGTCCGGGTACCACGCCAACCGCGCGCGGACGGCGGTGAGCGCCCCGTCCAGCCCGTCGTGGAACACCGCGCCCCCGGTCAGCTCGGCGAGCCGCTGCGTCGGCGTGGCCAGCCAGTCCGCCGCCGTCAGGCCGGCCCGCGGATCGACACCCAGCCGGTCCCGCAACCACGCCCCGAGCTCGTCGACGCTCACCCCGTGCCGGTCACCGTCCGCCCGGACCACCCCGAGCCGGACCGTCGGGCCACCGGCGAACCGGGCCGGCCAGCCGAGGAACTCCCCCGGCAGCTCCGCGTCGAGCACCGCACGCACCTCGGGCACCCGCGCCGAGTCCGCCACGAACACCTGGGTACGCGGACCCCAGTCGTGGTCGGTGGAGCGGGGCGTGTCGAGGCCGAACAGCTCGGAGCCGCCGTCGAGCAGGCCGGCGGCGTACCGCAGGCCGGGCAGTCGGCGGGCCAGCAGCGGGGCCACCACCTCGTCGTGGAACCGACGGGCCAGGATCAGACCGGGTACGAAGCTCACCGGGCCAGTCTGCGCGCACCGGCGCTCGCCGGGCCGCCCGTTTCCAGGCGCACGGGTGCGTCCCCCACCTCGTCGGTGGGCTGTGCCACCCTGGTCGGCGTGGCACACCGACCCCCGATCCTGCTGATCGACTCCCCCAGCCTCTACTTCCGCGCCTACTTCGGCATTCCCGAGTCGGCCGCGAAGACGGGCGACGGCCAGCCGGTCAACGCCGTGCGCGGCTTCCTCGACATGCTCGCCCAACTGGTGCGCACCCGCCGGCCGGACCGGATGATCTGCACGCTGGACCACGACTGGCGGCCGGCCTGGCGGGTGGAGCTGCTGCCGTCGTACAAGGCGCACCGGGTCGCGCCGCAGGGCGGCGAGGTCGTACCGGACACGCTCTCCCCGCAGGTGCCGATGATCCTCGAGGTGCTCGACGCGCTCGGCGTCCCGGCGGTCGGCGCGACCGGCTACGAGGCCGACGACGTGCTGGGCACGCTCTCGGTGACCCAGCCGGGGCCGGTCGAGGTGGTCTCCGGCGACCGCGACCTGTTCCAGCTCGTCGACGACGACCACCCGACGCGCCTGCTCTACGTCGGGCGGGGCGTGGCCAAGCTCGACGACTGCGACGACGCCGCGGTGCGGGCCCGCTACGGCGTGCCCGCCAACCGGTACGCCGACTTCGCCGCGCTGCGCGGCGACCCGAGCGACGGCCTGCCGGGCGTTCCCGGGGTGGGCGAGAAGACCGCCGCCCGGTTGATCGAGCGCTACGGCGGCCTCGACGGCATCCTGGCCGCGCTCGACGATCCCGGTTCCGGCTTCGCGCCGGGCCTGCGCGGCAAGCTCGACGCCGCCCGCGACTACCTGGCCGCGGCGCCCAAGGTGGTCCGCGTCGCCACCGACGTGCCGCTGCCCGAGCTGGACCCGGCGCTGCCGACGTCCCCGGCCGACCCGGACCGGCTGCTCGACCTGGCGCAGCGCTGGAACCTGGCCGGCTCCTGCCGACGCCTGGTCGACGCGCTCGCCACCCCCCGCCCCTGACCCACCCCTCCAGCCCCGCCCCCGCCCCGCCCCCGCCCCGCACCCCGTCGCCCCGCGCCGCCCCCGCCGCGCGCTGTTTCACGGAAAGAGTGGCCATTCCGAGCGGGATGGCCACTCTTTCCGTGAATTAGTGCTCTGGGCCGTGGGCCCTGGGGGGCGGGGGGAGGGTGGGAGCGGGTTAGGGGCGTCGGTCGGGGTTTCGGCGGGAGGGGAACTGCGCACCCGGCTGCGCCAGCGTCGACCGGGCCCGCAGGCCGACCGGGTCCGGCGTCGCGGGAGGCGGTGTCGAGGCGGCCGGTGCCGACCGGGCGCGCAGGCCCACCGGGTCCGGCGCCGGTTCGGCCTCGGCCACCGGCGACGCGCCGTCCAGCCGGGCCGCCACGTACGCGGCGCCGGCCCGGTCGTCGTCGGACGGCGCGGCGAGCAACGCGTAGACCAGCCCGACCACGCCGAAGACCACCGCGAGCACGATCGGCACCAGCAGACCGCTGACCTCGGTGCCACCGGAGGTCGCGCCCCGGCCCTCGTGCAGGTGCACCGACAGCGCGCTCATGCCGGTGAAGTGCATGCCGTTCACGGCGATGCCCATGACCAGCGCGGAGGCGATGATGGCGACGCCGCGCCGGACGGTCATCGCCAGCCAGAGCGCCACCGTGGCGGCCACCAGCGCGATCACCACGGAGAGCGTCACCCGCAACGGGTCGTAGCCGAGCGTGCCGTCCAGCCGCATCGCCGCCATGCCGGTGTAGTGCATGGCGGCCACCCCGGCGCCGGTGAAGAAGCCGCCGGCGAGCAGCCGGGTCGCGGTGAGCCGACCGGTGCCCACGATGGCCAGGCCGATGCCGACCGCACCCATCGCGATCACCGTGCTGGCGGCGGTCAGCGGCACGTCGTACCGGATCCGGGTGCCGGCGACGGCGAAGCCGAGCATGGCCATGAAGTGCATCGCCCAGATGGCGGTGCCGCCCAGCGCCCAGGCCGCGAGCAGACCCCACCAGGCCCGCTGGCCGGCGCCGGTGGCGGTCCGGATCCGCCCCGCGCAGACCAGGCCGAGCGCCGAGCCGAGCACGGACAGCGCGTAGCTGAGCGCGGGTGTGATCCACCCGTACTCGAAGTGATTGATCTCGCCCACGGTGACCTTCCCCCGATCCGCTACCGACGCGTGACCCGACGCGCCACGGCAATGATCCGGCAGCGTCTGACCAGGCATGACGGCGGCCCCCCGGATGTTCGGGGGGTGCCGTCGCGATGACGGAGCGATGCGTCGATTTACCGCTGGCAGTGACCGAAAGTGATCGTCAGGCGGAGGCGTGGTAGGCCAGGACGCCCCGGTTCACGGCCGAGATCGCCTGCCGCGCGGTGGCACGCAGCTCGGTCGACGCGCCGCCCGAGTCGGCGAGCTGGCCGAGCAGGTCGACCACCTGCCGGGCCCACCGGACGAAGTCGCCGGCCGGCATCTCGCCGTCGATCTGGTGCCCGCTGGCGAGCACCTTGGCCAACGCCTCCCCACGCGCCCACCGGTAGATCGGCCAGGCGAAGCCGAGATCCGGCTCGCGGGTGACGGCCAGGCCGCGGGCCGCCTCGTCCGCCTCGATGTCGCCCCACAGCTTCAGCGTCTCGTCGACCGCGTCGCCGACCGCGCCGCGCGGCAGCGACGCCCGCTCGTCGACGTCCCGCCGGGCCTCGAAGACCACCACCGACACGGCGGCGGCCAGCTCGGCCGGGGACAGCCCGTCCCACACCCGGCGGCGCAGGCACTCGGCGACCAGCAGGTCGGCCTCGGTCCAGATCCGGGCCAGCGTCCGGCCGGCGTCGGTGACCTCACCGTCGGGGGCCAGGTAGCCGCGCGCGGTCAGCAGCGCCACGATCCGGTCGAACGTACGGGCCAGGGAGCCCGTCCGCCCGCTGACCCGCTCCCGCAACTCCTCGGTGTCGCGCTCCAACCGGCGGCGGCGCTCCGCCCAGCGGGCGTGCTCCTCGCGGTCGGGGCAGGCGTGGCAGGGATGCCCGCGCAGCTCGACGCGGAGCTGGCTGAGCCGGTGGTCCTCCCCCACCGCCTGGCGGGACCGGCCGCCGCGCCGGCCGCCGTGCCGGTCCAGCCCGGTGCCGCTGACCGCGGCGGCCAGGTCGCGCCGGGCCGCCGGGGACCGGTGGTTGAAGTGCTTCGGGACCCGGATCCGGGTGAGCACCTCGGCCGGGGTGGTGAAGTCGCCGGGGCTGACCCGGCCGGCCCAGCGGTCCTGGGTGAGCACCAGCGGGCGCGGCTCCCCGAACCCACCGGTCGCCGGGTCGAGGACCACGGCCAGGCCGGCCCGCCGCCCGGACGGCACCCGGATCACGTCACCGACCCGCAGCCGCTCCAGCGACGCGACGGCCGCCGCCTTGCGCTGGGTCTGCCCCTGCCGGGCGATGGCCCGCTCCCGGTCGGCGATCGCCACCCGCAGCGCGAAGTACGCGTCGAAGTCGCCCTGGTGGCAGGTGGCCTCCGCGCCGTACGCCTCGATCGTCTCGGTGTTGCGCTGCACCTGCCGGGCCAGGCCGACCACCGAACGGTCCGCCTGGAACTGCGCGAACGAGGACTCCAGCAGCTCCCGGGCCGGCGCCGCGCCGACGCTGCCGACCAGGTTGACGGCCATGTTGTACGACGGCCGGAAGCTGGACCGCAGCGGGTAGGTGCGGGTGGAGGCGAGGCCGGCCACGTGCCGGGGGTCGGTCTCCGGCGACCAGACCACCACCGCGTGCCCCTCCACGTCGATGCCCCGCCGGCCGGCCCGGCCGGTGAGCTGGGTGTACTCCCCCGGGGTGAGGTCGACGTGGGCCTCGCCGTTGAACTTGACCAGGCGCTCCAGCACCACGCAGCGGGCCGGCATGTTGATGCCCAGCGCGAGCGTCTCGGTGGCGAAGACGGCCTTGACCAGGCCGCGGACGAACAGCTCCTCGACGACCTCCTTGAACGCGGGCAGCATGCCGGCGTGGTGGGCGGCGAGCCCGCGCTCCAGCCCGTCGAGCCACTCCCAGTAGCCCAGCACGGACAGGTCCTCACCCGGGATCGCGGTGACCTTGGACTCGACCACGCGGCGGATCTCGGCGCGCTCATCGGGCGAGGTCAGCCGCAGCCCGGCGGCGAGGCACTGCTGCACGGCGGCGTCGCAGCCGGCCCGGCTGAAGATGAACAGGATCGCCGGGAGCAGCCCCTCCCGGTCGAGCCGGTCGACGATGTCCGGGCGCATCGGGCCCCGCCAGCGCGGGCCCCGCCGCCCGCCGCCGGGGCCGGCGCTGCGCCCCTCGCCCAGCTCCAGCCGGCGCACCGTGTCCCGGGTGTAGCGCAGCAGCTCGGGGTGGACGTCGTGCTTGCGGGCCGCGTCGGCGTCGTGGAACAGGTCGAACATGCGCTTGCCGACCAGCATGTGCTGCCAGAGCGGCACCGGCCGGTGCTCGGAGACCACCACCGCGGTCTCGCCGCGCACGGTGACCAGCCAGTCGGCGAACTCCTCGGCGTTGGAGACGGTGGCCGACAGCGAGACCAGGGTCACCGACTCGGGCAGGTGGATGATCACCTCTTCCCACACGCCGCCCCGGAACCGGTCGGCCAGGTAGTGGACCTCGTCCATCACCACGTAGGCCAGGCCCTCCAGCGTGGCCGAGCCGGCGTAGAGCATGTTGCGCAGCACCTCGGTGGTCATCACCACCACGGGCGCGTCCCCGTTGATCGCGTTGTCGCCGGTGAGCAGGCCGACCTGCGCGACGCCGTAGCGGTCGACCAGGTCGTGGTACTTCTGGTTGGACAGCGCCTTGATCGGCGTGGTGTAGAAGCACTTGCGCCGCACGGCCGGCCCGTCGCCACCAGGCGTGCCGCGCAGCGCCAGGTGCACGGCGAACTCGCCCACCACCGTCTTGCCGGCGCCGGTGGGCGCGCAGACCAGCACGCCGCTGCCCCGCTCCAGGGCCTCGCACGCCTCCCGCTGGAAGTCGTCGAGGTCGAACCCGAGATCGCGGGAGAATTCGTCCAGGGCCGGGAAGGCGGAGGCCTGCGCGGCCCGGCGGCGCGCCGCGGCGTACCGCTCGGCGGGGCTCGACATGCATCCAAGATTAATCGGTACCGCCGACGACCACCGGTCAAGGCCGTCCGGCAGGGCGGTCGGAGCGGGTCGGTAGGGTGCACGACGTGCCGGACCGTACCGAACTGCCCCACGCCTCGCGCGGCGCCGACGACGCCGTCCGCCCGAGCCCGTCCCGCCGGCCCGTGGAGGCGGTGCTCTTCGACTTCCACGGCACTCTCGCCCAGGTCGAGGAGCCGCTGGCCTGGGTGCGCGCCGCCGCGGCCGCCTGCGGGGTCGAACTGGACCGGATCAAGGCCACCTCGCTCGCCGACCGTCTGCTCACGGCCGGCCGGGCCGGCGGCCCGCTGCCCGCCCGGGTGCCGCCCCGGCTGGCCGAGCTGTGGGCCGACCGCGACCTCTACCCGCACGCCCACCGGGGGGCCTACACCGGGCTGGCCGAGACCGTCGACGCCGGCATCGACGGGCTCGCCGACGCGCTCTACGAGCGGGTGCTGGTGCCCGAGGGCTGGTTGCCGTACCCGGACACCGCGCCGGTGCTCGGCGCGCTGCGGGCCGCCGGGGTGAAGGTGGCGGTGGTCAGCAACATCGGCTTCGACCTGCGACCACTCTTCACCGCCTGGGACCTGGACGCGCTTGTCGACGCGTACGCGCTGTCGTACGAGGTGGGGCGCTGCAAGCCGGACCCGGGCATCTTCCTGCGGGCCTGCGGGCTGCTCGGCGTCGACCCGGAGCACACGCTGATGGTGGGCGACACCCCGGCCGACGCCGGCGCGGTGGCGGCCGGCTGCGGCGTGCTGGTGCTGCCGTGCGCCGAACCCGGCCGGCCGAACGGGCTGGGCGCCGTGCTCGACCTGGCCGGCATCCGGTGACCGGCCACGCGTCGGGTCGTCAAGCCGGCCGCGCGGCGGAGCCTCGGGCCGGCCGCGCGGCGGAGCCCCGGGGCCGACGTGCCCGGCCCGATGTCCGGCATGCCGGCTGAGGTCAGCGGCGGCACCGCCCGGCACCCCCTACCGCCGGGCCGGCTCGGTGGGGTGGCGCTGGTGCTCGGTGGGGCGTTGTCCGTGCAGTTCGGCTCCGCGCTGGCCGCGTCGTTGTTCCCGCGGACCGGGGTGGCCGGGGCGGTCACGCTGCGGCTCACTCTCGGCGCGCTGCTGATGCTCGTCGTGTGCCGGCCCCGGCTGCGCGGGCACCGGCGCGGCGACTGGGCCGCCGTGGTCGCGTTCGGGCTGGCCCTGGCCGGCATGAACTCGATCTTCTACCAGGCGATCGAACGGATCCCGCTCGGGCCGGCCGTGACGCTGGAGGTGCTCGGCCCGTTGGCGCTCTCCGTGGTCGGGGCACGCCGGGTCGCCGCGTGGTGCTGGGCCGGGCTGGCGCTGGCCGGCGTCGCCCTGCTCGGGCAGGGCGGCTTCGACCGGCTGGACCCCGTCGGCGCGGCGCTGGCGCTGGCGGCGGGCACGATGTGGGCGGCGTACATCGTCTGCTCGGCCCGGGTCGGCGCGCGGTTCCCCCGGGCCGACGGGCTGGCCCTGGCCCTCACCGTGGCGGCGCTTGTCACCCTGCCGATCGGGCTGGTCGACGCGGGCGGTCGGCTGGCCCACCCGGCGGTGCTGGGGCTCGGCGCCGGGCTGGCGCTGCTCGCCTCGGTGCTGCCCTACAGCCTGGAGCTGGCGGCGCTGCGGCGGCTGCCCACCGCCACGTTCGCGGTGCTGATGAGCCTCGGACCGGCGATCGCCGCGCTGGCCGGCTGGCTGGTGCTCGGTCAGGCGCTGCACCCGGTCGAGGTGCTCGCCATCGCGCTGGTGGTGGCCGCGAGCGCGGGCGCGGTCCGCGCCGCCGCCCCACCACCGGCCGTGGTCAGCGCAGCAGCCGCAGCGCCGCCGGCACGGCGGTGACGGTCACCGGCAACGGGAACGCCCGCTCGCCGTCCACGTACGTGGTGATGCCGTCGGCGACCAGCTCCACCGTCCGCGCCCGGTAGGTCCGCACCAGCGGGTGCGTGACGTGGGTGCCCCGGTAGATGCGAGGCTTGACCCGCATCAGCGTGCGCCTGTCGAAGCGACCGCCCACCACCACGTCCAGCAGCCCGTCGGTCGGGTCGGCGTCCGGGCAGATCCGCATGCCGCCGCCGTAGCTGGCCGCGTTGCCGACCGCGACCAGCACCGCGTCCATTTCGTGCGGCTCGCCGTCGAGGGTGAGCCGGTAGCGGCGGGGGCGCAGCCGGGCCAGCTCGACCAGGATCGCCAGGTCGTAGCGGCGCCGACCGCGCGGCCAGCGCATCCGGTTGGCCCGCTCGTTGACGATCGCGTCGAAGCCGGCCGCGAGCACCGCACCGAACCAGCGGTCGTCGTCGCCGGGCCGGGACAGCCGGGCCAGGTCCACCGGGCGGGTCCGGCCGGCGGCCAGCGCGGCGGCGATCACGTCGACGGCGGCGAGCGGGTCGGCCGGGTAGCCGGTGTCCACCGCGAAGTCGTTGCCGGTGCCGGCCGGGACCGGCCCGAACGGCACCGCCGTGCCGGCGACCGCCTGCACCGCACGGTGCACGGTGCCGTCGCCGCCGACCGAGACCAGCGCCCCGGCGCCGCCGGCCACCGCGGCGTGGCACGCCGCCTCCGCCTCCCCGGCGGTACGCGCGCGCAGCAGCTCCACCGGGCGGCCGGCGGCGCCGAGGCGCGCCAGGACCTCCGGCAGCAGGCCCCGGTGCCGGCCCCGGGCGGCGGTCGGGTTGGCGAGCACGGCCACCGGGCCGGGCGGAACATGATCGGGCGCGGTCACGGCGAGCACGGTACGACACGGGGCGCACCGCCCACCAGGGGAGACACCGACGTCGGTGATCGACGGGGCCACGGCGCGGACGACCGTACGGCATACTCCGCGCCATGCGTTCCCGCACGCTGATCGCCGTCCTCGCCCCGTTCGCGCTCGCCCCGTTCGCGCTGGCCGCCGGGCTGTGGTGGGCGCACCGGCCGGGCGAGACGCCCTGGCACGACAGCGCGGTCGCCGACGCGACCGGGACCGTCGACCGGCTGGAGAGCCGGTTCGACGTCGACCACCTCTACCAGGCCGACGAGTTCGTGCACGCCGCCGGGCAGGAGCAGGCGGTGGAGGTGCTCCAGGTGCGCGGCGAGACGCACTGGCAGACCGGGGTGACGTTGGTGCTGCGGGTGACCGGGCACGGGGTCGGCGTCAACGACTGGGGCGAACGGGTCGAGGGCACCGAACCCGTCTGCTTCCGGCTGAACCTCGGCCCCGAACGGGACGACCGCGACGACGACATCGACTGCCCCACCGGCGACCCGCTGCCGGTCCCCCGGGACCCGTCCCTCACCGGCGTCGACGCTCGGCTCCGGGCGGCGCTCACCCGGTCCGGCCCCGACGAGGCGGCGGTCCGTGCCGCCGTGGCCGGCCTGGAACTCGACCCGGCCGTACGGCAGGAGATCGCCGTGCGGGGCGGCACGGTCGGCGTGGCGCTGCGGGCCAGCCAGTACGACTGCCTGCTCGCCCGCGTCGGCCCGACAGGCGCCGCCGAGACCTGGCGGCCCTCCCACGTCCAGCTCGCCCCCGGCGAGCTGAGCTGTACCGCCGGGCTGGCGTTGAGCAGCCAGTTCGGCCACTCCGTCCGCTGACCGGCGACACGACGACGGCGCCCGGCACGGAGCCGGACGCCGTCGGACGGGACGTGGGTCAGGGCAGGTCGACCGGGCGCAGCACCCGGTCCACCGCGTGGGCGATCTGCTTGTTGCCCTTGTTGATGTCGTAGCGGACCACCCGCGCGTCACGGTCGTTGGTGTCCGCGTCGACCAGGCGCACCTGCTTGCCGTACCAGCAGTGCCGCACGTCGACCTCGACGGAGGCGCCGAGTGCGGTCGACAGCTCCGCGCCGTCGGCCTTCAGCGCCGCCTTCCGGTCGATCGTGGCGCCCGGCACCACGTGGTAGAGCAGCACGTTCTCCACGGTGTCCACACCCAGGCCGGCGACCCCGTCGAACGCGGCCTTCTCGCTCGGCAGCGTCCGCGCGTGGGTGATGTCGCGGACCAGCTCGCGGAACGCGTAGTCGTTCGGCACGAACGCGGTCAGCGCGACCGTGCCGTCGGTGAGCACCTTGACCGGCGAGTTCGGCTTCGCCTCCAACACGGTCAGGACCGCCTTGGTGAGCACGTCGAAGTCCCGCGCGTTGCGGTCGAAGCCGCTCTTGTCGGCGGTGAGCACCGCGGCCAGCGAACGCGTGCCGGGCTGCTTCGCGCCGGCCTGGGCGGGCGCGGCGGCGACGGCGGTGGCCACCGCCGCGGCCGTGGCGCCCACGGCCAGCCGGGCGGCGAGACGAGCGATGTTCATCGGGGAGCCTTTCGTCGAGGCGACCAGGTCCGTGACTGTCGTCACGACCCTTGCTTCGCCCGCACCGTCCCCGATGGATGCACCCGCGTCGCAACTCCTCCGATCAGCGCACCACCAGCCGCTTGCTCACCGACGGCACCCCGTCGCCCTTGACCTTGAGCGTCCAGTTCCCGGCCGCGCCCAGGGCCACCACCGTCTCGGCGGTGCCGTTCGGCTCCGCCTTCAGCTCGGCGATCCGCTTGCCGTCCGGATTGAGCACGTACAGCGTCCGGGCGCCGGCGGTCTTGTTGGTCACCTTCAGCGAGAGCTTCTCGCCGGGCTCGGCGATCAGCCCGTCCGCGCCGGTGAGCGTGTCACCGGTCAGCTCGACGGCGATCGCCCGGTCGTACGCGGTCTCGGCCGCGGCACTGGCCACGTTGCCGTCGTCGGAGACGGTGATGCGGGTACGCACCCCGTCGCCCTGCCGGCCGGGCTTGCAGGCCACCTCGTAGGAGCCGGTGGCGAGCGTGGCGCGCAGGTCGCCGGTGCGGCCCGCCGGCACGTCGGCCACCTCGGCGATCACCTTGGTGAAGCCGTCGCCCTCCCGGCCGTAGACGTAGACGCCGGTGGCCTGCTGCCCCCGGTTGGTCACGGTGAAGGTCACCGTGCCGGGGGTGAACAGCGTGGTGGTGACCTCGCAGCTGGTGTCGGTGGCGGTCACCGGGACCTGCTCGCCCTTCGGCGCGGGCTCGTCGTCGCCGCAGGCGGTGAGCGCGGTGGCGGCACAGAGGACGGTCAGGACGGCGGCGGTACGGCTTTTCATCGGGGCTCTCCGGAGCGGAGGTCAGCGCGCTGACCGGGACGGGGCGTGGGACTCGGCGGAGTCAGCAGAGTCTAAGCGGGCCGGCGGTGGCGGCAAGGCCCGAGGGCGACTCGAATGTGCGGCCGCGCGCCGGCCCGGCATGATGGGCGGCATGCGTCTGGTTTCCCTGCTCCCGTCCGCCACCGAGATCGTCTACGCGCTGGGCCTCGGCGACGACCTGGTCGGGGTGACGTTCGAGTGCGAGGTGCCGCCGTCGTACCGGGCCGGCGTCACGGTGGTGGTGGGTGGACGGGACACCCGCGGCATGAGCCCCGGCGAGATCGACGCGTACGTGCGGGAGCGGGTCGCCGCCGGCGACGACCTGTACACGTTGCACGCCGGCGCGCTGGCCGGACTGGACCCGGACCTGATCCTCACCCAGGACCTGTGCCGGGTCTGCGCGCTGCCGTCCGGCCGGGTGGCCGACGCGGTCGACCATCTCGGCGCGCGGGCGGAGGTGCTCTCGCTCGACCCGTACACGCTCGACGACGTGCTGGGCACGATCCGCGCGGTGGGCGCGGCGGCCCGGGTGCCGGACCGCGCCGAGGCCCTGGTGGACGGCCTGCGCGCCCGGCTGGCGACGATCCGGTCGGCGGTGGCCGGCCGGCCCCGGCGGCGGGTCGCCGTGGTCGAGTGGGTGGACCCGCCGTTCGGCGCCGGGCACTGGATCCCGGACCTGGTGGACGTCGCCGGCGGCGAGCCGGTGGCCACCAGTGCGGGGGCCCGGTCCACGCCGACGACCTGGGCGGAGCTGCGGGCCGCCGACCCGGAGGTGGTGCTGGTCGCGCCGTGCGGCTTCCGGCTGGACGGGGCCGCCGACCAGGCCGCCGCGGTGGCCGGGCACTTCCCCGGCGCGGAGGTCTGGGCGGTGGACGCGGACGCGCTCATCGTGCGGGCCGGTCCCCGCCTGGTCGACGGCGCCGAGGCGATCGCCGCGATCCTGCACCCCGACGCCGTTCCGGCGCTGTCCCCCACCGCCGCCCGCCGGGTGGCATGAGCCCCGATCCACCGCACCTCCCGGACGACGAACGCCGCCCCCGAGCGGCGGGGACGGCGTTCGGGACGAGCGGAACGGTCAGGTCATGTCGTCGTAGCGGCGCTCGATCGGCGCCGGCGCGGCGACCGGCTCGGGGGCCGCGACCGGGGCGGACGCCTCGATCCGGGCGCCGGTCGGCACCGGCTCGTCGGACAGGTCCAGCGGCGACACCTCGTCGTCGGCGATACCGGCGTAGACCTCCCGGCCCCGCCCGCGCCGCCGGTCGTTGATGAACGCCACCCCGACCGCGCCGAAGTAGAGCGCGGAGAGACAGATCGCCAGCGCCGTCATGCCGAACGGGTCCGGCGTCGGCGTGACCACCGCGGAGAACGCGAAGAACACGAAGATCGCCACCCGCCACCAGCTCAGCAGCCGCTTCGCGCTGGCCAGGCCGACGAAGTTGAGCATCAGCACGATCAGCGGGAACTCGAACGCCACCCCGAACAGCAGGATCAGGTTGGTGACGAAGGAGATGTAGCGGGTGACCTCAAGGTTGGTCGCGATGTCGTCACCGGAGACGTTGAGCAGGAACTCCAGGCCCTTGGTGGTGACGAAGAACGCCAGCACCGCGCCGGCGGCGAACAACGGGGCCGCGAGCGCGGTGAAGATGTACGCGTACCGCCGCTCGTGCCGGTGCAGGCCGGGCGCGATGAACGCCCAGAGCTGGTAGAGCCAGACCGGGGCGGCGATGATCAGGCCGACCCAGAGACCGATCTTCAGATTCAGCAGGAAGACGTCGGCGACGCCGAGCTGCACGAACAGGCACTTGCCGGTGTCCGGATCGACCGACTGCGGCAGGTCGCAGTAGGGCTGCGACAGCAACTTCCGGACCGGCTCGGCCAGCCAGAAGCCGAAGCCGAAGCCGACCACGACCGCCAGGGAGGCCCGGAACAGGCGGTTACGCAGTTCGCGGATGTGCTCGATGAGCGTCATCGAGCCGTCGGCGGCGCGCGCGAACGTGCTCGGCCCGCGCTTCTTCAACCCGAAGGCCACGGTGATGAGGCCCCTTCGGATCAGTTCTCGCGGACGCGCTGCACCGGGTCGACCGGCGGGGCGACCGGCTGCTGCGGCTGCGGGGCATACTGCTGCTGGGGCTGCGCGTACTGCTGCTGGCCCTGGAGCGGCTGCTGCGGCGGGAGAGGCTGGTAGGCGGCCTGCGCGTCGGCCTTCTCGGCCAGGTCACGGTCGTCGTCGTGCAGGCTCTTCGTCTCGGCCTTGATGATCCGCAGCGAACGGCCCAGCGAGCGGGCCGCGTCCGGGAGCCGCTTCGCGCCGAACAGCAGGATCAGCACGACCACGAGTACGGCGATGTGCCACGGCTTGAGGGCACCCATGGGAAGCTCCAGTCGCTCTGTGTCGGTGGTGAGGTGGGTCGCCGCCCATCGTACGTGCGTCGCAGCGGCTTGCCACCCCCGCCGGGCCCGCTGGTGCCGACCCGGTCGGTGAAGTCTCGGCCAACCCGAAGTGTCCCGTCAACCACCCGTCCCGGCGCATTCGGGTGGGAAACGGCACGCGTCGATCACTACTCCCCGCGCCTGGCCTTGATCAACATGATCCGCTCCTGCGCGACGGTCGCCCGCTCCTGGAGCGCCTCGGCCCGCGCCTGCAACTCCTCGGCGGCCGAACGCAGCGACTCCGCCTCGACGGCCCGGCGCTGCAACGCCACCGCCGAACGGCGCAGCCGGGGCAGCCGGGCCACCACCGGGCGGACCGCCAGGGCCAGCACGACCAGCGCGAAGAGCACGACCCCGAGCACGATCCACATCACCACGCGGTCAGCCTATCGGGTGACGCCGGTGGCCGCCGGACCGGCGGTGCCGGTCGGGACCGCGTACGCGTCCAGCGCGGCGACCGCCTGCGCGCGGACCTGCTCGGCCAGCTCGGCCGGGGCCACCACGGTCGCGTCCGGGCCCAGCCCGAGCACGAACCGGCGGGCCCAGCCGAGGTCGGTGACCCGCAGCGACACCAGCCACTGCTCGCCGTCGGCCTCGACCCGCTCGCACGGATAGTATTCGGTGATCCACCGCTCGCCCCGGCCGATCCGCAGCGTGATCAACGGCAGGTCGGCCGACGGCCGGAACACGCCGTCCCGCAGGTCGTGCGGGCGGGCCTGCGGCGGCACCACGGCCCGCTCCGGCAGCTCGGTGACCGCGTCGATCCGGTCGGCCCGGAACAGCCGGACCGCCTCGGCGCGGCGGCACCACGCCTCCACGTACGCCCGGCCGCCCACCGACAGCATCCGCAACGGGTCGATGGTGCGTTCGGTGGACTCGTCCCGCGCCGGAGTGTAGTAGGTGATCCGCAGCGCGCGGCCCCGCTCGACCGCGGCGCGCAGCTCCCGCACCCGGTCGGTGTCGCCGGGCAGCAGCACCTCCACCGGCGCGCCGCCCAGGTCACCGGCCGCGCTCTCGATCTTCGCCAGGGCCCGCTCCACCGCCTCCCGGTTGGCCACCCCGGGCGTCTCGGCGAGCATTCGCAGCGCCACCACCAGGGCCAACGCCTCGTCGGGGGTGAGCCGCAGCGGCCGGTCGATGCCGGCGTCGTAGGTGATCGTCACCCGGTCGCCGTCGAACGCCATGTCGATCAGGTCACCGGGGCCGTAACCCGGCAGCCCGCACACCCAGAGCAGCTCCAGATCCTCCCGGAGCTGCCGCTCGGTCACGCCCAGGTCGTGCGCCGCCTCGGCGATCTCGATGCCGGGGCGGGCCAGCAGGTAGGGCACCAGGTTGAGCAGCCGGGCCAGCCGGTCGGCCGAGGCACGGCCGGCGCGGGCCGCCGCCGGCCGGGTCACCGGGCACCCCCGGCCACCGCCAGCTCGTCGTGCCGGGCCGCGACCTCCTTCAACCGCTGGATGACCGCTTCCCGGACCTCCGGCGGCTCCAGCACCCGCACGTCCGGGCCGTACCCGACGATCTGGCCGGCCAGGAACTCGGCGTCGGCGTACGGCAGCACCAGCCGGTCCCCGTCCGGCCCGGCGTGGCTCTCCACCGCCCAGCGGCGCAGCCCGGCGGCGCGGCCCGGCGTGACCAGCACGGTCGCCCGGCCGGTGCGCTCCACCGGCCCCGACCAGCGGGCCACGTGACTGATCAGGTCCACCCCGGCAGGCGGCTGGTAGGCACCCGGCTCGCCGGTCGCCCGGACCGCACCGACGACCCGGGAGAGCCGGAAGCAGCGGGTCGCCGCCCGGTCCAGGTCGTGACCGACCACGTACCACCGGCCGCGCCAACACACCACGCCCCACGGCTGCACCCGGCGGCGGGTCGGCGCGTCCCGGTCCGGCACCCGGTAGTCGAAGGCGACCTCCCGGCGGTCCCGCGCGGCGGCGGTCAGCGGGGCGAACGCCGGATCGACCGTCACCATCGGCTCCAGACCCAGGGTGGCCTGCGGGTCCACGTCGATGCCGGCGGCGCGCAGCTTCGCCAGCCCCGACGAGGCGGCGGCGGCGAGGCCGGCGTGCTGCCACAGCCGGGCCGCGATGCCCACCGCGGCGGCCTCGTCCGGTTCCAGCGGGATGTCGGGCAGCGCGTACTCCCGGTGGGCGATCCGGTAGCCCGGCTCGGCGTCGAAGACGCTCGCCGTGCCGGTCTCCAGCGGCACGCCCAGCTCCCGCAGCTCGGCCTTGTCGCGCTCGAACTTGCGCTGGAACGCCTCATGGTCCTTGGCGTCGTCCGGGTCGTGCTCGTAGCCGGGCACGGTCGCGGCGATCTGGGCGGCGGTCAGGAAACGCCGCGTCGACAGCAGGCAGATCACCAGGTTGACCAGGCGTTCGGTACGGGTCCGGGACACGTACCGAACGCTAGCAGCCCGCGCGTCCGACGCGGGCACCCACGCGGGCGCGGCGCGCGGTCACCACCCGAGCGGCCCCGTCCGGCTCACCGGGCGGCCCGTCCGGACCGGCCATAGGGTGAGCCCATGGCGGAACCGGAAGTCAAGACCGAGAGCGTCGGCACCGTCGTGGTGGCCGGCGCGGCCAACCTCGCCATCGCGATCGCGAAGCTGGTCGCGGGCCTGCTCTCCGGCTCCGCGGCGATGCTCTCCGAGGCCGCCCACTCGGTCGCCGACACCACCACCGAGGTGCTGCTCTACCTGGCGCTGCGTCGCGGCGCGCGGCCCGCCGACCCCCGGCACCCGTTCGGGTACGGCAAGGAGAGCTACGTCTGGGCGTTCCTCGCCGCGCTGTTCACGTTCGTGGCCGGCGCCGGTTTCGCCATCACCCACGGCGTGACCACCATCCTCGTGCACGACCACACCGGCGACTACCTGGTCGCGTACGTGGTGCTGGCGATCTCGTTCGCCATCGAGTCGGTGTCGCTGGCCCGGGCCGTCCGGCAGGTGCGCGGCGAGTCCCGGCGCTGGCGCACCACCCCCCGCCGCTACCTGCGGCTCACCGCCGACACCACGGTCAAGGCCGTCTTCCTGGAGGACAGCGCCGCGCTTGTCGGCCTGCTCATCGCCGCCGCCGGGCTCACCCTGTCCCACCTCACCGGCGACGAACTCTACGACGGCGTCGCCTCCATCCTCATCGGCGTGCTGCTGCTGGTGGTCGCCGCGATCCTGGCCCACAGCAACATCTCGCTGCTGGTCGGCCGCGCCGTCTCGGAACGCACGCACCGGCAGATCGAGCAGGAGCTGGCCGCGCTGCCGACGGTCGACCGGGTCGACACGCTGATGACCATGTTCCTCGGCCCGGAGGACATCCTGGTCGCCGCCAAGGTCGACTTCCGCGACGACGCCACCGGCGCCGAGATCGAAGCCGCCGCCGACGAGGCGGAACGCCGACTCACCGGGCGGTTCCCCGAGATCGCGTACGTCTTCCTCGACCCCACCCGGTCCCGCGCCACCGGCCGGCGCGCCCGGACCACCCAGGACGAACCCGGTCGACCCGTCGACCAGGGCGCCTGACCCGGCCGTCGCCCGCCCCGCCGCCGGCCGATAGGTTGCCGGTCATGGTGCGATGGCGGTCCGGCACGGTCACGACGGTACGACGACGGTGGGCCGGCGCCGTGGAACTCGACGTCGACCTGCCCGACGGCGCCCGGATGCGGGCCCTGGCCTACCCGGCGCTGGTCGGCGACCCGGAACCCGGCGACCGCGTGCTGCTCAACGCCGGCGCGCTGCTGATGGGCCTCGGCACCGGCGGTTACGCCCTGGTCGTCGCGCTGCCCGACCGGCTCCCCGCCGACCCGCCGCAGGCCGGCGACAGCCGCGACGCCGGGCACCTCGTCAAGGCCCGCTACACGCCGCTGCAACCGATCCTGCTCGGCGTCGACGAGGAAGCCTCCCCGCACCACCACCGGCTGGCCTCCGCCGAGTCCGTCGACGGCATGCCGGTGGTCACCGCCGACCTGCACTCCGCCCTACCGGCGATCCTGGCCGGCGTGCACGCCGACGCCCCGCACGCCCGGATCGCGTACCTGCTCACCGACGGCGGCGCGCTGCCCGCCTGGTTCTCCCGCACCCTCGCCAGCCTCGCCGGCCACCTCGCCGGCACGGTCAGCGTCGGCCAGGCGTTCGGCGGCGACCTGGAAGCCAGCACGCTGCACAGCGGCCTGCTCGCCGCCCGGCACGTGCTCCACGCCGACCTGGCGATCGTCGCCCAGGGGCCGGGCAACCTCGGCACCGGCACCCGCTGGGGCTTCTCCGGCGTCGCCGTCGGAGAAGCCGTCAACGCGGTCGCCACGCTGGGCGGACGCCCGGTCGGCTCACTGCGGATCTCCGACGCCGATCACCGCCCCCGGCACCGCGGCGTCTCCCACCACAGCCTCACCGCGTACGGCCGGGTGGCGCTGGCCCCCGCGGAACTGGTCGTGCCCGACGGCCTCGACCCGGAACTGGCGGCGGACGTGACGGCGGCGCTGGCACCGCTGGCGGACCGGCACCGCGTCGTCACGGTGCCCACCGACGGCCTCGACGCGGCGCTGCGCGCCAGCCCGGTCGGGCTCTCGACGATGGGCCGCGGCCTCGACGCCGACCACGCCTACTTCCTGGCCGCGGCCGCCGCCGGCCGGTACGCCGCCGGCCTGCTCGGCTGAGCCGACCCGCCGGCCGACCTCAGCCGAAGAAGACGATCAGCCCGACCCAGGCCGCCACGATCACCACCAGCGCGACCGCCATCGCCCACGTCGGCACCTTGTGGTCACCGCGGCGGTTGCGCTCGATCTCGGCGCGGATCTTCTCCCGCCGCCGGTCGATCCAGTTGAGCTTCTCGGTGCCGCCGTCCCGCTCGCGGCCGGAGGTACGGCCGCGCGCGCGGCCCTGCGGTTCGGAAGTGTCCATGGCCAGGCCAGCCTACCGGGGCCGCGGCGGCCGGCACCAAGGCACCGGCCGCCGACGCGCTCACATGCTGGCGATCAGCCGCTCCACCCGCTCGTCGTACGCGCGGAACGGGTCCTTGCAGAGCACCGTGCGCTGCGCCTGGTCGTTCAGCTTCAGGTGCACCCAGTCGACGGTGAAGTCACGCCGCTTCTCCTGCGCGTGCCGGATGAACTCGCCACGTAGCCGCGCCCGGGTGGTCTGCGGCGGCGTCTCCTTCGCCTCGAAGATCTCCGGGTCGTTCGCCACCCGGTCCACCTCACCCCGACGCTCCAACAACCCGTACAGGCCCCGGCCGCGACGCAGGTCGTGATAGGCCAGATCCATCTGCGCCACCCGCGGATGCGACAGCGGCAGGTCGTGCTTGCGCTGGTAACGCTCGATCAGCTTGAGCTTGCTCACCCAGTCGATCTCGCGTGCCACCGGGTCCAGGTCACCGGTCTCCACCGCCCCCAGCACCCGCCCCCACAGTTCCACCACCCGCTTCGCGGTCTGGTCTCCGCCCCGGCGCTCCACGAACTCCGTCGCCTTCGCCAGGTATTCCTGCTGGATCTCCAGCGCCGAGACCTCCTTGCCGGAGGACAGCCGAACCTTGCGCCGGCCGGTGATGTCGTGCGACACCTCCCGGATGGCCCGGATCGGGTTCTCCAACGTCAGGTCCCGCATCACCACGCCGGCCTCGATCATCCGCAGCACGATGTCGGCGGTGCCGACCTTCAGCAGCGTGGTGACCTCGTTCATGTTGGAGTCGCCCACGATGACGTGCAGCCGGCGGTAGCGCTCCGCGTCCGCGTGCGGCTCGTCCCGGGTGTTGATGATCGGCCGGCTCCGGGTGGTCGCCGAGGAGACGCCCTCCCAGATGTGCTCCGCCCGCTGCGACAGGCAGTAGACCGCGCCGCGCGGCGTCTGCAACACCTTGCCCGCACCGCAGATCAACTGCCGGGTGACCAGGAACGGGATCAGCACGTCGGCCAGCCGGCCGAACTCCCCGTGCCGGGACACCAGGTAGTTCTCGTGGCAGCCGTACGAGTTGCCGGCCGAATCGGTGTTGTTCTTGAATAGATAGATCTCGCCCGCGATGCCCTCGTCGTGCAGCCGCTTCTCCGCGTCGACGAGCAGCCCCTCCAGGATCCGCTCGCCGGCCCGGTCGTGCGCCACCAGATCGGTCACCGAGTCGCACTCCGGCGTCGCATATTCCGGATGCGAGCCCACGTCCAGATAGAGGCGAGCCCCGTTACGCAGGAAAACGTTGCTCGACCGGCCCCACGACACCACCCGTCGGAACAGGTACCGCGCGACCTCGTCGGGGGAAAGCCGGCGCTGCCCGCGATAGGTGCAGGTGACGCCGTACTCGGTCTCGAGGCCGAAGATTCGCCGCTCCATGATGAGACATTAGCCGCCCGGAGCCCCCGATGGGCAGCGCCCGCCGTCAGCGTCGTACGCCGGGACCCCCGGACAGCGGCGAACCCCGCCACCTCAGCGGTGTGGCGGGGTCCGGAAACCGGTGTCACTCGCCGGGCGCGTCCTCCCGATTGCCCTCCAGGTCGGCCGAACCCGCCGACGTGATCGGCTTCTTCGCCTCCTCGGTCGGCACCGTCGGCGTCTTCGCCCGGCCCGGCGCCGGCGCGACGTCCGCCTCCGCGTCGCCGTCCAGCAACGCGGTCAGCGCCGCGCCGGTGATCCGCCGGAACGTCCGGCCCACCCGGCGCCGGTCCAGGACCGCCACCTCCAACTGGTTCGCCGCGATCGTCCGGGCCGCCCCGCCCTCACCGCCGACGCTGCTCAGCGCCTTCATCGCGGCGCGTACCGCCTCCGACAGCGACATCTCCGGCCGGTGCTCGTTCTTCAGCACCCCGGTGATCGCCTCGGCCTGACCGCCCATCGCCATCCGGCCCGGCTCGTCGTTGACCGAGCCGTCGTAGGTCACCCGGTAGAGCGAGTCGTCCTCAGCCGTGGCGCCCACCTCGGCCACGCAGATCTCCACCTCGAACGGCTTCGACTGCTCGGTGAAGATGGCGCCCAGCGTCTGCGCGTACGCGTTCGCCAACGCCAGGCCGGTCACGTCGCGCCGGTCGTAGCTCAGGCCGTTGAGGTCGGCCATCCGCACCCCGGCGCGCCGCAGGTTCTCGAACTCGTTGTACCGGCCGACCGCGGCGAAGCCGATCCGGTCGTAGATCTCACTGACCTTGTGCAGCGTGCTGGACAGATTCTCGGCGACGAAGAGCACCCCGCCGTCGTAACTCAGGACCACCGCGCTGCGGCCCCGGGCGATGCCCTTGCGGGCCAGCTCGGAGCGGTCGCGCATGATCTGCTCGGGCGAGGCGTAGAACTGCATGGCCACGGCGGCGGTTCTCCTTCGTACCTGTGGTGCGGGACTGCTGACTCGGTGGACGTGCGAGCGGGGTCAGCCGCCGGGGTTCTCCATCCGACCGGACACCACGCTCTCCGCGATCGCCGCCGTCTCGGCGTCGGTGAGCCGGTGGGTGCCCTCGGCCGTCGCGGTCATCACGACCGGGTAGATCCGCCGGGTCAGGTCGGGGCCGCCGGTGGCGGTGTCGTCGTCCGCGGCGTCGTAGAGCGCCTCGACGGCCAGCCGCGTCGCGTCGTCGACCGACAGGCCGGCCCGGAAGCGCTTCTTCAGCGCGGACTTGGCGAACAGCGAGCCGGAGCCGATCGCGTCGTAACCGGTCTCCTCGTAGGGACCGCCGGTCACGTCGAAGCTGAAGATCCGGCCGGCCCGCGCCGGGTCGCTCGCGGCCAGGTCGAAGCCGGCGAACAGCGGGACCACGGCCAGCCCCTGCATGGCCGCGCCCAGGTTGCCCCGGATCATCGAGGCCAGCCGGTTGGCCTTGCCGTCGAGCGAGAGCATCGCGCCCTCGATCTTCTCGTAGTGCTCCAGCTCCACCTGGAACAGTCGCATCAGCTCGATGCCGATGCCCGCCGTGCCCGCGATGCCGACAAGCGAGTACGCGTCGGCCGGGTGCACCTTCTCGATGTCACGCTGGGCGATCAGGTTGCCCATGGTGGCGCGGCGGTCGCCGGCCATGACCACGCCGTTCGCGGCCGCGATCGCCACGATGGTGGTCGCGTGTGGCGCCAGGTCTGCGGCCATGCCGGGCGGCAGCGGCCGACGGCCCGGCAGCATCTCGGGGGCCGCCTTGCTCAGGAACGTGGTGAAGGAGGACGTCCCCGCGTTGGTGAACACATCTGGAAGACGCCCGGATGGATCAAAACCCGCTGCCACGTGGTTCCTCTCAGGTATGTGATCGCCCCGGCCAGGTTGTCGAGGTTGTCCTTGAACTGGCCGAGACCGCCGTTGCAGTTGAAGCAGAGTATCCCGCGGACCCATCCGGTGCGATGATCGTGGTCCAGATGTTCCGGATCGGGACGCCGGCAGATCGCGCACACGCCGCCCTGCTCGGCCAGGAGCTCCTGGAACTCCTTCTCCCCGACCCCGTAGCGGCGACGCAGGTGGTACTCGCGACTACCGCCGTAGAGCCGCTGCCGCGTTTCCTTGCCCTTCTCGTTGTGGCACGGCTTGCAGTATCGGCCGTAACCACCCCGCCCGGACCGATTGCGCGGGAAGTCGTCGAGCACTTTCGTCTCGCCGCATGTCGGGCAACGACGGTGGCCATCCGGAACGGCCGGCAGCTCCCGCACCTCTCGCCCCTGCTTCTCCTTCAGGCGCCTGGCGTAGCTCGCCTTCGAACGAAGGTTGAAGCAGGGCTTGCAGTAACTGCCCCGACCGTCAGGGCGACGACTGTTGGCGCAGAACTCTTCGAGCGGCTTCCACTCGTGGCAGTCCCGACAACGACGGTAGCCATCCCGGTCGTCAGAGCTCTTGGGCATGTCTGATTTAACCGGCCATGCCCTATTCGCCCCCTTTCTGTACATAGCCCCTGACGAATTCCTCGGCGTTCTCCTCCAGGACGGAGTCGATCTCGTCGAGCAGGTCGTCGACGTCCTCGGTGATCTCGGCGTGCCGCTCGGCCACCTCGGGATTGGCCTGCGCGGTGACCTCCTCGACCTCCTCGTGGGACTTGCCGGACTGGGTCTGACCACCCTCTTGCGTCGCCATGGTGGTGCCTCCTCCACGATCGCCTGCGATCAACTTACCTCGCGCGGGCGACGAAAAGCCCGCCGCGCGCCGGGTTCGGCACGCAACGGGCCTTCCGGCAACCGGCTCAGCCGCCGGTCAGCAGCTCCAGCAGATCCTTGGCGCTCTCGCACCTGTCGAAGAGCTGACCGACGTGCGCGCGGGTGCCCCGCTCGGGCTCCATCATCGGCACCCGGACCAGCGACTCCCGGCCCACGTCGAAGATGACCGAGTCCCAGCTCGCGGCCACCACCTCGGAGGCGTACTGGGCCAGACACCGGCCGCGGAAGTAGGCCCGGGTGTCCTCCGGCGGCTCGGTCATCGCGGTGCGGGTCTGCTCGTCGTTGAGCAGCGTCTTCATCGAGCCGCGCTGGACCAGCCGGTGGTAGAGGCCCTTCTCCGGCCGCACGTCGGAGTACTGCAGGTCGACCAGTTGCAGCTTGTGCGAGCCCCAGCCGAGCTTCTCCCGCTCCCGGTAGCCCTCCAGCACCCGCAGCTTGGCCACCCAGTCCAGCTCGTCGGCGCACTCGAAGGCGTCGCGGCCGAGCCGGTCCAGCACGCTCTCCCAGCGGTCCAGCACGTCGGCGGTCTGCGCGTCCACGTCGGGGCCGTACCGCTCGTCCACGAAGGAACGGACCCGCTCGTGGTAGGCCCACTGCACGTCCAGCGCGGTCAGCCGGCGACCGTCGCGCATCCGCATGAGGTGCTTCAGGGACGGGTCGTGACTGACCGCGCGCAACTCGCCCACCGGGTCGGCGATGCCCAGGTCGGCGCCGAGCGCCTTCTCCTCGATCATGGCGAGGATCAGCGACGTGGTGCCGACCTTGAGGAACGTGGAGATCTCGGAGAGATTGGCGTCGCCGATGATGACGTGCAGGCGGCGGTACTTGTCCGCGTCCGCGTGCGGCTCGTCGCGGGTGTTGATGATGGGCCGCTTGAGCGTGGTCTCCAGCCCGACCTCGACCTCGAAGAAGTCAGCACGTTGGGAGATCTGGAAGCCGCTCTGGCCGCCGTCCTGGCCGATGCCCACGCGGCCGGCGCCGCAGACGATCTGCCGGGTCACGAAGAACGGCGTCAGGTACGCCACGATGTCGGCGAACGGTGTCTGCCGGCGCATCAGGTAGTTCTCGTGGGCGCCGTAGCTGGCGCCCTTGTTGTCGGTGTTGTTCTTGTAGAGGTGGATCGGGTGGGTGCCCGGGATGGTGGCGGCCCGTCGGGCCGCCTCGGCCATCACCCGCTCGCCCGCCTTGTCCCAACGGACCACGTCGAGCGGGGTGGTCACCTCCGGGGTGGAGTATTCGGGGTGGGCGTGGTCGACGTAGAGCCGGGCGCCGTTGGTGAGTATCACGTTGGCCAGCCCGAGGTCCTCGTCGGCGAGCGCCTCGGCCGGGTCGTACGCCGCCCCGGAGTAGGTGAACCCGCGGGCGTCGCGCAGGGGCGACTCCTCCTCGTAGTCCCAGCGGGCCCGGCCGCCCCGGTTGAGTTCCGGTCGCGCCCCGTAGGCGTTGACCACCTGCGAGGAGGTGACCATCGGGTTGGCTCCGGCCTGGCCGGGCACGGAGATGCCGTACTCGACCTCGGTGCCCATGATCCGTCTGACGCTCATCGACCTGCCCGCTCCGCTCGCCGTCCCGGTCCCCGTCACGTCGAGCGTAGTCGGCACATCGACGGTAGGTGGCGCGCCGTCCCGCTCGGAGACGACCGACCGGGACGGCGCCGGTGTGGCGCCGCCCCGGTCGGGCCGGTCTCAGAGGTACTGGCCGGTGTTGCTGGCGGTCTCGATGGACCGGCCGGCCTCGGTGCCCTTGCCGCCGGAGACGAGCGTGCGGATGTAGACGATCCGCTCGCCCTTCTTGCCGGAGATGCGGGCCCAGTCGTCCGGGTTGGTGGTGTTGGGCAGGTCCTCGTTCTCCCGGAACTCGTCGACGCACGCGTCGAGCAGGTGCTGCAACCGCAGCCCCTTGCGCCCGGAGGTGAGGAACTCCTTGATGGCCATCTTCTTGCCCCGGTCGACGATGTTCTGGATCATCGCGCCGGAGTTGAAGTCCTTGAAGTAGAGGACTTCCTTGTCGCCGTTGGCGTAGGTGACCTCGAGGAAGCGGTTCTCCTCGGTCTCGGAGTACATCCGCAGGACGACGGCGTCGATCATCGCGGCCACGGTGGCCTGCGGGTCGCTGCCGTGTTCGGCCAGGTCGTCGGCGTGCAACGGCAGGTCGGCCAGGACGTACTTCGTAAAGATGTCCTTGGCCGCCTCGGCGTCCGGCCGCTCGATCTTGATCTTCACGTCGAGCCGACCGGGCCGCAGGATCGCCGGGTCGATCATGTCTTCCCGGTTGGAGGCGCCGATGACGATGACGTTCTCCAGCCCCTCCACGCCGTCGATCTCGCTGAGCAGCTGGGGAACGATGGTGTTCTCCACGTCGGAGGAGACGCCGGAGCCGCGGGTGCGGAAGATCGAGTCCATCTCGTCGAAGAATACGATCACCGGGGTGCCCTCGCCGGCCTTCTCCCGGGCGCGCTGGAAGATCAGCCGGATGTGCCGCTCGGTCTCGCCGACGTACTTGTTGAGCAGCTCGGGACCCTTGATGTTGAGGAAGAAGCTGGTGTGCCGGTCCTTGCCCAACCGCTCGGCGATCTTCTTGGCGAGCGAGTTGGCCACCGCCTTGGCGATCAGCGTCTTGCCACAGCCGGGCGGACCGTAGAGCAGGATGCCCTTCGGCGGCCGGAGCTGGTGCTCGCGGAACAGGTCGGCGTGCAGGAACGGCAGCTCCACCGCGTCGCGGATCTGCTCGATCTGCGCCTGGAGGCCACCGATGTCCTCGTAGTCGACGTCGGGCACCTCCTCCAGGACCAGCTCCTCGACCTCACTCTTCGGGATCCGCTCGTACGCGTACGCCGAGCGGGGCTCGATCATGAGTGAGTCGCCGGCCCGGATCGGGCTGCCGATCAGCGTCTCGGCGAGGTGCACGATGCGCTCCTCGTCCGAGTGGGAGACCACCAGCGCCCGGTCACCCGGCGCGCCGTCCGGACCGACCAGGATCTCCTTGAGCATCACCACCTCGCCGACCCGCTCGAAGCCGAACGCGTCGACGATGTTGAGTGCGTCGTTGAGCAGCACCTCCTGCCCACGGCGCAGCTCGTCGGTCTCCAGCGAGGGCGAGACGGCGACGCGGAGCTTGCGCCCGCCGGTGAACACGTCCACCGTGCCGTCGTCGTGCTTCGCCAGGAAGACGCCGTAGCCACTGGGTGGCTGGGCGAGCCGGTCGATCTCCTCCTTGAGCGTCACGATCTGCGCGCGAGCCTCCTTGAGGGTGCTCACGAGCCGCTCGTTGTTCTCGGTCAGCCGCGCCAACTGTGCCTGGGTGGCCGCCAGCCGCTCTTCGAGCTGCCGGACGTGTCGGGGGCTTTCGGTCAACTTGCGCCGCACCAGAGCGAGTTCCTCTTGCAGGAACGCGACCTGCGTGGAGAGATCGTGGGCTTCCTTTTCCCACCGTGCGGCGCGCGAGTCCGCGTCGTCGCTGCGTGCCACGTCCCACCTCCCCGGGGGGCTTGAACGTTCTGAGCTAACACTAGCCGCTATGAGCCCGATTCGGTCCTCCGCAACGCGCTCGTCACCGAAGCTTGATCGCCAAGGGCTGGTCGACGGGCGGGTACGGGCGTTCGGGTACCGTCAGAGTCCGGGACGGGAGAACATGGGGGGTGCTTCGTGACCGACGTCGCGACCGACCAGTTGCAGGTCTGGGTCGACCAGGACCTCTGCACGGGTGACGGACTGTGTGTGCAGTACGCGCCGGAGGTCTTCGAGTTCGACGTCGACGGCCTGGCGTACGTCAAGGGCCCGGACGGCGAGCTGCGGCAGGCCCCGGGCGCCCGGGTGGACGTGCCGGAGCACCTGCGCCTCGAGGTGATCGACTCGGCGAAGGAGTGTCCGGGCGAGTGCATCCACGTGACGCGGGGCAGCGACGGCGTCGAGGTGGCCGGCCCGGAGGCCGAGGACTGACGCACGGCTGACGCGGGCCGGGGACGCCGTCCCCGGCCCGCGTCGTGCCGCCTGGGCCGTCACCGGCTCAGAGCCCCGGTGGACTCGGAGCATGGGCCGGCTTCAGAGCATGGGCCGGCCGACCACCGAGGCCACCAGCCGGGCGAACTCCTCCAGCCGGGTGATCTGCCCGGCGCCGCCGTCGTCGAGCGTCTTGCCGAAGCGCAGCGCGTCGTGCCGCGGGGTGCCGGCCGCCTCGTCGCTCGGCGGCGCCTCGTCAAGCGAGCTGAGCAGCAGGTACACGTCGATGCTGTCGACCCGGACCGTGCCGTCCTCGGCGCGGGTGAGCCGGCGCCGGCAGCCGACCTCGGTGACCGTGGAGACCGGCACCACCCGCAGCGACGAGGTCATCGCGCCGGGCGGCCCCTCCCCCGGCGGCACGTCCTCGCCGTGCCAGAGCACCAGCCGGCTGCCGTCGCAGACGACGACCTCCTGCCACACCCCGTTGACCTCGTTGACGAAGCGTTCCAGCGTGAAGCCGAGCACGGAGGCCCCGCGCAGCACCCCACCGAGCGCCTCCAGGGCGATGTCGGGGTCCCGCAGGTACGCCCGGGCGGCCGATTCCAGGTCGGCGTAGGGCGACCAGTCGGGGAAGACGGCGGGCATCTCGCCGTTGCCGTAGCCGGGACTGCTCACGCCACCTCCCGTCGACCGGTACCGCCGGGGCCGGGACGGACGCGCCCACCGCGCGTCCCGGTCCGCTCTGTCATGCTTACCGTCTCCGGTGTCGTCGTCCCCACGGGCACACATGATCCGCCCGACCGTGGCGGTTCGCGCGGCGGGGGTCAGGACTGGTCGGGCTCCTCCGCCGGCCGGGCCGCCGCCGCGGCGCGCAGGGCGTCGCGGCGCTGCGCGTACGCCTCGGCGCCCTTGCTGGGCTTGCGCCGGCGCGGCGGCGCGGTGACCCCGGGGGCGAGCTTGCGCGCGGAGACCAGGAACGCGGTGTGCGCGATCATGCGGTGGTCCGGCCGGACCGCGAGGCCCTCGGCGTGCCAGTCGCGGACCATCGACTCCCAGGCGCGCGGCTCGGTCCAGCCGCCGCGCTCGCGCAGCGCCTCGACCAGCTCGGAGAGCTGCGGCGTGGTGGCCACGTAACCGATCAGCACGCCGCCGGGGACCAGCGCCCGCTCGACCATGTCGAGCATCTCCCACGGGGTCAGCATGTCGAGGATGATCCGGTCGAAGCCGGTCTCGGCGCAGTCGGCGACGTCGCCGACGTGCAGCCGCCAGGCCGGGTGCGGGCCGTTGAAGAACGCCTCGACGTTGCGCCGGGCGATCTGGGCGAAGTCGTCGCGCAGCTCGAAGGAGTGCAGCTCCCCCTCGGTGCCGACGGCGCGCAGCAGCGAGCAGGACAACGCGCCGGAGCCGGCGCCGGCCTCCAGCACCTTGGCGCCGGGGAAGATGTCCCCCATCGCGACGATCTGCGCCGAGTCCTTCGGGTAGATCACCTGCGCGCCGCGGGGCATGGAGAGCACGTAGTCGGAGAGCAGCGGTCGCAGCGCCAGGAAGGCGGTGCCGCCACCGGCGGTGGTGACCACGCTGCCGTCGGGCAGGCCGACGAGCGTGTCGTGCTTGAGGATCCCGCGGTGGGTGTGGAACTCCTTGCCGGGCTCCAGCGTCACGGTGTGCATCCGGCCCTTCGGGTCGGTGAGCTGGACCCGGTCGCCGATCCGGAACGGCCCGCGGTGGACCGGGGGCAGCGCCGGGACGGTGGAGTTCTCTACGGTCACGTGTTCGTCTTCCGTCTCGGTTCGAGGAGCTGGGCGAGGTCCGCGACGTGGAGCACGCCGACCACATCTTCGCCTGCCGTCACCAGGTACTGCGCGGCCGGGTGGGTGCGGACGGTCTCCAGCACCCGCTCGCCGTCCGCGCCGACCGGCAGGGCGGGCAGCGCCGCCAGGCCGCGCGCCACCTCGTCCACCGCGAGCCACGGCCGCCGTTCCGGGGGTACGCCGGCGGCGCGCGCCGGGTCGACAAGCGCCACGGTCCGGCCGGCGGAGTCGACCACGGCGAGCGCGGCGTCCGGCGTGCCCGCCTCGGCGCGGCGGCGCTGCGCCTCGGCCAGCGGGGTGCCGGTGGGCACCGGCAGCAGCGGGCGGGCCAGCCGGGTCAGGTCGACCAGGTGCAGCCGGCGACCGATGCGGGCCAGTCGGATGGACTGCCCGGCGCCCCGCCACAGCGTCAACGCGACCAGCAGGAGCAGCGGCAACGCCAGCGGGGCGAGCGCCCGGCGCAGCGTGAGCGCCACCACCAGGGCCAGCGTGCCCAGCGCCACGGCCCGGCCGACCCAGCCGGCCACCTCGGTGCCCCGGTGCCGGTCCCGGGTGAGCGCCCAGACCGCGGCGCGCAGCGCGCGCCCGCCGTCCAGCGGCAGCCCGGGCAGGCTGTTGAAGATCGCCACCACCACGTTGCTGACCGCGAGCTGGAAGGCGAGTTGGTGGCCGAGGGTGCCGGCGGGCAGCGTGAGCGTGGCGGCGACCGCGCCGGCGCCGAGCACCGCGGACACGGCCGGGCCGGCCAGGGAGATCAGCAGCTCGGTCCGGGGGTCGGGGGCGTCGGAGTCCATCTCGGTGTACCCGCCGAGCAGTTCCAGCGTGATTCCCCGCACACCGATGCCGAACCGGCGGGCGGTGAGCGCGTGTCCCAGCTCGTGCAGCAGCACGGAGCCGAGCAGCGAGACGACGAAGCCGAAGCCGACCAGGTAACCGCCGAGCGGGCCGAGGTCGAGCTGGCGGCGGGCCAGCGCCGCGTAGAGCACGGTGACCACGACGGTGAGCAGCAGCATCGACGCGTCGGCGCGCAGCGGCACGCCGAAGACCCGGCCGAGGCTCAGCCCGGGCCGGCGCGGCCGTCGGGTCCGCTGGTCCACCCCGGCGATGCTACGCGTCTGTAGATCATGGTCCGGCACGGCGACGGTGGTGGTGTCACACCGGTGGCCTAACCTTCCGGGCATGACGGCGGAACCGGTGATCGACACGCAGGGCGACCCGACGGCGGCACCGACGCCGGTCACGGTGCGGGCGTCGTTGTCGCCGTCGCGGGCGGCCGACTTCAAGACCTGCCCGCTGCTCTACCGGTTCCGCAGCATCGACCGGCTGCCGGAGCGCCCCACGGTCGAGCAGGCCCGGGGCACGCTGGTGCACGCCGTGCTGGAGCGGCTGTTCGACCTGCCGGCCCCGGCACGCACCCCGGAGTCGGCCGGCGATCTGGTCGCCCCGCAGTGGGACCGGCTGGTCACCGAGGAGCCGGAGCTGGCGACGCTGTTCGCCGACGACGACCCGGTCGGCGTGGAGGGCTTCCTGCGGTCGGCGGCGGGGCTGCTGGAGGGCTACTTCGCGGTGGAGGACCCGCGCCGCCTGGAGCCGGCCGAGCGCGAGGCGTTGATCTCCGCGGTGGTCGACGACGAGCTGCTCATCCGCGGCTATCTCGACCGGCTCGACGTGGCCCCGGACGGCGCGCTGCGGGTGGTCGACTACAAGACCGGCGGCGCGCCGCGCGAGGCGTTCGAGGCACGGGCGCTGTTCCAGCTCAAGTTCTACGCGCTGGTGCTGTGGCGGACCCGGGGCGTGGTGCCGCGGGTGCTGCGCCTGCTCTACCTCAAGGACGCCGAGGTCTGCGACTACGCGCCCGACGCCGACGAGCTGGTGCGCTTCGAGCGCACGGTGGTGGCGCTGTGGCGGGCGATCGAGCAGGCCACCGCGCGGCAGGATTTCCGTCCCCGGCCGAGCCGGCTCTGCGACTGGTGCAGCTACCAGGCGCTCTGCCCGACCTTCGGCGGCACGCCGCCGCCGTTCCCGGTGGCCGCCGCCGCGCCCGACCCGCTGGTGGACGCCCGTTCCCGACCGGCCAGCCCCGGCGCCGACGAGTGAGGCCCGTCCCCGCCGGTTGAGCCCCCGGGGCCCGGATCCGTCGACGGGCGGGTCGTCCCCGCTACGCCAGCGCAGCGCCCACCCCGCCCCTGCCCGGGCGCCCCGATCCACCAGGGCAGCGCGCCCACCCATCCCGCCCGTGCGCGCCTTCTCCTCTCCCACCCACGCCCGCCCGTGCGCCCCACCCGACGCCGCGCGCCCGCCTCTCTCCCCCCGGGCATGGCCCCGCTTTCCCGGAAAGTGGGGCCATGCCGGCGCTGATACCCACGCTTTCCCAGAAAGTGTTACTCCGCTCCGGACGGGCTCGCTTCTCCCGACGGCGGGTCACGCGGACCCGATGGGACCGCTTTCGGGGAAAGCGTGCGTCAAGAGACCTCAATGAGCACGCTTTCCGTGAAAGCGGGCGCCCAGGAGCCCTCATGGGCACGCTTTCCGTGAAAGCGGTGGGTGGAGCCGGCGGGCGGGGCGGGTGAGCGCGGGGCGGGGCAGGGCGGGGCAGGGCGGGGCGGGTGAGCGCGGGGCAGGGCGGGACGGGGCGGGTGGGCGGCGGTGGGTGGGGCGATTGGATCGGATCCGGTGCGGTCGGTATGCGGGAACCGGTCGCCCTCTACGGTGGGTTCCTGCGGACCGGTCGACGCCCGGCGGTGGTCCCCGGGTGTGTGCGCCCGGCGACCGCCGCGTCCGGCCGACCCGGTTCCGGGCTGACCGCCGTCCAGCACGACGAGGGAGACGATGACCGACGCCGCCGCGCCCCGACCGGTTCGGGTCCTGCTCGCCGACGACCAGCCGTTGCTGCGTGCCGGGTTCCGGATGGTGCTGGGGGTCGAGGACGACCTGGACATCGTGGGCGAGGCGGGCGACGGCGTGGAGGCGGTGGAGCTGTCCCGGCGGTTGCTGCCCGACGTGGTGCTGATGGACATCCGGATGCCGCGGATGGACGGGGTGGCCGCGACCCGGGCGATCGTGGACGCCCGACTGCCGGTACGGGTGCTGGTGCTGACCACGTTCGAGTTGGACGAGTACGTGGTCGGCGCGTTGCGCGCCGGGGCGAGCGGCTTCCTGGCCAAGGATGTGCCGGCGGAGGATCTGGTGACCGCGATCCGCACGGTGGCGGCCGGGGAGGCGGTGGTGGCGCCGCGGATCCTGCGCCGGCTGTTGGACCGCTTCGCCGACGTGCTGCCGGATCCGGCGGCCAGCCGGCCGCGGGTGCTGGACCCGCTGACCGACCGGGAGCGGGAGGTGCTGGTGCAGGTGGCGCGCGGGCTGTCGAACGCCGAGATCGCCCGGGCGCTGTCGGTCAGCGAGACCACTGTCAAGACGCACGTCGGGCACGTGCTGACCAAGTTGAAGCTGCGGGACCGGGTGCAGGCGGTGGTCCTGGCGTACGAGACGGGGCTGGTGCGGCCGGGGAAATAGGTGGCGGCGCTCACGTACCGTCACCAACGGCGGCGGCGTGGGGTTGACCGTGACGCGGCGTGAGGTTCTACCGTCGGCGTCGCCGGTCGGTCAGGGATCACCCTGAGCCGGCCTGGGGGGCGACCCTCACCGGAAGTTCGGCACGGATTCCGCCCGGGGTCGGACGGTTCCGGGGCCGGCGGCACCGAGGATGGAACTGCCGCACCGACCAGCGGGGGCGGTGCGGATCAGCAAGCCAGACGGAAGAGGTAGATGACGTGACCGCGACGGTAGGCCGGCAGGCGCAGGCCGCGGCCCGGGCGAACGACGTGTGGAAGGTGTACGGCAGCGGCGAGGCGCAGGTCATCGCGCTGCGGGGGGTGAGCGCCGAGTTCGAACGCGGCCGGTTCACCGCGATCATGGGGCCGTCGGGCTCGGGCAAGTCGACGTTGATGCACTGCCTCGCCGGTCTGGACTCGGTGACCCGGGGCACCGTGATGATCGGTGAGACGACGGTGACCGGGCTCAACGACTCGGGTCTGACGAAACTGCGCCGGGACAAGGTCGGTTTCATCTTCCAGCAGTTCAACCTGCTGCCGACGCTCACCGCGCAGGAGAACATCCTGCTGCCGCTGTCGATCGCCGGCCGCAAGGCCGACCCGGCCTGGTACGACACGGTGATCGACACGGTCGGGCTGCGGGATCGGCTCGGGCACCGCCCGGCGCAGCTCTCCGGCGGCCAGCAGCAGCGGGTGGCGTGCGCGCGGGCGCTTGTCGCCCGCCCCGAGGTGATCTTCGCGGACGAGCCGACCGGCAACCTGGACTCCCGGTCCGGCGCCGAGGTGCTGAACTTCCTGCGCAGCTCGGTACGCGAGCACGGCCAGACGATCGTCATGGTGACCCACGACCCGACCGCCGCCGCGTACGCCGACCGGGTGGTCTTCCTGGCCGACGGGCAGATCGTCTCGGAGCTGATCGAGCCGACCGCCGACACGGTGCTGGACACGATGAAGAAGCTGGACGCGCCGGTCGAGGTGGGCAACTGATGTTCCGGGCAACGCTGAAGAGCCTGCTGGCGCGCAAACTGCGCCTGCTGCTGTCCGGGCTGGCGGTGGTGCTCGGCGTCATGTTCGTCTCCGGCGCGTTCGTTCTCACCGACACGCTGGGCCGCTCGTTCGACGCGGTCTTCGCCGACGCCTACGCCGACGTGGACGTGAACGTGGCGGCGAAGCCGAAGGTCGAGGTCTCCGAGACCGAGGGCGAGCAGGTGGCCGGCCCGGTGCCGGCGTCGCTCGTGGACCGGGTGAAGGCGGTGCCGGGCGCGGCGGACGTGCGCGGCGTGGTGGCGGCCGACGGCGCGCGGCTGATCGGCGGCAACGGCAAGGTGGTCACCTCGTTCGGGCCGCCGCAGCTGGGCGAGAACTGGCTGGGCGAGAGCGACCTGGTGTCGTTGCGCGAGGGGCGCGGCCCGCAGGCCGACGACGAGATCGTGGTCAACGCCGCGCTGGCGAAGGCGGCCGGCGTGCGGGTCGGTGACCGGGTCGGCGTGTTGACCCTGTCGCCGAAGAAGGAGTTCACGCTGGTCGGCGTGTTCGGCTACAGCGGTGGCCGGGACTCCGTGGGCGGCGCGAACGAGGTCGCGTTCACCACGCCTGTCGCGCAGCGGTTGATGCTCGGCAAGCCGGACGTGTTCTCCAACGTCACCGCGCGGGCGGACGGCACCACGCCGGAGGCGCTGCGTGACGAGGTGTCCGGCGCGCTGGGCGGCGCCTACGACGTCAAGACCGGCGACCAGCTCGCCGACGACGCCTCGGCCGGGCTGAAGGAGGGGTTGTCGTTCTTCAACAAGATCCTCCTCGGTTTCGCCGCGGTGGCGTTGCTGGTCGGCACGTTCCTGATCCTCAACACCTTCTCGATCATCGTGGCCCAGCGCACGCGTGAGCTGGCGCTGATGCGGGCCATCGGGGCCAGCGGCCGGCAGGTCATCGGCTCGGTGGTGCTGGAGGCGGTCGCGGTGGGTCTGATCGCCTCGGTGCTCGGCCTGGCCGCCGGCATCGGGGTGGGCGCGCTGCTGGCGTACCTGTTCGGGAAGCTCGCCGGTGGTCTCACGCTGGCCGGGCTCGGGGTGCCGCCGGCGGCGGTGATCGGCGCGTTCGCGGTCGGTCTGCTGATCACGGTGGTCGCGGCGCTGCTGCCGGCGCTGCGCGCCGCGCGGATCCCCCCGATCGCCGCGATGCAGGACGTCGCCACGCCGGACCGGCCGCTGACCAAGGTGACCGTCGGCGGCGCGGTGGTCACCACGGTCGGCGCGGTGCTGCTCTTCCTCGGCCTCAGCGGCAACGCCGGCGGCAACACGCTGGCGACCATCCTCGGCGGCGTGCTGTTCGCGTTCATCGGGGTGGCGCTGCTGACGCCGGTGATCAGTCGGCCGGTGGTGTCGCTGCTCGGCGCGATCTTCTCCTGGTCGGTGCCGGGCAAGCTGGGCCGGTTGAACTCGGGCCGTAACCCGCGTCGGACCGCGATCACCGCTGCCGCGCTGATGGTGGGCATCGCGCTGGTGACCGGCGTGACGGTGATCCTGGACTCGGCGAAGGGCAGCATCAGCGCGCTCGCCGAGGACCGGATCAAGGCCGAGCTGGTGATCTCCGGCGCCTCGTCCGGGCCGCGTCCGGCGAGCTTCGACGCGGCGGTGTTGGAGAAGACCGCCGCGATCCCGGGCGTGCAGTTGGTCGACGGCGAGTACGGCGACATGGCCACGGTGGGCGGCGAGCGGACCTGGGTGGCGGCGTCGAGCAACGTGGCGGCGCTGGAGCGGATCTTCGGGGCGAAGGCCACCGCCGGTGACATCAGCCGGCTGGCGCCGGACCAGATGCTGCTCAGCTCGGACACCGCGAAGTCCCGCAACCTGTCGGTCGGCTCGACGGTGCCGGTGCAGTTGTCCCGCGGCGAGGCCCGCACGTACACGGTCAGCGGCATCTATGAGAGTTCCCAGCTCACCAACCCGGTGGTGCTGCCGCCGCAGGCGACCGCCGACTTCGCCATCCCGCAGCCCATCCAGGGCTTCGTGCAGCTCGCCCCGGGTACCTCGGTGGGCGCGGTGCAGCCGCAGGTCGAGCGGCTGCTGGCGGACAGCCCGGAGGTGTCGGTGGCGGACCGGGCGGCGTTCATCAAGCAGCAGACCAGTCAGCTCGACACGCCGCTGCGGATGATCCAGATCCTGTTGGCGCTGGCCATCGTGATCGCGGTGCTGGGCATCATCAACACGCTCGCGTTGTCGGTGCTGGAGCGCACCCGTGAGCTGGGTCTGCTGCGGGCGATCGGCCTGCGTCGGGCCCAGACCATGCGGATGATCACGGTCGAGGCGGTGGTGATCTCGATCTTCGGCGCGTTGCTCGGCGTGGTGGTCGGCACCGGTCTCGGCGCGGCGGTGGTGCGGGCGCTCAAGGACGAGGGCATCACCGACCTGGTCCTGCCCTGGGGCCAGATGGTGACGTTCCTGGTGCTGGCCGCGATCATCGGCGTGGTCGCGGCGGTGCTGCCGGCGATCCGGGCCGCGCGGATCAACGTGCTCGGCGCCATCGCCCACGACTGAGGCGCACGGCGGGGCCCCTCCCGGTGGGAGGGGCCCCTCGGCCTACCGGTTCAGCAGCGCGGCGAGCAGCTCCAGGTCCGCCGCGGTGAGGCTCTCCACCTGGTGTACGCCGTCGGTCGGCGGCAGCGGCACCTCGGCCGGTACGGCCAGCACCGCCGCGCCGGCGGCCAGTGCGCTCGCCACGCCGGTCGGTGAGTCCTCGATCGCCACGCACCGCTCGATCGGCACGCCCAGCAGCTTCGCGGCGGTCAGGTACGGCTCCGGGTGCGGCTTGGCCTCGCCAACCTCGTCGCCGCAGACCACCGCGTCGAAGCTGTCCCGGCCGAGGGTCTCCAGCGCGACCTCGACCAGGGACCGGCCGCTGGAGGTGACAAGCGCGGTGGGAATGCCGGCGGCCCGGACGGCGCGCAGCAGCGCCAACGCGCCGGGACGCCAGCGCAGCCCGGTGCGGAACAGGTCGAGGATCCGCGCGCTGATCCAGTCGGCGCTGGCCTGCGGGTCGCGGTCCGGCTGGCCCAGGTCGGCGTGCACGATCCGCATGGAGTCGGCCATCGCGGTGCCGATGATCGCGTGACGGGCCTCGGCGGAGAGCGTGCCGCCGTAGACGGCGGCCAGCTCCTGCAACGCGACGTCCCACAGCTTCTCGCTGTCGACGAGCGTGCCGTCCATGTCGAAGAGCACGGCGGCGGGGTGTGGGCTGCTCAGCGGGGGCCTCCTTCGGTGGGTGTGCCCCACCGATCCTGCCAGCCGGACCCGGCCCGGCCGGCGGCGCCGCCGGCCGGGGTGACCTGTGGCATCAGCCGAGGTCGCACGCCTTCAGCGAGTTCTCGTAACCGGCGAAGAACTTCTCGCTGCGCTGCTCGGCGGTGCCGTGCGCGCCCTCGGCGAACCACGGCTGGTCCGGGTCGTCGCCGACCGCCAGCAGCCCTTCCCGGAACTCGTCCAGGTCGCCGTCCTCCACCTTGAGCGACCCGGCGCGCACGCTGTCGCCCAGGTAGGCCCCGGCCATGCAGTCGGCCTGCAACTCCTGCTGGATGGTGTAGTCGTAGCGGATGCCGAGCCGGGTCTGCACGCCGTGCGCGTACTCGTGGCCGAGCAGGTAGAACAGGAACGCGTCGCCGATCTGCCGGAACGCCGACACCGACCAGTTCACGTCGTAGGCGATGAAGTCGCCGGCCGAGCAGTAGACGGCGTTGTTACGCGGCAGTGGCTGCCCGCCGCAGGACACCTCACCGGCCCGGGTGTACGCCACCACCCGTCGGATCGGCCGGAAGCGTTCCCCGGAGGAGCGGAACTGCGCGGTCCAGTACTGCTCGGCGCCGGCCACCGCGTCGGAGAAGTCCTGCTTGAACTCGGCGACGCTGGTGGTGCCGTCGGCCCGGGTGGTCTCCGCGCCGGGGGACGCCGCTCGCCCGCTGCGCTCGGGGGCGGGCTGCTGCGGCTCGCCCTGGTCGAGCCCGCCGCCCATGCAGCCGGCGGCCACCACCGCGGCCACCACCAGCCCGGCGAGCGGCCCGAGCCGCCGACGTCCCGTCCTGTCCCCCACGACTACCTCCCGGCTGTCCAACCTGTGTTCCGCGCAGTACCCCGGTATCCACCGGCTCTCACGCATCGGCGGCGGCGAACGTTCATCAGGTGTCGACGGCGGTGATCAGCAGCAGCGCCGCGCCGGGGTCGAAGCGCACCTCGGCGGCGCCCGCGTCGTGGTCGGCGCTGCGGTGCCAGCGCACGCCGGCCGGCACGTACCCGGCGAGCGCCGGCCACACCTCGGGCGCCGCGCCGGTCACCGGCGTCCAGGTGTACGCGGCGGCGAGCGCGCGGGCGTCGGCCGGGGTCAGCCGCACCACCGCCTGGTAGCGCCGGTCGGTCGGGCCGGGCGCGCGGGAGCAGGCGAAACTCGGATAGTCGACCTGCCAGTGGATCTCCGGGTACGCGCCGATGCCCGGCACGTCGGCGTCGGTCCACCGCCGGTCGGTGCGGACCTTCGCCTCCTCGGCGGCGACCCGTGCCGCGCAGTCCCGCTCCTCGCCGTCACCGGTGCGGGCCAGCCAGGTCACGCCGCCGCAGGCGGCCAGCAGCGCGACGCCGAGCGCGGCGGCGAGCACGAGGAACCATGATCGTCGGGTCACGCCGGCAGGGTAGCCACCGCCGGCCACCGTGGAGCGCCCCCGGTACAGTCCCGGCCGTGGATCCCGACGTGACGCTCGCCAGCGTCGTCTACTGGCGGCGCAGCCTCTGGAACGGCCGGCGGTGCGTGCCGGTGTTGATGACGCTCGACCAGGGCCGGCTGCGGGCCCGGGACCGGCACGGCGCGGAGGTGTTCGCGGCGCCCGTCGGCCAGGTGCGGGGGCGGTTGACCCGGCTGGGCACGCTGCTGCTGACCGTCGACGGCCGGCGGTACGACGTGGTCGGGCGGGGGTCGGACATCTCGCCGTCGCCCAGCCCCGACCAGCGGCGCGGGCTGGACGAGTTCTGGGCGCACCGGACGCCGCCCTCCGGCGACGGGCCGGGCTTCCTCGACCTGGCGTTCAACGGGGCCGCCGCGTTCCACACCCGGTCCTGGCGGGACGCGCTGGCCCGCGCGGGCGCGGCGGTGCGCTGAGCGGCTAGTCCAGGCCGCGCATGATGTGCGGCTCGCCGTCGTCGTCGCCGAAGCAGCGGTGCAGGATCTGGGCGCGGGCCCACAGGTCCAGGCTGCTCGGCGGGCCGGCCGGCGTCGACCGGACCGGCGCGGCCAGGACGGGGCCCTGGTCGGGCGGCACCTTCGACGTCACCTCGTCGGCCATCTGGCGCCCCTTTCGTCGTACCCCAGGCTCGTCACCGGCCGTCTCGACCGCGTCAATCGGACGGCGCAGGCGTGGACGCGGCGCTGCCGCCTCTTCTGCGAAGGTAGCCCGCCGGGCCGGCCGGCACAGTCGAATTCGTGTCGTCCTCGGGCGCGGCGCCGATGGTCAGGCGATGTTCACCGAGATCGGCCTGGACCATGACGTCCACATCTGTCTATATGGATGGGACAGTCGCGCCATTCCCGTACGGATGGAGTCCCATGTCCCGCAACCTGCGCGCCACGGCCATCAGCCTCGCCGCGATCCTGGCCACCACCCTCGGCCTCGCCCAGCCCGCCCCCGCCGCCGGCTACTCCGCGTCGCTCACCACCGCGGTCGCCGGCCTGTCCGTCGCCACCGAGGTCCGCACCGGTTACAGCCGTGACCTGTTCCCGCACTGGATCGACGCCGACGGCGACGGCTGCCACACCCGCAACGAGGTGCTCTACGCCGAGGCCACCACGAAGCCCACGATCAGCGGCACCTGCACGCTCTCCGGCGGCCGGTGGTACTCCTACTACGACAACGCCACCTGGACGGCCACCGGCGACCTGGACATCGACCACATGGTCCCGCTCGCCGAGGCCTGGGACTCCGGCGCCCGGAACTGGACCACCAGCCGCCGCCAGGCGTACGCGAACGACCTGGGGGACGCGCGCGCCCTGGCCGCGGTGACCGACAACGTCAACCAGGCCAAGGGCGACCAGGACCCGGCCACCTGGCTGCCGCCGTACGCCTCGGCCCGTTGCCGCTACGTCGGCGAGTGGGTGGCGGTCAAGATCCGCTGGCGGCTCACCGTGGACAGCGCGGAGAAGAGCGCGCTGACCAGCTGGGCGAACAACTGCCCGGCCGCCACCATCTCGGTCACCTACGCGTACTGACCGCCTCCGGCGCTCCGGGCCGGCGGCGGCCCGGGGTTGCCGGTGGTCGCCCGGGTCCGTCCGGACAACGTCGCCTCCCGGCGGGTCGCCGAACGCGCCGGGCTGCGCCGCGCCGTCCACCTCGACACCCCCGGCGAGGACGGCCTCGACTGGATCTTCACCATCGGGGACTTGCATCCGGTACCGGGGTACGGGCCTACCGTCGAGGCGTGACCGACGAACCCGGCGCCTCCTGGGTGCCCGACGCCTGCACCCTGCCGACCCCCGACCGGCCGCTGCGGCTGGCCGAGTTCGACCGGCTGTTCCGCGATGCCGTCCACGATGTCGACCGGCGCTCGGCCCGGCACCTGCGGCTGCGCCTCGACACCACGGCCGAGCCGGCCCTCCGGGACCTGATCGCTCGCGAGTCCGCGTGCTGCTCGTTCTTCACGTTCGCGCTCGCCCGGCCGGACGGCGACGCGCTGACGCTCGACATCCGGGTGCCGGCCGCCCACGTCGACGTGCTCGACGCGCTCACCGAGCGGGCCGCGCCCGCGCCCCGACCGTGACGGACCTGCGCAGCGGCCAGCTCGCCGACGCGGTCGGGGTGAACGTGCAGACGCTGCGCTACTACGAACGTCGCGGACTGCTCGACGCGCCACGACGGTCGCCGGGCGGGCACCGGCTCTATCCCGCCGAGACCGTCACGCTGCTGCGGGTCGTCAAGACCGCCCAGCGTCTCGGCTTCACCCTCGCCGAGGTCGCCGACCTGCTCGACGCCGGCCGGCACCGGCCCGGCCGCGACGCCGGCCTGCGGGCCCTCGCCCGGGAGAAACTCGCCGAGCTGGAACAGCGGCTGACGGACCTCACCGTCATCCGCGACACGTTGCGGGCCGCGATCTCGGCCGGCTGCGACGACCTGATCGCCTGCGCCGGCAGCTCCTGCTGCCCGCTGCCCTTCGTCGACCCCGCCGAGAGGACCGACCGTGCCGAACCCCGTTGACCGGCTGCGCCGTCTGCTGCCCACCAGCCTCACCGGGCTCGCCGGCGCGGCCTGCGCCGCGTGCTGCGTACTGCCGCTCCTGCTGGCCGCCGGGATCCTGGCCGGCGGTGGCTGGGCGACCGTGACCCGCTTCCTGCCCGGGACCGCCGTCGCCCTGGCCGGGCTCGCCGGCCTGTCCTGGTGGTGGGCCGCCCGGCGCGGCCACCGCGCCGGTTGCGCGGGCGGCGACTGCGCCTGTCGACCCGGCGGCAAGATCGCCACGGTACGGTCGGACCCATGACCGTCGCGCGATCCATCCTGCTGTTCCTGGTCGCCGCGCTGGCCGAGATCGGCGGCGCCTGGCTGGTCTGGCAGGGCTGGCGGGAGAACCGCGGCCTGCTCTGGATCGCGGGCGGGATCATCGCGCTCGGCGTCTACGGCTTCGTGGCCACGTTCCAGCCCGACCCGAACTTCGGGCGCATCCTCGCCGCCTACGGCGGCGTCTTCGTCGCCGGGTCGCTCGCCTGGGGCATGCTCGTCGACAAGTTCCGGCCCGACCGCTACGACCTCGCCGGCGCGGCCATCTGCCTGGTCGGCGTCGCGATCATCATGTACGCGCCGCGCACGAGCTGACCGTGCTGTTCGCCCCGGAGACGACGGAACTGTCCTTCCGCCACGGCGACGACGTGCTGGTCGGCGACCTGGTCCGGCCACCCTGGCCGGGGCCGTACCCGGCGGTGGTCTTCGTCGAGGGCTCCGGCCCGGGCGGTCGCGACCAGCGGGAGTGGCAGACCCGACTGGCCGCCGCCGGCTTCGCCAGCCTCGCCTACGACAAACCCGGCTCCGGCGCGTCCACCGGCGACTGGACCCGGCAGAGCCTGGTTGACCGGGCCGACGAGACCTTGGCCGCGGTGGCCGCCCTGCGCGCGAGGCGAGACATCGGGTCGTGTCCGGTCGCGTTGATCGGACACAGTCAGGGCGGCTGGGTGGCGCCGCTCGCCGCGTCCCGCTCCCCCGCCGCCGTCGCCGCGGTGGTGAGCGTGTCCGGTCCCGGCGTCGGCGTGGTGGCGCAGGAGGAGTACCGGCTGGGTCACCAACTCACCGCGACGGGCTTCACCGCCGACGACGCCCGTCAGGCGCTGGCACTGTTCCACGAGCAGATCGATCGGGTTCGGGCCGGCGACGACCCGGCCGCTGTGCACGCCGCGCAGGCCCGCTGGCACGAGGCGCCCTGGTATCCGCTGCTCGCCGGCACGTCGCCCGCCTCGATCGCCTTCCTCGCCGGCATCGCCGAGCACGACCCGGAGCCGGCGCTCGCCGCCCTGCGCTGCCCGTTGCTGGCGATCTTCGGCGCCGACGACGTGCAGGTCCCGGTCGGGGCCAGCGTGCGCGCCCTCGACCGGATCCTCGTCGACGCCCGGCACACCGACCACACGATCGTGGTGTTCCCGGGCGCCGACCACGGTGTCCGGGTCCGGGGTGCGCGGGCGCCCGGCTTCGACGAGCTGGTCGTGACCTGGCTCCAGCACCGGCTCTCCCACCGCCGGCGCAACTCCGCGCCGGACCGCTGACCATGACGGTGGCGGTGACCGCCGTCCGACTCGCCACCACCACGTCATGATCGCCCGTCACCGGTCGGTCGTCGCCGCGTCGGCGAGGGCGGCGACCTCGCGGACGGCCGCGACGATGGCCGGGGCGTCCTTCTTGAGCAGCGCGCCGTGGTTGCTGGCGACCTTCGCGCTGATCCGGATGTTCGGGTTGCGGGCGGTCACCGCGTCCAGCCCGGCGCGGATCCGTTCCTGCTCGTCGCCGCGGCTGCCGAGAGACGTGCCCGACGCGACCACGTAACGCACCGGGACGGTGATCCGGTCGAGCACCGGGCCCAGTTCGCGTTCCCGGGACAGTCGGCCGAGCTCGATGTTGCTCTCGGCCTGCTGCGCGGCGCTCATCCGCGGGGTCAGGCCGGTGGGGCGCAGCAGCGGCGTGAACCAGCCCATCCGCTTGAACAGCTTTCGAATCCGCAGCTCCATGGCCTCGTCGAGCCAGTCGTAGGGAAACGCGCCGTCGACCAGGACCGCGCCCACCGTACGGTCGGGATTGCGCTCGGCCCAGTGCGCGCCGACGACGGCGCCGTAGGACCAGCCCACCAGCAGCGCCCGGTGCACGCCCCGAGCCGCGAGCACGGCGTCGACGTCGCGGACGGCGGCGGCGAAGGAGTAGTCCGCCGACCGCTGCGACCGGCCGCGGGCCCGTTCGTCGTAGGTGATGTGCCGCCAGCCGTCGCCCAGGTCGGCGATGACCCGCCGCCAGTAGCCCTGGGTGGCGAACTGGCCGTTGAGGTACAGCACGGGGACGCCGTCGCCGCCGGTGTCGGTGACCGCCAGGGCGGTGTCCTCGACGGGTACCTTCCCGGTCCACGCGTTCTTCATCATGATCCTGCTCCTGCAATTGAGTGGGGATGCGTCAGAGGCTGCGGGCGGTGATGTCGCCGTGCGAGGTGGTGGCCCGGATGTCGAGCACGGGGGCGCCGTCGTTGCGCAGGGCGTTGCTGACGCGGCCGTGGTCGGTGCCGGCGTCCAGGCTGGCCGGGACACCGCTGGCGGCGGCGACGGTGATGTCGCCGGAGCGGGTGCGGAGCACGACCGTGCCGCGTACCGCCTCGGCGATCCGGATGTCGCCCCGCGCGGTGCTGATCTCCGCCGCGCCGGTGAGTCGGCCGATCTCGACGTCGCCGTCGGTCGCGGTCAGGTGCACACTCGCGGCCTCGTCGATTTTCACCTGCCGGTACGCGCCGTCGACGGTGACGTCGCCGAGGCGGCCGACGCCGCGTACCTCGACGGCGCCGGAGGTGGCCTGGAGGTCGGAGCCGGCGGGCATCCGCACGGTGACCTCGACGGATCCGGGGGCGCCGATGATCCGGCCGGCGGGCTCGGGGACGTGGAGCCGCAGGACGCCGTCGGCATAGCTGACGACCGCCTGCTCCGCGCTGCGGGCGTCGCGGCTGCGGGCGGCGTCCGCGGGTCGGACCTCGACGCTGGTGTCGGCGCGGTCCGCGGCGATGACCTGGATACGCCCGGCGGGGACGTCCAGGACGGCGGAGATGGGGGCGGGGGTGGCGAACGTCGGCACGGTGCTCTCCCAGGGTTCCGGTGCTTGTTTCCAACACCGGAAACGCTACGTTGCTTTCCACATTGCGGCAACAGACTCGTTGCACTCAGAGAGCGTTTATCCAGCTCATACCGTTTCAATCATTGCAACAGGCTGCGAGGTAATGCAACATGGCCGACAGCTTCCGTTGCAACAGCCTGGTAGTGAACGCTATGCTGCCCACCGAACGCGGGCCGGACGGGAGGAGTTCGACGTGCCGGGAAGCAGACTCACCCAGCAGGAGCGCCAGCGGATCGCGTCAGGGCTGGCCGAGAGCCTCGCCTACGCGGAGATCGCGCGACGACTCGAGCGTCCGACCTCCACGATCACCCGGGAGGTGATGCGCAACGGCGGCCCCACCGCCTACCGCGCCGAACTGGCCCACCGCGCCACCGAACGTCGCGCCCGGCGGCGCACGACCGCCGCCCTCCGGGGGTCGGAGTCACTCCCCCAGCCGCGAGGACGCGACGCCGAGGCCCTGACCGAGTACGAGGAGACGCTGACCACCGTCCTCCTGGCCTCGGGCCTGCCGACGATGGCTGCCCGGGTCCTGACCTGCCTGTTCACCAGCGACGAGGGCAGCCTCACCGCGGCCGACCTCACCCGGCACCTCCAGGTCAGCCCCGCCTCCGTCTCCAAGGCGATCGCCTTCCTCGCGGGGCAGAGCCTGGTCCGCCGGGAACGCGACGACAGCCGCCGGGAGCGCTACGTCGTGGACGACGACCTTTTTTACCAGGCGACGATCGCCAGCGCACGGGCCAACGACCAACTCGTCGCCGTCGCCCGCCAGGGCGTCGCCCTGCTCGGACCCGACACCCCAGCCGCCGCCCGGCTGGAGAACATCGCCCGTTTCCTCGACTTCATCAGCGAGAACATCACCCGCGCCGCCGAACAGGCCCGCGACATCCTCCGTACCGCTCCCCGGCCGCCCGGGGAGCGGTGAGCCCGCGCGCGACCAGGGCCTCTTTCACAAGGCGGTCGAGCCGAGGCGGAGCCCGGGCAGCGATCCGGCCGGGCGCGGCCCTGGCTCAGCAGGACGCGGGCGGGATGCTCTGCTCGTACTGGAAGACGTTGTGCGGGTCGTACCACGCCTTGAGCCGGCGGAGGCGCTCCACGTTCGGCCCCCAGTACGCCGTCTCCCACTCCTGCATACCGATGTTCGGCACGTTGACGTAGGCGCCGTCCACGTAGGGCCGCAGCGCCTGGCTGAACTCGGCGATCCACGCCTGGGCCGCCGGGGTCAGGGCGTCGCCGCTGTCCGGCACTCCCCGGGTCCCCCAGCCGGCGCCCGGCTCGGAGTAGAAGATCGCGTCGCGGTGCGGGAACGCCGAGCCGCCGGCCGGCTGCTTCGCCTGCGCGCCGACTCCGAACGCCTGGGTGAAGAAGTTGCTGTCGTCGGTGGGCGCGACCGCCATGAACGAGCGGATGATCTCGATCGCCTCCGGCGGGAACGGCCGGCGGGTGAACTGGGAGAAGAACTTCCAGTTCGCCGGTTCGTCCTGGGTCGGGATCTGGAACCCGGCATAGATGTCGCCCCAGCCGCCGATCTGCACCGTGACCTGCGGACTGCCGACCGACAGGACCGGCGCCAGCAGCCTCCGCGCCTCCGCCTCGGTGCCCTCGGCGAGCACACCGAACAGCAGGATCTGCGACCGGTGGATCTCCAACTGGGAGCCGAGGCGCACATCGGTGAACGGCGCGGTGCGCTGCCACCGGTCGAAGACGCCCCGCAGGTCGTCCAGGCCCGACCAGGTCGCCTGGAGGTAGGCGACGCCGCGCAGCGGGGCCACGCGGTAGGTCAGCGAGGTGACGATGCCGAAGTTGCCGTTACCCGCCCCGCGCAGGGCCCAGAGCAGGTCCGCGTGGTTTCTCAGGTCCACCTCGACCGCCCTGGCGCCGTTGGCGCCCGACGCGACGACGACCTCCGCCCCGATCAGGTTGTCGCAGGCCATGCCGAGCCAGCGGGTCAGGAAGCCGAAACCCCCGCCCAGGGTCGCCCCGGACAGGCCCACGCTGCCCTCCGTACCGGTCGTCACCGCGAGACCCTGCTGGGCGAGCGCGGTGACCGCCTCCAACTGGTTGAGCCCGGCACCGACGCGCGCGGTGAGCGCCGCACGGTTGATCTCGGCGGACTTCAGCTCACTGACGTCGATCACGATGCCGTTGTCCACGTTCGACCAGCCCTCAAGGCTGTGCCGGCCACTGCGTACCCGCAGCGCGACGTTGTTCTGCCGCGACCAGGTGAGCGCGTTCACCACGTCCTGGGTGTTCTGCGCGAACACGATGACCAGCGGGTTGCGGACGAACAACTCGTCCCAGCCGAGGCTCGCGGTCGGATAGTCGGGGTCACCGAACCGCACGATGCGGCCGGTCAACTGCGCCGGCGGGCACTCGGCCCAGACGGGCGCCCCGGAGCCGTCGGTGCCGGTGACCGCCTGGGCGGGCCCGCCGAGCACAGCCGGGGCGACGACCGCTCCGGCGCCCACAGCGGCCGTCGCCTGGAGCAGCTTGCGACGCGAGATGTCATGCATGGTCGTGGCCTCTCGATCGGGTCGGCGTGCGCCCTCACGTTAGGACCGGACAGTTGCTCATATAACCGGAAGAGGATGTGAGAACCCTTCCGAGTGATGCCGATCTGGGACAGAATCCGACGTCAGGCGCCGAGCGCCTCGCGCACCGCGTCCAGGAAGGCCAGACGCGGCCACTCGAACAGCTCCCGCGCGTCCTGCCCGTCCGGCACCCCCTCCCACACGGCGCCGTTGAGCACCAGGAAGTACGCCCGGGCGGCGTCGTGCACCGGGATCGGGAACAGCAGGCGGATCATCCGCTCCGCGACCCAGAACTGGTTCATCACCGACTGCGTCTGCGTCGGCCACTCCTCGCCGTCCTCCCACCGGTCGGGGCGGGTGAACGCGTACCGTTCGGCGTCGGCCCCCACCGTGACGAACCGCTCCACCAGCGCCAGCCGCTCGGCCCGCCGGGCCTCCGCCCGGGCCAGATCCTGTCTACGCTGCTCGGTCCGGGCCGCCATCCGCTGGGTCGAATGCTGCACCAGATAGGAGAGCCCGCCGCCGATGGCCACGCCGCCCAACGACGTCACCGCCGCCCACACCTCCACCGCCACGCACGCATGGTCCCCAGCCGGGGCCGACCATGTCCACTCAGGCGGTCGAACCCAATCCCGACGACGTGTTCCACGGGCCCGTAGCCTGGCACCGTGACCCCTCGATTGTCTTCACAATCCATCGATGATCAACGCGGTGGCCGTCTCCATGCCCACGCCACGCCCGACGCCAAACCCAAGTGACGTCGGAGTTCGAGGCCGTCACGGCCCGATCAGGACACCCCTGTCCGGCCAGCAGGCACGATCAGCAGAACCAGCCGTCCTGCACCCAGCCGCGCCGGTTGATGTGACCGTAGGCAAAGCCGTAGACGTAGCCGCCGCTGCGGGGACCCTCGACCAGGAACGTCTGACCCTGATAGAGGGTGCCCATCCAGGCACCGACGGGCTGAGTGCGGACGAACAGGTCACTCGCGCACACCGTTTCCCGCTCCCCGATCGTGCCGTTGGCGGCCTGCGCCGGGGTCGGCATGGCGAGTGTCGCGGCGACGACTGCGACCAGCAGGCCGGCGGCCACCCGGGTGCTACGCCGGCTCACCACGAGTCGTACCCACCGATGCACTCGGCGCGCAGGTAGCCCCAGTCGTTGGGGCCGAAGTCGAAGGAAGCCGCCCACCCGTTGTAGACCGGGTGCGCCCCCGGTGTGTGGCCGATCTTGTTGCCGTAGAACAGGGTGCGCTTCAGGCCGGTCGGACCGCCGGCGGAGTCGTAGTTGGCGTAGAAGCTGGCGCTCTGGCAGATCACGATGGCGTGCCGTGGCACCACCGGGTCGGCCTGGGCCGGCGTGGTGCCCAAGGCGATCGTTGTCGCTCCAATGGCCAACGCGGCGGCAACCGCGCGCTCTCGTCGGGGCATGCCCACCTCCCGTACGGCGAAACTTTCCTACCGGAGACCCTACCGACGGGGTTGATATATGTCGATGGGGAGGTGGTGGCCGAGCGGGCTCCCGAGGTGCCTTCGGTGGCCACCCGGGCGTTGACGGGAGCCGACCTCCTGGCCGACGCCGCCCACCTCGAACCGGACGAACTGCGACGACGTGGAGTGGATCAAGCGCCGAGACCGGGCTACTTGGCGTTGAAGAAATTCCGCTGAGTCCCTGACCTGCGCGAACGTCCGCGAATCTGGCGTTGACCTGCGCAAACAGTCCACCTCAGGTCACGGCGCATCACATGGTTTCACTACCTCTTGTGCCCATGGTGTGCCCAAAAAGTGGGCCCGGCCGGAGCCGCTAACTCCGAACCGGACCACTTGCCCTCAACCCCCTCCGAACAGGGAGCGAGAACCGAAATGCGATCCTCCACCCTCAGCCCGGCCAACACCAACACCCCGGCCGACACCAGCACCACCACCCCCGCCGACCGCGAAGCCGCGTGGAGCCTCATCATCGGCTGCACCGTCATGGGCCTGCCCCTCCCGGAGCAGATCGACCTCTACAGCTTCCACGCCCTGTACCTGAAGTTCGACACCGGCGACACCGGCGCCGTCGACCGGTGGGCCGCCTACCTGGGTCTGCCGGCCGCCGCCCGCAGCGAGCGCGCCCACAGCGTCGACAGCGCGACGCCGCTCACCGGCTACTCCACGCGGATGACCCGGCACCCGAGCCTGCCCGGCTGGTCGGTCAGCGTGTCGTGCAGCGTGCCGGCCACCGCCGACGAGATCGAGGCGGCCCGCGTCGAGGTGACCAAGTGACCGCCCGGGTGATCGGGACCGCCCGCGTGGCGGACCACCTGGCCGACGTCGACACCGTGGCGTTCACCGCCACCAACACGACCGACGGGTTCGTGCTCACCGCCGAGGACCGGGCGAACATCGCTTGGGTGCAGCACCTGCTCGACAACCCGCACGAGGACCCCGAGATGGCCCAGGAGCTGCGGGCGATGGGGGTCGCGCTCCGGCTCATCCGGGACGCGGAGGACGAGGAGCTTCGCGCCGAGCTGACGGCGATCCTGGACGCGCAGCCGCCGGTCGGCGAGTTGGCCGGCCTGGTTGAGCGGGCCACGGTGGAGTCGGCGTGGCGGTGGCTGGACGGCAAGTGGGGCGACCGCACTCCTGAGGCCGACCGCGCCGCAGTGGAGGACGGTCCGCTGACGTTCCAGCGGGTGCCCCGCCAGCGGAACGGTGGGCGGTTCTGATGCCCCGCCGGATGACCGCAGCGGAGGCGGAGCAGGTGGCCGCCGACGCGCTGCTGAGGGGTCTGTCGCGCAGCGAGCAGGGCCGGGAGGCGCTGGCCGCTCTGCCGGCCGTGCACCGGGAGAACCTGTACGGCCTGGCCGCCGCCAACCGGGAGCGGGTCGCCCGCGGCGCGATCGTGGAGACGCACTGATGGGCGCCGCCGACTTCACCGCCGTGTTCGCCGCGCTGTACGCCGGCCACCAGGTCGCCGACCACTGGATCCAGACGCAGCACCAGGCCGACCACAAGGGCCTGCCCGGGTGGGTTGGCCGGTGGAACTGCGTGAAGCACGTGGTCACCTACGGCGCGACGCAGCTCGCCGCGCTCGCCCTGGTCGCCGCAGTGGCCGGCCTGCCGCTGAACCCCTGGACGCTGACCGCCGGGATGGCTGTCAACCTGGCCAGCCACTACATCGCCGACCGGCGCACCCCGCTGTTCCGGCTGGCCCTGGCCACCGGGTCCGCGAGGTTCTGGCGGCTCGGTGCGCCCCGCCCGGACCGGGACGACAACCCGTCGCTGGGTACCGGCGCGTACGCCCTCGACCAGTCGTGGCACATCGGCTGGCTGTTCCTGTCCGCACTGCTCATCGCAGTCTGACCGCCCCCGTGGCCGCCCGGCTCATCACCCGGGCGGCACGCGGAGGCCGCCAGACCCAGCAGTACCTGACGGCGGGGCGGCCGGTGGGGGCAACCACCGGCCGACCCCTGATCCCGACCCTCCGATGCAAGGGACGTGACCCAGTGTCATTCTCCACACCCGCGCGAAACCACACGCAGTGGTGCGGCCGGGACCACCGATGCGGTCTCGGCGAACACCGCTCCGAAGAGATCATCGTCGACATCACCGGCCGCGCCCGCGCTGTCCTCACGCGCGTCCGCACCGCCGCCGGCCGCGAGCACGCCGAGGTCCGGTTCCGGGTTGCCCTCGCCCCGGTCGAGCTGGTCGCCCGCCGCCAACTGGTCGACCTGCTCGGCGACGTGCGGCAGGCGATCACCCGCGCGGCAATCGCGGGTCAGCGGAACGGAGGCACCCGATGACCGCCTCGAACACCCCGGCCCGCATGGTCGGCGCCGGTCTCGTCACCGGCCCGCTCGGCTACCTGGTGGCGCAGGTTCCGCTCGACCACGCCGGCACCGTCGGCTGGACGACCGTGGCCACCGCCACCGCCCTCACCGCCGGGGGCGGCTACGCCTGGACGGCCGGCCGTCGGGCCACCACCTCCCACATCAACCGGTGGTCGCGGCGGGCACGCCGAAACCACGGCGTGCAGTCGCTGGCCGGGCACCTGAAGACCACGTCGTCGGTGGCGATGCGGCGGCGGGCGAAGACGCTGCGGCCCAGCCTCGCCGACCTGTCCCGGGTGCAGCGGCTGCGGCTTCCGGTCACCGAGTACGCGACGCCGCTCGGCAAGTCGGGGGCGCGCACCCTGTACGTGTCGCACGAAGATGTGGTGCTGCGGGTCGCCGGGGCCCGGTCGGGGAAGACGACTGCGCTGGCCTGCCGGATCGTCGACCACCCCGGCCCGGTGGTCGTCACCTCGACCCGCGTGGACCTGCTCCACTGGACGGGGCCCATGCGGGCCAAGCGCGGGCCGCTACACGTGTTCAACCCGGCCGGCGTCGGCGGCATCGCCTCAACGCTGAAGTGGTCACCGCTGGTCGGCTGCAAGTCCATCGAGACGGCGATGCGGCGGGCCGACGATCTGATCCCGGCTTCCGCGTCCGACGAGCGGGAAGGCTGGAACGACCAGGCCCGCCGGGTGTTGGCGCCGCTGCTGTTCGCCGCCGCCCGCGGCGACCGAACCATGGCGCACGTCCTCGGGTGGGCGTCGGCCAGCGGGGAGCAGGCGAAGAAGGCTGAGCGGCAGATCCTGCTGCTCCTCGACGACGCCCCCGAGGCCGCCGCCATGCGGGAGAACGTGAAGCAGTTTTTCGGCATGACCGGCGAGAACGAGAAGACCCGGTCGTCGATCGTCACCACGCTGATGCCGGCGTTGCAGTGGCTGTCCAACCCGACCGCCGCCGCCATCGGCGACGCCCCGGTCAGCGACGACATGCTCGACGTCAACGAGCTGCTGGCCACGAACGGCACCGTGTACCTGCTCGGCGGCACGAACCGGGTGACCGGCGCGTTGACCGGGGCGCTGGTCGCGGAGATCGCTTTCCGGGCGTCGCAGCGGGCCGAGGGCATGCCGGGTGGCCGCCTGGACCCGGCGCTGCTGCTGGCGCTCGACGAGGCCGCGCTGGTGGCGCCCGGCCCGCTGGACCGGTGGACGTCGGACATGGGCGGCCGGGGTGTCGTGCTCGACATTGCGGTGCAGTCGCTGGCGTGGCTGCACGGGGTGTGGGGTGAGAACGGTGCCCGGATCATCCTGGGCAACGCGGCGGTGGTGCTGCTCGGCGCCGGGTGCAAGGACCCGGAGGACATCGCGCACTGGGAGGCGCTGTCGGGCACGCGTGAGGAGACGGCGGAGACGCGGGACGCTGACGGGAAGGTCACGTCCACGTCGACGCGTCGGGTGCCGGTGTTGGGCCGGGATCAGATCGCGGCGCTGCCGAAGTTCCACGCGGTGGTGTACGGGGCCGGCCCCATCACGATCATCCGCACGCCGAACATCTGGAAGCGACGTGACGCGCGGCGGGCGATGGCGCGGGCGGGCGAGCAGGTGCGGGAGACGCGGTACGCGGAGAAGCTGGCCGCCGCCGGGGAGAAGGTGACGGCGTGACCGCCTCCGACGACACGGTGAAGACGCAGATGCGGGCGGTCGTCACCGAGGTTCAGCGGGTGCACGCGCGGGTGTCCGAGCTGGCCGGCGTTGCCGGTTCGGCGAAGGAAACCGCCGAGGCTGCGCAGGCCGCAGTGACCCGGCTGGCGGAGGAGCTGGTGAACCTGGCCCGCGACATGGAGCAGGCCGGCGGCGACCTGGACGGCGAGGTGGAGAAGGTGGTGCCGGGTCTGTCGTGGCTCACCGTCTCCGACCCTGACGACGCCCGGAAGCTGATGCGCGGCTTCCCGGACTGGCTGGCGAACGTGTACTGCCGGTGGCAGGAGAAGCCGCTGCCGGACTGCTGGGCGTGGCACCCGGCCGTGGTGGCGGAGCTGCTGGCGCTGCGGGACGCGTGGAACGACGCGGTGAACCCGGCCGCGTTCTCGGCGGCGCGGGCGATGGACTGGGTGGACCGGTACCGGCCCGCTACGGCGCGGCGGATCGCGAAGGAGCTGACCAACTGCTCCCTCACTGCGCATACGGCGGATAAGCCGACCGCGTACCGGCCGCCGCAGGTTCACGGCGCGGACATGCTCGACCAGCTCACCGACTGGTGGTGGCAGACGGGTGGGCGGGAAACCGCCCCCGGCCCGGACCCGGCGATGCTCGCCGCGGTGAAGGCCCGCGCTGCTGCCGACGACGACCTGTAAGGAGGCGACCGTGAAGCTCAACTTCGTTACCCAGGCCATCCACGACCACGGCGGCCTCGTCGCCATGGTGGCCGCCGCCGCGCTGACCGCGAAGGGCGAGTTCGACCTGGCGGTGATCGTGCACTACCCGAGTGAGATCGCGTGGCTGCTGCCGGTGGCCCTCGACGTCTACCTGGCGACCGCGGCGGCGAAGAACGCCCGCATCGACATCTTCATCGGACTGCTGCTGATGATGGGGTGCCAGGCCGCCGTTCACCTGCTGCCGGTGTTCATCACCAAGGGCGAGGAAGTGCCGTGGGGTCTGGTGGTGGCGGCGGTGTGTGTGCCGCCGGTCATCGCGCTGCGGACCACCCTCGGGATGCACGGCAAGGATGAGAAGTCGCCGGAGGTGTTGGCCGCCGAGGAGCAGGCGCGGCTGGCCGCCGAGCGGGCCGCCGCTATCGACCGGCAGCGCGCCGAGAACGCCGAGCGGTTCCGGGCGGAGCGGGAGGCGTTGGAGGCGCAGCGACAGGCCGCCGAGACGCGGGCGTTGGAGGTTGAGGCCGAGCGGGACGCGGCGCAGGAGCGCGTCACCGTGGCGGAGCGGAAGGCGGAGCGGGCGGAGTTCCGGGCCGCGCAGGCGCGTACTCAGCGTGACGGTGACGCGGGCGGCCGGCGGGCCGGTGCGTCGCGCGTCGAGCGGCCGGTGACGCACTCGGACGGGCCGAAGGATGCGTCAGTGACGCACCCGGTGACGCATGGCGGTGACGCACCCGCCAGCAGCGGTGACGCATCGGGTGACGCACCGGGCGGCGGTGACGCGCCCGCCGGTGACGCATCGCTGACGCGGGAGGAGCGGTTGACGCTCGCCGTGATGGAGGCGGTGAACGGCGAAGGCGTCAGCGCGCGGTCGGCGGCGTTCAAGTACGGGCTCACCTCCGGCGGTGACATCCAGGCGGTCCAGCGGCGCGTGCGCGCGGCGAAGCGCACCGAGCAGGATCCCCCGCTGGCGCGGGCCGGGCTCAACGGCACCACCCCCGACCTCACCAACCCACCGCAGTAGACGGGCAGGAGGACGACCAAAGCCGAGCAACAGCAGAGCCGACAGTCGTCCTCCACCCAACCCACGATCTTCAGCAGCACCAACAAGCAGAGCAGCAGTCAGCACCGACGAGCACAGTCAACCCCTCCCATGAGGATCACCGAGATCAACTGCCAGGTCCACCACAGAGGAATCACACCTAGGCATCATCGACCGAATAGGTTTTTGATCTTGGCTCGCAGGGCGGGCACGGAAGGAAGACGATCAATATGCTGTCGATCTCCAGCGGCCACTCCGCCGACTACCTCTACGGCCAGGTGGCCGGCGGCCGGGAGTCGTACTACCTCGACGCTACCGTTGAAGGCGAAGCGCCCGGCCGGTGGTCCGGCGGCGGCGCCGCCAAGTTCGGGCTCACCGGCGAGGTGGCCGCCGAGGACATGGAGGCGCTGTACGGGAAGTTCCTCGACCCGCGCGACCCGCGGTGGTCGGACCCGGCGGCCCGCGCGGAGTGCGCGCGACTCGGCCGCGCCCCCGGCAAGTACCGGTCGGCGGACGACATCCTCGCCGAGCGCGTCACCGAGAAGTACGGCATTGACGCGTCACGGCTGGCGGAGATGCGTCACGCGGCTGACGCATCGGACGACCCGCAGCGGGCGATGCGTGACGCACTTGTCGCAGCGACGGGCGCGCTGCCGGAGGACGTCACGGCGATGATGCGTCAGGCGGCGAAGGCGGAGCGTCAGCCGGTGTCGTTCGTCGACCTCACCTTCTCCCCCGTCAAGAGCGTCACCGTCCTTCACACTGCGTATTCGCGGATGGAGCTCGACGCACAGCGCGACGGTGACGCCGAGGCCGCCCAGGAGTGGGCCGCGAAGCGTCACGCGGTCGAGGAGGCGATCTGGGAAGGCAACCAGGCGATGCTCCAGCACATGACCGAGCAGGCCGGCTACTCGCGGGTTGGGCGGCACGGCGCCGGCGGCGGCCGGTGGACCGATGCCCCGGACTGGACGGTGGCGTCGTTCTTCCAGACGACGAGCCGGGACCTCGACCCGCAGCTCCACATCCACAACGCCGTCCTGAACCGGGTGGTGTGCGTCGACGGTGAGGTGCGGACCCTCGACAGTCAGGCCATCCACCGGCACAAGCAGGGCGCCGGGACGATCGGCGAGCGGGTCATGGAGGAGGCGCTGACCCGGAAGCTCGGGGTGAAGTGGCGGATGCGCGCTGACGGGGTCGCCCGGGAGGTGGTCGGCGTCGACCAGGAGATCATGGACATGTTCTCCTCCCGCACCTCGAAGATCACGAAGAAGTTGGCCGAGAAGATCAGCCGCTTCCGTGAGCAGGTCGGCCGCGACCCGAACCCGCTGGAAGTGGACCGGCTGCGCCGCCAGTCGAGCATGGCGACCCGCCGGGCGAAGTCCCACGAGGCGGAGTCGAAGGAAGAACAGTTGGACCGGTGGGCGGACAAGCTTCACGAGAAGGTGGTGGGCGGTCTGCACAAGGTGGCCCGCACGGTCGGCGGTCACGCCGCCGGCCCGGCCGCCGAGGAGTGGTCGCCGTCCGGGGTGATCGCCGAAGCGGTCGCCGCGTGCCAGCAGGCGCAGCCGACGTTCTCCCGGTCCGAGCTGATCCGGCAGGTGCTGCTGGCGCTGCCCGACAACCTGGGCGGGCTGACCGGCGCGCAGGTGACCGCGCTGGCGGAGAAGCTGGCCGACGAGGCGCTGGCCAACGACGACCTGGTGGTGCCGGTGACCGGCCGGCAGGTGACCGCCGAGGTGCCCGACGACCTGAAGGTGGCCAGCGGGCGCAGCTCGTACGCCTCCCCGTCGGGAACCCGATACGCCACCCGCGGTCATGTTGTCGCCGAGCAGGCGTTGCGGCGGGCCGCGGTGAAGCGCGGCGCCCACCAGCTCGACGCCGTTGACGTCGACTTGTGGCTGGCCACCGACGAGATGGGGCGGATGCTCGGCGACGACCAGGCCGCCGCGGTGCGCGGACTGCTCACCTCCGGCGCGCGGGTGTCGGTGCTGTCCGCGCCGGCCGGCACCGGCAAGTCGTTCACCGTCGGCGCCGCCGCCAAGGCGCTAGCCGACATCGACGGCGGGCGGGTGTTCGGGTTGGCCACCTCGCAGATCGCTACGGAGGTGCTGGCCGACGACGGGGTGACCGCGATGAACACCACCCGCTGGCTGGCCGCGCAGGATCGGCTGGCCTCCGGGAAGGCTACGGCCGATGACATGCGGTGGGCGCTCAACGACAACGACATCGTGGTGGTCGACGAGGCCAGCATGGTGGACACGGCCGACATGGACCGGATCCGGGAGTACGTGGAACACCGGAAGGCACGGCTGCTGCTCGCCGGTGACCCGCACCAGCTCGCATCCGTTGGGGCGGGCGGTGCGATGGGGATGCTGGCCGAGGGTGTCGCGGAGACGTACACGCTGACGGAGGTTCGCCGGTTCGCCGCCGGGTGGGAGGCGCGGGCGTCGCTGCGGCTGCGCGACGGTGACGCGTCGGTTCTCGACGAGTACGACCGGCACGGCCGGATCCTGGACTGCGGAACCATGGAGGCGGCCACCAACTCGGCGGCCCGCGCCTACCTGGGTGACACGCTGGCCGGGCTGCGGTCGCTGGTGGTGTGCCCGACGAACGAGGCGGCATCGGTGGCGTCGGCGACGGTACGGGACCACCTGGTCGCGTTGGGCCGGGTCGCCGCGGACGGGGTGGCGTTGGCCCGGGATGGCGGCAACCTCGCCGGGGTCGGCGATGTGGTGATGGCCCGCCGCAACAACTGGTCGCGGGGGGTGGTGAACCGCCGCCGCTACATCGTGGAGCAGGTGCACGCCGACGGGTCGATGGTCGTCGTCGAGGAGGGCGGCGACACCCGCCGCACGCTGCCGGCCGAGTACGTGCAGGAGCATGTGGTGCTCGGCTACGCGGGCACCGTCCACGCGGCGCAGGGCGTCACGGTCGACACCTGCCACGGCGTCACCGACGGGTCGATGTCGCTGGAGGCGCAATACGTGGCGATGACCCGAGGCAAGCAGGGCAACACGATGCACGTGGCCACGTACGCGGAGGGAGGCGACAAGTCCACCGGCGAGGTTCACGAGGACGGCCGGCGGGACGCCACGGCGGTGCTGGGTGACGCGTTCGAGCGGGACGCCGCCGACGAGCGGGCCGCCCTGTCGCAGAACCGCGACGACGCCGACCGGGTGAAGTCGATGCACGCGATTCACGCCCAGCGGGAAGAGGCGATCCGGCTGGTGGGGCGCACCCGCGTGGAGGGGTGGTTGGACGAGCTGGCCGCCGACGACGTGATCACGGCGGAGGAGCGGGCCGCGTTCGCCGCCGACCAGGGGACCGAGCAGTTGTCGCGGCTGCTGCGGGTGGTGGAGCAGGCCGGCCGTGACCCGCGGGCCGCGCTGCGGGAGGCGGTGGAGGGTAAGCCGCTGGCCGGTGCCCGGTCGGTCGCGCAGGTGGTTCACCACCGGGTTGACACCGCGCACCGGGCGGACGGGCTGTCGCCGGTGCCGGGTGCGGCGGACATGGTGCCCGACGGGCTGTCGGAGCAGTGGCAGACGTACCTGGGTGAACTGTCGGAGGCGGCGGAGGATCGGCGCCGGGAGTTGGGTGGGATCGTCGCCGAGGAGCAGCCGCAGTGGGCGGTGGAGGCGTTCGGCCCGGTGCCGGACGACCTGGTCGAGCGGATGGAGTGGGAGCACCGGGCCGGCCAGGTGGCCGCCTACCGGGAGGCGTGCCAGTTCGAGGAGGAGGCGGTGCTGCTGCCCCCGTCGCCGGGGATCTCGTCGACGGAGAAGCGGGCCGCCTGGCATGAGGCGTGGCGCGCTGCCGGCCGGCCGGAGGCGGGGAAGGAGGAGCAGGATCTGTCGGACGGTGCGCTGCGGATCCGGGTGAAGGCGTGGCAGCGGGAGCAGGAGTGGGCGCCGCAGTACGTGGACGCGGAGCTGCGGTCGACCGGGCAGGAGGCGGCCCGGCATCGGCAGGACGCGGCGCTGCTGAAGGCGCAGGCTGAGGCTGCTGTCGACGAGGTGGAGCGGGCGCGGCTGCTGGCCGAGGCGGAGGAGAAGCAGGCGCTTGCCGAGGTGCTGGCCGACGTTGAGCAGGGCCTGGAGGAGGCAGCGGACGCGCGGGCGGAGTGGTTCCTGGAGGTCGCGGCCACGCGGGAGGCCGCGGAGCGGGCCGAGGCGGAGTTGGCCGCGCGAGGTCGGGACGTCGGCGGCGAGGAGGACCGGGTGACGGCTGAGGAGTGGCTGGCCGTGCACGCGGAGGCGATGGCGGCGGAGGATCCGCACCGGGAGGTAACGGAGCGGGACCTGGTTGAGGAGCCGGCGGTCGAGCACGTCGACCAGGCGGAGACGGGGCAGATGGTCGACGAGGTGGCCGAGGTCGAGCCGGCGGTGGAGATGCCGCGCGGTGTGCCGACCCCGGCGGAGACGGCAGCCGCGGTCGCCGCCGCCCGGCTGGCGATGGCGGAGATGGCGGAGCGGCGAAGCGCCGAAGCCGCCCACGCCGAGGCCACCCGGCAGGCCGACGCCGAACGTGCCGCACGCGAGGCGGCGTGGCTGGCCGAGCAGCGGGACACCGAGCAGACCCGCACCGCCGAGGCGGGCGCCGCCCTCAAGATCAGATAGTGATAATATCATTATCTGATCTTGAGCTAGGAAACCCTGGCCCCGGCACACAGCAAACCGCCCCCGGACCGTGAAGGCCGGGGGCGGTTTCGTGTCTGCGGTCAGGACGCGGCGCGCATCCGACCTGTCGGCTCCAGCGGCAGTTCGTCGGTGTAGCCGATCGCGTAGCGCAGCATCCGGTACACGCCCCGCGCCCACTCCCCTTCCGGGGTGCCCGCACGGCGCATCACCGTACCGGCGCGCATCATGTCCTCGGCGATCTGCACCCGGGTTGCCGTGGCCTCCACGTCGGGGCGCATCGGTGGGTGCGGGGTGTGGCCGCACACCCACCAGCCGGCGGCGACCATGCCACCCACCCACGCGTGCCCGGGGTCGCGGCGCCACTCTTCGGCGCACACGTCGACTGCGGCCAAGAATTCGGCGACTGGCCGGCCGAGCGCACCGGCAGGAATGTTGGCGGCCATTCTCTGAGGGTCGCACAGCGGTGTGACATCGTTCAACGTCGACAGGCCGACAGGAGGCGACGGCTACTCGCCTTCGACCGGGCCGGTGACGTACACGCCTTTGCCCTGGTGGCCCTCGACGATGCCTTCCGAACGGAGCACCAGCATGGCGTTACGAACGGCGGTGACGCTGACCCCGTACTGGGCCTGAAGTTGGCTCATGCTGGGCAGTTGATCACCGGGTGACAGTTCACCGGCGGTGATCTTCGCTTTGATGTCGGCGATGATCCGGGTGTACAGCGGTTCTCGGGGCACGGCGTTCTCCCTGCTTGGCGGCACGCCGATCAGACCATGCGGGTTCTCACCGATCAAGCTCATGGGGTCCATAGTGCCCTTAGTCGTTGACTGAGGGCACCTAGTGCCCTACGTTGCGTTTTGAGGGTCCTGCTTGGCGGCGGGCTCTCGTCCCCGGGCAGACCGGGAACAGGCCGGGGTGGACGTCCACCCCGGCCTGCCGCGTTTTACGCCGACGCACGGAGGACCGAACCGAGATGGAAACCCCTGTCGCCTCGACAACGACACCCACCCCCCAGTCCCTGCTCGCCGACCTCGACATCGTCAACGACGCCCTGTGGTTGCTCGTCGACGGAAGCGACGGTGACGGCTGGAACCGCGACGGCCTCGCCTACCTGCGCGAGCACGACCTGCCAGCGGACACGACCCGCCAGCAGGTTGAGGACCGGCACGACGCGGCGATCACCCGGCTGCGCGACTACATGCTGGGGCTGCGGTGATGGGCCGGCTGTTGTCCCTGTTGTGGCCGCCGTACCGGCGTCGAGTGGAGGCACGCCGCCGACTGATACGCATGGTGGGTGACGCCCAGCAGCGACGCGAACAGGAATGGGCGCGGCGCCGTTTGCTCGCCGCGGCGACCCCGGCGTCTCTCGCGGCGCATCAGGCGGCGGCCCGCCGGGCGTTGGCCGACCAGCAGGCGCGTCCCTGGACTGAGCTGTGACCGCGCCGACCGCCCAGCAGATCAGCGCATGGCAGCAGCGCCTCACCGAACACACCTCGGTCAACGGCCGATGCCCGAAGTGCGAGACGGCAGGCCGGTGTTGGACGTGGGCGCAGGCGTTCGCGGACCTCGTCACCCACGGGCAAGCCCCGGCCACGCCGCCAGCCGCCGACCGGTAGACGCAAGAAACCGCCCCGCCTGCCTCCCGGGGAGTTGGGAGGTAGGCGGGGCGTTGGCTTTACCGCAAGGCCAGGTAGGGCGCGCTACGCGATCCGGCGCATCTGCAACGTCGAACCGGCCTTGATCGTGGCCGACGTGCCCGCCGCCGCAGTGCCCTGCGCAAAGTTGATGTAGAGCGTTCCGGCGCTAGCACCCATTATCAGGGTGCCGCGGAAGAGGGCGAGTAGCTGGTTAGCGCCCGCCCCACCGATGATGAAATTGTTGTTGTAGACCGGATTCGCATACGCAGTCGGGCGAAGGTCGCCGTAAACACTCGTCGCCGCCGTATCAAGCGCGATCATGCCCCAGGTCATAGTCGCGCCCGCAGGAAAGTTGAGGCCGCAGCGGAAGTCGCCCGCCGCCGTCGCCTCGTAGATGAGCATGAGTTCGACGTCGTACTCGGCCCCGGCCAGCGCGGGCAGGGAAAGCTGCGAGTCGATGACCAAGGTCGTGGAATTGGTCACCGACTGGTCGGAAGTCTTACGCACAATCATCGGGGAAAGCGCGTTGAGGCGGGCCGGGGTCAACCGCATACCCGACTGGATCAAGTTCGCCATTCGGGACCTCCTTCACAACGAGACAATGGCGGGCTGCCACACGTCCACTTCGACACCGGACGGCCATGAACGGGCCACGTTGTTGACCGCCCGGCCGCCCGCAGCAACCGTGGCGCTCTGCGGTGAGGTGGTGCCGCTGATCGCGGACAGGCGCACCCGTTCGCCGCCCACCCGAATGTCCAGCGGAAAGTCGGCCGGGTCGGTCGTCCACAACCCGTTGGCGGACGTGCTGGCGATCTGCAGCGTGGTGGCCGTCGCCGTGATCGACGCCGCCAGGGTGGAGCCGTCAGCAGCGGCCCGCTGGTCGCCGTCAGCCACCGCCACATCCCACGGCTCTGCGCGGCCAGGCACCACCTGCACCAGCCACTGGCGTGGGCCGATCGTCTCCGTCCAACCCTCCACCAGCCGGTCGATCGGATCCGGGCGGTGCTGAGCCGGCGGGTTGGTGCGGACGATCCGGGATCCGACCCGGCAGGACAGCCACCCGTCGACCAGGTCCGGGTTCGCCGCCAAGTCGATGGGGAACGTCGACTCTTGCAGGTCAAGATCCTTGGTGAGGTGCACCTGCCAGCCGGCCCGGTCGAGCAGGTCGGAGTCGTCGAGCAGGTTCAACTCCAGCGAGTCTTCGTACACGCCGCGGCGTTGGCTGTCGGCGTCGTCGGCGGTGGCGGAGGAACCACCGCGGCGGGCGACCGTCCACCGGTTGCGGATCGTCTCGTCGTCGTATGACGGTTTCAGTACGCCGCCACCAGCCCCGGTGACCCGGTACGTGGCCAGGTCGACGGTGAGGGCAACGGGCGGGTTGTAGCGGGCCGCCCGCGGCTTGTAGGCGACGCCGAACCCGTACTCCGTCAGCAGGCCCTGGTCGGCTTCGGCGCACTCCTGCACCAGGTTCATCCACGTCGCTGTCGGCTGGGGGCCCATCCTGGTGATGGAGTCGGCGGGCAGGCTGAGGGTCGACGTCTGGAAGTCGATGCCGTCCTCGGCGCACAGCCGCGCCAGCCGCAGGTGCGCGGCCTCACGGTTCCAGGGCAGGACGTCCGGGCCGGACAGGGTTGTCCCGTACACGTCGACGTTGTCGACCCACTGCTGGGCCGCCGGGGTGGCGGTAGGCCACAAGGTGAGGTGACCCATGGGTACGGGTTCGGTGGCGGTGACGCCGGTGGAGTTGCCGATGATGGCCGTCGGCCCGCCGACCGTGCCCGCGACGGAGGCGGTGGCGGCGAGGGACCGGCCGAAGTACATCTTGACGGTGATGTTGCTGCCGGCCTGGGCGACGGTGACACCCCACGCGCCGAACCGCTGCCCGGAGCCGCCGTTGATGTACGTCTCGGTGCCGGCGGCGTTGTACGCCTTCAGGTTCCAGTTCAGGGTGCCGCCGACGTTGAAGAAGATGTACCGCCAGCGCACGAAGCTGCCGCCGGGAGTCAGCCACTCCAGCAGGATCAGGTCGCCGAGGTGCGTCGCCTGCGTCACCGAGGCGGTGAAGCCGATGGCGTACTGCCCAGAGGTGGTGCACAGCGCCGTCGCGGCCGGCGGCACGGACGCGGTGAGCCGGCCACCGCCGGACAGGTCCGGCAGCGGGTAGCTGCCGATCGCCGCGTTACCGCCGGACGTGCCCACCGCCAGCTCCGCGAACTTCACCACCCCGTCGGCGACCATCGGCAGGTGGCCGGGGACAGCCGACGCGGCCTGGTTGGCGTCGCCGCCGTCCTCCCCCGGCCAGTAGGCGGCCGGGCTGCTCGTCAGCGTCGACCGGTACATGGCCGACCGGGCCGGCTGGACGCCCTGGGTGCGGCGCCGCAGGATCCCCGACGCGGTGACCCGGATGATGGAGTCGGAGCCGCCGCTGCTGCTGGTGATGTAGTCCGGCTGCCACTGGTCGGCGAACCCCGCGAACCGGTCCACCCGGGCGGCGTAGTTGCGGTGGTAGGCGTAGACGGGCAGCGTGTTCGTGTTGCCCGGGACCACCCACGACTGCGTTCCGGTCGCCCCGGCGGTGGTGATGTTGTCGTCGACGGCGGTGAGCTGCCAGCCGGGCGGTTCGGCGCCTGCCGGGTTCCACACCTTCAGCGCCAGTTTCGTGCCGACCACCTGGGCGCGGATTCGCAGGTAGCTGTTTGCGGCGTAGGTGACCCCGGGCAGCGGGTCGAGCACCGCCAGGTCGGTGAACGTCGACCCGGCGCAGCGGCTGATCTTCAGCATGACGGCTGTGCCGCCCGACTTCATTTCGGCGCGCAGCCAGTAGTAGTCGGTGCCGTTGAACCGGAACATCAGGCCCGTCACCAGCGCCGCCCCGGTGAGCAGCGCCGACGGGGCGACGTCGACGACCTGCTCGCAGTCGATCAGGGACACGCCGAGGGTGGTGCGGCGGATCACGTTGGTGGCCGCATGCGTATGCCGGCCAGCCCCACCTGTCACCGCATAGTTGGACACGGCGCCGGAGCCGGTGGTCCACGCCTGCCCGCTGTCCGCGCTGCCCCACCCGTTGGACGCCGACCGGCCGAACGTGTCCTCCGCCCACCGCAGGCGCACCCGCAGCGGGGTTCCCAGGTCCACGTTCGGCCAGTACGGCGACAGGGGGTGCAGCGGCGTCAACGCGGCGTCGGTGTTGAGCAGGTCAACCGAGCAGGTGCCCGGTGACACCTGCCCGGTCGGGGAGGTTTTCCCGGCCCGCAAGGTGATCGGTTCGCTGGTGAGCCGGTCGGACAGGTTCGCCCACGACCAGGTCCCCGGGTCGGCGGCGAGGTTCGCGCCGAACGCCGCCTCCACCTCGACCGGCAGGTCACGGTCATCCGGCCACACCGGCGCTCACCTCACCTTCCTGCCGCGAGCGCCGGTGTGGCCGCCCGCCCGAACGCGGCATTGGCGTCTCCGCCGTGGTAGACGCGCACGTTGTCCCGCAGCCAGCGGATGAACGAGTCGGGGGCGTCGCCGCCGAACACCACCGTCGGCGCGGCCGGCGCCGGGGTGGCGGCGGCGGTCCGCGCCCACGCTCCGGAAGCCGGGTCGAGGGCGACGCTCGCCGAGGTGCCGGCGATGACGTCGGTGACCTCGCCGAGCTGCCCGCGCAGCAGCGGCACCTGGTCGGAGATGCCGGCCACCAGGCCGGTCATGATGGCCTGGCCGGCGGGACGCAGCAGCACCTTGTCTCGGTCGTACGGGCCCTTCCAGTCGGGGATCTTGTCCGACACGAACTGGAGAAGACCCTCCAACTGGGGGACCTTCTCCCGGATGCCGCGGATCAGCCCGTCGATCAGGGCGCGGCCGGCCCGCAGCAGCGTCGACCCGAGGTCGCCGAGCGCGCGGACGGCCTTTCCGGGCAGCTCGTGCACCATGCGGATCGCGGTGGCGATCAGCGCGGAAACCGCCGTCATCACGACCGGCTGGGCGCGGCGCCACACTGCGGCCAGCATGTCGGGCAGCGCCCGCAGCGCGGCGACCGCCCGGCCCGGGAAGGTGATCAGGTTGTTGATCCACGCGCCGATCGCCTGACCGAGCGCGTAACCGACCTTCCCGGCCATCTCCACGAACTTGCCCTGTACCTTGCCGGGCAGCTCGGTCAGGGCGGTGGCGAACCGCTCCGGCAGCCCGGCGAAGTAGATGATGACCTCGTCCCACCGCTGCTGCGCGGTGGCCTTGATCTGCTCCCACGCAGCCGACAGGGCCTGCTTCCAGGCGCTGATCTTGTCGATCCAGCCTTGGACCTTGTCCACCCAGCCGGCCACCGTCATGACCGTGTCGCCGAGCTGAACGGCGGCGTCCTTGACTCCTTCGATGAAGTCGCGGATCTTCTGCTGGTTCTGCGGGTCCTTGAACCAGGCGGCCAGGTCGTCGAGACCGGCCTTCAACGCCTCCCACGGGCTGTTCGTGGTGTCCTGCTCCCCGAACAGGATCGTCATGACGGAGCCGAAGATGCTGAAAATGTCGCGGCCCATGTCGATCAGGTCGCTGAAGATTTCCCCGGCCCGGTTGAAGAAGCTGTCCAGCTCACCGGACTTGTCGAGGCGGGCAATCCACGCCGAGAAGTCTTCGATCAGCTTGCCCAGCTCGTCGCCCACCCGCTCGATGAACGGGCCGGCGGCGCGAGCCAGCCGACCGAACGCGTCGATCAGCGGACCCGACACGGCCTCACCGATACGGCTGAGCGCCTTGCGGGCGGACTCCGCCCCGGCGGCGATGTTGTCGATGAACGACTTCTGCGACAGGGAACTCGCGGCCCGCTTCGCCAGCGAGTTGAACGTGTCCGCGTACGACCCGAGAGTCGCCTTCAACTGCGGGAACCACACGGTGGCCAGCCGCTTGACGGTGTCCCCGAGCCCGGCGAACAGCCGCTGCTGCACCGACAGCCGCAGATCCTCGAACGCCGGCTTCAGGCTCTTGACCTTGTCGACGAAATCCTGCGCGGCCGGCGCCAGCCGCATCAGCTCCTGCGCGGCACCGCCACCGCCCCCGCCGGCCGGCTTCTCCTGCGCGGCCTGCAACGCCTCCTGCGCCGACAGCAACTGCTCCTGCGCGGCGGTGACACCCTCGATGGCGTCCCGCTGACGCTTCATCGCGTCCTGGACCTGCTCGGACCCGTCCACGCCGACCTTCGCCGACTTGGCCTGCTCGGCGGTCAGATCCTCGGTGGCGTCCTTGGCGTCCTCCACACCGAGCAGGGCCTGCCGGTAGGCGAGGTCGGCGCGCTCGATCTCGGCGACGTTGCCCTTGCGGCGAGCCTCACTCAGGTCAGCCTCCGCGTCGCGGACGCGGAGAGCCGCCTCTTCCTCGTCGAGGCGTGCCCGCTTCACCGACCGGTTCAGGTCCTGAAGCCGCTCCACCTCGGAAGCGCGGGCGCGGGTGACGGCGTTCTGCGCCTCCACAACCTCCCGCTGGGCGCGGGCCAGGGACCGCTGGGCGGACTCCACCCCGCGGGTGGCCTGCGCGACCTGACGCGCCTGCGCGGCCAGGTTGACGCCGGCACCGCCACCGGACGAGCCGGCCTCTTGGAACGCGTCGGAAATACCCATGAAGCCGATGGCCAGGGCGCCGATGGCGGCGGCGGCACCGGCGGCGATTCCGGGCAGCGATCCGAGGATGCCGCCGAGCAGGTACACCCCGGACACGGAGAAGCTGGCCGCCGCCGCCAGGCCGAGCAGCGCGGTAACGAGCCCGGAAATGCTGCTGAGCATGCTGCTCGCGGCGCCGGTGACCGTGGACGCGCCGCTGGCGAGCGTGGACAGGATCCCGCCGATGCCCTTCAGCGCCCCGGTGGCGAGCCGGCTGCCGTCGACGTCGACCTTCAGCTTGATCGGCGGGGCTGCCCGCTCGGCGACGCGGGCCGCCGTGCGGGCTTCGCTCGCCGCCTCGGCCGGGTCAACGTCAACCTTGATGTTGGCCTTGACCTGGTCGGAGGCTTGCTGCACGAGGGCACGCAGGTTGGTCTCGTACTGGGCGCGGCCGGCCGGTTCCGTCGGAATGTCGGCGCTGATCTGCGACTCGATCGACGCGATTTGCGCGGCCAGCTCGGAACGGAGAACGGCGGTGTCCGCGCCGACGGGGATCTCCGCGTTGATCTGCTTGGCCAGCGCGCCCAGGTCCCGCTTGACCTGCTGCTGGAAGTCCGCCATCAGCGGGTCCAGCTTGGTCTTCACCTTCGGTCGCCGGTTCTCCGGCACGGGCACCTCGTCCGGGATCGACTTCTCGTCGAAGTCCGGTCGCACCGGCAGCTTGATCGGCCGGTTGCCGAGAGCGGCGGCGATCTCCTTGTCGAGGTTGGAAGACGCGAACTCCTTCGCGATCTCCTTCTGAAGGTTGCGGGCGAACCCCTTCGCGGAGGGGATGACCGCCACGTACGCGGTGCCGACCTCAGTGGACACGGCGATCACCCCCCGCGGTTCAGCAGGCCCAGTCGTTGCAGTCGGCCCACGTACTCGCGGCGCCGCTTCTCGGCGCGCGGGTCGGGACGTTTGATCGGCTTCGGTTTCGGGCCCTTACCGCCGCCGCGCTGCCAGTTCGCCCCGGCGAGCAGGTCGACGACCACGGCCAGCAGGTGATCGGTGATCGACCACCTGGCGGCGTCGCCGTTCACCGCCAGGCCGAACGGCGAGCTGGCCGGCAGATGCCGGATGTAGACCAGTAGCTGCCGTGCGCTCAGCGCGCCCGTGAAGAGGTGCGCGATCCGGACCCCCGGGTAGTGCGCTGCGAGGGCGGCTTCGACGGCCCCGCCGTGCTCCCGGAGGAGGCGGGCGAGGCCGCGGATTCCCCCTCGGTCAGCCCGTTGAACTTCAGCCACCGGGTGAACAGGGCGGTCATCGCGGCGATCGGCTGCGGCAGCTCGTCGAACTCGTCGGCCTGCTCGTCGCCCATGCCCATGCGGAACGCCTTGCGGATGGCCTGAAGGTCACCTTCGTTGGCCAGCTCGACGACCCGCCAGTCCACGCCGGTCATGTGCGCGAGGGTCCATTCGCGGCCCTGGTAGGTGAACCGCATCGGTTCGTGTGTCGCCTCCGCGGCGACCGCGTCGAGGTCGAAAACCTCAGTCATGGTTGGTGCTCCTTGCGTGCGGGCTTGGCGGGCTTGAAGCACCGGCGGACCCGAAGCCCGTACACGGGTCCGCCGGTGCAGTCACAGGGTTAGGGCGTCTTCAGGTCCTCGTCGGCGTAGTACCGGTAAGCGACGACCCCGGAGTTGTCGACGTAGGCCGAGAGGGTCCACTCGTAGACCGTCACGTTCTCCGCCGACCACACGACCTCGCCCCGCTCGGTGATCTCCGCCTTCGGCAGGTAGATGCGCTGCACCCGGTCCGTGCCGTCGGTGCCGTGCAGCACCCACGCGCGCACGTCCGTCGCCGGCGGCTTCTCGGCGACCGTGGCGCCCTCGGCGGTGCGGGTGATCGTGGAGCCGGGGAACTGAAGCCCCAGCGTCATCAGGTTCGTCTCGGCGGCGGCGAACGTGAACGTCTTCGTGAACTGGCCGGGGATCCGGCGGGCCAGGGCGTTGCCCTGCCAGATGAAGATGTCGGTCCGGTCCTGGCTGGTGGCCTCGGTGATGCCGTCGGACGAGATGGCACCCACCGCGAGGAACCCGGCGGCCAGGGCGGTGGTCGCGTTCGTGGGGGCGGTGATGGTGCCCGGCGTGGTCCGGTCGTGGGTGTAGACGCCGCCGTCGGTGTAGGCGCGGATCAGGTCGATATCGACCGCCATGGTGAACTCCTTCGGGCATGGTGACGGCCCGGCGGTCGATCGCCGGGTGGACTGGTGCGGGCTTAGTCAGGTGGCGCGGCCACGCATGCCGACCTCAACGGCCAGTTGCGTGATGACCCGGGCCGTGTCGGCGGGATCGGGCACGTTCGCGGGGCCGCCGAACGTGGCAACCCGGTAGCAGGCGACCGGGGTCGGCCAGCCGGGGATCGTCACCGCCTGGCCGCGCATGGCGCGCAGCAGCGCCCACACCACCTGGGCGAGCGCCTGCCTGTTCAACTCGTCGCCGGTGCTGCCGGTCGAATACCACACCTGCGCTTGCAGGCGGGGCGCGTCGGCCACCTGGTGCAGTTCGGTACCGCCCAGTCGGCGGATCCGCACGTACCGGCCGGGGCTGGTTCCCGGCGGCACCTTCGTTCCAACGGTCACACCGGAGGCGTAAGGCTCCGGCCGTTCGGCGAGGCGGGCGCGCAGCCACGTCACCGCCACCAGTTCGGCGTCCGGGTACAGGGCAACGGCGTCCATCAGGCGTCCTTGGCGGCGTCGATGGACGAGGTGAGCACCCCATGCTTGGCCTCAACCGCAGCCCCGGAAGGGTGGTCGAGGGTGACGTACGTGCGGGCGCGGGTGCCCTTGCCGGTGGTGTTGACCGTGACCGGCAGTTCAACGTCACCGGGTACACCGTCGACGCGGATACCGGCGGCGCGGACCTTCTCGGCGACAGCCTCACCCTTGGCGTGCAAAACCTCCTGCACGCCGACGGAGCGCAGCACCTCGCCGATACCTTCCCGGCTGTGCTTGAAGCGGACGCGGATGGCCACCGGGTTACCCCTCCGTCCGGCGCAGCAGCGCCTCCACATGCCTCAGCCGGCCGGTCGGCGACGGCCACCGCTGCGGATCGCCGTCGACGTCGTACACAGCCCCGGCGTGTTCCACCCGGTCGGTGGCCCGCAGGTCAATGCCGTGCGGGGCGAACAGCCGCCAGCGGGTGGTGACGGCCTCCCGGTCGAGGACGTAATCCTCGGCCGGGATCGGCTGGAGTCGGCAGCCGCCCACATCGGTGCGCGTCGGGCTGGCCCAGTCGGGCGTCTCATTGCCGTACCCGTCGTCGACGAGCTGGGCGCGCAGCACGGTGATGGTGTCGCGGTGGTAGCTGATCATGCCGGGTTCGCGATCCGGTACCGGCGGTCGAGCAGCCGCAACTCCAGGTCGGTCAGCGCCAAGGTGAGCGGGGCGCCGTTCTGCGTCGCGTACGACACGGACTCGCCGCCGGACGCCTCCCGGGCCACACCGGACGGGTTGGCCATGGCGCGAGCCGCCGCCCCGCACACCACCGCGGCAAGTTCCGGCGGGGTGGCGGCGTAGCCGTGGCTGATCTGCACCTCGACACCGCGCAGCGCGGACGTCCACGGGGCGGCCCGCCACAGGTAGCCGGCCTCCGACCACTGCACGCCGGCCACGTCCACGTCGACGCCGCGCTCTTTCAGGGACACCACGTCTAGCAGACGCATCGTCGGTAGTGCCAGAACCTGACTACCAGAACCGTCGACCGTGACGGTGTCGTCAGCGATCGGGGTGATGTGCCAGCCGCAGTGACTGCGGATCTCGGCGCTGACCATGTCGATCAGCAGTTGCGCGGTGGCCGCGTCCTCGGCGTTCAGGTCGGCTTGCCGCCAGGCGGCGAATTGCTCCAAGGTCACCAGCGGCACCGCGTCACCTCACAAGCTCGGTCGGGTCACCGCGACGGCCACCGGCCGGGGCGTGGACACGGCAGTCGGTCGGACGGCCGGGGTGGTGAAGGGCCGGTGGATGATCTGCCCTGGCATGCCTGTGGTTGGGCTACTGAGGGCAACGGACACGGCCAGGCCGTCGACGGTGGCGGCGGTAGCCCATGCTGCGGTCGGATCGCCGACCTCGACGGGGATGAGAACCGCGTCTGGGGTCACCGCCGCAGCCCCGACTGCGGGGCTTCCGGTCTGCACGGCGGCGGTCAGGCCGCCCGGGGCGAGCGTCGTCGACCAGCCAACGGCCGGGGCGCCGATGTTGACCGGCAACGCCACACCGTCGGGTGCCAGCGGCAGCGCCCACCCGGCGGCCGGTGAGCCGACCGATATCGGCACCGTCAGGCCATCCGGTGACGGCACCACACCCAGCAGCGACGGGCTACCTGGCGCCACCGGCACGGTGAGGCCGGCCGGCGCCACGGTGGCCGACCACCCCACGGAGGGGCTGCCAGCAGCAGCAGGCACGGTCAGCCCGGCCGGGGCCGCCGATCCCGCCCAGCCGGCGGCCGGGCTGCCGGGAGCGACCGGAACGGACAGCCCCGGCGGGGCGGCCGAGGTTGCCCACGACGCGCCGGGCGAGCCGACCGCCACCGGCACGGTCACACCGGCCGGGCCGGCAACCAGCGCGCCACTGACGGCAGGGGCGCCGACTGTGGCGGGAACACTCACCCCGGCCGGTGCTGAGGTCAGCGCGGCGGAGACGGCAGGCGACCCGACAGCGGCCGGAACAGGCAAGCCCGACGGCGCCACCGTGGCGCCGACCGATGCTGCGGTCAACTCGACCAGCACACCGACCATCGACCCGGTCACGTCCGAACCGACCGTCTCGCCGCCGTAGCTACCGGCCGAGCCGATCAGGCGGTATGCGGCGTGCATCCGCACATTCGCGGATCCCGTCGAGCGGGACGTCGCGTGATCGATTACCTCGGTGTACGCGACGTTCGGGGACAGGTTGGTGGGGATCGTCCCGGACGCCACCCGGACGTGTGCGGCCTCCACCAGCGCCGAGCCGGCCGCCACGCCGGTCAGGGTCGGCAGGGTCACCGACGTGCCCGAGGCGGTCGCGGTCGCGGCCTGGGCGACGCCGGACGCGTCCCGGTAGGCCGTCATCGTCCAGCCGCCGGTCATCGCCCCGTTGATGGAGATCGTGGGGGCGGTGTCCCCGGCTTGCAGCACCCGATACCAGCCGTAGGCGCGGCTGTTCGCGCCCTCCGTCACCGGCCACGACACCCCAGGTAGCAGCGTCCAGCCTGCCGGCGTCGACATGTTCAACGACCCACCGGACAGGTGACCCACCAGCACCGCCAGGTCACCGGCAGCCCACCCGGACGGCAGCGTGGTCACGAGACTGTTCGAGGTGCCGGCAGCCGTATTGCCCGGGGTGGAGACGCCGACAAAGGAGACCGCCACGACGACCCCCCCGGACCCGTCAACCGACCTTGAGAATCTTCGGGTTGCTGGCAGGCCAGGTGACCGTCACCGTGCCGGTGCCCGGCTGGATCGGCAGACCGGTGCCCGAGTCGAACCAGGCGATCAGCCGCTGCGAGCCGGCCGCCACGTCGGCGCCGCCCGCAGCCGCGCTCGACTGGTAGACGAGCAGACCGTGGTCGTTCGCGTTGGCAGTGGCCGAGATGGTGGTGTCATCGGCGTCGAACACGCCGCCCGTCACCGTCTTCCCGGTCAGGGCGGCCGACGTGCCGTTGATGGTGCCGCCCGCCCCGGTCACGTCGGAGACGTGCCGGTGAGTGGCAGTGAACGTGTAGCCGCGCACCAAAGCGACCTTGACGGTGGCCGTGTCGAGGTCGATCGACCCGTCCAGGATGCCCTCCGTGAACGGCGTGTAGTAGCCGTTCGCCATCAGGCTTCCCGGGACTTGTTGGCCGGGGTGCGACCCTTGTTGGCGGCGGTGCGGGACTTCCCGGCGGGCTGCTCGCTGCCCTGCTCGGCGTCGGCCTGGTCGTCGACCAGCTCGGCATCCGGGTACAGCTTGGCGTCGGCGTCGGCCTGGTCGTCGACCAGCTCGGCATCCGGGTACAGCTTGGCGTCGGCGTCGTTCAGCTTCAGCACGGTCGGGTAGCCGTTCTGGACGACGTTGTACTTGCGGACCTGGCCCATGGCTTGGTCCCTCCTGTTCGGAATGTCGACGGGGTTGCAGGTGGCCGGCGGGCCGCAGGCGGCATGGTTGGCGCCGCAGATTGGGCAGCCGCCGGCCACCGCGCGGAGGAGCATCAGGGGGCGATGACGCCAGCGGTGCGCAGCGCAGCCAGCGCGGCGTTGAGCTTCGTCCGCAGCGCCGACACGTCGGCGCGCAGCGCGTCGTACTCCGCCTTCGTCGGCGCCGAGCCGGCCGCCACCACGGAGGTGAGCGCGGCGGCGTCGGCGACAGCGGCGGCCCGCTTGCCCGCCCGCTGCCCGCCCTTCGCCGGATCGAGGTATGCCATGGTCAGCCCCCTATCAGGCGGTCAGGTCGATCTCGACGAACGCGTTCGGCTGGAGCACACCGAACGCGGCGCGCATCTCGCCGAGGATCGCCACCAGGTTCCGGATGAAGAAGTCGGCGTGGGAGTCGGTGACGCTGATGTTCGCCTGCTCCCGGTCCCACAGGACCGCCTTGCGCCAGTCGCCGACGTACGCGACACCGGACGGCACCGCCTCGCACTCCACGACCGGCAGACCCCACAGGGTCGGCTGGCCGAGACGCTGCGGGCCACCGAAGTAGTAGCGGTTCTCGTTGTCCTGGAGCAGGTCGATGGCCTCCCAGTCCGCCGGGTTCATCACGTAGGCGGTCGGGATGCTGCGGCCGACGGTCCGAACCTTCGTCCGGGCCTTGCGGGTGGTGGTAAGCAGGTCGCTGTCCCACGCCTGAGACTGGGTGCCGGACACGTTGGCGATGCCGTCGAAGTTTTCGCCGGTGCCGTCGCCGTTCATGATCTGGTCTTCCAGCTCCTCCTCCAGGCCGTAGCGGAGGAACTGGTCGATCAGCGTGCGGACCTGCCCGGCGTCGGCGAGCGCCCGCTTGGTGGCCGGCAGCCAGTGGGCGATCGTCTTCACCGACGTGGTGACCTTCGCCAGCGTCATCGCCGACTCCGGCTTGTACCCGCCGCCGGCCGCGTTGACGAGCGCGCCCGCGCCGCCCGGGGCGGTCGGGGCCGCCGAGCTGGTGGCCTCCGCGACCGGGGCCGCGTTGTTGGTCGTCGACGCGACCCGCACGTACTCGACGGTGTCCGACGTGGTGTTGCCGGTCGTGACGAGCTGCCGCAGGGTCAGCGGACGCTGGAAGGCGTCCAGGCCGACCTGAAGGCCGATGTTGTCGTTGACGACCATCGCGCCGGCCGACGAGTCGGACACGCCGGTGACGAGAGCCTTCGCGCCGAACGGGTCCGACTGGATCCGCTGACGGTCCGAGAATCGGCCGTTCGTCGCCTGGGAGAGCAGGCTCTTGTACGACGCCGACTTGACGAACGCCTGGCCCACCGTCTCGCCCTTGCGGGGAGTCCACAGACCCTCGGTCGGCCGGTCGGCGCCCTTGGCCGCGCCCGGCTCGAAGCTGATGCCGTCGCCCAGCGCGCCGAGCTGCGCCGTCAGGTCACTGTCGGCCTGCGCCTGGTCGATGCGACTCTTGATGCCGTTGGCCTTGGTCACCGCGTCGGTGACCGCGGCCCGCTCGTCGTCGTTGAGGTCGCGGCCCTCGGCCTGCGCCTTCGCGGCGAGGTCCCGCGCCGGGGTCAGGGTGTCGGCCAGCTCCTTACGGAGCCGCTCCATCAGTGCGGTGCTCATGATGTGGTGTTCCTCCGCAGTAGGTCAGTCGAGGCCGTACGCGAGCGCGTCGACCTGGAGTGACAGCAGGACGGAGGCGGGGCTCAGGGTGGGCTCGATCGACTTGGCCTGCGCCGGCACGGTGGCGGGCGGGGGCTCCTCGTCGACGGCGGCCGGACCAGGCTTGGCCTTGACGCTGTCGTTGGCGTGCCCGCAGGTCGGGCACAGACCGCTCTTGGCGGCCACCAGGTCGGTGGCCGCGTTCATGCCGAGCAGCGTCGGCCCCACCTCGAAGAGGTCGAGGTCGCGCAGCTCCAACACCTTCTCGCCGTCACGCTCACCCCAGGCGGCGTCAACGACGTCGTACGAGAAGCTGAATTGCTTGACCCGGCGGCCCTTCAGCAGCCGGTGAACCTTCCCGGCGCGGGGCTCATCCATGTCGAGCTGCCCGCGCACCCACAGACCGCCGTGGCCGCGCAGCTTCTCCGGCAGCCGCTCATCGCCGGCCAGCAGCTCCACCGCGTCGAGCAGGTAACCGATGTGCGAGTCCGGGTCGCCGATCTGGTGCGACCAGATCACCGGGATGGGGTCGCCGCTGGCCTTCCACGCCGCGAGGGAGCGGGAGAACGCGCCCGGCATCACCACGTCGCCGCCGTGGTCGACGTTGCCGAACACGGACACGATCGCCTCGAACTGGCCGGGCTCCAGGCCGTCCTGCTCGCCGGCAGCCTTGATGTGCGCTGCGAACGCCTTAGTCTTCATCGTCGTCCTCCACCGCAATCTCCAGCTCGCACTGGCATCCGGCCACCTCGTCGACACTGAGAGCCGCGTCCGCGGGCCACTTCGCGCCGTTGCTGAACTTCGCCTCCAGCTCGACGGTCTGCTCATGCATGACCGCGTGCGTGGGCCGCGGGTTGTCGCTGGTCACCAGCCACGTCTTCGTGGCGCGGCGGCCGGTCTGCTTGACCGCCTCCTCCGACGCGAACCCGGAAGCGGCGGTCACCGCGGCGGTGGCCACCTCCGGGGCGCGGTGCGACTGGGCGACGTCGAACACGTGGGTGACTTCGGCGGCCGGGTCGTCGGCGTCCAGGGCGTCGACGAGCTGCCGGCGGGTCACCTCGTTCACCGAGGCGGCGACCCGCTCGGCGACGGCACGCTGAAACGGCACGGTGCGCGGCTCGTCGTAGTCGACGGTCAGGCCGAGCGCCCGCAGGATCTTCTCCGCGACCGCGCGGGCTGCGTCCAACGCCAGCGTCAGCAGTTCCGCCGCCAGCTCCCGGTTCCACCGGTCGGCATCCCACACGTCGCCGATGGACGCCTTCGCCCCGCGCGCCTTCGCCGCACCCAGCCGGGAGCGCACCGCCGCCGACTGCCGGCCGAAGAACACCCGCAGCGTTTCGGCGCCTTCGTTGTCGTACACGGTCGGGGCGCGGCCCTTGACCCGCACCGGCCGAGCCTTGCTGCCCCGCAGCGCGGGAAGCAGCGCCGACTTCGGCGGCGGGGCGGTGTCGCGCGGGCTGGCCAGGCCACCGGTGATGACGTTCAGCGGCACGATCAGCTCGTCCGCGCCGTCGATGTGCGGCAGGTTGCTCCGCGCCCGAGCCTCGTCGCGGGTCATCCACGGACCACCCACCGCGGCCTGAAGCTGCGCCGCCTGCTCCTCGAACGAGCCTTGCAGCTTCTCCCCGATGTTGAACTCGACGTACACCGTGCGGCCGGCGGCGAGATCCGGGGCGAGCTGAAGGCCGATCTCCTGCTCGATCTCCGCGCACCACGGGCCGAGCGTGTCCTGGTACAGGCCCTTGTGCTGCTCCCGGATGTTGGAGAACGTGGCGTGGTCGAGGATCCCGACCAGCGGCGGCGCGATGTGATATGCCGCCGCCACCTCCTCCCGCGTCAACTTCCGGGACTCCACATACTGGGCGTCACGCGGGTTGATGCCGGCCTGAACGAACGTCATGCCGTCTTCCAGGATCGGCGTGCCGCCGGCCTGCGGGCCGTCACCCGTGTACTGGGCCTGCCACTCCGACTTGAACCGGCTCCGGGCCGTGTCACCCCAGGGGGCCGCGTCGGCGGGCCGCTGCAAATACCCGGAGATCCGGGCACCGTTCGACCACATCTGCTCTCGCCAGTGCGCCGCCGCGTACTCGTCGGCGAGTACCTGCCGCAGCGACTCGATCGGCGAGCAGCCGTTGTGTGCGTCATCCGGGTTGTAGCCGCGGAAGTGCACGATCTCCGTGCGGTCAACGTCGAGGTAGCCGCGCGACCCGTGGATCCGGTACTGGTCCGGGTCGCTCCACTCCGGGCCGATCGGTTCCACCCGCCACGGCTGCAACCTCCGCAGCCCGACCGGCTCGCCGCCCTCCGCCCGCAGCTTCACCCAGTAGGCGTCGTCGTACACCGCCTTGTCTGACACCAGCGCGTTGATCAGCCGGTACGTCGTCGTCGACGGGTTCGGGCGGGCCAGGATCCGCGCCAACGGGTGATCGGCGATCCGACGCCGGTCGTTGTCGCCCATCCGCTCGAACGTGTGCAGGCCGAGCTGCGCAAGGTTCCGGGCCAGGAAACTGATCACCGTGCGGACCGCCGGCTGCGTCCGGTACAGGGCGCCGTACGTCAGCGTCGTGGACCGGTTGAGGGCGGTGCCGTACGACGGCCACCCCGACCGCAGGTCACCCTGCCCCTCGATGGCGCGCAGAGAGCCGCCGGAGACGACGAACGCCACGTCAGCCCACCACCTGAATGAAGTCGATGCGGTGCCGCGGCACGATCACCCGGCCGTCGACGGCCACCGGCTCCTGACCCTGCCGGGCCAGATGCGCCCCGGACAGGACGACCTGCCACGGCCACGACAGCCGGCGCTCGCCCATCAGGGCCCGCCCGTCGAGCAGGTTGACGACCACCTTGCGGCGGCGCACAGCGAACACCACGCACCCCCGTCAGGGTTAGACGACCATCAGGCCGCGGTCGGAGTCTTCGTAGGCGGACCGGCGCGGCTTCGGCCGGTTGTTGGCCCGGTCCAGCGCCTGCACGGCGGCCACCACGCCGTCGATCTTTTCCCCGGAGCGCGCCTTGTCGGGCTTGACGTTGCCGGCCGCGTCCATGGACACCGTCAGGTTGTCGATGCACCAGCGGGTAAGCGGGTTGCCGCCGTGCCGGTACTTGCCCTCCCGCAGCACCCGCAGCAGTTCCTTCGTAGGCGGCGACATGGAGATGAACCCCTGCCGCATCTTCACCATCTCGGCGCCGTCGTCGGTGAGCTGGTTGACCAACTGGGTGGCGTTCCACGGGTCGTACGCGATCTCCCGCACACCGAACCGGGCACGGTCCTCGTTGATCTGGTGCCGGATGAAGTCGTAGTCCACGACATCCCCGGGGGTGGTGCGTAGCCACCCCTGACGCACCCACACGCTGGCCAGGCCGGCGGTGCGCTCGTCGAGACGGCGAATGTTGTCCTCCGGCGTCCAGTACCGCCAGATCACGTCGTGCGACCCGTCGGCCGCGGGGAAGTCCAGCGCCAGCGCGCACAGGTCGCTCGTCGCCGCCAGGTCCAGGCCGCCGTAACACTCCCGGCCGCGCATCGCGTCCTCGCTGACGTGCGTGGCGTTGACCGGCCGGTCCCACACGTCTAGCTCGATGTACTTGGTGGTCTGCTTGGTGCGGATACCGAGGTGCAGACGCTGGAAGCTCGCCAGATCGGCCGGGGATTCCTTCGCGGTGGCCGCCTTCGACGCCAGGTAGGCGCGGGACACCGACAGCCCGTAGCCCGGGTTCGCGGCCTTCCACGTCTTCTCGTCGAACGGGTCCGCGTCGCGGGACACACCGAACACAACCCCGTACATCGTCGGGTTCCGCCTGCTGGTGCCCTTCGCCTGCTTCTCGATCAGTTCCCGTCGCTGGGCGTAGACGGTGTCCTGCCGGCCGTCGTCGGCGGTGGTGATGATCAGCACCAGCGGTTGCGTGCGGGCGCCCGTGCCCGTCTCGACCGCCTCCAGCACGTCCTTCGTCCGGTGCACGTGCAGCTCGTCGACGTTCGCGGCGTGCACGTTCGCGCCGTGCAGCAGGTCACCCACCGACGCGACAACCTGAAGATACGAGCCGGTCGCGGGCTGCTCGATGATGTCCCGCTTCGCGACCACACCGCCGCGGTGCAACGCCGTCGACGCCTGGGCGATCTGCTTCAGCGGGCCGAACGCGTGCCGGGCCTGATCCTTCGACGCCGCCACGGTGAACACCTGGGCGCCGGCTTCACCGTCGGCGAACGCCAAATACATCATCAGCCGCGCGCCGAGACTGGTTTTCCCGTTCTTGCGGGGCAGCTCGACGAACACGTACTGCGCGATCCGGCTCAACTCGCCGTCGTCGTTCGGCGCCACCCACCCGAACACCGGGGCGATGATGTACGCCACCTGCCAGGCGTCCGGCTCGAACGGGCGGCCCGCCCACTTGCCCTGCGTGTGAGGCAGCAGCCGCAACGCCCGGATCACCTTGTCGACCCGCTCCGGGTCGAACAGGGCACCCTTCACGGTGCGCGGCTCCGGCGTGCGAACCAGCGGCCGGCACTCCGGGATCTCGTACCCGCGCTCCCGCAGGTACCACTGCACCTCCGGAGAGAGGTCAGCCGACGTTCGTCTGGAACGGGTTCGCGTCGCCGTCACTGTCGGGCTCCTTCGCCACTGGCGTCCTGGCCCGCGCGACGAACGACATGCCCAACTGGGCGGCGTACTTCAAGAACAGGTCCGACTGGGACCGGAACTCCGCGCCCGCCGGGTTCTTCTTCACGCCCCCATGCGCCGGGTCCTCCACCACCACCCGGCCGCCCGACAGCGCATCCGACGCCTGCCGAGCCGCCAGGAAATGCCGCAACGCCAACTCGATCGTCGGGCCGTCCACCTGGGCGAGCAGCCCCGCCTCATCGAGCTTCGGCACCAGCTCATCCCACAACGCCCGCAAATCCGGGTCGTCCGGGAAACCGGCCGGCGGCGTCGGCGCCACCGGCGCGACCGTCTCCGCCGCGGTGCCAGCAACCTCACCGTCACGCACCGGCCGCAGATGCGACGGGATCTTCAGCGGGCCACGAACACCCATCACGCCACCTCACAAACGGTCGAAACGGACAGCGGGGTGCGCTTCACCACCGGCGCGGTGTCCCCCCGGGGTGGGGTGAGGGATTGCGACTCCCCCTCCCCCGGGGGCGGAGCAGCGCGACAGCGCCTTGCGCGATGAACACCGCGGCGAGGGCGATGAGGACGATGGCGCCGTCGTGGGTCCACGCGTCGGCGGCTGCGGCCAGGGCCAGGATGGTGGCGACTCCGGCGAGGAACGCGGCGGCGAGGGCGGTGGGCAGCGGCCGGGTGATGCGGGCTAGCCAGGTCACTGCTGTTCCCCTCGGCGGGCGGCCTGGGATTGGGCGGCGGTCTGGTCGGCGTGGCAGGGCGGGCAGAGGGCGCGGAGCCGGTGCCAGTCGTACCGTTCGGCGTCGGTGGTGAAGCCGCCTTCATGGTGCACTTCGGCTGCCAGGCGTCCGCATCCGTGCTCGCAGAGGCCACCGTTGCGGTCGAGGTTGGCGTCGAGCTTGGACTGTCGCAGGCGTCGCCAGCGTCGGGTGGAGCCGCCGGCCCACGAGTCGGGTTTGCGGGTCCACGCTTGGTCGCAGGTGGGGCAGGGGCCGGGTGGGATGGTTTGCCGGCAGCGGGTGCAGATGCGTTTGGTTCGGGTGGGCATGGTCACCGTCCCCTGGTGCGCGGACACCCCGGGAGCCGTGGGGCTCGACCGGGGTGTGGACGCAGTTCACCTAACGCATCAGTGTGTGATCATCGTACCTCGCGTCGGGTCGGGTGGCTAGCTCGACGGTTGCCCCGTCAACTACCCGGTAGTAGGTGGTTCCGGTTCGGGGTCCGGGCACCCGTAGGGCGGGCAGCATGCCGTGGAGCCGGTCGCGGGGGTTGCGGGAGCGACGGGCCCAGTCGCGTACCCGGTCGGCGGTGATGGGCCGTTCCGGGCTGGTGAGTAGGGCGGCGAGCTGCCCGGCGGTACCGTACTGGTTGCCGTACTGGTCGCGGGGCAGCGCGGCGGCGAGGCTCACGCGCATGTGGCGTCCACTTCCGTGGCGGTGAGGTCGAGGGTGTTTCGCGCCCAGGCGGCCGGCCAGATGTGGACGGTCCGCTTCACCCGGATGTCCATGCCGCAGCCGCACGTGTCGCCGAGGCAGACGCAGCCGGCGGCGCAGATAACCGGCCACGCCGAGCTGTCGGGCGCGCTGGTGCGCGCGCGCAGCATTCGCACCCCGCAGCCGGGGCAGGGCGGGTTTCCGGGGATGGGCCAGTGGTCGTCGCCGAGGCGGAGCGTGCGGCGGAGCGCCCGGTCGGCGCGGTCGAGGTAGCCGGCCACCTCGTCGGCGGTGTTCGGGTCAGCGGCGGGGACCAGCCGGCTAATGACGGCCAGGGCGGGGCCGGTGGGCATGGGCGTGTTGCGGGTGGCGGAGGCGAGCAGCCACCACGCCTGGTCGACGTTCGCGCGAACTTCGTCGATGGTGCGGGCGGTGTGCGCGTGGTGGTCGACGTCGGCGGTGACGGTGTCGCCGATGGGGTCGCCGTGTCCTCCGGCGGATGTGCGGTTGCCCCAGATCGGGGAGCGGATGCCGTCGCGGGTGTCGTCGCCGGTGTTGGTGTCGCGGGCGGCGGCCCAGGCGCGGCGCAGCGACCAGCAGTTGGCGGCGGCCCACAGGTTGGAGGGGTGGTGGTTCATCGCGTCTCCCGGCGGTGCGGTGGGGCTGCTGGAAGGGCACCCACACTGTGGGTATCCCGGCGGACCGCGTCTCCCGGCGGTGGGGCCGGCGAGTGTTGTTCCGGTCGTGGGGCGGTAGGGTGTCGGCACCCTTCCTGCGTAGGGGCACCGGTCGGCCAGGCACTGTGGTGTCTGGCCGACCGTCGTTTCAGGCCCCGCGTGGTGAAGACCCTGGGGCGCTGCCCCAGACCCCGGCCAACGCTGCTGCGAGGGGTGGAAGTGCGGTGGGGTTCCCGCATTACGCCGGCACCCAAGGGCAACCACACAGACACCAGGGCCGCAAGGGACACCCCACCCTTGCAACCCTGGCGCCTGCGCGGTCGGGTTTCACCTGCCGGCGCAACGCGAGAACCAAGGTTGGTGGGTGGTGGCGTGCCGCCACGCGGCACGGACCGGGTCACGGTGCCGTCACGGCGTGACGGGCAGCCAACTCCTGAGGGGTGAAGCCGAGGTCGGCGGCGCAGTCGGGGCCGATGCCCGCGGCTTTCGACGCGGCGGTGGTGAGCTTGCGTCCGCACCAGCCGCACCGGCCGGCAATGAGGCCGTGTTCGCGGCGCCACCGTCGGGATCTGCGGCGAGCTGGTCAACGTCGCGGCGCATCTGCTCGGAGTCGAGGTAGGCGTGCGGTCCGGGCTGGCGGGCGATGGCGTCGTCGTGGCCGGGCTGCGGGGTGAGGGTGGCGAACGCCAACGTCTGTTTGCCGCGCTTGCTGTCGCGGTGGAACAGCCGGTGTCCAATGTGCTGCCCGTCGTGCCGGATGGGCAGGGCGTAGTAGCCGGCGGGCAGGTCGGTCCACTGGGTCACGGCGTCACCGTCTGGGTGTCACGGTCGGCCTGGTGGTCGGCGTGTTTGGCGTTGATGGCGTCGACGAGGACGGCGGCGAGCCGGTACATGTGCGCCAGGCCGGGGTCGTACCAGCAGGCGGTGTCGATCACCTGGGGGACGAGGCTGAGGGCGGCGGAGGTGGAGAAGCAGCCGGGGCTGCGCGTGCACTGCCGGAAGGTGCCGCGGTCGAGCTGCCCGATTTCGCGGCGGAGCCGTTCCCGGTTCTTGATTTCCTCGTGGGCGATGGCCTGGTCGGCGTCGTTGGCGGTGGTGAGCTGGTGGCGGCGTGCCTCGATCCAGCGGGTGAGGGCGGCCCGCATGTGGGGGTAGGCGGTGTTCCAGTGGTGGGCGATGGTGTGGGCGGTGTCGGTGTCGATGCGGGTGTCGTGGCTGCGGATGTCGGCGACGGTGAGCATCGGTTCCTCCGGTTCGGTTCTCGTGCTACGGGGGGTTAGTTCGCGGGTTTGTTCGCGGGTTTGTTCGCGGTTAGTTCGCGGTTGGTGCGTAGCGCCGGAAGGGGTGCCGGCCTGCGGGTTTGCGTCTCGGGTGGGGGGTTAGTTCGCTAGTTCGCTTAGTTCGCGGGTTGGTCGGCTGAAGGGGCACCCCGAGGGAAGAAGGTATAGATATCTATCTATATTTAGTTCCTACGTGTTAGGGACCTCCTCCCTCTCTCTCGACCCCTGGCCTGCGAACTAAGCGAACTAAGCGAAGTAACCCCGCCCCATTCGGTGAATCCGCAGGTCAGCCGCCGTTCCGTGCCCCCCTGCCGGCTGCGAACTATCGGCGAACTAACGCGCGAACTAACCCCCCGTCCGGTAGTAGTGGGTCGCCGGGCGGCCACCATTCGGTCCGGGCACCTGCTTCACCCCGTAGCCGCCGTGCGCCAGCAACTTCTCCAGCAGTTGGTCAAGCTCGGTCTTGGTCTTGTGCCGCTGGAACAGCTCCACCGAGATGGCCTTGCGGGGGCGGCCGGTGCCCTCCGCCTCGTTGATGAACTCCATGAGCCGGCCGAGGTCCCGGTCGCCGGACGCGGACCCGAACACGTACCGAGTGCCGGCCTCGACGTAGTCCCACGCGGCCAGCGCCGCCTCGACGTGTTCGACGTCGACGGTGAGCATCCCGTCCAGCAGGGCATAGATGACCGACAGCCGGGCGCTGTTGGCATGCCAACGGGCGAGCAGCGACTTCACCGGCGACTCGGCCTGGCCGCGGCGCTCATCGAACCGGCGGTGGTACTCGGCCACCCACAGGTCCCGTGCTGCCGCCGTCCGGGTCAGTTCCGCCTTCCCCTGGCAGTGCCGGTGCAGGCCGGTGGTGACCTCGTGGAGGCGGTCGCCGAACGCCCGGACCTCGCCGTCGGGTGGCGCCGACCCCTCCGGGAGCACCTTGCTCATCTTGGAGGCGACGACCATGAACCGGTTGGCCAAGCCGTTCGCCACGTCGGTGGCGGTCAGCTTGGCGACCAGTTCGGCGGGGGTGACCTGCGGGGTGATGACGACGTGCGCCCCGGTGGCCTTGACGGGCGACCCGGAAGTCATCGACTGGAGGACGCCGTCGTCGTACGCCTCCCGCAGGGTGCCGGAGAGGCTGTTGCCCTCCCGCCGGGACTTCTCCAGCACGGAAGCGAACTCCGGGGCGTCGACCCACAGCCGCTTGTCGTGGACGCCTTCGTCGTAGCCGGGCTCGTCGGGGTTGTCGCCGTTGGCGTCGCGGACGGCTCGGATTAACCCCTCGCCGGTGGACAGGCCGGTGGCCGTGTTGTTCTCCAGGAAGTGGTTGTCGAAGTCGCGCCAGAACGACTTGATGACTGCAAGGGCGGTGCCCTTGGCACCGGTGGCGGTCTCGCCGGTGATGACGGGCCACACCTTGGGGGCGTGGCGGGTGTTGCCTCCGGCGATCCAGTAGCCGGGGCCGAACCGGCAGCCAGCGGTGGCGAGGAAGACGTGGAGGACGGCGGCGGGGTCGGCCTCGGTGTGCGGGTCGTACATGGCGACGAACTGCCCGGGGAGCCCCTGGAGGGCGGCGGAGTCCAGGGTGGGCCAGGTGGGGCCGTTCGTCTTGCTGCTGCCGTTCATGTCGCCCTCTGCGCTTCCCGGCTGCCGGCCGGCGGGGTTGGTGTGCGTGGTCTGCTCGCCGGCCGCCGCGGGGATGGCCAGGGGCGGCCAGTGCGGGTTGTCGACGTTGGCGCCGGGCCACGCGCGGGTGTCGTACTGGTTGTTCACGCAACGCTCCAGAGGTGCCGCCGCGGCTTGGCGGGCTGCGCCCAGTAGTTGGGGTCGCCGTTCGGCGGGTTCACGTGGCTGCCGTCGGAGGTGCGCGGGCAGGGGCACGGCCAGATGCCCTGGACAGCCTTCGGGTCGGTGACGGTGCCGGGTGCGTTGACGGGCGGCCACGTCGGGTCGTCGAGGCGCAGCGGGTACGGCTGCCGGTTCTCTTCCCGGAACCGGTCGTGTGCCCGGCGGGCGAGGTCGGCCTGCGCGATCTGCACTGCCTCACGCATGGTCCCCGCCTCGGAGCCGCCGAGCGCATACCGCAGGTGGGCGTGCACTTCGGCGTAGGCGGCCTCCTCACCGGCGTCGTACCCGGCGGCGTGACCGGCCCGGTAGGCGAGGTCGACGGCCACCTGGTCGTCGTGCTGCCCGCCGGTGTCGACATTGAGGGCGAGAGCGAGCAGGTAGGCGACCTGCCCGGCGGTGTACGTCTCCTGCCCGCTGGTGAGGGCGGTGATGGCGCGGGCGGTGACGTCCGGGTCGAGATGGGTCACCGGACACCCCCGGCGGTGAGGAGGCTGCCGCGGATCTCGTCGACCAGGCGGAGCGCGGCGGCGAGGTGTCCGGTGCAGAGGACCAGTTCGGCGTTGGGGTCGGCGGCCTCACCGGTGCACCGGTTGACGCCGCGGTGCGCGTGGACGTCGAGGTAGCGGCAGCGGACGGCCCGGGTGGTGTTCACGCCGCCTCCCGCAGGGTGTTCGCCACGGTGAGGCCGGTGCGGGCGGCGTAGTCGGGCAGCCACTCGTCGGCCTCCGGCGACCGGCGCGTCTCGAACTTGCCGGCCAGGTCGGGTTCCTGCGCCATCAGCAGCCGGCTGTAGTACGGCCGCCAGTTGTTGTTCAGGACCCAGGTGTCGCCGTCGGTGCGCAGGCCAAGTTCCCAGCGGGCGCGCTCGTAGAGGGCGGGGAAGCCGATCTTCCGGCCGGAGGTGCGGCGGTCCCAGTCGCGAGCGAGCCACCGCAGCGTCTTGTAGACGGCCGGGTTCGCGTCGTGGAACCGCTCGAACTGCTCGGCGACGGTGGCGCCCTGGTCGATGCTGTCGGGCTGCTCGGCGGCGCGGGCGGCGATGGTGTCGAGCAGGTCGAACAGGTTGTCCGGCTGCTCGTCGGGGGTGTGCTGTACGTTCATAGTGCGGTTCCTTCGGATGGGCCGGCCGGGGCTTTGGGGGTGCTGGCCGGGTCGTTCGTCTTTTTGCTGCTGCTGTCGGTCAGGACGCGCGGCTGTCCAGCCAGGCGTCCACGTCGGTCCACCGCCAGCGGAGGCTGCGGCCGACCTTCGACGCCTTCGGGGCGCGGCCCATGTGGCGCATCTGAAGCAGTGCGGGCACGGACACCTGGAGGTAATCGGCGACCTCCTCCGTGGTGGCCAGGCGCCGACGCTCCTTCACCTCGATCATGGTTCTCCCTTGTCGAACTTGGGTCAGTGGTGACCCAAACGGGGGCATGGTGACCCACGCATCCGATCATGCCACTTCATGGATCTGGGGCGCAAGTGACTTGATGTGAGCTTTCGTGATGCGTATGGTTCGCTCATGACCCAGCCCGCAGAACGCGTCGGCCAAGCCGTCGCCGAACTCCGTCGCCTACGCGGCTACACCACCCGCAGCCTGTCCGACCGCCTCGCCGAGCTGGGCTGCCGTATCCCCGCGTCCAGCATCTCCAAGGTGGAGGTCGGCAAGCGCACCGTTGACCCGAACGAGCTGGTGGCGCTGGCCATCGCGTTGAGGACCACCCCGAACCGGCTGCTGTTCGGCCCGCACGCCGGCATCAACGCCGTCGCCCTCACCCCCGAGGTCGCCACCACCGGGCACCGGGCGTGGGCGTGGGCGAACGCCGAATTCCCTCTCACGAGCACCTACCCGCGCGACATGCCCGCCATCGAGGTGTCCGAAGACTTCGCGCGTCACGCGCTGCCGGTCGACTTCCGGCTCCGGCGGTCACATCCCGCCGCCCGCGCAGCCCGCAGGCTCGCCGCGTTGGTCGACAACCTGGTCATGTTCCTCACCACCGACGGCGCGGACACCCCGTGGGACTTCCTGCCCGTGCCCGGCGACACCACCACGTTCCGGCGCCGCGACCCGGCGCTCGGCCGCGACCAGTTGGAGCTGGTCGACGTCGACCCGGCTGCGGTCGTCGCCCAGGCGCTCACCCGCACGGAGCGGGAAGTGCACGACCTGCTGGAGGAGGCCGGTGGAGTGTCGGGTGAGACGGCGGAGGACGGGAAGGCGTAACCTCACCGGTGGTTCGGTGACCCTGGGGCGCGCGGCCTGCTACGGCGGGCAGCGCGCCCCAGCTTCGTCTACCAGGGGGAGCACGTGGCGACGGTGAGCAAGGACCCATCCAGGGTGAAGACTCCGTGGGTCTGCCGGTGGCGTGATGAGGCGGGCGTCCAGCGGAAGCACGGATTCACCCGCAAGGTGGACGCCGACCGGTTCCGCGCCGAGATCGAGCACAAGCTGAACACCGGGCAGTACGTCGACCCGCAGGCCGGCAGGGTCACCTTCCGGGTGTACGCCGAGCGGTGGCGGGAGTCCGCGGTGCACCGGCCGAACACCGCGATCCGAACCAAGTCTCAGCTTCACCACCACGTGTATCCGCGCATCGGTGACCGGCCGATCGCCGCGGTCCGGTTCGGGGAGCTTCAGGCGCTGGTGACGAGTCTCCCCCTGGCGCCGTCGTCAGTACGGCCGGTGTGGGGCACGGTGCGGGCCATCTTCAAGGCGGCCATGCGGGACCGGGCGATCGGCCACGACCCGTGCGTGGGGGTGAAGCTGCCTGAGCTGCCGCACGACGAGGTGGTGCCGCTGACCCTCGACCAGGTGGACGCGCTCGCCGCCGCGCTGCCGGGCCGGTACCGCCGGCTCATCGAAGCGGACGCGGCGACCGGGCTGCGGCAGGGCGAGATGTTCGGGCTGGAGGTGCGGGCGCTGCGGGTGGCCGATCAGGAGCTGGTCGTCGACCAGCAGGTGCAGCCGGCCGCCGGCCGCGAGGTGGTGGTGTGCCCGGTGAAGAACCGGCACAGCCGGCGGACGGTGCCGATCGGCCAGGTGGGTGTCGACATCTTCACGGCTCACCTGAAGGCGTACCCGCCGCAGGAGGTTGAGGTGCTGGACACGACGGGGAAGCGTCCGGTGCGCCGGAAGGCGAGGTTCATCTTCGCGGATGAGGAGGGCGGGCCGTTGCACCGGAACACCTTCAACGACGAGGTGTTGGGGCCGGCGCGGCGGGCGGCGGGGATGCCGGAGGTGACGTTTCACGATCTGCGGCACTGCTTCGCGTCGCTGCTGATCCGGAACGGTCTGAGTCCGAAGGTGGTGGCGCAGATGTTGGGTCACGCCGACGCGTCGCGGACACTGAAGGTGTACGCGCACCTCTGGCCGGATGACGATGACCGGGCGCGCGGGGCGATCGACGAGGCTTTCCGCGCACACCGCCAACCACCGGCATAGCTTCCCGCATAACTTCCCGCTTGACTTCCAGCATCACCCCGGGTACGGTCTATTCATGAGCAACGACGACAAGGTGCGGGAGAACCGGCTTCGCCGGGCTGCCGCGCGGCAGGGCCTGGCCCTGTCACGGTCCCGGAGGCGCGACCCTCGCGCCCTGGACTTCGGCCGGTACTGGCTTTCCCGCGACGGGGTCATGGAGTCCGACCCCGCCGGGATCAGTCTCGACGAGGTCGAGACGTTCCTTCTGGGCACGCCGACGGCTGGTGTGCCCACGTAGTGCCCAATCTGGGGCGAGCGATCAACAAAACAGGAGGTCAAAGGCCATATAGCCTCACCACTAGCTATTTGGCGTTGAAGTAGTTCGCCTCCGGGTGGTGCACCACGATCGCGTCGGTGGCCTGCTCCGGCACGAGCTGGAACTCCTCCGACAACTGCACGCCGATCCGCTCCGCGCCGAGCAACTGCACCACCTTCGCCCGGTCCTCCAGGTCCGGGCAGGCCGGATAGCCGAACGCGTACCGGCAGCCGCGGTAGTCGTTGCGCAGCAGGCCGGCCAGGTCGGCCGGGTCGTCGTCGGCGACCGTGCCACCGCCCGGCAGCACCAGCTCCGACCGGACACGCCGGTGCCAGTATTCCGCGAGCGCCTCGGTGAGCTGCACCGACAGGCCGTGCACCTCCAGGTAGTCGCGGTACTCGTTCGCGGCGAACATCTTCGCCGTGTACTCACTGATCGGCTGCCCCACGGTGACCAACTGCAACGCCACCACGTCCAACTGGTCCCCCTTCGGGCGGAAGAAGTCCGCCAGGCACAGCCGACGCTCCTGCCGCTGCCGCGGGAAGGAGAACCGGGCCCGCTCGCTGTGCCCGTTCTCGTCCAGCACCACCAGGTCGTTGCCCTCGGCGTACGCCGGGAAGTAGCCGTACACCACGGCCGCCTCCAACACCTGGTCGGCGATCAGCCGATCCAGCCAGTACCGCAAGCGGGGCCGACCCTCGGTCTCCACCAACTCCTCGTACGTCGGGCCGGTGCCGCCCCGGGCACCGCGCAGCCCCCACTGCCCCAGGAACGTGGCCCGCTCGTCGAGCAGCGCCGCGTAGTCGGCCAGCGGCACGCCCTTGACCACCCGGGTGCCGAGGAACGGCGGCGTGGGCACCGCCACCTCCACCGCCACGTCCGAGCGGACCGAGGCGTCGTCCAGCTCGGGCAACGCCTCACGCACCTGCGCGCGCTGCCGCTCCCGACGCTCCCGGCGGGCCGCCAGCGCGGCCTCCCGCTCCGGGTCCACCACCGGCGCGCCGCCCCGCTTCGCGGTCATCACCCGGTCCATCAGCGACAGACCCTCGAACGCGTCCCGGGCGTAGTGCACCTGACCCGGGTAGATCGACCGCAGGTCGTCCTCGACGTACGCCCGGGTCAGCGCCGCCCCGCCGAGCAGCACCGGCCAGCGCTCGGCGACGCCGCGCGACGCCATCTCGGCCAGGTTCTCCTTCATGATGACCGTGCTCTTGACCAGCAGCCCGGACATGCCGATGGCGTCGGCCCGGTGCTCCTCGGCCGCGTCGAGGATCGCGTTGATCGGCTGCTTGATGCCGATGTTGACCACGTCGTAGCCGTTGTTGGACAGGATGATGTCGACCAGGTTCTTGCCGATGTCGTGCACGTCGCCCTTCACGGTGGCGAGCACGATCCGGCCCTTGCCGTCGTCGTCGGCCTTCTCCATGTGCGGCTCCAGGTAGGCCACCGCGGTCTTCATCACCTCGGCGGACTGGAGCACGAACGGCAACTGCATCTGGCCCGAGCCGAACAGTTCGCCGACCACCTTCATGCCGTCCAGCAGCAGGTCGTTGATGATGGACAGCGGCGTGCGACCCTCGGCCATCGCGGTGTCCAGGTCGGCCTCCAGGCCGTTGCGCTCGCCGTCGATGATGCGCCGCTTGAGGCGCTCCTCCAACGGCAGCGCGGCCAGCTCCTCGGCCCGGGTGGCGCGCGCCGACGCGGCGTCGACGCCCTCGAACGCCTCGATGAACCGCTGCACCGGGTCGTAGCCCTCGCGGCGGCGGTCGTAGACCAGGTCCAGCGCCACCTCGCGCTGCTCGTCCGGGATCCGCGACATCGGCAGGATCTTGCTGGCGTGCACGATGGCCGAACTCAGACCGGCCTGGACGCACTCGTGCAGGAACACCGAGTTGAGCACCTGCCGGGCCGCCGGGTTGAGCCCGAACGAGACGTTCGAGATGCCGGCGGTGAAGTTCACCCCCGGGTACCGGGCGACGATCTCCCGGATCGCCTCGATCGTCTCGATGCCGTCGCGGCGCGTCTCCTCCTGCCCGGTGGCGATCGGGAACGTCAGCGCGTCGATGAGGATGTCCTCCCGGCGCATCCCCCAGCGGCCGGTCAGGTCGTCGATCAGCCGGCTGGCCACCCGGACCTTCCACTCCCGGGTACGCGCCTGGCCCTCCTCGTCGATGAGCAGCGCCACCACGGCGGCGCCGTGCTCCTTCACCACCGGCATGACCCGCGCGTAGCGGGAGTCGGGGCCGTCGCCGTCCTCGAAGTTGACGGAGTTGACCACGCACCGGCCGCCGAGCATCTCCAGCCCTGCCTCGATCACCGCCGGCTCGGTGGAGTCCAGCACGATCGGCAGCGTGGACGCGGTGGCGAACCGGCCGGCCAGCTCCCGCATGTCCTGCGTGCCGTCCCGGCCGACGTAGTCGACGCAGAGGTCGAGCAGGTGGGAACCGTCGCGGGCCTGGTTGCGGGCGATCTCCACGCAGGCCTGCCAGTCGCCGGCGAGCATCGCCTCGCGGAACGCCTTCGAGCCGTTGGCGTTGGTCCGCTCCCCCACCATCAGGACGCTGGCGTCCTGCGCGAACGGCACGTGGTGGTAGATCGAGGAGACGCCCGCCTCCGGCTCCGGCGCCCGGGCCGAGGGGCGCCGCCCGCCGAGCCGCTCCACCAGCACCCGGATGTGCTCCGGCGTGGTGCCGCAGCAGCCGCCGATCAGGCCCACGCCGTAGTCGTCGACGAACTGCTCCAGCGCGTCGGCCATCTCCTCCGGGCCGAGCGGGAAGTACGCCCCGTCGGCGGTCAGCACCGGCAGGCCGGCGTTCGGCATCACGGACACCGGGATGCGCGAGTGCCGGGACAGGTAGCGCAGGTGCTCACCCATCTCGGCCGGGCCGGTGGAGCAGTTGAGGCCGATCAGGTCGACGCCGAGCGGCTCGATCGCGGTGAGCGCCGCGCCGATCTCGCTGCCCAGCAGCATGGTGCCGGTGGTCTCCACGGCCACCTGGCAGATGATCGGCACGTCCCGGCCGGCGGCGTCGCGGGCCCGCTTCGAGCCGACCACCGCGGCCTTGACCTGGAGCAGGTCCTGACAGGTCTCGATGATCAACGCGTCGGCCCCGCCGGCGATCAGACCGGCGGCGTTCTCCTGGTACGCGTCGCGCAGCGAGGCGTACGGCGCGTGCCCCAGCGTGGGCAGCTTGGTGCCGGGGCCCATCGAGCCGAGCACGAACCGGGGCCGCTCCGGCGTCGTGTACGCGTCGGCGGCCTCACGCGCGATCCGCGCGGCGGCCTCGGACAGCTCCCGGATTCGCTCGGCGATGCCGTACTCGGCGAGGTTCGGCAGGTTCGCGCCGAACGTGTTGGTCTCCACGCAGTCCGCGCCGGCCGCCAGGTACGCCTCGTGCACGCCACGGACCACGTCCGGCCGGGTGACGTTGAGGATCTCGTTGCAGCCCTCGAGGCCGTCGAAGTCGTCGATGGTGAGGTCGGCGGCCTGGAGCATCGTCCCCATGGCCCCGTCGGCGATGAGGATCCGGTCCGCCAGCAGGTCGCGCAACGAAGTAGCCACCCGGTCAGGCTAGTGCGCCGAGCGACGCCATAGTCACTCCCATCACGCCATCCCACATAATGTCGGCCGGATCACCGCGTACCTTTCATCCGGTTCGGCCGGGTGGTCCGGCCGAGTGACCGGCGCGGCCGACGGGCCGGCTCCAGCGGCGACACGTAGGCTGGCGGACGTGAAGGACATCAGGGACGCGACCGTGCGACGGGGCGGCACCGCTCCCGACGAGCAGGGTGAGGTGACGGCGTGACCGAGTTCGACGGGCTGCCGGTTCTGCGCTCACCGGTCGCGATCGCGGCCTTCGAGGGCTGGAACGACGCCGCGGACGCCTCCACCGCCGCCGTGGAGCACCTCGAACAGGTCTGGCAGGCCCGGCAGGTGACCGAGTTGGACCCGGAGGACTTCTACGACTTCCAGGTGAGCCGGCCGACCATCACCATGGCCGACGGGGAGACCCGCCGGGTCGAGTGGCCCACCACCCGGTTCATGGTGGCCAGCCCGGAGGGCACCGAGCGGGACGTGGTGCTGATCCGCGGCATCGAGCCGAGCATGCGCTGGCGCACGTTCTGCGAACAGGTGCTGGAGATCTGCCACAGCCTGGAGGTCGAGCGGGTGGTGCTGCTCGGCGCGTTGCTGGCCGACGTGCCGTACACCCGGCCGTTGCCGATCAGCGGCAGCGCGTCCGACGCCGACGCGGCCAAGCGCTACCAGCTCACCCCCACCCGCTACGACGGGCCGACCGGCATCGTCGGGGTGCTGCACGACGCGTGCACCCGGGCCGAGGTCGACGCCGTGTCGTTCTGGGTGCACGTGCCGCACTACGCCAACAACCCGCCGTGCCCGAAGGCGACGCTGGCGCTGCTGCACCGCGTCGAGGAGGTGCTCGACCTGCCGGTGCCGATGGCCGACCTGGCCGAGGAGGCCGCCGAGTGGGAGCAGCGGGTGCGCAGCGCCGCCGAACAGGACGCCGAGCTCGGTGAGTACGTGCGTGAGCTGGAGGAACGCGTCGGCGACGCGGGCATCACGCCGTTGACCGGGGACGAGATCGCGCAGGAGTTCGAGAAGTACCTGCGCCGTCGGGGCGGTTCCGCCGGGCCCACCGCGGGTTCCTGGTAGCGGGTTCGTTCGAAGGCCGGGTCCCCCGTGGGCCCGGCCTTTTCGTGTGTTCGGGGTGGCGGCGTCACGTCCGGTAGGGCATCCTAGGAACCTAGCTGTTCTGAGGAGGCGGACATGCAGATCAACCCCGGCGCGGCCGAGTTCCCGCACCGGCAGATCGCCGCGCAGCTCAAGGACCGGGTGCGGCGCGGCGACTGGGCGCCGGGCGAGCGACTGCCGTCCATCCCGGCCATCGCCGAGCTGTTCGGCGTGGCCAAGCAGACCGTCCAGCGCGCCGTCGACCAGCTCCGGGTCGAGGGCATCCTGATCACCAAACCGGGCTCCGGCACGTACGTCCGGGGCACCCGCCGCCGGCTCAACCGCCTGGCCCGGGGCCGGTACGGCGGCTTCCGCGGCTACCACACCGACCTGGCCGCCCGGTACCGCCAGCAGCTCGTCTCCGTCGGTCGCGCCGCCGCCCCGCCGGAGGTCGCCGACGCGTTCGGCGTCGCCGACGGCACCGAGCTGCTCTGCCGGCGGCACCTGGTCCGCACCGAGGACTCCCCGGTCGAGGTCGGCGCGTCCTGGTTCCTGCCCGCCGACGCCGCCGGCAGCTCACTGGAACGGGCCGAGGCGTTCGGCCGGCCGCTCTACCAGGAGGCCGAGGAGGCCACCGGCCGCCGCTACGTCACCGCGACGGACACCATCAGCGCCCGCCAGCCCAGCCGGGAGGAGGCGGAGATCCTCCAGATCCGCCCGGACACGCCGGTGCTGCACCTGCTGCACGTCGCGTACGACGAGCGGCGCAAACCGATCGAGGTCGCCCAGGCCACCTGGCCGGGCCCGATGACCACGCTCACCGAGGAGTACAAGATCCCCGCCCCGGTCCCCGACCCCAGCCCCGACCCGGGCCTCGTCCTCGGCTGATCCGCCCGATGGGGTGGTGAGAAGGGGCCCTGTCTATACCGGAGGCGTTAACCGGGGGCCCCTCCTTACACGCGGATGCCGAGGAGGGCGTCGAGCGCGTCGGCGAACAGGGCGGGGGCGGACGGGTCGTCGGGGGCGCCGGCCAGCGTCCGGGCGGCCCAGGTGTCGGCTGTGGCCAGTGCGCCCGGGGTGTCGAGGTCGTCGGCGAGGCGGGCGCGTAGCTCGGTCAGGAACGCCTCGCCCGACGGGCCGGACGGCGCGGCGGCGGCCCGCCGCCAGCGGGCCAGCCGCTCGTGCGCCTCGACGAGCAGCTCGTCGGTCCAGGACCGGTCGGTGCGGTAGTGGCCGGCGAGCAGGGCCAGCCGCACCGCCATCGGGTCGACCCGGTCGGCGCGCAGCCGGGACACGAAGACCAGGTTGCCCTTGGACTTCGACATCTTCTCGCCGTCCAGGCCGATCATGCCGGCGTGCACGTAGTGGTCGGCGAACGGCGCCGCGCCGGTCAGCCGCTCGGCGTGCGCCGCGGAGCACTCGTGGTGCGGGAAGATCAGGTCGTTGCCGCCGCCCTGCACGGAGATCCGGTCGCCGAGCAGGTTCAGCGCGATGACGGCGCACTCGATGTGCCAACCGGGACGGCCGGGGCCGAGGTCGCCGCCGGGCCAGGACGGCTCGCCCTCGCGGGCGCCGCGCCACAGCAGCGGGTCGAGCGGGTCCCGCTTGCCGGCGCGGTCCGGGTCGCCGCCACGCTCCGGGAAGATCTCCCGCATCTGCGCCCGGGACAGGTTGGACTCGTAGCCGAACGTGCCGGTGGCGGAGATGTCGAAGTAGACGTCGCCGGTGCCGTCGTCGAGCCGGTAGGCCGCGCCGTCCTTGAGCAGCACGAGCACCCGGTCGGCGATGTCCGGGATCGACTCGACCGCGCCGACGTAGTGCGCCGGCGGGATGATGCGCAGCGACTCCATGTCCTCGCGGAACAGCGCCGTCTCCCGCATGGCCAGGACCTTCCAGTCCTCGCCGTCGCGCTCGGCGCGCTCCAGCAGCGGGTCGTCGATGTCGGTGACGTTCTGCACGTACCGCACGGTCAGGCCGGCGTCGCGCCACATCCGCTGCACCAGATCGAACGTGATCATGGTGGCGGCGTGCCCGAGGTGGGTGGCGTCGTACGGGGTGATGCCACAGACGTACAGCGTGGCGACGCCGTCGGGCCGGGAGGGGTGGACGCCCTGCCGCGCCGAGTCGTACAACCTCAGCGGCACGCCTTCACCGGGCAGCCGTGGCACCTCGTGTCCCGTCCAAGACTCCATGACCGCCAGCCTAACGATCCGTCAGGCGCTCGGGTGCCACCCCTCGGGTGATCAACACGACACCGGTTCACATCGGCGGCCAGGGCATGGCCGGCCACTCCTCCGGCGGCAGCGGGAACCGGCCGTCGGCCCGCAGACGCTCCACCCGGGCCGCGACCGCCGCGACCTCGCCGAGCGTGAGGTGCTCGGCCAGCTCCTCGCCGAGCGCGCCGTCGAGCCGGCCGGCCAGCGCGTCGAGCATCTCCACCGCGTCCGGCGGGAGCAGGCGGCCCGCCCACCCCCAGAGCACCGTGCGCAGCTTCTCCTCGACGTGGAAGCTGACGCCGTGGTCCACGCCGTAGATGCGGTCGTCGGCGCCGACGAGCACGTGCCCGCCCTTGCGGTCGGCGTTGTTGATCACCGCGTCGAGCACGGCCAGCCGGGCCAGCCGCGGGTCGTCGGCGTGCGCCAGCGCGTACGCCGCCCCGTCGTCGTCACGGGCCGCGGCGATCGGGAACCAGCGCGGCGGCACCGACTCGGCCGGGACGAAGCCGACAAGCGGCTCGGCGTCCGCCGGCTCGTCGATCCAGAGCTGGCAGGAGCCGGGGCCGAACGGGCCGTCGCGCAGCACGGTCGGCGGCACCAGGTCCCACCCGGTGGCCCGGGAGACCAGGTAGGCGGCCACTTCCCGGCCGGCGAGCGTGCCGTCCGGGAAATCCCAGAGCGGGCGCTCGCCACGGACCGGCTTGTAGACACAGTGCGCGGTGGTCTCGCCGAGCGCGACCGCGCCGCGCAGCGTGGCGTTGGAGGCGTCGACCAGCCGCCCCTCCAGGGTCAGCTCGCCGTCGGTCAGCAGCCGCAGCGCCTGCGCGACGTCCTGTCGGGGTTGCAGCTCCGACGAGGTCACCGGTGATAGCCGTTGTGCCGGGGGCAGAGGTGACCGGCCGGGTCGAGCGGCTGGCCGCAGAGCGGGCAGGGCGGCCGGCCGGCGTTGACCACCCGCTTGGCGCGCTCGATGAACTCGCGGGTCGCCTCGGGGGTCAGCCGCACCCGGAGCCGGTCGAGGTCGTCGTCGGGCTCGTCCGGCTCCTCGTCGATCTCGACCTCGTCGGTCTCCGCGTCGCCCAGCTCGACCTCGGCCTCCGCCTCGCCCACGGCGATCGCCTCGATCACCACGGTGGCGGTGTCCACGTCGAACGCCAGGCCGAGCGTGCCGACCCGGAACTCCTCGTCGACCGGGGTGTCGAGCGGTTCGTTGTCGCCCAGCACCACCGGAGCGGCCTCCGGCAGCTTCACCCCGAACCGGCGTTGCGCCTCGGAGAGCAGCTCCTCCAGCTTCTCGGCGAGCAGCGACACCTGGACCTTCTCCAGCGCGACGCTGACCAGCCGGCCGCCGCCACGCGCCTGGAGGAAGAAGGTGCGCTCCCCCGGCGGGCCGACCGTTCCGGCGACGAACCGCTCCGGCGGCTCGAACGCGTGCACCTGGTGCGTCATACCCACGACCCTATCCGGAGCGCGGAAGCACCGCGCAGCCCACCGACGCCGAATCCGCCCAGAGCGCAACACGCCGGGCCGCCGCGGCCGGCCGGCTCACCGCGCTGCCCCCGCGCCGCCGCCCACCGCCGCGTCCGACCCGGTCGCCCGCACCGCCCGCCGGCGCCGCTTGCGCGGCGGCGGGACCAGCGTCGACAGGTCGCCGCCGGTGTCGTTGAGCCGCACCAGGAACGGCCGCAGCGGCGTGTAGCGGATCGCCGTGACCGACGCCGGGTCGGCCACGATCCGCTGGAAGAGATCCAGGTGTACGCCGAGCGCGTCGGCCACGATCGCCTTGATCACGTCGCCGTGGCTGCACGCCAGCCAGACCGCCTCGGGCCCGTGCTCCGCCGTGACGCGCGCGTCCCACGCTCGCACCGCCGCGACCGCCCGCGCGGACATCGCCGCCATCGACTCGCCCTCCGGGAAGGCGGCGGCGCTGGGGTGCTGCTGCACCACCGGCCAGAGCGGCTCCTTCGCCAGCTTCTTCAGCGCCTGCCCCTCCCAGGCGCCGTAGCCGCACTCGATCAGGCCCTCCTCGACCACCGGCTCGACGCCGGGCAACGCCAGGTCGAGGGTCTGCCGGCAGCGGATCAGCGGGCTGCTCACCACCGCCGCGAGCGGCAACCCGGCGAGGCGCCCGCCGACGGCCGCGGCCTGGGCCCGGCCGGTGTCGTCCAGCTCGACCGGTTGCCGGCCGGCCAGGCCGCCGTCGGCGTTCGCGGTGGTCCGGCCGTGTCGCAAGAGCAGAAGGGTCGCCACGCTGACCACCCTAGGCCGTACCCACCCCCAACAGCCGACCCACCACCGCCCCACCCACCCACCCACCGCCGCCGCCGCGGTGATCATGAGGTTGACGGTGACGAAACGGACACCGCGCGCCGCCAACCTCATGGTCACCGGGGCGGATGGGGCGTTTGGGGTGGGTGTCCGGTTCGGGGGTGGTGGGTGACACCCGTCGGGCGGAATCGGCGGGGGGTGGGGGGCGTTGTAACCGGGTGAACGGCCGCGCAGCTGTCCCGCCCCGGGCAGACCCCGGGAATGACGGTGGGGCGCCGGTCGTTGCACCCGGTTCGGCAGCCACGACGAGGCCCCCGCCCCGTGGCCCGGCCGGATCCCCCGAGACGAGCGCCTGACGGTGCCACGCACCCCACCCGGTGCGTCGACCCCCGAACGGAGCCCCCATGAACACCATGCTGCGCAAGAGCATCCTCGGTATCGCCGGTCTGACCGTCGCCGGTGGCCTGGCCGCCGGCCCGCTGAACCACCAGGACACCACGCCCACCCCGCGCGAGAGCGCCGTGGCCGTGCAGACGAAGCTCGACACCGCCGCGCTCATCCCGCACGGCGTGCAGGGCGCCCAGTCCCGCATCGACCTCGACGACGAGCAGACCGCCAACGTCAAGGCGATCATCGCCGCCACCAAGAAGGCCGGCATGGACGAGCGCGCCGCGGTCGTCTCCATCGCCACCGCCCTGCAGGAGTCGAAGCTGGAGAACCTCGGCCACCTCGGCGACCGCAACGACCACGACTCGCAGGGCCTGTTCCAGCAGCGCCCGTCCTCCGGGTGGGGCACGGTCGAGCAGATCACCGACCCCGAGTACGCCACCCTGGCCTTCCTCAAGGGCCTCAAGCAGGTCGACGGTTGGCAGGACATGCCGCTGACCCAGGCGGCGCAGACCGTCCAGGTCAGCGCCTACCCCGACCACTACGCGCAGTGGGAGCAGCAGGCCGCCGACCTCGTCGCCGCGCACTGGAACAGCTGACACCGCGAAGGCCGGCACCCCGGGCGGGGTGCCGGCCTTCGGCGTCCGTCGGAATCAGGTGGCGCTGATCGTGTCGGTGAGCAGCAGGCAGAGCACCAGCGTGCCGAGCGCCACCCGGTAGATCACGAACAGGTAGAGCGTGTGGTGCGCGACATAGCGCAGCAGCCAGGCGATGGCCGCGTACCCGATGGCGAACGCGATCAGCGTGGCCACCACCATCTGGGCCACGCTCGGCGCGGCGGTGCCCGGCGCGGACGGCTCGAAGACGTCCGGCAGGCTGAACACGCCGGAGATCACCACGGCGGGAATGGCCAGCAGGAACGAGTAGCGGGCCGCGGTCTCCCGGGTGAGGTTGAGGAACAGGCCGACGGTCAGCGTGCCACCGGACCGGGAGACGCCGGGGATGAGCGCCATCGCCTGCCCCAGCCCCATCGCCACGCCGTCACGCATCCGGAAGTTCTCCAGCGTGCGGGTCTGCCGCCCCCAGTACTCGGCGAACGCGAGCACCAGGGCGAAGAAGATCAACGTGAAGGAGATGAGGTAGAGGTTGCGGCCGGCGGTGCGGATCTGGTCCTTGAAGAGCAGCCCGAGGATCCCGATCGGGATCGTGCCGACGATGACGTACCAGCCCATCCGGTAGTCGAGGCTGGAGCGCACCGAACGGTCCACCAGGCCCAGGCACCAGGTCCGGACGATCCGCCAGATGTCCTTGAAGAAGTAGATCAGCACCGCGGCCTCGGTGCCGAGCTGGGTCACCGCGGTGAACGACGCGCCCGCGTCGCGGCCGAAGAAGATCGCCGAGGTGATCCGCAGGTGGCCGGAGGACGACACCGGCAGGAACTCCGTCAGCCCCTGGACGACGCCCAGGACGATGGCCTCGATCCAGGTCACTCGCCGACCCCGGACAGGTCGAGGGCCTCGGCGACGGTACGCAGCGTCTGCACGCCGCTGTCCCGGTCGGCCACGAACAGCGTCACCGACAGCGTGGTCACGCCGGCGGCGGCGTACTCCCGCATCCGCTCGGCGATGCGCTCCTTCGGGCCGAGCAGCGACGTCCGGTCGATGAACTCCATCGGCACCGCGGCGGCGGCGTCGCGCTGCCGCTTGGCCAGGTAGAGATCCTGCACCTCGCGGGCCGCGTCGCCGTAGCCCATCCGGGTGGCGAGCTGGTTGTAGAAGTTCTGCTTCCGGCTGCCCATCCCGCCCACGTAGAGCGCGGCGTACCAGCGGACCAGCTCGGCGCAGGTGGCGACGTCGTCGCCGACCACCACCGGCACGGACGGCACCACGTCGAAGCCGGCCAGCTCCTTGCCGGCGGCGGCCCGCCCGGCCCGGACCGAGGCGAGCTGCTCCTCGGCGAACTCCGGGGCGTAGAAGACGGCCAGCCAGCCGTCGGCGATCTCGCCGGCCAGCTCCAGGTTCTTCGGACCGACCGCGGCCAGGTAGATCGGGATGTGCGCGCGCGGCGGATGGAAGCCCAGCCGCAGCGCCTTGCCCGGGCCGTCCGGCAGCGGCAGCGTGTAGTGCTCGCCGTCGTAGGCGACCTCCTTGCGGGCCACCGCGAGCTTGACGATGTCGACGTACTCCCGGGTGCGGGCCAGCGGCTTGGCGAACCGCACGCCGTGCCAGCCCTCGGAGACCTGCGGGCCGGAGACGCCCAGGCCGAGCCGGAACCGGCCGCCGGAGAGCGCGTCGATGGTGGTCGCGGTCATCGCGGTCATCGCCGGGGTGCGGGCCGGGATCTGCATGACCGCGGAGCCCAGGTCGATCCGCTCCGTCTGCCCGGCCATCCAGGCCAGCATGCTCGGCGAGTCGGAGCCGTACGCCTCCGCGGTCCACACCACCGAGTAGCCGAGGCGGTCCGCCTCCTGGGCGAGCGCCAGGTGGTCGGCGGGCGTGCTCCACGCCGTCTGGTATCCGAGGCTGAGCCCGAGTCGCATGATCCTCCCACCGTCCGCACCACAGGTCGCATCAGGTTACGCAATGCCGGTGGGGCCACCGACGACCGGCTCGCCCGAACACGTCACACCCGCCTGCGGTCGCGCGGGAAGTTGACTGCGGCGAGGATATCCGTGACGCCGGCTTCGAAATAAGGTTCACGCATGCAACAGCGACCGCTCGGCCGAAGCGGGCTGGCGGTTTCGCGGCTCGCGCTCGGCACCATGACCTGGGGACGGGACACCGACGCCGACGACGCGGCCGCCCAGCTGAAGAGCTACCTCGACGCGGGTGGCAACCTCGTCGACACCGCCGACGTGTTCGCCGACGGCGACGCCGAGTCGGTGATCGGCTCCCTGCTGGGCAGCCTGGTGGACCGCGACGAGCTGCTCATCGCCACCAAGGCGGGGCTGCGGCCGGGCAGCGGCCGACGCCGGGACGGCTCGCGCGGGCACCTGCTGCGCACGCTCGACGCGTCGCTGCGCCGGCTCGGCACCGACCACGTGGACCTGTGGCAGGCGCACGGGTACGACCCGGACACGCCCCTGGAGGAGACGCTCGCCGCGCTGGACCACGCGGTGTCCAGCGGCCGGGCCCGGTACGTCGGTGTGTCGAACTTCTCCGGCTGGCAGACCGCCCGGGCCGCCGCCTGGCAGGCCGCCTGGCCGGGGCGCGCCCCGGTGGTCGCCGCCCAGGTGGAGTATTCGCTCCTGGAGCGCGGCATCGAGCGCGAGGTGCTGCCGGCCTGCGCCGAGATGGGGCTGGGCGTGCTGCCCTGGTCGCCGCTGGGCCGGGGGGTGCTCACCGGCAAGTACCGCAACGGCCGCCCGGCGGACTCGCGGGCGGTGTCGCCGCACTTCGACCGGTTCGTCGGCAGGTACCTGGAACCCCGCTGCTCCAGCATCGTGGAGGCGGTGGCGATCGCCGCCGGCGGGCTCGGCGTGTCGCCGCTGGAGGTGGCGCTGGCCTGGATCCGGGACCGGCCGGGCGTGACCGCGCCGATCCTCGGCGCGCGCACGGTCGGGCAGCTCCTCGGCGCGCTCCAGGTGGAACGGATGACGCTGCCGGACGAGATCGTCACGGCGTTGGACGACGTCTCCGCGGTGCCGATCGGGTATCCGGAGCGGGACGGCTGACCGGTCGCCGGCGGCGGCGGGCGACCGGGGTCACCGTCCGGGGGTGGCGGAGCGCCGCCGGGCTGGGCAGCATGGATGCCATGGACTACGAGTACGCGCCGCTGCGGTTGCCTTCGAATGTCGATCGGTTGACCGCCGCGGCGCAACTGGCGATCCAGGCGGAGTTCTCCGGTTGGGAGTTGGCCCGGGTGCGGCTCTACCGGGACGGCACCCGGCAGGTGATGCTGCGACGCCGGGTGGTGAACAAGCCGCAGCCCGGCCTGTCGTACTGAGCCGGGCCGCCCCCGAGGCCGCGCCGTGCGGTGCGGCCCCGGGGCGAACACGGCCTAGTGGGCGTGGTCGTGCTCCTCGTCGACCTCCAGGAACGGGTGCTCGTCGAGCCGGCCGACCAGCCGGTCGTCGACGGCCGGCTGGAACGGGCCGACCGGGTCGTCGTCGTCGAACGACTCCAGGTCGACCGGGGTGCCGACCTCGCTGACCATGACCACGCCGTCGAGCGGCTCCAGTTCCGGCACGTCGAGCGCGGACAGCGAGCCGTCGCCGCTCTGCAACAGCTCCAGCACCGCCTCGCCGACGCCCTCGACCGGCGCCGGCTCGTCCTCCTCCGGGGTGCCCTCCCGGCGGGCCGCCTCGGCGACCCGGAGCAGCGCCGCGACGCTGGGGACCCGGTAGTCGCGGCGCTGCCGCACCGAGATCACCCGGGGGTGCGGGTCGGTGGGCTCGCCGCCCTCGACCGCGCCGAAGCGCTCGTCGGCCTCGTCCGGGTCGATCGACTCGACGTCCCAGGGCGTCACCTCGCCGAACGCGTCGAGCAACCGCTCGTCGTAGGCGAAGGAGGCGTTGTTCAACGCGACGTACGCCTGCCAGACGGCGTCGTCGTCGATCCGGCCCTGGGCGGCCCGGACGGCGGCCAGGTGGGCGCGGGCCGCGTCGATCACCCGCTCGAGGGCGGCGTCCAGCTCACCGTGCTGGTCGGTCATGTGAGGCAGTCCCTTCGCGATGGGGGCAGGTTCCGCGCCGACGGCGCCGCGGCGGGCGCGGTCAGCAGTTGCGGAGGAAGCGGTCGAGAACCCGCACGCCGAACTGTAGTCCGTCCAGCGGAACCCGCTCGTCGATGCCGTGGAACAGGCCGGAGAAATTGAGGTCGGCCGGCAGCCGCAGCGGCGCGAACCCGAAGCAGCGGATGCCGAGTTGGGAGAACGCCTTGGCGTCGGTGCCGCCGGAGAGCATGTACGGCACCGGGTGCGCGCCCGGGTCCTCGGCGCGCAGCGCGGCGGACATCTGCGCCACCAGGTCCCCGTCGAACGTGGTCTCCAGGGCCGGCTGGCGCTGCACGTACTCGATCGCGATGTCCGGCCCGACCAGCTCCCGCAACTGCCGTTCCAGCTCCTCGCTCTGCCCGGGCAGGCTGCGGCAGTCGATGGTGGCGGTGGCCCGGCCGGGGATGACGTTGTCCTTGTAGCCGGCGGCCAGCCGGGTCGGGTTGGCGGTGTTGCGGATCGTCGCGCCGATGATGTTCGCGATCGGGCCGAGCTTGGCGATCGCGGTCTCCGGGTCGTCCGGGTCGATCTCGATGCCGAGCACGTCGGAGACCTCGGCCAGGAACGCGCGTACGGTGTCGGTCATCACCACCGGGAAGCGGTGCCGGCCGATCCGGGCGACCGCCTCGGCGAGCGCGGTCACCGCGTTGTCGTCGTGCATCATCGAGCCGTGGCCGGGCCGCCCCCGGGCGTGCAGGCGCAGCCAGTCGATGCCCTTCTCGGCGGTCTCGATCAGGTAGAGCCGGCGCTGCTCGTCGACCGAGTAGGAGAAGCCGCCCACCTCGCCGATCGCCTCGGTGCAGCCGTCGAACAGGCCCCGGTGGCGCTGGGCCAGGAAGTGCGCGCCGTAGTCGCTGCCGGCCTCCTCGTCGGCGGTGAGGGCGAGCACGATGTCGCGGCGGGGCCGGACGCCGGCGCGCTGCCAGTCGCGCACCACGGCCAGCACCATGGCGTCGAAGTCCTTCATGTCGATCGCGCCGCGGCCCCACAGGTAGCCGTCGCGGATCTCGCCGGAGAACGGGTGCACCGACCACTCGTCGGGGTCGGCGGGCACCACGTCGAGGTGGCCGTGCACCAGCAGCGCGTCCCGGTCGGGCTCGGTGCCGGGGATGCGGGCGACCAGGTTGGCCCGCCCGGGCGCCGACTCGTGGATCTCGGCGGCCACGCCGACCTCGGCGAGCTTCTCCGCGACGTACTCCGCCGCGCGCCGCTCCCCCACGCTGGTGTCGTTGTCCCCGGTGTTGGTGGTGTCGATGCGCAGCAGGTCCCGGCAGAGGTCCACGACCTCGTCGGTGGGCTCGGGTGAGGCGGAGGTCGTCATCGCTTCCTTATACCAGTCGGACCGGTCGCGTCGGCCGGCGCGGTGCGGCCCGGTTTCGCCCGACGCGCGGCAGGGTAACGCCGAACATCGATTCCGGCCACCACGATTCCGGCCACCCACGAGGAGGGCACCATGACCGTCCCCCTGCCGCCGCTCCCACCCGCCGCCGACGACCGGTACCGGCCGGGTGGGCGGAGCCTGGCCGACCTCGTGGACGCCGAGCACCGCACGCTGCTCGACCTGGCCGACCGGGTGACCGACGCCGGGCTGGACCCGGCCGACCGCGCTCGGGTGCTGGACGTGCTGACCGCCGCGGTGTCGCGGCACCTCTCCGCCGAGGAGCAGTACCTCTTCCCCGCCGCCCGGGCCGCGGTGCCGGAGAGCGCCGAGCTGGTCACCCGGGAGATCGAGGCGGACGCCGCGCTGCTGACCGCGTTGAAAGGGCTGTCCGGTCCGGACGACGCGGCGCTGGCCGACGTGGCGGAGCGGGTCCGCCGGCACGTCAGCCGGGTGGCCGCGCTGGTCACGCCGCTGCGCGAGGTGGCCAGCGACGCCGAGTTGATCCGGTTGGGCAACCGGTGGGAGATCGCGGAGGAGGCGGCGCCCACCCGGCCGCACCCGGGCACCCCGGCCACGCCGCCGTGGAACAAGATCGTCGAGCCGGCGGTGGGGGTGCTGGACAAGGTGCGCGACGCGGTCAGCGGACGGCGGACCCGCCTGGCCGACCTGGAGCCCCGCCGGGAGGCCTGAGCCGATCCGCCCCTTCCCGGACACCCGTTCGTGGTCCTACCGTCACCGTATGAATCTGGAGCTGCGACACCTGCGGGTGGTCTGCGCGATCGCCGAGACGGGGAGCGTCACCAAGGCGGCGTCCCTACTCGGGTTGGCCCAGCCGGCGCTGACCGCCCAGCTCCAGCGGATCGAGCGGGTCCTCGGCGGGCCGCTGTTCGAACGGGACCGCCGGGGCGCCCGGCCCACCGCGCTGGGTGAGCTGGTGCTGGACCGGGCCCGGGTGCTGCTGCCGGCGATGAAGGGCCTGCAGGACGAGGCGGCCCGGCTGGCCGGCGCGGGCGACCCGCTGCGCCGCTACCGGTTCGGCGGGGTGAACAGCCCGATCCTGGGCCGGCTGGTGCACCGGCTCGCCGCCGAGCGCTCCGACGCGCAGATCTCCACGTACGCGTCGTGGTCGGTGGACGAGCTGGCCCAGTTGGTGGCCGGGGGTCGGCTCGACTTCGCCCTGGCCGGGGTGTGCGGGGACGCCACGCCGTCGCCGGTGTTCGGGTTGAGCTGGCGGGAGGTGGCCGTCGACCCGGTCTTCGTGCTGCTGCCGCAGACCCATCCGCTGGCCGCCCGCGACGAGATCGACCTGCTCGACCTGCGCCGGGAGCAGTGGGTGGCCGCGCCGGGCGACGGCTGCTTCGGCGACTGCTTCGCCGCCGCGTGCGCGCGCGCCGGCTTCACCCCCCGCAAGGTGTACGAGGCGGACGTGCGGGCCGCGCTGGACCTGGTGGACGCGGGCACCGCGGTGGCGCTGTGCCAGGCCACCTTCCGTCCGGTGGCGGGGCTGGTGACCCGCCGGCTGGCCGGGGTGCCGCTGCGTTGGCGGTTGCTGTTCGGCTGGCATCCGGAGGCGCCGGCCGCGGTGGTGGCCGAGCCGGTGCTGGAGCAGGCGGTGGCGGCGTACACCGACGCGTTGGCCAACCATCCGGACTATCTGGGCTGGCTGTTGGGCCATCCGGACTTCGGCGTGCAGCCCACCGGCACCGGTGGGGTGCGAACCGCCTGAACGCGGGTATCACCGGCGGCATGACTGATCTGTATCCGGCCGCCGACCAGCGGGAACTGCTGCGTCAGGCGGCTGCCGCGCACACCGCCGCCGCCGCCGACGTCGAGGCGTTCCTGCGCCGGCTGCCCGAGGTGCCGGACCCGGCGGACGTCACCGAGTACGCCACCCTGCTCAGCCGGGAGGAGCGGGCGCGGACGGACCGGCAGGCCGCGGCCGACGCCGCCGGCCTGGAACTGCCCAGCATGGAGTCCGAGTAGGCCGTACCCGGTCGGCCCGGGCGGGCGGGGTGTCCGCCCGGGCATCCGGCGACGGGTCAGCGTTCCACCAGCACGTCGTGGCCGAGGTCGAGCAGCGCGTGCCGCCACTCGTCGTCGGCGGCGCCCCGGTCCGGCCGGTCGGCGGCGAGTTCCCGGATCCGGGTGATCGCCTCGCGCATCACCTCGATGTCCTCCGGGGTCAGGTCCACCTTGCGCTTGCGCAGCACGGCGAGGATCTGCCGGCCGGGTTCGGGCAGGTCCAGGTCGGGGTCCGGGCCGAACGCCTCCTCCCCCGACCCGCGGGTCAACAGCCACTGCCGTAGCTGTTCGGAGGGAACGTTCACCTCGGCGTGGAAGTCGTCCCAGATGATCTCGACCTCGGGGTCGAGTCGCGCCTCGCGTACCATCACGCCTCCTCTCCCGGCGGCGGCCCGGACGGTTCCGGCTCGCCCTCGCCGCTCGGTGTCTGCGGGGTCAGTCCCTCCGGTGGCACCCGGACCCGGGACGGGTTCGCCGTCGGCGGCGCCTCGATCGGTTCACCGGCCGCGGCGTCCTCCCGGGTCTCCTCGGGTTCGGTCATGTCCGCCCTCCGATCCTTGCGCCCGTCCCCTCACCGGGGATGGGAGGTGGTGGCGGCCGAGTAGCCGCGCTCACCGGCGGACACGTCGAGGACGAGCTGGTCGTCGCGGGCGTCGACGGTGACCTTCTGCCCCGGCGAGATCTCGTTCTCCAGCAGCATCCGGGACAGCCGGTTGTCGAGTTCGCGCTGGATCACCCGGCGCAGCGGACGGGCCCCGAACTCCGGCTGGTAGCCGTGCTCGGCGAGCCAGTCGACGCCGGCGGTGCTGATCTCGACCTGGATGTCCTGGGCGTGCAGCCGGCGGCGGGTCTCCTCCAGCAGCAGGCCGGTGATCTCCCGGAGCTGCTCGGCCTCCAGCCGCTGGAAGATGATCACCTCGTCGATCCGGTTGAGGAACTCCGGGCGGAAGTTCTCCTGGAGCCGGCGCATCAGCCGGTCCCGCAGCTCGGTGGACTCCTGCTCGCCCGGCTCGCCGGTGGCGAACCCGACCGTGCGCTGGGTGCCGGTGATCAGCTCGGAACCGAGGTTGCTGGTCATGATCAGGACGGTGTTCTTGAAGTTCACGGTGCGGCCCTGGCTGTCGGTGAGCCGGCCGTCGTCGAGCACCTGGAGCAGGATGTTGAACACATCGGGGTGCGCCTTCTCGATCTCGTCGAGCAGCACCACCGCGTACGGGCGACGGCGGACCGCCTCGGTGAGCTGGCCGGCCTCCTCGTAGCCGACGTAGCCGGGCGGGGCGCCGACCAGCCGGCTGACGGTGTGCCGCTCCTGGAACTCGCTCATGTCCACCCGGACCATCCGGTCCGCCTCGCCGAACAGCGCCTCGGCGAGCGCGCGGGCCAGCTCGGTCTTGCCGACACCGGTGGGGCCGAGGAACAGGAAGCTGCCCATCGGCCGGTTCGGGTCGGCCAGGCCGGTACGCGAGCGCCGGACCGCCTCGGCGACCGCGCCGACCGCGTCGTCCTGCCCGATCACCTTCTGGTGCAGGTGCCCCTCCAGGCGCAGCAGCCGGTCGCGTTCCTCCTCGGTGAGCTGGGTGACCGGGATGCCGGTGGCGCGGGACACCACCTCGGCGATCTCCTTCGGCCCGACCTCCGGCACGTGGTTGGGCCCCTCGTCGCCGCGGGCGCGACGGATCTGGTCCTCCAGCTCGGCGAGCCTGTCGCGCAGCGAGGAGGCCCGTTCGTACTGCTCGTCGGAGACCGCCTGCTCCTTGTCCCGGCGCACCTCGTCGAGCTGCTGTTCCAGGTCGCGGACGTCGGAGGCGGGGGTGCGGGTGCGCAGCCGTACCCGGGCGCCGGCCTGGTCGATCAGGTCGATCGCCTTGTCCGGCAGGAACCGGTCGGTGACGTACCGGTCGGAGAGCTCGGCGGCGGCGACCAGCGCCTCGTCGGTGAACCGGACCTGGTGGTGCGCCTCGTAGCGGTCGCGCAGGCCGCGCAGGATGGCGACGGTGTCCTCGACGCCCGGCTCGGGCACCAGCACCGGCTGGAAGCGGCGGGCCAGGGCGGCGTCCTTCTCGATGGTGCGCCGGTACTCGTCGAGCGTGGTCGCGCCGATCACCCGCAGCTCGCCGCGGGCGAGCGCCGGCTTGAGCATGTTGGACGCGTCCATCCCGCCCTCGCTGCCGGCGCCGCCGGCCCCGACCAGCGTGTGGATCTCGTCCAGGAAGATGATCAGTTCCTCGCGGTGGGCCCGGATCTCGTCGATCACCTTCTTCAGGCGTTCCTCGAAGTCGCCCCGGTAGCGGGTGCCGGCGACCAGGCCGGAGAGGTCGAGCTGGATGACCCGCTTGCCGATCAGGGTCTGCGGCACGTCGCCGTCGCAGATCCGCTCCGCGAGGCCCTCCACGATGGCGGTCTTGCCGACGCCGGCCTCACCGATCAGCACCGGGTTGTTCTTGGTGCGCCGGGACAGGATCTCCACCGCCTGCTCGATCTCGTCGGCGCGGCCGATCACCGGGTCGATCTGGTCCAGCCGGGCCAGCTCGGTGAGGTCCTGCCCGTACTGGTCGAGGGTGGGCGTGCCGCGGTCCGGACGCGGGCCGCCGGCGGCACCGCGCTCGGCGCTGGCCGCCTGCAACGACTCCGGCTGGATCCGGCCGGCGGCCAGCATCCGGCCGGCCGGCGACTCCGGGTTGAGCGGCAGCGCCATCAGGATGTGCTCGGGGCCGATGTAGTTGGCGCCCATCGCGCGGGAGAGCTGGTGGGCGTCGAGCAGCGCCCGTTTCGCGGCCGGGGTGAGCGACAGGTTCGGTGGCACCTCGCCGCCGGGCGCGCCCCCCTCGGCGCGTCCGCCCAGCGCGTTGACCAGCGCGTCCGGGTCGGCGCCGGCGCGGCGGACCAGGTCCCGCAGCGGCTCACGCTGCAACGCGGCCCAGAGCAGGTGGTCGGTGTCCAGGTCGTTGCTGTGCTTCTGGGCGGCCCGCCGGGCCGCGTCGGCCAGCATCTCCCGGGCGTCGGCGGTCATCAGGCGGGTGATGTCCACCCGGTGGGCCGGCCGGCGACCGCCCTCGCCCCGACCGAAGTACCGGGCCAGGAACTCGTCCCACGGGTCGTTGCCGAAGTCGCCGGGTCCCATCATGTTTCGTCCTCCGCAGTCGGTCGGCACGACCGGGACGCGGCACGCGCGGCACGGTCGGCGGTGGCTACCCGGCGGTGTGCGCGACAAACGCCCGCGGATGGCAGGCTGGGCGGATGGAGAGCAGACCGCTGCTGGTGGTGGACGGCGCGAACGTGGTGGGCTCCCGGCCGGACGGCTGGTGGCGCGACCGGGCCGGCGCGGCGGTGCGGCTGCGCGACGCGCTGGCCCCGCTGGCCGGCGTCGGCGTGCCGCCGGAGCTGCCGCCGCCGGTGCAGGTGGTGCTGGTGGTGGAGGGCGCGGCCCGGCACGTGGCGCCGACGCCCGGGGTCGACGTGGTGTCCGCGGCCGGGTCCGGCGACGACACCGTGGTGGAGCTGGTCGCCGCCGCGCCGCAGCGCCGGCGGGTGGTGGTCACCGCGGACCGGGAGCTGCGGGCCCGGGTCAGCGCGCTGGGGGCGGAGGTACGCGGCCCGCGCTGGCTGGGCCGCTGACGCCCCGAGTCCCGTCAACGGGACCAGGCCGACCGCCGGCGGGACCGCCGACCCGGCCCCTGCCCGGCCTTCCCGCACGTCAGGGCCGCAATCGGACACCCGGGCAGGAACGGCGCGAGGGTGGATGTTCGCCCACCGGATGGGATGGGTTGTAATGGAGATCTCCCCTGCCCCCAGGAGGTCCTTGTGGCGAGCGTCGCCGAGCTGAAGGCCGCCATCGATGTCGCTCTCCAGCAGATCGGTGACGGCCAGACAGCGGTGCAGGCGGCCGGCGAGAAGCTGGCCGAGGCGCAGCAGACCCTGGCCGGCGCGCTGGAGGGCAGCGGCCACGAGACCGTCGAGGCGGCCCAGGCCTCGCTGACCCAGGCCAGCCAGGAGCTGGAGGAGTGCCTCGCCGCGACACTGGTGGCGGTGGAGCAGGCACAGCTCTACGTCGCGACGCTCTGAAGGGCCGGCCGTGTCCATCGTCGAGGACATCGGCGCGCAGGTCCGCGCCGCCGCCGAGGAGCTGCCGCTGGCGCAGCTCGCCGCCGCGCTGGAGAAGCTCGGCCAGGCGCAGGAACGGCTGCGCTGGGTGCGCCAGGAGTCGGCCGACCCGATGGGCGTGCCGGAGCTGACCGCCGCCACCGAGCACGCCGAGACCGCCGGCTACGCGCTGCGCGTGGCCCAGGAGCAGCTCAGCGCGTACCTGGCCGCGATCGGGCTGGCCGCCGACGGCGCGCCGGCCGCGACGTCGGGCGAGCGGCGGCCCCGGCACGACGCGCCACGCGGCGAGGCGACGCCCGCGCCCGGCCCGGCGCCCGACCCGGGCGAGCAACCGGCGGTACGCCGCTGGTGGGCGGTGCGGGTGGCGGAGCTGACCGGCGGGCGGGAGGGCGCGCCGGACGAGCCGGACGAGCGCGTCGAGAACGCCCACGAGCTGCTGCGCCGGGTGGTGGTCGGCATCCGCTCCGGCGACCGGGACCGGCTGCACGCCGAACTGCGGCGGGCCCACGCCGACGTCGGGCTGGGGCTGGCCGCGATCGCCCCGCCGATGCTGCGCGACCTGGCCGGCGAGCTGCTCGGCCACCCGCCCCGCGCGGACGACCTGGCCCGGCTGCGCCGCGAGCTGGACGGGCGGGTCCACGACCTGCTGCCCGGGCTGCCGCCGGCGGTGCTGGACACGCTGCTGACCCGGATCTGCCGGATGCCCCCGCCGCGCCGCGACGACGGGCAGGAGCAGCCGCACGCGGCCGACCCGGCGGTCACCGCCGGGGTGCTCACCGGCGTACTGCTCGACCGGCTCGGCCGGGACCTGCCGAAGGACACCGAGGAACGGGAGCCGTCGCGTGGCTGACGTCCGCGCCCAACTGGTGACGCGGGTCCGGGGCATGCTCTCCGAGGCCCTGGGCGCCACCCGGAACCGGCTCACCGCCGCCGAGGCGGAGCTGGCCGCCGGCCGGGAACGACTGGCCCGCACCCGGCGCGCCGCCGCGGCGGTGCCCGGCCGGGTCGGCGCGGCCCGCGACCGGCGGCTCGCCGAGATCGACGCCCGGCACACCGCCCGCCTGGCCGAGCTGGCACGCCGCGCCGCCGCCGCGGCCCAGCGGGAGGCGCCCGGCGCGGCGTCCGCGCCCTGGGACCGGTGGACGGTCACCCCCGCCGGCCGGGCCGAGCCGCCGGGCGCGGTCCGGATCGGCACGGTACGCATCACCGGCGCCGAACCGGTGCCGGCGCTGGTCCCACTGCTCGACGCCGGGCACGCGCACCTGGCCGGCGGCGACCGGGACGGCCTCGCCGCGGTGGTGCCCGCGCTGCTGCTGCGCTCCGTCGGCCGGGCCGACCCGGGCGCGGTCCGGCTGCACGGGTACGACCCGGAGCACCTGGGCGGCGGCCTGGCCGGGTTCGCGCCCCTGGGCACCGCCGGCCTGCTCACGTTCGTCGGCCCGGGTGGGCTGGGCCGGCTGCTGGACGACCTGGTGGAGCAGATCCGCCGGATCAACGCCACGGTGCTGGCCGGCGAGTACGCGTCCCTGCGGGAGCTGGCCGCCGCCACCGGCCGGCGACCGGAGCCGTGGCGGGTGGCGGTGCTGCTCGGCGGCGACGAGCTGTCCCGGCACGAGCGCGGCCAGCTCGACCGGGTGGTCCGTACCGGGGCCGCGTGCGGGGTGCACCTGGTGGTCCGCGGCATCGACCTGCCCGACGACCCGACCGTCACCCGGATCGTGGTGGACCCGGACGACGCCCGCATCGCCGGGCTGCCGGTGGTGCTCGACGCCCCGCCACCGCCCACGCTGGTCACCGAGACCTGCCGGACGGTCGCCTCCCGGGTCGCCGCCGGCCCGCCGCCGACGCCGTTCACCGATCTGCTGCCCCCGCCGGACGACTACTGGCGGGAGGACTCGGCGCACGGGCTCACCGCGCCGATCGGCGAGGGCCCGCACGGACGGCCGGTGCTGCTGACGCTCGGCGACTACCCGCCGCACGCGTTGATCGGCGGCCCGTCCGGCACCGGCAAGACGAACCTGATCTTCGCGTGGATCGGCGCGCTCGCCGCCCGCTACTCCCCCGCCGAGCTGGAGTTCTATCTGCTCGACTTCAAGGAGGGGGTGTCCTTCGCCCGGTTCGCCCAGGGTCGGCGCGACCCGAGCTGGCTGCCGCACATGCGGCTGGTCGGCATCAACGTCAACACCGACCGGGAGTTCGGCCTGGCGCTGCTGCGGTTCCTCGCCGAGGAGCTGCGCCGGCGGGCCGACGCGGCGAAGAAGCACGAGGTCACCAAGCTGGCCGAGCTGCGGGCGGTGGACCCGACCGGGCACTGGCCGCGGATCGTCGCGGTGGTCGACGAGTTCCAGGCGCTGCTCGCCGGCCGGGACGTGGTCGCCCGGGAGGCCGCCGACCTGCTGGAGGACCTGGCCCGGCGGGGTCGCTCGCAGGGCATCCACCTGGTGCTCGCCTCTCAGGACGTGCGCGGCATCGAGGCGCTCTGGGGCCGGCCCGCGCTGGTCGCCCAGTTCACCCTCCGGATCGCGCTGCCGAAGGCGCTGCGCATCCTGGCCGAACGCAACGACGCCGCGCAGTCGCTGCCCCGACACCACGCCGTGGTCAACGCCGAGTCCGGCCTGACCGAGGGCAACGAGGTGGCCCGCATCCCGTCGGCGAGCGACTGGGAGACCTGGAGCGAGCTGCAACACCGGCTGTGGCGGATGCGCCCGCAGGACGCCGCGCCGGCCCGGCTCTTCGACGGCGACGCGATCCCCCGGCTGGCCGAGGCGCCGGACTTCCGTGCCCTGACCGCGCCGGAGCAGGGCGCGCCGCGCAGTCCGGTGGCGCTGCTCGGCGAGATCATCGACGTGCAGTCGCGCTCGGCGGCGCTGCGGCTGCCCCGCGCGCCGGGCCGTAACCTGGCCGTGCTGGGCACCCGGGTGGACGAGGCGTGCGCGGTGCTCGACGCCGCCGCCCGCTCGTTGGCCCGGCAGCACCCGCCCGGCGCCGCCCGGTTCTCCATCGCCTGCCTCGACCCGGACGCCGACCCGGCCGCCCGCGCGCTCTACGAGGACCTGGCCGGCGACGCCTCCTGGTACGACGAGGAGACGGTCGCCGAGCTGATGGCCGAGGTGGGTGACGGGCTGGGCGCGCCGGGCACCCCGCGTACCCCGCACTTCCTGCTGCTGTACGCGGTGGACGCGGCGGCCGGCGCGCTGGCCGGCAAGGCCGGCGCCCGGACCGGGCTGGAGCAGCTGCGCCGCATCCTGCACGACGGGCCGGAGCGGCGGACCCACGTGCTGGCCTGGTGGCGCGGCGTGGCCCGGATGCGGGCCGACCTGGGCGGCGCCGGCGCGCGCACGGACCAGATCGGCGCGTGGGTGGCGCTCGACGTGCAGGGCGGCGAGCTGGGCTCGTCGCTCTACCCGGGCAGCGGCGGGCCGGACTGGTATCCCCGACCGTGGCGCGGTCTCTACTTCGACCGCGCGGTGCACCGCACCGGACAGGTGATCATCCCTTATGGTCCCTCCCGATGAACGAACCGGTCTCCAGTGAGACGTACCCTGCCCAGATCCGCCGACTCGCCGAGTTGACCGCCCGGGTGGCCGCCCAGCGGGCCGAGGCGCACACCTGGTACGCCCAACAGGTCGCCGCCGCCGAGCGGGCGGTGGCCGAGGCGGCCGAGCAGGTCCGGCTCGCCGAGGCGGAGCTGGCCGACGCCCAGCGGATGGTGGACCGGGTGGACGGCGAGGTGACCCACCTGTGGGCGCAGCTACGGGCCCGGCTCGGCGGCGGCACGCGGCGGCTGGGCGACCCGCCCGGCCCGGTACGGGACGCCGCCGGTGACCCGGTGCCGCTGCTGCGCGGCGTACGGGAGCTGCTGGACCGCACCGGGACGCCGGGCGAGTTGCCCGGCTCGGTGAACCCGCTGCTGATCGCGTGCGGGGTCGGCGGCGCGCTGGTGGCGTTCCTGCTGGGGACCGGGGCGCGGGCGCTGGGCGCCGGCTCGGGCGGTGACCTGGCGGTCGGCCTGCCGGTGCTGGCGTTGGTGGTGACGCTGCTCGGCCCGCTGGTGGGGCTGGCGCCGGCCCGCCTGCTGGCCGACCGCCGGCACGCGGTGCTGACCCCCCGCCCGATGATCCTGGTGGCCGCCAGCGGCCTGGCCACCACGCTGCTCCTGCTGACGGTCACCTACACCCGCTGACCGCCCACCTCGGTGATCATGAGGTTGGCGGCGCGACACGCCGTCGCGGGGCCGGCCAACCTCATGATCACCGAGGTGGGTCAGGCCGGGACCAGGACCGCTTCCTTGAGCAGGCGGCGGGTGAGGACCAGGCGGTCGGCGTCGTCGTCCAGGCCGGGCAGGTCGCGCACCCGGGTGGGTGCGCCGGTGAGCAGCGCGCGCAGCGCCGGCTCGCAGGTGCCGGGCAGCGTGAGCGTGCGGTCGGTCAGGCGCAGCGCGACCGTGCCGGCGTCGGTCCGGGTGAGCTGCCAGCGCAGGCCCTCCCGGAGCGCGACCCGGCTGTCCGGGACGAGCCGGGCCAGCGCGTCGGCCTGCGCGAGAGGGCGGATCGGGGCCGGTCGGGCGGCCGGCCACACCCGCGAGCGCAGCCGCGCGGCCACCGCCGCCGGGTCGGCCCGCAGCAGCCAGTCGCGCAGCGCCTCGACGGTCTCGGTGAGTTCCGGCTCGATCGCGTCCGGGTCGGCCAGGTCGAGACCGAACGGCAGGCCGGCGCGCAGCCGGGCGTCCTCGGCGGCCAGGGCCAGCAGCTCCTCCACCATGGCGTACCGGGTCAGCGCCCGGATGCCCACGGTCAGGTGCAGCGAACTGGACTCCTGCGCCTGGGCGCTGTGCAGCCAGCCGCGCGGCAGGTAGAGCGCGTCGCCCGGCTCCAGCACCACGTCCAGCGCGGGTCGGCCGTCGGCGGTGGCGGCGACCTCGTCGGCCCGGCCGCCCCACGGCTGGCGCTCCAGCGGGTCGGCGAGCACCGGCGGGTGGATGCGCCAGTGCTTGCGGCCGTCGACCTGGAGCACGAACACGTCGTGGGTGTCGTAGTGGGTGGCGAAGCCCTGGCTGCCGGCCGGCGTCAGGTAGGCGTTTACCTGCAACGGCTGGGCCAGCGCCGCGCCCAGGTCGCGGGCCAGGTCGACGATCGCCGGCCAGGTGCGGTGCAGGCCCTGGAGCACCAGCGTGGCGCCGTCGGCGTAGAGCGCCAGCACCTTCTCGTCCAGCACCTGGTCGCCGATCTCGGCGCCGGCGCCACCGCCGCCGGTGTACCGCGCCGCCGGCACGAGCTGGCCGTCCTTGGCGACCCGCAGGAACGGGGTACGCAGGCCGCGGCGGCTGAGCAGCTCGTCGGCGTCGGCGGGGCTGAGCAGGTCGGTGAAGCCGTCCGGGTTGGGCAGGTCGGCGGCCCGGGAGAGCAGCGGGCTGCGCCCCCAGTGGTCGGCGGCGAACTTGGCCGGCTCGACCGCCACGCAGCGGGCCAACGCCGCGTCGGCGGAGGACGAACCCGCCGGGTGGCCGTGGCCACCCGGCGGGTCGACGTGCGTGCGGCTCATCGGTCAGGCGCTGCCGTCGGCGCCACCGTCGTGCTGACCCGGGGTCGCGCCGCCGTCGGCCGGACCCTCCGCGCCACCGTCCGCGCCACCGTCGTGCTGACCCGGAGTGGCACCGCCGTCGGCCGGACCCTCCGCGCCACCGTCCGCGCCACCGTCGTGCTGACCCGGGGTCGCACCGCCGTCGGCCGGACCCTCCGCGCCACCGTCCGCGCCACCGTCGTGCTGACCCGGAGTCGCACCGCCGTCGGCCGGGCCCTCCAGGCCGCTGCCGCCGCTGGTCTGGATGTCGTCGTCGTTCAAAGCCATGGGTGCTCCCTCGGTGTGCCGCCCCGCGTGTTCCCGGGGTCCGTGTGCAGCGGGTGGTACCCCACGTCCGATCGTCTCTAACCCCACCGTAGACGCCCGAACCCGGGCGCACGGACGGTTCGCGTTCAAGGCGTCGCCCCGGACGCCGACGGCCCGCCCCGCCGAGGGGGCGGAACGGACCGGGGTGGGGCCGGCTCAGGGAATGAGCTGAGCCAGGTCCCGCGGCATGGCGGACTTCACGTCCTGCCACTCGCCCTGCGTGACGTGCCGGCGCAGCGTGTCCAGCACCACCTGCACCACCCGCTGCGGGCCGCCCGACACGTCGTACGGGAAGCCCTGCCGGACCTCGTAGAGGAAGTCGTCGCGGTTGAGTTTGATCGGCACGTTCTCCGGCTGCCAGCCGTCGAAGTAGATGCCGCGCAGCAGCACCGGCAACTGCTGGGCGAACTCGGCGCTCTCCGGCACCGGCAACCGGTCGCGCAGCAGGTGCAGCACGGTGCGCAGGGCCGCGTACGACTGGTTGCGGCGCTCCGGCGGCCAGCCGTACGCCGACTCGATCTCCTTCAGGATCACGTTCGTCTTGTCCAGCGAGGACTCGAACGCGGACATCAGCTGCTCAGCCATCGGGCTCACCCCCGGGTGTCGGTCTCCCAGCGTCGGTCGTCGGCGCGTCGCGGTGGACCGCTGGGCCCTCGCCACAGCCGGGTCGGGCTGAACCGGCCGGGCCGCCCACCCCGCTCCGGCGGCACGTCGGCTTTGCCGACCACGTGCAGGACGCCGCCGCGGCGTCGATCCGCCACCACCCGTACCGTCATGACCCCACCTCCTCGTCGGGGCGCGCGGGCCGGTGCGTCCGCGCGCACCGTCCATGCTGTGCGGCGGCCGGGTGAGCCGTCCTCACCCGGAGCGGGTGAGTGCGCGGAACCTCAGGCCGCGCGTCGCTCGCGGGTCTGCTTGCAGGCCACGCAGGAGGTGGCCGACGGGAAGATCTCCAGCCGTTCCACCGGGATCGGCGCGGCGCAGCCCTCGCAGAAGCCGTACGTGCCCTCGTCGAGTCGGGCCAACGCGCGCTCGAACTGGGCCCGCCGGTCCAGGATGGTGCGCAGCAGCGACTGTGCGGTGTCCCGCTCGGCGGTCTTGGTGCCGCTGTCGGCCTGGTCGTCGCCGGCGGTGTCGCCGACCTCGACCAGCCGCAGCACCTGACTCTGCATCACGGCCTGGTCGTACTCCGCGGTCAGCTCGTCGTACCGGGACCGCAGGGACTGCCGGATCTGGTCGGCCTCCGCCTGGGAGCGGCCCGTGGCTGTCGTGTCGTGGACGAGCATCGCTGCCTGCCTTTCCTGCGGCTCGACCCGGCCCTGCGGCGATGCCGACGGCCCGGTCCGAACGGGAACGCACGGGCGAGGTCGCCCGTGCTCTGTGAGCCGGGCGATTACCCCTGCCTCCGGCGGGCCAAACCGGAGATTTCCTGGCACTTTCCCGTGAGTTCGAACCGCCTGGTCAGGCCCGTTCCACGAGCGCCGGGTGGCGCGGGTCGTCGGCGCGGACCACCACGTCGGCGAAGGAAGCCGGGTCGACCTCGTCGGCGTAGCGGGCGAACGCCGGCAGCGTCCAGCGCCACGCCGGGTCGGTGCGCCGGGCCAGCGCCGCCGGGGAGAGCACCAGGTGCACGGCGACGTCGAACGCCAGCGTGCCGCCGAGCAGCAACGCGCCACTGACCAGGACCACCCCGCCGGCCGGCAGATCCTGGTACGCGGCCCGGCTGGCCCGGTCCGCGTCGGCGTCCCAGAGCGACGGCAGCACCCGGCCGGTGCCGTCCGGGCCGGCCGGGTCGAGCACCTCGCGGCGCAGGCCCGGCTCGTCGAGCCACCCCTCGTAGTACGCGTCCGGGTTGGTGCGGCCCTGCTCCAGGCGGACCGAGGCGGGGCGGAGGAAGTCGGCGGCGCGGACGTGCAGGGCTGGCCGGCCGGCGGCGCGCAGCGGGTCGACGAGCGCGGCGGCGAGCGCGTCCGGCCCGGCGGCGGGCGGCCCGTCGACGGCCACCCGCAACCGGCCGGACGCCTCGGTGCGGGCGAGGCGGCCGGTCAGCTCGGCGACGAGCCGGTCGGGGCTGATCGGGCGGACGCGCATCCGTCCATCCTGCCCGGCTGGCGGCGTCGGTCCACCACCGGTTCGCGTCCGGGCGGTCGGGGCTCCGTCCGGTGCGCGGTCGACGGTGGCGGGCGCGGTGGTCAGCCGGTGCGGTCGATGGTCACCCGGGCGTCGTCGGCGAGCCGGTAGCCGACGCCGTAGACGGTGGTGACCAGCGGGACGTCCACCCCGACCTTGCCGCGCAGCCGACGCACGTGCACGTCGACGGTGCGGACGCCGGCGTGCTCGTACCCCCAGACCGCGTTGAGCAGTTGCAGCCGGGTGAACACCCGGCGCGGGTGGGCGACCAGGTGCAGCAGCAGGTCGAACTCCAGGCGGGTCAGCGGCAGCGGCTCGCCGTCGCGCAGCACCGACCGGGAGGACGCCAGGATGTGCAGCGTCGTGATGGTCGGGGCCAGCGGACGGGCCGGGCTGCGCCCGGCCGGCACGTCGGGTCGGCGGTCCGCGCCGGCGGGGCCGGTGCTGACCACCGCGTCGCCGCGTTCGAGCAGCTCGCGGGCCGCGTCGAGGAGCCTGCGGGCGGCCGGGGTGAGCGACTCCTCGCAGGCCAGCGGGATGTTGAGGGTGACGGTGAGCACGGGGGTGGCGGCGGCGTTGGCGGGGCGACGCTGGCCGCCGGGCGGACGGCCGGGGACCGCGGGTTGGGACGTATGCCATCCGGCGCGCGACGAGGCGGGGCTGACCGACATGGTCCTCCTTGGCTGGTCCGGGTATCTCCCCACGGCCCGGGACGCCGCTTCATCGATGCTTCCCGGCGCTTGTGCGAGGGTCAAGGGGCCACTGCGTTGCATGAATGTGACAATTGGCGAACACATCGGAGCCGAGTGCTCGCTCTGCGTACGAGGTCCGTTGATTACAGCAGAGCGACGACACGCGCCGGTACGGGGGGTCCCCGGCCCGTTCACAATGGCGGGTGCGACGGCGACGTGAACGCGGCGCACCCGGATTCCGGGTGCGCCGCGGGTCGGTCCGGGCCGGTTCAGGCGTCGCGGTCCACCTCGATCGGGGCGTCGTCGGCGAGCCGGTACCCGACGCCGTAGACGGTGGTCACCAGCGGCGTGTCCGGGCCGAACTTGGCCCGTAGACGCCGGACGTGGACGTCCACGGTGCGGGCCACCGCGTGCTCGTAGCCCCAGACGTTGCTGAGCAGTTGCAGCCGGGTGAAGACCCGGCGCGGGTGCTCGGCGAGGAAGAGCAGCAGATCGAACTCGATCCGGGTCAGGCCGACCTCGACGCCGCCGTGCCGGACCCGGCGGGTGCCGGTGAGCAGGCGTATCCCGTCCGACCCGGTGGCCGGCGACGCCGGCGTCGGCTCGGCCGGTGGCGCGGGGACGCGACGCAGGTCGAGCACGGCCCGGGCGGCCCGGTGCTCGTCCGGCCGGACCAGCCCTTCCCCGGAGGCGGCCAGCTCGTCCAGCAGGTCGGCCAGCCGGGCCAGGCCGGGCGTGAGCGGGCCGGCGCTCAGGTCGAGCGTGATGGTCAGGGTCGGTGCGGTACGCGGCCTGGGCGCCGGCGCCCGGTCGGGGCGGCCGGTGCGGGCCGGACGGGTGTTGAGGGCGACGACGGACATGGGAGCCTCCTGTGCGGGCGGTCGCCCCGCCCCGCCGGGTGCGGCGGGACGGTCAGCGGAGCGCCCGGCCGGCGGTGACCGGGGGCGCGGTGGACGAGGGTCGGGGCGGCGGGGTGGGGCCGAGGGTGGGCAGGCCGGCGATGCGCCAGGCCGCGAAGCCACCGGCCACGTCGGTGGCGCGGTGCAGGCCGAGGTCCTGGAGGGCGGCGGCGGCCAGCGACGAGGTGTAGCCCTCCTGGCAGAGGACGACCACCGGTACGTCGTAGTCGACCGCCTGCGGCAGCCGGGCCGCGCACCGCGGGTCGAAGCGCCACTCCAGGACGTTGCGCTCGACGGTGAGCGCGCCGGGCACGGTGCCGTGCGCGGCCCGCTGGCCGGCCGGGCGGATGTCGACGAGCAGCGCGCCGCCCCGGTGGGCGAGGTGCGCCTGCTCGGGGTCGAGGCGACGCAGCCGGGCGCGGGCGGCGGCGAGGATCTCGTCGATGCCGCGCGAGCCGGACGGAGGGACCGGACAGCTCTCGGCGGGGGCGGGGTTCTGCGCCATGGTGGCGTCCTTCCGTTCGGCGGGAATCGGGGGCGGGGTCGCCGGGCTCACCAGGCGACGCCGGCCTCGGCCACCTCGGCGACCCGGAGCCGGCCGGCGTCGAGGTGGTAGCGGGTCATCCGGCTCAGCGCGGGCCGGTAGACGTGCACGCTGACCGCCGGCTCGGCGGAGCGGTTGGTGACCTGGTGCACGTGCCGGGCGCCGAAGCGCCGGCCGGCGCCGGCGGCGAGGCGGTGCGGACGCAGCCGGCCACCGCTGACCGTCTCCTCGACGAGCACGCCGGCGACGACCAGGAAGGCGCCGGACGAACCACCGTGGTCGTGCAGGTCGGTGCCCTGTCCGGGCAGCCAGCTCAGCGCCCACACCTCGTACGCGGCGTCGGCGTGCAGCCGCGCGTACCACCGTTCGGACCGGTCGAAGCACAGCGGCACCGGCCAGCCGGTCGGGTCGACCCAACGGGCGGCGACGGTGAGCAGGTCGGTCGGGTCGGAGCTGGTCATCGGCGGAGCGTCCTCACGGTGCGAAGCGGAGCGTGCTCACACACTTTAGACGGCAAACCCTATAGGTTTAGTAGGTAATACCACATGGCGGGACGCGGTCAGCGCAGCACCGGCGGCTCCACCCGGTAGCTCCCCCGCCGGGTGCGGCTTGAAGTGCCCCAGCAGCCACCCCGCGTCGGTCGCCCCGTCCACCGCCGCGTTGCCCACGTACACCCGATCGTCCATGTCGCCCTCCCGTGCCGGCTGGGCAAGCTACCAGGCGACGCCGGCCGCGACGCCCTAACCTGGGCGGGTGCCCGACGAACTGGACGCCGAGACCGTCGCCTTCGCCCACCGGATGTTCGACCTGGCCCGCGCCGGCGAGACCGCGGAACTGGCGGCCAACGTGGACGCGGGACTGCCGGTCAACCTGACCAACGCCAAGGGCGACACGCTGCTGATCCTGGCCGCCTACCATGCCCGGCCGGAGACCGTGGCCGCGTTGCTCGACCGTGGCGCCGACCCGGACCGGGTCAACGACCGGGGGCAGACCGCGTTGGCCGCGGCCGTGTTCCGGCAGAACGCGGCGGCGGTCCGGGCGCTGCTCGACGCCGGTGCCGACCCGGACCACGGCGCCCCCTCGGCGGTGGAGACCGCCCGGTTCTTCACGCTGCCGGAGATGCTGACGCAGCTCGGGCGCGACTGAGCACCCGGGCCCGCCGCGCGGGGCGTATACAGGTGCGGTGGAGGATCCCGTACCCGAGCAGATGCGCACCGCGGCCACGGCGCTGCTGGCGGCGCTGGACGAGCCGGCCCGGCGACGCGCCCGGCACGAGTTCGACGACGAGCCGGCCCGCCGATGGCTGGAGTACCGGCCCCGGCCCCGGCCCGGCGTCCCGGTCGCCGACCTCGACGTCGCCGCCCGCAAGGCCGCCCACCGGCTGCTCGCCACCGCGCTCAGCCCCGCCGCGTACGCGCAGGCCATGGCCGTGGTGGCGCTCGAAGAGGTGCTGGACCGGGCGGAGGGCTGGCGGCGCGGCCGGCACAGCGGTGACTACTGGGTGGCGATCTTCGGCGACCCGGCCCGCGATGACCGCTGGGCGTGGCGGTTCGAGGGGCACCACCTGTCGGTGAGCATGACGGTCGCCGACGACCGGGTCTCCCCCGCCCCGATCTTCCTCGGCGCGAACCCGGCCACCGTGCGGCACGCCGGCCGCCCGGTCTCCCGGCCGCTGGGCCCGGAGGAGGACCTGGCCCGCGAGCTGCTGGACGCGCTCGGTCCCGGCGGACGGGCCGCCGCGGTGATCGCCGAGGAGGCCCCGGCCGACATCATCAGCGCCACCCGGGCCACCGCGCCCGGCCGGCTCGACCCGCTCGGCGTGCCCCGGGGCCGGCTCGGGCCGACCGGGCGCGCGTTGCTCGACCGCCTGGTCGCGCTCTACCTCGACCGGCTCCCGGCCGACCTGGCCGCCCGGGAGGCGGCCCGGCTCGACGGCGGCGAGCTGCACTTCGCCTGGGCCGGGCCGGTGGAGCCGGGCCGGCGGCACTACTACCGGGTGCAGGGCGACGACCTGCTGATCGAGTACGACAACACCACCGACGACGGCAACCACGCGCACACCGTGCTGCGCCGCCCGGCCGGTGACTTCGGCGCCGACGTGCTGGCCGCGCACCACGCCGCCGCGCACCGCCCGGTCACCGGCGACACGCCTCGATGAGGAACCGCCGGGCGTGGGCCACGAACGGCCCCTCGGTCCGGATCCGCTCGTCCAGCCGGCGCAGCGCGGCCCGGTGCCGGTCGACGGTGAAGCCGGGCACGGTCCAGACCACCTTGCGCAGGAACCAGGCCACCGCGCCGATGTCCTGGAAGACGGTACGCAGCGTGGCGGTCCGCAGGTCCACCACGGTCAGTCCGGCGGCCTCGGCGGAGGCGACCGCGTGCTCCGGATGGCGGTGCTCCGGTGGCGGCAGCGGCCCGAGGATCGCCTCGCTGAGTTCCCGGACCGTGCCGGGGCCGATCTGCTGGGAGAGGAAGCTGCCGCCGGGGCGCAGCACCCGGGCCACCTCGTCCCACCGGGTGTCCACCGGGTGCCGGCTGACCACCAGGTCGAACGCCGCGTCGCGGAACGGCAGCGGCGGCCGGTCGCCGACCCGGACGACGTGACCACCGACGCGGCTCAGGTTGCGCCGGGCCACCGGCACGTTCGGCGGCCAGGCCTCGGTGGCGACCAGCAGCGGTGGCGGCGCGGACGCCGCCTCGGCCAGCACCTCGCCGCCGCCGGTGTCGATGTCCAGGGCGGCGTCGACGGCCGCCAGCCGGGCCCCGACGAGACGGGCGTAGCCCCACGGCGGGCGCTCCTCGGTGGCCCGCCCGGCCAGCCAGGAGAAGCCCCATCCCTCGATCGGCGCCGCTTCGGCCTCGGCGACCAGTTCGTCGAACCCGCGTTCGGAAACCATGGGCCCGAGCCTGCCGCCGATCGACGACGGCCGGCAACGCGATTTCCGTGCCCGGCTCCGATCTCCGGAGGCCCGCCTGTTCGGATTCGCGCCGCCCGACGCCCGCAATCGTGACGGCGCTGCCGGCGGCGCTGTTACACAGCGTCACAGCCCAGGAAAGACAAGACCCTGTGCACGGTATGCCTCCTGGTCATATTTATGACCAGGAGGCATACCGGTTTCGCCTCGTCCACTCTCCCCGCCGCGACACGCCCGGGAGCGCCCCACCGAAATCATGGAGGCGAGGGCTCGGCGGTGGTCAGAAGGGGCGCGGACGGACGATCTCGACGGTGGCCCCGGGGATCGTCTCCAGGCCGGTCGGCTCGGCGGCTCGGCCCCGGTCGGACTGCTGCATCAGCCGCGCGCCCAGGCCCACCCCGACCGCGCCCACCGCCAGCGCCACCAGCTCGGTGGCGAGCTGGCCACCTGTCGCGCCGCGCTGCGGCGCGTGCGCCCGGATCAGGCAGGTGAGCAGGAACATCGCCGCCATCACGGCGTTGACCAGGTTGAACGTGATGGCGGTCCGGTTGGCGCGGCCGATCCGCACGTCCCACAGGTCGACCAGCCCGGCGACCGTGGCGAGCCCGGCGGCGACCAGCGCGGCGACCGCCGTCCAGTAGCCCACCTCGCCGAGGAAGGCCGGACCGCCCGCCACGTCGGCCAGGTCGAACACCGCGGCGCTGACGAAGAGCCCGAACGGGAACGTCACCAGCATCGGTTGAATGGGGTGCCCCTGCACCCGAAGTCGGCTCTCCATCGCGTCCTCCCCACGTCGGCGCGGCTCACCAGTCCAGGGTGCTACCCGACCCCCCGTGGGGCGAAACGACTGTCGGTCAGTTGTCCCGGGGACGGGAGACGGTGAGCACCAGCCGCTCGGCCACCTCGCGCAGCGGGATGTCCAACGAGGAGGCGGCGCTGCGGAGCACACCCAGCGCCTCCGCGGCGGGACAGCCGCGTTGCGTCATGATCACGCCGACGGCCTGCCCGATCACGCCCTCGGCCAGCAACGCGCCGTCGAGCTGGCCGGCCCGGGCGACCGCCCGCTCGCGGTCGCGGACCGCGGCGAGCAGCAGGCCGGCGTGCTCGGCGAGCAGCATCGCGGTGAGCTGGTGACTCGGCGTGAGCGCGCCGGGCGCCGACGCGTACAGGTTGATCGCGCCGATGACCTGCTCGTCCACGTCGACCGGCGCGGAGATCACGCCGTGCACGCCGAGCGCGCGGGCGCGGATGCTCCAGGTCGGCCAGCGCGACTCCTCCGCCAGCCCGCCCGCGATGATCATCTCACGGCGGCGGATCGCGGTCAGGGCCGGCGTGTCCGGGCCGTGCCGCAGGTCGTCCAGCTCGGCGTACCGCGGGTCGGAGGCGGCCACCCCGGCGGGCTCGCCGGCGCGCAGCGCGGTGAAGCCGCAGCAGTCCACGCCGGGCACCGCGTCCCGGGCGATCCGGACCAGGCGGTCCAGCGCCTCGTCGAACTCCGCGACACCGATCAGGCCGGCGGTCAGCTCGCGCAGCAGCGCGGCGGTCTCCAGCACGCCCAGGTCGTCGGTCATGGGTAGACGGGTGTCGAGGTTCACCGCACCACGGCCCCCACCGCCCCCGCGTCCGTCCACGCGGTGTTCCCGTCCGGCGCCGTTGCCTGTGCCATGTTCGTCCTCTCGTCGACCGAGCCTCGGCCTACTACCCCCGCCGGCCGACCTCGAAACCGCGCAAAAGGGCCCCTTCCGGCCGTACCCGACCGGAGGGGCCCTGCGCACCGGGTCAGCGGGACCCGGAGATGAGCCGCCGGCCCACCGAGGCGATCAGCCGGTCCAGCTCCGAGCCGAACGGGTTGTCGTGCACGAGGTACGTCCAGGTGGCGCTCGGCCGCACCAGCTTCGACGCGTCCGGCTCCCACCCCTCGTCGAACTCGGTCTCCTCGAACGTGGCGATGGTGCGCGTCTCGATCTCCGGCATCAACGCGTTGAACGCCGGCACCGCGCTGCGGTGGAACTCGTCGAGCGGGTCGAGCCGGCCCAGCGCCCGCAGGTGCACGCCCTCCCGCACCTCGGACAGCTCGGCCAGGTGCTCGGCCCAGAGCCGGTCCAGGTGGTAGAGCGCGATCGAACGGGACACCTCGGCGAGCAGGTCCTCGTCCATCTCGCCGGCCTTCTCCGGCACCCGCTCCAACAGCATCAGCGCGGCGATGTCGGTGGTCAGCAGCCGCTCCCGCCGCTCGGCGAGCGCCTTGCGCTGCTGCTCGATCACGTGGCTGTAGCGCCAGGTGTTGCGGTGGATCTCGTGGTTGACGCCCTCGGCGACCCGCTGGGCGTGCTCGACCGCGTAGTCCACCTGCGGGTCGGTGACCAGGCCGTCGGCGTTCATCCGGGGCGACGCCGGCACGGTGTCGCCGGCGTGCCGGACGACCAGGTCGTCCTCCAGGCTGACGAAGAAGACCGACCCGCCCGGGTCGCCCTGCCGGCCGGCCCGGCCGCGGAGCTGGTCGTCGACCCGGCGACTGTCGTGCCGGCCGCTGCCGATCACGTAGAGGCCGCCCAACTCGGCGACCCGCTCCTGGTCGGACTGGTCGCTGCCGCCGAGCCGGATGTCGACACCCCGGCCGGCCATCTGGGTGGAGACCGTCACCGCGCCGTACGCGCCGGCCTCGGCGATGATGCCGGCCTCCTCGTCGTCGTTCTTGGCGTTGAGCACCACGCACGGCACGTCGGCGGCGCGCAGCGCGGCGGCCAGCCCCTCGGACTCCTTCACGTCGAGCGTGCCGACCAGCACCGGCCGCCCCGCTCGGTGGCAGCGCGTGATCTCGTCGACCAGCGCCTCCTCCTTCTCGGCGCGGGTGGCGTAGATCCGGTCCGGCTCGTCCTCCCGGACGCACGGGGTGTTCGGCGGGATCACCGCCACCTCGAGGCCGAAGAACTCCCGGAGCTGGTCGCCGACGAGCACCGCGGTCGCGGTCATCCCGCAGACGGTCGGGTAGAGCGCGATGTACGCCTGCACGGTGACGGTGCCCAACACCTCGCCCTCGGCGCTGGCGTCCAGCCCCTCCTTCGCCTCGACCGCGGCCTGGAGCCCGTCCGGCCAACGGCGGCGCTGCGCGACCCGGCCGCGCATCTCGTCGATCAGCTCGACCGAGTCGTCCCGCACGATGTAGTCGACGTCGCGGTGCAGCAGCGCGTGCGCGTGCAGCGCCACGTTCACCGCGGAAAGCTGCCCGACGTGCTCCTCGTCGTACAGGTCGATGCCGCCGAGCTTCGCCTCGACCGTGGCCAGGCCGACCGAGGTGAAGGCGACGCTGCGGCCGTCCTCGGCCACCGTGTAGTGCCTGCCCTTGCGCAGGCCGCGCACCAGCGCCGCGGCGGCGTGCACCGGGTCCTGCTCGCCGGGGACCGCGCCGGCGAGCACCATCGGCACCCGCGCCTCGTCGATCAGGATCGAGTCGGCCTCGTCCACGATCGCGGTCTTCAGCGGCGGCTGCACCCGCTCGGCCACGTCGGTGGCGAGCTGGTCGCGCAGGTAGTCGAAGCCGGCCTCGCTGACCGACACGTAGGTGACGTCGCAGCGGTACGCGGCGCGGCGCTCCTCCGGGGTGGACGCCTCGTTGACCCACCCGACGGTGAGCCCGAGCAGCGTGTAGACCGGCTGCATCCACTCGGCGTCGCGGCGGGCCAGGTAGTCGTTGACGGTGAGCACGTGCACCGGGCCGTTGCCGAGCCGGACATGCCCGTACGCGGCGACGGTCGCGGTGAGCGTCTTGCCCTCACCGGTGGCCATCTCGGCGACCTTGCCGGAGAGCAACGCCATGGCGCCGAGCAGCTGCACGTCGTAGGGGCGCTGATCGAGCCCGCGGCGGGCCGCCTCGCGGCCGATCGCGCAGATCTCCTCGTACTTCTCGGCCCGACCGGCGGCCTCGGTCAGCTCGGCGTCGGAGAGCTGCTCCAGCTCCGCCTCGCGGGACTCGATCGCCGGCAGCAGCTTCTCCAGCGGGGCCAGGTCGACCGTCGTCCCCGGGCGCTGGAGAAACCGGCGGAACCTGGTCTTGAACCGTTGCGACACACCCATGAGCCGCAACGGTACGCGAACCGGAGCCGATTGTGAGCCCCGCCCACCGCCGGAGCCGGACCGTGTCCGAAAATCACCGGCCCGACCGGTTCCCGACCGTCCGGGCGGATCAGGCCACGAGCAGTTGGTGGGTGGCCAGCTCCCGGTAGAGCGGGCTGGTGGTGGTCAACTCGTCGTGGGTGCCGACCGCCACCACCCGGCCGCCGTCGAGCACCACGATCTGGTCGGCGTCCACCACCGTGGAGAGCCGGTGCGCCACGATCAGCAGAGTACGGCGCACCGCCACCGCGTCGATCGCCCGCCGCAGCGCCGCCTCGTTGCGGGCGTCGAGGTTGCTGGTCGGCTCGTCGAGCAGCAGCACCGGCGGCCCGGCCAGCAGCGCCCGGGCGATGGCCAGCCGCTGCCGCTCCCCGCCGGAGAGCAGCACGCCGCCCTCCCCCACCTGCACGTCCAGCCCGTCCGCGGTCCGGTCGGCGAGGTGGCCCAGGTTGACCTCGTCGAGCACCGCGCGCAGCCGGTCGTCGGTGGCGCCGGGCGTGGAGATCAGCAGGTTGTCCCGTAGCGTGCCGGCGAGCACCGGCGCCTCCTGCTCCACGTAGCCGAGCCGGGCGCGCAGCGCGTCCCGGGGCAGCTCCCGCACGTCCACGCCGTCCAGGCGCACCGCGCCCTCGCCCGCCTCGTAGAAACGCTCGACGAGCGCCAGCAGGGTGGACTTACCGGCGCCGGACGGACCCACCAGGGCGGTGCGGGTGCCGGCCGGCACCGTGAAGCTCACCTCGTGCAGCACCGGCGGGCCACCGGGATAACCGAAGCCGACCCGGTCGAACTCCACCCGGGCCGGCGCGGCGGCGGCCGGCACGTCCACCCGCCCGGGCCGGTCGCCGGCGCTCTCGCCCGGCACGGTGAGGATCTCCTCGATCCGGGCCAGCGCGCCCAGCCCGCTCTGCAACTGGGTGTACGCGTGCACCGCCTGGCCCAGCGGCAGCACCAGGAAGAACAGGAACATCACGAACGCGACCAGGTCGCCCACGCTGATCGCCCCGGCCGCCACGCGCGCCCCGCCCACCGCCAGCACCAGCAGGAACGCGCCCTGCACGGTGACCGCGCTGACCGGTCCCACCACCGCCTGGGCGCGGGCCACCCGCTGCCCGGCGTCGTACGCCGCGGTCGCGCTCGCCACCACCGTGCCGGTCTCCCGCTCCTCGGCGCGGCTGGCCCGGATGGTCCGGGCCGCGGAGATGGCCCGCTCGACGGCGGAGGTCATCTCGCCGACCCGTTCCTGGGCGTGGCGGGACAGCCCGCGCACCCGGCGGGCGACCGTGACGGCGAAGCCCACGCCGACCGCGACCGACGCCAGCGTCACCCCGAACAGCAGCGGGTCCAGCAGCACCATGGCGGTGCCGGCGCCGAGGACCATCACCGCCCCGGTGACGGTCTCGAAGAGGCCGGACGTGACCACCGCCCGCAGCAACGTGGTGTCGGCGCCCACCCGGGACAGCAGGTCGCCGGTGCGGCGCCGGTCGTACTCGGCGATCGGCAGGCGCAGCAGGTGGCCGGCGAGCCGCCGCCGGAGGCCCAGCACGAGCCCTTCGGCGGTGCGTTGCAACAGGTAGTCGCGGAGCCCACCGAGCATCGCGCCGACCAGCACCAGCGCGACCAGTGCCACCACCAGCGTGGTGGCCGGGCGGTCGGCGGTGATCCGGTCCAGCACGGTGCGGGTGAGCAGCGGTTGGGCCAGCGCGGCGGCGGCCCCGGTGAGCGACAACGCGCCCACCGCGACGAGGGTGCCGCGGTGGGCGCGCAGGTAGGGCAGCAGAGCGGCGAGTCCCGGCGTCGGGCCGGCGTCGGCGGTCATCACCGAACGGTAGCCGGGCACCGCACCGGGTTCGGCCGGGGTCGTGCCCCGGGGTCAGCCGGTCAGCACCACCTGGAGCTCCGAGCGGCGACGCTCGGCCAGGTCGGTGAGCAGCGCCGGCGCCTCGTCCAGCGGCACCACCGCGGAGACGAGATGCTTGCGGATCTGGTCGCCGTACTGGCGCAGCAGCTCCACCGTCTCCGCGGAGAGCCGCTCCCGGTCCCAGGTCGGGGCCAGCCCGCGCGGCACCCGGCCGATCTGCGCGCAGCGCAGCGACAGTCCGTTGTGGTGGAACTCCTCGCCGAGCCGGACCGCGTCCGCGCCGCCCTGGTAGAACGCCAGGTCGATCACCGTGCCCTGGGGCCGCAGCAGCCGCAGCGCGAGCTGCAACGCCCAGTCCTGGCCGCGGCACTGGAAGACCACGTCCGCGCCGCGGTCCCCGGCGGCGTGGTTCCACCGCGTCTTGAGCACCATGGCCGGGTCGTCCGCCTCCGGGTCGAGCGTCTCCAGGCCGAGCGCCTCGGCCACCTGCCGGCGGGCCGGGGTGGGGTCCACCACGACCACCGAGGCGGCCCCGTGGCGGCGCGCGAACAGCGCGGTGAGCAGCGCGACCACGCCGCTGCCGACCACCGCCACCCGGCGGCCACGGACCCCGTCGCCAAGCGTCCGGACGTCGGTGCCGCACAGGTCGGCGGCGGCGTGCAGCAGGCCGTTGGCGCAGATCGGCCCCATGTGCGCCACGTAGACGCCGAGCAGCGGATCGAGGTCGTCGGGCAGCGGCACGAACCGTTCGGCGACCGGATCGGCCACCCAGCCGCTGCGGTGCCCGTACGTCATCGCGCCGACCGTGCCCACCGCGACCGCCGGGGTCCGGCTCTCCACCACGCGGCCGACCTGCATGTAGCCGAGCCGGGTCACCGGGTACGGGGTGCTCGCCCCGCCCGGCTGGAACAGGCCGAGACCGGCGTTCCAGGTGACGTGCAGGTACGGGTTGGTGCCCTTGACGTAGCTCAGCTCGGTGCCGGCGGAGACGCCGCTGTAGAGCGTCTCCACCCGGAACGTGCCCTCGCGCAGCTCGGGCGCGTCCTGCTCGACCAGCTCGACCCGGCCCGGGCCGCTGACCACCACCACCCGGTCACGCATCGACTGTCACCCCCGCGTCGGCCACCGCGGCGGTGAGCCGGGTCGCCGGGCCGGTCGGCAGCGCCACCGGCCGGCCGGTCCGCGCCGACTCGGCCACCGCGAGTGCCAGCCGTTGGGTGCGCAGCGCCTCGGCGTACGGGACGCGGACGTCGTCGCCGACGCCGCGGACCGCGTCGACGAACGCCCGGTCGACGGCGACCCGCGCGTCGTCCGGGTCGGCGGGCACGTGCCGCTCGCCGTCCGCGTCCCGGATCGTCAGGCCGTCCTCGGCCAGCGACAGCGCCAGCCCGTCGGCGAGGATCTCCAGGCCGGCCCGGTGCTTCCAGGTGAGCACGCAGGCCGCGGCGAGCGTGCCGACCGCGCCGGAGGCGAACCGCAGCGTGGCCGCGGTCACCGAGTCGATGTCGGCGCCGTCGACCGGCGGCGGGGTGCCGTCGCCGTACGCGGTCACCTCGGTGACCTCGCCGACCAGCACCCGGATCAGGTCGAGCACGTGCGCGGCCTGCTCCACCACCGGACCACCGGACCGCTCCCGCCGCGCCCACCAGGCCACCGGCGGCACCTTGTCCAGCCAGGCCCCGTTGACCATCCGCACCGGACGGTCGGCGAGCAGCCGCCGGGCCTCCTCCACCACGCGCAGGTAGCGCCAGTGGTGGCCGACGCCGGTGCGCAGCCCGCGCTGCTCCACCAGCGCGGCGACCCGCTCGGCCGTCTCCAGGTCGACCGCGACCGGCTTCTCCACGAACATCGGCACGCCGGCGGCGATCACCGCCTCCTCGGCCGGGCCGTGCGCGAACGGCGGCACGCAGACGTACACCGCGTCCGGGCCGGCGGCGAGCAGCTCGGCCACGTCGGCGAAGACCCGGCCGCCGTACGTGCCGGCGAGCGCCTCCGCCGCCTCCGGCGCGACATCCGTCACGCCGAGTAGTTCCACGTCCTCGAAGCCCGTGAGCACCCGGGCATGGCGTTGCGCCACCCCACCGGCCCCGACCAGTCCCACCCGCATCCTGCCGCCCTCTCGCCGTGACTGAAAGACTGCGGACAGCACTCCCCCCGGCGCCGACGCGGCAAACGCGACCTCGCGCGCAACGTGACGTTCATCCCCGTGATCACACCATTGGGCAGGATCGGTTAGCGCGGGTTCAGAACTGGGAAACACATACTTGCGATTCCGCAACCAATGGGGGGTGCCCGTGCGGGAATCAGATTCGATCGTCTCACCTGTGGTGGAGGCGTGGGCCACGTACCGCACCAGTGCGGCCGACGACTGGCCGGCCGACCGGCTGGTCCGGGCCAAGGGAACCAGCCGGGTCAGCGTGGTGCTGCCGGCGCGCAACGAGGAGGCCACGGTCGGCGCGATCGTGTCGACCATCCGCGAGCACCTGATGGACCGCGTGCCGCTCGTCGACGAGCTGATCGTGGTCGACTCCCGGTCCACCGACCGGACCGCCCAGGTGGCCCGCGCGGCCGGCGCCGAGGTGGTGGGGCAGGACGCGATGACGCGCGGGTTGCCGCGGCTCACCGGCAAGGGCGACGCGCTGTGGGCCGGGCTGGCCGCGGCCGAGGGGGACGTGGTCGCGTTCGTCGACGCCGACCTGCGCGAGTTCCGGCCGCACTTCGTCACCGGGCTGCTCGGGCCGCTGCTCACCGACCCCAGCGTGGAGTTCGTCAAGGGCTTCTACCACCGGCCGCTGATCGGTGCCACCGGGGTCGAGCCCGACGGTGGCGGCCGGGTGACGGAGCTGATGGCCCGGCCGCTGCTCAACCTGTTCTGGCCGGATCTGGCCGGCTTCGTACAGCCGTTGGCCGGCGAGTACGCGGGCCGCCGCACCGTGCTGGAGCGGGTGCCGTTCGTCACCGGGTACGGCGTCGAGACGGCGATGCTCATCGACCTGCTGGAGCTGGTCGGGCTGGACGCGCTGGCCCAGGTCGACCTGGGCGAGCGCAAGCACCGGCACCAGGACACCGCCGCGCTGGGCCGGATGTCGGCGCAGATCATGCTGACCGCCTGGTCCCGGCTCCAGCGGCGCGGCTGGGCGGCGCCCGGGACGATGCCGACCCCGCAGCTCACCCAGTTCCGTCGGGGCGGCTCGGAGGCGCTGCCCAACCTGGACCGGGAGATCGTGGTCAACGACGTCTCGGTCGAGGAACGCCCGCCGCTGGCCCAGTTGCGGCACCGCGTCCCGCGCCGCCGGGTCGCCGCGTGAATCCGACAGCCGAGAGAAGAGGCAGCGCATGACGCTCACCGTGCTGATGAACGCCGGGCCGTGGCTGTCCGTGCCGCCGCCCGGGTACGGCGGGATCGAGAACGTGGTGGCCACGCTGGTGCCGGAGCTGCGCCGCCTCGGCGTACGGGTGGTGCTCGCCTCGGTGGAGAGCAGCACGCTGCCGGTCGACGAGAAGATCGCGGTCTTCCCGGACGGGCAGTTCCACGCGTTGCAGCGGCCGTACAACCAGGTCTGCGGCGTGTCCCAGGCGCACCTGGCGCACGTGGTGCGGGCGGTGCACGCCCGCGACGACATCGACCTGGTGCACGACCACGTGGAGGCGGTCGGGCTGGCCACGCTGGCCGCGATGGGCCCGGACGCGCCGCCGGTGCTGCACACCCTGCACTGGGACCTGGCCAAGCATCCGGAGCTGTACGGCAACCTCGACGGCGGTGACCGGGTGCGGGTCAACGGGGTGTCGGCCTCGCAGCTCGCCCGCGCTCCCCGCGCGCTGCGGGAGCACTCGGTCGGCCACGTGCACCTGTCCACCCCGCTGGCGGTCGACGCGGACCGCCGTCCGGCGACGCCCAAGGGCGACCACGTGGTGATCCTCGGCCGGATCAACCCGGGGAAGGGACAGGACCTGGGCGCCCGGCTGGCCCGGGAGGCCGGCTTCCGGCTGGTGCTGGCCGGCCCGGTCGGGCCGTACCACCGCCCGGAGGACCTCGCCGCGGCCGGCGACGAGGCGCGGCAGAACCCGGACGTGCGGTTCTTCCACGACCACGTCGCCCCGTACGTCGACGGTGACCGGGTGCGCTGGGTCGGCACGGTGGCCGGGCAGGAGCGCGACGACCTGGTCGCCTCCGCGCGCGCGTCGTTGTTCCCGCTGCGCTGGGAGGAGCCGGGCGGCACCGCGGTGGTCGAGTCCCTGTCGCTGGGCACGCCCGTGGTGGCCACCTCGCGGGGCTGCCTGCCGGAGCTGATCGAGCACGGCCGCACCGGCCTGCTCACCGCCGACGAGGACGAGCTGGGCGACCTGGTGCTCGCCGCCGGCCGGCTCGACGCCGACGAGTGCCGGCGCGAGGCGGCCGACCGGTTCACCCCGGCCCGGATGGCCGAGCGTTACGTCGCGCTCTACGACCGGGTCCGCCAGGGCGCCGCACGACCGTTGCAGCCCGCCTGATCGGCGTCACCCCGCCGGCCCGGCCGCCCTCCCGTGGCCGGGCCGGCGTTTTGCCACCGGTGGGCCGGCGTGGCCCGGCCTTCGGCGCGGGTGGCCTGGCGTTCGGCGCGGGGCGTCGGCGTTTGCCGCCGGTGGGCGGGGGAAACCGTCGGCTTCCCCGCGGTGGCGAGGAGGCCGGCGTGACGAACTCGATGGCGCACTCCCGGGCGCGGCGCAACCCGGCCGACGGCCGGGCGCCGGTGCGCCGGGCCGCCTCCGGCGTCGCGGTGCTCCTGCTGCTGCTCGGCGTGCTGGGCTTCGTGCCCGGCGTCACCAGTTCCTTCGCCGACCTGCGGTTCGCCGGTCCGGCGTCCGGCGCCCGACTGCTCGGGCTGTTCCAGGTGTCGGTGGTGCAGAACGTCGTCCACCTGGCGTTCGGCGTCGCCGGCCTGCTGCTGTCCCGGACGGTCCCCGGCGCCCGCGCGTTCCTGCTCGGCGGCGGCGCGGTCTACCTGGTGCTCTGGCTGTTCGGCCTGGCCGTCGACCGGCGGACCGAGGCGAACGTGCTGGCGGTGAACGGCGCCGACACCTGGCTGCACCTGCTGCTCGGCGCCGCCATGCTGACGCTGGCCCTGCTCGCCCGCCGCCGCACCCACCGCTGACCCCGCGCCCGTCCCGCCGCGGCTGCGGTCCCCACCCACCCCCGACACCCCCACGCAGATTCACGGAAAGAGGGGCTATCCGGCGTCGGATAGCCCCTCTTTCCGTGAATCTGCAGCCCGCTGAGGGCGGGCGGGGGCGGGCGGCGGCGGGCCGGATGGCCGGTTTCGGTGGTTCGGACGGCGGGTACGTCGGTAGCCTCCCGACGAGTTGGAAACGAGGGCCCGATGTCGACCCGGATCAGGTGCGAGGTCCGCGACGAGTCCCCGGTCACCGTCGTACGGCTGGCCGGGCTGCTCGACCTGGGCACGATGCGTGCGGTGCACGAGGTGCTGGACCGCTGCCTCGTCGCGCAACCGGACGCGCTCGTGGTCGACCTGGAGGAGATCGACGTCACCGACCCGCTGGCGCTGTCCGTGTTCGCGGCGGCGGCCCGGCGGGCGGCCGACTGGCCGGCGGTGCCGATGGTGCTCTCCGCCCCGCCCCGGGAGACCGCCGCCTGGCTGAACGAGACCACCGCCTGCCGGGTGGTGCCGGTGCGCCGGGACTGTGCGGAGGCGACGGCGCTGGCCGGCACCGCGGCGGCACCCCGGCTGCGGGCCCGGCTGGAGCCGGTCGCCGGGGCCTGCCGGCGGGCCCGGGAGCTGGTCACCGAGGCGTGCGGCCGGTGGAACGTGCCGGAGCTGGCCGGGCCGGCCTCGCTGGTGCTCAGCGAGCTGGTCGGCAACGTGGTCCGGCACGCCGGCACGCCGATGCACGTCACGCTGACGCTGCGCCGACCGTACCTGCGGGTGGCGGTGATGGACGGCAGTCCCGCCGAGGCGTACGCGGCGACCGGCCGTGATCCCCGCGCGGAGGGCGGCCGGGGGCTGATGCTGGTGCGGGAGCTGACCCAGCGTTGGGGCAGCACGCCGGTCGGCGCCGGCAAGGTCGTCTGGGCCATGCTCCCGGCGAACTGACCGAATTCTCCGCTCTCGCCTGGTTTCATGGGTAGCGGGGACGGGTACGCGCGCCCGTCCTGTCTGTCGTCACCTGGGGTGAGATGCCATGCCCAAGCGAGTAGTCACGGATCCGGCACACGACCGCGGGCCGGCGATCCTCGCGCCGGCCCGGTTCGGCGGATATCCCGGCCCGGTCCGGGAGGCGGTGAAGGGCAACTCGCTGTGGCGGTTGCTGCGCACCACCGACGCCAAGTTGATCGGCCTGCTCTACCTGGGCACGTCGTTCGCGTACTTCATCATCGGCGGCTTCATGGCGATGCTGATCCGCGCCGAGCTGGCCCGGCCGGGGATGCAACTGCTCTCCCCCGAGCAGTACAACCAGATGTTCACCATGCACGGCACGATCATGCTGCTGCTGTTCGCGACGCCGATGGTGTTCGGGTTCGGCAACTACCTGGTGCCGTTGCAGATCGGCGCGCCGGACGTGGCGTTCCCCCGGCTCAACGCGTTCGCGTACTGGCTCTACTTCTTCGGCGCGGCCATCACGGTGGGCGGGTTCTTCACGCCGCAGGGCTCGGCGGACTTCGGCTGGACCGCGTACACGCCGCTGAGCACCGCGCAGCACTCGCCCGGGGTCGGCGCGAACATGTGGGTGGTCGGGCTGGCCGTCTCCGGTCTGGGCACGATCCTCGGCGCGGTCAACATGATCACCACGATCCTGACCCTGCGCGCGCCCGGCATGACCATGTTCCGGATGCCGATCTTCACCTGGAACCTGCTGCTCACCAGCGTGCTGGTGATCTTCGTGTTCCCGCTGCTGGCGGCCGCGCTGTTCGCGCTCGCCTCGGACCGGATCCTGCACTCGCACGTCTACGATCCGACCACCGGCGGGCCGATGCTGTGGCAGCACCTGTTCTGGTTCTTCGGGCACCCCGAGGTCTACATCATCGCGCTGCCGTTCTTCGGCATCATCACCGAGATCATCCCGGTCTTCTCCCGCAAGCCGATCTTCGGCTACACCGGGCTGGTGCTCGCCACGCTCGCCATCACGGTGCTGTCGATGGCGGTCTGGGCGCACCACATGTTCGCCACCGGCCAGGTGCTGCTGCCGTTCTTCAGCATCCTGAGCTACCTGATCGCGGTGCCGACCGGGGTGAAGTTCTTCAACTGGATCGGCACCATGTGGAAGGGACAGCTCACGTTCGAGACGCCGATGCTGTTCGCCGTCGGCTTCCTGGTCACGTTCCTGCTCGGCGGCCTGACCGGCGTGCTGCTGGCCAGCCCGCCGGTCGACTTCCACGTCACCGACTCGTACTTCGTGGTGGCGCACTTCCACTACGTGCTCTTCGGCACCATCGTGTTCGCCGCGTTCGGCGGCATCTACTTCTGGTTCCCGAAGATGACCGGCCGGCTGCTCGACGAGCGGCTGGGCAAGATGCACTTCTGGACCATGTTCCTCGGCTTCCACGCCACGTTCCTGGTGCAGCACTGGCTCGGCAACGAGGGCATGCCCCGCCGGTACGCCGACTACCTGCCCACCGACGGCTTCACCGGGCTCAACGAGATCTCCACCGTCGGGTCGTTCGTGCTCGGCGCGTCCACGCTGTTCTTCATCTACAACGTCTGGAAGTCCTGGCGGTACGGCGCGTTGGTCACCGTGGACGACCCGTGGGGGTTCGGCAACTCGCTGGAGTGGGCCACCACCTGCCCGCCGCCGCTGCGCAACTTCGACCGGATGCCCCGGATCCGCTCGGAACGGCCGGCGTTCGACGCCAAGTACGGCCCGCTCGTCTCCGACCTCGGCCGCGACCTGCCGCAGCGGACCACCAAGCCGCCGCAGAGTCTCGCCGAGGAGTTCCACCACGTGCGGTACGCGAAGGAGTCGCCGGCCGCCGAGGGCGCGCACGGGGCCCGGGAGGCCGTCGAGTACCAGCCCGCGCCGCAGTCCGGCGCCCGGCCGGTGGTGGTGCCGGAGCCCGAGGACGTACGCCGCCCCAGCTTCGAGGAGACCGACGAGCCGGAGGAGACGATCCTCGGCGCCCCGCGCGAGGACCAGCCGAACGAGAGGTGGCGGCACCCGCGCGGCCACGGCGACACCCCCGACAACTGAAAGGAGGGGCCCCCTGTTGACGCCTCCGGCAGAGCAGGGGCCCCGCTCAACACCACGGATGCCGCGCACCGTGCCGGCCCGTCGTCGTCGACGGGCCGGCATGTGGCGTGCGGCAGCTCAGTCGGCGGCGGGCAGGCCGGCGGCGGTGAGCGAGCGGCGTACCGCGGGCTGCACCCGGGTCAGCCGCAACGGCACCCCGGTCCGGGCGGCGGCGTCCCGGCCGGCCATCAGCGCGGCGATCCCGCCGGCGTCGAAGCCGCCCGCGCCCACCAGGTCGACCACCACCTCGCGGGGTTGCCCGGTGACCGCCTCCAGCACCGCCCGGCGCAACTGGTCCGCGCCGGCCCGGTCCACCTCGCCGCCGACCTCGACGACCACCCGGTCGCCGTTCTGCCGCACCGAGATCCGGGACCTGGCCGGCTCCGCCTCGGCCGTGCCGTTCTGCCAGGGCTGCGGGGCGTCGGCGAGCATCGCCTGGCGCAGCCAGGTCAGCGCCCGGGACAGCAGCCGGGACACGTGCATCTGGGAGATGCCGAACCGGGCCGCGATCTCGGCCTGGGTCTGGTTGCCGTAGAAGCGCATGGCGAGGATCCGCCGCTCCCGCCAGGGCAGTCGGTGCAGCAGGCCGCTGACCGTGACCCGGTCGTCGACCGACTCCAGCGCGTTGTCGGACTCGCCGACCAGGTCACCGAACTCGGCCGAGCTCTCGCCGCCGACCGGCGCGTTGAGCGAGGCCGGGCTGTAGCCGGCCGCCGACTCCAGCGCGGCGAGGATCTCCTCCTCCGGCGTCTCCAGCCGCTCGGCCAGTTCGGCGACCGACGGGGCCCGGGACAGCTCGCTGGTCAGCGTCGCGGTCGCCTGCCCCACCTCGAGGATCAGGTCGCGCAGCCGGCGTGGCACGTGCACGCCCCAGGTGCGGTCACGGAAGTGTCGTTTGATCTCACCGACGATGGTGATCGCCGCGTACGCGGTGAACGAGCCGCGCTCCGGGTCGTACCGGTCGACGGCGTTGACCAGGCCGAGGCGGGCGACCTGTTCCAGGTCCTCCAACGGCTCCCCGCGACCCCGGTACCGGCGGGCCAGCCGCCCGGCGAACGGCAACGCGAAGCGGACCAGGTCGTCCCGTGCCTCCTGCCGCCGCTCGGGTGGCAGCCCCTCGATCCGGGCCGCGTACGCGAGCGCCGCCGCGTCGAGGTCCTCCAGACCCCGGTCGGTGGTCGGTGGGGTGGGTGTGGTGGTCTGTCCGAACATCCGCGCCTCCCTCGCCGAAGATCCCCCGCCCGGCCGGAACCGGTTGCGCACGTGGTCAAGCCACGTCCCGGGTGAGGAAGTTGGTTACGTGACGGATACGTCGGAAGCGGTGGCTGCCCGCCGCGCGGCGTCGTGGCCGGGTCGCGGCGAGCGGTCTTCCCGCTCCGTAGGTACTCAATCACGGACCGTCGGTTCGCGAGGATGTTTCGCCAGGTTGGCCGGCGGGCCGTGCCCGTCGGCGTGGTGGCCCGCGCTCAGCAGACCAGCAGGCCCTGGTGGGCGCCCGCGTCCCGGAGCGCGGCGAGCGCCTCCGCCATCGGCATCGGCGGCGGCGCGGGCAGGTCGCAGGGCTGGTTGCGCAACACCTCCGTGGCACGTCGGGTCGGTACCGAGGTGACCGGGTAACCGCGGGCCGTGCCCCGGTCCAGGGCGCGCCGCCGGCGCCCGAAGCCGGCCACCGCCAGCCACTGGGACAGGCCGGCGAGCGCCGGCGAACGCAGGCCGGGCGGTTCCGGCAGCACGTCCACCGAGCTGAACGGCTCACTGCCGGCGAGCCACCACTCGGCGCCCTGCACCCGGCGCCGGGTGGCGTTCTCGCACCAGTAGGGCACCAGGCCGGCGCGCAGCACCTGTCCCGGGTCGAGCAGCCGGCCGCACTCCACCACCAGCCGGTCCCCGGTCTTGCCGGCCCGGCGCAGCCAGCGTCGGTAGAGGTCCGCGGTGGCCGCGCTCAGCGCGTCCGGCTGCGGCACGACCACCCGGTGCAGCGGGTGGCCCCGGGTGTCGCCCCACTCCCGGGCGCCGTGCTCGAAACCGGACTCCACGCCGTGTTCGGCGAACGCCGCCGACGCCGTGACCTCCGGGGCGCGCCAGCGTGTCTCGTCACCGCCGGCCGCGCGCAGCACGTGGCGCAGCGCCGGGGCGTCCGGGTGGAAGTCGACCGGGTCGAGGCCGCTGGCCGGGCAGCCGGCCTGGAAGCTGTGGCCGCCGCCGTCGTCCCGCACCGGCCACGTACGCGCGTCGTGCAACAGCAGCACCGGCGCGGCCGGCTCCAGCCGGTCGGCCAGGAACCGCGCGTACGCCTCGGGCAGAGTCCGCCAGCGGACCGCGAGCGTGACCGCGGCGCCGACCGCCACGCCCCGGCTGGCCGGGCAGTGCACCTGCCGCACGTGCACCCGGGGGTTGCCGCCGAGCAGCCGGCCGGCCAGCGCGGCACCGTGGTCGAGCGCGGCGTCCGGGCGGTCCACCGCGCCCCGGCCCCACTGCCCGGCGAGTTCGAAGCCGGCGGGCAGCCAGGGCACGCCGAGCGCCACCGCGAGGTGGGCCGCGGCCCCGTGCGGCGAGCCGAGCACCGCCCCGGGCCAGCGCCGGCCCGGGTACTGGGCGACGAACCAGTCGGCCACCCGCTCGGCGTCGACGCGGGCGACCTGGGCGGCGGTGAGCGCCGCCCGACCGGCCGCGCGGCCGGCGGCGACGCGCCGTACCGCCTCCGGGGCCCCGCCGAGCCGGGACAGCGAGCCGGCGTGACCGAGGTCGCCGCAGTCGTCGCCGCGCAGCGCCCGGGCCGTCGCGGCGACCAGGATCCGGGCCGCGCTGCCCGCCGCGACCGCCCGGTCACCGGGCAACGTGGTCCCGGCCGCCGGTCCGCGCTCGACTCGTTCGCTCACCACGCGGGCCGGCTTCCCGTCCGTCTGGGGTCTAAACGGGTCATCTCCCCACGCGCCGGACCAATCCCCGGTCGGGTGCCGTCGCGCCGCTCCCCCGCCGCCACGGGCGCAACGGCACGCCGGGTGCGGGTTTGGGCCGCGGCGGGACGGGCACTGCACCGCGCATGCCCGACGACCAGAGCGCCCCGGCGGCGACCATCACCCCGTACCGGGACGGACCGCTGCTGGTGCGCGGCGACTTCGCACTGGTCACGCCGGAGGGCGAGCCGATCGAGGCACGCCGGGGCACGGTGGCGCTGTGCCGCTGCGGCAAGAGCGCGATCAAGCCGTTCTGCGACGGCACCCACAAGGTCGCCGACTTCCGCGCCCCCTGATCCACCGCGGATGGCTCAGGGTCGCAGTGCCCCACCCGGGTCCGGCTAGACGAGGTCCTCGGCGGCGATGGCCTCGGTCTGGATCACCCGGTCCCGCACCCGCCGGGCCGCGTCGCCGTCCGTCATCAGGCCGCGCAGGTCGGCCAGCGCCGGCTCGGGCACGTTCAGCGGCACGGCCGGGTCCACCACCGCCTCCAGCACGCTGGGCCGGTCCGCGGCGAGCACCTCGTCCCAGGCCGGTCCGATCAGGTCCGGCCGGTCCACCCGGACGCCGTGCAGCCCGAGCAGCCGGGCCCATCCGGCGTACGGCACGTCGGGTCGCCGGTCGCCCGGCGTACGCCCGCCGCCCACGCCGGACTGGTCACGGTTGTTCAGCACCAGCACGACCAGCCGGGGGTCCGGCCACTCCGTCCAGTGGTGCGCCACGGTGATCAGCTCGGCCAGGCCGTTGAGCTGCATCGCGCCGTCGCCGAGCAGCGCCAGCACCGGCTGGTCCGGCCAGGCCAGCTTGGCGGCCACCGCGTACGGCAACGCGCATCCCATCGAGCCGAGCGTGCCGCAGAGCCGGGCCTGCACCCCCGGCGGCAGTTCCAGGTGGCGGGCGTACCAGTAGATGACCGAGCCGACGTCGACGGCGACCGCCGCGCGCTGCGGCAGCCGGGCGGACAGCTCCCGGAGCACGAGCTGCGGGTTGAGCGGCTCGGCCGGGGCGGCGGCGCGGTCGGCGGCGACCACCCGCCAGCGGTCCACCGCGCTCTCCACCACGCCGCGCCACTGCGCGTGGGGCCGTTCCGCCACCCGGGACAGCAGCGCCCGCAGCGTCTCGGCGGCGTCGCCTACCAGGGGCACGTCGACCGGGTAGCGGGCGCCGATTCGCCGGCCGTCGATGTCGATCTGGATGGTGCGCACCTGGCCGGGCAGCGGGAACCAGTCGGTCCACGGATCGTTCGTGCCGACCAGCAGCAGCGTGTCGCAGCCGCCCATGAGCTGGGCGGCGGCGGTGGTGCCGACCTCGCCGAGCACGCCGGTGTGGAACGGCAGCCGCTCGTCCAGCACCGGCTTGCCGAGCAGCGACGTGGCCACGCCCGCGCCGAGCCGGTCGGCGAGCGCGACGACCTCGCCGGCCGCGCCGTGCGCCCCCTGGCCGACCAGCACGGCCACCCGCTGGCCGGTGCTGAGCAGCGAGGCGGCGGCGTCCAGGTCGGCGTCGTGCGGCAGCACCCGGGCCAGCGGCTCGCCGGGCGTCGCGGTGATGACGCCGGCGGTCGGTGGCAGCCGGTCGGGCACGGGCGTCACCTGCAACGCCCGGGGCAGCACCACGCAGGTCGGGCTGCGGGTCGCCGCCGCGGTCCGGAACGCCTGGTCCAGCAGCGCCGGCACCTGGTCGGGCGTGCGGCCGTACCGGACGAACTGGTTGCACACGTCGCCGAAGAGGCGGCTCAGCCCGATCTCCTCGTGCGCCCCGCCGAGCGGGCCGCTGACGTCCTCCCCGATGATCGCCACCACCGGCTTGCTGTCCAGCTTCGCGTCGTAGAGGCCGTTGAGCAGGTGCACCGCGCTGGGCCCCTGGGTGGCCAGGCACACCCCGATCCCGCCGGTGAACTTGGCGTGGCCGGTGGCCATGAACGCGGCGGTCTCCTCGTGCCGGGCCGGCACGAACGCCGGATCGCCGCCGGCGTCGTCGAGCGCGGCCAGCAGCGGGTCGAGCGCCGCGCCGGCATAGCCGAAGACGCGCGGCACCCGCCAGGCCCGTAGCCGCTCGACCACCAGGTCGGCGACGGTACGGTCAGCCATCGTCCCGCCCCGGGGTGCCGGCGTCGACGTACCGCAGCACCGCGCCGACCCCGTCGGTCAGTTCCGGCGCCTCCTCCGGCGCGAGCACGGTCAGCTCCGCGTCGGTGCCGATCAGCGCGCGCAGCAGCGCGGCGTCGGCGCGTACCTTCTGCGGGTCGGCCACCGACATGTCGGCCAGCTGTGCCGGGTCGGTGGCGATCTCGGTCGGCTCGGGGCCGACCCACAGCTCGCCGTCGGCGGACGCGTCGTCGACGATCAGCATGGTGTCGACCTGGTTGCGTTGCAGCGCGGCGACCACCGCGTCGAGCCCGGCGCCGACGTCCTCCTGCACGCCGAACCGGTCCAGCGCGGCGGCGATCCGCCGGTCGGCGACCTCGGCGACGGTCTGCACGGTGAGGTCGTCCATCAGCGTGTCCTCGGCGCCACCGGCCCGGGAGCCGGCGTCGGTGCGGACCAGCACGTCCTGCCAGCGTTCCGGGAGCTGAGCGGCGATCATGCCGGTGGCCCGGATGTCGCCGGCCACCACGACCACGTCGGCGCCGACGCGGTCGGCCAGCTCGGCGGTGGCCGCGGCGGCGTCGCCGGCGTTGTGGTGCCACGCCTCCATGGCGGCCCGCTGGTAGCGGGACTGTGACCAGCCGCCGGGCTGCACCCGGCGCACCTGGCGGCTCTGTCGGCCCGTCACCTGGGCCCGCCGGGGCACCCCGCCTGCGCTGACCGCCATCGCGTCGGCGCCGGTGCGGTCGGCCAGCACCCGCACCCAGGCGACCTGCTCGCCGCGCTGGGCGACAAGCGGCATGGTGTGCGGCAGCGCGGCCCAGGTGGCCAGGTCGCGCAGCGGCGGCGCGGAGAGGTACTCGGTGAGCACCACCCGGCCCCGGCTGGCGAAGACCGCGATGCCGTAGTCGCCGGGCATCGGCTGGTGCCGGCGGACCACCTCCTCCACCGCCTCGACGGTGACCTGATCGGCGCCCTGGGCCAGCAGGTCCCCCTTCAGGGCCCGCCAGCGCAGGTCGACCTGTGGGCGCGAGTCGTGGGTGTCCCGGGAGGCGTCCAGATACACCGAACACCAGGGCCCGGGACGGTCGTAGAGCGGGCGCAGGAAGGACAGCTGCATGCTCGACCCCTTTCCAGCTCGGCCGCACGGATACCCGCGCCCCGGCCGATGTCACCTTCCGGTCCGCCGGGCGTGACCGTTCGTTCATTCACGTCGTTCAACCTGAAGGGCCGATACCATCTGTGCACGGAACGGAACTCTCGGTGGTGAACATGGACACGGAGCTACACACCCGACGCGTCGTCCGTCCGACGGAGCGCATCGTCACCGGGCGGCTGGTCCGGCTGATGGAGGGGTACGCCCGCGAGGTACGCGTCGGCCAGCCGGTGCTGGTCACGGTGTTGACCGCGGCGGGGGTGGTGGGGCTGCTGCTACGGGTGGTCCGCGCGTTGCTCAGCAGCGGCGGTGGCGGCGCGAAGCGCAGCTTCAAGGACCTGAAGAAGGGGCCCGAGTTCCTGGTCACCCCGGTCCGGGTGCGCGACGCCGCGGACCGGCTGGTCGAGGTCGAACTGCACGGCCACCTGCCGCAGAGCGCGCTGCACCCCGGCGACCACGTGCAGCTCACGCTGCGCCCGCAGCGCGACGCGGACCTGCCGCCCCGGATCGAGCGGATCGTCAACCTGACCACCGGTCAGCTGCTCACCCCGCGTACCGCGACGCTCTGGTCGCACCTGGGCCCGGCGCTGCTGCTCCAGGCCACCCTCGGCCTGGTCCTGGTGCTCGGCGTCGCCGCCTGCTCCGCCCTGACGTGAAAGGAGGGGCCCCCTCTTAACGTCTGCGGTAGAGGCGGGGCCCCCTCTTAACCACCGACATTCGCGAGCGGACGCTCGGCGGGAGCGGGGGCGTCGAGCAACCCGCGGCGGCGCGCCCAGCGCTCGAACAGCACGGTGGCGAACGGCGGCACCGCGCTGGCCAGCGCCAGCCCGGTCCACACCAGCGACCAACGTCGCCGTCGGGCCACCACGAGGACCAGCAGCCCGTACGCGACGAAGAGCGCGCCGTGGATCGGGCCGAACACCTGCACGCCGAGTTCGTTGCGCGGCGGCCCGTACTTGACCGCCATGCCGGCCAGCAGCGCCGCCCAGGAGCACGCCTCGGCGATCGCCGCCCACACGAACGCCCGGATCCACCCGTCGCGCATCACTCAACTCCTTCTCCGTCGCGGCGGCCATGGTAGCCGGCCCGCCTGGCGACGAACTGTTAAGCGGGGCCCCCGCCTATGCAGAAGGCGTTAAAAGGGGGCCCGTCCTTCACTCCGCAGGATGAGTGGGGGTGGTTCGGGGTACAGAAAAGGTTCCTTAGACCTTTTCCTGACCCGTCACTCCGTGCGAGGTTGGGAAGACCAACGGTGACAAGGTGGTGACCATGGGCGAAGACGTCGGCGCACGCACCTTCAGCCGGGAGGATCGGGCCCGCTACCGGGAGAAGGTCCGGCGCTGTCTGGACGTCTTCGCCGAGATGCTGCGCGAGTCCCGGTTCGACGTGGAGCGGCCGATGACCGGCCTGGAGATCGAGCTGAACCTGGTCGACGAACGCTTCGACCCGGCGATGCGCAACGCCGACGTACTGGCGGCGATCGCCGACGAGGCGTTCCAGACCGAGCTGGGCCAGTTCAACGTGGAGATCAACGTGGCGCCGCGCCGGCTCACCGGCACCGGCACCGCCCAGTTCGAGGAGCACGTGCGGGCCAGCCTCAACGCCGCCGAGGAGAAGGCCCGGACGGTCGGCGCGCACATGGTGATGATCGGTGTCCTGCCGACGCTGCGCCCGGAGCACCTGACCGCCGACTCGCTCTCCGCCAACCCCCGGTACGCGTTGCTCAACGAGCAGATCTTCGCCGCCCGTGGGGAGGACCTGCCGATCGCGATCAGCGGGGTGGAGCGGCTGGCCACCACCGCCGACACCATCACGCCGGAGGCGGCCTGCACCAGCACCCAGTTCCACCTCCAGGTCAGCCCGGCGCAGTTCGCCGACTACTGGAACGCCGCCCAGGCGATCGCCGGCATCCAGGTGGCACTCGGCGCGAACTCCCCGCTGTTCTTCGGCCGGGAGCTGTGGCGGGAGACCCGCATCCCGCTGTTCCAACAGGCCACCGACACCCGGGCGGAAGAGATAAAAGCCCAGGGGGTACGCCCGCGGGTGTGGTTCGGGGAGCGCTGGATCACCTCGGTGTTCGACCTGTTCGAGGAGAACGTGCGCTACTTCCCGGCGCTGCTGCCGGTGTGCGACCCGGAGGACCCGGCGGCGACGCTGGCCAGCGGCGGCGTGCCGAAACTCGCCGAGTTGCGCCTGCACAACGGCACCATCTACCGCTGGAACCGGCCGGTCTACGACGTGTCGCGCGGGCGTCCGCACCTGCGGGTGGAGAACCGGGTGCTGCCGGCCGGCCCGACCGTGCTGGACACGGTGGCCAACGGCGCCTTCTACTTCGGACTGGTCCGGGCGCTGGCCGAGTCGGACCGTCCGCTCTGGTCGCAGATGTCGTTCAGCGCCGCCGAGGAGAACTTCAACGCCTGCGCCCGGCACGGCATCGACGCCCAGGTGTTCTGGCCGGGCCTGGGCTACCTGCCGGTGACCGAGCTGGTGCTGCGCAGGCTGCTGCCGATCGCCCATCACGGCCTGGACCGGTGGGGCCTCGACCCGGCCGAGCGGGACCGGCTGCTCGGCATCGTCGAGCAGCGCTGCCTGACCGGCCGCAACGGCGCGACCTGGCAGGTGGAGACGCTGCACCGGCTGGAGTCCGCCGACCACCTGGACCGGCCGGCCGCGCTGCGCGAGGTGGTCCGCCACTACGTCGACCTGATGCACAGCAACCGCCCGGTGCACGAGTGGCCGATCCCCTGACGGGGTTCGGAGCCGTCCCCCGGTCACCGGGGGACGGCCCGCAGGCGGCCTACGCGGTCGCGCAGATCGCGTACGACGTCAGGTTCCAGGTGCCGGCGAACGCGTCCTCCTCGTAGGCGCCGGACGGCCTCAGCCGGAGACAGCGACGAAGACCAGCGCGCCGAGCGCGGCCAGCGGCAACGCCACCGTCGCCGCGAGCAACCGGGTCCGGGCGGCGCGGGCGACGAACAGGACCACGAGCGCGGCGAGCACGAGGTCGATGGCCACGTTCCACCAGGCGCCGGGGTAGTAGCCGGTGCGGGCCCGGTCGGCGAAGCGCAGCGCCTCCTCGACGAACACGGCCGCCGGCAGCGCGGTCGCCACCACCCGCCGCCACCCGGACGACCGGGCCCAGACACCGGCGACGCCGAACACCACGCCCGCGAGCACCCCGGACGCCATCCAGAGCAACGAGGTGGGCGCGGTGATCACAGCCAGGTCGTCACCCTGGAGCAGCGCCGCCGCCAGGTAGTAGCTGGGCACGGCGACGACCAGCAGGACCACGCCCGCCACGGCCGCCCGCAGCTCGCCCGCCCGGACCCACCAGCCGAGCGCGAACGCGGCGACCGCCCAGGTGGCGGTGGAGTTGCCGAGTTCGGCGAGCGGATACGGCACCCTCGTGATCCAGACGAAGTCGAGGAAGCCGAGCAGGAAACCGGCGAGGGGGGCGACGAGCGCCAGGATGCGACGGGTGGGCGGCATGCCGGCGAGCATACTCGGTATGCAGTCAGCGTATCGCGGCCAGGGTCGCCGCCGCGGCACCGGCCACCAGCGCGTCGTCCGGCGTCGCGTTCCGGTCGGCCCGGGTGGTGAGCACCGCCAGCACGATCGGCGCGGCGTTCGGCGGCCACACCACGGCGATGTCGTTTCGGGTGCCGTACCCGCCGGTGCCGCTCTTGTCCGCGACCCGCCATCCGGCCGGCGCGCCGGCCCGGACCAGGGCCGCCCCGGTGGTGCTGCTCCGCATCCAGTCGAGCAGCACCGCCCGGTCCGGCGGCGGCAGCACGTCGCCCAGCGCGTACGCCCGCAGGGAACCGACCAGCGCGCGGGGGGTGCTGGTGTCGCGGACGTCGCCCGGCGCGGCCTCGTTGAGGTCCGGCTCCGTGCGGGCGGGGTCGGTGACCCGGTCGCCGACGCCCCGCAACGCACGCTCGAACCCGGCCGGGCCGCCGAGTTCGGCGAACATCAGGTTGCCGGCGGTGTTGTCGCTGTGCCGCACCGCCGCCTCGGCGACCGCCCGCAGCGTCATCCCGGACCCGACGTGCCGCTCGGTGACCGGCGAGTACGACACCAGGTCCGCCCGCCGGTAACGCACCACCCGGTCCAGGTCGGCGTCGGACGCGGCGGCCAGCAACGCGCCGGCCGCGAGCGCCTTGCACGTCGACGCGTACGCGAACCGTTCGTCGGCCCGGTGGGCCAGCGTGCGGCCGGTGCCGGTGTCGACCGCGTAGACGCCGATCCGCGCGCCGAACCGCCGTTCCAGCGCGGCGAGTTCCCCGGGCACCGGAACCGGGGCACCCGTCGACGCGCCGGGAGCCGTGCTGGCGGCGGGAGCCGTGCTGGCGCGGGGCGCGGGCGGGGTGGACGTGCAGCCGGCCAGGAGGACGATCGCGAGCGCCGCCGCTGCCCGCCGAACGTGCTTCATGGTGCTCCTCTCCACGCCGGCACACCGGCGGCGTCGACCGTCCTCAGGCGGGGGCGCACCGCTGACGCAGCGTGGGCACGCCGGGCCCGGTCAGGTCATCGCAGTATGCCGCCCGGCCGGCCATCGCCATGGTCAGTGCCAGCGTGGTGCCGCTGACCAGTGGGCCGGCGCCGGCGGCGAACGGTCCGTCGGTGGCCGCCACCCGCAGCCCTCGGATGGCGCTGCGTCCGCTCACGGTGAAGTCCCGACCGGCGAAGAAACGGGCGACCGGCGTCACGGCCTCGACCGGCGGCGTACGGCCGAGCCCGAGCGGTCGCCGGATGTCCTGGGCGTGCACGACCACCTCACCGAGCCACGCCTCGGTCGGGCCGAACGTGGACGTGGTGCTGCGGATGATCCGACGGAACCGGTCGAGCGTCTCCGCCGGGTCGGCGCCCCGGTGCTCGGCCAGGCGACGGTCGTTGTGCTTGTCGAAGTCGAAGCGCGCGCCCAGCACGCTGGCCACCCAGCGGGCCCGGCCGACGCTCGCCGCCGCGGTCAGGTGCGCGACCACCTGCTCCACCGTCCACCGGCCGCACAGCGAACGGTGCGCCCACCGCGCCGCGTCGAGCCCGGCCAGGTCGTCGGCGAGGGCGGCCCGCTCGGCGTGCGCGAGCGCCCACAACTCGTCCCGGCTCAGCGTGTCGGACATGAAAACCCCCAGTTGTCGGCCCCGTCCCCGCTCAGACCGCCCCCGTCCGGCGAACTCATCGCTCCGCCGCCTCGCCGCCGCCTCGCCCTCTCATCGATCTTGGAGTTGTGGTGCCAGGAAAAGCGTCGCATGTCGGCTTTGCGAACCACCACAACTCCAAGATCGGCGCGAACCCGTTCACCGGGTCAGGGTGGCGGTGCGCCCGGGCGTCACGCGCCCCCGCCTACCTCGCCGACGGCTCACCGCCGCCGGGCCGCGCGGGCCGGACGGGAGCCGACCTCGGGCGGGGCGTCTGAGTCGAATCTGCTCTCAGCTCCACAGGGCCGCGGGCGGCAAAGTCATGCCTCCCGCTGCCGTGAGCCGGTCGGACCACGCTCGGGCGCGCGACCGCCAACGGGCACCACGCCGACAGACGTCAGAGCGCGACGATCGCCGCGCTCTCCGCCGGCAGCTCGATGCCGCCGCGCATCACCGTGGCGCCCTCGGAGGAGGCGAGCAGCACCCGGCGTACCGCCCCGGGCAGGTTCACCCGCTGCGGTCGCTCCGCCAGGTTGGCCACCACCAGCGTGTCGCCACGTCGCACCACCAGGAACTGGTCGCCGTGGCGCACCTCGACCCGGTGCAGCCGCGGGTCGGACAGGTCCGGGCAGGACTTGCGCAACGCGATCAGCCGCCGATGGAACTCGTACATCTCGCGGTGGTCGGGCTTGTCCAGCTCGGCCCAGTCCAGCCGGGACCGCAGGAACGTCTGCGGGTCCTGCGGGTCGGGCACGTCGTCGGTGGCCCATCCGTGGTCGGCGAACTCGCGTCGGCGGCCGGTGGCGACCGCGACCGCCAGCTCCGGCTCGGGGTGGCTGGTGAAGAACTGCCACGGCGTGGTCGCGGCCCACTCCTCGCCCATGAAGAGCATCGGGGTGAACGGCGCGGTCATCAGCAGCGTGGCGCCGACCCGCAGCATCCCGGTCGAGAGCGTGGCGGAGATCCGGTCGCCGGTGGCCCGGTTGCCGATCTGGTCGTGGTTCTGCAGGTAGGCGACGAACCGGTGGCCGGGCGTGCGCTGCCGGTCGACCGGACGGCCGTGGCTGCGGTTGCGGAAGCTGGACCAGGTGCCGGCGTGGAAGAACGCGCCGGTCAGCACGTCGGTGAGGCACTCCAGCGAGCCGAAGTCGCCGTAGTAGCCCTGCCGCTCGCCGGTGAGCAGCGTGTGCAGCGCGTGGTGGGCGTCGTCGTTCCACTGGGCGTGCAGGCCGTAGCCGCCGGACTCGCGCGGCGTGATCAGCGTCGGGTCGTTCAGGTCGGACTCGGCGATCAGCGACAGCGGCCGGCCCAGCGCGGTCGACAGCGACTCGACCTCGACCGCCACCTCCTCCAGCCAGTGGGTGGCCCGGCCGTCCGGCATCGCGTGCACGGCGTCCAGCCGCAGCCCGTCGACGTGGTAGTCGCGCAGCCACATCAGCACGCTGTCGACGATGTAGCGGCGCACACCGTCGGAGTGCGGGCCGTCCAGGTTGACCGTGCGGCCCCAGGTGTTGCTCTGCTCGGTGAGGTACGGCGCGAAGCGCGGCGCGTAGGCCCCGGAGGGCCCGAAATGGTTGTAGACGACGTCGAGGATCACCCCCAGCCCTCGGGCGTGGGCGGCGTCCACGAACCGTTTCAGGCCGTCCGGCCCGCCGTAGGGCTCGTGCGGGGCGTACCAGCAGACGCCGTCGTAACCCCAGTTGTGCTCGCCGTTGAACGCGTTCACCGGCAGCAGCTCGACCAGGTCGACGCCGAGCTCCACCAGGTGGTCGAGCCGGGCGATGGCGCCGTCGAACGTGCCCTCCGGGGTGAACGTGCCGATGTGCAGCTCGTACAGCACGCTGCCGGGCAACTGCCGGCCGGTCCACGCGGTGTCGGTCCAGGGGAACGCCGCGTGGTCGTACACCCGGCTGGGGCCGTGCACACCGGCCGGCTGCCAGGCCGACCTCGGGTCCGGCAGCGCCTGCTCGTCGTCGTCGAGCAGGAACGCGTAGTCGGCGCCCGGCCCGGCGTCGGGCGCCTCGACCCGCCACCAGCCGTCCGGCCCTGGACGCATGTCGTGGTCGGCCACGCCGGGCAGACGCAACCGCACCCGGGCGGCCTCGGGCGCCCACACCGTGAACTCGGTCATGCGGCGGCCTCCGCTGGGTCGGTGGGTGCGAGGAGGGCGACGGGACAGGTGCTCAACAGATCTTCCAGGAGCACCTCCTCACCACTGTAGACCCGGCCGGTGAACACGTCGGTCACCTGATGAACGGGAAGTGACAACGTCGTGCCCCGCCAGCCGCCGTCGCGGACCAGCCGCACCGGCAGCCGGGTGGCCACCGCGATCGCGCCGCCCCGGTCGAACGCCACCGCGTGCGCGGCGGCCGGGCCACGCGCCGGCACCGGCCGGTAGCCGGTGAACAGCTCCGGCCGGTCGCGGCGCAGCCGCAGCGTGCGGGAGACCACGAGCAGCTTGGCCGCGCCGTCCGCGGCCACCGTCGGCTGCCAGCCGGCGTCGAGCCGGGCCAGCAGCTCCCGACGTACGGCGAAGTCGACCGGGCGGCGGTTGTCCGGGTCGACCAGGGAGTTCTCCCACAGCTCGGTGCCCTGGTAGGTGTCCGGCACGCCGGGCATGGCGAGCTGCACCAGCTTCTGCCCGAGCGCGTTGGACCAGCCGGCCGGCGTGATCTCGTCGACGAACGCGGTGATCTGGGCGTGCAGCTCCGGGTCGTCGTACATCCGGTCGACCAGGGCGTGCATCTCGTGCTCGAAGGCCGGGTCGGGGTCGGCCCAGCTCGTGCTGACCGACGCCTCGCGGGCGGCCTTCTCGGCGTACCCGTGCAGTCGGTCCCGGTCGAGCGGCCAGGCCCCGACGGCGGTCTGCCAGAGCAGGTGGGCCAGCGCCGGGTCGGCCAGCGGCGCCCGGGACATCCAGTCGGTGACCCGGTCGGCCCACCGGCCGGGCAGCTCGCTGAGCACCGCGAGCCGGGCGCGGACGTCCTCGCCGCGCTTGGTGTCGTGGGTGGAGAGCGCGGTCATGCTCGCCGGCCAGCGCACCTGGCGGGCGGCGGCGAACCGGTGCAGCTCGGCCGGCGGCACGCCGAAGTGGGCCGGGCTGCCGCCCACCTCGTTGAGCGCGACGAACCGGCTCCACCGGTAGTAGGCGGTGTCCTCCACGCCCTTGGCCATCACCGCGCCGGTCAGCTGCGGGAACCGGGCGGCCAGCTCGTGGCCGGGGTCCCGGAGCCGGGCGGTGACCTGGTCCAGCACGGCGGTCAGGTCGGGCCGGCGGCGGCCGGCCTCGCTGCGGGCGGCGGCCAGGTGCCGGGCCCCCTCCGGCGGATAGCCGCGGTAGACCGGGAAGCAGGCGGCCAGCTCCGCGAGGGCGTCCCGGACCTGCTGGCGGGGCAACTCGGGCACGAGTGCGGCGAGGCGGGTCAGCTCGGCGGCGAGCAGCCGGGTGGCGGCCTCCAGCTTGGTGCCGTGGGTCAGGTCCTCCCAGGAGGTGTGCCGGCCGGTGAGCCGCCCGTCGAGCGCGGTGAAGTCCGGCTCGGCGGCCGGGTCGACGAAGAGGCCGGACACGGCGGCCAGCGCGTCGTAGCCGGTGGTGCCGTCGACCGGCCAGTCCGGCAGGTCCTCGCCGTACTCCAGGATCTTCTCCACCACCAGCCAGCGGTCCGGCGCGGCGGCGCGCAACCGGGCCAGGTAGCCGGCCGGGTCGCGCAGCCCGTCCGGGTGGTCCACCCGGATGCCGTCGACGTCCCCGGCGTCGGACCAGCGCAGGATCTCCGCGTGGGTGGCGTCGAAGACCGCCGGGTCCTCCACCCGCAGGCCGGCCAGGTCGGAGACGGCGAAGAACCGGCGGTACGTCAGCTCGGTGTCGCCGCGCCGCCAGTCCACCAGCTCGTAGTGCTGCCGGTCGTGCACCTCGCGGGGCGTGCCGTCGCCGGTGCCGTCCGCGATCGGGAAGCGGTGCTCGTGGTAGCGCAGCTCCCCGTCGACCAGCTTGAGGTCGTCCAGCGCGTCGGGGGCGTCGGCGAGCACCGGCAGCAGCAGCCGGCCGCGGTCCCAGTCGATGTCGAACCAGTCCGCGTACGCCGAGTCCCGCCCGGCCCGCAGCACGTCCCACCAGGCCGGGTTGGCCGCCGGCCGGGCCACCCCGGCGTGGTTCGGCACGATGTCCACGACCAGGCCCAGCCCGGCCGCGCGCAGCGCCCGGACCAGGCGTTGCCGACCGGCCTCGCCGCCCAGCTCCGGGTTGACCGCCCGGTGGTCGACCACGTCGTAGCCGTGCTGCGAGCCGGGGGTGGCGGTGAGCAGCGGCGCGGTGTAGAGGTGGGTGACGCCGAGCGTGGCCAGGTAGTCGACCAGCTCGGCGGTGGCGTCCAGGTCGAAGCCGGGCCGCACCTGGACGCGGTAGGTCGAACGGGGGGTGTCGGGCATGGTCAGGGCGTCCTCTCCAGGACCAGCAGCGAGCGGTCCGGCACGCACACCGTGCCACCCGCCTCGACCACTGTCGTCTTCTCCGGATCCGGTTCCGCGGTGCTGATCACCAGCTCCCACCGGGGCCCGAACTCCTCCCCGGGCATCGTGAAGTCCAACGCCGCGTCGTGCGCGTTGAACAGCAGCAGGAAGGAGCTGTCCCGGTGGCGTTGGCCGTACTGGCCGCGCTCCGGGATGCCGTCGCCGTTGACGAACAGGGCCACCGAGCGGCCGAAGTCGTTGCCCCAGTCCTCGCCGGTCATCTCCCGGCCGTCCGGGGTGTACCAGGCCAGGTCGGGCAGGCCGGAGCCGGCGGCCCGACCGCCGACCGGCAGCCCGGTGAAGAACCGCCGACGGCGGAACACCTGGTGGCGGTTGCGGAAGTCGGTGAGCCGCCGCACGAACGTGAGCAGCTCGTCGTCGGCCCGTGCCCAGTCCACCCAGGCCAGCTCGCTGTCCTGGCAGTAGGCGTTGTTGTTGCCGTGCTGGGTGCGGCCCAGCTCGTCGCCGTGGCCGAGCATCGGCACGCCCTGGGACAGGATCAGCGTGGCCAGGAAGTTGCGCCGCTGCCGCTCCCGCAGCGCGCGTACGCCCGGGTCGTCGGTGTCGCCCTCGACGCCGCAGTTCCAGGAGCGGTTGTGGCTCTCCCCGTCCCGGTTCTCCTCGCCGTTGGCCTCGTTGTGCTTGTCGTTGTACGACACCAGGTCGGTGAGCGTGAACCCGTCGTGGCAGGTGACGAAGTTGATGCTGTGGAACGGGCGGCGGCCGTCGTCCTGGTAGAGGTCGGCGGAGCCGGAGATGCGGGACGCGAACTCGGCGAGCGTGGCCGGCTCGCCGCGCCAGAAGTCGCGGACCGTGTCGCGGTACTTTCCGTTCCACTCGGTCCACTGCGGCGGGAAGTTGCCCACCTGGTAGCCGCCGGGGCCGATGTCCCACGGCTCGGCGATCAGCTTGACCCGGCCGACCACCGGGTCCTGCTGCACCACCTCGAAGAACGTGGAGAGGCGGTCCACCTCGTAGAACTCGCGGGCCAGCGTGGCGGCCAGGTCGAAGCGGAAGCCGTCGACGTGCATCTCGGTGACCCAGTAGCGCAGCGAATCCATGATCAGTTGCAGCGAGTGCGGGCTGCGCACGTTCAGGCTGTTGCCGGTGCCGGTGTAGTCGACGAAGTAGCGCCGATCCTCCTCGGACAGCCGGTAGTAGCTCGGCGTGTCGATGCCCTTGAAGCTCAGCGACGGCCCGAGGTGGTTGCCCTCGGCGGTGTGGTTGTAGACCACGTCGAGGATGACCTCGATGCCGGCGGCGTGCAGCGCCTTGACCATGCCGCGGAACTCCTGCACCTGCTGGCCGAGCCGGCCCAGCGCGGAGTAGCCGTGGTGCGGGGCGAAGAAGCCGATGGTGTTGTAGCCCCAGTAGTTGCGCAGCCCCAGGTCGGCCAGGCGGTGGTCGTGCACGAACTCGTGCACCGGCATCAGCTCGACCGCGGTCACCCCGAGTTGCTTGAAGTGCTCGATCATCACCGGCGAGGCGATCGCCGCGTACGTGCCGCGCAGCTCCTCCGGGATGTCCGGGTGGCGCATGGTCAGCCCGCGCACGTGCGCCTCGTAGATGACCGAGTGGTGGTACGGGGTGCGCGGCGGCTTGTCGTTGCCCCAGTCGAAGTACGGGTTCACCACCACCGACTTCGGCATGAACGGCGCCGAGTCGGTGGTGTTCATCCGGTCCGGGTCGCCGCCCACCTCGTAGTCGTAGACCGCCGGGTCCCAGGAGACCTCGCCGTCGACCGCCTTCGCGTACGGGTCGAGCAGCAGCTTGTGCGGGTTGCACCGCACCCCGTCGGCCGGGTCCCACCGGCCGTGCACCCGGAAGCCGTACCGCTGGCCGGGCTCGACGCCGGGAATGTAGGCGTGCCAGACGTACGCGTCGACCTCGCGCAGCTCGACCCGGCGCTCGGTGCCGATGTCCCACTCGTCGAACAGACAGAGCTCGACCCGCTCCGCCACCTCGGAGAAGATCGCGAAGTTGGTGCCCATTCCGTCGTAGGTGGCGCCGAGGGGGTAGCTCTCGCCCGGCCAGACCTGCATGTCGCTCCTTCGGCCCATGATCGTCAGCGCGCCGGACGGGCGGCCGGCGCGCACGCCGTTGATGCCCCGCCGTACCCGCCGCCAATCCACCCGTTCGGACGGTAACCGAAAGGTTCTGGTGTCGTCCGTCACGATCGACCGTTTCGAGGTGCGGGTTCGCGCCGGATGGACTTTCCTTGACCGCGGACGCGCGCCCGCGCGTGTCCACCCGGCCGCTCGGCCATCCCCCACCACCGCCCCACCGCCGCCACCGATGCCGGCGTGTCCCACCCTGCATGGACGGAGAACGACACGTGACCACTCTGCGGGTCGGCGCGCCTACCGCCACCGCGACGGACCGGCTCCACCGGCCCACCCTCACCTCCCGCCCGACCGTGCCGCCGCAATCCGGCGCCGCGTCCCGGAAGCGGCGCATCCTGATGCTGTCGTGGGAGTACCCGCCGGTGCTCGTCGGTGGCCTCGGCCGCCACGTGCACGCGCTCTCCGTCGCCCTGGCCGCCGCCGGGCACGAGGTCACCGTGGTCACCCGGCACGCCGAGGGCGCGCCGCTGGAGGAGTACGCCGACGGCGTGCGCGTCGTCCGCGCCGCCGAGGACCCGGTCACCTTCCCGCTCGCCACCGGGTCGCTGCTGGCCTGGACCATGGCGTTCAACCACACGCTCACCCGGGCCGCGCTGCGCGCCGCCGAGTCCGGCGCGTACGACGTGATCCACGCCCACGACTGGCTGGTCGCGCACACCGCCATGACGCTGCGCGAGCACCTGGACGTGCCGCTGGTGACCACCATCCACGCCACCGAGGCGGGCCGGCACCAGGGCTGGCTGCCCGAGGAGATGAACCGCACCATCCACGGCGTCGAGCAGTGGCTGGCCAGCGAGTCCGGCCGGGTGATCGTCTGCTCCGGCTACATGCGCGACGAGGTCGGCGCGCTGTTCGGCGTGGACCCGGCCCGGGTCGACGTGGTGCCCAACGGCGTCGAGCCGCACCGCTGGCGGGTGCCCGCCTCGGCGGTCGCCGCCGCCCGGACCCGCTTCGCCGCCGACGGGCCGCTTGTCACGTTCGCCGGTCGGCTGGTCTACGAGAAGGGCGTGCAGCACCTGCTGGCCGGGCTGCCCCGGCTGCGGGACCGGCACCCCGGGCTGCGCGCGGTGATCGTCGGCGACGGGCCGTACAAGGCGGAGCTGGAGTCCGAGGTGCACCGGCTCGGGCTGGGCGACACGGTCAGCATGCCCGGGTTCCTCGGCGGCACCGACCTGCCCGCGGTGATGGCCGCCTCGGACTGCTTCGCGGTGCCCAGCATCTACGAGCCGTTCGGCATGGTCGCGCTGGAGGGCGCCGCCGCGGGCGCGCCGCTGGCGGTGTCGCGTACCGGTGGGCTGGCCGAGATCGTCGAACCGGGCGTCACCGGGATGACGTTCGCCCCGCAGGACCCGGACGGGCTGGCCGAGGCGGTGCACGCGCTGCTCTCCGACACCGACCGGGCCCGCGCGCTGGCCCGCCGGGCCCGCGCCATGGTGCACGAGCGGTACGGCTGGTCGGCGATCGCGTCCCGCACGGCCGCCGCGTACGCCGCCGCGATCGCCGGCGACCCGGCGTTCACCGCCGCCCGCACCGAGCAGCGGATGGCCGCCGGCCGCACCCTCCCCCCTCTCCCCGCCGGCAACCTCCTCACCGCCGCCGGCCTGAGGTGAAAGGCGGGGGCCCCGCTTAACGCTTTTGGTAGAGGCGGGGGCCCCGCTTAACAGCCGCGCCCACCCGAGCACGCGAAAGGCCGCCGACCCGTGCGGGTCGGCGGCCTCACTCGTCGACGGTGTTAAGCAGGGGCCCCGCCTATACCAAAAGCGTTAAGCGGGGCCCCCTCCTTACACCGTCAGCGGTTGGCGGCGGGGACGTAGTCGCGCTCCGGGGCGCCGGTGTAGATCTGCCGCGGGCGACCGATCTTGGTCTCCGGGTCGTTGATCATCTCGCGCCACTGGGCGATCCAGCCGGGCAGCCGGCCCAGCGCGAACAGCACCGTGAACATCTTCGTCGGGAAACCCATGGCCTTGTAGATCAGGCCGGTGTAGAAGTCCACGTTCGGGTAGAGCCGCCGGGAGACGAAGAAGTCGTCGGCGAGCGCGATCTCCTCCAGCTGCATCGCGAGGTCCAGCAGCGGGTCCGGCTTGGCCATCCGGCCGAGCACGTCCTGGGCGGCCTTCTTCACGATCGCGGCGCGCGGGTCGTAGTTCTTGTAGACCCGGTGGCCGAAGCCCATCAGCTTCACGCCGTCCTGCTTGTCCTTCACCTTCTGCACGAAGGAGCGGACGTCGCCGCCGTCGGCCTGGATCTTCTGGAGCATCTCCAGCACGGCCTGGTTGGCGCCGCCGTGCAGCGGGCCGAACAGCGCGTTCACGCCGGCCGAGACGGAGGCGAACAGGTTGGCGTTGCTGGAGCCGACCAGCCGCACGGTCGAGGTGGAGCAGTTCTGCTCGTGGTCGGCGTGCAGGACGAACAGCATGTCCAGCACGCGGGCGACGACCGGGTCGACCTCGTACTGCTCGGCGGGCACGCCGAACGTCATCCGGAGGAAGTTCTCGACGTAGCCGAGCGAGTTGTCCGGGTACAGCAGCGGCTGGCCGATCGACTTCTTGTAGGCGTACGAGGCGATGGTGGGGACCTTCGCCATCAGCCGCACCATGGACATCTCGACGTGCTCGGAGTCGAACGGGTCCAGGCTGTCCTGGTAGAACGTCGAGATGGCGCTGACGGCCGAGGAGAGCACCGCCATCGGGTGCGCGTCGCGGGGGAAACCGTCGAAGAAGCGACGCATCTCCTCGTGCAGCAGCGAGTGCCGCCGGATCCGCTCGCTGAACTCGGTGAGCTCCGTCTGGGACGGCAGCTCGCCGTAGATCAGCAGGTAGGAGACCTCCAGGAAGGAGGACTTCTCGGCCAACTGGTCGATCGGGTAGCCGCGGTACCGCAGGATGCCCGCGTCACCGTCGATGTAGGTGATCGCGGACGAGCAGGACGCGGTGTTGACGAAACCGGGGTCGTACGTGGTCATCCCGGTTTCCTTGAGCAGCTTGCTCACCCCGATCCCGGCGGGGCCCTCGACCGCGGACTGCACCGGCATCGACAGCTGCCCACCGGGGTGGTCGAGCTTGACTTCCGTCATCTGTTCCTCGCTTCGCCGGCAAGATCTTCGTTGAATTGCCTTCGCTTCTACCGTAATCACGGTATGGGGGACAACGCTCGGCATGGTTTCGCAGGTGAGGTATGCGTCACTGATTCCCGACTTGCCGGGGCGGAAACCGGCCTCGGGGCCGGTCAGGACAGGTCGAGCCGCCGCGGCGTCCCGCCGGCGTCGAGGCGGTACAGGTCGAGCCGGTTGGCGCCGGCGGCGAAGATCCGGTCGTCGGGGAGGAACGCGGCGAACCGCCGGCCGCCGGCGTCCCGGGGCACCACCGGCACCACGGCGCCGACCGTGCCGTTGACCGCCACCGCGAGCCGGGTGCCGTCCGGCACGGTGTCGGGCACGGTGCCCCAGACCAGCGCCGGCAGCCCCCGCGCCGGGTCGACCGCGGCGAACGCGGCCCGGTTCGCGACCGTGGCCGTGCCGCCGGGGGGCGCGCCGGAGAGCCGCGTGCCGACCAACGGGTCGACGGCCGGCAGCGGCACCGGTGCGGGCACCCCGCCGGTGATCGTCACCGGCTGGCCGGGCCGGTCGTAGAAGCGCTTGTCGGCCCGCGCGCGGGGGGCGGCCCTGGCCGGGACGCCGTCCATCCGCCAGGGCACCCGGACGTGGGTCTCGTCGGCGATGGTGGGCAGCAGGTCGACGTGTTCCCAGTTGCGGTCGTCGACCCGGCCGGCCCGCTGGCCGGGCTCCTTGACGAACATCGGCACCCAGGCCACCTCGTTCGCGGCGTGGGTGATGGCGTCCATCCCCCGGCCCTGCCAGTCCCGGCGGAAGCTCACCCCGTGGTCCGCGGTGACCAGCACCAGCGCCTGGTCGTAGAGGCCGGTGGCGCGCAGCGTGCGCAGCGTCTCGCCGATCAGCCGGTCGGTGTAGCCGAGCTGGGCCAGGTGCCGGGCGCGGGCCACGTCCACCCAGCCGACGCCGTCGTTGGGCAGGTCCTCCGGCGCGTCGTAGTGCGCCCCGGACGGCAGGTACGCCCACGGTGAGTGCGGCATCAGCAGGTGCAGGAAGTGCAGCGTGGGACGGTCGGCGGGGCGCAGCCCGGCGAGGAACGAGGTGAACCGGGCCGGCTGGTTGTCGTCGAGCGTGTCCCAGCGGAACTTCGGGTCGTCGGGCACCGGTTCGGCGGCGTCCAGCCCGGCCTCGGCCGCGGTCTGCTCCCGGTACGAGTCCTCCGGGTCGACCCGGCTGTCCACCGGCGCGGTGAGCTGGCGCAGCAGCTTGCCGCTCTCCCGGGTCAGCACGCCGATCCCCTGCTGCGGGCTGGCCGGCTGCTCGCAGCGGCTGGGCGGGCAGAGCCGGGTGATGCTCTCCTCGGCCTTGATCTGGTAGAGGCCGCCGAGCGCGGTGAACAGGTTGTCCGGATACTGCGAGTAGTGCGGCGCCACGGCCCGGTCCGGGTAGCGGCCGGTGAGCATGGCCGGCAGCGCGTAGGGCGTCCAGCCGCTGACGCCGGTGGCGTTGCGGTACCACGTCGACCCGGCGGCCAGCGCGGCGAAGTTCGGGTAGCGGGCGGCGTCGATCCGCCCGTCCGGGCCGAGCAGCGAGACCAGCGGCAGCTCGTCCAGCACGATCATGACCACCGGCGGGTGGCTGCCCGCGCCGGCCGTGCCGGCGGCGCCACCGTCGCCGCGGGGCAGCACCACCGCCGAGGCCGGCGACGCGAACAGGAACAGTCCGACGAAGACCACCGGGCCGGCCGCGGCCACCCGCAGCACCCGGCGCAGCGCCCGCCACCGCCGGTGCGCGACCGCCGCGAGCGCGCCGGCCCCGCCGGCCACCACCAGCAGCGGTACGCCCCGAAGCGGCGTCAGGTGGCGGCCCACCTGGATCGCGAGCGCGGCGAGCAGCAGCCCGACCAGCACGGTGTGCACCGCCGACCGGGTGACCCGGCCGCCGAGCAGCGCCAGTGCGCCGAGCGCCGCGAACGGCAGCGTGGGCGCCAGCGCGACCAGCGCGACCAGGAGCAGCACGTCGGCCCGGGAGGCGCGGTGGAACAGGAAGAAGTCGGGGCTGCGACCGAGCACGTCCAGCAGCGGCTGGGTGACCACGAGGCCGACCAGCGCCGTCACCTCGGCCAGTCGCGCCGCCTCGGCCCGCCACGGGCCCCGCCGCCGGGGCGCGTCGATGCCGGCCGGACGGTCCCGTGGTGGGGCGAGGGTGTCCTCAGCCACCCACCACCACCTGGTAGAGCGTGCGGGTGCCGGAGGGCAGCTCGGCGCGCGCCACCACCCGCCCGCGCCGGGCCAGCAGCGCCTCGAACGCGTCCCGCCGGTAGTCGGGGAAGAGGCCGTCCGGCTTGTTGGCCAGCAGCCGGCGGGCCATCGGGTCGTCCGGGTGGACGAACTCCACCACCAGGCTGCCGCCGGGCTCGGTGAGCGCGGCGAGCTGGTCGAGCACGTCGGGCAGCGGCACGTTCCGGCCGATCGCCAGGTGGTGCACCAGGGCCAGGGCGAGCACCAGGTCGGCGCGCGCCCGGTCGACGAACGCGCCCCGCTCGACGCCGCGCCAGCCGCCGCCCGGCGACGGATCGGCCAGGTCCATCACCAGCGGCAGGATCCGCCCCTCGCCCTCGTCGCGCAGCGCGCGGTAGAGCGCGTCGACCACGCCCGGGTCCTGCTCGACGGCGACCACGTACGCGGCGTGTCGGGCCGCGATGCGGGCGTACCGGCCGTCGTTGGCGCCCAGGTCCAACGCCGAGTGCGGGGCGGTGGCGGACACCGCCCGGTCGACGAAGTCCTCCTTGGCCTGCCGGTCCGGCACCGAGTACGCGCAGGTGCGCTGGTAGTCCGCCCAGTGGCTGTCGCCGGGCCGGTGGTCGAGCCGGCGGACCAGTCGGGTCAGCCCGCGTACGGTGGCCAGGGCCAGCTCGCGGGAGAACCCGGCGGCGCGGAGCTGGGCGCGGACGTCGCTGCTGCTGGCGTCCGCGTGGCGGGCCTGCATCGCGCCGTGCAGGTGCACGTGGGTGGGCACCCCGGCCCGCCAGCGGCGGGTGCCGGCGAACAGGCGGCGCATCTGGTCCGGCTCGACGCCGTCGATCCGGGCCCGCAGGAACGGCTGGAAGTCCAGCCCGAGGTGGGCCTGGATGAGCAGCGGGTAGAGCAGCGTCTGGCAGAACTGCCGGTAGCCGGCCCAGGGTTCGCCGTCGCGCAGCGCCTCGAACGAGCCGACGTCGATGAACACCGGCCGGGCGCCGCGCCACTGCACGTTGTAGGCCGACCCGTCCTTGGTGGTGAAGCCGGCCGCCAGCGCGGCGCGCAGCACGTCCAGGTGCAGCAACGCCGCGTCGCGCAGCATCGCGTACGACCACTCGTAGGGGTGGGAGACGAACGGGATGCGGTCGTGCCGCAGCACCGCGGCCCAGGGCACGTCGACCGGGGTCGGGACGAGTTCCTCGGTGCCGACCAGGTGGCCGGCGGCGGTGAGGTCGCGGAAGAGGTCGCTGGCGGACAGCGCCCGCCAGTCCCGGGCGGACCGCTCGTCGAGGCCGCGCAGCACCTCCCCGGCCCGGTGGAAGACCCGGTTGCCGGGGTCCCGGAAGGAGCCGGGTTCGACACGGACGCCGGTGTCGGGAACCGTCATGCCCGTCAGCCCTGGTCGGTGGGCTGGCGACGGAACCGGGTCACCAGGCGCCGCCAGTAGAGCTTGGCGGCCACGGCCACTCCGGCCACCCCGCCGACCACCGCCTGCACGATGAGACTGCCGGATCCCGCGTCCAGGTAGGCCAGGTGCGTCACGGCTGCTTTCCTTCCCTCGCCGGTCATCGGAGCACCGCCCGGAACGCGAGCTTTACTCCTCAACGCCGGGCTTGTTCCCTACGGTACGCGCCTGTCCGGACACGCGCGGCCACACCGGGCACTCCTCCCCCGTCCGATCCGTTCAAGACGGGCCGGCCCGGGGCCGCCTACCGTGGCGGCATGACACCGCAGTTCGATCTCGTCGGGACCGTCGTCACCGACATGGCCCGCACCCTCGACTTCTACCGCCGGCTGGGGCTGCCGATCCCGGCCGACGCCGAGACGGAACCGCACGTCGAGGTCACCCTCCCCACCGGGGTACGGCTGGCCTGGGACACCGTCGACACCATCCGCGGCTTCCATCCCGGCTTCACGCCGCCCGCCGGCAGCCCGCGGATGAGCCTGGCCTTCCGCTGCGCCGACCCGGCCGAGGTGGACCGCTGGTACGCCGAGCTGACCGCCGCCGGCCACCACGGGGAACTGCCGCCGTGGGACGCGGTCTGGGGCCAGCGGTACGCGGTCCTGCACGATCCGGACGGCAACGGCGTGGACCTGTTCGCACCGCTGCCGACCGGCTGACCGCACGCGCCCGCCGTCGCCGGACGACGGTGCGGCGACCCGGTCGGGCCGCGCGTCGGCGCGCTCCGGAACCGCCGCTCAGTCGGGAGGCGGGGTGAGCAGCACGGTCCGGAACCGCCGCTCAGTCGGGAGGTGCTGTGAGCAGCCGGGTCGGTGGGACTCCGGTCAGCTCGCGCACGTCGCGGGTGAGGTGGGCCTGGTCGGCGTACCCGGATCGCGCGGCGACCTCGGCGAGCGGCACGCCGCGCCGGGCCAGGTCCAGCGCGCGGCGCATGCGCAGGATGCGGGCCAGCGTCTTCGGGCCGTACCCGAAGAGGGCCCGGCTGCGCCGGTGCAGCGCCCGCGCGCCGAGGCCGACCTCGGCGGCGGTCGCCGCGACCGTGGCCCCGGCGGCCAGCCGGGCGGCCACGTGCGCGCCGAGCGGGTCGGGCCCACCGGCCGCCCGCAGCCGCGCCCGCGCCACCTCCTCCAGGATCGCGGCGCCGGCGTCCGACCAGTCGGCGGCGCACCGCGCACCGCCCGGGTCGATGGCCGCCCGGATCCGTTCGGCCGGCTCCACGGCGGCGCGGCCCCACAGGTCGGCGAGCGGGACGCGGCGGTCCCGCACCTCCTCGGCGGGCACCCCGAACACGGCCGGGCCGACGCCCGGCGGCAGGCGCAGCCCGATCCACCGCTCCCCCGGCGCCGACCACGACACCTGGGCCACCCGGTCCGGCCCGGCCACCAGCAGCCCGGCCCGACTGGACCAGAGCAGGTCCAGACACCCGTCCGGCAGCACGCGGACCGGCCCGGTGCCGGACGAGTCACTCACCCACCGTACCGCCGCCGGAATCCCCACCGCCGCCCGTTCCCGGTACATCCGTCCACCCTGCCACCCACCGTCGATCATGAGGTTGGCGGCAGGCACCGCGGCGTGTCGCGGCGGCCAACCTCATGATCGACGAGGTGCGGGTCAGGGGCGGTGGTGCAGCGCCAGGCGGAGCAGGAGGAATCGCAGCGCGGTGGCGGCCAGGTTGGCCGCCACCAGGACGGCCAGCTCGACGGCGCGCGGCGGGACCGTGACGGCGTGCAGGACGGCCAGCGAGCCGCTGGTCAGGGCCAGGCCGAGCGCGAACGCGAGCAGCCCCTGGAGGTGGTGCCGGCCGGCGTGGCGGCGGCCGGTGACGCCGAACGTGATCCGGCGGTTGGCCGCCGTGTTCGCCACCGCGGTCAGCAGCAACGCCAGCAGGTTCGCCGGTTGCGCGCCGAGCGGGCCGCGGGCCAGCAGGAAGAGCACCAGGTACGCGAGCGTGCTGGCCACCCCCACCGCGGCGAAGCGGACGAGCTGGCCGGGCAGCCCGACCGGCACCTGGGCCGGGGGCGCCGGCAGCGGCGCCCGGCCGAGCTGGGCGCGCAGCCGGGCCAGCGGCAACGCGCCGGTGACCAGCGCCCGGACCAGCCGCCCGATGCCGCGCAGGTCGGCCAGGGCGGTGGCGACGATGTCGACCCGGCTGTCCGGGTCGTCCACCCAGTCCACCGGCACCTCGTGGATCCGCAGCCCGGCCCGCTGGGCGAGCACCAGCAGCTCGGTGTCGAAGAACCAGCCGGTGTCCTGGACCAGCGGCAGCAGCTCGGCCGCCACGTCGGCGCGGATCGCCTTGAACCCGCACTGCGCGTCGGAGAAACGCACCGCCAGCGTGCCGCGCAGCAGCAGGTTGTAGCCGCGGGAGATCACCTCCCGCTTGGCGCCCCGGACCACCCGGCTGGTGCGGGCCAGCCGGGTGCCGATGGCCAGATCGGAGTGGCCGGACAGCAGTGGCGCGACGAGCGGCAGCAGCGCGGCCAGGTCGGTCGAGAGGTCCACGTCCAGGTACGCCAGCACCGGCGCCGGCGACACCGACCAGGCGGCCCGCAGCGCCCGGCCCCGGCCCTTCTCCGCCAGGTGCAGCACACCGACCTCGGGCAGCTCGGCGGCGAGCGCCTCGGCCACCGCCAGGGTGCCGTCGGAGCTGGCGTTGTCGGCCACCGTGATCCGGAACGGGTACGGGAACTGGGCGGTCAGGTACGCGTGCAGCCGCCGGACGCAGGGGCCGAGGTCGACCTCCTCGTTGTGGACCGGGACCACCACGTCCAGCACCGCGCCCTCGGCGGTGGGCCGGGCCTGCACGGCGGCCCGGGGCTCCGGCATGAGGATCATGGATCAGCCCTGCTTTCCGCTGCTCAGGTCGTACACGGTCACCCCGTCGACGGTGGTCGCGGTGAAGTTCTCGGCGACCCAGGCGGCGATCTCGGTCGACGCGCTGCTGCCGCCGTTGGCCCGGAACCCGCCGCCGCCGAGGAACCAGTGGATCCGGCCGTCGGCCACGTACCGCTGGAACTCGGCGAGCGTCGGCGACGGGTCGCTGCCGTTGAAGCCGCCGATCGGCATCACCGGCTCGCCGGTGGCGAGCTGGTAGCCGGAGGCGTTGTTCGAGCCGATCGTGGCCGCGACCCAGGTGTAGTCCTCGGCGTCGGCCTTGAGCAGCGCCGTCATCTCGGCGCTCGGCTCGCGCGCGTCGAGCAGTCCGCCCATGCCGCCGCCGCGTTGCCCGCGCCCGCCGCGCTGACCGGTACCGCCGTCCGGACCGGTCCCACCGTCCGGACCGGTCCCGCCGTCCGGACCGGTCCCGCTGTTCGGTCCGGCACCGCTGTTCGGTCCGCCGGGAGTGCCGGGCGCCTGGCCGCCGTCGGGGAAACCCGGGAACGCGCCGTTCTGGCCGCCCGGGAAACCCGGGAACTGACCGTTCCCGCCGCCCGGGAAGCCGGGGAACGCGCCGCCGGGGAACTCCCCGCCGCCCGGCATCCGCCCGCCGGGGAAGCCGCCCCGGCCGCCCGGCCCGAAGCCACCCGCCACCTCGGGGCCCGCGCTCGGGATCGAGCCGGTGTGCGGGGTCGCCGCGGTCTGCACCGCGTACGCGGCCGGCCCGGCCACTCCCACCGCCATCCCCAGCGCCGCCACCCCGGTCACCACCCCGCGCGTCCACCACCGGCCCGCCCGGCCCGAGGTGACCAAGGAGTTCGCGTCATCGTGCGGCGCCCTGGCCGACCCGAAGTCCTTGATCACCGGGAGGTCGAGGAGCGCCAGGAGGACGGCGGCGGTCAGGCCGGTCGCCAGCACGGTCGGGCGCAGCCAGGGCTGCCAGTCGGGGCTGCGGCCGAGCAGGCGCCAGGACCACCAGGCGGTGACCGCCAACGCGCCGGCCAGCACCAGCGTGGCGGCGTATCCGCGCCAGCGGGCCCAGGCCGGGACGCGCCCGGCCGGGGCGTGGCCGGCGGCGGACCGGGTGGGCGTCGTGCGGGCCTGCCAGAGCTGGGTGACCCCGATGCCGACCAGGGCGCCGACGGCGGGCGCCAGCGCGACCGTGTAGTAGGCGTGGAAGATGCCGGACATGAAGCTGAAGATCAACCCGGTGACCAGCAACCAGCCGCCCCAGAGCAGCAGGCCGGCCCGCCGCCGGTCGGTACGCGCCGCCCGCCCGGCCAGCCACAGGCCGGCCACCAGCAGGATCAGCGCGGCCGGCAGCAGCCAGGAGATCTGCCCGCCGACCTCGGTGTCGAACATCCGCAGCAGACCCGTCTGGCCGGAGAACGGTCCGCCGCCCCCACCGCCCGGCCGGCCGCCCCCGCCGACGCTGCCCACCTCGTCGCCGGTGATCCGGCCCAGGCCGTTGTACCCGAGCGTCAGCTCCAGGATGCTGTTGTGCTGCGAGCCGCCGATGTACGGGCGGGCGCTCGCCGGCACCAGCTCCACGACCGCCACCCACCAGCCGGCGGAGACCAGCACCGCCAGCCCGGCCAGCAGCAGTTGCCGGATCCGCCGGCCGAGTCCGGTCGGCGCGGCCAGCAGGTGGACGACGGCGAACACCGGGATCACCAGGAACGCCTGGAGCATCTTGGTGAGGAAGCCGAGGCCGACCAGCACGCCGGCCAGCGCGATCCACCGGGTGCTCGCGGTCTCCACCGCCCGGACCGTGGCGTACGCGGCGGCCAGCAGCAGGAACACCAGCAACGCGTCGGGGTTGTTGAACCGGTACATCAACGTGGCCACCGGCGTGAGCGCCAGCACCGCGCCGGCGAGCAGGCCGGCCGCCGGGCCGTACCAGCGGCGGACGGTCGCGTACAGCACGGCGACCGAGGCGACGCCGAGCAGCGCCTGCGGCACCAGGATCGACCAGCTGCTCAGCCCGAAGACGCGTACCGACAGCGCCATCAGCCAGAGCGAGGCCGGCGTCTTGTCCACGGTGATCGAGTTGGCCGCGTCCGAGGAGCCGTAGAAGAACGCCTGCCAGCTCTCCGAGCCGGCCTGCGCGGCGGCCGAGTAGAACGCGTTGCCCCAGCCGGAGGCGCCCAGTCCCCACAGGTAGAGCAGGCCGGTGGCAACCAGCAGGCCGAACAGGGCCGGACGCGCCCAGCGCGGGTCGTGGCCGGGCGGGTCCGCCGCGGTGGGGGCCGACTCCGGTACGGGGGTGGGGGCCGGCCCGGTCGCGGACGGTCCACCCGTCGGCGCGGTCAGCAGGCTCTCGGTTCTGTCCATGCCGGCAAGCCTCGAAGGGCCCGCTGACCCACCCCCGTGAACGACCTATGCGTCCGCTGTGGATCCCGGCAGCCAGACGGTGAACGCGGTGTGGCCGGGGCGGCTGGCCACCTCGACCCGGCCGTGGTGAGCCTCCACCACGGCGGCGACGATGGCCAGCCCCAGGCCGGTGCTGCCGTGCGCGCGGGAGCGGGAGCTGTCGCCGCGGGCGAACCGTTCGAACACCTCCGGTTGCAGCTCGGCCGGGACGCCCGGCCCGTCGTCGGTGACCCGCAGCTCCACGCCGCCCGGGGCGGGGGACAGCCGGGTGGTGACGGTGGTGCCGGCCGGGGTGTGCACCCGCGCGTTGGCGAGCAGGTTCGTCAGCACCTGGTGCAGGCGGTGGCCGTCGCCGGTGACGGTGAGCGGCTCGTCCGGCAGGTCGAGCTGCCAGTGGTGCTCCGGGCCGGCCACGTGCGCGTCGCTGACCGCGTTGACCGCCATGGCGGTCAGGTCGACCGGCTCGGCGGCCAGCGGTCGGCCGGAGTCCAGCCGGGCGAGCAGCAGCAGGTCGTCCACGAGGCTGGTCATCCGGGTGCTCTCCGACTCGACCCGGCGCAACGCGTGCGCCACGTCCGGTGGCACCTCCTGCCGGCCGCGCCGGGCCACCTCCGCGTACCCCCGGATGGCGGCCAGCGGCGTCCGCAGCTCGTGGCTGGCGTCGGCGACGAACTGGCGTACCCGGGTCTCGCTGGCCTGCCGGGCGGCGAGCGCGGCGGCGACGTGGCCGAGCATCCGGTTGAGCGCGCCCCCGACCTGCCCGACCTCGGTGCGCGGGTCGGTGTCGGCGGCCGGCACCCGGACCGACAGCGCCACCTCGCCCCGGTCCAGCGGCAGCTCGGCGACCCGGGCCGCGGTGGCCGCGACCCGGTTCAGCGGCCGCAACGTGCCCCGGACGATCAGCGCGCCGAGGCCACCGGCGATGACCAGGCCGGCGCCGATCACCCCGGCCTGGGCGACGGCCATCCACATGACCGTCTCGTCGACCTCGGACAGCGGGATGGCGAAGACGAGGACGTCGCCGTCGGGCATCTGCCGGGCCACCGCCCGGTAGTCACCGCGCCCGGCGAGCGCGACCGTGCGCGGCGCGTCGTCGGGGCGGAGCCGGGCCAGCGGCGCCACCTCCCCCACCGGCACCGCGGCCGGTTGCGTGGCCGCCTGCCGGAACGCCAGGTCGACCTGCCCGTCGACGACCCGCGCCGCCACGGACTCGGCCGGGTAGCCGGGCGGGAACCCCGGACGGAAGGTGCTCGGTCGCTCCTGCGGCAGCTCGAACGGCGAGGGTTGCCGCACGTGCCGGCGGGACTCGCCGCCGGTGAGCTGGTCGTCGATCCGCCCGACCAGGAAGTGTCGCAGCGCGACCGTGGTCAGGCCGCCGATGCCGACGCTGACCAGCGCCAGCAGCGCCACCACGGAGAGCACCAGGCGGCGGCGCAGCGACCAGCCGGCCAGCCGGCGACGCAGCCGACCGCCGTGGTCACTCCGCGGGCTTGAGGACATAGCCCGCGCCGCGCAGCGTATGGATCATGGGCGCGCGACCCGCGTCGATCTTCTTGCGCAGGTACGAGATGTACAGCTCGACCACGTTGGCCTGGCCGCCGAAATCGTAGTTCCAGACCCGGTCGAGGATCTGCGCCTTGCTGAGCACCCGGCGCGGGTTGCGCATCAGGTAGCGCAGCAGCTCGAACTCGGTGGCGGTGAGCGTGATCAGGGCGTCGCCGCGGCGCACCTCGTGGCTGTCCTCGTCGAGGCTGAGGTCACCGACGGTCAGCACCGCCTCCTCCCGGGCGGCGACCGCGAACCCGGAGCGGCGCAGCAGGGCGCGCAGCCGGGCGATCACCTCCTCCAGGCTGAACGGCTTGGTGACGTAGTCGTCGCCGCCGACGGTGAGCCCGGCGACGCGCTCCTCCACCGCGTCCCGGGCGGTCAGGAACAGCACCGGCACGCTCGGCGACTGCTCGCGCAGGCGGCGCAGCACCTGGAAGCCGTCCAGGTCGGGCAGCATCACGTCGAGCACCACGGCGTCCGGCCGGAACTGGCGGGCCGCGCTGATCGCCGACATCCCGTTGCCGGCGGTGGTGACCTGCCAGCCCTCGTAGCGCAGGGCCATCGAGAGCAGGTCGGTGAGCGTCGGCTCGTCGTCCACCACCAGCACGCGCACCGGCTCGCCGTCCGGTCGGCGTAGCTCGATCCGGCCCTGCGCGGCCTGCCCGTTCATGACCATGCTCCCCATCGTGGGCGCGCCGACTGTACCGGCGCTGTCCCGTTCCTGTGTACCAGCTGTGCGGGGCTCCCGGTGGTCGATCGAGGCTTCCCCGGCGGGCTACCCGGTGGTAACTTGCCGGCATGTCCATCGACGGTGGTCCCACCGGCCGGTTGGCCGGCCGGGTGGTGCTGGTGACCGGGGCGGCCCGGGGCATCGGCGCGCACACCGCCCGGCTCGCCGCGGCCCGGGGCGCACGGCTCTCGCTGGTCGGGCTGGAACCCGACCGGCTCGCCGCGCTCGCCGCCGAGCTGGGCCCCGGGCACGCCTGGTTCACCGCCGACGTCACCGACCAGGCCGCCCTCGCCCGGGCGGTCGACGGGACGGTCGCCGCGCTCGGCGGGATCGACGCGGTGGTGGCCAACGCCGGGGTGGCGAACCGGGGCACCATCGCCGTCGGCGACGTCGAGGCGCTGGTGCACACCGTCCAGGTCAACCTGGTGGGCGTGATGCGGACGGCGGCGGCGACGGTGCCGGCCCTGATCGACCGCGGCGGCTACCTGCTGATCGTCTCGTCGGCGGCGGCGTTCGCCGCGCTGCCGGGCATGGCCGCCTACTGCGCCTCCAAGGCCGGCGTCGAACACTTCGGCACCGCGATCCGGCTGGAGCTGGCGCACCGCGGGGTGGCCGTGGGCACCGCCCATCCGTCCTGGGTGGACACCGACCTGGTCCGGGAGGCGCGCGCCGACCTGCCGGCGTTCGACACCGCACTGGCGAAACTGCCCTGGCCGATGCGGCGCACCACCACGGTGGCCGAGTGCGCCGAGGCGTTCGTCCGGGCGATCGAGCGCCGCAGCCGCCGCGTCTACGTGCCGCGGGCGGTCGGCGCGGTGCAGGCGGTGCGGTCGCTGCTGGTCAGCCCGCTGGCCGACCGCCTGGTGGGGCGCACCGCCCGGGTCACCGTGCCGTTGATCGAGGAGCAGGCCCGGGCGCTCGGCCGGGGTTTCGGGGTGAGCACGCCGCAGGTCCGGCCGTGACCGCCCCGGTGGAGGTGGTCTTCGAGCGGCGCGGCGCCGGGCCGGCGCTGGTGCTGCTGCACGGCATCGGCCACCACGGCGGCGCCTGGCTGCCGGTGCTGGACCGGCTCGCCGGGACGCACGACGTGATCGCCGTCGACCTGCCCGGCTTCGGCCGCTCCCCGGTGCCCGCCGCCGGCCTGCCCGCCGACATGCCCGGGCTGGTGGCCGGCATGGTGGAACTCTTCGCCGCGCTCGGGCTGGACCGGCCGCACGTGGCCGGCAACAGCCTCGGTGGGGCGATCGCGCTGGAGCTGGCCGCCACCGGCGCGGTCGCCTCGGCCACCGCGCTGTCGCCGGCCGGCTTCTGCACCGCACGCGAGCTGCGCTGGGCGCTCACCGTGCTCAGCCTGCACCGCAGCGCGGCCCGGCTGCCCGAGCCGGTGCTGCGTCACCTGTTCGCCGCGCCGGCGCTGCGGGCCCTGGCGATGGGCATGATCCTGGCCCGGCCGGACCGGTTGACGCCCGACGTGGCGCTCGCGGACGCCCGCGCGCTGCGCCGGGCACGCGCGTTCCGCGCCGTCGCCCGGGCCGGCCGGGGGTACGCGTTCGCCGGCACACCCGCCGTCCCGGTGACGGTGGCGTGGGGCACCCGGGACCGGATCCTGCCCTACCGACAGGCGGCGCTGGCCCGCACCCGACTGCCCGCCGCCCGGCACCTGGACCTGCCCGGCTGCGGGCACGTGCCGATGCACGACGACCCGGAGCTGGTCGCCTCGGTCATCCTCGGCACCACCGGCGTCCGGCCGGGCTGAACCCGTCCGCGCCGCCGCCTCCGGCACGTCGCCGCCTCACTCGGTGGCGCCGAACGGGTCGGTGCGCACGTAGCGCATCGTCCAGCCCTCCGGGCCGGCCCGGTCACCCCGCTCGTAGAGATGGTCCGCCACGTCGGTGGGCGGCTGCTCGGGGAGGCGCAGGATCCACCGGCGCGGCGGCGCGCCGTCGGGATCCGCCGGCAGGTCCCGGGCCACGTCGTCGGCCGGACCGCCGATGAACCGTACGCGCACCAGCGCCACCGCTCACTCTCCGTTCCCGCGTCGACACTCCCGCTCGCGAAGCTACCCCGCCGACCGGGCCGCTCCCGGCGGTTTGCACAGCTCGGAGCCCGGGTAGCGGGTCCGGGGGGACCGGACGAGAACAGGGAGTGGTCGATGAGGACGCTGGGCGGGCGGTACGAGCTCGAACAGCGCGCGGCCGTGGGCGGCATGTCGGAGGTGTGGCGGGCACACGACCGGGTGCTGGACCGGACCGTCGCGATCAAGCTGATCTCGCCGGGGCTGGACGGCGACGCCGGTTCGGTGGAACGGATCCAGGCCGAGGCCCGCTCGGCGGCGCGACTGGTCCACCCGAACGTGGCCAGCGTGCACGACTTCGGCACCGCCACGCTGCCGGACGGCCGGCCGGTGCCCTACATCGTGATGGAGCTGGCCGAGGGCGAGACGCTCGCCGCGCACCTGCGCGCCGGCCCGCTGGACTGGCGTATCGCGGTGCGGGTCTGCGCCGAGGTGTGCGCCGCGCTGGCCGCCGCGCACGGGCACGGCATCGTGCACCGGGACGTGAAGCCGGCGAACGTGATCCTCACCCCGTCCGGCGTGAAGGTGCTCGACTTCGGCATCGCCACCCCGGCCGGCGCCCCCGACCACACCCCGGAGGGGGTCGTGGTGGGCACCCCGGCGTACCTCGCCCCGGAGCAGCTCGACCGGCAGCCGGCCACCCCGGCCGCCGACATGTACGCGCTCGGCGTGCTGCTCTACTACTGCCTGAGCGGCCGGCTGCCGTACGACGCCGCCAGCACCAGCCAACTGCTCGGCGCGCGTCGCCGCCTGCCGCCCCGGCCGCTGCCGGAGGTCCCCGGGCTGCCGGCCGAGGTGGCCGAGCTGTGCGAGCGTTGCCTGGACTCCGACCCCGCCGCGCGGCCGACCAGCCCGATGGCCGCGCTGCTGCTGGCCGAGGCGGTCGACGCCCGCATCTACGTGCCGATGACCGTGGTGCTGCCCCGGCAGCGGATCGGCGAGACCTCGCCGTGGACCGGGCGGGCCGCCGCCGAGGCGACCGAGGCGATGGCCCTGGACGCCGCCACGAGCGGGCGGATCCGCTGAGCGTACTGCGGTTTCGCCCGTCGGCGGCCGGGAACGCGGGCCGGTGAGTGACGGGAGGAACGCGATGCCGGATCCGAGTTCCTGGCTGGCCGAGACGGCCACGGCGACCGCGGCGGGCGGTCACGTACGCACCGACGACGGCGGTCTGTCCTCCGCCCTGGCGTCCCCGCTGGCGCCGCACTGCTCCGGCCTGACGCCGGAGCAGTTGTTGGCCGCCGCGTTCGCCTCCTGCCTGCACCACGCCGCGGTGGAGGCGGCCGGCGAGATCACCGACGAGGCGCACACCGTGCAGGTGACCGCCGAGGCGAAGCTGGGTCGCGACGACGACGGCCGCTACCGGGCCGACGTGCACGCCGAGATCTCCTCGGCCGGGCTCAGCCGGGACCAGTTGGCCGAGTTGGTCGCGTACGCCGACCGGCTCTGGCCGTTCTCCAGCGGTGACCCGAGCCGGCACCGGCTCACGGTCACCCCGGCCGAGAACGGCCGCCACTGAGCGCCCGGCTCACCATCGGAAGCCGGCGGTCACCGCGCGGTGGTCGGTGTCCGGCGTGTGCACCACGCCGGCGGCGGTCGGGGTGAGCCCCCGGTAGAGCACGTGGTCCGGGCGGGTCACCGGCACCTCCGCCGGCCAGGTGAAGCCGAAGCCCTGCCCGGCCTCGGCCTGCGCGTTGCCGAGCAGTCGGGTCAGCGGGTCGAAGACCCGGTCGGTGGTGGCGGTGTTCAGGTCGCCGAGCACCACCAGTCGATCGGCCGGGTCGGCACGGACGGCGCGGGCCAGCGCCGCCACCGTCTCGTCGCGGGTGGTGGTGTGGCCGGCGCGGGCGGAGCCGAGGTGGACGACGTACACGGTCAGGTCGCCCTGCGGGGCGGCCACCACGGCGCGCAGCGCGCGGTCCCAGCCCAGGCCGGTGTCCACGCCGCGCGTCTCGCGGATCGGCCAGCGGCTCCACAGCGCCACGGTGGAGACGGCCGTCCGGTGCGGGTAGCGGCCGGCCAGCACGGGCGCGATCCGCTCCCCGTCGGCGACCTCCTGCAACCCGATCAGGTCCGGGGCGTCGGCGGCCAGCGCGCCGACGGTGGCGGCCGGGTCGGGGTTGCCGGCCCGCAGGTTCTGGCTGGCCACCCGCACCGCGGTCCCGTCGGCGCCGGCCGCCGGGGGCAGCCAGGCCCGGCCGAAGAGCCCGGCCCAGACCAGCGCCGGCACCAGCACGGCGAGCAGCGCGCGGCGGGAGCGGCGCAGCAGCGCCGCGAGCCCGAGCAGGGGTACGCCGAGACCGAGCAGCGGGGTGGCGCTGTCCACCAGGCTGCCCAGGCCGTGCACGTTGGGCACCGCCCGGTGCCCGACCAGGAGCACGGTGAGCAGCACGGCGCAGGAAACGATGATCAGGCCCCGCCGTCCCCGCCGGCCGGCGGGCTCACCGGCGGCCCGGTCGTCGACCATCTGCTCCGTCACCGTCGGAATCGTATCGAGCGCCCGGGCGACCGGTGCGCCGGATTCCGGTACCCGCACCGGCCCCGGGACGGTGGTGGGTGGAGACGGCCGGCCTCGGCGGGTCGGAGTCGATCACGTGGCCGGGCGACCGGCGGCTCCTCCCCCGATCGGAGGAGGTCGCCACGACACGACGCGCTGGCCGCCGCGCGCCCGGATCATCCCGTCGAATCCGTCACGACCGACTTGACGGAGACCAGAGGTTCGACAGTTTGGTGATCCACTGACGGTTATGCCGCAGCGGATTCCGGCAAACTGTGGCGCATGCCACCAACCACCCCGATGGCAAGCGCCGAGAAGCTGCCTAGCCTCGGCGGGTGCATCCCGACCACCGCGCCCCCCAGTCATCGCCCGCGAACCGCCCGGTTGGCCGAACGATCGACCCGGCATCGGCCGAACGGCGAGTGGGACGGCACCGCGCCCCGGAGCCGCCCCGGCGCGGCGCGGCCCGCTCCGTCCCCGGCCGGATCGCGGTGGCCACCGGCGTCACCTGCTGCCTCGGCCTGATCGGCGTGGCCGGCGTCGGCGAGGCCGCCCCGCCGACCGTGGAGGTACGCGAGGCGCTCGCCGACCGGGTCGCCGTCGAGCAGCGCGCCTCCCGCGACTTCACCCGGGCGGCGCCGCCCGCCGTCGTCCCGGCCTCGCCCGTCCCGGTCGCCACGCCGAGCCCGACGCCGGCCCGGAAGCAGCCACCGCGGAAGGTGGTCCGCCCGAAGCACCCGCGTCCCGTCGCCGGCCTGGACCAGCGGCAGATGGACAACGCGAAGGCCATCGTCGACGTCGGCCGGGACATGCGCCTGCCGCGCCGGGCGATGGTGGTGGCGGTGGCCACCGCCATGCAGGAGAGCGACCTGTACAACCTGGCCAGCGACGTGCTGCCCGAGTCGTTCGGCCAGCCGCACCAGGGCAGCGGCTCCGACCACGACTCGGTCGGACTGTTCCAGCAGCGCCCGAGCAGCGGGTGGGGCACGGTCGCCGAACTCATGCGACCGGCGTACGCGGCCCGGGCGTTCTACGCCGCGCTGGCCGACGTGCCGGGCTGGGCGGACATGAGCGTCACCGGCGCGGCCCAGGCGGTGCAGATCTCCGCGTTCCCCGACGCGTACGCGAAGCACGAGAAGCGGGCCACCACGGTGGTGGCGGCGCTGTCCTGAGGCCCGGAGCGTCGTCTCACCGGCCGGCGGCGGCGGTGGGGGTGTCGGCGGGCACCCGGGCGCCGGAGAGGATCTCGTCGACCCGGGCCTCGCGGCGGCGGCGGGCCAGCAGCGCGGCCTCGAACTCGCGGCGTGCCCGCAGCGCCTCCGCGTACGCCTCCTCCCGCACCAGGCGGGCCTCCTCGCGGGCGGCGTCCAGCTCGGCGCGCGCCCGGGCCACCAGGTCGGCGGCCTCCCGTTCGGCGGCTTCCCGCTCAGCGGCCGACGGGCCGGCCGGGACGTCGGCGTCCGACGGGCCGGCCGGACCAGGCCGGTCGGCCGGCGCGGCGCGGCGGCGCAGATAGTCGCAGAGGTGCCCGGCGTCCAGCCGGATCCGGTCCCACTCCCGGCCTGCCCCCGCGACGCCCTCCGCACGCGCCGCCAGCCGGCGCAGCCGGAGATCCAGCTCGTCCAGGCAGGCATCCACCTGACGCCGGTCGTAACCGGCCTCCACCACCGAGAACCTCATGCTGTCGCCCCCCAGGCAGCCGGCGTGCGTCCCCCACCTGACGATCCTGCGGGGCGGGCCGGACCGCCGGCGGCCGTTCACCGGAAATGTTCAGCATCCGGACACCGGGACGCGCGGGTTGTCAGGAGTGCTTGGGGAGCACGACCACCCGGCCGAAGAACTCGTCGATGCGGCGCACCACGTCGTTGAAGTCGTCCAGGTCGATCGGCTTGGTCACGTACGCGTTGGCCTGGAGCGTGTAGCTGCTCACCACGTCCGTGTCGGCGTTCGAGGTGGTCAGCACCACGATCGGGATGCTCCGGAGGTTCTCGTCCCGCTTGACCTCGCCGAGCACCTGCCGCCCGTCCATCCGGGGCATGTTGAGGTCGAGCAGGATGACGTCCGGTCGCTGCGCCCCGGTGTGCCGGCCCTCGCGACGGAGGAACTCCATCGCCTCCTCGCCGTCGGCGACCACGTCGATGACCTTCTCGACGTCCGACTCCTCGAGGGCCTCCTCGATCATCAGGACGTCGCCCGGGTCGTCGTCCACCACCAGGATGCGGACCGGGCTCGGACTGGGCTGACCCATGGGGCTACCTGCTTCGTCTCGGGGAGGGCACCGGCCGCGCGGCCGGACGCTGGGCGGGAAATCTATCCGATCAGGAGCCGGCCGACCGCGTCGGGTCGGCCGTGTCACGGTCGTGGCGCAGCACCTCGGCCAGCCCGGTCACCTGAAGCACCCGGGCCACCCGGCCGGTCGCCCCGGTGAGCCGAAGCCAACCACCGTCGGCGGCGACGAGATTGTCTCCACGGACGAAGGCAGCGATGCCCGTCGAGTCGCAGAACGTCAGCTCGGTGAGGTCGAGCAGCAACTCGCGGCGGCCGTCGGCGACCAGCCGGTCGATCTCGGCGGTCAACTCCCCGGCCGTGCTCAGGTCCAGTTCACCGGCGAGCCGGAGGCAGGTGACGCCCTGGTCCCAACGGGCGGACGTGACGGTGAACGTCACCGTGGCCCCTCTCTCGCTCCCACCGCAGGCGAATCCTTGCAGTGCAGCAAGTATAGGGGGCGTTCGGCCCGATCCGGATCAGCGGCCCGCCGTCGCCGCCACCCGGCCGCCCACCACGGCCCGCCCCCGCTCCAGGAAACCGGCCGCGCGGGGGAAGTCCCGCAGTTGCTGTCCATAGTGGTCGAGCGTGACGCCGACCGCGTTCGCCGGCACACCGCGGCTGACCAGGATCTCCACCAACCACTCGACGAACTCGGCGAACAGCGTCCCGTCGTCCACGTAGAGCGCGGCGGCCAGGAAGTCGACGATGTAGCCCAGGTCGCCCACGGTCGAGTCGAGCTGCGCCGGCGTGTAGTCGACCACCGCCGGCACCCGCTCGCGCAGGTCGGCGAGCGCGCTGTCGATCAGCTCGCCCCGCCGCTTGACCAGGCTGGCGTACTCGTCGTCGGCGAGGTGGTCCAGCTGTGCGGGCGGCGTCGCGCGCAGCGCCCGGTCGTCGGCGACCAGGTCGGCCGCGGCCGGCGCGTCCGGCGCCCACGCCACGCCGAGCACCCGCGCCCAGCGGCCGTCCACGCCGAACCCGCGCCCGCCCACCACCACCGGCACGTCGGACCGGCGGCACGCCTCGATCATCCGGTGCGCGTGCGGCAGTCGCATCGGCAGCGCGCAGGCCAGGGCCACCGCGTCGGCGTCGTACCGGTGCAGGTAGGACACCAGGTGCGCGGCCGGCACGCTGGCCCCGAGAAAGACCACCTGCCAGCCGCGCAGCCGCAGCACCTCGGCGACCAGCCGGGCCGGCAACGCGTGCCACTCACCGTCCATGCAGGCCATCACGATCCGGCCGCGGGTCACGCGCGGATCGGCGTACGCGGCGACCGCCGCCACCACCCGCTCGCTGATGTGGGTGGCGGCGTGCTCCTGCGCCACGCTCCACTCGTTGCGCGCCCACCGCTCGCCCACCTCGGCCTGCGCCGGGGCGACCAGGTCGAGCAGCACCCGCTCGGCCGGCACGCCCGCCTCCAGCAGCCCTCGGGCGACCGCCACCGCACCCTGTTCGTCGGCCTCGGCCAGGCACTCCAGATAGCCGGCGAACGCGTGCGCCGGGCCGGCTGCGGTGGTCGTCGCGGTCACTCGGGCAGCTCCCTCGTCGGTTCGGCGCTCGTCGGGCCGGGCACCGCGTGCAGGTGGCGGGACGCGCGGCCGGCCGCACCGGTCGCCCGCAGCGCCAGCACCGCGATGTCGTCGTGGTCGCCGTGGGCGAGCCAGTCGCAGGTCACCTGCTCGACCCGCTCGGCCAGCGCCGGGGCGGGCATCCGGTGACAGCCGGTCACGGCGGTGAGCAGCCGGTCCGCGCCGAACTGCTCGTCGCCGCGCCACCCGCCCCGCGCCTCGGTCACGCCGTCGCTGTAGAGCAGGCAGGTCTCGCCCGGCGCCAGGTGCACGGTGGCCTCGCCGATCCGCGGGTCCGGCACCACGCCGATCAGCATGCCGCTCAACGGCACCACCTCGACCTCGCCGGAGGCGCGCAACACCAGCGGCGGCAGGTGACCGCCCCCGGCCAGCGTCAGCGTCAGCCCGCCGTCGCGGTGCGGCCGGGCCACCCCGAGCACCATGGTGGCGAACCGGCCCTGCCCGTGGGCCTGGGTGGTCTCCAGCAACGCGTCGTTGAGCAGCTTCAGCAACCGCCCCGGCTGCGTCTCCACCCGGTGCAACGCGTGCAGGCACTGACGGAGCTGGCCGGTGAAGACGGCCGCCTCCACGCCCTTGCCCGACACGTCGCCGAGAAAGAAGACCGAGCCACCGTCGGGCAGCCGGTGCGAGCCGTAGAAGTCGCCGCCGATGCGCAGACCGGCCTGCGCCGGCCGGTACGCCGTGCCCCACTGCACGCCCGAGGCCTCCGCCGGCTCGACCGGCACCAGACTGGCCTGCAACGTGTCGGCGACCTCGGCCTGGTCGCGGTACAGCATGGCGGTGGTCAGCGCCGCGCCGGCCCGGGCCGCGAACGCGCGCACCAGGTCGATGTCGGCCTCGTCGTACCAGCGGCCGGCCCGGCGCGCCACCAGCAGCACGCCGACCGGTTCGTCCCGGCCCGGCAGCGGCACCACCCGGGCGGTGGCGCCGGTCACGTCCAGGCCGGGTAGCCAGCCCGCCTCGGCGGCCTGCTCGACGAGCCAGTCCAGCGCGTGCGGCTCGGTCCCGGCGAGACCGGCCTCGATGGCCGCGGGCAGTGCGGCGGCGGGCAGCACACCGCTGTCCACGGCGGGTACCTCGTCCTCGGCGCGTACCGCCCGCCACCAGCGGGCCCGGCCGGAACGCGGGGCCAGCACCAGCACCGCCACGTCGGCCACCGTGGGCACCGCCAGCCGCGCCACCGCGGCGGCGGCCCGGTCGGGGTGCAACGGATTGCCGAGCTTCTCGCCGACCACGGCGAGGAACAACGAGCGGGCCCGCTCGGCGAGCAGGGCGTCGGCCCGGCTGACGCTCTCGGTGACGTCCTCCACGTACCAGCAACGCCGGGCGTGGGAGAGCGCGACCGGGCGCAGTCGCAGCCGCCGGTCGTGGTGGGTGAACTCGACCCGACCGTCGCCGCCCAGCGCCGCGACGCCGGCGGCGGCGAGCACCTCGCCCGGCACGACCTCGGGCACCAGCCGCTCCGCGACCGGGCTCACGTGCCGCACCACGCCGTCGGCGTCGCAGACGATGAGACCCTCACGGAAGTGCTCCACGACCTCGGACCAGTCGGGGACGACCGGCGCGTCGTGGTCGGGGGCCAGCGGTGGGAGCGCAGACGTCGTGGGAGCGTCGGCGGACCACACCCGAGCCCGGTCGGCACTCGGCGTGGAGATCCGTCCGTCGCCCGGGTCGGAACCCCTGACGTCGGCAGCAGTCACCAGCTGAGCCCACTCTCCTCGTCGACATCGGCGGAGCGCCGCAAGTGGCGCGTGTGGTCATATCTCGCCTCCCCACCCTACGCCGGTATGCCCGCGGCGCCACTCGACGACGGCCCTGGCCCGCGAGCACACGACGAGCGCCCCGGCGGTGGGGTTGTTACGATCCGGGCGTCCCTGCCAGACCGGCAGCCTGCGGAAAGGCGTGATGGTGGTTCCTCAACGGAGAAAGCCCGAAGCGACGCCGCTGAGCATCTCCGTGGACCGTTCCGACCCGGACGCCCCGGTCGTCCGCGTCGGCGGTGACCTGGCCTACGCCACCGCGACGCCGCTGCGCGCCGAGATCGACCGCCTGCTCGCCGCGGGTCCCGCCCGGCTGGTGCTGGACTTCGGTGACCTGGTCTTCCTGGACAGCACCGGCCTGTCGGTGATCGTGCACGCCTGGCGCGAGGGGCAGCAGGCCGGCACCGGCATCGAGCTCCGGGCGGTCCCGCGCTTCCTGGCGACCATCCTCGACATGACCGGCGTGACGGGTCTGCTGGACCGCCGGCCGGCCGACGGCCGGGCATCCGGTTCCACCGCGTCCGCCTGACCCCGGAGGTTTCCCGACCACCGGCGGCTGGGAACATGGTCCTGTGCTCTCCCCGCTGTTGACCATCGAGGTGGACCGGCCCGACGCCGGCTCCGCCCGCCTCCGGCTGGCCGGCGAGCTGGACTTCGACACCGCGCCGGAACTCGTCGAGGCCGCCGCCCGGCTGCGCCGCGACGGCCACCAGGAGCTGTGGCTCGACTTCACCGACGTGACGCTCTGCGACTCCTCCGGCCTGAGCGCGCTGGTGCTGATCCACCGCGCCGGCACCGGCGCGATCCACCTGCGCGGCGTGAACGCGCAGATCCGACAGCTGCTGGACCGCACCGGGCTGGCCGAGCTGCTCACCGCCCCGCCGCAAACGGCGGCCGGCGGCGCCCGCGAGGTGGGCTGACCGACCCGCGTCGCGCCCCGGGCAGGGGGCGGCCCCCGACCCTGGGACCAGGGGCCGGGGGCCTGGAGGAAAGCTCAGACGACGGGCACCACGGCCGGCCGGCGGGGAGCGCCGTCACGCGGCTCCCCCACCGCCGACGAGTCGACGTCCTCCGGCACACCGGAATCAGGCGTCTGGAACAGGTAACGGACGAAATCTCCGGCGCCGTCGTCGTCCGCGCCGGGCCACTGCCCGACGCAGTCGACGCCGACCACCTCGCGTCCACCGCCGTCCGCGCCCTCCAGCAGCGCCCAGAGGGTCACCGGATAGCAGCGGGTGACCTCCGGGCCGACGCGCCAGCGGGCGTACCAACCGGGACGAGCGGGGACGATCTCCACGATCCGTTTCATGACGACCTGCCCTTCCGCGTGCGTCGGAAGTTGTCCGGTCCGCCCCGATCGTGCGACGCCATCGGGTGACCGCCCCTCACCCGCAGCGAATGAAGCTCCTCGCCCCGCCGGACGTCGTTAGCTTCCCGGCGGCACCGGGAAGGCGACCGGCGCAAGCGCAACCGACCAGGAACGAGGTGCGACGATGCGCAAGCAGATGGAGGGCGACAACCAGCGCCGCCGGGCCCTCGCCCGCCAGGCCCGGGAGCAGGGCCGGCGACCCAGCCAGACCGGCGCCAGCCTGAGCGCGTCCAAGCAGGTCACCTCGCTGGACCAGCACGAGCGGTCCGGCCCGCCGCCGGCCGGTCGACACAAGCCGGACAGCACGCGGGGTGGGCCGGCGCCGCCCGCGGTCGGGGTGGCGGAGCGACCGCGACCGCTGCCGGACCCGCCGTCCGGCCGGGGTGTCCCACGGGGCTACCGGGACCTCGTCGACGACGTGAGCCGGCGCGCCGGCGTCGACTTCGCCGAGGCGAAGGTCGCGGCGGAGGCCACCGTGCTGGCCCTGGCCTGGGCGCTCGACGAGGCGGAGCGGGAACGGCTGCTCGCGGCCGTGCCGGTGAAGCTGCACGACGTGGTCCCGGTGGACGGCATCGAACGGCGGCAGGACCTGCCGGGCTTCCTGGCCGAGGTCGGGCGGCGCAGCCGGCTCACCCCGGAACAGGCGCGCTACCAGGCGGAGGCGACCCTGGCCGCGCTCGCGGACGCGGACGCCGAACTGGTCGGGTCGTTGCGCGTACCCGACGGGTTGCGGGACCTGCTCGGACCGGCCGACTACGGCGGCGGTCTGGTGGGCGCCAGCTCCGCCACCGCCCCGCTGACCGAGTCGGAGCTACGCGACGCGCTCGCCACGCTGCCGTACTGGTCCAGTGACCGGCGCTCGCTGGTGCGCACCATCGAGTTGCCCGGCGGCAACCTGGACCGGGTGCTGGACCGGCTGGACCGGCTCCGGGCCGAGGGCGGGCGCGGCCCGCAGATCGGCCGGCCGGACCCGGACAACGCGGTGCTCACCGTCCGGACCCAGCAGACCGACGGCGTCACCACCGCGGACGTGGCCCTGGCCCACCGCGTCGACGACGCCATCGACGAGGCCGGCGCCGGCATGGCCGCCGGCTGACCCGCAAGGAGGGGCCCCCGCTTAACGCCTCCGGTAGAGGCGGGGGCCCCGCCCAACACGGCACGCGCGCCGGTAGCGTGCCGAAGGTGGAGAGCGACACCGAGGTGTTGGAGATCGTCGTCGACCCGGCCCGCCCCACCGGGCGTACGCTGCTCGCCGACGGGGTCGAACAGTCCTACGTGGACGTCGCCGACGCTCGTCACCTGCACTTCGAGTACGTGCGGCGGATCGCCACGGTGATCGACCTGAGCGCCCCGCCCGGGCAGCCGGTGACCGCCCTGCACCTGGGCGGCGGCGCGCTCACGCTGCCCCGCTGGCTGGCCGCCACCCGGCCCGGTTCGGCGCAGCGGGTGGTCGAACGCGATCCCGGCGTGGTCGAGCTGGTCCGCCGGAAGCTGCCGCCGCTGCCGCCCGAGGTGGTGGTCACGCTGGGCGACGCCCGCGACGCGGTGACCGGGGCGCCGGACGCCGCCTACGACGTGGTGGTGGGCGACGTCTACCGGGCGGCCCGGATGCCCGCGCACGTGGCGGCCCTCGAGTTCGCCGCCGAGGTGGCCCGGGTACTCCGTCCGGACGGCGTCTACCTGGTGAACCTGACCGACCTGCCGCCGCTGGCGCACACCAGGGCGCAGGTGGCCACGCTGCGCGCCGTCTTCGCCGAGGTGTGCCTGCTCACCGACCGGCGGATGCTGCGCGGCCGGCGCTACGGCAACGTGGTGCTCGCCGGCGTGCTCCGGCCGGGGCGACTGCCGGTACGCCGGCTCGCCGCGCGGGTCGCCGGTGACCCGGTGCCCGGCACCGTGCTGCACGCGGCGGCACTCGACACGTTCGCCGCGGACGCCTGGCCGGTCACCGACGCCGACCTGGGGTGAGCCCTCGGGCCTTCCCACCGGCAGGGCGGAGCCGCGCCGGATGACCGACCCGACCCGGGGTGAGCCCCGGGTTTCTCCACCGGCAGGGCGGGTAGCCGCGCCGGATGAGCGTCGCCGACGACCGGTCCACCGCCCGCCGGACGGTGATCGTGATCGGTCTGGTGCTGGCCACCGTGGTCGGGTTGGCGCTGGTCTGGGCGACCCGTCGGGTGCTCGTCTGGGGCCTGGTCGCGGCGTTCCTCGCGGTCGCGCTCAAGCCGCTCGTCGACCGGCTGGAGCGTCGGGTGCACCGGCGGGCGCTGGCCACCCTGCTGGTTTTCCTGGCCACGTTCGTGCTGCTCGCGGCGTTGGGCACGATGATCGTCCTGCCGTTGGTGGACGAGCTGGGCCGGCTCGCCGACCGGGTGCCGGAGCTGGTGCACGACGCCCAGGCCGGGCGGGGACCGATCGGCCGGCTGCTGGACCGCCTGCACCTGCTCCGGTACGCCGAACCCGGACAGTTGCGCCGCTACGGCTCCCGGCTCGGCGAGCCGACCGTCGGGCTGGTCCGGGGCGTGGCGCAGGCCGTCGCCGCGTTGGTCACGGTGGTGGTGCTGGCGTACCTGATGGTGCTGGAGGCGCCGCGGATCGTGGCGACGACGCTGCGGCTGGTCGGGGACGGCCCGGCCGAGCGGCTGCGGCGCATCGGGCGGGACTCCTCCCGGATCGTCACCGGCTACCTGAGCGGGAACCTGGTGATCAGCCTGATCTGCGGCGGCCTGACCTTCGTGGTGCTGCTCCTGCTCGGGGTGCCGTTCGCCGCGGTGATCGCGCTGGTGGTCGCCGTGTTCGACCTGATCCCGCTGGTCGGGGCCACGTTGGGCGCGATCGTCGCGGCCGGCGCGGGCTTCGCGAAATCCCCCACCGCCGGCGTCGTGGTGCTGGTCTTCTTCGTGGTCTACCAGCAGGTGGAGAACCATCTGCTGCAACCGGTGATCATGGCCCGCGCGGTCCGGCTGAACCCGTTGACGGTGCTGGTCAGCGTGCTGCTGGCGGCCGAACTGGCCGGTCTGGTCGGCGCGTTGCTGGCGATCCCGGCGGCCGGCGTCGTGCAGGTGCTGCTGCGCGAGTTCGTCCCGGCCGGGCGGCTGGCACTGGGCACCCCGGCCGACGGCACGGGCGCCGCCGACGGCACGGGCGCCGCCGACGGCACGGGCGCCGCCGACGGCACGGGCGCCGCCGAGGGCATGGCCCAGGCCGACGGTGCGCCGGGCGAGCACAAGGAGCCGGCCGGCGGGCCGGATCCCGTGGCGCGGGACCGGCCGCCGGCCGGCGGATGAGCTTGCGGGTGTCAGGGCCGGCGGACCAGCTCCGGCGACTCGCTCTCCAGCGGCACCGCGTTGGCCGGTACGAGGCCGAGCTGCACGGCCGGCCGGGGCAGCGTCGCGTCGAGCGCCCAGTCCGCGGCGACGCGGGGCCGGTTGCCGGGCATCGCCAACAGGTGGTAGCCGCGGGTGACCGCCTTGGCCGGCAGGCCGGACAGCGGCACGTGCAGCGGGTTGGCCGCCGCGTCCTTGCCGCCCAGGTCCACCACCCAGCCCAGGTCGTGGTGCTGGTAGGACTTGCGGGTGCCCTGCCCGTACGAGGCGGCGATGTTGTGCGCGGCCAGCTTGCCCTGCCGCTGGGCGTGCTGCGCGGTCATCGCGCACACCTGCCCGGGGCGGGTCGGGTCCGGGACGGCGGCGGCGTCGCCGCAGGCGAACACCTCCGGGTACCCGGGGACGTTGAGGAACTCGTCCACCACCAACCGCCCCTTCTCGGTGCGCAGGCCCAGTTCGGCCACGAACGGGTCCGGGCGCACCCCGACGCACCAGATGAGGCTGCACGTGGGCACGTACTCGCCGTCGGTGAGCATCACGCCGTCCGGGGTGGCCTCACCGACCGAGGTGCCCATCCGCACGTCCACGCCACGGCGGCGCAGCACCCGGTCGGCGGTGACGGACATCCGCCGGTCCAGTTCGGGCAGCACGCGCGGGGCGACGTCGAGCAGCATCCAGCGGGGCCGGACCTTCAGGTGCGGGCGCTGGGCCACCAGCCGGTCGGTGAACAACTGGCCGTGGGCGGCGACCTCGGTGCCGGTGTAGCCGGCGCCGACCACCACGAACGTGGTGCGGGCCCGCTGCTCGGCCGGGTCGTCGGTCAGCTCGGCCAGCTCGACCTGCCGGACCACGTGGTCGTGCAGGTAGAGCGCCTCGGGCAGGCCACGGAAGCCGTGCGCGTACTCGGTGACCCCGGGGATGGGCAGCAGCTTGTTGACGCTGCCGACGGAGAGGATCAGCCGGTCGTACGCGAGCTGGCCGTGCTCGCCCTCGGCGGAGCGGTAGCCGACCCAGCGGTTCTGGAGATCCACCCGGTCGGCCTCGCCGACCACCACCCGGACGCCGTCGAGCGTGCCGGCGAGCGGCACCGAGATCCGGGTCGGCTCGACCACGCCGGCCGCGACCTCGGGCAGCAGCGGCAGGTAGAGGAAGTAGTCGGTCGTGTTCAGCAGGACGATCTCGGCCCGGTCGCGGGCCAGCCGGCGCAACGTCTTGGCCGCGTGGTACCCGGCGAACCCGGCCCCCACGATCACCACACGTGGTTTCGTCATGTCTGCTGCCGTTCCCGGGCAGACCTCCGACAAACGTCCCGGTCAATCCATCCACGGTGAACGATATGGACATTCCTCGTGATCGGCGCGAGGATGCCGGGATGGGAAACCACGAGACCGCCGAGGGCCGACCCACGAGGTCGAGCCGGCGTACCTTCCTCACCGCCTCGGCCGCGGCCACCGCCGCCGCCGTCGCGACGCCGCTCGCCGCGAGCCCGGCGGTAGCGGGGACCGACGCGCCGCGTGGTCCGGGGCGGCCGGCCCGGCCGCAGCCGCCGGACCGCGAGCTGACCGCGCTGCTGCGCGAGATCGACCGGGCCCGGATCGAGGCCACCGTCCGCCGTCTGGCCGCGTTCGGCACCCGGCACACGCTCTCCAGCCAGACCGATCCGGTACGCGGCATCGGCGCCGCCCGGGACTGGATCCACGCCCAACTGACCGGGTACGCCGCCGCCTCCGCCGGCCGGATGACCGTGGCACTCCAGTCGTACGTGCAGGAGCCCGCCTCCCGGATCCCGACCGCCACCACCATCACCAACGTGGTGGCCACGCTGCGCGGCGACGTCACGCCCGAGCGGGTGTACGTGATCACCGGCCACTACGACTCCCGCGCCACCGACGTGATGGACGCGGTCAGCGACGCGCCGGGCGCCGACGACGACGCGTCCGGCGTGGCCGTGGTGCTGGAGCTGGCCCGGGTGCTGGCGAGCCGGCGCACCGAGGCGACGATCGTGCTCGCCGCCGTCGCCGGCGAGGAGCAGGGCCTGTACGGCTCGGCGTACCTGGCCGGCCGGTTGAAGGCGGCCGGCGTGGACGTGCAGGGCATGTTCAGCAACGACATCGTCGGCAGCAGCACCGCCGACGACGGCACCCGTGACCCGCGGACCGTGCGGCTGTTCGCCGAGGGCGTGCCGACCGCCGAGACGCCGGCCGAGGCGAGCGTGCGGCAGTCCGTCGGCGGCGAGAACGACTCCCCGTCCCGGCAGCTCGCCCGGTTCGTCACCGACGTGGCGGACCACGGCGTGACCGGGATGGACGTCCGGGTGATCTACCGGCGGGACCGCTACCTGCGCGGCAGCGACCACATCTCGTTCCTGCGGGAGGGCTGGCCGGCCGGCCGGTTCACCGAGCCCGCCGAGGACTTCGCCCACCAGCACCAGGACGTCCGGGTGGTCGACGGTGTGCAGTACGGCGACCTGCCGGAGTTCTGCGACTTCGACTACATCACCCGGGTGGCCCGGGTGAACGGCGCGGCGCTGTGGTCGCTCGCCCAGGCCCCGGGCACGCCGAAGGGCGTCACCGTGGTCACCACGAACCTGACCAACGACACCACGCTGCGCTGGCAGCGCGGCCCCGAACCGGACCTGGCCGGCTACGAGGTGGTGTGGCGGGAGACCACGGCCGCCGAGTGGCAGAAGGTGCTGGCGGTCGGTGACGTCACCGAGGTGACGATCGACCTGTCCAAGGACAACGTGTTCTTCGGCGTACGCGCGGTGGACCGGGCCGGGCACCGCAGCCCGGTCGCGTTCCCGAAGCCGGGAAGCTGAGACGCCGTCCGGTCAGGGTGTCGGCGGGGCCGTGATCGCCCAGCGCTCGTGGTCCCGCCACGCGCCGTCCACGAACAGGTAGTCCGGGGAGAACCCCTCCAGCCGGAACCCGAGGCGGCGGGCCAGTCGCTTCGACGGCGCGTTGCCGGGCTGGATGTTCGCCTCCAACCGGTGCAGCCCGAGCGCGCCGAACGCGTGCGCGATCACCAGCCGCACCCCGGCCGAGGCGTGCCCGGTGCCCGCGTACGGGCGGAATGCGGCGTAGCCGAGGTAGCCGCCGCGCAGCGCGCCCCGCACGATGCCGCCGATGTTCGCGTACCCGGCGATCGCACCGCTGGCCCGGTCGCAGAACAGGAAGCCGGAGGTGTCCTGCCGGCGGATCCGGCGCAGGTACGCGGCGTACCGTTCGGCGTCGTCCGGTGCGGTCAGCCACGGGTGGTGCAGGTCGCGGCTGCGCCGGGCGGCGGCCACGAACTCCGCCTCGTCGCCGGGCCGGGGGCGGCGGATCGCGACGCGGCCGTCACTACGCAGGTATCTCACGAGGCACCACTCTCACCCATCCGCCACCCACATCCCCACCCGGTGTCTGATTTGTGGGGATATGGGGTGGCGGGGGTCACCGGCGCGGCGGAATCGGGGCCGGGGGGGCGGGCGTTGTACCGGGCAGACCGCGGGCCAACCGGCCACCCCGTGGCCCCGCCCGTGCCGGCATCCGGGCCCCGCGCAGGCACCCTCGTCCGCCGGCCGGGCCTGTCCCGAGACGTCCCCCGCACGCGGTACCCGCCGCGTCTTCCCCCTGGGAGGCAACCATCATGGCTACCACCCTGCTGCGCAAGACCGTGCTGACCGCTGCCGGCATCGCCGCGACCGCCGGTGGCGTCGCCGGCCCCGCCATCGCCGCCCACGCCGCCCCCACCGGCCCGACCAGCGCCGTGGTGACCGACCGCAAGGGTCACGGCGAGCGGGAACTGGACGTGCGTTACGAAGCCCAGCCCAACTTCTACTTCTGCGGCCCCGCCGCCGCCCGCAACGCGCTGTCCGTGCAGGGCAAGGACATCGACGTGCAGACCATGGCCGAGGAGATGGGCACCACCGAGGCCGGCACCAACAGCATCAACGACATCACCCCCGTGCTGAACAAGGAGACCGGCGCCAAGGACGCCTACAAGTCGGTCGAGATCAGCACGCCCAAGGCCGACGACAAGCAGACCGACAAGCTGCGCGCCGACGTCGTCCGCACCGTCGACGCCGGCCGGGCCGTGGTCGCCAACATCGCCGGCACCGCCACCGACACGGACGGCAACACCCACTCCTTCGAGGGCGGGCACTACATCAGCGTCATCGGCTACCGCGACGACGGCAGGACCGTCACCATCGCCGACAGCGCCGACCCGACCATGGCCTCCTACCGGATGAGCATCGACAACCTCGCCGACTGGATCGCCACCCGCGGCTACAGCACCAGCTGAGCAACACCCGAACGGGCCCGACCCCCACGCACCGGGGGTCGGGCCCGTTCGGCGTATCCAACGGCTGCCTGCCGGTCATCTGGCCGTCACGTCGGTGTCGTCACCCGGACCGGTCGCTCCACCACGCTCGGTCGCGTCGGACCAGCCGCGCGACCAACGGAGGATCAGCTGTGGCAGTCGAGGAGGCGACGGACCGCCCACCGACCACCCGACCCGACGTGAGCGTGGTCGTGCCGGTCTACAACACGCTCCGCTACCTGCGGCCCTGCCTCGACTCGCTGCTGCGGCAGACCATCGGGCCCGACCGGATGGAGATCGTGGCGGTGGACGACGGGTCCACCGACGGCAGCGGTCGCCTGCTGGACCGGCTCGCCGCCCGGCACCCCGGCACGCTGCGGGTGGTCCACCAGGCCAACTCGGGCGGCCCGGCCGCGCCCTGCAACCGAGGGCTGGAGCTGGCCACCGGCCGGTACGTCTTCTTCCTCGGCTCGGACGACCGGCTCGGCCCCGAGGCGCTGGAACGACTGGTCGCCGCCGCCGACCGGTACGGCTCCGACGTGGTGCTCGGCAAGGTCGTCGGCGTCAACGGCCGGCACGTCTTCGCCGACGTGTTCGCCGCCGGCAACGCGGTCGACGTGAGCCTGTTCGACTCGGCGCTGCCCTGGTCGCTGGCGAACACCAAGCTGTTCCGCCGCGACCTCGTCGACCGGCTCGGGCTGCGGTTCCCCGAGGACATGCCGGTCCTCAGCGACCAGCCGTTCACGCTGGCGGCCTGCTACCACGCCCGCCGGATCTCGGTGCTCGCCGACTACGACTACTACCACGCGGTACGCCGGCTGGACGCCCGCAACATCACCTACCACAGCCGGGTCGACCAGCGGCTGGTCAGCGTGGAACGGCTGTTCGCGTTCGTCGCCGACCTGATCCCGGCCGGCGAGCGTCGGGACGCCGTGCTGAGCCGGCACGTCGGGCTGGAGCTGGCCCACCTGGTCGGCGACGACTTCCGCCGGCTGGACCGGGCCACCCAGGAACGGGTCCACGCGACGGTCCGTCGGCTGGTCGACCAGCATGTCACCGACGGGGTCCGCAACCGGCTCGACATCGAGGCCCGGCTGCGTCTGGGCGCGGTGACCGGCGGCGGCGTCGACGAGTTGCTGGCGGTCATCGCGCAGGACACCGACCGGGGCGTACCGGCGACGGTGGTGGCGGCCGGGCGGTGGCACGCCGGCTACCCGGGTGCCCCGGCGGCGTGGACCGACGTCACCGACGTCCGCGCCGACTGGCTGGCCCGGCTGGACACCGTCGAGGTGAGCTGGGTCGACGGGCGCACCGTGACGGTGACCGCGCGCAGCCCGTACCCCCGGTTCGCCGCGGAGGCCGGGCCGGTCCGGCTGGTGGCGGGCCCGGTCGCCGGGACCACCCGGCTGGACGCCACCGACCCGACCGGGCGGACCGTGCGCACCGACTTCCCGGTCGACCGGCTCCTCGCCGCCAGCGCGGCCAGCGGCCAACGGCATCCGGTCCGCGCCGACGTGGACGGCGGGTACGGCCGCGGCGGCGCGCCGGTCCGGGCGCCCCGACTGGCCGCCGGCCGGCCCCGGCTGCTGCGGCACGGCGCCCGGCTGTACGGGGTGGCCGCGACCGTCGATCCGCGCAACGGGCAGCTCGTCCTGTCGGTGGTGCCGGTGACCGTGGGGCAGCTCGTCAGTCGGGTACGACGTCGCCTTACCGGCGCGACACGGCCGGCGGGCGCGCCGCCCCGGCCCGGGGTGGTCCCGGCGGGGAGCGTCCCCGAACGCGCGGGCCACCACGCCGAACCCGCGCCGGCGAAGCTGGACCACCTGACCGTCGCGTCCTGAGGCCGGCCGCGTCCGGTCAGGGGGCGGGGCGGAGGCGCTGCTCCAGCGGCATGGGAACCTGGAGGTACGTGGTGCCGCGCAGGTCCAGCCAGGCCCGCTCCGGCGCGCGGACCAGGCGCACCATCACGCCGGTGCACGCCGGGCACCGCCCGACCAGGCCGGGGGCGTGCGAGTAGACGTGCAGGCCGGCCATCGGACCGGTCATGCCGCAGGTGTCGCACCGCCCGGTGGTGGCGCTCAGGTCGACCGCGAGGAGTTCCCGCAGCGGTCCGTCGAGCATGTTGCCGTCCAGGTAGGACAGTTCCGTCATGCGCCCTCCTCGGGTCGTCAGCCGGTCGGGCCGAACCGTTCGGTCCGCACCCGCCGCGTCGGATGGCCGAGCCCCACCAGCAGGTCGGCCACGGTCTCCACGAATCCGGTCGGACCGCAGACGTAACAGAGCGGCTCCAACGCCGGCGGCCAGCCGTGACTGTTCACGTCGGCCAGCCCGATCCGGTGCGGCTCGCCCCGCCAGCCCTCGGGCGCCCGCCGGGTGTAGACGTACGCGACGTCCAGGCCCTGGTCGTCGCGGGCCCGGCGGCGCAGCTCGTCGGCGTAGATCACGTCGTCCGCGGTCCGTACCGAGTAGATGAGCCGGAACGGCGTCCGGCTGCCGGCCGCCCGGCGGGCCCGGATCATCGCCATCAACGGCACCACCCCGGAACCGCCGGCCACCAGCAGCACCGGCGCGGCCCCGTCGGTCCGCCAGACGAACCAACCGCCGACCGGGCCGCGGACCTCCACCGGGTCGCCCTCGGCGTACGTGTCGACCAGGTACGGCGACACCTCGCCGTCGGTCACCCGCTGCACGGTCACCTCGATCCGCCCGTCCTGCGCCGGGCCGGCGAGCGAGTACGAGCGGGCCGCCTGGTAGCCGTCGGCGGCGGTCAGCCGCAGGTCGACGTGCTGGCCGGGCAGGTGCCCGGGCCAACCGGGCACGTCCAGCACCAGTGTCTGGGCGGTCGCCGTCTCGACCCGCCGCTCGACCAGCCGGGCCACCCGCCAGGTCAGCGGCGCCGCCCGGCCGCCGGCGGTCGGCGCGGTCACCTCAGTCGCCCTGGTAGCGCTGCTCGCGCCACGGGTCGCCGTAGTCGTGGTAACCGGCCGTCTCCCAGAAACCGGGCCGGTCGTCGACGAGCAGCCGGATGCCGCGCACCCACTTGGCGGACTTCCACAGGTAGAGGTGCGGCACGAGCAGCCGGGCCGGGCCGCCGTGCTCGGCGGGCAGCGGGCGCCCGTCGTACGTGTGCACCACCCAGGCCCGCCCGCCGCGCAGGTCGTCCAGGGGCAGGTTGGTGGTGTAGCCGCCGTACGAGTGCGCCAGCGCGTGGCGCGCGTCGGTGTCCACGCCGTCGAGCAGCGTGTCCAGCGAGACGCCCTGCCAGGTGGTGCCGAGCTTGGACCAGCGGGTGACGCAGTGCAGGTCCACCGTCGGCGTGTCCTGCGGCAGGCGCATCAGCTCGTCCCAGGACCAGCGGTGTTCCGCGCCGGTCTCGCTGGTCAGCACGAACTCCCAGGTGTCGGGCGCCACGCGCGGCGTCGGGCCGGCGGAGAGCACCGGGAAGTCCTCGGTGAGGTACTGCCCCGGTGGCAGGTCCGGCGCGGACGAACGGGGCCGGCCCTGAAATCCCGGCGACACGATTCCCACCCGTCAGTCCTACCACCCCGGCCGCGACCGCACACCGCTTCCCGGGGCAACGCGTCAGGCGGGGCCACCGCCCTGCGTCTCGTGCACGACGGCGCGGTCGCCGTCGCCGCTGCCCCGGGTGGCGCGGAGGCTGGTGATGGTGACGATCACCAGGACTCCGATGATCACGCCGAGCGAGGCCAGCGTCGGGATCTCCGGCACGCCCTTCCAGATGCCGTGCGCCCAGTGCAGGCCGAGCTTGATCCCGATGAACGCCAGGATGACGGCGAGCCCGTAGCTGAGGTGCACCAGCCGGCTGAGCGCCGCGTGCAGCACGAAGTAGAGCGCGCGCAGGCCCAGCAGCGCGAACGCGTTGGTGGCGAAGACCAGGTACGGGTCCTCGGTGATGCCGTAGACGGCGGGCACCGAGTCGACCGCGAAGACGATGTCGGTGGCCAGCACCGCGACCACGACCAGCGCGAACGGGGTGAGCGCCCGCCGGCCGTGCTGCCGGATGGTCATCCGGGTGCCGTGGTATTCCTCGACCACCGGCATGACCTTGCGCAGCAGCCGCACGGACCGCATCTTGTTGATGTCGACCTCCTGCTCGTGCCCGGAGAGGGCGTCGCGCAGCAGCTTGACCGCGGTGGCGATCAGGATCAGCGCGAAGAGCAGGAAGGCGAAGTCGAGCGTCTGGAGGGCGGCGGCGCCGAGCGCGATGAAGATCGCGCGCAGCACCAGCGCGCCGGCGATGCCGTAGAGCAGCACCCGCTGGGCGAGCACGGCGGGCACCGCGAACGCGGCCAGCAGCAGCATGAAGACGAACAGGTTGTCGACCGAGAGCGACTTCTCGACCAGGTAACCGGTGAGGTACTCGACGCCCTGCTGGCTGCCGTAGCGGGACCAGATCCACGCGCCGAACGCCAGCGGCAGGGCGATGTAGAAGGCCGACCAGCCGAGCGCCTCCCGGATGGAGACCTCGTGCGGCTTGCGGGTGACCAGGAAGTCCAGCACCAGCAGCGCGAGCACGCCGGCGATCGTCACCGCCCACAGCGTGGGCGTGCCCACCGACGACAGGCCGGCGGCGGACAGGTAGGACACTTCGGTCATGGGGCCTCCTCGAACACCGTGTCATGTTCGAGGTCTCCTTCACCCACGGTTTCGTGGGCAACCACCCGAGGCTCGCCCCCGGGGCTCGCCGTACTGACCGGAATGGTTCGTGGGAAGTACTCCCCTCGCGGTTCCAAGGCTAGGCCACCCGGAGCCGGACGCCAAGTCGAGGCCCGGATGATTGCCCTGGTCAACCGCTGTACGGGCGGTCGGGGCCGTGGCGTGCCGGGGTCCGGAGCCCTAGGGTGACGCGGGTGACCAACACCGGACCGCTGACCGGCGTGCGGGTGATCGAGCTGGCCGGCATCGGCCCGGGGCCGTTCGCCGCCATGATGCTTGCCGACCTGGGCGCGGACGTGGTCCGGGTGGACCGGGTGGGCGGCGGCGGGTTCGGCGCGTTCCCCGGCGACCTGCTGAACCGCAACCGGCGCTCGATCGCGCTGGACCTCAAGCACCCGGACGGCCGGGAGCTGCTGCTGTCCCTGGTGGCCGGCGCGGACGCGCTGGTGGAGGGTTTCCGGCCGGGGGTGGCCGAGCGGCTCGGTCTCGGCCCGCAGGAGTGCCTCGCCGCCAACCCGCGCCTGGTGTACGGGCGGATGACCGGCTGGGGGCAGGACGGGCCGCTCGCCCGGACCGCCGGCCACGACATCGACTACCTGGCGCTGACCGGCGCGCTGCACGGGGTGGGCCGGGCCGGCGAGCGTCCGGTGCCGCCGATGAACCTGCTCGGCGACTTCGGCGGCGGCGGCATGATGCTGGCGCTGGGCGTGGTCGCGGCCGTGTACGCGGTCCGCGGCGGCGCGCCCGGCCAGGTGGTCGACGCGGCCATCGTGGACGGCGTCTCGGTGCTGGCCACCCAGATCCACGCGCTGCGCGGCCTCGGCCTGTGGCAGGACCCGCGAGGCGGAAACCTGCTCGACGGCGGCGCGCCGTTCTACGACACGTACGAGTGCGCCGACGGGCGCTACGTGGCGGTGGGCGCGTTGGAGCCGCAGTTCTACGCCGAACTGGTCCGGCTCACCGGTTTCCCGCTGGACGGCGACGACGCGCCGGACCGCGACGACCCGGCGAACTGGCCGGCGTTGCGGGCGGCCTGGGCGCGGCTGTTCCGGACCCGGACCCGGGACGAGTGGGCGGAGCTGCTGGCCGGCACGGACGCCTGCGTGGCGCCGGTGCTCGACTGGGCGGAGGCGCCCCGGCATCCGCATCTGGCCGCCCGGGACGTCTTCGTCGCGCCGGACGGCGTCGTGCAGCCGGCCCCGGCGCCACGCTTCTCGGCCACGCCGACCGCGGTCCGCCGCCCGCCGCCGCGACCGGGCGAGCACACCGACGAGGTGCTGGCCGACGCCGGCGTGGACCCCGCCCGGATCGCCGCGCTGCGCGCCGCCGGCGCGGTCGGCTGAGCAGGCGCCGCGCGAGCCGCGACGCCTCACTCTTCGCAACTGTCGCCGTGGTCACCCTCCGTTGCCCCGCGGCACGGGCGGCAGGTGCAGCCGCTGGCCCCTTTGCTCTGCAGCCATCAGCGCATCGGGGCCGTGAGCTGGTCGCGAAGTGTTCCCGTGCGGCGGACGATCGAGCCGGCGTGGTTACTCCAGGTGTGGGATGCGCCCATGGCTGCAGAGCAAAGGCGGTTCCGGGTGACCGCGCCGGCCCGGCCGTCGTGACGGACGGTATCCACCTTCGGCGCGGACCGGATCCAGCGTGGGCCCACGCCTGCCATTGCCGGCCAACGCCAGCCAACGCCAGCCAACGCCGGCCCCGGGACGGCGTCAGCGCCGGCGGGTGGTGGCGGGCGCGAGCGCCGGCTCCACCAGGTCCCGGTAGTCCCGGGGCAACTGCACCACCACGTCGGCGAACTCGCCACCGCTGATCGCCTCGCGCAGCGTGGCGAACACCGCCCGCGTCGCGCCCCGGGCGGTGTTCTCGTCGCAGCCGGCCCGGCGGGCGACCCGGGCGACGAACTCGACCGCCCCGAAGCGTTCGGCCGCCTCGGTGTGCGGCTGCGGGTTGAGCGCCCCCCGCAGCGGCTTCGGCAGTTGCGCGGCGAGGTCCAGCACCTCGCCGCCGGTCAGCCGCTCGGCCAGCGTCCCCAGCGTGGCGGCGGTGAGCGTCGCGGCCCGGTCCTCGGCGGTGCCGGTGCGTCCGGCGACCCGGGCCACGAACATGTGGTGGTCCATCGGTGGTACCCCCTTCGGTGCGCGCAGGGCGGCTACCCGTCCGGGCGCGACGGAAACCGCGGGAGATCGGGCGTGAGCCGCCACGTTGCGGGTAACCGCCGCGCGGTCACGACCCCGACGACTGGCGCGAGGAGCCCGACCCATGGCGAGCTATTCGGACGTCCTTGAGTACCTGTCCGCGCTGGACTACCCGGCCGGGAAGAACGACGTCATCCGCGAGGCGGAACGGGAGGGCGCGCCACCCGACGTGTTGCGGGCGTTGCGCGCGTTGCCGCCGGTGGACTACGCCAACGGCACCGAGGTGGCGCGGTCGGCCGGGATCGACGCGGCCCCCGAGGTCAGCCGGTCGCAGCGGGCCGCCCAGGCCCGGGACGACCATTCCCGCGTCTCGCAGCACGTGCGCCGCATCTGAGCCCGTCCGGCGCCGCCCGGTCGCGTCGCGGCCGGGCGCGACGCCGTGCGCGGCGGCGCGGCGGTTCACCGGGCAGCGGGGGTCCGGCGACAGGCGGGCGCCCCGGGTCACGAACCGCGACCTGGGGCGCCACGCAACACCTGGCCCTGACGGTGCGCGCCCGAACCGGGTCGCGATCACCAGGCGGTGGATGTTCGCCCGAACCGGGCGATCATCACTGCCACGATCATCATACGACGAGCCATCAGCCGAACGGGTGAGATTCCGGAAAGTGTGTCCGGGGGCACGTGCCTCAGCCGCGGACCCCGCCGCTGCGGTCGCGGGCCTTGAGCCGGGTGGTGGGCAGCGCGGGCGCGGGCAGCGGAGGGGCGGCGTCGTCGGCGACCGTGCCGAACCGGCGACCGGCCATCCAGTCCTCCCGCGCGGCGGCGACCTCCTCATGCGAGCGACCGACGAAGTTCCACCACATCACCAGCGGCTCGTCGAACGGCGCGCCGCCGAGCAGCAGCAGCCGGCTGCCCGGCGCGGCGCGTACCGTCAACGCCGTCCGGCCGGCGCCCAGGTAGAGCAGCGCCCCCGGGGCGAACGCCACCCCGTCGGCCTCGGCCGAGCCGGACATCGCCAGCAGCCCGTACTCGAAGTCGGGGCGCAACCGCAGCGTGGCCGCCGCCGGACCGCGCGCCTCGAGCTGCGCGCCGAGCAGCGGAGTGTGCGCGACGGCCGGTGAGCGTTCCCCGCCGAACTCCCCGACGAGCAGCGTCAGCTCCAGGTCGCCGTCGCGCCACCGGGGCAGCTCGGCGTGGTGGGCGAAGTCCGGGTCGCCGGCCCGGGCCGGGTCGGGCAGCGCGACCCAGAGCTGCACGCCGTGCATCAGCGGCGGGTGGACCAGCGGTGAGCGCTCCGAGTGGGCGATGCCCCGGCCGGAGGTCATCACGTTGAGCTGGCCGGGGCGGATCGGTTGCACGTTGCCGAGGCTGTCCCGGTGCAGGATCTCGCCGTCGAGCAGCCAGGTGACGGTCTGGAGGCCGGTGTGCGGGTGCGGCGGCACCTCCATGCCGGGCCGCTGCGCCACGTCGTCCGGGCCGAAGTGGTCGACGAAGCACCACGCGCCGATCATCCGCCGCTGGCGCTGCGGCAGCAGCCGACGAACCGTGGTGTAGCGGCCGAGCGGGACGTCGTGGCCGGGCAGCAGCACGCTGCCCGGGTCGGTGGCGCCGACGCCGGGTGGGAGCGTCTGCGCGGGCAACGATTCGGTACGGTCCACCGCCCGAACTGTACGCTCAGTCCGCGGTGACGCTCACCGCGTTCGCGCCGGCCACCAGGTCGAGGTAGAGCCGGTCCGCCGCCCGGTCCCAGCCCGGTGAGCTGACCACGTCCCCGGCGGCGATGCCGGCGCGGCGCTCGTCGTACACGGCCAGCGAGCCGGCGCCGGACGCCACCCGCACCCGGGCCGGTGGCCCACCCGGCACGGTCACCGTCAGCTCGCTGACCCCGCCGGTCATCCGCACGGTGAGCGTGCCGTCGAGCGGGGGCAACCGCAACCGGGTACGCGACGCGCCGCCGATCAGCTCGATCCCGGCGAGCCGGGCCGCGCCCAGGTCGAGCCGCTGCTCACGCACGCCGCCGACGAGTCGTACCCGCCAGGTCAGCCGGGCGTTGAGCACCACCTCGACGGCGGCCGGCCCGGCGCGGCCGTTCTCGACGATCCGCAGCCGGACCCGGTCGCCGTCCACCCGCGGGCGGGGCGTCACGCCGGCGTCGTCCGGCGCGCCGATCCGGTACAGGTCGTCGCCCAGGTCGGCGGCCCGCAGCGTGAAACTGGTGAGGCCGTCGACCAGCTCGAAGTCGGCCCGCCTTCGGTCCCCGCGCGGCGCGGTGAGCGTCTCGGTGGCGGCCACCTCGGCGCCGCCGACACCGCCGGAGCCGCCCGGGTCGGCGGCCGGCGAGGGCGGCGGGCCGCCGGAGAAGACCACCCCGAGACGGGCCGGATTGGACAGCGTCACCGCGACCGCCACCGCGCCCAGCACGACCACCAGCACGGCGGCGGCGGACAGCCAGCGGGCGGCGCCGGACCACCGTGTGTCGGGCAGGTCAGCGTCGTCCCCGGATGCCGTCATGGTCGTCCCCTCTCGCCGGTCCCCACCGGGTCATACGTCTCCGTTTCCGCCACGGTTCATTCCGGCGGCCACGGTGGCGGGACGGGTCGACCGAGCGACCGGTCAGTGATTGACAGTCCTCAACCTCGGGCCTAGGTTCAGGTCGCTACCGGCCGGTAGGCATCCGTCCCGCCCGCCGCCCCGCGCTCCGGGGCGGCACCCGTCCCCGGGGAGCAGCGATGCAGACCTCACCCACCCGCCGGCTGCTCGCCGCCGGCGCCGCGCTCGCGCTCGCGCTCGGTCTGGTCGGCGCGGCGCCCGCGCACGCCGCCGGCCACGACGACGGCAGCCAGCCGCTGCCCGGCTACACCATCGTCAACCCGCCGCTGCCGCCGCTGGTCGTGGACGGCGCCGCCACCACCGTCCGGCAGGGCGTGCACGCGCACGCCGGCTACGTCGTCGAGGTCCCGGCGAAGTGGAACGGCGACCTGGTGATGTGGGCGCACGGCTACCGCGGCCAGGGCACCGAACTCTCCCCCGAGCCGCCCGCGTTCGACCTGCGGCAGCGCCTGCTGTCCCAGGGGTACGCCTGGGCGTCCTCCTCGTACGACCGCAACGGCTACGACGTCCGCTCCGGCGTGCTCGGCACCCGGGCCCTCGCCGACCTGTTCGCCCGCACCGTGCGACGGCCGCACCGGGTGCTCATCGCCGGCGTCTCCCTCGGCGGGCACGTCATCGGCCGCTCGCTGGAGCAGTACCCGGGCTACTACGCCGGCGCGCTGCCGATGTGCGGGGTGCTCGGCGACCAGGAGCTGTTCGACTACCTGCTCGACTACAACCTGGTCGCGCAGGCGCTGACCGGCGTGCGCGCCTACCCACCGCCGGCCGACTACCTGACGAACGCGGTCCCCCGCATCCAGGTGGCGACCGGGCTGGCCGGCCTCACGCCCACCGGCCCGGACACCACCAACGCGCTCGGCAGGCAGCTGCGCGCGGTCACCGTGGCCCGCTCCGGCGGCGTCCGGCCGGGCGCCGACGCGGCGTTCGCGGTGTGGAAGGACTTCCTGTTCGGCATCGCCACCACCAACGGCGGCGACTCCCCCGCCCAGCGGCCCGGCCAGCTCGCCACGAACCTGTTCACCAGGTACGCCCCGAACCAGCCAGTGGACCTGAACGCCACCGTGCAGCGGGTCGCGCCGGAGAACCTCCGGCAGCGGCTCTCCCCCGGGCTGACCGAGGTGCCCCGGATCGCCGGCCGCCCCACCGTGCCGGTGCTCAGCCTGCACGGCCTCGGTGACCTCTTCGTGCCGTTCCGGATGGAGCAGGCGTACGCCCGCGACGTGGCCCGGCACGGCCGGTCCCGGCTGCTGGTGCAACGGGCGGTCCGGAGCACGCAGCACTGCGAGTTCAGCCCCGCCGAGGCCGGCGCCGCCTGGGACGACCTGACCCGCTGGGTACGCACCGGCCAGCGCCCGGCCGGCGACCCGGTCACCGACCTCCGGGCGGTGGCGGCGCCGGGGTTCGGCTGCCGGTTCAGCGACCCGGCCGCCTGGACCGCCGGCACCGGCACCCGCCGCCTCTACCCGGCCTGCTGATCGTCGTCGGTGCCGTACCAGCCGCCCCGGTAGACCGTGCCCGACCGGGGCGGGGCCGCCGGGGCGTCCGGGGTGGACCGGCGGTTGCGCCGGACCCGGCTCACCACGAACCAGCCGACGCCGCCCACGACCGCCAGGATGACCACGTTCTGGAGCGTGCCGACGTACGCCTCGACCACGTGCCAGTTCTCGCCCAGCAGATAGCCGGCGAGCACGAACGCGGTGTTCCAGATCAGACTGCCCAGCGTGGTGAAGAGCAGGAACACCGGCACCGGCATCCGTTCCACGCCGGCCGGGATCGAGATCAGGCTCCGGAAGATCGGGATCATCCGGCCGAAGAACACGGCCTTGACGCCGTGCCGCAGGAACCACGCCTCGGTGCGGTCCACGTCCGCCAGCTTGATCAGTGGCAGCCGGCCGGCCAGGGCGCGCATCCGGTCCCGCCCGAGCGCCGCCCCGACGTAGTAGAGCGCCAGCGCGCCCAGCACCGACCCGAGCGTGGTCCAGGCGATCGCGCCGAACAGGCTCATCCGGCCCTGGCTGGCGGTGAACCCGGCCAGCGGCAGGATGACCTCGCTGGGAATGGGCGGGAACAGGTTCTCCAGCGCCACCGCGAGCCCGGCCCCCGGGCCGCCGAGGCGTTCCACCAGGCCGGTGACCCATCCGACGGGTCCTTCGCCGGCCGGCTCCGCGGCCCGCGCGGCACTCACCCGGGGGCCGGCGAGCAGCTGTGCGTTTCCGATCATCCGACCACGGTACGGGGCGACCCGGCCGGCGACCACGGAAAGCGGCACCGGTTACGGCCGAACCGCGGGCACCCGGCCGGGTCGCGGTTACCCGGCCGGACCGTCCGACGCCGGCCGGTCAGCCGCCGCCACGCAGCCGGTCGTAGGTGTCGAGCAGTCGGCGCAGCGCGGCGGCGGTGGCGCCGTCGAGCTTGTCGTCGTCGGCCGCGTCCTCGATCCGCTCGTGCAGGTCCTCGATCCGCTTGGCCCGGTCCCTGACCTTGCCCCGGTCCAGCTCGGCGGCCTTCTTCCGCAGGTCGTCGGCGGTCTTGCGGTCGATCAGCCGGGCCGCCTCGGCGCGGTCCAGCAGAGCGGTGAAGCGGTCCGCGAGCTGTCGGGCGGTGACCGGCTCGGCCGCCGCCGACGACGGCGCGACGCGCGTCGGCGCCGGGCGGGCGCTGCTCGACGCGGGCGCGGACGGCGGGGCCACGGCCGGCGGCGTGGCGGCCCGCGGCGTCCCGGAGCGGCTGTCGAAGACCAACGCGCCGACCAGCGCGAGCAGCAGCACCACCGCGCCGGCGACCAGCACGCCGGTGAGCCGGTTCGGCGGGACCTCCGGGCGGGGCGGCGGGACCGGGCGGGCCGCCCCGGCGGGCCGCTCGATCAGCGTGGCGGGGTGCGCCACCCGGGACACCGTGGGCAGGACCGCGGTCGGCGGGTCGACCGGGCGGCCGGCGCCGAGCCGGTCGGCGACCCGGGCGGCGGTGGGTCGCCGGGCCGGGTCGAGCGCCAGGCAGGCCAGCACCAGGTCGGCGACGTCGGCGGGCAGCCCGGGCACCCGCAGCGGCGGCACCGGGGGACGCCGGTCCCGCAGGTCGACCACGTCGTCCCAGGTCCGCACCGGCAGCGGGGGCCGGCCGGTGAGGCTGCGGTAGAGCAGCGCGCCGAGCGCGTACACGTCGCCGGCCGGGTGGGTGGGCCCGGGATCGAGTCGTTCCGGGGCGAAGTAGGCCGGGGTGCCGGCCAGCGGTTCGCCGGCCGGCCCGGCAGCCGGTTGGTGCGGGCCGGCCGGCGCGGCGATGCCGAAGTCGAGCACCTTCGCGCCGGTCTCGGTGAGCATCACGTTGGCCGGCTTCACGTCCCGGTGCACCACGCCGATCCGGTGCGCGGCGGCCAGCGCGGCGGCCACCTGACCGGCCGTGCGGAGCGCGTCCGGCCAGGCCAGCGGCCCACCGGCCAGCCGGTCGGCAAGTGTCTGACCGGCCACCAGCTCCATCACCAGGTACGGCGTGACCACCCCGCCGGGCAGCGTGGCCTCGCCGTAGTCGTACACCTGGGTCACGTGCGGGTGGGTGAGCCGCGCGGCGGCGCGGGCCTCACGCTGGATGGTGGCGCGCAGCTGCGGGTCGGCGGCGAGCCGGCCGGCGAGCGCCTTGACCGCGACCGGGCGGTGCAGCACCTCGTCGTCGGCGCGCCACACCTCGGACATCCCACCGAGCCCGATGCGCTCGCGCAGGACGTACCGGTCGTGCAGCCGGAGGTCGGGCGTGAACGGCGACATGATCCCCCAGTCTGCCCGGCCACCCCCGGGCCGCACCAACCCGTATCCGGCTCGGGCCGGGCGGCGCGTCGGTCAGGGCTTGCGGGCCACCCCGCCGTACATGCTGACGTCGGCCGCCGAGGGCCGCGGCTCGGGCTCGCCGTCGGCGCGCCACTCGGCCACCGAGCAGACGCCCGGCTCGACCATGTCGAGGCCGTCGAAGAAGCGCGCGAACTCGTCCCGGCCTCGCAGGTTGATGGTGCCGTGCGGGCCGCCGCGGGCCGCCGCCCTCGCCTCGTTCGCGAGCGGGACCGGCAGGTGGTCGTGGGTGGCGTGCGAGGCGACCAGGTAGCTGCCGGCCGGCAGCGCGTCCAGCAGCCGGGTGACCGTGGCGTAGGGGTCGTCCGGGTCCGGCACGAAGTGCAGCACCGCGATGAGCATCAACGCGACCGGCTCGGACAGGTCCAGCGTGCGGCGCAGGTCGGGGTGGGCCAGGATCTTCTCCGGGTCGCGCAGGTCCGCGTCGAGGTAGGCGGTGGCGCCCTCGGGTGAGCTGGTGAGCAGCGCCCGGGCGTGGGCCAGCACGATCGGGTCGTTGTCGACGTAGACCACCCGGGCGCGCGGGTCGGCGGCCTGGGCCACCTCGTGCGTGTTGTCCGCGGTCGGGATGCCGGTGCCGATGTCCAGGAACTGCCGGATGCCCGCCTCGGCGGCCAGGTGCCGGACCGCGCGCCGCAGGAACCGCCGGTTCTCCAGCGCGCTGAGCCGGATCGTCGGGAAGGCGGCGGCCATCGCGTCGCCGGACTCCCGGTCGGCCTGGAAGTTGTCCTTGCCGCCGAGCCAGTAGTTGTACCGCCGGGCCGGGTGGGCCACCGAGGTGTCGATCCGGTCGGCCGGGTGGCCCGGCGCGGTCGCCGTGCCGCTCGTCTCGCTGGTCAAGGCCGCCTCCACGACTCGCACGCCACCGTTGCGGGGCGGACGTGCGTCCACTGTCTCCGGTCATGGTATAGCCCGCCCGGGCGGGGGTCAGGCCGGGTAGAGCTCGTCGCGGACCCGGGCCAGCAGCTCCGGGGTGCGCTCCGGCGGCGCGGCCTCGACGCACAGCCGCTCCATCGCCTCGGCGTAGTAGTCGAGGTCGTCGCGCTTGTCGAGGTAGATGGCGCTTGTCAACTGCTCGATGTAGACGATGTCCGGCAGGTCCTCGTCGCCGAAGCGCAGGATGCTGAAGGCGCCGCTGGCGGCCGCGTGCCCGCCGGCGGTGAACGGGACGATCTGGAGCCGCACGTGCGGCGCGGCGGTCGCCTCGATCAGCGCGTCCAGCTGCTCGCGCATCACCGCGGCGCCGCCGATCGGCCGACGCAGCACCGCCTCGTCCAGCACCGCCCACAGCTGCGGCGGGTTGGCGCGACGCAGCAGCTCCTGGCGCTCCATCCGCAGGTCGACGCGTCGGTCCAGCTCCATCGGCGCGGCGCCGCGGTGCCCGAGCAGGATCACCTCCCGCGCGTACGCGGCGGTCTGCAGCAGGCCCGGCACGAACTGCACCTCGTACGTGCGGATCAGCGCGGCGGCGGCCTCCAGCCCGAGGTAGGACTGGAACCAGGCGGGCAGCACGTCGCCGTAGCGGTGCCACCAGCCCGGGCTGTTCGCGTCCCGGGCCAGCTTGAGCAGCGCGGCGCGCTCGTCCGGCGCGGTGACGCCGTAGAGCGTGAGCAGGTCGGCGACATCGCGTTCCTTGAACCCGACCCGACCCAGCTCCATCCGGCTGATCTTCGACTCGGAGGAGCGGATCTCCCAACCGGCGCCCTCCCGGCTGACCCCGGCGCCCTCCCGCAGGCGGCGCAGCTGCGCGCCGAGCAGCATGCGCAGCACCGTGGGACCACTTGTCGGTCCACCCTCGACGGGCACCGTGACCACCTGACCGCCCTCGCATCCCGGCTGCTCCCCGACCGGGTGCCCTCCCGGCCGACGAGTAAGCATGCCATGAACCGACAGTGAGGTGAACTCCTCCGGACGGTGGAATCAGTCCCGTCCACGGGACGGCGGGATCAGGTGGTCGAAATCCCCGTCCCGGGCGCCGAGCACGAACGCCTCGATCTCGTCCACCGTATAGATCAACGCCGGCCCGTCGGGATGGCGGGAGTTGCGTACCGCGATGCCGCTGCCGCCGGGCAGCTCGGCCAGCTCCACACAGTTGCCGCTGGGATTGCTGCGGCGACTCTTCAACCACTGCATCGGGGGCAACTCGGTCACGGGTACGCCGTTCGGGGGCGATTGCATGGGCGTCCTTCGGGAAGAGCCAGCCGAGGCCGCGGGGAGGGGCGGTGGGTGGCGACGTCTGTCGACTGAGGTTCGGAATGCACGTGCATCTGCTATTGCATCTGCAATGGACAGCGAGCATGATAACCGAACTACGGTGTGCCGGGTCGCTCACTTTCGGTGACCTGAACCCGGCCCTCGAAAGCCGCTACGCGCGGCCCGGGACTGGTGAGGAGGGCGCGTGCCGGATCCGATGACCGTCGCCTCCGGCCTCTCCGCCGCCGGCGCGCTGCTCTCCGCCTGGCAGCTCCGCCGCCGGGCCGTACGCGCCGAGGCCGAGCTGGAACTGCTCCAGGCGGAGCTGGCCGCCGAGCGGCACGCCGCCAGCCACGACCCGCTCACCGGGCTGCCCAACCGCCGCGCCTTCTTCCGGCTGGCCGCCACCCTGCTCACCGATCCCGCCGGGCAGCCCCTGGTCGCGGTGGTGCTCGACCTGAACGGCTTCAAACAGATCAACGACCGCTACGGGCACGCCGCCGGGGACCAGGTCCTGGTCAGCGTGGCCCAACGACTGGCCGCCTTCGCCGGCAACAACCTGGTGGCCCGACTCGGCGGTGACGAGTTCGCCGGCCTGCTGGCCAGCCCCACCGCCGACCGGCGCTGGATCGAGCACGCCACCCGCCGGCTCTGCGAGGCGCTGGCCGCGCCGATCCCGCTCGGCGCGCGCAGCATCCGGGTCACCGCCTCGGTCGGGCTCGCCCCGGTGCACGGCCCCGCCCAGCTCGCGGACGCGCTGTGCCGCGCCGACGCCGCCATGTACGAGGCGAAGACGCTCGGCGCCGTCCGCCCACCACGCCAACTCGTCGCCGAGCACTGACCCGCCCCACGGTCAGCGCCGGCCGGTCCTCCGGGCGAGCGTGGACTCCGGGCGGGCGTGGACTCCGGGCCGGTGGCTCAGCGCCAGCCGTAGCCGGTGCGCAGCGCCTGGCCGACCCGGTCGAACCGGGGCCGGTCCAGCACCGCGCCCTCCCGGCGGATGCTGTCCTCGCGCATGGTGAGCACCCGGTCCAGGCGCACCCAGCTCGGCCGTCGGTCCCGGTCCCACTCCCCCGGGCCGAGCGACAGCCAGTGCCGCTGGCCGTCCCGCTCGCCCTGACTGGACAACATCAGCCCGAACAGCGTGCGGCTCTGCCGGCCCACCACCAGCACCGGCCGGTCCTTGCCCTGCCGGGGGTCGTCCTCGTAGGGCACCCAGGTCCAGACGATCTCGCCCGGGTCGGCCTGCCCGTCCGGCTCCGGCGCGTACGACAGCTCGCGGCGCTGCAACACGCTGACCTGGCGCCGGCGCGCGACCTGCGCCGGGATCGGGCCGCCCGGGCGGGCCGGCGCGGCGGCGCCCCCGGTGATCCGACCGAGCCGGGACGCCACGTTCCTCAACAGACCTGCCACGGCCGGCAGCCTAGCGGGTCGGCGCGCGGGGGAAACCGGTGGCGGCCCACCGCCCGGTTCGCCACCATGCAGCGGTGACCGTTCCCCGCCACCAGATCCGGGCCGTCTTCACCGACGGCACCGTCACCGTCTACCAGGCGTACCCGGCGGAGATCGCCGACGTGGCGCTGGCCGCCGGCCGGTTCGTGCCGCCGTTCAAGCGGGAGCGGATGACCTGGATCAAGCCGTCGTTCCGCTGGATGATGTACCGCTGCGGCTGGGCGCTCAAGCCCGGCCAGGAACGGGTGCTCGCGGTCGAGATCAGCCGCGCCGGGTTCGAGTGGGCGCTTCGGCACGCCTGCCTCAGCGACCACGACCCGCGGCTGCACCCGGACCGGGACGCCTGGCGTCGGGCCCTGCGGGCCAGCCCGGTCCGCGTGCAGTGGGACCCGGAACGGTCGCTGCGGCTGGCCCCGCTGTCCCACCGGTCGGTGCAGGTGGGACTCTCCGGCGAGGCGGTCCGGCGGTACGTCGACGAGTGGCTGGTCGGCCTCACCGACGTCACCGCGCTGGCCCGGTCGGTGCACGGTCGGCTCACCGCCGGCGACGAGGCCGGCGCGGCGGCGCTGCTCCCGCGGGAACGGCCGTACCCGTTGCCGCCGGAGGTGGCCCGGGTGATCGACGCCGACTGACCGTCCGGGCCGGGCCGGCGACACCCCGACGGCGGGCCGGGTGGCGGGCCCGGCGGGCGGTCAGCCCGGGCGGCGGGCCAGGACGAGCGTGGTGCGCAGGTCCAGCAGGACCGTGCCGCCGAAGCCGTCGACCGCGGCGCCGACCGCGGCGCGGACCCGCTCGCGCAGCTCCGGCGGGCGGCGCAACTGCGGTGAGAACGTGTCGACAAGCCGCAGGTAGGCGGCGGTGTCCAGCGGCACGGACCGGCGGAACCGGGACAGTCGCAGGTCGGTGAAGCAGCCGCTGTCGGCGATGTCGTCGTGGAACCAGCCGTCGGCCCGGTCGCCCCGGTCGTCCGGGTCGGTGGCGGTGAACGCGGCCCGGATCGCCTCGGCCTGCGCCGCCTCGACGTAGGCGTAGCGGTGGCTGAGGACGGCGAGCGTGCCGCCGGGACGCAACGCGTCGTGCGCGCGCCGGTTGCGGGTGGCCGGGTCGAGCCAGTGCCAGGCCATGGCGCAGGCCAGCACGTCGACGCCGCCGTCCGGCGGCGACCACTGCTCGAAGCTCGCGGTCACCACGTGGACGCCCGGGAACCGCTCGGCGAGCACGCCGGCCATCCGCGCGTCCGGCTCGACGCAGGTCGTGGTCGCGCCGAGACCGAGCAGCACGGCGGTGGCCAGCCCGGTGCCGGCGCCGATCTCGACAAGGGTGCCGGGCGGGCCGTCGTGGTAGGCGCGGATCGCGTCCGCGAGCGCGGTCGGGTAGCCCGGTCGGGCCTCGTGGTACGTGCCGGCCGTCTCCCCGAACAGTTGCGACATGGCCGCCATCCTCCCAGATCCGGATGGTGTCGGATGCCCGTCACGCGCCACGCTCGGTCCACCCGCCTCCGGTCGCCACGATGGCAGAGGGGTGAGGGGGACGACCGTGGGTGGATTCCTTCAGGCGCTTGTCACGAAGTTGGCCGAGGAGCTGATGAAGCTGCTTCTCGGGTGGCTCGCCCCGAGGGTGCTGCGGTCCGTGCCGCATCCGGCCCCGCCGGACTGTCCGCGCTGCGGTGGGTACGGCGTGGCACGGTGGGCGCCGCGGCGGGCCACGACGGTGTTCGTGCTCGGCGTGATCGTGTTCGGGTGGGGATTCACCGCGACCGTGCTCGGCGTACCCGTGGTCGTGCTGCTCGTCGCGGTCGGGGTGCGTACCGCGTGGGCGGGCGATCCGGCGGCGGCGCTGCCGGCCCTGGCCGCGCCGCTGGGCCTCGCGGTGTCCGGGGCGGTGATGCTCGCGGGCGCCGCCGCGATGGCCTGGTACCACAGCTTTCCGCCGCGGCTGTGCCGGCGCTGCCACGGCCGGTGGCCCCGGCGGGACCGGGCGGAGTACCTGCGGATGGTGCGGTCGGTGGTGTTCGCCTGCCGGTGCGGCCAGCGCCTGCGCGCGCCGGAACGGCCGCCCGGGGTGCGCGTGCGCTGTCCCCGTTGCGGCGCCGAACAGGCCGCGCCCACCGTGGCGGCACGGGTCACGAGGGCCCCCTTCCGCTCCCGGAAGCGCTGAGCGGGGCCCTGTCTACGCTGCCCGGCATGGAGTTGCCACGCGATCTGCCGCTGTTCGAGCGCCGCGCCGTGCGGCTGGTGGTGCTCGACGCCGCCGACCGGCTGCTGCTGTTCCACACCCGCGACCCGGAGCATCCCGACCTGGGCGTGTGGTGGGAACTGCCGGGCGGTGGGCTGGACCCGGGTGAGACGTACCGGGAGGCGGCGGTGCGCGAGCTGCGCGAGGAGACGGGCATCGTGGTCGCGCCGGGTGAGATCGGCGCGCCCACCTGGCGGCGGCGGGCCAGTTTCCGGCACCGGCAGCGTCGGCACCTCCAGGACGAGGTGGTGGTGCCGGTGCGGCTGCCCGGGCCGGGGCCGGACGTGGACGGCGCCCAGCGGATGGACTACGAGGTGGAGGACTACTTCGGATTCCGCTGGTGGCCGGTGGCCGAGGTGCTCGCGGAGCGCCCGCGCTGCTATCCCGGCCGACTGCCGGAGCTGCTGCCGACGTTCCTGGCCGGAGAGGAGATCGACGAGCCGTTCGAGCTGTGGTCCTGAGCCGGCGTGCCGACGGGCGCGTCAACCGGCAGAGTGGGACGGGTGAATCCACTCCACACCCCCCTGGCCCGGTACGCCGAGCGGCTGCACACCGCCGCCGGCGACACCCACCACGTCGCGTCGCCGCTGGGCGCCTGGCTGCTGCTGGCGCTCACCGGTCCGGCCGCCACCGGGCAGGCCCGGGCGACGCTCGGCGAGGCGCTCGGGGTCGACCCGGACGACGCCGCCGCGTCGGCCCGGGCGCTGCTGGCCGCGCCGCACCCGATGGTCGCCGCGGCCACCGCGCTGTGGGAGCGGACACCGTTCGAGGAGTTGACCCGGTGGCGGGCCGGCCTGCCCGAGCGGACCGAGCGCGGACCACTGCCCGACCAGGCGGCGCTGGACGCGTGGGCCCGGGAACGCACCGGCGGCCTGGTGCGGCGGTTCCCGGTCGACGTCACGCCGGAGACGCTGCTCGTCCTGGCGAGCGCGCTGGCCACCCGGGTGTCCTGGGCCGACCCGTTCGAGCTGGCGCCGGCCGGGGAGCTGGGCGCGGGCAGCGCGTGGGCCGACCGGCTGCGGCAGGTGCTGCGGACGCCCCCGGTCGGGCACCGCTGCGCGGTGGTGGGCACCGAGCGGGCCGGTGACGTCGCGGTGCACGTGGCGCCGGCGCGCGCGGGCGACGACGGCGCCGGGATGCTTGTGGTGTCCGTGGCCGCCGCGCCGCAGGTGCCGTCCGACGTGGTGCTGGCCGCCGCGCAGCAGGTGGCCGTGACCGTCGCCGACGTGCCGGACGGGCCGGTGCCCGGGCAGCGGTCGTTGTTCGACCTGCCGCTGGGCGAGAGCCCGCTCTGGACGGTGCGTGAGCAGCCGACCCGGACGTTCGCCCGGGACGGCCGGGAGGAGCGCGCCACCGCCGTGCTGCCGTGCTGGGCGGCGGAGAGCCGGCACGACCTGACCTCGGCCGGGTTCGGCTTCGACGCGGCGGCGCGGGCGCTGGGCGGACTGCTCGGGTTGGCCGAGCCGCCGTTCTCCGCGGCGCAGTCGGCGGTGGCCCGGTTCGGGCGCTACGGTTTCGAGGCCGCCGCGGTGACCGCGTTCGGGATGGTGGCCGGGCTGCCTCCGGAGGGCGTGGCCCGGGTCGCCGACCTGCGCTTCGGCCACCCGTACGCGGTGGTGGCGGTGGCCACGGACGCCGCCGGCGGTCCGTGGCACGCCCTGCCCGTCTACTCCGCGTGGGTCACGGACCCGGCGGAGGTCCCCGCCGACGAGGCCGGGTGAGGCTGACCGTCAGGCGCGCGGGCCCAGGAACAGGCCGCCGCTCGCGTCGATGACCTGCCCGGTGACCCAGCGCGCGGCGTCCGAGGCGAGGAAGGCGACCACGTCGGCGACGTCGTCGGGCTCGCCCAGCCGGTCGAGCGCCGTCATGCCGATGATCAGCTCGACCAGGCCGGGCGTGGAGAACGCGGGGCCGTTGGTGGCGGTCCGGGTGGCGCCGGGCGCGACCGCGTTCACCGTGATGCCCCGCGCGCCGAGTTGGTTGGCCAGGGTCCGGGTCATCGTCTCGACCGCGCCCTTGGTCATGGCGAACGAGGTCTGGGTGGCGTTCGCCATCCGGGTCGCCGCGGACGAGACCGTGACGATCCGCCCGCCGCCGTCGCGGAACAGCGGCAACGCCCGCTCGATGATGAAGTACGGCGCGCGGACGTTGACCGCGAACAGGCGGTCGAAGGCGGCCGGGGTGGTGGCGCCGAGCGGCCCCGCCGGTGGCGCCGCCGCGTTGTTGACGAGGATGTCGAGCGGCCGGCCGGCCAGGGCGGCCTCGACGCCGGTGAACAGCGTCTCGACGTCGCCGTCCACGCCGAGTTCCGCGCGCACGGCGTACGCCGTGCCGCCGGCCCGGGTGATCCGCTCGACCGTCGTCTCGGCGCCGCCGCGGTCCGTGCCGTAGTGCGCCACGACGGCCGCTCCGCGCGCGGCCAGCCGGGTCGCGACGACCTGCCCGATGCCGCGTGACGCGCCGGTCACCAGCGCGGTCCGGCCCCTCAGCTCAGTCATGATGTTAGCCGCTCCCAATATGGTAGTCACTATCAGTACGTTAGTGTCTACCACATGAGAGAGCGGCACTCCACGCTGCGCGCGCAGCGGCGGGCGGAGACGCAGCGGATGATCCAGGCGCACGCGGTGCGCTTGTTCGCGGAGCGCGGGTACGACGGCACGACGGTCAACGACGTCGCGGACGCGGCGGGCGTGTCGCCGATGACGGTGTACCGGCACTTCCCCACGAAGGAGGATCTCGTCCTCGTCGACCAGAACGGCCCGCTGGTGGCGGCCCGGATCGCCGCCACGCCGGCCGGCCAGCCGCTCGTGCGTCGCATCGGCAGCGCGCTCATCGACTCGGCGCGGGCGCTGGTCACGGAGGACGACCGGTTCCTGCTGGCCCGCCTGCGGCTGATGATCTCGACGCCCGCGCTGCGGGCCCGGCACCTGGACAACCACCACGCGTTGCAACAGGCCATCGTGGCCGGCCTCGGGGACGAGGCCGGCGAGCCGGAGGCGGCGTTCCGGGCCGCGGCGGCGGCCGGCGCCGCGCTGGCCGCCATGCACATCGCGCTGGTGCGGTGGGCGCAGGACGACGGCCGCAGCGACCTGCCCGACCTGATCGCGACCGCGCTGGCGGCGGCCTTCGGCGACGACACCCTCCGGACCGGCGACTCCTGACCACCGGCCTGGCCGACGGGACGCGGCTGGTCCGGGATCGGCCTGGGCGTTCGCCCCGAGCCGCACGTCGGAACGGCCACGCGGCCGGCGGGGCCGCGACGCCCGACCGGGAGCCGTCAGCCGGAGGTCGTGGCCCGGGGCCCGTACCGCTCGGCGGCACGCGCCCTGGCTTTCGTGGCCTCCACCTCGCGATCCTTGGACGGCGCCGTCGTCACGAGGCTGTCCAGCAGGGTGCGGGTGGCCGCCGTGACGGCACGGACCGCCTCGTCGAACGCCGCCTGGTTGGCCGCGGACGGCCGGGTGGCGCCGCTGACCTTGCGCACGTACTGCACGGCGGCGGCTTCGATCTCGTCATCGGTCGCGGGCGGCTCGAAGTTGTGGAGCACGCGAATGTTCCGGCACATGCCTCCACCATGCCAGCCCGCACCGACACCCGCACCGACCGAGGCTTGACAGGCCGCCGCCGGGTGCGGCACCGTTGCCCCGACCACGCGATCGGCGTGGCACTGCGCATGAGGGAATGACGCCTGTGATCCAGGTAGGCCGAGCGGCCGCCTGAGTGTCGACCGCGCGACGGATGACCCGTCGCGCCGTACGGCAACGGTTCGGCGGTCCGACGCATGTCCGTCCACCGTCGTTTCTCTCCTGCATCGAGGTGCTACGTTGATCATGGATGCTCGCGTCCAACAGAGCGTCGTCGCCACCCTGTCGACGCGACCCGCGGCCCTGGAAGTGGGGCCGTTCGTGGTGGGTATCGACCCGACCACGGTCAGCCCGCACATCAACTACGCCACGCCGCGTCCCGGCGAGGCCGTCACCGCGGCCGACGTCACCGCGCTGATCGACGCCTTCCGGGCGGCGGGTCGTCGCCCCCGCCTGGAGTACGTCGCCAGTTGCGCCCCCGCCCTGGAGTCGCTGCTGCTCGCCGCCGGGTTCGTCCCGGAAGCCCGGCACACCTACCTGCTCTGTGTGCCGGACACCCTGCGGACACCACCCACGCCCCACGACGTCGCCCTGATCGAACCGGGCGACGACGAGCAGCGTGCCGCGCTGATCGGCGCGCAGAACGACGCCTTCGGGGAGGCCGCGGCGGCCTCCGCCGCGGACGTCGCCCGGCTCCGGCGCCAGCAGCGGGCCGGCGGCGTGGCCGTCATGGCGGTCGCCGGGTCCGGCGCCTGCCTGGGTGGCGGTGGGGCGGCCCGGCCCACCGACGGGGTGAGCGAGGTGGCCGGCATCGCCGTCCGCGAGCCCTACCGCCGCCGGGGGCTGGCCGGCGCGATCACCGCCGAGACGACCCGGCGGCTCTTCGCCGCGGGGGCCGAGGTCGCCTGGCTGGAGGCCGGCGGCCCCGAGTCGTGGCGGGTGTACCAGCGCGTCGGCTACCGGCCCGCCGGCGAGCGCCTCTACCTCGCCATGAACTGACAACCTGGACGATCAAGGAGTTGGCGTCGGCCCCGGGCTCGGGAACCGACGCGAACTCCTTGATCAACCGCGTGGGGTGGGAACAGGCCCGGTCAGACCGGGACGGCCTCCCGGGTCTCCGCCTTGGCGGCCAGGCGCTTCTCCCGCTCCTGGGCGCCGATCAGGTCGTCCGGCAGGGAGTCCTCGACCTCCAGGTCGAAGCGACGCAGCAACCGGATCCCGAAGCCACCCAGGGTGATCAGGATCAGGATCACCCCGAAGCAGACGTACGCGAAGCCGATGCCCCGGCCCGGACCGGTGCCGATCACCTCGCCCACGCTGCCGGCCAGCGACCCGCCCGGGGCGAGCATCGGCTCGAACAGCGCGGTGGCGGCCGGCGCCAGCAGCGCGAACCCGATCGGCAGCGTGGACCACGAGATGGTCTGGTTCAGGCTGAACACCCGACCGTGGAAACGCTGCGGCACCTTCACCTGGACGATGGTCGCGTAGATCGACTGCGCGGTGGTCATCGCCATGGCCAGCCAGCAGAAGCCCACGCAGATCATCACGATCGAGGCGTCCAACCCGATCAGCACGCAGCCGATCGCGGTGCCCAGGTTGCCGATCAGCACGCCGATCATCCGGCGCTTGCGCGGCCCGCCCCACAGCGACATCAGCACGCCGCCGAGCACCGCGCCCACCGCCTCGGCGAGCGCGACCTGCGCCACCTGCGTCGGGCTGCCGAACGACAGCACCAGCGGGGTGGTCAGCACCAGCGCCGGGGCCAGGAAGATGTTGCCCAGCGCGAAGTAGCCGAGCATCAGCCGGAACCCGCGGTGCTGCCACGAGTAGCGCATGCCGTTCGCGATGGCCACCAGCAGCCGTTCCCGGGGCCGCCAGCCGAGCAGGTCCGGGAAGCGGACCACGGCCAGCGTGAGCACCGCGACCACGTAGCTGGCCACGTCGACGATCAGGATGCCCTTGAGTTCGATGGCGGCGAGCAGGCCGGCGGCGAACGCCGGCATGAGCAGCGTGGCCACACCGGTGGAGAGCTGGGTGATGCCCATCGCGTGCCCGAGGTAGCGCTTCGGCACGAGCTGCGGCACCGCCGACTGGAACGCGATCCGTTGGAACGACCCGGCCACCGAACTGAACGCCACCAGCAGGTAGATGTGCCAGAGCACCAGGTTGTCGGTCCACAGCAGGGCGGCCAGCACCAGTTGCACCGAACCGGCCACGGAACTCGCCAGCATCATGATCCGGCGCCGGCTGACCCGGTCGACCAGCGCGCCGGCCACCGGCAGCATGAGCACGCCGCAGATCAGCGCCAACGCCCAGAGCAGGCCCAGGTCGGCCACCGAGCCGGTGCGGTTGAACAGCCAGATCGGCAACGCGAACGCGGTCAGCGCCGACCCGGTGCTGGAGACGAGCTGCCCGATCGTGACCGCCAGGAACCGGCCCATGCTCGGCTTGACCGTGGTGGTCGGCTTGCGGTCCGCGCCGACCCGGAGCATGTCGTGCACCGCCCAGCCGGCGTCCTCGCCCCGGGCCGCCGGATCCAGGCCGGTGAGGTCACCGGCCACCACCGCGGGGTGGGTACGGGTGACGATCTCGGCCAGCTCCTCGGCGCGGTACTTGAGGAAGAAGTGCCCGGCCTGGTCCAGCACCACCAACCCCAGCGTGTCGCTGAGGAACTGCCACTCGGCGTACCGCTCGCGGTAGTAGTCGGTGACCGGGTCCTCGGAGCCGACCACCGAGATGATCGGCGCGCGCAGCTTCGTCGCCTGCCGGTCCAGCAGCCGGGTGAAGTACTCCTCCGAGGCGCGGGAGTCGGCCCGCATGTTGCTGATGATCCGGTCGGCCTGCTCCGGGTCCAGCTCGTCGGTGTCCACGCCCATCGACTTCAGCCAGCTCGCGTAGTGCTTGTTGCTGCGGAGCTGCTCCAGCCGGTTGCGCGCGGCGGCGAACGGGCCCTTCGGGCGGGCGAACGGGAACATCGCGCCGATGTAGACGGCGGTCAGGTCCCGGCCGGCCGCCTCCACCTTGCGGGCCACCTCGGCGACGATCGCGCTGCCCACGCCGCAGTGGCCGTAGAGCGCGATCGGGCCCTCGACCCGCTCCACGATCTCGTCCGCGACCCGGGTGGTCAGCTCGTCGAACGGCAGCGCGTCCTCGCTGAGACCGACGTCGTGGCCGGGGATGGCGAGCGACCACAGCCCGTACCCGGCCGGCAGCGCGTCCGCGAGCGGCTGGTAGACGATGGCGCTGCCGCCGCCGTACGGGACGCAGACGTACGTCAGCACCCGCTTGGCCACCGGGATCGGCTTGGTCAGCTCGTAGAGCAGCCGGCGCGGCCCCTCCTGGGTGGCGTCACCGGAGATGAACGCGGCCAGGTCCCGGATGGTGCGCTTCTGGAACAGGTCCATCACGCCGACCGCCCGGCCACCCAGCTCCGCCTTGCGGATCTTGGCGACCACCTGGGTGGCGAGCATGGAGTGCCCGCCCAGGTCGAAGAAGTCGTCGTCGATGCCGAGCGTCTCCACGCCCAGCACCTCCGACCAGATCGCCGCGAGGGCCCGCTCGGTGTCGTCCCGCGGCTCGACGAGCGCCACCGACGCCTCGCGGGTGACCACCGGCGCGGGCAGCGCCTTGCGGTCGAGCTTGCCGTTCGGGGTCAGCGGCAGCGCGTCGAGCGTGACGAACGCGGCCGGCACCATGTACTCCGGCAGCGTGTCCTTGAGCGCCGCCTTCAGCGCGGCGTGTTCGGCCGCCCCCACCAGGTACGCGGTGAGCCGCTTGTCGCCCGGGCTGTCCTCGCGGACGATCACCGTGGCCTCGGTGACGTCGGGCTGCTCGCGCAGCGCGCTCTCGATCTCGCCCAGCTCGATGCGCAGGCCGCGCAGCTTGACCTGGTGGTCGATCCGGCCGAGGAACTCGATCACCCCGGCGCCGTCCGGCCCGACCACCCAGCGGGCCAGGTCGCCGGTGCGGTAGAGCCGGGCTCCCGGCTCGCCGCAGAACGGGTCGGGAACGAACTTCTCCGCGGTCAGCGCCGGCCGCCGGTGGTAGCCGCGGGCCAGGCCGACGCCGCCGATGTGCAGCTCACCGGCGACGCCGACCGGGCACTGCGCCCCGGACGCGTCGAGCACGTGCAGCCGCAGGTTCGCGATCGGCGCGCCGATCGGCACGCTCGTCACCTGCGCCAGCCGGTCCGGCTCACACGCCCAGGAGGTGACGTCGATGGCCGCCTCGGTCGGGCCGTACAGGTTGTGCAGGCCGCACCAGGGCAGCCGGGCGGTGAAGTCGACCGCCGAGGTCAGCGGCAGCTCCTCGCCGGAGCAGATCACCCGCCGCAGCGCGGTGGCCGCCTCCACGCCCTCCTCGGCCAGGAACACGGTCAGCATCGACGGCACGAAGTGGGTGGTGGTGATCCGCTCGGACACCAGCAGGTCGCGCAGGTAGCCGGCGTCCTTGTGCCCACCCGGCTTGGCCAGCACCAGCCGGGCGCCGGTGCGCAGCGGCCAGAAGAACTCCCAGACCGACACGTCGAAGCTGGCCGGCGTCTTCTGGAGCACCGCGTCGTCGGCGCCGAGACCGTACGTCCGCTGCATCCAGTCGAGCCGGTTGACGATGCCCCGGTGGGTGTTCGGCACCCCCTTCGGGCGGCCGGTGGAACCGGAGGTGTAGATGACGTACGCCAGGTGTCCCGGCCCGGCCAGCGGCGTCGGGTCGGTGGTCGGCTGGTCGGCCCAGACCGCCGCGTCGTCGAGGTCGAGCACGGTGGCGGTGGTGGCCGGCAGCACGTCGCGCAGGTGCGACTGGACCAGCACCACCGGCGCGTCCGCGTCGGTGACCATGAAGGCCAGCCGGTCCGCCGGGTACTCCGGGTCCAGCGGCAGGTAGGCGCCGCCGGCCTTGAGCACGCCGAGCAGGCCGGCGACCAGCTCCACCGAGCGTTCCGCGCACACCCCGACCAGCGTCTCCGGGCCCACGCCGGCCGCGCGCAGCCGGTGCGCGATCCGGTTGGCCTCGGCGTTCAGCTCCGCGTACGTGCGGCTGGTCCCGTCGATGGTGACCGCGACCGCGTCCGGGGTGGTGGCGGCGCGCTCCTCGACCGGGCCGTGCAGCGTCTCGTCGCGGGGGAAGTCCGCCGCGGTGTCGTTCCAGCCGGCGAGCAGCTCCCGCTCGACGTCGGACAGCAGCGGCAGCCGGGACACCGGAGTGTCCGGCGCGGCGACGATCGCGTCCAGCAGCGCGGTCCACCGCCGGGCCATCCGCTCGACCGTGGCCCGGTCGAACAGGTCCGTGTTGAAGACCAGCTTGCCCCAGAGCCCGTCGACGGTCTCCACCGCGTGCAGCTCGAAGTCGAACCGGGTGGCCTGCAACTCCATCGGGGTCCACTCGAACGTGACCTCGTCGGAGCGGGACACGCCGCGGAACCGGCCCATCTCGTAGTTCTGGAGCACGAACATGGTCTGGAACACCGGCGAGCGGCTCACGTCGCGCGGCAGGCCCAGCTCGTGCACCACCTTGGCGAACGGCACCTCGGCGTGCTCGAAGCCGTCGAGCACGTTGCGCCGGGTGCGGGCCAGCAGCTCGGTGAAGGTCGGGTCCCCGGCCAGCTCGGCCCGCAGCGGCAGCATGTTGATGAACATGCCGACCACGTTCTCCAGCTCCGGCGCGGACCGGCCGGCCACCGACGCGCCGACCGCGAAGTCGTCCTGGCCGGCGTGCCGGGCCAGCAGCACCTGGTACGCCGACAGCAGCGTCATGAACAGCGTGCCGCCGCTGTCCCGGGTGAGCGCGTTGAGCGCCTCGGTGGCCGCCGGGTCGAGCTGGAACTCGACGAAGTCGCCCCGGTAGGTCTGGGTGGCCGGGCGGGGCCGGTCCAGCGGCAGTTCCAGCGGGGTGATGCCGGCGAGGCGCTGCTGCCAGTAGTCGACGTGCGCCCGGGCCTGCGGACCGTCCAGCTCCTGGGCCTCCCAGACGGCGAAGTCGCCGTACTGGATCGGCAGGGCCGGCGGCTCGCCGCCCCGGTACAGCGTGATCAGGTCGCGCAGCAGCACGTCCACCGACCAGCCGTCACCGACGATGTGGTGCTGCCCGAGGAACAGCACATGGTCCTCGACGGTCAGCCGGATCAGCAGCGCGCGCAGCAGCGGGCCGTGCGCCAGGTCGAACGGCTCGGCCGCCGCGGCGTCGACGAGCGCCTGTGCGGCGGTCTCGTCGGCGGCCTCCACCACGGTCAGCGGCACGTCCGGGGTGTCGGCGACCACCACCGTGGGGCGGCCGTCGGCGTCGGCCGGGAAGCGGGTGCGCTGCGACTCGTGCCGGGCGGCGAGCGCGGTCAGGGCCGCGCGCAGCGCGTCGACGTCGAGCGGTCCACGCACCCGCAGCGGCACCGCGATGTGGTACGCGGCCTCGCCCGGGGCGATCTGGTCCATGAACCAGACCCGCTCCTGGGCGTAGGACAGCGGCACCGGCGCGCCGTCGGGCCGGGGGGTGATCCGGGCCGCCGGGGCGGACTGGCGGGCGCGCAACCGCTTGGCGATCAGCGCCTGCCGGGCCGCCTCGCGGGCCGGATCCTTCAGGTCGGTCATCAGTTGGTTCCCTCTTCCGCCGCGAGCAGCGCGGCGACCTCGGAGTCGGAGAGGCCGTCGAGTTCGGCCGCGATCCGCTGTTCGATCTGGCCGGCCAGGTCGGCCACCACGGGGCTGGAGAACAGCGCCCGCATGGGCAGGTCGACGTCCACCTCGGCGCGGATCCGGGCCATCGCCCGCATGCCGCGCAGCGAGTTGCCGCCGAGCGCGAAGAAGTCGTCCAGCGCGCCGACCTTCTCCACCTGGAGGATGTCGGCGTACACCTCGGCGACCAGCGCCTCGGCCTCGGTACGCGGGGCGACGTAGCTGTCCTCGGCCGGTTCGGTGGCCGCCGGGGCGGGCAGCGCGGCGCGGTCCAGCTTGCCGTTGGGCGTCAACGGCAACGTGTCCAGCCGGACCAGGGCGGCCGGCACCAGGTGCGCCGGCAGCTCGCGGGCCAGCTCGGCGCGGACCGAGTCCTCATGGGCGGGCCCGACCAGGTAGCCGACCAGCGTCGGCTCGCCACCGTCGGTGCGCACCGCCGCGGCGGCGGCCCGTACGTCCGGGTGGGCGAGCAGCGCGGCCTCGACCTCGCCCAGCTCGATCCGCATGCCCCGCACCTTGACCTGGTCGTCGCGGCGGCCCAGGTAGTCGAGCGTCCCGTCGGGACGCCAGCGGGCCAGGTCGCCGGTGGCGTACATGCGCGCGCCGGGCGGGCCGTACGGGCAGGGCAGGAAGCGCTCGGCGGTGAGGCCGGGCCGGTCGTGGTAGCCGCGGGCGAGCTGCGCGCCGGTGACGTACAGCTCGCCGACCACGCCCGGTGGGACCGGCTGGCCCGCGGCGTCGAGCAGCAGCGCGCCCGTGTTCCAGGTGGGCGTGCCGATCGGCACCGGGCCGGGCGGGACCGGTTCGCCGGGGGCGATCCGGGCCGCGACGCAGCCGACGGTGGCCTCGGTCGGGCCGTACTCGTTGACCACCGCCACGTCGGGGTGCGCGGACCGCCAGCCGGCGAGCTGCTCGCCGCTGAGCGCCTCGCCGCCGATCACCAGGTCGACCGTCGGCGACAGCTCGCCGTCGAGCAGCGGCAGGTGGCTCGGGGTGACCTTGAGGAAGGACGGCCGGCCACCGGCCCGCGCGGCCGGGGAGTCGATCGCGGCGAGCCGGACCGTGCCGCCGGCGGTGAGCGTGCCGAGCAGGCCGGTGACGGTGAGGTCGAACGAGACCGGCGAGTGCAGCAACGCGGTGCCGGCCAGCCCCGGGTAGGTCGCCCGGGCCCAGGCCAGGTAGGCGGTCACCGCCCGGTGCTCGACCACCACGCCCTTCGGCCGGCCGGTGGAGCCGGAGGTGTACAGCACGTACGCCGGGTGGTCGGGACGCAGCGCGGCGACCCGGTCGGCGTCGGTGAGGTCGTCGCCGGGCTGGTCCGCGCCGATCTCCCCGTCGAGCACCAGCGCGTCGCCGGGCACCGACGCGGCGGTGTCCGCGGTGGCCACCACCAGCGCCGGAGCGGCGTCGGCCAGCAGGTAGGCGATCCGCCCGGCCGGGTACGCGGTGTCCACCGGCACGTACGCGGCGCCGGACTTGAGCACCGCGAGCATCGCCACCACCAGCTCGCAGGAGCGGGGCAGGGCGAGCGCGACCCGGGTCTCCGGGCCGGCGCCGCGCGCCACCAGCAGCCGGGCCAGCCGGTTCGCGGCGGTGTTCAGCTCGGCGTAGCTGAGCGTCACGCCGTCGCAGACCAACGCCGGCGCGTCCGGGGTGGCGGCGGCCTGCCGCTGCACCTCGTCGGTGACGGTGGCCGCCGGCAGGTCGTGCGTGGCGCCGGCCCCGGCGCGCAGCACCAGGTCCCGCTCGTCGTCGGTGAGCAGCGGCAGCGCGCCGACCGGGCGCTCCGGCTCGGCCACCGCGGCGGTGAGCAGCCGCACGTAGCGCCGCGCCACCGTCTCGGCGCTGGCGTGGTCGAACAGCGCGGTCCGGTAGACCAGCCGGCACTCACCGGTGGTGATGTCGAACGCCAGGTCGTCCTTGGTGGTGCCCAGCTCGATCGGGTCGAGGCCGGAGTCCGGGATCCAGTTCAGCGCGGTCTGGAAGATCGGCTGCACGGACGGGTCGCGCTGCGGGTCCACCGCCTCGACGATCTTCTGGAACGGGGTCTGCCCGTGTTCCATGGCGTCGATCAGACCGTTGCGCACCCGGCCGAGCAGGTCGGCGAAGGTCGGGTCGCCGGAGACGTCGCAGCGCAGCGCCACCGGGTTGACGAACATCCCGATCAGCGACGCCAGCTCCGGGTTGTCGCGGCCCGCGGTGGAGACGCCGACCACCACGTCGGTCTCACCGGAGATCCGCGACAGCAGCGCCGCGAAGCCGGCCAGCAGCACCATGTACGGGGTGGCCTGCGCGCCGAGCGCCAGCGTGCCGACCCGGTCGAGCAGCCCGTCGGGCAGCGTGAAGCGCACCTCGTCACCGGCGAAGCCGAGCTGGGCCGGGCGGGGCCGGTCCAGCGGCAGGGCGGTGACCGCCGGGGCGCCGGCCAGGTGGCCGGTCCAGAACGCGAGCTGCCGGTCCAGTTCCGCGCCGGTGAGCTGCTGGCGCTGCCAGACCGCGAAGTCGGCGTACTGGATCGGCAGCTCCGGCACGGCGGGCTCGGCGCCGGTGCGCGCGGCCTCGCAGAACGCGGCGAGTTCGGCGTGGAACAGCACCGCCGAGTGGCTGTCGAAGACCGCGTGGTGGGCCACGAACGCCAGCGCCCAGGCGTCGTCGAGGCGGATCAGCCGGGCCCGCCACGGCGGCGGCGCGTCCAGCGGGATCGGGGTGCGGGCCAGGTCGGTGCGGAGCCGCTCGAACTCGGCCAGCCGCTCGTCGGCCGGCAGGTGGCTCAGGTCGGTGGTGGGCAGCGGCACCGGCTCGTGGGCGCGCACCACCTGCACCAGCGCGCCGTCGTCGACCCGCAGGTGGGTCCGGAGCGCCTCGTGCCGGGCCACGATCCGGTTGACCACGTCGCTCGCCGCCTCGGCGTCCACGCCGGCCGGGAAGGCCCACGGGATGGAGACGTTGAACACCGGCGAGCGGGCGTCGAGCTGGTTGGCCATCCACACCCGCTCCTGGGCGTACGAGGCCGGGAACGTCCACTCCTGCTGACTCATGAGAGCGCCTCGCGTACCGAGCGGGGACGCATGTCGGTCCAGACCTCGTCCACGTGGGCCAGGCACTCCTCGCGGCTGCCGGCGAAGCCGGTGTCGTGCCAGCCGGCGGGCAGCTCCCGGTCGGCCGACCAGATCGAGTACTGCTCCTCGTCGTTGCGGACGACCAGGAATCGGGATTCGGCCATGTCAGTTCGCTCCAGCGGTGTCGGGGGTGTACGCCTCGGCCATCGCCACGGCGATCTTGCGGGGGCCGGTGAACGGCTCCCGGCCGTGCGCGGCGGTCATGTTGTCGACCACCAGCACGTCGTCGCGCTGGTAGTCGAAGCGGACCGTGGCCGCCCGGTAGGCGGCCCGCAGGTGGTCCATGACGTCGGCGGGGATCTCGCCGCCGTCGCCGTAGTAGGTGTTCGACGGCAGCCCGTCGGCGCCGAACATGGCCAGCAGCCCCTCCTGGTAGTCCGCCGGCAGCGTGCTCAGGTGGAAGAAGGTGGCGTGGTTGAACCAGCGCGGCGTGTCCGAGCCGGGCCGGTGGTGCACCGCGTTCCGGACCGCGCGGGTGCGCAGGCCGTCCTTGCCGACCCACTCCACGGTGATGCCGTTGGCCGCCGCGTACGCCTCCACCTCGGCGCGGCTCTCCGTGTTGAACACCTCCTGCCAGCGGGTGCCGAAGTCGCCGTGGAAGTTACGCATCAGCATCCAGCGACGCCTGACGAACTCCTCCCGGACCGCGGGGTCGATCAGCTCGTACACCCGGCGCACGTCGGCCAGCGGGGTGGCGCCCCGGGTCTCCGGCGGGGTGACGCAGTAGAAGAACAACGTCAACGGCCACCGCGCCTGGTACGAGTTCTCGTTGTGCAGGAAGATCTCCTCGTCCGGCGGGTAGTCGGTCGAGGTGTAGACCCGGCCCTTGATGGAGTGCCGGGGCGAGGAACGCTCGGTGTAGGTCAGCGGCTCGCCGGCCAGCGCGCGCACGGCGGCGTCGAAGCCGTCCACGCCGCCGAGGTCGAAGCCGCGGAACAGCAGCCCGCCGCTGGCGACGAGCGTGTCCCGCAGCTCGGCGCGCCGGGCCGCGATCAGGTCGGTCAGCGCCCGGCCGTCGTTCTCGACGACCACCGGGAGCGTGGCGGTTGTCTCGCTCATGGTGCGGTGTCTCCTTGTTCCGTCGGGGGGATGTCAGCCGCGGGGCAGCCGCGGAATGGCCGGGATCGCCGCCGGGGCGGCCGGTTGGTCGGCGGGCGCCTCGGCGCGCAGCTCCTCGATCCGGGCCGCCAGGCCGGCCACGGTGGGGGTCTCGAAGAGGCTGCGCATCGGCAGCCGCACCCCGGTCGCCTTGCGCATCGCGGCGATGAGCTGCACGGCGACCAGCGAGTTGCCGCCGAGGGCGAAGAAGTCGTCGTCCACGCCGACGTCGGTGACGCCGAGGCCGTCCTGCCACACCTGGGCGACGGTCTTCTCCAGCTCGGTACGCGGGGCGGCCGAGCCGCCGCCGGTGGCGGCCGACGCGACGACCGGGGCGTCGGTCTCCTCCGCCAGGCTGTCCGTGGTGACCCGGGCGGCCCGACGCCGGATGTCGGCGACCGTGCGGGTGGCGATCACCACCTGGGCGCCGAGGCCCGCGCCGAGGCTGCGGCGGAACGCCTCCGCGCCGTCGACCGGCCGGATGTCCTCGGTGACCGCGTCCGGCGCGTCGGCCGCCGCCGGGGCCTCGGCGAGGTTGCCGGTGACCGCGCTCTGGTCGACCCGGCGCAGCACGAAGTCGCTGATCGCGACCAGTTCCCGACCGTCCGGGTCGCGCAGCGACAGGTCGGCGGCGACCACCTCGTCGGTGGCGGCCGGCCGGTGCCGCAGGTGACTGTGGAACGTCGCCGGCAGCGTCCCGCGCACCGTGATCCGGCCGTACGACAGCGGCAGGTACGTGCCGTCGCCCTGCCCCCGGCCGAACGCGGTGGCCACGTCGAGCAGCGCCGGGTGCATCCCCCAGGACGGCAGGTCGGCCAGCGCCGCGGCGGGCGCCTCCACCCGGGCCAGCTCCTCGCCGTCGGCGAGGTGGTGCTCGGCCAGCGCCGCCCAGCGCGGCCCGAACGTGAGCATGCTGGTGCGGCCCCGGCCGAACGAGGCGTCGTCGTCGACCCGCCGGCCGGCCACCTCGGCCGGGACGGCCGGCGGCGCGGGCTCGGTGGTCCAGCCGGCCGTGCCCCGCACGTGGGCGCGCAGCCGCCCGGCGGCGAGGCTGGCCACGGTGAAGTCCACGCCCTCCTCGGTCGGGGCCAGCTCCACCCGGTACTGCGCGACGGTGCCGTCCGGCACCGAGAACGGCTCCAGGAAGACCACGTCACGCAGCTCCACCGCGGCGTCCGGGGCCGGCGCGGGCAGCGCGGCGACCACGGCGGCGCGCACCGCCTCCAGGTGGGCGGTGCCCGGCACCACCGGCACCCCGCCGATCCGGTGCTCGTCGAGCAGCCAGTGGGTGTCGGCCGCGACCAGGCCGTGCAGCACGACGCCGTCCGGGCCGGTGACCATGGTGGTCAGCACCGGGTGGGTGACCGGGCTGGTCAGGGTGTCCCGACCGGCGGCCCGGAACGCGGCCGGCGCGGCCGTCTCCACGGCCATGCCGACCTCGGCCCAGCCGCCCCAGTTCTGCGACACCACCGGCGCGCGGAACCCGGCGCCGGAGCGCGCGAACGCGTCCAGCACGTTGTTCGCGGCGCAGTAGTCGACCTGACCGAAGCCGCCGATCACCGCCGTGATCGACGAGCAGAGCACCACGAAGTCCAGCGGCAGGTCGCCGAAGACCTGGGCCAGGGCCAGCGTGCCGGCCAGCTTCGGGGCGAGCACCCGCTCCGCCTCGGCCCGCTCCTTGACCTCGGCCATGCCGCCGCCGGGCAGGCCGGCGGCGTGCACGATGCCGTCCAGCCCGCCGAACCGGCGCTCTGCCTCCGCGCGTACCCGACGCAGGTCGTCCGCGTCGGTGACGTCCGCGGCGAGCACCAGCACCTCGGCGCCGGCCGCCTCCATCCGGCGGATCGCCGCGATGGCCCGGCCGGCCCGGTCGGCGCCACCGTGCACCGCCAGGTGCGCGTCCCAGTCGTCGCGCTCGGGCAGACCGGAGCGGGCCAGCAGCACCAGCTTGGCGCGGGCCCGGCGGGCGAAGTCCTCGGCCAACGTGACGCCGATGCCGCCGAGACCGCCGGTGATCAGGTAGCGGCCCTCCTCGCGCAGCACGCCCGGCTCGTCCTCGGCGGCCACTGTCACCTGCTCGTAGCCGCCCACCCAGCGCCGGTCGCGGCGCAGCGCCACCTCCGGGTGCTCCGGGTCGACCGGGCTGCGCAGCTCCACCGCGAGGGCGGCCACGCCGCGCGCGGCCGGGTCGGCGTCGAGCAGCCGGACGGTCAGGCCGGGCAGCTCGGCCGGCAGCACCCGGGCCAGGCCGGCCAGCGCGGCGTGCTCCGGCCGGACCAGGTCGTCGCCGCGCACGTCACCGATGCCGGCGGTGACCAGGTCGAGCCGGACGCCCGCCTCGTCGCTGGTCAGGCCGGCGCCGGCGAGCGCCTGCACCAGGTGCAGCGCGCCGAAGAAGCCGCGCTCCTGGGCGGCCCAGGCGGCGGGGATGTCGGTGCCGGCCGGCTCGCCGTCCAGCGCGAACGCGTGCACGATCCGCCGGGGCAGGTCCGCGCCGAGCGCGGCGACAAGCGCCTCGGCGTCCTCGCGGGCGCCGGGGCGCAGCCGGAAGCCGTTGGCGGTGGCGGCGAACACGCCGCCGACGCGTACCTCGACCGGGTCGTCGCCGGCGGCCCGCAACGCCGCGACGAGCGCCTCGCCGCGCGGGCCGTCGGCCAGCACCAGGCACCGGCCCAGCGGCTCGACGGTCCGGGCCGGCGCGGCCTGCCGCCACACCGGCACCGCGAACCACTCCGGCAGCGGACGGGGGCCGGTCTCGGCCGGGGCCGCCGCCACCTGCTCCACCGGGTCCGGCTCGACCCAGTAGCGGCGACGCTCGAACGGGTACGTGGGCAGCGGCACCCGCCGCGCGTCGGGGTCGACGGCGAGCGTCACCGGCACGCCGGCACACCAGAGCGCGCCGGCGGTGCCGAGCAGCGTGGCCAGGTCACCGACCGGCTCCCCCGGGCCGGGCAGGCTGCCCAGCGGGGTGAGCGCGCGCTGCGCCTCGCCGGCCTTCGCGACCTGCATCCGGGCCAGGTTGGCCAGTTGCCGGCCGGGGCCGCACTCGACGAGCGCCCAGGTGCCCTCGGCGAGCAGCGTGGCCACGCACGCGCCGAAGCGGACCGGCCGGCGCAGGTGCGCGGCCCAGTACGCCGGGTCGGTGGCCTCCGCCTCGGTGATCCAGGTGCCGGTCACGTTTGACACGAACGGCACCGCCGGCGCGCGCAGCGGCACGCTCGCCATCAACGCGGTGAACTCGTCCAGGATCGGGTCCATCATCGGCGAGTGGAACGCGTGCGAGGTGCGCAGCAGCTTCGACTTCTGCTTGCTGCCCAGGCTCTCCGCGAACGCCTCGACCAGCGCGGTCTCGCCGGCCACCACGCAGGTGCCGGGGCCGTTCACGGTCGCCACCGACAGGCCCTCGGGCAGCCGCTCGGCCACCGCCGACTCGTCGAGCGTGACGGCCAGCATGGACCCGGCCGGCAGCGCGTGCATGAGCCGGCCCCGGGCGGCCACCACCTTCAGCGCGTCGGCCAGGTCGAGCACGCCGGCGAGCGTGGCGGCGACGTACTCGCCGATCGAGTGGCCGACCATCGCGGCCGGGGTGACGCCGGCGGCCCGCCAGGCGGCGGCCAGGGCGTACTCGACGGTGAACAGGGCCGGCTGGGTCCAGCGGGTCTCGGTGAGCTTCGTCGCCGCCTCCGGGTCCCGGCCCAGGATCAGGTCCCGGATGTCCAGGCCCAGCTCACCGCGGAGCAGCTCGGCGCACTCGTCCACGGCGGCGGCGAACGCCGGGTCCTCGGCATACAGCTCGGCGCCCATGCCGGCGTACTGCGAGCCCTGCCCGCTGAACAGGAAGGCCACCCGGGGGGCGGGGCCGTCGGCGACGCCCCGGTGCGCCTTGCGGCGGTCGCGCAGCGCGGCGGCGGCGGTCTGCGGGTCGCCGGCGACCACGGCGGCGCGGTGGGCGTACCGCTGCCGGCCGACGCGCAGCGTGTGCGCGACGTCGGCGAGCAGGTCGGGGCCGCCGGCGGTGGCGCGCTCCAGGTGGTCGGCGAGGTCGCGCACGGCGGTGTCCAGCGCGGTCGGGGTCTTCGCCGACACCTGGAGCAGGTGCGCCGGGCGCACCCGCCGCTCGGCCCGGTACGCGGCCGGCGCCTCCTCCAGCACCACGTGCGCGTTGGTGCCGCCGATGCCGAACGAGCTGACCCCGGCCCGGCGCGGCCCGCCGTCGGCGTCCCACTTGGTCAGCGTGTTCGCCACGTAGAACGGGGTGTCGGCGAAGTCGATGGCCGGGTTCGGCGACTCGTAGTTGATGGTCGGCGGGATCAGCCCGTGTTCCATGGCGAGCACCGCCTTGATCACGCTGACGATGCCGGAGGGCTGGCTGAGGTGGCCGATGTTGGACTTCACCGAGCCGATGCCGCACCAGCCCCGGTCGTCGGTGTCCTTGGTGTAGACGGCGGAGAGCGCGGCGACCTCGATCGGGTCGCCCAGCGCGGTGCCGGTGCCGTGCGCCTCGACGTAGCTGATGGTGCGCGGGTCGATCCCGGCCAGCCCGACGGCCTGGGCGACGGCCTCCATCTGCCCGTCGATGCTGGGGGCGGTGAAGCCGACCTTCCCGGCGCCGTCGTTGTTGATCGCGTTGCCGAGCACCACCGCGCGGATCGTGTCGCCGTCGGCGATCGCGTCGGAGAGACGCTTGAGCAGCGTGACGCCGACACCGCTGCCCCACACCGTGCCGTTGGCGTCGGCGTCGAACGGCCGGCACCGGCCGTCCGGCGAGGTGAAGCCGTCCATGCCCAGGTAGCCGGCGTGCGGCAGCTCGATGTTGACGCCGCCCGCGAGCGCCATGTCGCACTCGCCGTTGCGCAGCGCCTCGCAGGCCAGGTGGAACGCGACGAGCGAGGTCGAGCAGGCGGTGTGCACGGTCATGCTCGGGCCGCGCAGGTCCAGCCGGTACGACACGTTGGTGGCCACGTAGTTCGGCGAGTTGCCGGTGGCGATGGAGACCGCGCCGTGCGGGTTGCCGCCGACGCGCTTGTTGCGCAGCACGTAGCGGTTGAGGTAGGTGGTGCCGCCGCTGCCGGCGTAGACGCCGACCGCGCCGTCGTAGCGACCCGGGTCGTAGCCGGCGTCCTGCAACGCGGTGTAGCAGGTCTCCAGGAACAGCCGGTGCTGCGGGTCGGTGGTCTCGGCCTCGCGGGCGGTCATCCCGAACAGGCCGGCGTCGAACTCGTCGTAGCCGTCGACGAGCGGGGCCCGGTTCACCCAGCTCGGGTCGTCGACCTCGTCGGCGCTGACGCCCCGGGCGAGCTGCTCCTCGCGGGTCAGCTCGGTCGTCGACTCCACGCCGTCGACCAGGTTGCGCCAGAACTCGTCGATGTCGGCCGCGCCGGGCAGGCGGGCGGCCAGCCCGACGATCGCGATGGGCTCGATGCCGTCGTCGGCGGCGGCGGAAATGTCGTTCTGCATGGGAGGTCCTTCATTCACAAGGGGTTGCGGCATCACGGCTGGTGCGGTCGGCGGGGTGGCGGGGTACGGCGGGCGCGGCCCCGCCGGGCGGCCGCGCGCATCGCGGCGCGGGCCAGCTCGGGCCGGTCGGCGGCGCCGTCGAGGCTGGCGGCGAGCGCCCGCACGGTCGGGTGGCGGAACAGGTCGAGCATGGTGATCGAGCGGCCGGTGGCCTCGACGAGCCGGGCGTGCACGGCGGCGAGCGCCATCGAGTGACCGCCGATGTCGAAGAAGTTGTCCGTGACGCCGACCGTCTCCCGGTCGAGCACGTCCCGCCAGATGCCGGCGATCAGCTCCTCGGTCCCGGTGAGCGCGTCCGACCCGACCGGCAGCGGCGCCCGGGCCGGCTCGGCGGCGGCCACCGTCATCGCGCCCAGCGCGGCCACCCGGACCGCCGGGCGGGGCAGCTCGGGGGCCACCTCGCCGGCCGGCGCGTCCGGGTCGGCGGCGAGCGCGCCGACCAGGGCGGCCAGGTCGGCCAGCAGCGCGGTGATCCGGTCGCCGTCGAACAGGTCCGGGTTGTAGACCACCTCGACGCCGGCCCGCCCGTCCCGCTCCACCACGTAGACGGTCAGGTCGAACGGCGAGCCGGGCTTCGGCACCGGCACCGGCTCGACGGTCAGGTCGGCCAGCGCCAGCCGGGGCGGGACGAAGTTGAGCACGTTGAACAGCACCTGCACCAGCGGGGCGCGGGAGGTGTCCCGGCCGACGCCGAGCGCCTCGACGAGGCGTTCCAGCGGCGCGCCCGGATGCGCGGTGACCTCGTGCAGCTCGACGGCGCACCGGTCGACCTGCGCGGCGAAGCTGCCGCCGGCGCGCACCCGCACCGGCACGGTGTCGATGAAGAAGCCGATCACCTCGTCGAACGCGGCCAGCCGCCGGTCCGCGACGATCGCGCCGAGCACGTGGTCGTCGCCGCCGGTGAGCCGGCGCAGCAGCTCACCGAAGCCGGCCAGCAGCACCGCCGCGACGGTCGTGCCGCGCCGGGCGGCCAGGTCGCGTACCGACCGGTCGGCGGCGGCGTCCAGCCGGACCGCGGCCTCCGCGCCGGCGTACGTCTGCACGGCCGGGCGGGGCCGGTCGCGGGGCAGCTCCAGCACGGTCGGCGCGCCGGCCAGGTGCCCGGTCCACCAGGCCAGGTCGGCCTCGCCCCGACGCCTGTCGCGTTCTTCGCGCCAGACCGCGTAGTCGGCGTACGTGGCGGGCAGCGGCGGGCGGCCCGGCGTCGGCCGGCCGAGCGCGCGGGCGTACGCGGCGGCCAGCTCGTCGTAGAGCAGCGCCTCGGACCAGCCGTCGAAGACCGCGTGGTGCACGGTCACCGCCAGCACGTGCTCCTCGGCCGCGAGCCGGTAGGCGGTGACCTGCCAGGGCGGGCCGGTGGCCAGGTCGAACGCGTGCCCGGCGCCGGCCGTGAGCATGGTGGCCAGCTCGGTGTCCGGGTCGGCGGCGGTGGTCAGGTCGACCACCGGCACGGCCACGTCGGTCGGTTCCTCGCGGACCGCGTACGGCACGCCGCCCTGCTGCGGGATGCGCCAGCGCAGCACGTCGTGGCGCTCGGCCACGGCGCGCAGCGCGGCGCCGAGCGCGCCGGTGTCGAGCGGCCCGCGCAGCCGGTGCGCGACCGCGATGTTGTAGGGCGCGCTGGAGGGCGCGAGCTGGTCCATGAACCACAGCCGCCGCTGCGGCGGCGACAGCGTGGGCGGGTTACCGGTGGTCAGCCCGTCGCCGCCGGCCGGGTCGGCGGCCCGGACCCGGTCCACCAGCGCGGCGAACGTGCGGTCGGTGAACAGCACCCGGGTGTCCACCTGCCGGCCGGTCTCCGCGCGCAGCGCGGCGACCAGCCGCATCGCGGCGACCGAGTTGCCGCCGGCGGCGAGGAAGTCGGCGTCCGGGGTGGGGACCGCGCCGAGCAGCCGGGTCCAGACCCGCCGGACCGCCGCCGCCACCGGGTCGCCGCCGTCGGGCAGGTCGTCGGGCACGTCGTGGACCGGCGCGGCGGCCGTGGCCAGCTCGCGCAGCGCGGACCGGTCCAGCTTGCCGGTGACCGGGCTGGCCGGCAGCGCGGCCAGCCGCACCGTCCGGGCCGGCAGCATCGCGGTGGTCAACCGCTGCTCGGCGTACGCCCGCAGCGCGTCGTCGTCCGGCGCGCCGGCCGGAGCGAGGAACGCGACCAGCTCGGTGCCGGCCGGGCCGGGCAGCGCCTCCACGGCGGCCCGCTCGACGCCGGGGTGGTCGGCCAGCACCGCCTCGATCTCGCCCAGCTCGATGCGCTGGCCGCGCACCTTGACCTGCCGGTCGGCCCGGCCGAGGTAGACGATCCGGCCGTCCGGCGCCTGCCGGACCAGGTCGCCGGTGCGGTAGAGCCGCTCGCCGGGGACCGCGCCGAACTCATCGGGCACGAACCGCTCGGCGGTCAGGCCGGGCCGGTTGAGGTAGCCGTCGGCCAGGCCCGGGCCGCCGATCAGCAGCTCACCGGTCTCCCCCGGCGGCACCGGCCGCAGGTCGGCGTCGACCACGTACGCGCGGTGGTTGGCCAGCGGCCGGCCGATCGGCGCCGGGTCGGCGTCGGCCGGGGTGAGGTCGCCGAGGACCACCAGCACGGTGGTCTCGGTCGGGCCGTAGCCGTTGAGGAACCGCCGGCCCGGCGCCCAGCGGGCGGCCAGTTCGGCCGGGACCGCCTCGCCGCCGCAGAGCAGCACCCGCCACGACGGCAGGTCCGCCGGGTCGAGCAGGGCCAGCACGGTGGGGGTGACGAACCCCCAGTTCACCTCGTGCGCGGCGACGAACCGGGCGAGCCGCACCGGGTCGGCCCGGTCGTCGGTGCCGAGCAGCTGCACCGTGCCGCCGAGGATCAGCGGCACGAACAGGTCCATGGTGGCCGCGTCGAAGCCGAGCGAGGCGATGCCGAGGCTGCGCGTGGTCGCGTCCGCGCCGGTCAGCGCCGTGACGCCGGTGACGAACTGGACCGCGTTGCGGTGCGTGGTGAGCACGCCCTTGGGGCGGCCGGTGGAGCCGGAGGTGAACAGCACGTACGCCGGGTCGCCGGGGCGGGCCGGGCAGGGCGCGAGCGGGGCGGGACCGGGCAGGCCGAGCGCCTCGACGCCGGGCTCGGCGCCGAACTCGGTCGCCGCCGCGTCGCCGACCACCACCCGGATGTCCGCGTCGCGGACGATCTCCCGCAGCCGGTCGCGCGGGCCGCCCGGCTCCAGCGGCACGTACGCGGCGCCGGCCAGCAGCACGCCGACCACGGTGACCACCAGGTCGGGGGTACGCGCGCCGCACACCCCGACCCGGTCGCCGCGGCCGACACCGTGCGCGCGCAGCGCGGCGGCCACCCCGGCGGCCCGGTCGACGAGCTGCCGGTAGGTGAGCCGGGTGTCCCACTGGCGCACCGCCACCGCGTCCGGGACGCGGGCCGCCCGGTCGGTGATCAGGTCGGCGAGGGTGGCGTCCGGCCAGGGCAGGTCCGGCCCGGAGACGGCGCTGACGGTCAGGGTGTGGGTCACCGGTGTGCTCCCAGGTGCTCGGCCGGATCGGTGATCTGGAGGCGGAGTTCGCTGACGTAGCCGCGGCCCCGGGCGTCGGGCACCCACGCCTCGTCGGGGGCCGGCAGCAGCTCGGAGACCACCACCGGCACGTCCGGGCCGGTGCGCAGCGCGGCGTCCACCATGGCGCAGAGCGACTGCGCGTACAGCGGGCCGGTCAGGTCCACGTAGCAGGGTTTGATCTCGGTGCCGATCTTGACGAACACCCGCTCGGGCAGGTCGGTGGCCGCCCGCCAACGGCGTACCGCCAGGTAGCGGGCGGTCTCGTCGGCGTGACCGCCGAGCCCGCACGCGCCGGCCGTGGTGCGCCAGGTGCGCCGCGCCACCACCAGCCGGTCGATGGTGATCCGGGGCGTGTGCGCCGCGGCGCCGAACAGCTTGAACGCGTCCAGCAGCAGCGAGCCGAGCAGCGTGGCGAAGACCTCCATCAGCGGCCAGCGGGCGCCGTCGGGGAAGACCGCGGTGAGCCGGTCGCCGGCGCGCTCCACCAGCACCGCGGTGGCCGGGACCAGGCGGTCGGCGTCGGCGCCGTGCGCGGTGTCGATGCCGAGCTGGCGGTCCGCCGGGCCGGTCAGCGCGTACGTGGTGCGGGTGGTCCGCCGGGGGAAGCTCTCCGGCCAGAGCACCCGCAGCCGTACCGGGCCCAGGTCGGCGTCGAGGTCGGCGCGCAACGCCGCCGGGTCGCTGTGGAACGGGCTGAGCACCGCGCTGTCGAACGCGACGGTGGCCGGGTGCAGCTCACCGAGCACGAGCAGGAAGTCGCCCCGCGCGACCGCCTCCGGGGACGCGGCGCTGAGCTGGACGTCCGGGTTGTGCAGCCGGGCCGACGGCCAGCCGGGCCCCGACGCCGGGAACAGCTCCGCCACCCGCCCGGCCAGGTCCGCCGCGCGGACCCGCAGCTCCGCCTGGTCGGCGGGCAGGTCACGCAGGTCGAACAGCTCGGCCCACCGGCGGGTGAGTTCCGCGCCGGCCCCGGCGATCGGGCCGTCCGACGCGATCAGCGTGCCCTGGGCCAGCAGCCACAGGTCGGCCAGCCGCACCGGCTCGCCGCCGGTCGCCAGTTCCTCGTGCAGCTCGGTGAAGAGCCCGGCGCAGCGCTCGGCGACCTCGACGGTGAACCAGCGGGCCGTGCGCAGCACCACCGCGAGCGGCTCGGCGAGCGCCTCGGTGACCGCGGCGCCGACCTGGAAGTCCAGGTCACGGGCGGTCTCCTCGTAGCAGATGGTGCGGCCGGCGTACATCTGTCCGCTGTTGCGGGTGGCCGGACGGCCGGTGACGGCGGTGAACCCGGCGTTGAGCGCGGCGAGCGCGGCACCGAGCCGGTCCGGGTCGCCGGCCGCGGCGGCCACCTCGTCGCGGGCGGCGCGGAGCCGGTCGAACTCGGCCGCCGTGGCGGCGCGCACCGGCTCGTCACCGATCGCGGCGATCCGCGCGGCGAGCACGTCCTCCGCGTCCGGGGCGACCGGCAGGTTCGCGCCCCAGCTCAACTGGCCGCGTTCCACCCACCGGTCGAGCAGCAGGTAGACGTCGTCGACGCCGTGCACCACACCCTCGGCGCACAGCCGCTCGGCCAGCTCGACCGCCGGGGTACGCCCGTCGGCGGCGGCGAGCAGCCGGGCCTCGACCGGCGTCAGCGCGATCGGCGGGTGCAGCGGCCAGCGCAGCTCCCGCCCGACCACGGTCAGGTGCGGTTGCCGCGCCGGCGCCCACCAGCGGCGCACCGCCAGGTCGTCGGCGAGCCGGTCGGCGTACGCGATGAGCGCCCACGCCTCGAAGAACACCCGGCGGCGGCGCACCAGCGCGGCGCCCGGCACGGTCCGTACCCCGGGCACGGCCGGGTCGAACGTGCCCCAGCAGACCGGGCCGAAGAAGCCGATGGTCTCCGCCTTGCCGCAGTACCGCTGCCAGTAGCGCAACAGGCTCAGCTCCCGCTTGCGCCGGCGCACGTTGCGCACCTGCGGGTCGGTGCGCAGCAGACCGTCCAACGCGATGAGCATGTCCGGGTTCTGCCAGGTGACCGCCTCGCGCAGCAGCGGGTCGGCGGCGAGTTCGCCGGCCACCGCGGACGACTCGGCGAACGCCTCACCCAGCGTCTTGTCGAACACCTCGGCGCTGCTCGCGCCCGCCAGCAGCGCGTCCGCGGCGACCGCGCAGCCGGGCGCGGCGAACCGGTCCAGACCGGCGGCCGGGAACCCGGCGGTCCGCAGCACCACGTCCCGCCACACCGACCAGCCGGTCGCGCCCAGGGGCAGCAGATGGCTCATCGTGCCTCCTCCACTCGGGTGTCGGTGCCGAGCGCTCCGGCGTCGGTGAGGTGCAGGCGCAGCTCGCTGAAGTAGCGGCGCCCCGCGCCGTCGGGCACCCACGCCTGCTCCGGGTCGGGCAGCATCTCGCTGACCGTGAGCGAGACGTCGTCGCCGCCGTCGACCCGGGCGGCGCGCACCAACGCGCAGAGCATCGCGGCGAACCCCGGCGCGGCCAGGTCCACGAAGCAGGGCTTGGTCTCGGTGCCGAGCTTGACGTAGACCCGCTCGGGCAGCCCGAGCCGGCGACGCCAGGCGCGCACGGCCAGGAACCGCTGCCGTTCGCCGGTGACGGCGGCCAGGCCGCTCTCCCCGACCGTGGTCCGCCAGGTCTGCCGCGCCACCACCAGCCGGTCCACCGTGATCCGTGGCGTGTACGGCGCGGCGGCGACCAGTTTGAAGCCGTCCACGGCGTGCGCGCTGAACGGCTCGGCGAAGATCTCCGCGAGTGGCCAGCGCTGCCCGTCCGAGGCGGTGGCGACCAGCTCGCCGTCCACGTCGTCGACGGTGAGGTCCACCGTCGGCAGGACCCGGGCCGGGTCCGTGCCGGGCGCGTCGAGAAAGGCGAGCTGCCGGTCGGTCGGGCCGGTCAGCGACTCGGCGGTGCGGCTGGTGCGGCGCGGCCAGTCGGCCGGGAACAGCAGCCGGACGCGCCGCTCACCGAGGTCCGCCGCCAGCGCGTCGCGCAGCCGCTCGACGTCCGGATGCGACGGGGTGAAGACCGCGCAGTCGAACGAGGACCAGGCGGCGTGCAGCTCGCCGAGCACCACGGTGTAGTCGCCGCGCCGCAGCGCCGCCTCGTCGGTGGCGCAGATCTGCAGGTCGGGGCTGTGCATGGCGGCGTTCGACCAGGTCGGCCGGGTGCCCGGGAAGACCGCGTCGATCTTCTCGGCCAGGTCGGCCGCGCGCAGCCGCACGTCGGTGGTGCCGGCGGGCAGCGTGTCCAGGCCGAACAGGCCGGCCCACCGGGCGGCGAAGTCGGCGGCGACCGCGTCGACGGGCCGTTCGCCGCCGCCCCAGAACAGGCCCTGGGCCAGGAACCACAGGTCGGCCAGCGCCACCGGGCCACCGGACTCGGCGCGCAGCTCGTCGTGCAGGCCGCGCAGCACCGCCAGGTACGCGTCGGCGAGCGCGTTGGCCAGCCAGCGGGCGGCGCGCAGCAGCACGTCGAGCGGGGCGGCCAGCTCGGCCAGCAGCGGGGCGCCGAAGACCACGTCCAGGTCGCGGGCGGTGTCCTCGTAGCAGATGGTGCGGCCGGCGTACATCTGGCCGGCGCGGCGCACCGCCGGCACGCCGGTCAGCTCGGTGAACGTGGCGTCGAGGGCGTCCAGCGCGGCACGCAGCGAGTCCGGGTCGCCGGCCGCCGTGGCCACCGCGTCGCGGGCGGCGCACAGCCGGTCGAAGCCGGCGCGGGCGGCGGCGCGGGCCGGCTCGTCACCGATCGCATCGATCCGCTCGGCCAGCACCCGCTCGGCGTCCGGGCTCACCGGCAGCGCCGCGTCCCAGGTGATCAGCTCCCGCTCCACCAGCCGGTCGAGCAGCGCGTAGCCGTCCTCGGGCCGGCGCAGCCCGATCGCCGGGTCGGTGACCAGGGCGGCGGCGTGGCGGCGGCCGTCGGCGGCCCGCAGCAGCGCCGCCTCGACCGGGGTCAGCGTCAGCGGCGGGCGGCCGGGCCGGAGCACGTCCCGGTCCCGGATCGCCAGGTGCGGCCGGAGCATCGGCGGCCACCAGCGGCGGACCGCCAGGTCCGCGCCGACCCGGTCGGCGTACGCGGCCAGCGCCCAGGACTCGAACCACACCCACCGTCGCCCGGTCAGCCCTTCCCCGGGGTTGACCAGGGCAACCTCCGGCTGGTCGGGGTCGACGGTGACCCAGCAGGCCGGCCCGAAGAACCCGACCGTCTCGTTCTTGCCGCAGTAACGCTGCCAGTACTTCAGCAGCGCCCGTTCCCGGTCCCGTCGCCGCACGTTGCGGGGCGCGTCGGCGCCGCCGCGGGCCAGCCCGTCCAACGCGACCAGCGCGCCCCGGTTCTGCCAGGTGACCGCCTCGCGCAGCAGCGGGTCGGTGGCCAACGCGCTGAGCCGGGCGGCGCCGGCGCGCACCGCCTCGTCGAACTCCGTGTCGAACCGTTCCTCGCCGGTGCCGGTGGCCAGCAGCGCGTCGGCGGCGGCGGCGGCCCGGGGCGCGCTCAGCGCCACCAGCCCGTCGGCGGGGAACCCGGTGGTCCGCAGCATCGCGTCGCGCCACACGGACCATCCGGTGTCCCCGAGCGGCACCCGGTGCGCACCGCCGGCGGTCCCGCGGCCGACGGCGCGCACCGGGCCCGGACCCGCGTCCGGAGTTCCGGCGCGGGCGGTCGAGGTGCCGGGCCCGGCGGCGGCGACGCCGGGCCCGGTGGTCGAGGTGCCGGTAGCGGCGGTCAGGCCGCCGGACGCGGCGGTCGTGGCGCCGGGCGCGGCGGCCAGGTCGGCCCGGATCAGCGCGGCCATCTCGGCGAGCCGGTCGTGCAGGAAGAAGTGCCCGCCGGACAGCTCGTGCATGGTGAACCCGGCCGCCGTGTGCTCGCCCCAGGCGGCGGTCTGGGCGCGGGTGACCGCCGCGTCCGCGTCGCCGCCGAACGCGATGATCGGCACCGGCAGCGGATCCTCCGGGACGTGGCGGTAGTCGTCGACCCGGCCGAAGTCGGCGCGCAGCAGCGGCAGCATCAGCTCCAGCAGCTCCGGGTGGTTGAACGCCTCGGCGGGGAGGCCGCCGCCGTCGCTGAGGCGGCGCAGCAGCTCGTCGTCGCTGACCCGGGACAGCCCGATGAAGCCGCCCGGCTCGGTGATGTGCGGCGCGCGGGCGCCCCCGACGTAGAGCCGCAGCGGCAGCGGACGGCCGGTACGGCGCAGCTCGCGGACCACGTCGAACCCGAGCCGGCCGCCCATCGAGTGGCCGTAGATCGCGTACGGGCGGTCGGCCCGGGCGGCGATGGCGTCGGTGACCTCGGCGACGGTGAAGTGCGGGTCCTCGCTGATCCGCTTCTCCCGGCCGGGCAACTGCACCGGCAGCACCTCGACGTCGGGACCGAACGCGGCCGGCCAGTGCCGGAACGCGCTGGCGCCCGCGCCGGCGTAGGGCAGGCAGAACAACTGCACCGGCGCCTCGGGGCGGCTTCCGGTGGAGGCGAACCAGTTCACCGCGGACCTCTCTGCACGGGATCGATCCAGTGCCGGCGGCGCTGGAACGGGTAGGTGGGCAGCCCGGTACGCCGGACCGTGCCCTCGGGGTGCAGGGCGTCCCAGTCGATGTCGTGGCCGGCCACCCAGTCGGCGGCCGTCTCGCGCAGCGGCCCGGCGTCACCGGCGAGCCGGGCGTCGGTGTCGAGCAGCACGTCCAGCGCGGACAACGCGGCGGGCAGGTCGGCGGCGACCACCGCCGCCCGGTGCGCGAACGGCCGACGGCCGAGCGCCAGCGTGGCGGCCACCTCGGGCAGCGCCGGCGCGGTGCCGGCCAGGTGGGTGCGCAGCCGGACCAGCGCGGCCCGCAACGCCGCCGGCGTACGCGCGGAGACCGGCAGCAGCCACGGCCCCTCCCCCGGTGGGTCGGCCGGCTCGACCGGCGGCGGCTGTTCCACCACCACGTGCGCGTTCGTGCCGCCCAGGCCGAACGCGCTCACCCCGGCCACCCGGCGTCCGCCGTCCGGCCAGTCCCGGGCCTTGGTGGGCACGTAGAACGGGCCGGCGGCCAGGTCGATCTCCGGGTGCGGGCGGGTGAAGTGCAGGTTCGGCGGGATCACGCCGTGCCGGACGGCCAGCACGGTCTTGATCAGCCCGGCGACGCCGGCGGCGGCGTCGAGGTGGCCGATGTTCGTCTTCACCGAGCCGAGCGCGCACGTCTCGGCCGGCGCGGCGCCGGCGTACACCTCGTGCAGCGCGGCCACCTCGATGGCGTCACCGAGCGGCGTGCCGCTGCCGTGCCCCTCGACGAGGCGGACCTCGCCCGGGGCGACCTCGGCGGTGGCGAGCGCGTTGGCCACGGCGGCGGCCTGCCCGGCCGGGCCGGGCACCGCGAAACCGGCCCGGTCCGGGCCGTCGTTGGTGACCGCCCACCCGGGCAGGATCGCGTAGATCCGGTCGCCGTCGGCCTGCGCGTCGGCGAGCCGGCGCAACGCGACGACGCCCGCGCCGGAGCCGAACCCGGAGCCCTCCGCGGCCTCGTCGAAGGCACGGCACCGGCCGTCCGGGGAGGCGAGCCCGCCCGGCGTGGCCCGGTGCCGGGGCCACATGACCGTGGACCCGCCGGCCAGCGCCAGGTCGCACTGGTAGTCGGCGAGGCTCTGCGCGGCCAGGCAGACCGCGACCAGCGAGCTGGAGCAGGCGCTCTGCACGGCCAGCGCCGGCCCGGTCAGGCCGAGCCGGTAGGCGACCTGGCCGGGCAGGTGGTCGGGGAACTGCCGGCCGACGAGCCGCGCCTCCCAGTCGTCCGGGTCGACGTCGCCGACCACCGCCGGGTTGTCCATCAGGTGGAACAGGAAGTACCGGTTGGCGGAGGTGGCCGCGTAGACGCCGACCAGCCCGGGGAAGCGCTGCGGATCGTGCCCGGCGTCCTCCAGCGCCTCCCACGCGGTTTCCAGGAAGAGCCGGTGCTGCGGATCGGTGCGGGCGGCCTCGTCGGCGCCGAAGGAGAAGAACTCGGCGTCGAAGTCGGCCACCCCGTCGAGCCGGCCGGCGGCGCGGACGTGCCGGGGGTCGGCGCGCAGCCGGGGCCCGATGCCGAGCGCGGCCAGCTCCTCGTCGGTGTGGTCGTGCACCGAGTCGACCCCGGTGCACAGGTTCCACCAGAACGTCGCCACGTCCGGCGCGCCGGGGAACCGGCCGGCGATCCCGACCACGGCGATCTCGTCGCCGGTGTACTCGCGGGACGCGCTGACCGGCGCGGCGGGCGCGGGCAGCACCGGGGCGCGGACCGCCTCCGGCGGCGCGTCGAGCAGCGCCGCCTGGGTGGCCACGGTCGGGTGGTCGAACAGGCGCAGCATCGGCAGCCGGACGCCGAACCGCTCGGCGATCTGCTGCTGCACCCGGCCCAGCAGCAGCGACTGCCCGCCCACGTCGAAGAAGCTGTCGGTGCGGCCGACCGCCGGGCGGCCCAGCACCGCGCACCAGATGTCGTGCACGACGCGTTCGGTGTCGGTGGCCGGCGCCGCCCCGGCGGGCACCTCGACGACCGGGTCGGGCAGCGCCCGCTCGTCGACCTTCCCGCTGACGGTGAGCGGGAACTCGTCCACCACGACCACCGCGCGCGGCACGGCGTAGTCGGGCAGCGCGGCGGCGAGCGCCGCGCGCAGCGCCGCCGGGTCGGGGCGGGCGCCGGCCGGGCGGGCGTACGCGAGCAGCTCGCCGTCGCGGGCGATGGCGCGGACCCCGGCGACGCCGGGCTGGGCGGCGAGCACGGTCTCGATCTCGGTCAGCTCCACCCGGTGCCCGCGCACCTTGACCTGCCGGTCGAGCCGGCCCAGGCAGACCAGTTCCCCGCCGGGCAGCCGCGCGCCGAGGTCGCCGGTGCGGTACGACCGCGTCCCGTCGGCGTCCACGCCGAACCGGTCGCTGTCCTGGTTGAGGTAGCCGGGGGCGAGGTGCCGGCTGCGGACCACGATCTCGCCGGTGCCCGGGGCGAGGTCGAGGTGGTAGCCGGGGAACGCGTGGCCGACCGGCAGCGGCCCGACGGTGGCCGGGTCCACCTCGGACAGCGGCAGCACGTGCCGGGCGGCGAACGTCATCTCGGTGGCGCCGTAGCCGTTGACCAGCACACAGTCGCCGGCGAACCGGTCCCGGCCGCGGGCCGCGTCGGCCCAGGTGGCCTGTTCCCCGCCGAGCAGCACCGCGCGCACGGTGGCCAGCCGCCGGTCGTCGAGCGTGTCGAGCAGGAAGCGGTAGACGGTCGGCGTGCAGTGCAGCACGGTGACGCCGTGCCGGTCGAGCTGCTCCACCGCGTACGCGAGGCCGTGCCGGCGCAGGTCGACCGGGACGACGGCGGCGCCGGTGAGCAGCGCCGGGTAGAGGTCCGGGATGGCGGCGTCGAAGCTGAACGAGGCGAGCAGGCTGAGCCGGTCGGCCGGGCCGACGGCGAGCGCGTCGATCTGGTTGTCGACGACGTGCGCCAGGTTGCGGTGGGTCTGCCCGACCGCCTTGGGCACGCCGGTGGAGCCGGAGGTGAACAGCACGTACGCCAGCGCGTCCGGGTCGACCGGCACCGGACGCAGCGGGGCCGGCGGCACCTCGTCCAGGGGCACCACGGCACGACCGTCGGCCACCGTCAGGGCCAGTTCACGGTGTTCGGCGGCGCAGGCCACGGCGGTGACGTCGGCGGCGGCGACCATGTGCCGCAGCCGGGCGACCGGGAAACCCGGGTCCAGCGGCACGTACGCGCAGCCGGCGGCCAGCGTACCGAGCAGCGCGGCGACGGTCGGCGCGCCGTGCGCGGTGAGCAGCGCGATGCGGTCGCCGGGCCGGAAACCGGCGGCGACGAGCACGGCAGCGTACCCCCCGGCCGTCTCGGCCAACTCGGCGTAACCGACCTCGTGGGTCTCGCCGAGCAGGGCCGGACGGCCACCGTGGACCGCTGCGACCGCGCTGAAACGATTGATGATCATCGTCTCTGCCATCAGGAAACGGAATGTGCTCCACTGACGGCGGGCGCGCAGCAGCAATCGACGAATGTGACCATTGATCCCCCCCAGGACTTCACATTGGAAGCAGAATAAAGCTCAATCTCTCGACCGGAAGAGGATCGATCCGGGTCGAGCCGAAGGGGGGACGACCCCTGGTACCTGGGACGGAGGAATTCGTCCGATCATCCCTCTAGCGCGTAGACGATTTTCAGCGTAGATGGCTACTCGCGAGTTATTTTACGGTGAAAGTACTTCTGAGCGGTGAAATCTTCGCCTCATGGGCGGCCGCGCCGCAGCTCGACCCGGGTCGCGGGGAGCCTGCTCAGACATCGTACGGCGGACGCGGAAGCGGGTCCACCATCGCGTCGAACCCCCGGGGTAGCTGCGCCACCAGATCCTGGAACTCGCCGACCGTGACCGTCTCCCGAAGCGTGGCGAGCACCGCACGCGTCCCCACCTCGGCCAGCGCCGGGTCCACCGCGGCCCGGTCGGCCACCCGGTAGAGGAAGTCCACCGCGGCCCCGGTCGCCGGCGGCCCGGTCGTCGCGAGGTAGCCGCCGACGTCGTCGGGGAGCTGGGCGGCCAGGTCGGCCGACTCGTCGGCGGTGATCCGCTCGGCGAGGGTCTGCAACACCGCGCGGGAGATCGTCGCCGCGTCGTCGGTGGGCAGCTCGGCACGACGCGCCACCGCGTCGACGAACAGCGGAAACCGCATCCCGCCTCCCCTGGCAGCCGGTCGCCGACATCCCGGGAACCCCCACCCCGCCGGCCCCCGCGAGTACCCACCCCCCACCCCCACAAACCCCCCGTGCCCCGACCTCGCACCCCCGCCCGCGATCTTGCACTTGCCGCCCCGGCAAAAGCCACCGATCCGACGTCTCACGGGCCGCAACTGCAAGATCGTCGAGGAAGGGTGGGACCCGGGGAGGGAGGGGACCTAGGGCCTGGTGGGTGGGGTCCGGGCGGCCCTGCTCGGGTCGGTCGCGGCGGCTTAGCGTCGGAGACGGGTGGCTCCGGGGCGCGGCGGGAGACGTGCCGGGCGGGAGTCACCGGAGGCGCCGGAGCGCGGCGTCGCGGACACCGGGAGGTCGACAATGCGGACGTGGCAGGTGCAGGACGTGATGACCACCGACGTGGCGACGGTACGGGAGGGCACGGCGTACCGGGAGATCGTCGACCTGCTGACCGACCGGCACGTCACGGCGGCGCCGGTGGTGGACGGCGGCCGGCGGGTACTCGGGGTGGTCTCCGAGGCGGACCTGATGTACAAGGTGGAGCTGTCCGGGCAGCCCCACGAACGGCGGCTCCGGCCCGACCGGCACCGCCGGGAGGCGCGGGCGAAGGCCGGCGCGACGCTCGCGGCCGACCTGATGACCGCTCCCCCGGTCACCGTCGCACCGGACGCCACGCTCGTCGAGGCGGCCCGGCTGCTGGACACGCGCGGCGTCAAGCGACTGCCGGTGGTCGACGACCTGGGCCGGCTGGTCGGCATCGTGACCCGCGGCGACCTGCTCAAGGTGCACCTGCGCCCGGATGCGGACATCCGGCGGGACGTGGTCGACGAGGTGCTGCGCCGGACGCTCGGCGTGCGCGACGGCGTGGTGGACGTGGCCGTGCACGGCGGCGTGGTGACGCTCACCGGGCAGGTGGAGCGCTGGTCCACGGTGCACCTGGCGCTGCGGTTGACCCGGCAGGTCAGCGGCGTGGTCGAGGTGGTCGACGCGCTCGGCTACGCGATCGACGACGCGCCGATGTCGGCGCTGCGGCTCGGCGGCGGCATGCCCGCCGGCATCGCCTGACCACCGGGGGCCGGCGGCGGCCCGGGGAGGACGCCGCGGCCCGGGAGGAGCGGGCCCGGCGGCCGGACCGGGGCGGTCAGCCCTCGGCGAGCACGTCCAGCACCAGCGCGGCGGTCCAACTGAACGCCGGCGAGCCGAGGCCGGCGCCGGTGTCCGGGTGGAAGTACTCGTGGCAGCCGGCGCCGTCGACCAGGTCGAGCAGGGAGTCCCGCAGCCCGGCGGCCAGGTCGGCCCGGCGGTGGGTCCGCAGGCCCTGCCAGAGCAGCCAGCCGGTGTTCACCCAGCTCGGCCCGCGCCAGTACCGCAGCGGTTCGAAGTCCGCCGCGGTGCGGTCGTAGGTGGGCAGCGGCCGGTCCATCCGGGCGGCCAGGCCGAACCGGGACGAGCACGCCTCGGCCAGCACGGCCCGCACCTGCGGTTCCGGCAGGTCGGGCAGGGCCAGCGGCAGCAGCCCGAGCACGGTACGCGGGCCGACGAGCCGGTCGGTGCGGACGTCACGCGGCCGGAACGTGCCGGTGACCGGGTCCCAGAGGCGGGTCACCAGCGCCTCGGTGAGGCGGGCGGCCCGGTCCCGGTGCGGGCACGGGTCGGCGCCGATGACCGTCGCGATCCGGGCCAGCGCGTACTCGGCGACCCCGAGCGCGGCGTTGACCAGCGGGCACTCCACCAGGAACGGGTGCCGCCCGAGCAGCCCCTCGTCCCGGTAGCGGCCGGCCCGGTAGCTGTCCACGAGCGCGACGTACCGCGCGTAGTCCAGGTCGGTGGGCCGGTGCGTGGCGTCGGCGTGCGCGGTGTCGTGCCGGCGGTACGCGCGCATCACCGCCTCGTCGGCCGGCACCGCGGCCAGCGGGGTGTCCCAGGCGGGGCTGTTGTCCAGGCCGGACTCCCACGGGTGCACGATGGCGGCCAGGCCGCCGCCGCCGACGTCCCGCCGCCCGGTCAGGTAGCGCTGCTGGGCGACCAGCCGGGGATAGAGCCGGCGCAGCGCGGCCACCGACGCCTCGGAGGGGGCGCGGCGGTGCACCAGCCAGGCGGCCGGCGCGTGCACCGGTGGCTGGACGATGCCGGAGGTGGCCACCGACGGCGCGCCGTCGGCGCACGCCGAGTCCCAGAACGTCGGCCCGGGGAAGTACGGGCCGAGGTGCGGCGCCGGGTTGAACACGATGTGCGGCACCCGCCCGTCGACCCACTGGGCGGCGAACAGCGTGCGCAGCTCACGCCAGGCCCGGTCCGGTCGCACGTGCGCCAGCCCGACCGCGATGAACGCCGAGTCCCAGCTCCACTGGTGCGGGTAGAGCGTGCGGGACGGGACGGTGTGGTCGTGTTCCCAGTTGGCGTCCAACGTGGCCAGCGCGAGCCGACGCAGTCGGGCGTCCCGTTCTGCGCCGGCCCGTACGCCGGCCGCCAGGCTGCCGGTCACGCGGCGGCCCGCCGGGGCCGGGCGGAGGTCAGCACGGCGGCGGCCTGGCGCAGCGCGGCGACCGGCTCACCGCGCAGCCGGCACTCCAGCGCCAGCCAGCCGGGGTAGCCGATCCCGGCGAGCGTGTCCCGCAGCGCGACCCAGTCCAGGTGCCCGGCGCCGGGCTGGTGCCGGTTGGAGTCGCTGACCTGCACGTGCCCGAGGTACGGCGCGGCGGCGCGCAGCGCGGCGCACGGGTCATCCTCCTCGATGTTCATGTGGTAGGTGTCGGCGACCACCCGTACCGCGGGCGACCCGACCGCCCGGCACAGCTCGACCGCCTGGTCGAGCCGGTTGACCATGTGGTCCTCGTACCGGTTGAGCGGTTCCAGGAACAGGGTGACCCCCTCGGACCGGGCGTGCTCGCCCAGCTCGCCCAGGGCGTCGACGAGCACCCGCCGGTCGGCCTCGGGCGACCGGGGCGGCTCGTGCGGCGGCAGCCGACGGGAGAACATGCCCCAGGCGGCCGGCGTCATCGCGCCGACGCCGCCCAGCTCGGCGATGACGGAGAGCTGGGAGCGCAGGTTGCGCACCGCGTCCCGGGAGCGGGCCGGGTCGAAGTCGCCGATGAAGTGGTCCATCTCGACGCAGACGGTCGGCGTCACCACCCCGGCGGCGCGGGCCCGGCGCAGCTCGGGCAGCCGCCTGGCGAACGCCAGGTCCCCCCGCCCGCGCAGCTCGATGCCCCGGTAGCCGAGGGAGACGGCGAGGGCGTACTTGTCGATCAGGTCGGCGCCGGGGAGCAACTGCTCCTGGCAGGCCAGTGGGATGTCCATGTCAGAACCTCAGCACCACTTGGAGGACGTCAGCGTCACCGCGGTCGAGCAACGCCAGCGCGTCGGCCACCGCGCCCGCGTCGACGACGTGGCTCACCAGCGGCAGCGGGTCGACGCTGCCCTCCGCCACCAGGTCCATGAAGGTGTGCGCGATCCGCGTCCCGGACCACCGGCCGGCCGTGCCGGGGGCCGGGTCGGGGCCGGAGACCTGGGCGGCCACCAGCTGGATCCGGTTGTGGTGGAACTCCTCGCCGAGTTCCAGCCCGTGGGCGTACCCCTGGTAGAAGCCGGCGGCGACGACGCGGCCGGCGTGCGCAGTGGCCCGGATCGCCTCGTGCAGCGCCGGGTACGCGCCGGACAGCTCCAGGCAGACGTCGGCGCCGCGACCGTCGGTGGCCGCCCGCATCGCGGCGGCGGCCGAGTCGCCGGCGACGTCGACGACCCGGCGGGCGCCGAGGCGGGTGGCGTGCGCGAGCCGTCCGGGCACCCGGTCGACGGCCACCACCCGGCTGCCGGACAGCACCGCGAGCCGGGTGCCGAGCAGCCCGATCACGCCCTGGCCGAAGACGCCGACCCAGTCGCCGAGGTGCAGGTCACCGGCGAGCACCGCGGTCAGCGCGATGGCCCCGGGACGGGCGAAGACGGCGGCGAGCGGGTCGAGGCCGGGGGCGAGCGGGTGCGTCGCGGCGGCGGCGAGCACGGCCTCCGCACGGTGCCCCCAGATGCCCCAGACGAGCTGGCCGGCGCGGCGGTCGGCGACGTCCGGGGCGACCTCGACGATCTCGCCGACCTCCTCGTAGCCGAAGCCGACCACCGGGTACGCGGGCGCGGCCTGCCGGGGCACGAACATCCGGGCGGTGGCGTCCCAGTCCTTGTGGAGCCGGGGGTTGCTGCCCCGGTAGAGGGTCAGCTCGGTGCCGGCGGAGATGCCGGAGTAGCAGGTGCGGACGCGGACCTGACCCGGGCCGAGCCGGTCCGGGGGGCAGGGCTCCAGGCGGATGCTCCGGGGCCCGGCGAGCGAGACAACCCAGTTGGCCATGGCGTCGCTCCGAGGAAAGTGCCGGCCTCAATCCTAACCCAAAAAATGGGCATATGTGATTAGATTGATGAATCTGCGGGTATTGATGGCGTGCCGTGTATTTTCGAGAAGGAGTGCCGCCGATGCCATCACCCTCCACACGGCTGCTCGCTTCGAGCCTGATCCTGGCACTGGCCGGGGTCGGCGCGACCGCCTGCAGCGACGACGAGCAGAAATCCGACAGTTCCCAGATCACCGTCTGGAGCCTGGAGGACGTGGCCGACCGGGTCACCGCCACCAAGGCGATCATCGCCGACTACACCGCGAAGACCGGCGTGAAGGTCAACCTGGTCACCGTCAACGAGGACCAGTTCCCGTCACTGATCGCGTCCAGCGCCGCCGCCGGCGACCTGCCCGACGTGGTCGGCTCGGTGTCGCTCGCCGGCGTCCGCACGCTCGCCGCCAACGAGCTGCTGGAGCCGGACGCCAACAAGGCCGTGGTGGACAAGCTCGGGCGGGACACGTTCTCCCCCCGCGCGCTGGAGCTGACCAGCGACGGCGGCACCCAGCTCGCGGTGCCCAGCGACGGCTGGGGCCAACTGCTCGTCTACCGCAAGGACCTGTTCGACGCCGCCGGCCTGCCCGCCCCCGACACGTACGAGAAGATCGCCGCCGCGGCGGCGAAGCTGAACACCGGCGGCGTCGCCGGCATCACCGCGGCGACCGCCCCCGGCGACGTGTTCACCCAGCAGACCTTCGAGCACCTCGCGCTGGCCAACAACTGCCAGCTCACCGACGACGCCGGCAAGGTCACGCTCGACTCGCCGGAGTGCGTGGAGGCGTTCCGGTTCTACGGCGACCTGATGCGGAACAATTCGGTCAAGGGCGCGCAGGACGTCGACACCACCCGGGCCACCTACTTCGCCGGCAGGGCGGCCATGCTGATCTGGTCGCCGTTCGTCCTCGACGAACTGGCCGGCCTGCGCAGCGACGCGCGGCCCACCTGCCCGCAGTGCCAGTCCGACCCGGCGTGGCTGGCGAAGAACAGCGGCTTCGTCACCGCGATCAAGGGCCCGAACGGCACCGAGCCGGCCCAGTACGGCGAGGTCAGTTCCTGGGCGGTGCTCGACGGCGCGGCCGACCCGGCGACGTCCTTCGTGGAGTACATGCTCTCCGACGGCTACCCGCGCTGGTTCGGCATGTCCCCCGAGGGGCGGTTCCCGGTGCGCACCGGGACGCCGGAGGACAAGCAGAAGTTCCGCACGCTGTGGAACACCAGCCCGGCCGGGGTGGACACCAGGAAGCCGCTCGCCGACGTCTACGGCGACGACGTGCTGGCCACGCTGCGCAAGAGCCCGGACACGTTCCAGCGCTGGGGGCTGACCCAGGGTCAGGGCAAGCTGGTCGGCGCCATCCTCGGCGAGCTGCCGGTGCCGAAGGCGCTCGCGGACGTGGTCGGCGGCAAGTCCGACGCCCGGGCCGCCGCCGAGCGCGCCAAGAAGGACGTCGAGGCCATCGCCAAGGGCGTCAATTGACCACCGTCGCGCCGGAGGCCGGCCGCTCCCCCACCCCGGAGCGGCCCCGCCGGCCCGGCCGCCGCCCGCTGACGCTGCGCCGCCGGGAGTCCCGCGCCGGGCTCGCGCTGGTCGCGCCGACGCTGCTCGTCGTGCTCGCGGTGATCGGCATACCCATCGTCTGGACCGTGGTGCTGGCCTTCCAGCGGGTACGCCTGGCGACGCTGCGCAAGACCGGCCTGTTCGGCGAGCTGACGCTGGACAACATCGACCGGGTGCTGCACACCCCCGGGTTCGCCGACACGCTCTGGACCACAGTGGTCTACAGCGTCGGCGGCACCGCCGGCTCGATCGTGGTCGGCCTGGTCGCGGCGCTGGCCGTCCGGGGGCCGTTCCGGGGCCGTACGCTGGTGCGCGCGTCGATGCTGCTGCCGTACGTGGCGCCGGTGGTCGCCATGACGTTCGTCTGGCAGGTGATGCTCGACCCGCAGCTCGGCATCGTCAACGACTGGGGGCGGCGCTTCCTCGGCTGGGACGCCCCGGTGGCGTTCCTGTCCCAGGAGTCCACCGCGCTGTGGACGGTGATCGCGTTCGAAGCGTGGCGCTACTTCCCGTTCGCGTTCCTGTTCCTGCTGGCCCGGCTCCAGGCCGTGCCGGCGGAGCTGGAGGAGGCCGCCCGGGTCGACGGCGCCACCCCGACCCAGCGCTTCCGGCACATCCTGCTGCCGCAGCTCATGCCCGTGATCGCGCTGCTCGGCGTGCTGCGGTTCATCATGACGTTCAACAAGTTCGACGACGTCTACCTGCTGACCGGCGGCTCGGCCGGCACCGAGGTGGTAAGCGTCCGGGTCTACCAGTTCCTCACCGCGCGTACCGACATCGGCGCCGCCGCCGCCCAGGCCGTCGTGCTGGCCGTGGTGCTGCTCGTGTTCGTGGCCATCTACCTGCGCTTCTTCGGCGCGAAACGGGAGGCGTGATGGACCGGGACCGGATCGAGACGGTCAGCCTGCGCTGGCTGCGCCGGCTGGTGATCGCCGGCTTCCTGCTGGTCACGCTGCTGCCGTTCTGGTACATGCTGGTGCTGTCGGTACGCCCGATCGAGCGCCTGCTGCTCGACCCCGGCTCGCTCTGGGTGCCGTTCGGCGAGCTGACCGTCGCCACGTACGCCGAGGTGTTGAAGTCGGTGGAGAGCGGCGGCCAGGGTTTCCTCACGTTCATCCGCAACAGCGGCCTGGTGGCGCTGGCCGCGACCGCGCTCACGCTGGTGGTCGCCATCCCCGGCGCGTACGCGGTCTCCCGGCTGCGGTTCTTCGGCCGCCGGCAGGTCAGCGCGTTGTTCCTGGCGGTCTACCTGTTCCCGTCGATCGTCATCGCGATCCCGTTGTTCGTGGTCTTCAGCCGCGCCGGGCTGCGCGGGTCGTTGTTCGGGCTGGTGCTGGTCTACATCTCGCAGACGCTGCCGGTCTCGGTCTACATGCTCAAGAACTACTTCGAGACCATCCCGGTCAGCCTGGAGGAGTCGGCGGCGATCGACGGCGCCGGCCGGCTCGGCATCATCCGCCGGGTCAGTCTGCCGCTCGCCGCGCCGTCGGTGATGGCGGTCGCGCTCTACGACTTCATGATCGCCTGGAACGAGTTCCTGTTCGCGCTGCTGTTCCTGGTCGACCGGCCGGACCGGTGGACCGTCTCGTTGGGGCTGTCGTTGCTCGCCGACGGCGTCGAGGTGCCCAAGACGGTGCTGATGGCCGGCTCGGTCATCCTCACCCTGCCGATCGTGGTGCTGTTCTTCGCCGGCGAACGGCTGCTCACCGAGGGCCTCACCAGTGGGGCCGAGAAGGGCTGAGCAGGGGCGGCGGCATGCCAGGATGACCCGGTGCGATCACCACGGGAGCGCCCGGCCGGCGCGCGGCTGGCCCGGCTGCTCACCGAGGTGCTCGCACCGGGCGTCCTGGTGACCGCGTTGCCGCTGGTGGCCGCCGCCCGGGTCAGCCGCTCCCCGGCCCAGTTCCTGCTCTGGGGCGGCACCGCGCTGCTGTGCTGCGCGATCATCCCGGTCGGGGTGATCGTCCACGGCGTACGCCGGGGTCGGCTCACCGACCGGCACGTCGGCGACCACCGGCAGCGGGCCCGGCCGCTGTCGATCGGTCTGGCCTCGGTGGCGGTCGGGTTGCTGCTGCTGGCGGCGCTGGACGCGCCGGCCGAGCTGTTCGCGGTGCTCGTGGTCATCTTCGTGGTGGGCGCGGCCTGCACGCTCGTCAACCACTGGTGGAAGCTGAGCATCCACGCGGCGGTGGCCGCCGCCACGGTGACCGTGCTGGTGCTGCTGTTCGGGCCGGTGGCGCACCTGGGCTGGCCGCTGGCGGCGGCGGTCGGCTGGTCCCGGGTGCGGCTGCGCGACCACACCGGGCCGCAGGTGCTGGCCGGCGCCGCGCTCGGCGCGCCGCTGGCCGCCGCCACGTTCCTCGCGCTGACCTGAACAAGATCAGTTACGGTTGGACCCATGAGCAAGCCGACCCGCTGGGTGACCGACACCAAGCCCGGCCACTCGCAGTGGTACGTCGACCGGTTCCGCCGCCTCGCCGCCGAGGGGGCGGACCTGGCCGGCGAGGCCCGCCTGGTGGACGCGTTGGTGCCGCCCGGCGCGCGGATCCTCGACGCCGGCTGCGGCACCGGCCGGGTCGCCGCCGTGCTGGCCGACCGCGGCCACACCGTCGTCGGCGTCGACGCCGACCCGACGCTCGTCGAGGCCGCCCACGCCGACCACCCCGGTCCCCGGTTCCTGGTCGCCGACCTGGCCGAGCTGGACCTGCCCGCACAGGGCGAGCCCGAGCCGTTCGACGCGGCCGTGGTGGCCGGCAACGTGATGACCTTCGTCGCCCCCGGCACCGAGCGTGCCGTGCTGGCCCGGATCGCCGCGCACGTGCGTCCCGACGGCGTCGTGGTGGTCGGCTTCGGCACGGACCGGGGTTACCCGGTCGCCGAGCTGGACGCCGACGCGGTCGCCGCCGGCCTGCGCCGGGAGCACCGCTTCGCCACCTGGGACCTGCGCCCCTGGCAGGACGACGCCGGGTTCGCGGTGACCGTGCTGCGCCGCCCGGCCTGAGCCGACCCGCCCGGCCCGGACCACACCGGCCTCGGTCACGCCCGGCCTCGGTCACGCCCGGCCTCGGTCACGCCGGCCTGACTCGTGCCGGGCTCGGCCGCGCCCGGGTTGTGCCCGGTCAGGCCGGGGCGGCCACGGCGCGGGCCGCGGCCGGATCGAGCGGGCTGCCGGCCGGCAGCAGGTCCACCAGGCCCGCCGGCAGCCGCACCGGCCGCACCCCGGCGTAGCCGAGCATGCCCGGCACGTCCGCGCCGGCCAGCGCGTACCGCCGGCCCAGGTCGGTGACCACGCACACCGTGCCGCCGGTCGCGCCCGGGGCGGCCACCGCCTCCACCAGCGCGCCGCGCCCCGGCTCCACCACGACCTGGTCGGCGAGCCCACCCCGACCCCCGGCGGTACGCGTGGCCGCGGCCGGGTCCGGTGCGGTGACGCCGAGCCGGATCTCGCGTACGCCGGTGTCGTCACCGGCCCGCGCGCAGAGCGCGCCCGGATCGGCGGTGGCGAGCCGGGGCGGTACGGCGGGCGGCGCGTCCGGCCCGGCCGGCACCAGGTCGGGCAGCTTCGGCAGCGCCGCGAACCGGCCGAGCGTGATCGGCGCCGGCTCGCCCTGCCCGGTGCGGGCCAGCAGCAGCGCGGCCTGCAACTCGGTGATGCCGGCCAGCCCGTCGCGCGCCACCACCGCGTACTGGCGGCCGCCACCGGAGTTGCGCACCAGGTAGACGTCGCCGACGGTGGCGTCGGGGACCCGCGCCGAGGGAGCGCCGAGCGCGCCCACCGGCGGTGGGACCAGATCGGCGCCGGCCGGCACGGTGTTGAGCAACGCCGCCGCGACCGGGACGGCCCGTTCCCGGGTGGCGGCCAGCGCGGCGAGCACCCGGTCGGTGTCGCGCAGCAGGTAGCGCCGGTCGTGCCAGAGCAGGTGCAGGCCGCCGTCCGGGTGGCGGACCAGCAGGCCCTGGTCGCCGAGCGTCCGCCCACCGGTCGCGGCCCGCCCGATCAGCAGCGCCGAGCGGGCCTCGGGCCGCCCCGCCTCCACGGTCACCGACGAGCAGAGCGTCCAGCCGTCGCCGACCAGCCGGTTCGGCGCGGGCAACGAATCCGGCGCGTCGGCGATGCCGAGCGGCAGCCCACGGGGCACCCCGTCGATGGCCCGGCGGGTGACCAGCACCGTCTTCGGCCGCTCCGCACCGATGATCAGCAGGGCCGAGGCGTAGTTGAGCACCGGGTGCAGCTTCTCGTCGCGGTAGACGAACCGGGCGCCGGACTCCTTCTCCACGATCACCGCGCCGGTGTCCCGCCAGGAGCTGCCGCCGCCGGTGAACAGGCCGTACAACGCCACCCCGCCGAGCGCGATCACCGCGACCAGCACGCTGGCCAGGCCGGCGCCGGCCAACCGGCGGAACGGCGACTGCGCCGGATCGGTCTCCCGCATCACCAGTGCGGCGACCGCCCGCTGCACGGTGAACTGGTACGAGTGCAGCTGGTCCTGCCGCGACGCCATCGGGCCCCTCCACCGGGATAGTCGCCGCACAGGATAAGCGCTCCGTCGATCCCCCGCCCACCCTGCGTCGCCCCCAACCCCACCCCGCCCCCACCCCGCCCCCACCCCCACCCCGCCCGGCGTCGTTGATCATGAAGTTGGCGGCACGAAACGCCGGGCGGGACGACCGCTAACTTCATGATCAACCAGGCGGGCGGCGGGGTGGGTGGCGGGCGGGGTACCCCCGGGGGTATGGTGGGGGCAGGAGGTGGGACGTGAAGCTTCGACCCGAGATGACCAGCGACGCGCTGACCCGACTCAAGCGGGCCCGCGGGCAGCTCAACGCCGTGATCGAGATGATGGAGAACGGCGAGGACTGCCGCGCCGCGCTGACCCAGCTCGCCGCCGTCTCCAAGGCCATCGACCGGGCCGGCTTCAAGATCATCGCCTCCGGCATGCGCCACTGCGGCGCCGCCCGCCGGGCGGGCGAGGAACCGGAGATGACCGAGGAGGAGCTGGAGAAGCTCTTCCTCGCCCTGGCCTGACCCACCGACTTCCGCCCGCGCCGCCTGATCGCGACGCGGGCGGGTAATCCGCGCCCGGAACCGGGCCGGAGTCTGCCTCCCGTATACCCCCGGGGGTATATGGGACGAGGAGAGGAGAACGCACGTGAGCACCGAGGTGACAGTCATCGCGACGTCCTCGCTCGGCGACCGCAGCTATCTGGCGTCCGACGGCCGGGTGGCGGTCGTGGTCGACCCGCAGCGCGACATCGACCGCGTCCTGCACCTGGCCGGCGCGCAGGGGGTGCGGATCACCCACGTGGTGGAGACGCACCTGCACAACGACTACGTCTCCGGTGGCCTGGAGCTGGCCCGGATCACCGGCGCCCACTACCTGGTGGCCGCCGCCGACGAGGTCGGCTTCGACCGGATGCCGGTGACCGACGGCGACGTGGTGCCGGTGTCGGACGGCCTGCGGCTGCGGGTGGTCGGCACCCCCGGCCACACCTTCCACCACCTGTCGTTCGTGCTGGACGAGGCGGGCGACGGCGGCTGGACCCCGGTCGGCGTGTTCACCGGCGGGTCGCTGCTGTTCGGCACCACCGGCCGCACCGACCTGCTCGGCCAGCGGCACGCCCACGAACTGGCCCACCACCAGCACACCTCCGCCCGCAAGCTGGTCGACCTGCTGCCCGACGGCGCGCAGGTGTGGCCGACGCACGGCTTCGGCAGCTTCTGCTCGGCCAGCCAGGCCGACGCCCCGGAGTCCACCATCGGCCGGGAGAAGGCGGCCAACCCGGTGCTGCGGCTGGCCGCCGACCGGTTCGTCACCGAGACGCTCGCCGGCCTGGACGCCTACCCGGCCTACTACGCGCACATGGGCGTGGCCAACGCCGCCGGCCCCGCCCCGGTCGACCTCACGCCGGTGGCCCGCGCCGACGCCGGTGAGCTGCGCCGCCGGATCGCCGCCGGCGAGTGGGTGGTCGACCTGCGGCACCGCAAGGCGTACGCGGCCTCGCACCTGGCCGGCACCGTCAGCCTGGGCCTGGACGGGCCGATGTCGACCTGGCTCGGCTGGCTGATCGAGTGGGGCGTGCCGATCACGCTCCTGGCGGAGACGCCGGAGCAGGTCGCCGACGCCCAGCGGGAGCTGGTCCGGATCGGCATCGACCGGCCGGCCGCGCAGGCCACCGGCGACCCCGGACGGTGGGCCGGCGACCGCACGGAATTGCGCGAGCTGACCGTGGCCGACTTCGCGGCGCTGGCCGCCGCGCAGGCCGGCGACACCCCGGCCGGACTGCCCGCCCCGCAGGTCGTGCTCGACGTCCGGATGACCAACGAGTGGCGGGCCGGGCACGTCGACGGCGCGGTGCACGTCCCCCTGCCCGACCTGCCCGGCCGGCTCACCGACGTACCCGCCGGGACGGTCTGGGTGCACTGCGGCTCCGGCTACCGGGCCACCGCCGCCGCGTCCCTGCTGGCCAACGCCGGCCGCGACGTGGTGCTGATCGACGACGCGTTCGGCCGCGCCGCGTCCGCCGGCGTCCGGATGGCCCCGACCGGCTGACCCGCCCTGCCAACCCGCCCGGCCGGCGCCCGACGCGCCGGCCGGCGACGCCCCCTGCCCGCAAACCACCGAAGGAGAACAGACATGACCACCACCAACCCGTCGACCGTCGACGCGGCGACGCTGGGCGAGCTGATCGCCGCCGGCCGCGCGCCCCGGCTGCTGGACGTCCGCACCCCGGGCGAGTTCGAGGCCACGCACATCCCCGGCGCCTACAACGTGCCGCTGGACCTGCTCCGGGAACACCGCGCGGAGCTGCGCGCCCACCTGGACGAGGACGTGGTGCTGATCTGCCGCTCCGGCGCCCGCGCCGGCCAGGCGGAGCGGGCGCTGGCCACCGTCGGCCTGCCCAACCTCCGGGTGCTCGACGGCGGCATGCTGGCCTGGCAGGCCGCGAGCGCCCCGGTCGTCCAGGGCCGGCCGCGCTGGGAGCTGGAGCGTCAGGTCCGCCTGGTCGCCGGTTCGATCGTGCTGGCCGGCGTGCTCGGCTCGGTGTTCGTGCCGGGCCTGAAGTGGGTCGCGGGCGCCATCGGCGCCGGTCTCACCGTCGCGGCGGTCTCGAACACCTGCGCCATGGGCATGCTGCTCGGCCGGCTGCCGTACAACCGGGGCGCGAGCTGCGACCTGGACACCGTCGTCGGCCGGCTCCGCGACGACGCCGCCGGGCGGCGGTCGTGACCGCGCTGGTGCTCACGCTGGCCGGCGCGGTGCTGATCGGCGTGAGCCTGGGCCTGCTCGGCGGCGGCGGGTCGATCCTCGCCGTGCCGTTGCTGGTCTACGTCGCCGGCCTGCCGGCCAAGGAGGCGATCGCCACCTCGCTGCTCGTCGTGGGCGCCACCAGCGCGGTCGGCGTGCTGCCGCACGCCCGCGCCCACCGGGTCCGCTGGCGCACCGGACTGATCTTCGGCGCGGCCGGCATGACCGGCGCGTACGCCGGCGGCCGGCTGGCCGGGTTCGTCCCGGCGGGCGTGCTGCTCACCGCGTTCGCGCTGATGATGCTCGCCACCGCCGCGGCGATGATCCGGGGGCGACGCCCGGTCGAGGGGCGGCCCACGCCGCGCGAGCTGCCGACGCTGCGGGTGATCTTCGACGGCGTGGTCGTCGGGCTGGTCACGGGCCTGGTCGGCGCCGGCGGCGGGTTCCTGGTCGTGCCCGCGCTGGCGCTGCTCGGCGGCCTGCCGATGCCGGTGGCGGTGGGCACGTCGCTGGTGGTCATCGCGATGAAGTCGTTCGCCGGCCTGGCCGGCTACCTGTCCAGCGTGCAGATCGACTGGGCGCTGGCCGCCGCCGTCACCGTCGCCGCGATCGTCGGCAGCCTGCTCGGTGGGCGGCTCGCCGGCCGGATCCCGGAGCACGTGCTCCGCCTGTCGTTCGGCTGGTTCGTGGTGGCGATGGGCGGGTTCGTGCTGGCCCGGCAGTTGCCGCCGCTCGCGGGACTCGGGCTGGTCATTCTTGTCGCAGCCGGTACGGTCACGGTGGCGGTGTGGGGCCGCCGAAGGAGGGGACACAGTGGACAGCAGCGCCTGGGACGAGCGGTACGCCAACGCGTCGGGACTGGTGTGGAGCGCTGAACCCAATCGTTTCGTGGTCGAGTCGGTGTCCGGGCTGAGTCCCGGCTCCGCGCTTGACGTCGCCGCCGGCGAGGGGCGCAACGCGGTGTGGCTGGCCGGGCAGGGCTGGCGGGTCAACGCGGTCGACTTCTCGGCGGTGGCCGTCGAGCGGGGGCGTGAGCTGGCCGCCGCGCGGGGCGTCACGGTCGACTGGCGGGTCGCCGACGTGACCGCGTACCGGCCGGTGCCGGGCAGCTACGACCTGGTGCTGATCAGCTATCTGCACCTGCCCGCCGCCGACTTCGCCGGGGTGCTCGCGGCGGCCCGGTCGGCGCTGCGCCCGGGCGGCACGCTGGTGGTGGTCGGTCACGACCTGGCCAACCTCGACGCCGGCACCGGGGGTCCGCAGGACCCGAGCGTGCTGCTCACCCCGGAGGCGGTGGTCGACGGGCTGGCCGGGTTGCGCATCGGGCGCGCCGAGACGGCCCGCCGGCCGGTGCCGACCGCCGACGGCGGCACGGTCGACGCGCTGGACACCGTGGTGGTGGCCATCCGACCCGCCGACTGAGGCGGACCCGCCGACCGACGCGGCCGGACCGGCCCGTTCCCGCCGGCCGGGTCGCGGGCGGCCGGTAGCATCCGGGAACGGATCGGCGGAGGGGACACCGGGTGGGCACGCGTTTCGAGGAACTGGCCTGGCGAGAGACGCCGATCGGGGAGATCAGCCTGCGCCGGCGTCGCGACCCGGCGCTGGACGCCGACGTGTACGAGGTGAAGCTCGGCGACGAGTACCTCATGTCCAGCGCGTTCCCGGTCGCGGAGATCGAGCTGGCCCGGCTGGGGCTGGCGCCGCTGCCCGGGGAGGAACTGGACGTGGTGGTCGGCGGGCTCGGGCTCGGCTACACCGCGCGCACCGCGCTGGCCGACCCCCGGGTGCGCTCGATGCTGGTGGTCGAGGCGATCGAGGACGTGATCGACTGGCACCGGCAGGAGCTGTTGCCGTTCGCCGCCGGGCTGGCCGCGGATCCGCGTACCCGGTTCGTGCGGGCCGACTTCTTCGCCGCGGTGGCCGGCGGCGGCTTCGACCCGGACGAGCCCGGGCGGCGGTTCCACGCGGTGCTGCTCGACGTGGACCACTCCCCCCGGCACGTGCTGCACCCCGACCACGCGCCGTTCTACACGGTCGACGGGCTGCGCCGGCTGGCCGCGCTGCTGCACCCGGAGGGCGTCTTCGCGCTCTGGTCGAACGACCCGCCGGATTCGGCGTTCCAGCGGACGCTGACCGAGGTGTTCCCGACCTCGGTCGCGCACGTCGTCCGGTTCCCCAACCCGTTGCAGGGGCGGGAGGCCGCGAACACCGTCTACGTGGCCCGGCGCTGACCGTCCGCCGGCGACAGGTCCGGCCGGGCATGTCGGGCCGGGGAGCGGGAAAGCGCGCGGCCGACCGGAGGAGACGGGAGGCACCGACATGCGCGCGTTGCTCTGGGTGGTCGGCGTGGTCGCCGGCGTGCTCATCCTGCTCGGGCTGCTGCTGGAGGCGGTCCGCTGGCTCATCATCATCGGCGTGATCGCGCTGGCCGCGGTCGTCATCTTCGCGATCGTGAAGACCCGGCGAATAGCGCACCGGCACTCGGCGTCGCACCGCTGATGTGACGAACCCGGCAACTTACGCCAACGTAGGTTACCGGCCGGTCAAGTTAGGCTGGGGCCGTCATCCGCGCAGCGAGGAGAGACGGCGATGGACGCGACCGACCGGCGGCCCTGGACCCGCAGCTACGCGCCGGGCGTGCCGGCCGAGGTCCCGGAACCGGACGGCTCCCTCGTCGACCTGCTCACCGACGCGGCCGGCCGGTTCGGGCCCCGGGTGGCGCTCGACTTCTACGGCGCCACCATCACCTTCACCGAACTCGCCGACCAGGTGGCCCGCGCCGCCGAGGTGTTGCGCCGACTCGGCGTCCGGCCGGGTGACCGGGTCGCGCTGGTGCTGCCGAACTGCCCGCAGCACGTGGTCGCGTTCTACGCGGTGCTGCGCCTCGGCGCGGTGGTCGTCGAGCACAACCCGCTCTACACGGCCGACGAGCTGGACCGGCAGCTCACCGACCACGGCGCCGCCGTCGCGATCGCGTGGGACAAGGTCGCGCCGCTGGTGGCGGGACGCGGCGCCGTGCGTACCGTGGTGTCGGTCGACCTGACCGCGGCGCTGCCCCGGCTCAAGCGGTGGGCGCTGCGGCTGCCGCTGCCGAAGGTCCGGGCCGCCCGCGCGGCCATGACCGGCCCGGCGCCCGGCGCGCGGGCCTGGTCGGAGCTGGTCGCCGCCGCCGCACCGCTGCCCGCCGCGCACCCCGGCCCGGGCGTCGACGACGTGGCGCTGCTCCAGTACACCGGCGGCACCACCGGCGTGCCGAAGGGCGCCGTGCTCACCCACCGCAACCTGCGGGCCAACGCCGCGCAGGGCCGGGCCTGGGTGCCCGGCCTGCGCGACGGCGCGGAGACCGTGTACGCGGTGCTGCCGCTGTTCCACGCCTACGGCCTGACGCTCTGCCTCACCTTCGCCGTCGGCATCGGGGCGACGCTGGTGCTGTTCCCCCGCTTCGACGCCGACCAGGTGCTCGACGCGGCCCGTCGGCGCCCGCCGACGTTCCTGCCCGCCGTGCCGCCGGTCTACGCGCGGCTGGCCACCGCCGCCCGCGAGCGCGGCGTCGACCTCACCTCGATCCGGTACGCCATCTCCGGCGCGATGGCGTTGCCGCCGACCACCGTGGAGCTGTGGGAGTCGGTGACCGGCGGACTGCTGGTCGAGGGCTACGGCATGACCGAGACGTCCCCGATCACGCTGGGCAACCCGGTCGCGCCGGCCCGCCGGCCCGGCACGGTCGGGGTGCCGTTCCCGTCCACCGACGTGCGCATCGTCGACCCCGAGGACCCGGGCCGCGACCGCGCCCCCGGCGAGGCCGGTGAGCTGCTGGTACGCGGCCCGCAGGTGTTCTCCGGCTACTGGAACCGGCCCGAGGAGACGGCGAAGGTGCTGCTGCCCGGCGGCTGGCTGCGCACCGGCGACATCGTCACCATGGACGCCGACGGCTTCGTGACAGTGGTCGACCGGATCAAGGAACTCATCATCACCGGCGGCTTCAACGTCTACCCGTCCGAGGTGGAGGACGCGCTGCGCCGCATCCCCGGCGTGGTCGAGGCCGCCGCCGTGGGCGTGCCCACCGCCGACGGCGAGGAGGTCGTCGCGGCGGTGGTGCTGGACGCCGCCGTGGCCGGCACGCCGGAGGCGATCCGCACCGCCTGCCGCACCCACCTGGCCGGCTACAAGGTGCCCCGCCGGATCGTGGTGGTCGAGGACCTGCCCCGCTCCCAGATCGGCAAGATCCTGCGCCGCGAGGTCCGCGACCGGCTCCTCGCCGACGGTTGAGGTCCTGGCCGGCACGGCGTCGACCGACGTTCTGCCCAGCGCGAAGTCGCCGGCCGCAACCGGTCCGCGCGGGCCACACTCGGGGGATGACGACCCTCGGATCCGACCCGGCACAGGCCCGCCTCACGGCGCTCTACGCGGCGTTCAACGAACGCGACGTGCCGACCCTGCTGGCGTCCATGACGCCGGACGTCTCCTGGCCCAACGGTTGGGAGGGCGGGGTGCTCCGGGGCCGGGCCGAGGTGGGCGACTACTGGCGGCGGCAGTGGGCCGAACTCGACCCGTCGGTGACGCCGACCGCCTTCACGGTGGAACCCGACGGCCGGATCGCCGTGTCGGTCCGCCAGGCGGTGCGGGACCGGGCCGGCGTCGAGCTGGCGGACCACACCGTCACGCACGTCTACCGCCTCGTCGACGGCCTGGTGGCCGAGATGGAGATCCGCCCGCAGCCCTGACCACCCGTCAGAGCCAGCCGTTCGCCCGCGCGGCACGGGCCGCCTCGATCCGGTTGCGGGTACCGGTCTTGCCGATCGCGGCCGACAGATAGTTGCGGACCGTGCTCTCCGACAGGTGCAGCTCGGCGGCGATGTCGGCGACGGTCGCGCCGTCCTCGGCGGTGGCCAGCACCGCGCGTTCCCGGTCGGTCAGCGGGTCGGGGCCCGCCGACAGGGCCGCCGCCGCCAAGGCCGGGTCGATCACCCGCTCGCCGGCCAGCACCCGCCGGACCGCCACCGCCAGCTCCGCCACCGGCCCGTCCTTGACCAGGAAGCCGCGCGCGCCGGCTTCCATCGCCCGGCGGAGGTAGCCGGGCCGGCCGAACGTGGTGAGGATGAGCACCCGACAGGCAGGCACCTCGGTGCGCAGCGCGGCGGCGGCGTCCAGACCGGTGCCGTCGGGCATCTCGATGTCGAGCAGCGCCACGTCCGGCCGGGTGTGCCGGGCCGCCTCCACCGCGTCGGCGCCGGTGCCCACCTCGGCCACCACCTCGACGTCGGGTTCCAGGTTCAGCAGCAGGGCCAGCGCGCCCCGCATCATGCCCTGGTCCTCGGCGAGGAGCAGCCGGATCACGACGGCACCGCCGCGACCGGCCGACGCTGGATCCGGGCGGTGAGCCGCAGGCCGCCACCGGGTGCCGGGCCGACGTCCAGCGTGCCCCGGGCCCGCCCCAGTCGCTCGGCGAGACCACGCAGCCCGTTGCCGAACTCGGGCCGGCCGCCGACGCCGTCGTCCCGCACGGTCAGCACCGACCCGTCGGCGCCGGTGTGGAGCGCGATCTCGCACCGGGACGCCCGGCTGTGCCGCAGCACGTTCGTCACCGCCTCGCGGAGCACCCAGCCGAACGCGTCGTCGGCGGCCACGTCGAGCGGGTCACCGCTGCGGCGTACCGTCACCGCGATGCCCGCGTCGGCCAGGGCGACCCGGGCGTTGGCCAGCTCCCGGCCGAAACTGTGGTCCCGGTAGCCGGTGACCGCCTCGCGGACCTCCGCCAGCGCGGTCCGGCCGATCCGCTCGATGTCCGCGGCCTCCGCCGCCGCCCGGTCCGGGTCGGTCCCGACCAGCCGGCGCGCCACCTCCGCCTTCACCACGACCAGCGACAGCGTGTGCCCGAGCAGGTCGTGCAGGTCGCGGGCGAACCGCAGCCGCTCCTGCCGCACGGCCGCGCGGGCCAGTTCCCGCTGGGTCCGGCGTAGCTCGTCGACGAGCTGCGCCATCCGGGCGAACGCCAGCGTCATGGCCCCGGCGAGTAACGTGATCAGCGCGGTCTGTGCGGCGTCGGCGGCCGGCGCGCCCCGAGCCGCGCCGACCGCCGGGACGGCCACGACCACCACGCCGACCCAGCCGAAGCCCCACGCCGGCCGGGCCACCGTCACGGCGCCCGCCGCCGCCACGTACATCAGCAGGATCAGCCAGCCGCCCGGACCGCCGGCGTACGCGGCGGCCAGGCCGACGCCGAGCAGCGCGAACAGCGACAGCCCGAGGTGCCGGAGGGCCGGCGGGACCGGCAGGGACGCCACCGGCACGGCCACCAGCGCGAGGTAGAGCACGGCGAACGCGGCCAGTCCGACGGCTGCCGGCGCGGCGGGCCGCACCCGGCCCTCGGCGATCGCGGCGGCCGGCGGGACCAGCAGCCAGAACCACAGCATGTGGGCCGCGACCAGCGCGATGCCGCGCCGCCGCCGGGTGGCGTGCGGGTCGGTGACGGCCATGGCAGACACCGTACGGCCGTCAGCGGCGGCCGGTCGAGCGACGGTACGCGCCGGTCGCCAACCCGGCGAACGCCACCGTCCAGGCGAGCAGCACCGTCAACCCGACCGGGCTGGGCGCCCGACCGTCGACCGTCCGCCAGCCCAGTTCGGCGAACCGGTACGTGGGCAGCGCGTGCGCCAGGTGCCGCAGCGCGTCCGGGAAGTAGGCCACCGGCACGAGCAGGCCACCGAGCACGGACAGGGTGAGGAAGGCGAGGAAGACGGCCGGCTGGGCGAGGTGCGGCGCGAGTCCGTACCCGATGGCGAGCCCGAGCAGCGCGAACGGCGCGGTGCCGACCCACAGCAGCGCCACCAGCGCGGCCCACCGGCCGGCGGAGAGCGTGACGTGGTGCTGGAGCACGCCGGTGAGGCCCACCGCGACGACCGCCGGCACGCCGCTGAGCATGCTGGTGAGGGCCTTGGCGGCCAGCACCCGGCCGGGTGGCAGCGGGGTGACGCGGAGCTGACGCAGCCAGCCCGAGGCGCGCTCCTGGGCGACCGACCCGGCCACCGTGAGCGCGCCGGCCACCGCGCCGTAGCCGGCCAGGCCGACCATCAGCGCGGTCGCGGCGTCGAGGCCGGACAACCGGTCGTCGCCGGCCAGCGGCGAGAAGATCAGGTACGTGATGACCGGCCCCAGGACGGTGAACATCGTCAGCCGGGGGTCACGGACCAGCCGCCGCAGCTCGAATCGCAGGTAGGCACGCATGTCAGGACTCCGTCCCGGTCGAGGTGAGCGCGAGGAAGGCGGCCTCCAGGCCAGGGGCGGCGACCTCCAGGCCCCGGAAGCCCCGACCGGTCGCGAGCGCGAGCACCGTCGCGTCGGCGTCGGTGGTGGTGAGGACCACCCGCTCGCCCCGCACCTCCACCGAGCGCACCGCGGGCAGCTCCGCCAGACCATCGACCGGCCCGCCGGCGAGATCGAAGGCGACGGTACGGGCGCCGGCCAGCGCGCGGATCCGCGCGGGCGGCCCGTCCGCCACCACCCGGCCGGCGGCGAGCACCACCACGCGGTCGGCGTACTCGTCGGCCTCGTGCAGCTGGTGGGTGCTGAACAGCACGGTGTGGCCGTCGTCGGCGTACCGCCGGATGGCCGTCCAGAACGCCCGCCGGGCGTCGACGTCGAGCGCGGTGGTGGGCTCGTCGAGGACCAGCAGGTCCGGCTCGCCGGCCAGCGCGAACGCGAACCGGACACGCTGCGCCTCACCGCCGGAGAGGCGGTCCGCCCGGCGCGCGGCCAGGTCGGTGAGGCCGGCCAGGTCGAGGATCCGGTCGGTGTCCAGCGGGCGGGCGTGCAGCGCCCGGGCCAGCCCGACCAGGTCCCCGACGGTGGCGCCGGGCACGAAGCCGGCGTGCTGGAGCATCGCGCCGACCCGGCCGGCCCGCACCGCCTCGGCGGGCTTCCGGCCGAACACCGTCGCCGTGCCGGCGTCGGCCGGGAGAAGTCCCAGCAGGATCTCCAGCGTGGTGGTCTTGCCGGCGCCGTTGGGGCCGAGCAGGGCGACCGTGCTCCCCGGCGGGATGGTCAGGTCGAGTGCGTCGACGGCCCGCACCGGGCCGTAGCGCCGGGTGAGCCCGGCCAGTCGTACCGCGTCGTCGTCCACACCGGAGACGGTAGGAGCCGGCGGTGGTGGGGCGGCAGGGCCGGCGATACCCGACCGGCCGGTACAAATGTCACGTCGGCGGCACGACCGTCCGATGGGCCGTTTGACGCGCCGGCCCCGGGGGTAGCCGACGGTCCATGATGGATTCACGGGGCAAGGCGGTCGGGCGTTACCTTCTACGGCTCGTCGGCGGGGTGTCGGTGATCATCGGTCTGCTCATGGCGTTCAGCAGTCTCACCGAAGGCAACCTCTTCGGGATCGTGCTCAGCGCCGTGCTCATCGGCGGCGGGGTGTTCGCGCTCAAGCGTTCCGGTGGTCCCCGCGAGAGCGCGACCTCCGCGCCGCTCACCGGTCAGCGCGCGCACTGACCGGGCCGGCCGCCGATCGGGCGGTCGCTGGTGGCCACACCGACACCGGCCGCGCCTGGCGGTCGGTGTCGGTGCCGACGCCTAGGCTGGGGTGATGGTCGACCGGCGTCAGGTGATGAGCTTCCGCGTACGGGCCCAGCAACTCGACCGCGTCGAGGGCACGCTCGTCGACACCGCCGTGCTCGACCTGGGCGTGCAGGACACCGGCCCGGACGGCGCCCGGTGGGCGCTGGCCCTGCGCGGGGTCGACGCGTCGGCGCTCTCCGACGACGAGGTGGTCCTGCTGTGGACCGTGCGCGGCGCGCCCCACCTCTACCGCCGCGCCGACGTCGGCCGGGTGGCGGCCGCGGTCGAGCCGTTCACCGACGCCGACGCCGGCAAGCGCATCTACGACGCCGCCAAACCGTTGAAGGCGGCCGGCATCGGCATCGTGGCCGCGCTCGACGAGGTAGCCGGGCGGATGCGCGCGATCGTCACCGAGCCGACCGTCAAGGGCGACGTCTCGGCCCGCCTCGCCGCGTTGCTCCCCGAGCCCTATCTGCGGTTCTGCCGGCCGTGCCAGGCCACCCACCTCTTCGAGATGCCGTTCCGGCTGGCCGCCGTACGCGCCGGGCTGGAGCTGACGCCCGGCACGTCACCACCGGTGCTGCGCCGCATCCCGGCGTTCCACCGGGCGGCGGACCCCGGCGACCGGTTCGACCTGGTCCGCGCCTACCTCCGGCTGCTCGGCCCGGCCACCCCGAAGCACGTGGCCGACTACCTCGACGCCCCGGTCAAGGACGTCCGGGCGCGCTGGCCGCAGGACGCCGTCGAGGTGCCGGTCGACGGCGAGACGCGCTGGCTCCTGGCCGAGGACGAGACGGCAACGGCGACGGCCGGGGGCACGGTGACCCGGCTGCTCGGCCCGTACGACCTGTTCCTCCAGGCGAAGGACCGCGCGACGCTGGTGCCGGACCCGGCCCGGGCCAAGGAGTTGTGGCCGGTGCTGGGCCGTCCCGGCGCCGTCCTGGTCGACGGTGACCTGGTCGGCACCTGGCGGCCCCGCAAGTCCGGCGCGAAGCTGACGGTCGCCGTGCAGCCGTGGCAGAAGCTCCCCGCCAGCCGCCGCCGGGCGGTCGTCGAGCAGGCCGAACGCCTCGCCGCGCACCGCTCGGCCGCGCTCGCCGGGGTCGAGTTCGCCGACTGACGGGAGCCGTGGCGGGTGTGGTCAGGCGAAGCACTCGATCGTCGCCGGCACCAGGCCGTGGCGGCGGACCACGTCGGTGAGCCGGCGGAGCAGCGGACGCAGCGCGTCCGGTTGCGCCGGCTCGGCGGTCACGTCCAGGCACCACGCCACCCCGCCGGCGACGCGGCGCAGGTCCCAGCGGAAGGTGGTGTCGTCGACGCGCAGTCGCCCGCTGCCGGCGACCCCCGGGCCGGTGCCGGTCGACAGCCGCAGGGCCGCCCCGAGGTCGGCCAGCCGCCCGTTGTCGAGTTCACCGGCGAACAGCACCCGCCACACCGGCGGTCCGCCGCCGAGCCGCAGCGGCGCCACGGTCGCCAGCGGCACGTCGTCCCGGAAGTGGCCGCGCAGCACGTCCTCGCCCGGCAGCGTCCCGCCGCCCGACCGGAGGTAGACCTCCTCGGCGTCGGCCCGGGTGACCGCCCGCAGCCGGCCCCGGACGCCGGGGTCGGCGCGGACCGCGCGGGCGAACGCGGCGGAACTCCACCAGCCGCCGTCCGCCGGCGTCCAACCGGCGGTCCGCAGGCGCGTCGCCGCGAGGTCGTCGGCGAGCACGAACTCCTCGACCAGCAGCCCGAGCGGCGCGACCGGCGCACCGGCCGGGCAGAGCAGGTAGTAGTCGAACGCGGACGTGACGGCGGACGACGTCACCGAGGTGGCGGACACCAGGGCACGGTACCGCCGTCACCGGTGGGCGAAGACGAACCCGCCCTCGACACCCGGGGCCGGACGGTGCGTCAGCTCCGCCTCGACGGTGAAGCCGGCGGCGTCCAGCCAGGCGGCGACCCGCTGCGGTGGGCGACGGTGCACGTGGACGCGCATCGGCAGACCGCCGTACCCCTCGGTCTTGAGCCGGCTGCCGTCGCCGGCGTGGAACCCGAGCAGCACGACGCCGCCGGGCCGCAGCACGCGGCGGAACTCGGCGAGCACCGTGGGCACCTCGTCGTCGGGGACGTGGATCAGCGAGAACCAGGCGAGCAGCCCGGTCAGGCACTCGTCGGCCAGGTCGAGGCGGGTCATCGAGCCCACCTCGAAGCGCAGCCCGGGGTGGTCCCGGCGGGCCACCTCGATCATTTCCGGTGACAGGTCAACGCCGAACGCGCCCAGGCCGAGCCCGTGCAGATGGCCGGTGATCCGGCCGGGGCCGCAGCCGACGTCGGCGACCGGCCCGCTGCCCCGGGCCCGTACCAGCTCGGTGAAGAGCGCCAGGATGCCCCGCTGGAACGGTTCCTCGGCGAGCGCGTCCCGCAGCAGGTCGGCGTAGCTGACCGCCACCGTGTCGTAGGAGGCACGGGTGTCGGCGAGCCAGTCGGAGACGTCCACGGGCCGCAGGGTAACCGGCGCCCGCCGGGGCCGGGTCAGCGCCGGCCCGCCGCCGGGGTGACGGCGGCCCAGGACGGTCGCCACACCGGGTCGGGCGGCGGGGTCAGGGTCGCGAGGTGGTCGACGATCGCCCGGAGGCCCGGGTGCGGGTTCGTCGTGGGCAACATCAGCGAGATCGGGTACGCGAGCGTCGGGTTCCGGATCGGGATGCGGCGCAGGTCGTGGCTCGCCGGCCACAGGTACCTGTCGCGCGCGCCGACCACTGTGGCCACGTCGGCGGCGTCGGCCAGCGTGTCGAGGAGCACCTCGTCGCCGAAGTTCGGACCGGCCGCGTCGATGCGGAGGTCGAAGGCGGTGGCGAGCTGGTCGTAGAACTCCGACCATTCGCTGTGCGCCACGATGCCGGGCACCCAGATACGCAGCCCGCGCAGGTGGGCCGGGGTGAGGGTACGCGCGGCGGCGAGCGGGTGCCGGGGACCGACGAGCAGTTCCAGCGGCGAGTCGAACGCGTGGACCATCCGGACGTCGGGCGGCAACGTGGCGGGGTCGGTGACGGAGCGGAACGCGGCGTCCAGGTCGCCGGCCCGGACGGCGGCGGCCACCCGGTGCGGGTCGTCGACCCGGAGCGTGACCACGTCCAGGCGGGTGCCGGGGTGGGCACGCCAGTAGTCGTGCAGGACGACGGCCTGCGCGCTGCGCAGGCCGAGCACGTCGATCCGGAGGGCCCGGGAGCCGGGCCGGAGCGCGGCGACGGCCCGGTCGGCGTTCGCCACGATGCCGCGGGCGTGCGGGAGGAACGCCCGGCCGTCGGGGGTCAGGTCGACGCCGCGGGCGGTCCGGGTGAACAGGCGGACCGCCAGCTCACGTTCCAGCGCGGCGACCCGTTTGGAGACGGCCTGCTGGGTGACGCCCAGCTCGTCGGCGGCATGTTGGAACTGCCCGACGTCGGCGGCCCGGACGAACGATCGCACTGCCTCGGAGTCCACCGGCCCAGCCTATGGCCGTCCAACCGCTGGTTGTGGCTCGCCCGAGCGCGGTTGTTTGATCACGCGCGCGGGCGACCGGTCTGATGCGGCGGTGGCACGGGATCAGGACTTCAGCCGGCTGTGGTCGGCGTACGCGGTCAGCACGTACGGCACGTGGCTCGCGTTCGGCGCGTTCCCGCTGCTCGCGGTGCGGGAGCTGCACTCGTCGGCGTTCGCGGTGTCGCTGCTGGAGGCGGCCGGCCTCGCGGTCGCGGCGGTGGTGGCGTTTCCGCTCGGGCCGTGGGTGGAGCACCGGCCGAAGCGCCCGGTGATGATCGGGACGGATCTGGTCCGGTTCGCCGCGACGGCGAGCGTGCCGGTCGCGTACGTGCTCGGGGTGTTGACCTTCGGCCACCTGCTGGTCGTCGCGGTGGTCTGCGGGAGCGCGGGGATCGCGTTCACGGCCGCGTCCGGCGCGTACCTGAAGCATCTCGTGCCCGCCGACCGGCTGCTGGTCGCGAACGGTCGCCTGGAGGGCACAGCCTGGGTGGCGACGGCGGCCGGCCCGCCGCTGGGCGGCGCGCTGGTCGGGTTGCTCGGCCCGGTCGTCACCGTCGCCGCCGACGCGCTGAGCTACCTGTTGTCGGCGCTCGCGGTCCACCGGATCTCCGGCGGCGACGTGGCGACGGCCCGGGCGGCGACGCCGCGCGGCGCGGATCTGCTCGGCGGATGGCGGTTCCTCCGCCGCGATCCGGTCCTGCGGCGACTGTTCCTCAACTCGGTGCTGGTCGGCGGCCTGATCACGGCCACCGTCCCGTTGCTGGCCGTGCTCCTGCTCGGTGAGTACGCGTTCCCGGCCTGGCAGTACGGTCTCGCGTTCGGGGTGCCGGCGCTGGGCGGCTTCGTGGGCGCGCGCCTCTCCCCCCGCCTGGTGCGGCGGTACGGCGGGCAGCGGGTGCTGACCGTCAGCGGTTGGCTGCGGTCGGTCTTCCCGCTCGGGCTGGCGTTCGTCCGACCCGGCGTCGGCGGGCTCGTCACCGTGATCGTGGTCGAGGGCCTGCTGATCGTCGCGATGGGCGTGTTCAACCCGATCTACGCCACCGAGCGGCTGCGGCGGACCCCCACCGACCACGTCGCCCGGGTGCTCGGCGCGTGGAGCGTCGGCAGCCGGCTCACATCGGCCACGCTGACGGTGGTCTGGGGAGGTCTCGCCTCGCTCACCGGCCCGCTCGCCGCGATCACCGTCTCCGGCGTGCTGCTGCTCGGCACCCCGCTGCTGCTGCCGGGCGGGACTTCCGTCCGGGCCCGGCTCAGGAGGCGGCGGCGGGCTTCCGGGTGGGGTCGCCCGGCGTGGCGGCGTCGGTGGGACGGCGGGTGAGAACCTGCGGGCCGGACTCGGTGACGGCGACGGTGTGTTCGGAGTGGGCGGTGCGGGAACCGTCGGCGGAGCGGATCGTCCAGCCGTCCTCGTCGACCCTGATCTTGTCGGTGGTGCGGCACAGCCAGGGCTCGATCGCGATGGTGAGGCCGGGGGTGAGCTTCATGCCGCGGCGGGCGCGCCCGCTGTTGGCCACGTGCGGGGCCTCGTGCATGGTGCGGCCGATGCCGTGGCCGCCGAACTCGCCGTTGACGCCGTAGCCGTAGGCGTGGGCGACCTCGCCGATCGCGGCGGAGACGTCGCCGAGGCGACCGCCGGGCCGGGCGGCGGCGATGCCGGCCTCCAGCGCGACCTCGGTGGCCTCGATCAGCTTCAGGTCGGCCGGGTCGGGGGTGCCGACGACGAACGAGAGCGCGGAGTCGGCGACCCAGCCGTCGATGCCGACCGCCATGTCGATGCTGAGCAGGTCGCCGTCGCGCAGCACGTAGTCGTGCGGCAGGCCGTGCAGCACCGCGTCGTTGACCGACAGGCACAGCACGTTGCGGAACGGGCCCCGGCCGAACGACGGGGCGTAGTCCCAGTAGCAGGACTCGGCGCCGCGCTCGGCGATCCGACGGCGGGCGTGGTGCTCGATGTCCATCAGGTTGACGCCGACCGCGGCGACGCCCTTCAGCTCGGCGAGCAGTTCACCGACGAACTGGCCGGTCACCGCCATCCGGCCGATCTCCTCGGCGGACTTGAGCTCGATCACGACAGCCTCCCTCTCCCGGTCCGGTATTTTTATACCACGCCCGCCACGGGCGTCCCGAGGGGATATCCTGCTGCCATGGTTCGCCAGCCACTCACCGCCGAACAGATCGCCGCCGGCCGACGCCTCGGCGTCGCCCTGCGATCCGCGCGAGCCGGCCGCAGCCTCGGCGAGGTGGCCCTGGCGGCCGGCATCTCCCCGGAGACGCTCCGCAAGATCGAGGCGGGCCGGCTGCCCGCGCCGGCGTTCGGCACCGTGGTCTGCCTCAGTCAGGCGCTCGACGTCCCGCTCGCCGAGCTGGCCGACACCTGGCTCGCCGACACGCCCGTCCGCCAGGCGTCCTGACCGCCCGGCCCGCGCCGACGGAGGTCCGCGTGATGCTGGCCGAACTGCTGCGCATCGTCGACGACGACCCGGACGACGACCCCGACGGCAGCCGGGACGACGATCCGTGGCCGCTCCTGCGGGAGCTGGCCGCGGCGGGCGACCCTGCCACCGCGGCATCGGCCCGGACCGAGCTGGAACGCTACGTGCACGAGCGCAACGGGTACGGCCGGAACCTGATGGCCCACCTGCTGGCCCGGCTGTCCGGCGCCGACGTGCTCCCCCGCTTGCTGCGGCTCTACGCCGACGCGCTGCGCGACGGTGACGACGACGGCGAACAGTTGGGGATGGCGGTGGGCCTGGCCACCCGCGCGGACCCGCCCGCCTGCCGGGCGGTCGTCCTGCCGCTGCTCGACGACGGCGACCCGTACCTCCGGCGGGCCGCGTTGGAGACGCTCGGGCACATGTTCGAGGCGCCGGACCTGGAGCCGCTACGCGCGGCGGCGGCCGACCCCGACCCGGAGATCCGGCGGACCGCGCTCGGCGCGCTGCCGGCGGTCCACCTCGACCCGCGGGCGTACGCGCTGGTCGTCACCGCGCTGCGCGACCCGGACGCCTGGGTCCGTGATCAGGCCGTGCTGCTGCTGGCCTGGTCCGCCCCGCCGGCGGTGGTGGACCATCTGGTCGAGTTGACGGCGGACCCGGCCTGGCCGGTCCGGACCGTGCTGGGCGAGGCGATCGGCCGCCGCGCCGCGCACTCCGACCGCGTCCCGGTGGCGGCAGCCGCGCTGGGCGTGCTCCTCGACGATCCCGAGTCCTCGGTACGCGCCGGGGCGGTGCGCGGCCTCGGCCTGCTCGGCGTGCCACCGGACGCGCTGCGGTCCCGGGTCGACGATCCGGACTGGTGGGTGCGGGCGGCCGTCGCCGACGTCCTCGCCGCCGCGCTGCCACGCTGGCCACCGGCCCGGCCGCTGCTCGCCCGCCTGAGCGAGGACAGCAACCCGACCGTACGGGCGACGGCGTCGGCGGCGCTCCGGAACTCCGGGCCGGCGTCCTGACGGCGGGGTGGCTCGTCGTTGGGGCGGGCGGCACCCGGCTGACGACGGGCGGCTCAGCCGGCAGCGACCGCCGCGACGGCGGCGTGCGGCCGGCGGCCGGCGTCACCGGGCCGGTGCAGGCGCTCCACCTCGGTGAAGCCGGCCCGGGCCAGCCGCTCGGCGAACGCGTCGACCGGCCAGCGGTAGGCGGTGACGACCTTGTGGTCGAACGCCGCGACCTCGTCGCCGACGAAGATCCCGAGCACCACGGTCGCGCCCGGCGCGGCCACCCGACGGAATTCGGCAAGCACCCGGTCCAGGTCGGGCGGGGGCAGGTGGATCACCGAACCCCAGGCCAGGATGCCGGCGACCCGCCGGTCGGCGACGGGAAGATCCGCCATCGACCCGAGCAGGTAACGGCCGGCCGGATGGGCGGCCCGCGCGTGGGCGATGAACTCGCCGACGATGTCGACCCCGGTCGCGTCGGCGCCGTGGGCGCGGAGGAAGTCGGTGAGGTGGCCGGGCCCGCAGCCCAGGTCGAGCACCGGGCCGGGCCGGCCGGTCAGGTGCCGCCGGAGGAACGCGAGGTCGTCGGCGTGCACCTGGCCACTCGTGCCGAACAACGCGATGTAGCGGTCCGCCATGGCCGCGTACGCCCGGCGGACCTGTTCGGTCGTCATGCGCCGACCCTAAGGCCGGGCCACGCCGGGACGTCGGCACCGACCCGGCGGGAGTTCGGCGTTCCCACCACGCGCCGCCCCACGCGCCTGTTTCAAGGAAAGAGTGGCCTTCGGGGCCCAGTTAGCCACTATTTCCGTGAAACAGGGCGCCGGGGCCGGCGCGGCGTGCACCCAGCGGTGTTCCTTGCGCAGCAACGCGTCCGCGGTGGCGGTGGCGGTCGCCCAGGGAAGCCGGACGGTCAGGTCGTCACCGAGCCGCCACACCTGGTTGTCCCATCCCCGCGCACCCGGCCGGAGCGGTCGATCGGCGAGATCGGGATGCTGGTCGTGGAGCAGTTCCCGGACCAGGTCGGCGGTGATCTCGTGTGTCATACCGAGGGGTTAGCCTTCCGTCATGCCGGGCATCGAGCTGAAAGAGTTGGTCGTCGCGGACGCCGAGGCGCTGCGGGCGTGGTTGTCGGCCCACCATGCCACCTCACCCGGCGTCTGGCTCGCCCTGACCCGCAAGGGCGGCACGGTCACCACGCTGACCTGGCAGCAGGCGGTCGACGAGGCGCTGTGCTTCGGCTGGATCGACGGGCAGGCCCGCAAGCGCGACCAGGAGAGCTCCTGGATCCGGTTCACCCCGCGCCGGCCCCGCAGCTCCTGGTCCCGACGCAACGTCGAGCACGTGGCCCGGCTGGAGGCGGCGGGGCGCATGCGACCCTCGGGTCGAGCGGCGGTGGAGGCCGCGCAGGCGGACGGGCGCTGGGCCGCCGCCTACGCCCCGCCCTCCGAGGCCGAGGTGCCGGCCGACCTGCTCGCCGCCGTCGCCGCCGACCCGGCCGCCCAGGCCATGTTCGACGTCCTCACCAGCACCAACCGGTTCGCGCTCATTCACCGGCTGAACGCGGTCAAACGGGCCGAGACCCGGGAGCGGAAGATCCGCGAGTTCGTCGCCATGCTGGCCCGCCACGAGACGCCCCATCCGCAGAAGGCGAAACCTCCGACCACCGGCTGATCCGACGGTCGACGTGTCAGCCCGCCCGCGGGGCCACGTCGTCGACTCCGGCTCCGGCGAGCTGCTGGGCGAGCCGGGCGTAGCTGTCGCCGCCGTGGCCGGCCGCGACCGCCCGCTCGATGATGCGGTGGACGGCCTCCAGCGGGGCGGCGTCGATTCCGTGCACGGCGGCGGCGGCCCGCACGTGCGACAGCGCGGAGGCCGCCGACGCGACACTGGAGACGTCGGCCGGAAACTGGCCGGCGGCAAGCTGAGCGGCGAACCGGTCGGTGAGATCGGGCAGCAGGCCGCCGATCCCCTTGGCGAAGCGGGCGAATGCGGCTGGTGCGATGCCCTCGGCGACGGCCAGGGCGAAGGCGTGCGCAAGCCCACCGACGGACATGGCGAACAGGTCGAGCAGCGCCGTCTCGTACGCCGCCGCGCCGCCGACGTCGTCGCCGAGGTGGATGCCGGTGCCGCCGAACGCATCCAGCAGGGCTCGGTGCCGCTGGTAGAGCGCGTGCCGGCCGCTGTAGAGGATCGTCGCGGCGGGTGTGCCGATCGTGGGCGCCGGGGTCAGGATGGCGCCGTCCAGGTAGTCGACGCCACGCCGTGCGGCGAGGTCGGCCATGGCGCGGGCTTCTGCGGCGTGCCCGCTGCTCAGGTTGACAAGCGTGCCTCCGGGCCGGTCGGTGAGGTCGGACGTGCTCGCGCGGACCGCGGCATAGTCGATCATGCAGGCGATCGTGACCGGGGCCGCCCGTACCGCGTCGCCCACCGTGGGCGCGAGCACGGCTCCCTGCGCCACGAGCGGGTCGGCCCGGCCCGGCGTACGGTTCCACACCACCGTCGGGTGCCCGGCGGCGAGCGCGGCGGTGGCGAGTGCCCGGCCCATCGGGCCGAGGCCCAGGACGGCGACGGTGGACCGCTGGTTGATGGGGATGTCATGGTCTGTCACAGCAGCGACGGTAAACCTTCACGTTGACGTGAAGGTCAAGTCCTGTTTGGCTCCGGACATGCGGATCAGTGAACTGGCCCGGCAGACCGGCACCACCCCCCGCGCCCTGCGCTACTACGAGGAACAGGGGCTGCTGCGGCCCGACCGGCACGCGAGCGGGTACCGGGACTACGACGAACAGGCCGTACGCGTCGTGGGGCACATCCAACTGCTGCTCTCCGCCGGCCTGGGCACCACCGCCATCGCCGAGATCCTGCCCTGCATCCCCGACGACCGGACGGTGCTGGCACCCACCTGCCCCGAACTTCTCGATGCCCTGGCCGAGGAACGCCACCGCCTCACCGGGTCCATCGAGAAGCTCACGACGGCACGCGCCATCCTGGACCGCATCATCCAGGGCGCCCCCGACCGTCACTGACCGCGCGTCGGCCAGGGGCCAACCGGGTATCCGTCGAGTCCGCGCCAGCGGGCCGGCGGCTGGCTACCGTGGGTGACGTGGAGCTTCTGGGGCTTGACCACCTCGTCCTCACGGTCGGCTCGATCGACCGCAGCACCGCCTTCTACGGTGGAGTGCTCGGCCTGCGGGTCGTCCGGCGCGACGACCGGGCCGCGCTGCACGCGGGCCACCAGATGATCAACCTGCACCAGGTGGACCATTCCGTCGACCCCCGGGCGGCAGCGCCGACGCCGGGCGCCGGCGACCTCTGCCTCGTCAGCGCCGAGCCGATCGACGCGGTGCTCGACGACCTGCGTCGCGCCGGAGTCACCGTGGTGGCCGGGCCGGTCGCCCGGGACGGTGCTCTGGGCGCCATGACCAGCGTCTACGTCCGGGACCCGGACGGGAACCTCGTCGAGATCGCCCACTACCCGGGGGAACCCGGAACGCGGGTGCCGAACTGAGGACGCCGGGGCGCCATCCGACCACGGACGGCACCCCGGTCACTGGCTGGAGCAGGAACAACGGGCTCAGGCGTCGGCGGCGACCGCCAGGTTGAACCGGTCGAGTGCCTCCTTCTTCTCCGGCGGAAGGTCGTCGATGTTGATCGGCTCGTCAGCGTTCGTGTCGCCGTGCAGGTTGTCGCCCGCCAGCAGGGCCTTGACGATGGCGTCCGCCTCGTCGGTCGTGAAACCCGCGTCGGTCAGGATGTGCGTGGGAAGTTCAGCCATGCGTCGGCAGTACCCCGCGCTCCGCGTCCTCTACCCGCGCCGCGCGGCGTTTCCGGGGTCTGGGTACCCCTATCTCTCCGGGATGCGGGCGGCGGCTGCGGCGACGGTGGCCAGGTCCTCGCCCGAGAAGCCGGCGCGGCTCAGCACCGCCAGGGACTTGTTCGTCGCGAGCGTGCACAACGCCAGCTCCGCCGCGGCGTGCTCATCGGCGCCGGCCGCCCGCAACGACTGCTCCAGCATCGCCCGCAGACTGTCGATCATGGCGCGGACCGTCGCCTGCCCCGCCGCGTCCAGGGCCGGGAACTGCGCCGCCGACATGGTGAGCAGGCAGCCGTCCGGGACGGTCGGGTCGGCGATGCGGTTCAGGGTGACCTCGAGGTAGGCGGCCACGACCGCGCTCGGGGTCGGGTGGGGGCCGGCAAGCGCCTGCTGGTACCGCGGGTGGTAGGTCTGCGCGTACCGGTGCAGGCTTTTCCGGAACAGGGTGCTCTTGTCGCCGAAGGTGCCGTAGAGCGAGCTGCGGCCCAGGCCGGTGCCCTCGGCCAGGCGGTCGATCGAGGTCTCCGAATAGCCCCAGCGCCAGAAGACGTGCATCGCACGCCGTAGCGCCTCGTCCACGTCGAACTGCTTGCGTCCGGCCATGTCGTCAGCCTACCCGATCTTGCACCGATCGTTTCAACATGCGTATGGTCTCGGCATGACAACTTGGACCGATCATTCCATGATGACGACGACCGACCGCACGACCAGCCTGCCCGCGCTGCGGCTGCCCGACGGGTTCACCGACGTGTTCACCAGCCGGCTCGTGGAACTGGACGGGCTACGGCTGCACGCCGTCACCGGCGGGGACGGCCCGCCGCTGCTGCTGGTCGGCGGATGGCCCCAGACCTGGTACGCGTGGCGGAAGGTGATGCCCGCGCTCGCCCGCACGCACACCGTGGTCGTCGTCGACCAGCGCGGGGCCGGGCTCTCCGACAAGCCCGACGACGGCTACGACGCCGGCACGCTGGCCGCCGACCTGGTCGCGTTGATGACCGCGCTCGGGCACGACCGCTTCGACGTGGTCGGCCACGACATCGGCACGTGGACCGCGTACGCCCTCGCGGCCGACCGCCCCGAGCGGGTGGGTCGACTCGCCGTCGTCGAAGCCCTGATCCCCGGCGTCGTGCCGTCCCCGCCGGCCTTCAGCCCGGCCGCGGTCAACCAGAAGCTCTGGCAGTTCGGCTTCAACCGGCTCACCGACCTCAACGAGGACCTCGTCCGGGGGCGGGAGCGGCTCTTCTTCGGCTGGCAGTTCGCCACCAAGGCCGCCACCCCGACCACGATCCCCGCGTACGCCGTCGACGTCTACGTCGACGCGATCACCGCGGATCCGCGCGCGCTGCGGGCGAGCTTCGCGTACTACCGGGCGCTGGACGAGACGATCGCGCAGAACGAGCGGCGCAGCAGGACCCGCCTGACGCTGCCGGTGCTCGCCGTCGGCGGCGGGCTGTGGAGCGGCGCCGGTGCCGCCCAGACGATGCGGCTGGCGGCCGACGACGTCACCGGCGTGGTCCTGGACGACTGCGGCCACTACCCGGCCGAGGAACAGCCGGCGCGGTTCACCGAGATCCTGGCGACCTTCCTCGACGGCAGACCGCCGGCAGTCCTCCCGGCTAGCCCACCGCTCGACCGGGTGGGTGACGACTCGCCCTGCGAGCGATATGACACCAAGTCATAAATATGACAGGAGGGTATATCGCTCTCCACCCCAAGTCCTCGGGGGAGCGTCACGCAGTGTGACGCCGCAACGGGCAGCCGGGCCGGCACCGTACCGCCGGCGGATCAGAACCAGCTCTCCCGCATGTCCAGTGTGGTGCGGTCCAGGCTCTCCAACAGGTCGAACTGGGCCGCCACCTTCGGCAGCTCCCACCGGTAGAAGTACCGAGCCGCCGCCCGCTTCCCGGCGAAGAACTCCCCCTCCGGCGACCCCAGTGCCTCCACCGCCAGCACCTGCTCCAGCCACATCCAGGCGATCACCACGTGCCCGACCGCCTCCAGATAGACCGAGGCGTTCGCCAGCGCCAGCTCCGGGTCGCCCGCCGCCCACAGTCGCCGGGTCACCACCGCGATCCGGTCCACCGCCGCCCCGAGCCGCCCGGCCATCTCGGCGGCCGGCCCGTCCGCCTTCCAGGCCCGGTTCACCGTGGCGCGCATGGTCTCCAGCAGCAGTTCCAGCGCCGCGCCGTCGCGCATGGTGACCTTGCGGCCGAGCAGGTCGAGCGCCTGGATGCCGTGGGTGCCCTCGTGGATGGCGTTGAGCCGGTTGTCCCGCCAGTGCTGCTCGACGTCGTAGTCGCGGGTGTAGCCGTAACCGCCGTGCACCTGGATGGCCAGGTCGTTGGCGGCCAGGCACCACTGGGACGGCCAGCTCTTGGCGATCGGGGTGAGCAGTTCCAGCAGCAGGTGCGCCCGCTCCCGGTCCGCCCCGTCGGGCGCGGTCTTCTCCTCGTCGAGCAGCCGTCCGCAGTAGAGGACCAGCGCGAGCGCGCCCTCCACGTAGCTCTTCTGGGCCAGCAGCATCCGGCGTACGTCGGGGTGGGCGACGATCGGCACCTGCGGCGCGGTGGGGTCCTTGTCGGCGACCGGCCGGCCCTGCGGCCGTTGCCGGGCGTACGCGACGGACTTCAGGTAGCCGGTGTAGCCGAGCGCGGTGGCACCGGCCCCGATGCCGATGCGCGCCTCGTTCATCATGTGGAACATCAGCGCCAGCCCTCGGTGCGGCTGGCCGACCAGGTAGCCGACCGCGCCGGCCCGTCCGTACGGGCGGTGCACGCCCTCGCCGAAGTTGAGCAGCGTGTTGGTGGTGCCCCGGTAGCCGAGCTTGTGGTTGAGCCCGACCAGCACCACGTCGTTGCGCGGGCCGAGCGAGCCGTCGTCGTCGAGCAGCACCTTCGGCACGATGAACAGCGACAGGCCCTTCACGCCGGGCGGCCCGCCGGGGATGCGGGCGAGCACCAGGTGGACGATGTTCTCGGCGAGTTCGTGGTCCCCGGCGGAGATCCACATCTTGGTGCCGGTGAGCCGGTAGGTGCCGTCGTCCTGCGGCTCGGCGCGGGTGGTGAGGTCGGCCAGCGAGCTGCCGGCCTGCGGCTCGGACAGGCACATGGTGCCGAAGAACCGGCCCTCCACCATCGGCCGGACCCAGGTGTCGACTTGTTCCGGACCGGCGTGGGCGAGCAGCAGGTTGGCGTTGCCGAGCGTGAGGAACGGGTACGCCGAGGTGCCCACGTTGGCGGCCTGGAACCAGGCGAACGCGGCGGCGGCCACCGCGTGCGGGAGTTGCATGCCGCCCACCGACTCGTCCAGGGTGGCGGCGAACAGCCCGGTCTCGGCGAACGCGTCCAGCGCGGCCTTGACCTGGGGAATGGTGCGCACGTGCCCACCCTCGACGGTGGGTTCGGCGGTGTCGGCGGCGCGGTTGTGCGGGGCGAACCGTTCGGCGGCGACCCGCGCGGCGAGGTCGAGCACCGCGTCGAACGTCTCCCGGGAGTGCTCGGCGTAGCGGGGCCGCTCGGTCAGCCGGGACACGTCCAGCCAGTCATACAGCAGGAACGCCAGGTCACGGCGGGACAGCAGCAGGTCGGACGAGGACACGAGCGACTCCTTCCGGTCAGCCGCGGCGCAGCCCGGCGACGGCCTCCCGCAGGTCATCCTGGCCGATCGGGGCCGGCCGCGCACCCTCCACCGCCTCGCGTCGCGGCGCCCGCCGAGTACGGGATGGGTCCTGGAAGCGTCGCGCCAGCCTGCCGTCAGCAGGCTCCGCGAGTCTCTGGGCACCGCCCGGTCGACGGAACCGGGCCGGTCCTCGGACCCTCGGCGATTGGATCATCACTGGTGAGAAGAACTTCCTCCACGGCGGTAGCCCTCGGCGTCACCGCCGCCCTGACCACATCCGCGCTGCTGGGTGCGTCGCCCGCCCTGGGCGCGGAGTCGGGACCGGATCTGCCACCGGCCCTCGCTCCGCTGACCGCCCAGTACCAGACGGCCGCGTGCGATCCCGCCGGTCCCACCACGAGCGACGGGACGCTCGCCACCCAACTGAACTCGCGGCTGAACTCGGACATGCGGGGTTACCTGACGGCGTACCGCGTGTCCTGTGCGCGGGAGGTGGTCGAGGCGGTGCGGGCCCGGGGGTTGGCGTCGCGCGCGGCGGTCATCGCGATCACCACCGTGATCGTCGAGACCCACCTGCAGAACATCAGCGAGGAGGTGGACCACACCAGCCTCGGCCTGTTCCAGCAGCAGGAGTGGTGGGGCACCCGGGCCGAGCGGCTCAACCCGGCCTCGGCCACGAACGCCTTCCTCGACGCGATGGTGCGGAAGTATCCCAACGGCAGTTGGGCCAGCGCCCCGATCGGCGAGGTCTGCCAGGCGGTGCAGGTGTCGGCCTACCCGGACCGCTACCAGCTCCAGGCGCCGGACGCGCAGATCATCGTCGATGCGCTCTGGGACGCCGCCGGCCCTCGCACCGAGGACGTGCCGATCTCGGGTGACTGGAACGGCGACGGCATCGACACCATCGGCGTCTTCCGACCCAGCAACTCCACCTTCTACCTCCGCGACACCAACAGCGGCGACGCCACCCGCATCTTCAAATTCGGCCACGGCCCCTCCGGCGACATCCCCATCGCCGGCGACTGGAACAACGACGGCAAAGACTCCGTCGGCGTCTTCCGCCCCACCAACTCCACCTGGTACCTCACCAACGGCACCACCACCGCCACCAACACCACCGACCACGAATTCATCTTCGGACACGGCC
>NZ_JBNCLA010000009.1:273048-287869 GCF_049841835.1 Micromonospora sp. DT227 | reverse complement strand
GGCTGCTCGCGGGGCGGGGGCCTCGACGCGGGCGCCGGAAGACTGTGCAACGACCGGGGCCCCACCGTCATTCCCAGAGGGCTGGCGGGGCGCTTGCCTTCCTCAGCCGTGCACCGGGATACAACGCCGCGACCCCCCGACCCATTCCACCGCCAGCGTGCCCCCCACCACCCCGAAACCAGACACCCCACCCCACGCGGGAACGCCCCCGACACCCCGACCGTCGATCTTGCAGTTACGGACCACCCATTCGGTGCGAAACCGACGTTCCAGGGGCACCAAGTGCAAGATCGACGCAGGGAAGGTCAGGGATGGGGCGGTCAGGCGGGTGGGGCGGTCAGTAGCGCGGGGGTGAGTGCGGCGCGGATGCTGCCGATCACGTCGTCGAGCGGGCCTCGACCGGTGAAACCAGCCGCGAAGCGGTGCCCGCCGCCGCCCAGGCCGACCGCCACCCGACTCACGTCCACCGCGCCCTTGCTGCGCAGCGAGACCGCCCACTCGGCGTCTCCGGACTGCTTCACCACGCAGCTCACGTCCGCCTCGGCGGTGCAGCGGACCGAGTCGATGAGCGCTTCCAACACGTACGCCGGCTGGTCGTGGCGGACCAGGTCGTCGCGGGTCGCGTACGTCCAGACCAGGCCGTGCCCGTCGGCGGCGGCGGGTTCCAACGTGGCCCGGCCGAGCACCTCGCCGAAGAGGCGGACGGCGCCGAACGGACGGGTGTCGAAGACCCGCCGGGAGATGTCGCCGGGGCGGATACCGGTGGCCAGCAGGCGCGCGGCCATCTCGTGCACGGCCGGGGTGGTCGCCTCGAACCGGAACGAGCCGGTGTCGGTGGTCAGTGCCACGTAGAGCCCGGTCGCCGTGTCCGCGTCCAGCGGAACGCCGAGCCGGTCCAGCAGCCCCAGCGCCACCACGGAGGTGGCCGCCGCGTGCGGGTCCACCAGGTTGACGTCACCGAAACCGGTGTTCGAGGCGTGGTGGTCCAGCACCAGCGACGTGCCCGCCCCGCCCAGCCGGTCGGCCAGGTCGCCGAGCCGGGACTCGCTCGCCGCGTCGAAGCAGATCACCAGGTCCGGTGCCGGATCCGCGTCGTCCTGCGGCACCAGCAGCTCGACGCCGGGCAGCCAGCGGAACGGCTCCGGCACGCCGGCCGGCCCGGGGAACGTCGCCTGGAGGTGGCGTACCCCGAGTCGGCGCAGGCCCAACGCGAAGCCGAGCATGCTGCCGAGCGCGTCCCCGTCCGGGTTGACGTGGCAGATCAGCAGCACCCGCGCGTCCGGGTGGAGGCCCCGCACCGCCGCGACGGCCGCCGCCCAGTCGGCGTCGGTGGGACCGGCGGGGGCCGGCGCGCCGCTCACGGCGGTGACCGGCCCACCGCCCGGGACGGCCTCGGTCACCGGCGGTCGCCGCCGCGCGGCGCGTCGTCCGCCGGGGAGTCACCCTCGGCGTCGGCCTCGTCCGCCGGGGAGTCACCCTCCGCGTCGGCGTCGTCCTCCTCGACGCGGTACGGCTGGGCGTCGCCCGCGTACGCGGCCTTGGCGGCCAGCCGCTGCACCTCGGCGTCGGCGGAGCGGGCGGCGGTGAGCAGGTCGTCGATGTGCTTGACCTGGTTCTGCACGTCGTCGAGCACGAAGGTGAGCGTCGGCGAGTGCCGCAGGCCGAGTGCCTTGCCGACGGTGCTGCGCAGCATGCCCTTGGCGCTCTCCAGCGCGGCGGCGGTGCTCGCCTGGGCCGCCGCGTCACCGAGCACGGTGTAGAAGACGGTGGCGTCGCGCAGGTCGGCGGTGATCCGGGCGTCGGTGATCGTGATCATGCCGAGCCGGGGATCCTTGATCTGGCTCCGCACCACCGACGCGACAAGTTCGCGGACGCGCTCCGCGTGCCGGCGTACCTTGGCCGGATCCGACATGTCCCCCACCTCCAGATCACTGTCACCTCCGACTCCGGATCGCGTCGCGACCGGGAGCCGCCGGCCGGAGACGGACGGCGCCGGGCGCCGCCGGGTCCGACCGCCCAACGTCGAAGAACACTACCCGCGCCCCGCCGGGCGACGCGCGGCGCGGCCGGGCCGCCGTACGCCACGCGGGCCCGGCCGCCGTACGCCACGCCGGCCGGGTCAGTCGTCCGCGCCGTGCAGGCGGCGGCGCACCGACAGCAGTTCGGTCTCCGGGCGGGCGGCGACCATCCGTTCGCAGGAGTCGAGCACCTCGCGGACGTGGGCCGGCTCGGCGGCCACCACGGCCACCCCGATCTCGGCCCGGCCGTGCAGGTCGAGCGCGCCGACCTCGGCGACCGAGACCTCGAACTTGCGCAGCGCGGCGACGATCGGCCGGACGTAGGACCGCTTGGCCTTCAGGGACCGGGAGTCACCCGGCAGCAACAGGTCGAACAGCGCGGTTCCGGTATACACGGCGAGCAACGGTACGCGCCGGGACGCCGCCGGTCACCCGGATAAGACGTGACCACCGCCGGTCACCCGGTTATGGCGTGACCGCCACCAGCACGTCCCGCTCGATGGCCTGGTCGACCCGGTGGGCCAGGTCCCGCCAGCCGGGCCCGTCGACGACGCGCAGGCCGGCGTCGGTCAGCACCGCCTCGGCCGCCGCGCGCGGCGCCACGTGGGTGTTCCAGGACAGCCCCAGCGCACCGCCCGGCCGCAACAGCTCCCGCCACACCGGTACGGCGGCGGTGAGCAGCTCCAGCGGGCTGCGGGACAGTCCCTGGCCGGTGCGGCTGCCGTGCGCCACCCCGTACGGCGTGTCGGTGACGAGCACGTCGGCGCAGCGGGGACGGAGCACCTCGCGGGCCCGGGTGGTGTCGGTGTTCAGCACGACGATCCGCTGGGTGGCACCGGCCCGGTGCGCGTCCTTCGACGGCGAGAGCACCGCCTCGAAGCGGCGGGCGACCAGCTTGCGGTCCCGGCGCACCGAGGTGGTCTCCGCCGTGTGCTTGAGCCGCTTGCGGCGCAGCCAGGTACGCAGGAACGTCGCGTACGCCTCCACGTCCTGACTGTCGCGTTCGACGCCGATGCCGTCGTGGCCGTACATGAGCGCCTGGTTGAGCGTGGTGCCCCGGCCGCAGAGCGGGTCCAGCACCACCAGCCCGCCGTCGAGCATCCGGGGCGCGGCGGCGGAGGCGAGCAGCGTGACGTTGAGCAGCAGCCGGGTGAACTGCTCGTTGGTCTTGCCGGCGTACTTGGGGATGGTGATCAGGTCCGAGTCGTACCGGGCCAGCGGGTGCAGCGGCACCGGCCGGAGCAGGTCGTCGCCGACCCGCTCGAAGAGCGCGTACGCCGCCGACAGGTTCGCCAGGTGGGCCAGGTCCCGCGCGCCGAGGCCGGGTGCGGGCGCGGTGAACGTCAGGTAATCCACTCCGCCGATGCGGGTGACCTCCGCGTCGGACGGCGGCGCGTCGAGCACGCCCGAGCCGGCGAACACGGCCAGTTCGGCGCGGGCCAGCCGGGCGGCCGCGTCGGCGTAGACGCGGTTGGCGGAGGGGGCGAGGAGCAGTGCGTACCCGATCACGCCGGAGATTGTCTCAGCCTGCGGAAACGGCGACGGCCGGGGCCCGAAGGCCCCGGCCCTCGACCGGTCGTGCACACCACTCAGGCGCGCGGCTTCTCCCGCATCTCGAAGGTCTCGATGATGTCGCCGACCTGGACGTTGTTGTAACCGCCCAGCGTCAGACCACACTCGAAGCCTTCGCGGACCTCGGTCGCGTCGTCCTTGAACCGCTTCAGCGAGCTGATCGTGAGGTTGTCCGCCACGACCGACCCGTCCCGCAGCAGCCGCGCCTTGGCGTTGCGGCGGATGAGGCCGGACCGGACGATACAGCCGGAGATGTTGCCGATCTTGGACGAGCGGAAGACGTCGCGGATCTCCGCGGTGCCCAGCTCGACCTCCTCGTACTCCGGCTTGAGCAGACCCTTGAGCGCGGCGTCGATCTCCTCGATGGCCTGGTAGATGACCGTGTAGTACCGGATCTCCACGCCCTCGCGGTCGGCGATCTCGCGGACCTTGTTGGCGGCCCGCACGTTGAAGCCGATGATCGTGACCGCCTCGGACGAGGCGCTCGCGAGCATGACGTCGCTCTCGGTGATCGCGCCCACGCCCCGGTGGATGATCCGGAGCTGGACCTCCTCGGGGATGTCGAGGTTGAACAGCGCGTCCTCGAGCGCCTCCACGGAACCGGAGACGTCGCCCTTGAGCACCAGGTTGAGCGAGGTCTTCTCGCCCTCCTTGAGCTGCTCCATGAGCGTCTCGAGGGTGGCCCGGCCACGGGAGTTGGCGAACGACGCCGCCCGCCGCCGTGCCTGCCGCTGCTCGGCGATCTGCCGCACGGTGCGGTCGTCCTCGGCGGCCAGGAAGGTGTCACCCGCACCCGGCACCGTGGTCAGACCCAGCACCATGACCGGACGCGCCGGCCCGGCCGTGTCGACCGGCTTGCCGTTCTCGTCCAGCATGGCCCGCACCCGGCCGTGCGCCCCACCGGCGACGATGGAGTCACCCGCCCGCAGCGTGCCCTTCTGCACCAGCACGGTCGCCACCGCGCCGCGGCCCTTGTCCAGGTGCGCCTCGATGGCCACACCCTGCGCCGGCCCGTCGATCGGAGCGGTCAGCTCCAGCGACGCGTCGGCGGTCAGCAGGACGGCCTCGAGCAGTTCCTCGATGCCGATGCCGGGCTTGGCGGCCACGTTGACGAACATGGTGTCGCCGCCGTACTCCTCGGCGACCAGGCCGTACTCGGTCAGCTGCTGGCGGACCTTGTCCGGGTTCGCCTCCGGCTTGTCGACCTTGTTGACCGCGACCACGATCGGCACGTCCGCCGCTTTGGCGTGGTTGAGCGCCTCGATGGTCTGCGGCATCACGCCGTCGTCGGCCGCCACCACCAGGATCACGATGTCCGTCACCTGGGCACCACGGGCACGCATGGCGGTGAACGCCTCGTGACCCGGGGTGTCGATGAAGGTCACCGCGCGGTCCTCGCCCTCGTGCGGGACGTGGACCTGGTAGGCGCCGATGTGCTGGGTGATGCCACCCGCCTCGCCGGCCACGACGTTCGCCTTGCGGATCGCGTCGAGCAGCTTGGTCTTACCGTGGTCGACGTGACCCATGACGGTCACCACCGGCGCACGGCTGACCAGGCGGTCCGCCGCGACCTCGGCGTCGAGGTCGATGTTGAACTGCGCGAGCAGCTCGCGGTCCTCGTCCTCCGGGCTGACGATCTGCACGTCGAAGCCGAGGTGCTCACCCAGCAGCAGCAGGGTCTCGTCGGAGCAGGACTGGGTCGCCGTCACCATCTCGCCCAGGTTGAACATCTCCTGGACCAGCGAACCCGGATTGGCGTTGATCTTGTCGGCGAAGTCCGACAGCGAGGCGCCACGGGACAACCGGACGACCTGACCCTGACCGCGGGGCGCACCCGAGGACATGGTCGGGGCCGACAGGTTGTCGAACTCCTGTCTGCGCTGCTTCTTGGACTTGCGACCACGGGTCGGCCGACCGCCGGGACGCCCGAAGGCACCCGCCGCGCCACCGCCACGGCCGCGACCGCCGCCACCCGGACGGCCACCGCCGCCACCGGGACGGAAACCGCCGCCGGGCGCACCGCCGCCGCCGGGCGCGCCGCCACCGGGACCGCCGCGGAAGCCACCGCCACCGCCGCCGCCACCGGGACCACCGCGGTAGCCGCCGCCACCGCCACCGCCACCGCCACCGGGACCGCCGCGGAAGCCACCGCCACCGCCGCCGCCGGGACGACCCGCGCCGCCGCCGGGGCCGCCACGACCGCCACCGGGACCGCCGGGGCGACCGGTGGTCGGACGCTGGCTCGGCATGGACGCCGGACTCGGCCGCGGCGGCATGGACGCCGGGCTGGGCCGCGGCGGCATGCCGGCCGGGCTGGGACGGGGACCGCCCGCGCCGGCGGCCGGGGGACGCTGCTGGCCGCCCTGGATGCCGAACGGGTTGTTGCCGGCGCCACGCGCCGGCGGGCGACCGCCCGGCCGGGCACCGGGGCCCTGACCCTGGCCCTGACCCGGACCGCCGGGACGCGCGGCCGGGGAACCCGGACGCGGCGGCATGGCGTTCGGGCCGGGACGCGGGCCGGGACGGGCACCGCCCTCGGCCGGGGGCTCCCGGCGGGGGGTCTCGCGCTGCTGCTGGCGGGCGGCCTGGGCGGCCTTGACCGCGGCCTCCTGCTCAGCCTTCAGCGCGGCGGCGCGTGCCTCCGCGGCCGCCACTTCGATGTCGTGCGCGCTCGCCGGCTTGGCGACCGGGGTCGCCGGCTGCGGCGGGCCGGGGACCGGGCCCTTGGGCCGCGGTCCAGGGGTCGGCGCGGCCGGCCGCCGGGGCGGCATCGGACGGGCCGAGACCCGGGGGGCACCCGGGGTCGGGGTGGGCGTGGGGGTCGGTGCCGGGCCGCTGGACGCGGCAGCCGGCGGGGCGGCGGGCGCCGGCGAACCGGCGGACGCCACGAACGCGTTCCGCAGCCGTCGGGCGACAGGCGCCTCGACGGTGCTGGAGGCGGACTTCACGAACTCGCCCATCTCCTTGAGCTTGGCGAGAACGGTCTTACTTTCGACCCCGAGCTCCTTGGCAAGCTCGTGTACGCGGGCCTTTCCTGCCACTGCACTCCTCACTCCGAGGTCGTGCGGGCAGCACCCGCAGCAACCTCACTCGTGCACTTGAAGCCTGGTCATTTCTGCGACTTCATCGTGTGCTCATGTCGGTCGTCCTACCTTGCTAGCGACCCGCGACCGGTCGGGTTTGACCGCTCGTCGGGGGTTGCGCGTCGACGTGCTCGGCAAGCGCGCCGTGGTCGGGGACCCCGGCGACCCGCAGTGCCCGCCCGAAGGCGCGGCGCCGCACCGCCTGCGCGAAGCAGGCCGGATTGGGGTGCATGTTCGCTCCCCGACCCGGCAGTCTGCGGGCCGGATCGGGCCGGAGACTGATCTGACCAGCCTCGTCACCGACCGCGACGACCCGCAACAACTCGCTGGCCGGCGCTCGTTTCCGGCAGCCCACACAGGTGCGCTCCGGCAGCTCGCGTCGTGCCACTGAGAAAGTCTACCCCTAGCTGCTCGAGATCGCGCCGCCCGGCTCCGGTACGTGATCGGCTCCGCTGCGGCCGGCGGCGCCGGAGGACTCCGCGTCGGAGCGGATGTCGATGCGCCAACCGGTCAACCGGGCCGCCAGGCGGGCGTTCTGCCCTTCCCGCCCGATCGCGAGCGAGAGCTGGAAATCCGGCACGGTGACCCGGGCGGCGCGGCTGGCCAGGTCGACCACCTCGACCCGCAGGGCCTTGGCCGGCGACAGCGCGTTGCCGACGAAGGTGGCCGGGTCGTCCGACCAGTCGATGATGTCGATCTTCTCGCCGTGCAGCTCGCTCATCACCGCGCGGACCCGCTGTCCCATCGGGCCGATGCAGGCGCCCTTGGCGTTCACGCCGGGCGTGGTGGAGCGTACGGCGATCTTCGTACGGTGACCTGCCTCACGTGCGATCGCGCCGATCTCCACCGTGCCGTCGGCGATCTCCGGCACCTCCAGCGCGAAGAGCTTCTTCACCAGCGCCGGGTGCGACCGGGACAGCGTGATCTGCGGCCCGCGCATGCCCTTGGCGACGTGCACGACGATGCAGCGGATCCGCTCGCCGTGCTGCGGGTCCTCGCCCGGCACCTGCTCGGACTGCGGCAGCACGCCCTCCAGCTTGCCCAGGTCGACGCTGATGATGCCCTTCTCCTTGCGGGCCTCGTGCGCCTGCACCACGCCGGTGACCAGGTCGCCGTCGCGACCCGCGTACTCGCCGAAGTGCACCTCGTCGGTGGCCTCCCGCAACCGCTGGAGAATCACCTGCTTGGCGGTCATGGCGGCGATCCGGCCGAAGTCGTGCGGGGTGTCGTCCCACTCCCGGGTGACCGTGCCGTCGTCGTCCGTCTCCTGGGCGTAGACCGAGGCGGCCCCGCTCTTACGGTCGATCTCCACCCGGGCATGCGGCTCGGCGCCGTCGGTGTGCCGGTACGCGGTCAGCAGCGCGGTCTCGATCGCCGCGAGGATCGTGTCGAACGGGATCTCCCGCTCGCGCTCCAGGGCGCGCAGCGCCGCGAGGTCGATGTTCACCTCTCCTCGTCCTCCAGATCTTCGTCGTCGGTGTCGGTGTCGGTGTCGTCGTCGAGGTCGGCGTCGGCCAGGTCGTCCAGGCGGGAGAACTCCACCTGGACCCGGCCGGGCCCGAGCTCGGCGTACGGATGGGCGGCGGAGCCGGCGTCGGTCTCCAGCGTCACGCGCTCGTCGTCGGCGGCTGTGACCCGGCCGGTGAGCTGCCGGTCCCCGGCGTCGCCGCGGACGGTGACCTTGACCAGCCGGCCGACGTTGCGCCGCCAGTGTCGGGGCAGGGTGAGCGGGCGGTCCACGCCCGGCGAGCTGACCTCGAGCTGGTACTCGCCGGCGACGATGTCGCCACCGGCCTCCTCGGCGGCGTCCAGCGCGGTGGAGACGGCCCGGGAGACGTCCGCGACGGCGTCCAGGTTGATCCCGCCGTCGGCGTCCACGATCACCCGGACCACGTGTCGGCGCCCGGCCCGGGAGACGGAGAGGTCCTCCAGGTCGTAGCCGGCGGCGGTGATCACCGGCTCGATCACCTCGCGCAGCCGGGCCCGGCGGGCGGCGAGGTCGCCACGGGGTGCGCCGCTCCGCTCCGGACCGCGGGGGCCGTCGGACCGGCGGGGCCGCCCGGCGGGCCCGGACGACCGGGTGGCACGGCCACGCTGCGTCATTCCGCGCACCTCTCTGCTGTTGCCACGGCCCGTCGGGGCCGGGTTCGTCCGGGCCGGCGTGCGCGGTCGACCCGCAATGCCGGCACGCCACCGGGGCGTTCGCGCCCGGTGGCTGCGCAGAGCGTAACGCCTGGGCCGGGTGGCGGACCGGGCGGCGCACCGACGACCGTGCCCCACGGGGTGGCGGGGATGGTGTTGACTTGTCCGGTGGGGACCGGCAGAACACCATCCGACCAGGGCGGAGCGGGGCATTCCCGGCGTCGCCTGCTGCGTGCCGGCGCGCTCGTGGCGCTCGGTGGCGCGACCGCGCCGCTGACTGGTTGTGATCCTTTCGACCGCGACGACGAGCCACCGCCACCGGACGCGCTGGAGCCGCTGGCGGCCGAGGCGCTCGCGTTGGAGGCACGGCACCGGGCCGCCGCCGCGACCGCGCCGGCGCTGGCCGCGCGGCTCACGCCGATCGCCGACGCGCACCGGGCGCACGCCGACGAGTTGCGCCGGGTGATCGGCCGGCCGGCGCCCTCGGGCCCGTCCACCGGCCCGACCGGCCCGGCGTCCGGGGCACCGGCCGACGCTCCGGACGCCGTGCTCGCCGAGCTGCGCCGGGCCGAGCAGCAGGGCCACGCGAACGCCGCCAAGGCCGGCGCGACCGCGCCCGCCGATCGGGCGGCGCTGCTCGGCTCGATCGCCGCGGCCCGCGCCACCCACGTGGAGGCGCTGGCATGAGCGAACGCACCGAGCGCAGCGAGGGCCGTGAGGGCATGCCCGGCCAGCACCGCATGAGCGAACGCACCGAGCGCAGCGAGGGCCGTGAGCGCATGCCCGGCCAGCACCGCATGAGCGAACGCACCGAGCGCAGCGAGGGCCGGGTGGTCATGCCCGTCGGGCACAGCGGGGACCCGAGCAGCGGACCGGGCAACGGCGCGACCCGGGCGCTCGGTGACGCGCTCGCCGCCGAGTACGCGGCGGTCTGGGCGTACGGGGTGATCGGCGTGCACCTCACCGACGCGGCCCGCTCGGCCGCCCGTGCCGCCGAGGCGGCGCACCGGTCCCGCCGGGACGCGCTGCTGCTCCAGCTCGCCGAGGGGGCCGGGCAGGTGCCGGCGGACCGGGCCGGCTACGCGTTGCCCTATCCGGTGACCGACCGGACGACCGCGCTCCAACTGGCCGTGGAGATCGAGGAACGGACCGCCGGTCACTGGCGGGCCGCGCTGCCGCACACCAGCGGCGCGGACCGGAACACGGCGCTCGCCGCGCTCACCGACTGCGCGCTGCGGGCGACCCGCTGGCGGCGTACGGCGGGGGTGAGCCCGGTCACCGTGCCGTTCCCGGGTCGGCCGGCCTGAGCGCGGCGGTGGTCACCCGGCGGAGCCTTCCGGTTGCGGCGCGCATACCAGGTATGCATACTCCAGGCCATGTCCATCCGCCACGGCCTGCTCGCCCTCCTCGAACGTGGCCAGATGTACGGCTACCAGTTGCGTGCCGCGTTCGAGGAGTCGACCGGCTCGACGTGGCCGCTCAACATCGGGCAGGTCTACACCACACTGGCCCGCCTGGAACGCGACGGCCTGGTGCGCCCGCTGCCGGAGAACGAGAGCGGGCAGCGGCCGTACGAGATCACCGACGCCGGGCGTGCGGACCTGGCGCTCTGGTTCGCCACGCCGATCAGCCGGGCCGACCGGCCCCGGGACGAACTGTCGATCAAGCTGGCGCTGGCGCTGACCACACCCGGGGTGGACGTCCGGGCGGTGGTGCAGACCCAGCGCAGCGCCACCATGCGCGCGTTGCAGGAGTTCACCCGGTTGAAGTACACCAGCGACAAGCCGGAGGATCTGCCCTGGCGGCTGGTGCTGGACGCGATGATCTTCCAGGCCGAGGCCGAGGTGCGGTGGCTCGACCACTGCGAGACCAGCCTGGTCCGCCACCGCCCGACGGCGGGCCGGCCGGTCGTCCACCCCGAGGCGGTGGACCGGGCCGCTGACGAGGCCCGCCGGTGACGGGACACGGGAGGCCCGCGACGATGAGCGGAGTGCTCGAACTACGCGACGTGCACCGGACGCACGGCGCGGGCGAGGCCGCCGTGCACGCGCTGCGCGGCGTCAGCCTCACCGTGGCGGCCGGCGAGCTGGTGGCGGTGATGGGCCCCTCCGGGTCCGGCAAGTCCACCCTGCTGGCGCTGGCCGGTGGGCTGGACCGGCCCACCGGCGGTGAGGTGCTGGTCGAGGGCGAGGCGCTCGGCGGCCTGCCGGCCCGCGAGCTGGCCCGCCTGCGTCGCCGCCGGATCGGTTACGTCTTCCAGGACCTCAACCTGCTGGGCAGCCTGACCGCGGTGGAGAACGTGGCGCTGCCCCTGGAACTGGACGGCACCGGGGTGCGGGCGGCCCGCCGGCTGGCCCTGGCCGCGCTGCGCGAGGTCGACGTCGCGGGGCAGGCGGACCGCTTCCCCGACCAGATGTCCGGCGGTCAGCAGCAGCGGGTGGCGATCGCCCGGGCCCTGGTCGGCGAACGCCGGCTGGTCCTCGCCGACGAGCCGACCGGCGCGCTGGACTCGCAGGCCGGCGAGGCGGTGCTGCACCTGCTGCGCCGCCGGGTGGACGACGGCGCGGCCGGGGTGCTGGTCACCCACGAGGCCCGGCACGCCGGCTGGGCGGACCGGGTGGTCTTCCTCCGCGACGGGGTGCTCGTCGACTCGACCGCGCCGCTGGTCGGCATCGAGCACCTGCTCAGCGGCAGCGAACGGTGAGCCCCGGCCGGCTCGCCGCGGCCCGGGGGTCGTGGCGCACCGCGCTGCGGATCGCCCGCCGGGAGGCCCGCCGCTCCCGCCGCCGCACCCTGCTGGTGCTGGTGATGATCGCGCTGCCGGTGCTGGGACTCAGCTTCGCCGCGGCGAGCTACGACATGTCCGAGCTGACCCGCTCGGAACAGCTCGACCGCCGGCTCGGCGCGGCCGACGCCGAGCTGCGCTGGAACAACCTGACCCCGGTGACGCAGGACAGGTGGGGCGACAACTCCTGGCCGGTCGAGGGCGACCCGGTGCCCCGGACCCGCCCGGTCACCGCCGACGAGTTGCGGGCGCTCCTGCCCGCCGGCAGCCGGGTCATCCGGGTCCGACGGTGGATGCCGTTCGAGACGCCGCTCGGCCGCCGGACAGTGTCGTTCCAGGCGCGCGCGCTCGACCTGACCGACCCGCTCGCCCGTCCGCTGGCGACGCTGCGGGAGGGCCGGGTGCCGGTGCGCCCGGACGAGATCGCGGTCAGTCCGGCCGCGCAGCGCCGGCTGGACACCCGCCCCGGGGCGCCGGTGCGCACCACCGACGGCACGCCGTACCGGGTGGTCGGGGTGGTCGAGTTCCCGGACAACCTGGGCGAGGTGGTGACGCTCTCCGGCGTCGCTCCGGACGGGCCGCCCACCGACGAGAGCTGGCTGGTGGACCTGCCCGGGGCGATGGATGGGGCGCTGGCCGACCACCTGAACGCCCGCGGCATCCAGGTGTCCACCCGGTCCCCGCTGCCCGGCCGGCAGGAGTTCGACAACGGCACGCCGTTGCCGGACGCCGAGGAGGCCGGCGTCTCGGTGCTGGTCGGCGGCCTGGGTCTGCTGGAGGTGGTGCTGCTGGTCGGGCCGGCCTTCGCGGTCGGCGTACGCCGCCGGCGGCGGGATCTCGCGCTGGTCGCGGTGGCCGGCGGGGACGCTGCCCACCTGCGCCGGATCGTGCTCGCCGACGGGGTGGTGCTCGGCGCCGGCGGGGCCGCCCTCGGGCTGCTGCTCGGCGTCGGGACCGCGTTCGCCGGCCGGCCGCTGGTCGAGCAGTACCTGATCCACGAGCGTCTCGGCGCGTACCGCGTGTTTCCCAGCGCGCTGGCCGCGATCGCCGCGGTCGCGGTGCTGGCCGGCGTGCTGGCGGCGCTCGCGCCGGCGTGGACCGCGGCCCGGCAGGACGTGGTGGCCGGCCTGGCCGGCCGGCGCGAGGCGCCCCGGCCGCGCCGGCGCTGGTTGCTGCTCGGCGCGCTGCTCACCGTCGTCGGCACCGCCCTGGCCGCGTTCGCCGCCACCCGGACCTCGCCGACCGGGGTGCTGGCCGGTGTCACCCTCGGTGAGCTGGGGCTGGTCTTCTGCACCCCGACGCTGGTCGGGCTGCTGGCCCGGGCCGGCCGGCTGCTGCCGCTGACCCCCCGGCTCGCGTTGCGCGACGCCAGCCGCAACCGGTCGTCGGCCGCGCCGGCCATCTCGGCCGTGATGGCGGCGGTCGCCGGCAGCGTCGCGCTCGGCGTCTACGTGGCCAGCGACGACGCCCGGCAGCGGGCGGGGTGGCAACCCGGCCTGCCGCCGGGACACGCGCTGGTCCAGTTCGCCGACCAGGAGGGGAACCCGCGGCCGACGCTCGCCGCGGTCACCGGACGGGTCCGGGCCGTGCTGCCCGACGCCGGCGTGGCGGGACTCGCCATTCCCGAGTGCGCCCGTCCGGCCGCCCCGGACGACTACTGCGTCGCCCTGGCGGTGCGTCCGCCCGAGGAGCGCTGCCGGTACGAGCCGTTCGAGGTGGCTCCCGCCTCGGCCCGCGACGATCCCCGCTGCCGACAGCCGTTCCGGGAACCGAACGACATCTCGCTGCCGGCCATCGTGGACGACGGTGAGGTGTTGGCCGCGCTCACCGGCGCGCCGGCCGACGAGGTGGCCGCCGCGCGCCGGACGCTCGCCGCGGGCGGCGTGGTGGTCACCGATCCCCGGCAGGTGGCGGACGGACGGGTCCGGGTGGAGGTGACCCACAGCTCCGGTGCCCCGTCGGCGGCCCGCCTGCTGCCCGGATACCCGCTGCGCGGCGGCCTTCCGGTGGACCGGCTGGTCCTCTCCCCCGCCGCCGCGCGGGCGCTCGGCCTGGTGGCGGCGCCGTTGGGCTACCTGGTGGACGCCGCCGACCCACCCACCGACGGGCAGCGCGAACGGCTGATCGACGAGCTGTCCGAGGTGGCGCCGGCGTCCCTCCAGGTGTCGACCGCCGACCCGCCGACCGACCAGCGTCCCCTGCTGCTCCTGCTGGCGGCGGCCTCCGGGGTGATCACGCTGGGCGCCGCCGCGGTCGCCACCGGCCTGGCCGCCGCCGAGGGCCGTCGGGACCTGTCCACGCTCGCGGCGGTCGGCGCCGACCCGCGGGTACGCCGGGTGCTGTCGCTCTGCCAGGCCGGTGTGATCGCGGTGCTCGGCTCGGCGCTGGGCATCGTGGCCGGGCTCGGCTCGGCCGCCGTCGTGCTGGCCTCGCTGAACCAGCGGTACGCGCAGTCCTGGCCGGTGCAGCCGCCGTACCCGGTGACCGTGCCCGGCCTCACGATGGCGGTGCTGGTGGTGGTGCCGCTGGTGGCGATGCTCGGCGCGGCCCTGCTCACCCGCTCGCGCCTGCCCGTCGAACGCCGCCTCGACTGACCGCCGATCGGCCGTCGGGGTGGCTCAGGGGGTGACGGGGCGCGGCGGGGGCGGCAGACTGGACGGGTGTCCGCCCTGGGATCCCTCGCCCGCCACCTCGGTCACCAGCGGTGGTTCGCCGCCACCATGCGCGTGCTCGTCCCCGCCGACCGGCTGGTCGGCCGGCTGACGAAGGGGCGGGTGGTCGCGTTCGGGTTGGTGCCCACGCTGGTGCTGACGTCCACCGGCCGCCGCTCCGGCCGGCCCCGCAGCAACCCCCTGCTCTACGTGCCGGACGGCGACGCCTACGTGGTGATCGGCTCCAACTGGGGGCAGCAGCACCAGCCGTCGTGGACGTTCAACCTGCTGGCCCAGCCGTCCGCCGAGGTCGACGTCAAGGGTCGCCGGATCCCGGTGCGCGCCGAGCAGGTCACCGGCGCCGACCGGGACCGGCTGTTCGACCGGCTGGCCCAGGAGTGGCCGGCCTACCGCACGTACGTCGAGCGGGCCGGCGGCCGCGAGATCAAGGTCTTCCGCCTCGTCCCCACCGCCTGACCCGCCACCCCAACCCCTCCCCCCGATCCGCGGGGGGGGGGGGGGGGGCGGGGGGGGGGGGGGGGGGGGGGACCAACAGGGGGGGGGAGAGGG
>NZ_JBNCLA010000009.1:130254-273038 GCF_049841835.1 Micromonospora sp. DT227 | reverse complement strand
GATTCACGGAAAGCGTGGGTATCGGGCGCGAAATAACCACGCTTTCCGTGAATCAGCGCGCGGAGGTGGGGGGTGGGGTGGGGGTCAGCCGACGCCGCCGACGCCGATCAGGGTGCCGATCAGGTAGGTGGCGCCGGCCGCGAGCGCGCCGAGCAGCAACTGCCGCAGGCCGCTGGTCCACCATGAGCGGTAGGTGAACCGGGCCACGATCGCGCCGGCGACGAAGAGCCCCACCCCGCCGACGGCGAGCGCCAGCCAGAGGCTGGTGAACCCGAGCAGGTACGACAGCAGCGGCACCAGGGCACCGATCGAGAAGCAGATGAACGACGAGATCGCCGCCGCCCACGGGCTGGGCTGGTCGTCCGGGTCGACGCCCAACTCCTCCCGGACGTGCACGCGCAGCGCCTCCTCCGGGTTGCGCCGGACCGCCTCGGCGACCTGGGTGGCCAGCTCGCGGGGCAGCCCGCGGGCGACCCAGGCGTCGGCCAGCTCACGCGCCTCCGCCTCCGGGTGTCGCTCCAGCTCACGCCGTTCCTTGGCCACCTCGGCGGCGACCTGCTCGTTGGCGGAGCGGACGCTTGTGTACTCGCCCAGGCCCATCGAGATGGCGCCGGCGACCAGGCCGGCCGCGCCGGTCAGCACGACGCTGCGCGGCGACACCCCGCCACCGCCGACGCCGGCGATCAACGCGATGTTCGTGACCAGCCCGTCCATCGCGCCGAAGACGGCCGGCCGCAGCCAGCCGCCGGACACGTCCGCGTGGTGCGCCTCGCGCAGCGCCGCCGGGGTCTCGGTCACGGCAGCGTCAGGATCTCGTAGCCGTCGTCGGTCACGACGATGGTGTGCTCGAACTGCGCGGTCCACTTCCGGTCCTTCGTGACGGCCGTCCAGCCGTCGTCCCACACGTCGTACTGGTGGGTGCCGATGGTGATCATCGGCTCGATGGTGAACGTCATGCCGGGTTCCATCAGGTCGGTGGGGCGTGGGCTGTCGTAGTGCGGCACGTAGAGGCCGCTGTGGAAGGCCTCGCCGATGCCGTGACCGGTGAAGTCGCGGACCACGCCGTAGCCGAACCGCTTGGCGTACGACTCGATCACCCGGCCGACGACGTTGATCTGCCGGCCCGGCACGACCGCCTTGATGCCGCGCATCATGGCCGTGTGGGTCCGCTCGACCAGCAGCCGGGCCTCCTCGCTCACCTCGCCCACGCAGAACGTCGCGTCGGTGTCGCCGTGCACGCCGTTCAGGTACGCCGTGACGTCGACGTTGATGATGTCGCCGTCCTGGAGCACCGTCGTGTCGGGGATGCCGTGGCAGATCACCTCGTTGAGGCTGGTGCAGCAGGACTTGGGGAAGCCCCGGTAGCCCAGCGTCGACGGGTAGGCGCCGTGGTCGCAGAGGAACTCGTGCACCACCCGGTCGATCTCGTCGGTGGTCACCCCCGGCTTGCAGTGCTCGCCGGCGAGCTGGGTGGCCCGGGCCGCGAGCCGGCCGGCCACGCGCATCTTCTCGATGGTCTCCGGTGTCTGCACGTGCGACCCGCGCCACTCCTGCGGGCGTTCCTTGCCCACGTACTCCGGTCGCGGGATGTGGGCGGGGACCGCTCGCCACGGGGAGAGCGTGCCGGGGGTCAGCGGCGCACGGACGGTCATGTCCTCAGCCTATCGCCGCCCCCGACGACGACCTCGCCACGGCCCGGCCGGGAGGTTGTTGCCGTGCCGCAAACGCTGTGCCATTGTTGCTGCGTGGATCAAGGGGGTGCGCCGCCCGTCTTCTCCGTGACGGCGCAGGGTGACGGCGAACACCGTCATGTGTTGGTCACCGGCGAGGTCGACATGGCGACCGCCGACACCATGTTCCAGACCGCGCTGCGCGAGCCCGCCACCCGGCTCCTGCTCGACCTGCGGGCGGTCACGTTCTTCGACTCGGCCGCCATCTACGCGGTGGTCCGACTCTCCCAGCGGTTCCCGGCCGCGCTCACCGTGCTGCCGTCGCGGCAGGTCCGGCGCGTGCTGGAGATCTCCGGCCTGGGTGAGCAGGAATGGCTGGCCGACGCCTGACTCAGGGCTGCTCTCCCGCGCCGTGCGCGGGCGGCGGCCCCGGTGCCGCCGGCGGGTGACGCGGCTCCGGTCCACCGGCGTCCCTCGTGGCATCGGGGGCGAGGTTCCGCCGCAATTCCTCGGCGTCCTGCTTGCTCACCCCGCTCGCCCGGATCGTGTTGACGGCGATGATGATGACGTCGTTCGCCACGTTGACGCCGCCGATGAGCAGGCCTGCGTTGAGTGCCTCCTGGGCTCGGCGGATCGCGGTCAGCGCCGCGCGCTGCGAGCGGGACGGCCCGCCGGATGGCGGCGACCACTCCACGCCGACGTGCCGGACGGCCTCGGCCAGGTCGTCGACGGCCGCCGCGAGCGGCGCGGGGACCGGCTCGTCGTGGCGGAGCGCGGTCTCCAGATTGAGGGCGAGGTCGCGGGTCTGCAACAGGGACCGCATCATCAGCCCGGCGCCGTGCCGCCAGCCCTCCAGCGAGTTGTGGTTGTGCCACCGCAAGGGCGAGATGCGGACGACCTCGACGGCCGCCGACAGCGCCGTCTGCAGGTCCGAGGTGTCGACGCCGCGCAGGGTGTCGAGAGCCTGTTTGGCCCCCTCGGCGTCGCGCGTGCGGGCAGCCTCCGCCAGCCGTTTCAGTTGGGTGGCGATGTGGTCGAGCAGTGGTCGGCCGGCGCGCCGGATCCGGTGGATCGGGTGCAGGGGCAACACCACCAGGGCGACCAGGATGCCCACCACGCCGCCGACGACGCCGTCGACGAAGCGCGGCAGCGCGAGATTCGTGTTGGCCGGCGAGAGCACGGCGATGACCATGGCACTGCCGCCCACCTGGGTCACGAACGAGCCCTCGCCGCTCAGCAGCACGGCGAACAGGATCGACACGGCGACGATGGCGCCGATCTGCACGTGCCCCTGCCCGACCCAGGAGACGAGCAGATCGCCGAGCGTGATGCCCACCGCCACGCCGGCGACCAGGAAGAGCGTCCGGCGGAAGCGCTGCCCCACCGAGCTGGCGATGGCGCCGACCGCCACGGCGGGCGCGAACAGGGGCTGAGGGTTGTCCAGCACGTCGTTGGCGATCCACCACGCGCCGGCCGCGGCCACCCCCGACTGGACGGCCACGAGCAGGCTCAGCCGAAGTCGTACCACCCGGTCGTGGGCGGTGGCGGAGCCGGTACGCCGGACCTGCGCCCAGGTCGCGCCGACCGGATCGTGGGTGCGACGCCGGGTCGTACTCACCCGGATCCTCTTCTCATCATCGAACACGCTACGGCCTGCGCTTAGCTGATCCCGGCGAAAAGCGGGATCGAACGCGGCCTCCGACCGGACATGACTCGGCCGGCACCGGGTACGCACCGCGTCCTCGACACGGGAGCGGTGACCGGGTGGCGTTGATCGAGTTACGGGTGCACGGGGTGGGAGGTCGCAGCTCCGACCGGATCCTGGGGGAACGCCCCGCCCACCTCGTCGCCGGCGACGCCGAGGCGGGGTTCTACCGGCCCGGAGCGGGACCGGAGGACCCGGTGCCCCCCGGGACCACGTGTCTGGAGGCGTACCGGTGGAACGGGCTGACCGGCGGCACGGCGGGACGGACGTTCTCGCTGGTGCTGCTGATGCCGTTCATGCTCGGCAACGTCGCGCTCTGGGCCCTGCCGTTGACCGGCCGTGCGGGCGCGCCGGCGCGGGCCCTGGTCCGGCTCCTGTCCGTCTCGCTGACCACGATGTACGTGCTGGCAGTGGTCGGCGTGGCGCTCGATCTGGTCGCCTGGCAGTGCCTGAGCTATCCGCGCTGCTACGAGAACCGCCGCTTCGTCTCGTGGCTGGCCGGTCTGCCCGCCGGCTGGGAACTCGCCATCCTCGCCCTTCTCCCACTGGCGGCGATCGCCGGACTGTGGCGCCTGGGTCGTCGGACGTGGCAGCTTCCGGAGACCGGGGCACCCGACGACGGCGACGCCGAGATCGAGAGCCTCGACGACCCGGCGTTCTGGGACAACCGCGGCCTCGTCCGGCATCTGCGCGCCGTGCATCTGGTGGCGGCCCTGGGGACACTCGACATCGCTGTGCTCAGCGCGCTGGTGCCGCACGACCGCCGGCCCACCGGCTATCTCCTGTTCGCCGCCGTGCTGGTCGTGACTGCGGCCTCGTTGGTCACCTGCTGCCTGCCCGGCATCGAACGTCGCACCAGCACACCCCGCTTCGACACGGCGACCCGAACGCTGGCCCGCTCGTCAGGAGTCCTGACCGCCGCCGTTCTCGCCTACTCACTCGTACCCCGGAACTCCTGGGCCGCCGCGGACAACCTGCCCGGCTACGACGTGCTCGTCGCCACCGTCTACGTGAGCCAGATGGTGCTGCTCACCGCGCTTGTCGCGCTGGTCGTGGTGACCCGCCGGCACCACGTCACCGGCTCCACCGTCCTGCGCGGGCTCGCGGCGCCGGTGCTCATCCTCGTCGCGATCGGGTTCGCGGTCTCCTACTCCTCGGGCGTGGTCTACCTCTCCGCCGACTACCTCGACCGAGGGTCCAACCCCACGCCCGCGCGTCCGACGCCGCCGGGCGCGCCGCCGCTGACCCCGCCGGTGGCCTTCCGCTGGGCGGCCCTGGGGTTCTTCCTGGCGGTGATCCTCGCGGCGGCCGTCGTCCTGACGCGCCGATTGTGGCGGCGGTCGGCGCGCCGAGCCGCGGCCATGCGGTTCGTGCGGGCCGAGCACGCCGAAGCGGACCAGGCGCCCCCCGTCCGGGTACAGGCGGCACGCGACGCGATCGTGTCGGCGCAACTCGCCGACAAGCTCGGGCCGCTGGCCCCGGCCGCCTACGCCACCCTGGCGACGATCTCGCTCGGCGCCGCCGGCTCGGCGATTTTGCACGACGGTCCCGGCGACCTGGCCCGCCTGCTGGTCGGCGAGTCACTCGCCCGGCCCGTCATCTTCGTCACCGACCTCGGCGCCTACCTGATCGGCGCCTTCGCTCTCCTGCTGGGCGTCTTCGGCCTGGTCGCCTACCGGTCGAGAGGCATCCGCCTGATCGGCATCCTGTGGGAACTGGCGACCTTCTGGCCCCGGGGCGCCCATCCGCTCGCCGCGCCCTGCTACTCGGAACGGGCGGTGCCCGACCTCACCCGGCGGGTCCGGTACCTCATCGCCGCCGGGCACACCGTCGTCCTGGCCGGTCAGAGTCACGGCAGCGTGCTTGCGGCGGTGACCGCGCTGCAACTGCCGGCGTCCGCGCGTTCCCGGATCGCGTTGCTCACCTTCGCGTCACCGCTGCACCGGCTCTACGCCCGCGTGTTTCCCGCCTACGTCAACGACGCGATGCTGCGCCGCATCGGCGGAGACCTCCGATGGCGCTGGATCAACCTGTGGCGCCGGACCGACCCGGTCGGCGGGATGATCTTCCCGCCGGGCGGCGGGTCACCTGACGATCCCGCCGCCGGCGTCGACCGCCGGGTGCGCGACCCCGCGGGGCTGACCGTCGCGCCCGGCGACACCGTGCCACCGCCGATCGAACGCCACCTGTTCCGCTTCGACGACACCTACCGCGCGGCCGTGCGCGACCTCGCCGCCCGGCTGCCCCGGGCCGACTAGTCGGCCAGCCTGCGCCGCAGCGTCAGCTCGGTGCCGTCCCCGGTCCGGGTCACGCTCATCTCCCCGAGCGCCTGGATCAGCCCCAGCCCGCGGCCCCGGAACCCCGACCCGCTGGACTCGCGCCACCGGCCGCTGTCCCGGACCGTCGCGGTCACCATGCGACCGGCGATGGTGACGTCGACCTCGATGGACGGGTCGACCGGGTCGACCGGGTGCTCGATCGCGTTCGCGGCGGCCTCCGAGATCGCCACGGTCAGGTCGAACAGGTCGGTCTCGTCGACCCGGTGGGCGACGAGGAAGTCCTCCAGGCGCTTGCGCAGCACGCTGAGCCGGGTCGGGTCGGCCGGCAGCCGCAGCGCGAACCGGTTCCGCTCGGCCGCCTCCAGCGCCAGCACCGCCACGTCGTCGTGCCGGGGTCGCCCGGCGACGCGCTCCACGACGGCGTCCACCAGGTCGGCGACGTGCTCGCCGCCGGCGGCGGCGTCGACCCGTAGCTGGCGGAGCCCGGCGTCGATGCCCTCCTCCCGGTCCTCGATCAGACCGTCGGTGTAGAGCAGCAGCCGGCCGCCGGGAGCGAGTTCACCCTCGGCGGTCGGATAGGTGGTGCCGGGGATCGCCCCGACCGGCGGTCCGAGGGCCCGATCGTGCAGGAACGCCACATCGTCTCCGCGAATCAGCAGGGGCGAGGGATGACCCGCGCTGGCGTACCGGAGGCGGCCGGTGCGCGGGCAGAAGGTGAGGCAGACCACGGTGGCGAAGGAGCCGCTGCCGGTGGAGTGCACCAGCCGGTTGAGCCGGGTCAGCGACTCGCCCGGGTCGTAGCCCTCCAGCACGTACGCCCGCAGCGCGTTGCGGAGCTGACCCATCGCGGCGGCGGCCCGCACCCCCTTGCCGACGACGTCGCCGATGACCAGCACCAGCTCGTCGTCGGGGGTGCCCACCACGTCGTACCAGTCGCCGCCGACCTCCACGTCGGCGCTGCCCGGCAGGTAGCGGCTGGCCACCAGCGCGCCGGGCAGTTGCGGCAGCGTACGCGGCAACAGGCTGTGCTGGAGCGTGGTGGCGATCCGGTGCTCGGCCTCGTAGAGCTGGGCGTTCTCCAGCCGTACGCCGACCAGCCGGGCCAGCTCGGTCAACGCCGCCTGCTCCGTGCCGCCGTCCTCCCGACGCCACACCCGCAGCTCGCCGAGCTGCTCGCCGGTGGTGCCGGTGAGCGGCAGCACCGCGGACGGTTCGGCCGGCAGGTCCCCGCCGGTGTCCTCCTCGTGGCGGACGCCGGTGGCGACCACCAGCACCCGGCCCGCCTCGGCCAGGCCGATCGCGTGTTGCGCGGCCACCCGCACCACCTCGGCGGTGGACCGGGCGGTGTTGATCGCCACCGCGGCGTCGGCGAGCGCCCGAAGCCGGCGGATGATCTGCCCGCGGAGCTGGCCCAACTCGACGTTGGCCCGGACCCGGGCGACCAGCTCCTGGCTGGAGAAGGGCTTGGTGAGGTAGTCGTCCGCGCCGGCCGACAGGCCGGCCACCTCCTCCGCCGCGCCGGCCCGCGCCGAGAGCAGCACGATCGGCACGCCCCGGGTGACCGGATTGGCCCGCAGCGCGGCGACCAGCCCGAAGCCGTCCAGCCGGGGCATCATCACGTCCGTCAGCACCAGGTCGAACGGGCTGTCCACGGCCAGCCGCAAGGCCTCCACGCCGTCCGGCACGGCCACCACCTCGTACGCCGGGGAGAGCAGCCGGCTGACGTGCTCCCGCAGGTCGGGGTTGTCGTCGGCGACCAGGACGCGGCCGGCGCCGCCCGGGGTGCCGGACGGCTCGGGCAGCCCGACGGGCCGGGCCACCTCGTCGGTCCAGAGCGCCGTCTCGGCGACGTACAGCCGGGCCTGCTCCGGCTCGGTCAGCGGCACCGGCGCGAGCGCGGACACCCGGTCGGCGGGCAGGTGCGCGTAGCCGAACGGCACGGTGACGGTGAACGTGGTGCCCCGCTCCACGACGCTGTGCGCGGTGACCGTTCCGCCGTGCATCTCGACCAGCTCGCGGACCAGCGCGAGCCCGATGCCGGTGCCCTCGTGGGTACGCGAGCGCGCGCCGGCCACCCGGTGGAACCGTTCGAAGACCTGCGGCAGCTCCTGCGGCGCGATGCCGACGCCGGTGTCGCTCACCTCCAGCACGGCGGCCCCGTCGCCGGGGCGCACCCGGACCACGATGTCGCCCTCGAAGGTGAACTTCACCGCGTTCGAGACCAGGTTGAGGACGATCTTCTCCCACATGTCCCGGTCGACGTAGACCGGCGCCGGCAGCGGCGGGCAGTCGACCACCAGCCGCAGCCCGGCCCGCTCGGTGGCCGAGCGGAACGTGCTGGCCAGCCGGGACGTGTAGTCGGGCAGGTCGGTCGGCTGGTAGCGGGCGGCCAGCCGGCCGGACTCCAGCCGGGAGAAGTCGAGCACGGTGTTGACCAGCTTGAGCAGGCGCAGCCCGTTGCGGTGCATGACGGTCAGCCGGTCGAGGTAGCGGTCGGGCAGCTCCCGGTCGGCGAGCATGTCCTCCAGCGGCCCGAGCACCAGCGTCAGCGGGGTCCGGAACTCGTGGCTGACGTTGGCGAAGAAGTTGGTCTTGGCGCGGTCGAGCGCGGCCAGCTCGGCGGCGCGGGCGCGCTCCTGCTCGTACGCCCGCAGCTTGCCCACCGCCCGGGAGACCTGCGCGGCGACCAGGTCGACGAAGTCGCGGTAGTCGTCACTGAACGGCAGCCGGCGGGACACGCCCAGCAGCAGCGCGCCGGCCGGCTCGTTCGTCGCGGTCAGCGGCAGCAGCAGCGCCTGGTCGGCGGCGTCCGGCGGCACCGCGCCGGGCAGGTCGGCGGTGGCGACCCAGCGCGGCTCGGTCAGCGGCTCACCGGCGGGCAGGCCGGGCCAACCGGCGAGCGTGGCCGGATCCACGCCGGCGCAGCCGGCCAGCGCCGACGTGCCGTCGCCGTCGTGCAGCCACAGCGCGCTGAACGGCACGTCGTCGCGGTGCGCGTCGAGCACCCGCGCCACGGCCCGGCCCAGCTCCAGCGTGTTCGGCACGTCACCCAACTCGTTGCCCAGCTCGGCCAGGGCCCGCAGCCGGCGCTCGCCGAGCACCCGGCCGGTGGTCTCGTTGACGAAGCAGAAGATGCCGTTGACGGTGCCGTCCGCGTCGCGGATCGGGTCGTACGAGACGTCGAAGTAGACGTCCTCCAGGAAGCCGTGCCGGTTGATCACGAAGGGGTGGTCCTCACCCCGGTAGGGCACGCCGGTGCCGCGCACGCCGTCCAGCAGCGGGCCGAGCACGTCCCAGGTCTCCGCCCAGTGCAGCCGGGCCGACTGCCCGAGCACGGCCGGATGCTTCTCGCCGATGGTGGGCCGGTAGGCGTCGTTGTAGAAGGCCAGGTGCTCCGCGCCCCAGAACACCACCATCTGGGCGCGGGAGGCGAGCATGGTGCTCACCGCGTGGCAGAGCGCGGCGGGCCAGCCGTCCGGGGTGCCGAGCGGGGTGGTGGACCAGTCGAAGCCGCGCAGCCGCTCGCCCATCTCACCGCCGGCGGCGAACGCGGCGGTCAGCAGCGGCGGGAGTGACGACCGGCCGGCCGCCGGGGACGATCGACCGGCGTCCCCGCCCCCCTGGGCCGAGCCCATGCAGCCTCCCGCTCCGGCCTTTTCCACGACGGCCGGCGCTGCTGCGCCGACCGTCCCCGCCTACTACCCCGGCGAACGAGCAACGTAACGCATCCGGCGCCTTGGACGCTGGTTACCTCCGCCTCATCCTGTCGTAACCGGCGGGCCCCGGCGACCCCGGCTCGCCCCCGGGTTGATCAGCCTCACAGCGGGGTGACGTACGCGCCGGTGATGCCGCCGTCGACCACGAACTGCGCGGCGGTCATGAACGAGGCGTCGTCGCTGGCCAGGAACGCCACCGCGGCGGCGATCTCGGTCGGGTCGCCGAACCGTCCCATCGGCACGTGCACCAGCCGCCGGGCGGCCCGCTCCGGGTCCTTCGCGAACAGCTCCAGCAGCAGCGGGGTGGCGACCGGGCCGGGGCAGAGCGCGTTGACCCGGATGCCCTCGCGGGCGAACTGCACGCCCAGCTCGCGGGTCATCGCCAGCACCCCGCCCTTGCTCGCCGTGTACGCGATCTGCGACGTGGCCGCGCCCATCAGCGCCACGAACGAGGCGGTGTTGATGATCGAGCCCTTGCCCTGCCGCCGCATGTGCGGGATGACGTGCTTGCAGCACAGGTAGACGCTCGTGGTGTTGACCCGCAGCACCCGCTCCCAGGCGTCCAGCCCGGTCTCCAGGATCGAGTCGTCGTCCGGCGGCGAGATGCCGGCGTTGTGGAACGACACGTCCACCCGGCCGTGCCGGGCCACCACGCCGTCGAACAGGTCGCGGACCGCCGTCTCGTCGGCCACGTCGGTGGCCACGAACTCGCCGCCCACCTCGTCGGCGGCCCGGGTGCCGGCGTCGGCGTCGATGTCCACGCAGACCACCCGCGCGCCCTCGGCGGCGAAGCGCCGCACGGTGGCCAGCCCGATGCCACTGCCCGCGCCGGTCACCACCGCCACCCGGTCGGAAAGCCGTCCCTGCACTGTGATCACTCCTCGGTGTCGATGAACACGTTCTTGACGTCGGTGAAGGCGTGCAGCGCGTCCGGACCCAGCTCCCGGCCGAGGCCGGAACGCTTCATCCCGCCGAACGGGGTCCAGTAGCGCACCGAGGAGTGCGAGTTGACGCTGAGGTTGCCGGCCTCGACCCCCCGGGCGACCCGCACGGCCCGACCCACGTCCCGGGTCCAGATCGAGCCGGAGAGGCCGTACTCGGTGTCGTTGGCGAGCCGGACCGCGTCCGCCTCGTCGTCGAACGGGAGCACCGAGACGACCGGGCCGAAGATCTCCTCGCGCCAGTGCCGGTCCGCCGGGGAGTCGGCGAGCAGCACGGTCGGGGCATACCAGAAGCCGGGGCCGTCCGGCCGGGAGCCGGTGAACGCCACGGTCGCGCCGTCGACGTACCCGGCGACCCGGTCCCGGTGCGCGGCGGAGATCAGCGGGCCCATCTCGGCCGTCTCGCGGGCCGGGTCCTCCACCCGGAACGACCGCACGGCCGGTTCGAGCAGCTCCAGGAAGCGGTCGTACACCTGACGCTGGACCAGGATCCGGGAGCGGGCGCAGCAGTCCTGGCCGGCGTTGTCGAAGACCGCGGACGGCGCGGTGGCCGCCGCCTTCGCCAGATCCGCGTCGGCGAAGACGATGTTCGCCGACTTGCCGCCCAGCTCCAGCGTCACCCGCTTCACCTGGTCGGCGGCGCCGGCCATGATCCGGGTGCCGACCTCGGTGGAGCCGGTGAAGCAGATCTTGCGGACCGCCGGGTGGGTGACGAACCGCTCGCCGACCACGCCGCCCCGGCCGGGCAGCACGGTGAACACGCCCTCCGGCAGCCCGGCGTCGAGTGCCAGCTCGGCCAGGCGCAGCGCGGTCAGCGGCGTCAGCTCGGCCGGTTTGAGCACCACCGTGTTGCCGGCGGCCAGCGCCGGGGCGAGCCCCCAGCCGGCGATCGGCATCGGGAAGTTCCACGGCACGATCACGCCGACCACGCCCAGCGGCTCGTGGAACGTGACGTCGAGCCCGCCGGGCACCGGGATCTGCCGGCCGGTCAGCCGCTCCGGCGCGCCCGCGTAGTAGTCGAGCACGTCCCGGACGTTGCCGGCCTCCCAGCGCGCGTTGCCGACGGTGTGGCCGGAGTTGCGCACCTCCAGTTGGGCCAGCTCCTCCAGGTGCGCGTCCACCTCGGCGGCGAACCGCCGCAGCAGCCGCGCCCGGTCCCCCGGCGCCACCCGACGCCACCCCTCGTACGCGGCACCCGCCCGCCCGACGGCGACATCCACCTCCGCCACGGACGTGGACGCCACCTCCGCGATCGCCGTCCCGCTGACCGGCGAGATCACCTCACCCATACGCTCCCCCTCGCCATCCCTCGCCCCGCCTCGTCGCTCGTCGCCTCGTCGATCTTGCAGATGGTGCCCGGACAAAAGCCTCTCATGCCGCGAAAAGCGGGCCGCAAGTGCAAGATCGGCGAGGGACGGGGGCAGGGCGGGGGCGACGGGCGGGGTCAGAGGCGTTCGAAGCCACGGGTCAGCTCCCAGTCCGTGACGGCGGCGTCGAAGGCGGACAGCTCGACCTTCGCGTAGTTGGCGTAGTGGGCCACCACCTCGTCGCCGAACGCCTCCGGGGCGACCGTCGAGCCCTGCCAGAGGTCGAGCGCGTCGCGCAGCGTGGCGGGGACGCGCTCGGCGGCCGGGTCGTCGTACGCGTTGCCGGTGCACTCCTCGGCCAGCTCCAGCTCGTGCTCGATGCCGTGGACCGCGCCGGCCACCAGCGCGGCGATCGCCAGGTACGGGTTGACGTCCGCCCCCGGCACCCGGTTCTCCACCCGCATCCCCTGCCCGTGCCCGACCAGCCGCAGCGCGCAGGTGCGGTTGTCGGTGCCCCAGCGCAGCGCGGTCGGCGCGAACGAGCCCGGCTGGTACCGCTTGTAGGAGTTGATGTTGGGCGCGAAGAGCAGACTGAACTCGCGCATCGTGGCGAGCAGCCCGGCCAGCACCCGCTGCCCGGTCACGCTCAGGTGCGCCGGCCCGTCACCAAGCATCGCCGACGAGCCGGACGCGTCACGCAGCGAGAAGTGGATGTGGCAGGAGTTGCCCTCGCGCGCGTTCGGCTTCGCCATGAACGTGATCGCCATGCCCTCCTGGGCGGCGATCTCCTTCGCCCCGTTCTTGTAGACGACGTGGTGGTCGGCGCAGGCCACCGCCTCGTCGTACCGGAAGGCGATCTCGTGCTGGCCGAGGTTGCACTCGCCCTTCGCGCTCTCCGGCGTCAGCCCGGCGGCGGCCATCTCGGTGCGGATGCGGCGCAGCAGCGGCTCCACCCGGGCGGTGCCGAGCAGCGAGTAGTCCACGTTGTACTGGTTCGCCGGGGTCAGATCGCGGTAGCCGCGCGACCACGCCTCCTCGTACGAGTCGCGGTAGAGCACGAACTCCAGCTCGGTGCCGGCGTACGCGGTCAGCCCGTGCGCGGCCAGCCGGTCGAGCTGCCGGCGCAGGATCTGCCGGGGCGAGGCGACCACCGGGCCGGAGCCGTCCAGCCACTCCAGGTCGGCCAGCACCATCGCGGAGCCGGGCTGCCACGGCGTCCGGCGCAGCGTGTCCAGGTCGGGCTTCATGGCGAAGTCGCCGTAGCCGCGTTCCCAGCTCGACATCGCGTACCCGTCGACGGTGTTCATGTCGACGTCCACGGCGAGCAGGTAGTTGCAGCCCTCGCTGCCGTTCTCCAGCACGTTGTCGAGGAAGAACGGCGCGTGGATCCGCTTGCCCTGGAGGCGGCCCTGCATGTCGGTGAGGGCGAGCACCACCGTGTCGATCTCGCCCTCGGCGACGGCGACCCGCAACTGCTCCAGCGAGAACGGCGTTCTACTCATCAGGGGGCCTCCATCACCAAGGTCTACTGGCAAACCGGATCACCGTCAATGCCCCGGTGGGACCGGGTGCGAAACCGGGGAGAGCACATGCGTCGTCGGATCGTCGCGGCCGTCGTGGCCGTCGTCGCGATCGGGTTGGGCGCCACCGACGCCCGCGCCGACCGGCAGCCCACCGCCGCCCCCGACCGGCCCGCCGTCGAGACGGCGCCGCAGCCGGACCTGGTCGACCTGCGCCCGGCCGGCTTCGAGCGGCATGTCGACAGGCGGCCGGCGGTCGGCTACGACCTGACGAACCCGCAGGTGGTCGCCACCGGGCTGGTGGTGCCCTGGGGGCTGGACTTCCTGCCCGACGGCAGCGCCCTGGTCGCCCAGCGGGACGCGGGCACCATCCTCCGGGTCCGCCCCGGCCGACCGGCCCGGCAGGTGGCCCGGATCGCCGACGTGGTCGCCGGCGGCGAGGCGGGCCTGCTCGGGCTCGCGGTCTCCCCCACCTACCGGCGGGACGGCTGGGTGTACGCCGCCTACACCACCGCCACCGACCTCCGCGTGGTCCGGTTCCGGCTGGCCGCCACGCCGGTCCCGCAGGTGCTGCTCAGCGGCATCCCCCGGGCCACGTTCCACGACGGCGGGCGGATCGCGTTCGGCCCCGACGGGCTGCTCTACGCCGGCGTCGGTGACGCCGGGGTCCCGGCCCGCGCCCAGGACCTGACCAGCCGCAACGGCAAGATCCTGCGGATCCGCCCGGACGGCGGCGTGCCGGCGGACAACCCGTTCCCCGGCTCGCCGGTCTACAGCTACGGCCACCGCAACACGCAGGGGCTGGCCTGGGACCGGCACGGCCGGCTGTTCGCCACCGAGTTCGGGCAGAACACCTGGGACGAGGTGAACCGGATCGTGCCGGGCGGCAACTACGGCTGGCCGATCGTGGAGGGCGTCGCCGGTGACCCCCGCTTCCGGGACCCGGTCGTGGTCTGGCCGCCGGCGCAGGCGTCGCCGAGCGGCGCGGCGTTCACCCGGGGCACGCTCTACGTGGCCGCGCTGCGCGGTACCCGGCTCTGGGCGGTGCCGGTCGACCACGACGGCACGGTCGGCGTACCGGTGGCGGAACTGGTCGGGACGTTCGGCCGCCTGCGTACCGTCGCGGTCGCCCCGGACGGCGCGCTCTGGGTGACCACCAGCAACCGCGAGCCGCGCGACGTCCCACCGGCGGCCGACGACGACCGCATCCTCCGCTTCCCGCTCACCCACCGCCAACCCACACCCTGACCCCAGCGGTACGCGGACAGCCGCCCACGGCGTCAGCCACGCGCCCGCGCCCAGCCCAGGAAGCGGCGGTGCAGGTCCGGCACATGGTCCGGGTTCAGCCGGGCGAGGTGTTCGTGCGCCTCGGCCATCAAGCCGCCCAGGTGGAACAGCAGCCCGACGCGGTCACCCCGGTACTCGACGAGCAGCGACAGCCGAGCCGGCTGGCAGGGCCACTCCGCGCCGCAGTTGCGGCACCGCCACAGCGGACGCATCGGCACGTGCGGCACCCGTCGGCGACCCGTCACCATCGGCCTCCTGGTGGTTCGTGTGGAGGGGGCCGCCCGGCGCATCGTCGGGACCGGGCGGCCCCGGGCTGGAACCCGCCCGCGCCCGTCTGCGGCGAGCGGATCCGCCTGCGTGACAGTCTGCTGAGCACACCGCTACGGTCGGAAGGCATCGAGCCTGGTCGCGACGCACCTGTGCGGGCTCGGCCCGGTCAGCGGATGTCGAGTGCATCTCAGGTCAGATCTGTGGAGGAACTGTGGCAGAGCCAACAGCGGAGCTGATCCGGGCACAGATCCGCCGGCTGCGGAACGCGGCCGGCCTCAGTCAGGAGGAGTTCGGCAGACTGGTGCACTACTCCGCATCGATGGTGTCGGCCGTCGAGACCGGCGGCCGTCCCTACGATCGCCTCTTCCTGGCCCGCGCCGACGACGTCCTGAACTCCGGCGGGCTGCTGATCGCCCTGCTCAAGATTGCCGAGCGGGACGGTCTGCCGTCGTGGCTCAGGCCGTGGCTGGACGCGGAGCGCAGCGCCCGACAGCTTCGGTGTTTCCATCCGACGCTCATCCCGGCCCTGTTGCAGACCGAGAACTACGCCCGCGCAGTCATTCGGTGCGACGGACTGCTCACCGACACCGAGGTGGATCGTCGGGTGACGGCGCGGATGGATCGCCAGGACGTGCTGCGACAGGAGAATCCGCCGCAACTCGTGGTCGTGTTCGACGAAGGCGTGTTGCACCGACACGACGAGAGCTTCCGGGGCCTGCTGTCCCAGCAGATCGAGCACCTGGTGGCGTGTGCGGAGCGTCCCCACATCAGCATCCACGTACTTCCGCTGCACGTCGGGCTGCACATCGGGATGTCCGGTCCGTTCACCCTGGCGCGAGGTGAGGAGGGTGGCTGGGTCGCCAGCCTGGAGTGTCAGCTCACCACGAGTGTGATCGACGGCGATGCCGACGTGGCTACTCTTCTGTCGCGGTGGGAGATGATCCGGAGCGAAGCATTGCCCCGCCGGCAGTCGCTCGAACTCCTGAAAGAGGTGGTGACGTCATGGATCTGAGCGACGCGACCTGGCACAAGGCGACCCGCAGCGGCAACACGGACTGCGTGGAGGTGGCGGCCAACCTGCCGGGTGTGGTGCTGGTGCGTGACACGAAGGACCGCGACGGCGGCACCCTCCACGTCACCCCGTCGTCGTGGCGCTCATTCATCACCCTGGTCAACCGCTTCCACCACGCCCCCTGATCACACCGCCCACTTCCCCGTCGATCTTGGACTTGCGGTGCCTGACTATGCCGCTTTTATGGCGTTTTCGGAGGTGCCACAACTCCAAGATCGACGGGAGAGGCGAGGCGAGGGCGGGGCGGGGCGGGGCGGGGCGAGGTCAGGTGGGTGGGGTGGGGGTGTCGGGGGTGGGCTGGTCGACGGTTCGGCGGGGGCCGGTGAACCAGGTGCGGGCCGAGGCGTACCACCAGATCGCGACGCCGAGCAGCACCCCGCCCACCGCCAGCGGCGCGTAGTTCACCGCCGTCCAGGAGAAGTCGGGATGACCCGGCACGCCGGCCGGGACGATCGGCAGCACGAAGTAGACCGAGATGACGGCGATCTCCACCACCGCGATCCAGCCGAGCAGCCGGTAACGGCGGCCGAGCGTCCACGGGCCGGGGACGAACCGGTCCCCCATCCGCAGCCGCAGGAAGATCGGGATGATGAACGACAGGTAGAGCCCGATCACCGCCACCGACACCACCGCGTAGAACGCGACCGGGATGCCGCCGCGCTGATACAGCGCGGGCAGCGTGAGCACCAGCCCGGCCAGCGTGGCGCCGATGATGGCGTTGACCGGCGTGCCGTTGCGGTTGACCTTTGACCAGAGCCGCCAGCCCGGCACCGCCCGGTCCCGGCTGAACGCGTACGCCATCCGCGACATCGAGGTCACGCAGCTCATCCCGCAGAAGAACTGCCCGATGGTGGAGATGATGATGACCACCTTGAAGAAGAACGGGGTCAGCGCCGTCTCGAAGATCGCCCCGGAGAAGCCGCCCGCGTCGTTGATCGCGTCCACGTCGGTGGCGGCGAACAGGAACGCGAGCAGCAGGATCCAGCCGCCGACGGCGGAGTAGAAGATCGACCGCCACAGTCCCTGCGCGGCGGCCTTGGACGCGCCCCGGGTCTCCTCGGAGACGTGCGCGCAGGCGTCGAAGCCGGTGATCGTGTACTGCGTGAGCAGGAAGCCCAGCGGCAGCACGTAGAACCAGAACGTCAGCCCGCCGGTGTCCCCGTCGCCGAAGCCGGAGTTGTTGAACCGCTCGGTGAACACGAACTGGAAGCTCTGGTGGTCGTCCGGGACCAGGACCAGGATCAGCACCACCACGGCCGCGCCGGCCACGTGCCACCAGACCGAGACGTTCTGGAGTACGTCGATGATGCGGTGCCCGTAGATGTTGATCAGGCCGTGCAGCGCGAGGATCACCACGAACAGCCCGAACGTCTGGTGGCCGGTGCCGGCCCAGCCGTCGACGAGCGCCGACAGCGTCAGGTTGAGGAACGTGGCGCAGCCGTAGTCGACCGAGGCGGTGACCGCGACCAGCCCGATCAGGTTGAGCCAGCCGGTGAACCAGCCGTGCACCGGCCGACCCATGGTCGCCGCCCACCAGTAGATCCCGCCCGCGGTCGGGTAGGCGGAGACCAGCTCGGCCAGGCAGAACCCGATGACCAGGATGAACATCGAGATCAGCGGCCAGCCCCAGGACACGGCCACCGGGCCGCCGTTGTTCCACGCCTGGCCGAACGTGGTGAAGCAGCCGGCCAGGATCGAGATGATCGAGAACGAGATGGCGAAGTTGGAGAAGCCGCTCCACTTGCGGCGCAGCTCCTGTTTGTAGCCGAGTTCGGCGAGTCGTCGGGCGTCGTCGTCCATCGGCTGCTCGGCGGTCGGCGCGGGCGTCGTGGCCACTGCACACCTCCTCGGGCGAGTGCTCGCAGTCTGCTCCCGCCGATCAAGGTGGTCAATACGCGTACCGGTTAAATGCGTTGTCCCGGCTCCCGGCCCGGGGCATCCTTGGAGCTGTGACCAGGCCCGACCCGACGGGCCGGCACCGGGCGCTCGGCAACGCCCGGTCTGCGGCGGCGCGCGGCGTCCACCTCTCTCTCACTGAAGTACGGCCTCTCGCCGTACCCCGGACGCCCGCGCCGCCGCTCCCTACCGACCGCGTCCCCCGAATCGGCGCAGGGGCTCTGGTTGTCGACTCGTATGCAACGTTGTAAATTGACAGGTGTTCACCCGACCGAGGAGGTAATCCTGGACTGCGCACTGGCCTTCGATGCCACCTACGCCCCGCACGCGGCGGTCGTGATGTCCACCATCGCCGCCCAGATGCCGACCGAACCGCTGCGTTTCTGGCTCGCCGCCGACGACGACGTCACCGAGCCGGCCCGGGCCTCGCTGACCCGGGCGGCCCGGCACGCCACCGTCACCTTCCTGACCGTGGACCCCCCACCGATCCGCCTGCCCGGATCCCGCGAGCCCCACCTGAGCTACCTCTCCGCCGCCATGTACCTGCGGCTGCTGATCCCGCACGCCCTGCCCCCGGGCGTCGACCGGCTGCTCTACCTCGACTCCGACGTGCTCTGCACCGGCTCCCTGGCGCCGTTGCGCGACGTCGACCTGGGCGACACGCCGGTCGGCGCGGTCCGGGACGCGTTCACCCGCCGCCTCATCGACAACGGCGGCCTGCCCGGCATCTACGGCTACCGGGACCTCGACGCCCAGGCGCCGTACCTGAACTCCGGGGTGCTGCTCATCGACGTGCCACGGTGGCGGGAACTCGAGATCACCGCCGCGGCGCTCGACTACATCGCCCGCCACGCCCACGAGGCGCGTTTCCCGGACCAGGACGCGCTCAACCACGCGGTCTACGGCCGGTGGACCCGGCTCCCCAAGCGCTGGAACCACATGATGGCGTGGCGGCTCGACCCGACAGTCGGCGGGAGCATCACGGACGCGTCCGTCATCCACTTCGCCGGCCCGGTGAAGCCCTGGCATCCGACCTTCCCGGACGGCGTGTTCCGGCAGCTCTACCGCAGGCACCGTCGTCGCACCGACCTGGTCACCGCCCGGGCGGGATCACTCACCGCTTCGCGCCGGTGACGAACGCTTCGCCCCCGACCCCGACCAGGACCGCCGCGCGGTGGCGGGTGTCGTGCCTCAGGCGAACAGCAGGCCCGCCACCCAGAGCGCGGCGATCACCATGCCCGCCATGAACTCGACGAGCATGGACAGGCCGGCCGCCTTGAGCGCCTGCACGGTGGCCGGCCAGGCCAGCCGGTTGCTGCCCAGCCGCAGCAGCTCCGCGCCCCAGATCCCGGCGATGAAGCCGATCGGCAGCCCGACCACCGGGATGACGAAGAACCCGACCACGCCGAGCAGCGCGCCGGCCAGCAGCGACCGGGTCGGCACACCGGTGCGCTTCAGGTTCCGCCCCGGCCAGAGGTACTTGACCACGGTGCCACCGGCGGCGACCACGGTCGCGGCGGCGAGCACCGCCCAGCGGCCCGGACCGGCGTCGCCGAACAGCGCCCACACCAGCACACCGCCCCAGCACAGCGGCAGCGCCGGCAGGCCGGGCACCACCACGCCGGCCAACCCGGCCAGGATCGCCAGCGCGGCGACCACCGACACCACGGCCTGCGAATCGGTCAGACTCACGAGTTCTCTCTTCTCTGCGCGGGCGGTGCGTAAACCGAGATGTTAAGCGGGGGCCCCTCCTCTACCGGAGGCGTTAAGCGGGGGCCCTTCCTTAAGCCGCCAGGCGGGTGCGGATGGCGTCGGCGGGCATCGGGGCGCCGAACCAGCGGCCCTGGCCGGTGTCGCAGCGCAACGCCCGCAGCCGCTCGGCCTGCACCTCGGTCTCCACCGCCTCGGCCGTCACCGACAGCTCCAACGCGTGCGCCAACCGGACCAGCGCGTCGACGATCCGCTCGTCGCGGTGGTCGGCGACCGCGCCGTCACCGCGGATGCCCTCGACGAACGGGCCGGCCAGCTTCACGCAGTGGATCGGCAGCCGGCGCAGGTACGCCAGGTTCGAGTAGCCGGTGCCGAAGTCGTCGATGGCCAACCGCAACCCGAGGTCGGCGAGCTGGTGCAGTGCCCGCAGCGGCTCACCCGCGCTGCCCATCACCGCGCTCTCGGTCAGTTCGAGCTGGAGCAGCTCGGCGGGGAGGCCGGTGTGCTGCAACGCCTCCGCCACGGTCTCCACGATGGCCGGGTCGTCGGCCTGCCGGGCGGCCAGGTTGACGCTGACCACCGGCGTCGACTCGCCGAAGTCGCGCCGCCACGACTCGGCGTCCCGGCAGGCCTGGCGCAGCACCCAGGCGCCGAGCCGGACGATCAGGCCGGTCTCCTCGGCCAGGCCGATGAAGCGGTCCGGCCCGAGCAGCCCCAGCTCCGGGTGCTGCCAGCGGACCAGCGCCTCCACCGCCACCATGGAGCCGTCCAACAGCGACACGATCGGCTGGTAGTGCAGCACGAACTCGCCCCGGTCCAGCGCGGCGGGCAGGTTGGCGGCCAGCGCCGACCGGGCGATGTCGGCGGCGCTGCGCTCCGGGTCGTACACCGCCCAGCGGCCCCGCCCCTCGGCCTTGGCCCAGTAGAGCGTGGTGTCGGCGGCCTTCATCAGCTCACCGGCGCTGGTCTCCGCCGCCGGGCAGTCCACGATGCCGATGCTGGCCGAGACGGCGAGCTGCTGGTCGGCGACGTGCACCGGGGCGGAGACCGCGGCGAGCGCCAGCTCGGCCACCTCCACCGCGTCGTCGAGACCGCCGCCGGAGTCGACCAGGATGACGAACTCGTCGCCGCCCATCCGGGCCACCAGGTGCCCACGGCCGGCCACGCAGTCGCTGAGCCGTCGGGCGATCACCTGGAGCAGTTGGTCACCGAGGTCGTGGCCGAGGCTGTCGTTGACCGCCTTGAACCCGTCCAGGTCGATGAAGCAGAGCCCGACGCGCTGCTCGGGCCCGGCCGCGGCGAAGACGCCACCGAGCGTCTCGAAGAACAGCGTCCGGTTGGGCAGGCCGGTCAGCGGGTCGTGCAGCGCCTGGAAACGCAGCCGCTGCTGCAACTCGTACCGCTGGGTGATGTCCTCGATCATGGCGACGGTGAACCGCGGCCGGCCGTCGTCGTACCGGATCAGCGACACGGCCAGGTCGGTCCAGACCACGCTGCCGTCCTTGCGGTAGTAGCGCTTCTCCACCCGGGCGCTGTCCCGCTTGCCCTCGACCAGCTCCTGGTAGAGCTCCCACATGCCGGCCGCGTCGTCGGCGTGGGCCAGCGCGGACACGTTCATCTGCCGCATCTCCGCGACCGTGTAGCCGAGCATGTCCGCGAAGGACTGGTTGACCTCGATGATGTGCCCGTCCACACCGGCGATGCCGATGCCGATGGCGGCGCCGGTGAAGACCGCCCGGAACCGCGCCTCGCTGTCCCGCAACGCCTGCTCGACGGCGTCCCGGGCCTGCCAGGCGGAGCGGGCGATCCGTTCCTGCTGGCTGAACACCCGGTCCCGCAGCGCCCGGCTGAACCCGGCGGCGACCGCGCCCTGCAACGAGGCGATCCGTTCCCGCAGCTCGGGCAGATCCTCGCGGGCCGGCAGCACCCAGGGCAGGAACCGGTCGCCGAGCGCCTGCACCGACCAGTCGAGCACGCCGGGCTCGGTCAGGTGCGCCTCCACCAGGGCCCGCCCCACCTCCTCCGCCGGCCGGGCGGAGAAGGTGGGCGCCCGCAACGCGCGGGCCAGCCGCTCGGTGAGCGACACCAGCAGGCGCTCGGTCTCGGCCGCGCTCAGCGGCACGAAACCGATGCGCCGCACCGCCCGGGCCCACTCGGCGGCGTACGCCGTGGCGCCGGGGCGGCTGACGTCATCCCCGACGGGCTCCGGGGCCGGCACGTCGGCTCACCCGGCAGCGCGGTCGTACCGGGCGACGCCGCCGAACGCCCCGAAACGTTCCGGGTGCTCGTCCACGTCCGAGGGGGAGTCGGGCCGCCAGAGCGGCATGTGCACCACACCCGGTTCGAGGATCGTCCAGTCACCGAAGAAGCCGGTGATCTCGGCCCGCGAGCGGAGCGTGATCTCGGTGGCGGTACGCGCCGACAGCCGCTGCGCGTCAAGCATCTCCTGCGGCTGGTCCTCGAACGTGGAGTGCGAGACGACCAGGAAACTGCCCGGCGCGGCGGCGGCCCGCAGGGTGGCCAGGATGTCGGCCGGGCGGTCGGCGTCCGGCACGAAGTGCACCACGCCGGCGAGCAGGATGCCCAGCGGCCGGTCGAAGTCGATCAGGCCGCCGGCCCGGGCCTGGTCCAGGATCAGCTTCGGCTCGCGCAGGTCGGCCAGGAGCGCGGTGGCCCGGTCGTTGCCGGCCAGCAGCTCGTGGCTGTGCGCCACCGCCACCGGGTCGATGTCGACGTAGACGATCCGGGCCTCGGGGTTCGCGGCCTGGGCGACCTCGTGCACGTTGCCGACGGTGGGGATGCCGGAGCCGATGTCGAGGAACTGGTCGATGCCGGCGTCGAGCAGCACCCGCACCGCCCGGCGCAGGAACTCCCGCCCGGAACGCATGGTGGCCGCCAGGTTCGGCGTCATGGCCGCGATCTGCTCGGCGAGCTGCCGGTCGATCTCGAAGTTGTGCGCCCCGCCGAGGAAGTAGTCGTAGACCCGGGCGGCGCTGGGCCGGCTCAGGTCGATCCCGGCGGGAGGTCCGTCCGACGTCTGCATCGTGCGATCTCCCCGGTCGTCACCCGCCCGGTGGGGCGGATCATGTGGTCCAGCCCACTCTATGCGCGCCGGACCGGCAACGGGAGATCCACTTCTCGCGATGCCGCCGTCCGGGCTCAGCCGGCCGACTCCAGCAGCAGCGAGATGCCCTGCCCGACGCCGACGCACATGGTGGCGAGCGCCCGCCGACCACCCCGGCGGCGCAGTTCCAGCGCGGCGGTCAACGCCAGCCGGGCGCCACTGGCGCCGAGCGGGTGGCCCAGCGCGATGGCCCCGCCGTTCGGGTTGACGTGCTCGGCGTCCTCCGGCAGGCCCAGCTCCCGCAGCACCGCCACGGACTGCGCGGCGAACGCCTCGTTCAGCTCGATCACGTCGACGTCGGCCAGCGTGAGGCCCTGGCGGTCGAGCAGCTTCCGGGTCGCCGGGACCGGCCCGATCCCCATGATCCGTGGCGGGACGCCGGCCGCCGCGGCGCCGCGTACCCGGGCCAGCGGGGTGAGGCCGTGGCGCTCGACGGCGGCCGCGGAGGCGACCAGCAGCGCCACCGCGCCGTCGTTGACGCCGGAGGAGTTGCCGGCGGTCACCGTGCCGCCCGCGCGGAACGGGGTGGGCAGCGCGGCCAGCTTCTCCGGCGTGGTCTCCCGGGGGTGCTCGTCGACCTCGACCAGCTTCGTCTCCCGCTTGCCGGCCGGCACGGTGACGCCGACGATCTCCTCGGCCAGCCGGCCGTCGGCCTGCGCCTTGGCGGCCCGCTGCTGCGAGCGGTACGCGAACGCATCCTGCGCGGCGCGGTCCACGCCGAACTCGGCGGCCACGTTCTCCGCCGTCTCCGGCATCGAGTCGATGCCCCAGCCGCGCTCCATCAGCGGGTTGACCAGCCGCCAGCCGATAGTGGTGTCGTAGACCTCGGCGGTGCGGGAGAACGGCGTGGTCGCCTTCGGCATCACGAACGGCGCGCGGCTCATGCTCTCCACGCCGCCGGCCACCACCAGGTCGGCGTCCCCGGCGACGATGGCGCGGGCGGCGGAGGCGAGCGCGTCCAGGCCGGAGCCGCAGAGCCGGTTGACGGTGCTGCCCGGCACCTCCGCCGGCAGGCCACCGAGCAGCGCGGCCATCCGGGCCACGTTGCGGTTGTCCTCGCCGGCCTGGTTGGCGCAGCCGAGGATCACGTCGTCGGTGCGGGCCCAGTCGACCGACGGGTGCCGCGCCACCAGCTCGCGGATCACGTGCGCGGCGAGGTCGTCAGGGCGGACCCCGGCGAGGGCGCCGGCGTACCGGCCGATCGGGGTGCGGACTCCGGCAACGAGGTAGGCCACGGTCATCGCGCGCACGTCCTTCGGGGGTGGGAAGGGGTCGGTCGACGGCGGCCCGGCGGGTCGCGCCGGGTGCCACGGCGCCAGGATATCCGCGCCGGGAGCGGATAGGTTGGCGGCATGGCCGGGGCCCAGTTCAGCGCAGAGACCAGTGGCGGCGGTTCGTTCGTCCGCCAACCCAACCGGTTCACCGGGCGGGTCACCCCGCACTCCACCTCGCCGGCCGGCGGCGGGCCGGACGAGCAGGGCCGCTGGCCGCTGGAGCCGGGCCGGTACCGGCTGATCTGGTGCCGGGCCTGCCCGTGGGCGCACCGGGCCCGGATCGTGCGCGGCCTGCTCGGCCTGGACGAGGTGATCTCGCTGGGCACCGTGGACCCGATCCGGGACGAGCGGGGCTGGCGGTTCGCGCTGGACCCGGACGGCTTCGACCCGGTGCTGGGCGTCGGCTTCCTCTCCGAGGCGTACCTGGCCACCGACGGTGACTACACCGGCCGGGTGACCGTGCCGGCGCTCGTCGACACGCTGACCGGGCGCGTGGTCACCAACGACTATCCGCAGCTCACGCTCGACTTCTCCACCGAGTGGCGGCGGTTCCACGCGCCGGACGCGCCGGACCTCTACCCGGTCGCGCTGCGGCCGGAACTGGACGCGCTGATGGCGGAGATCCACTCCGACGTCAACAACGGCGTGTACCGGTGCGGTTTCGCCACCTCGCAGGCGGCGTACGACGAGGCGTACACCGCGCTGTTCGCCCGGCTGGACGCGCTGGGCGAGCGGCTGGCCGGGCGGCGCTACCTGATGGGGGACGCGATCACCGAGGCGGACGTGCGGCTGTTCACCACGCTTGTGCGCTTCGACGTGGCGTACCACGGGCACTTCAAGTGCAACCGGCAGAAGCTCACCGAGATGCCGGTGCTGTGGGCGTACGCGCGGGACCTGTTCCAGACGCCGGGCTTCGGCGAGACGGTGGACTTCGACCACATCAAGCGGCACTACTACGCCACCCACGACATGATCAACCCGACCCGGATCGTGCCGCTCGGTCCGGACCTGGCCGGCTGGACCACGCCGCACGGGCGTGGCTGAGCGCGCGTCGCGCCGGGTCGCCGCCGCCGGGGCCGCCGCCTGCGTGCTGGCCGGGGCGGTCGCGGTGACGGTCGCCGTCATCGCCGGTCCGGGCCCCGGCCCGACCGGGTACGTCAGCGAGGCCGGGGTCGCCGACAGCGGGTACGCCGGGGCGTACCGGATGGGGATCGTCACGCTGGCGGCGGCGCTGCTGCTGCTCGCCGGCGCGCTGCCGGCGGTGGCGCGGGCGGCGTCCGTGCTGCTCGGCGTCGGCGCGGTCGCCACGGTGCTCTCCGGCACGGTGACGTGCAGCGCCGGCTGCCCGCTGCCGCCGTTCGAGGCCGCCACGGTGGCCGACCTGGTGCACGGCGGGGCCAGCATCGCGGCCACCGCGGCGGTGGTCTTCGCGATGCTGGCGCTGGTGTGCTGCCCCGGCGCGGGCGCGGCGCTGCGGCGGGTCGCCGCGGTCGGCGCGGCGCTGGCGCTGCCGCTGGCCGGCGCGGTGGGGCTGGCCATGCTGCTGGTCGGCCGGGGCGCGCTGGTCGGCGTGTTGGAGCGGCTGCTGCTGACGGTGGCCGCCGGGTGGGGGCTGGGCACCGCCGTGCTGCTGGTAAGGAGGGGGCCCCGCTTAACGCATTCGGTAGAGGAGGGGGCCCCGCTTAACACCGAGGTGTTAAAAGGGGGCCCCTCCTTCCCCAAACGCCGGTTGTAAGGGGCGTCACGGGGAACGGTCCTTCCGGCGGGGCGGGTGCGGGAGTAGCGTGGTTCGGCGATGACCAATGTCTGGTGCCTCACCGAGCGCCTGTACGTCGACCTCCGACGGCAGGCCAGCGGCGTCTGTCCGGCGTAGCTCCGCTCCCCCGACGCCCGCCCTTCCCTCTCCAGACCTTGGACCGTCCTCATGGCTTCCGCCCTGCGCAAGATCCCCTTTTCCGTGCAGATCCTGCTCGGCCTCGTGCTCGGCGTGGCGCTGGGCTTCCTCGCCCGCGCCAACGACCTCGCCTGGCTGACCAGCACGCTCGACACCGTCGGCGGCCTCTTCGTCCAGCTCCTCAAGCTGGCCGTGCCGCCACTGGTCTTCACCGCCATCGTGGTCAGCGTGGTCAGCCTGCGCGGCGTGGCCAACGCCGCCCGGCTGGCGCTCAAGACGCTGCTCTGGTTCGGCATCACCGCGCTGATCGCGGTGAGCATCGGCATCGGCCTGGGCCTGCTCACCGACCCCGGCCGCGGCGTGAACCTGGACCCGGCCGGCGCCAACGCGCCGAAGACCACCGGCTCCTGGATCGACTTCCTCACCGGCATCGTGCCCACCAACCCGGTCGGCGCGTTCGTCGAGGGCAACGTGCTCCAGATCGTCTTCCTCGCCCTGGTGGTGGGCGCCGCCGCGCTGCTGGTCGGCGAGCCCGCCGAGCCGTTCGTGCAGCTCAACCGCTCGGTCCTGGCGATCGTGCAGAAGGCGCTGTGGTGGGTCATCCGGCTCGCCCCGATCGGCACCCTGGGCCTGATCGGCAACGCCGTCGCCTCGTACGGCTGGGACCTGCTCGCCCCGCTCGCCAAGTTCACCACCGCCGTCTACGTCGGCTGCGCGCTGGTGATGTTCGTGGTCTACCCGGTGCTGCTGGTCGCCGCCGGCCGGCTCAACCCGCTGCGCTTCTTCGCCGGCGCCTGGCCCGCCATCGAGCTGGCCTTCGTGTCCCGTTCCTCGGTGGGCACCATGCCGGTGACCCAGCGTTCGGTGGAGCGCCTCGGCGTCCCCCGCGAGTACGCCTCCTTCGCGGTGCCGTTCGGCGCCACCACGAAGATGGACGGCTGCGCCGCGATCTACCCGGCGCTCGCCGCGATCTTCGTGGCGCAGGTGTTCGGCGTGGACCTGGGCGTCACCGACTACCTGCTGATCGCGTTCGTGTCGGTGGTCGGCTCGGCCGCCACCGCCGGCCTGACCGGCGCGATCGTGATGCTCACGCTGACCCTGAGCACGCTGGGCCTGCCGCTGGCCGGCGCCGGGCTGCTGCTGGCCATCGACCCGATCCTGGACATGATGCGGACCGCGACGAACGTGGCCGGACAGGCCGTGGTGCCGACCATCGTGGCCGCCCGCGAGGGCACGCTCGACCGGGCCGCGTACGACTCGGCCGGCAAGCGCGACCTGATCGAGCCGGTCGAGCCCGCCGAGCGGGAGAACGAGCGGCTCGCCCCCGTACCCGCCTGACACACGGTAGGAAACGCACCACGAAGCCCTGACCGGAGGAGAACCGCATGAGCGCCCTGTTCACCCCGCTCGCCCTGCGCGGCGTCACGCTGCCCAACCGGATCGCGCTGGCGCCGATGTGCCAGTACAGTGCCGGGCCCGACGGGCTGCCCACCGACTGGCACCGCGTCCACCTCGGTTCCCGCGCGGTCGGCGGGGCCGGGCTGGTGCTCACCGAGGCGACCGCGGTGGTGCCGGAGGGGCGGATCAGCCCGCAGGACGTCGGGCTCTGGTCCGGCGCGCACGTCGACGCGTGGCGGCCGGTCACCGCGTTCGTCGCCGGCCAGGGCGCGGTGCCGGCCGTGCAGCTCGCGCACGCCGGGTTCAAGGCGTCGACGTACCGGCCGTGGGCGGAGCGGCGCGGCGGCGTGCCGGACACCGAGGGCGGCTGGACGCCGGTCGGCCCGGGCGTCGACCCGTTCGTCAGCGACTACCGCACCCCGGTCGCGCTCGACGAGGCCGGCGTCGCGGCCGTGGTGGACGCGTTCGCGGTCGCCGCCGGGCGGGCGGTGGACGCCGGCTTCGCCGCGGTGGAGATCCACGCGGCGCACGGCTACCTGCTGCACGAGTTCCTGTCCCCGCTGACCAACCGGCGCACCGACGGCTACGGCGGGGACCGGGCCGGCCGGATGCGGCTCACCCTGGAGGTGGCGCGCGCGGTCCGCGCCGCGGTCGGCGAGGCGGTGCCGGTGCTGACCCGGATCTCCGCCACCGACTGGACCGACGGCGGCTGGACGATCGAGGACAGCGTGGTGCTCGCCGGTGAGCTGGCCGCCGCCGGCGTGGACCTGGTCGACGCGTCCTCCGGCGGGGCGGCGGCGAAAGCGTCGATCCCGGTCGGCCCCGGCTACCAGGTGCCGCTGGCCGCCCGGATCCGCCGCGAGGCGGGCGTGCCGACCGGCGCGGTGGGCCTGATCGTCGAGCCCGAGCAGGCCGAGCAGATCGTGGCCGGCGGCGAGGCCGACCTGGTGCTGCTGGGCCGGGAACTGCTGCGCGACCCGTACTGGCCGCGCCGCGCCGCCGCCAAGCTGGGCGCCACCCCGGCCTGGCCGGACCAGTACGCCCGCGCGTTCTGACCGGGTCGGGCCCCGACCCGGGCGGGTCGGGGCCCGGCGGTCAGCCGGCCAGGTGGTTCCAGCGGGGTTCCAGGTCGGACCACGCGCCCTGGTCGGCGACCACGCCGTCGACAAGCACCACCACGTGGTCCGCGCGGACCAGCGCGGCCCGCTTGGCGGTCGAGCCGACCACGGTCACCCCGTGCTCGCGCAACGCCGCCCAGAGCGCCAGCTCCGTGGTGACGTCCAGCGCCGACGACACGTCGTCGGCGACGAGCAGTTCGGTACGCGGGGCGAGCGCCCGGGCCAGCGCCAGCCGCTGGAGCTGACCGCCGGAGAGCCGGGTCCCCTTGTGCCCGATGAGCAGCCCGAGCCCGCCACCGGCGGCGGCCAGGTCGTGGTCGAGCTGGGCGGTCGACACCGCGCTCGCGGCGTCGACCGGGTGGCCGAGCGCGATGTTCTCGGCCACCGTGCCGGAGAGCACCCGGGGTAGCTGGCCCACGTAGCCGACCTGGTTGGGGCGCAGGAACAGCTCCGGCTCGGTGACCGGTTCGCCGTTCCAGCGCAACGCGCCGACGTGGTGCACGATCCCGGCGAGCGCGCGCAGCAGCGACGACTTGCCGGCGCCGACCGGGCCGACCACCAGCACCAACTGCCCGCGTTCGACCACCAGGTCGACGTCGCGGACGGCGAGCGTGCCGTCGGAGTGCAGCGCGCCGAAGCCGGCCAGCTCCAGCCGGCGCAGCGGGTGCCGGGGCGGCGGCTCCGGCGCGGGCGCGGTGCCGGCGACCAGGTCCAGCCCGGGCACCGGCGCCGAGTAGGTGCTCAGCCCGGTCATCGCCACGGTCCGCCGCGTCCACACCCGCGCCGACGGGTACTGCGAGACGAGCGCCGCGGTGGTCCACGCGAACCAGCGGGCCGCGCCCAGCGTGGAGACCGCGACCAGGGTGGCGCCGGCGGAGAGCCCGCCGGTCAGGTAGAGCGCCCAGGCCCCGATCGGCAGCAGCCCGCTGACGACCGCCGGGGTGGAGCGGGCCCACACCTGCATGGCGATCTCCCGGCGCTGCCGCTCGCTGCGCACCGCGTCCAGCCCGGCCAGGTGGGTCAGCACCGGCCGGGTGGCGCCGGCCAGCTTCACCGTGCGGGCGGCGGAGAGCGCGGAGACCAGCGCGGTGGCGAACGCGGCGCGGGCGGCGACGGTGCCGGCGGCGGTGCGTTCCAGCCGCGGCCCGAACAGCGTCGCCGCCAGCCCGGAGACCACCATCGTGCCGACGAAGAACAGCGCCGGCACGAAACTGCCGGTCACCAGCGTCATGGTGAGCACGATGGCCAGCGAGATGAACTGGTCCATCAGGTTGTCGGCGAGCTGCACCACCCGGTCCGTGTCGCCGCCCTGCGCGACCACCTCGGCCGGGGTGTGCCCGCTGACCCGGCGCGCGCCGGTCTGCCCGTGCACCAACCGGGCGCTGATCCGCAGCATCTGCCGGATCCACCACTGCGGGAACCACAGGTTGGTGAGGTAGGGCAGCGGCAGCACCAGCAGCAGCGCGGCGGCGATGCCGAGCGCCGGCAGCCACGGGTCGCCGCCGGCGACCAGCTCGGCCCAGAGCCAGGGCAGCACCGAACCGTCCAGCCCGAGCAGCGTCAGCACGATGAACAGGCCGATCGCGGCCAGGCCGTACCGGGGATCGTTGAAGCCCAGCCGGAGGATCTCCCGCATGGTCCGCGCGGGCGGCGCGGGTGGCGCCGGCGGCGGTTCGGCGCGCGGCATCCCGGCGCGACGCGGCGCGGGGGCCGGCGCGACGACCGGGGCCGCCTCGTCGGCCCAGCCGGGCGCGTCGAGCAGTTCCACGCCGCCGCGCCGCGCGCCGGTGCCCGCGTACGCCCCGGCGTGGCTGGTGGCGAGCAGCTCGGCGAAGCGGGCGGACTCACGCATCGGGCCGGCCTCCAGCACCGCGCCGTCGGCCATCACCACCACCTCGTCGCAGCGACGCACCGAGGAGAGCCGGTGCGCGATGACGATGCCGATCCGGTCGGTGAGCAACCGCTCGGTGGCCTCACGGACCCGGTTCTCGGTGACCGGGTCGAGTCGCGCGGTGGCCTCGTCGAGGATCACCACGTGCGGGTCCCGGACCAGGATGCGGGCGAACGCGACGAGTTGCTCCTGGCCGGCGGAGAGCACGTGGCCGCCCTCGCCGAGCCGGGTGTGCACGCCGTCGGGCAGCTCGGCGATCCAGCCGGCCAGGCCCAGCTCGGCCAGCGCCCGCTCGGCGGCGTCGAGCAGCTCCGGGTCGTGCAGCGCGACGTTCTCGGCGAGCGTGCCGGCGAGGATCTCGGTGCGCTGGGGCACCACGGCGATCCACCGGCGCAGTTCCTCGACGTCCAGGTCGACCAGGTCGGTGTCGCCCAGGAAGACGGTGCCGCGGGGCACCTCCACGGCCCGGGTGAGCACCTTGGCCAGCGTCGACTTGCCCGAGCCGGTGCGCCCGACCAGCGCGTACGAGCGGCCACGGACGAAGTCGAGCCGCACGTCGCGCAGCGCCGGGCCGCGCTCCTCCCCGACGGCCGGGTAGCGGAAGGTGAGCCCGCGCACGCTCAGGTCGCCGTCGGCCGGGGCGGCCCCGCCAACCGGCTCCTGCCGCGCGCCGGCCAGCAACTGCACCCGGGCCCACGCGCCGAACGCCTGTTGCAGGTGCGGCACCCAACGGGCGATGTGCTCGACGGTGGCGCCGAACGCGATGGCGAGCAGCCAGACGGCGGTGAGCCGGGCGGCGTCGACCCGCCCGGTCGACAGCGCCCACGCGCCGGCCAGCACCACACCGGCGATGCCGGCCCGGACGCCACCGGCGGCCACCGAGGTGACCCGGGCGGAGAGCCGGAACACCCGGCCGCAGCGGGCGATCACCTCGGCCGCGCGGCGGGCGTAGAGCCGCATCACGTACGGCCGGGCCAGGCTGGTGCGCACGTCGTCCTGCCCGTGCACCGCCTCCTCCATCACGGCCGCGAGGTCGGACCAGGCCTCCTCCTCGGCCATCCGGGCCGGGGCGATGCGGGCGGTGGGCCGGCGCAGCACGACCGCGAGCAGCGTGGTGAGCAGCACCATCCCCACGCCGGCCGGCCACCAGACGACGAGCGCGCTGACGGTGGCGAGCACACAGACGGCGATGCCCTGCGCCAGCCGTACGCCGGTGTTCCGCATCTCGGCGGCGACCTGGTAGACGTCGTTGTCGATCCGGTCGAGCAGCTCGCCGACCGGCGTGGTCTCCAGGGCGGGCAGCTCCTGCCCGAGCGCGACCCGGCAGAGCCGGCGACGCACGTCGGCGGACCAGTCGGCGGTGAGCCGGGCCATGATCAGCCCGATCAGCAGGTCGGTGACGACGGCGGCGACCAGCGCCACGGCCAGCGCGACGAACCAGCCGGACGAGCGGTGCACGAGCACCGGCCCGGCCAGCGCGGAGGCGGCGGCCTGGCCACCGGCGCCCAGCACGATCAGCAGCAGCACGGCCGCCATCCGCCGGGGTGCGGTGGCCCAGAGGTCTCGGAGCAGGCGCATAGGACGGTCCTCCGGACTCGGACGGGTGGGGGCGGTGCACCCAGCCTTCCCGCCGGACCGGCGTGGTTCAACCGAATTACCGCGTTCCGGTCAGGTCCGGGCGACCCGGCGGACGATGCCGAGCAGCGCCTCCTGCACGTCGCCGATCGGCCGCTCGGGCTGGAACACCAGCCAGTCCACGGCCACCACCAGCCCGACGCCGAACAGCGCCGAGCTGGCGGTACGCACGTCCAGGTCGGCCGGGAGGTCGCCGCTGTCCACCCCGGCCCGGACCGTCTCGGCGATCACCTCGATCGCCTCGCCGCGCAGCAGCCGCAGCGTCTGCTGCCACTCCCGGTTGGTGCGCCACATCTCGGAGAGCAGCAGTTGGGCGAAGGCCCGGTAGCGGCGGATGTAGTCCAGCTCGGCGCGGACCAGCGCGGCGAGCGCCTCGCGCGGCGGCAGCCCGTCGACGGCGGCCCGGAACTCGGCGGTGAGCAGGCCGATGCCGTGTCGCAGCAGCTCCTCGAAGAGGACCGTCTTGGACTCGAAGTTGTAGTAGACGGTCCCCTTCGCCACCCCGGCGCGGGCCGCGATGTCGTCCACAGTGGTCGCCGAGAAGCCCTGCTCGGCGATCAGGTCCACCGCGGCCACGAAGAGTCGTTGGCGGGTGTCCTCCCGCCGGCGGGTCCGTCCGTCCGTCACCGGCCCATCCTCACATGGTCAGTTCGGGGTGCAGCTTGGCCGGGGTGAGCCGGCGGGAGCGGCGCGCTGCGCCGACGCTGAGCGCCAGTGCGCCCAGCCCGAACGCGAGCAGCACCGACGCGGCGGTGACCACCGGGCCGGCCGGCCCGCCGTTCACGGTGTGCCGCAGGCCGCTCACCACGTACGTCATCGGCAGCCAGGGGTGGATGGCCTGGAAGAAGCCGGGCGAGGTCTGCACCGGGTAGGTGCCGCCGGACGAGGTGAGCTGGAGCATCAGCAGCGCCAGCGCGGCCAGCCGGCCGGCCGGACCGAGCGCCACGCCGAGCAGTTGCATGATCGCGGTGAACGCCAGCGAGGTGAGCGCGAGCAGCCCGAACGTCGCCGCGCCGTGCGTCGGGTGCAGCCCGAGCGCCAGCGTCACCACGGTGTAGAGCACGGCGACCTGGGCCAGGCCGATCGCGGCGGCGGGCAGCCAGCCGGCGAGCACCACCCGCCAGCCGGGCGCGCCGGACATCACGTGGCGCCGGTTGACCGGCCGCAACAGCATGTAGGTGATCATCGCGCCGACCCAGAGCGCCAGCGCCAGGAAGTACGGGGCGAAGCCCACGCCGTACGAGCCGGCCGGGTGCTGCGAGTCGCGGATCAGGCCGACCGGATCGCCGAGCACGTCGGCGCGACTGGCCGCGTCGTCGTACCCGGGCAGTTTCTTCTCCCCGGCGGCGAGCCCGTCGGCGAGGTCGCCGGCGCCGCCCTCCAGCTTGGTCAGCCCGTCGACGAGCGAGGTGCTGCCGGTGCCGAGCCGGGCCAGGCCGCCGTCGAGCGCGCGGGCGCCGGTGGACAGTTGGTAGAGCCCGCCGCGCAACTGGTCGGCGCCGGTGGACGCGTCACCGAGCCCGTCGCGGAGCTTGGCGCTGCCCTGGGCCAGCGTGCCGAGCCCGCTGGCCAGCTTGTCGACCTTGGCCCGGGCGGCGGCGACGTCGTCGGCCAGGTGCGGCGCGGCGGCGGCCACCTCCCGGGCGGTCTTCGCGACCTCGGTCATCTGCTTCTTCAGCGCGGCCAGGTCGGATTTGTCCACGGCGGACGCCAGTGCCTCGGCCTGGGTGACGGCCCGGTCGGCGGCCGTGCGGGCGGCGGCGAGGTTCGGGTCGTCGGCCAGCTCGGGGTGTTCCTTCGCGACCGCGTCGAGCCGGTCGGAGATCTCCTGCGCCAGCCTGACCACCTCGTCGGCCTTGGCGGGCAGCGCGTCCAGGCCGGCGGCGAGCTGCTGCGCGCCGGTGGCGACCGCGGTGGCCGCCTGCTGGATCTTGTCGGCGTTGCGGCGCAGCACCGGCTCGTACCTGTCCGCGGCGGCGTCGACGGTGGCGGCGGCGGCCTTCGTCTCGGTGGCGGCCCGGCCGGCGCCGTCGGCGAGCTGGGCGGCGCCGGTCTGCAACTGGTCGAGCCCCTTGGCCAGCTTGTCGGCGCCCTGGACGGACGTGTTCAGCCCGCCGGCGAGCTGCCCGGCGCCGTTCTCGGCGTCACCGAGCCCGTCGGCGAGCTGCCCGGCGCCCCGCTGGGAGGCGTCGAGCCCGTCGGAGATCTTCCCGGCGCCGTCGGCGGCGCGGCCGGTCTCGGCCTTGGCGTCGGTGAAGCCGATCAGCATCTTGTCGAAGTACGAGGCGGCGGTGCTCTCCGCGGCGGCGGCCCGGATCTCGCTGAACGCCGAGCGGGCGAGCAGCCCGGAGAGGTAGTTGGTGGCGTCGTCGTTGACCACCTTCAGCTCGCCCTGCCGGGCCGGCCGGTCCGGCTCGGGGCTGGCCGCGAGCGTGGCCGAGAACTCGGCCGGGATGGAGAAGACCAGGTGGTAGCGGCCGTCGCGGAGGCCCTTCGTGGCGTCGGCCTGGTCGGTGACGGTCCAGCCGAAGACCTTGCGGTCGATCAGTTCGTCGGCGAGGTCCCGGCCGGCGTGCACCTCGCTGCCGTCGGCCGCCTTCGCCGGCCGGTCGGCGTTGACCAACGCGACCGGGATCCGGTCGAGGTTCCCGTACGGGTCCCAGAACGCGTAGAGGTAGAGCGCGCCGTAGAGCAGCGGGACCACGGTGAGCACGGCGAGCGCGGCGCGCGGCAGCCGGCCCCGGGTCATCCGGCGCAGCTCGAACAGGGCCAGTCGCAGCACGCTCATGCGGTCACCTCGGCGGTCACGTCGGAGCCGGTCGGGACGGGAGCGGTCGGGACGGGACCGGCGAGGGCGGGGGTGGGCAGGGCGGGGTCGCCGATGCGGTGCACGGTGGCGGCGACGCCGGGCTCGACGGCCCGGGCGCTGGCGACCACCGCGTACCCCTGGTCGGCGAGGCGTTCCAGCGCGGCCCAGATCCACTCCCGTTCGCCCCGGTCGGCGCCGGCGTCCACGTCGTCGGCGACGATCAGGCTGGGGCCGCCGAGGCTGGCCAGCACCAGCCCGAGCACCTGCCGGTCGACCGGGGTGAGGTCGCGGCCGTACCGGTCCGGGTCGAGCGGGGCGTCGGTGAAGCCGGCGCCGGTGATGGCGGTGGCGTGGGCGTCGCGGCGGTAGGCGCGGCGGGCCCGTGACGCGGCCACCGGGACGAGCTGCCGGCGGCGGCGCGGCACCGGCCCGAGCAGCAGCAGCCGTTCGGTGATGTGCTCGGCGACGGTGAGCGTCGGGTCGGGCTCGTGCACGCCGGCCACCTGGCCGAGCGCGGCCGGGCCGCGGCGGCGCAGCTCGCCGTGGCTGTGCGGGAAGCGCCCGGCGAGCGCGAGCAGCAGCGACGTGCGACCGCTGCCGGGCGGGCCGGTGACCGCGTGCAGCTCACCGCGGGCCGCGGTGAGGTCGACGTCCCGGTAGACCCAGCCCCGACGGGTCCGTAGGCCCAATCCGCTGGCCTCGACGATTACCATGGCGCCCTTCTAGACTGACTGGTCAGTACAAAAACATGACCAGCATAGCGCCGGGTGTCCGGTTCGGGGCAAGGCGAGGCGGGGTGATCCTCAGAACAGCACGGTGGCGAGCGTGCCGACCGGGCGGAAGCCGCACCGCTCGTAGACGCGCCGGGCCGGTTGGTTGAAGTCGTTGACGTAGAGACTGACCGTGGGCGCGACCCGGGCCAGCGCGTCGCGGACCACCGCGGCCATCGCGGCGACCGCGATGCCCCGGCCACGCCACTCGGGCGCCACCCAGACCCCCTGCACCTGCGCGGTGCGTCGGGTCACCACCGCCAGCTCGGCCTTGAAGACCACCCGGCCGTCGACGAACCGGGCGTAGGCCCGGCCGGCGCGCACCAGCTCGGTCACCCGCCGCCGGTAGCCGCGCCCGCCGTCCTCGGCCAGCGGCGAGACGCCGACCTCCTCGGTGTACATCGCCACCGCCGCCGGGAAGAGCCGGTCCACCTCACCGACCCGCACCCGACGCACGTGCGGGTCGGGCGCCACCGGCGGCGGCACGTCCGTGGCCAGCAACGGCTGGTTCGGGCGTACGTCCCGGGCCGGCCCCCACTGCGCGGAGAGGCGGTCCCAGAGGCCGAGCACCGCGTCGGCGCGACCCACGATCGAGGAGCAGAGCCGCTCCTCCTCGCCCAACTGCTCGGCGAACGCGGCCACCGCCGACTCGGACGCGAGCACCGGGGTCAGGTTGCCGCCCAGCCAGCAGATCGACTCCAGATTGCGCCGGGAGCCGTAGCCGAGGATCCGCGCCTCGGCCCGCCACCAGGCCAGGCCCCGCGCCGCGACCCGCTCGGCGACCTGCGCGCCGGCGTAGGGGTCGAGGTCGAGCAGCCGCTCGACCGAACGGCGCTCCGACTCCCCCAGTTGGCGTACCGGCATCGTGAGCACGGTTACCAGCCTGCCAGACGCAGCCGGGAGCCGGTGGGCCGACCGGGCACTCACCCACCCCCATCACGTCTTGTCGACGATGCGTTGCCGATATATCGTTGATGCATCAGTGATAGTCCCAGCGAAGGAGAGTCCGATGGGTTTCCGTCGACACGTCCACACCATGCACGACGAGATGCACCGGCACGGCGGCTTCGGCTTCCCGCCCGTACCCCCGGGTCCGCCGCCGTTCCCACCCGGGCCGCACGGGCCGCACGGCCACGGGCGCGGCCGGGGCGGCCGGGGTCGCGGCCGGCGGCCGAACGTGCGCGGCGCCGTGCTGGCCCTGCTCACCGAGCGGCCGATGCACGGCTACGAGATGATCCAGGAGATCGACGCCCGCACCGGCGGGGCCTGGCGGCCCAGCCCCGGGTCGATCTACCCCACGCTGCAACTACTGGAGGACGAGGGCGTCATCGCCACCGCCCCCGACTCCGACGGCGGGCGCAAGCGGTTCGCCCTCACCGAGCAGGGGCAGGCCGAGGCCGCCCAGGCGGCGGAGGCCCCGCCCTGGGCGGAGTTCGCCGAGCAGACCGTCAACAGCTGGCACGACATCCGCGACGCGGGGACCCAGGCCATGAACGCGCTGCGGCAGGTGATGACCACCGGCACGGACGACCAACGCGCCCGCGCCGCCCAGGTGCTCGACGAGACCCGCCGCAAGCTCTACGCCATCCTCGCCGACCCCGAGTAACCCCCTCCTGCCCTCCCTCCCCCTCCCCCTCACCCCGCCGGATTCACGGAAAGCGTGGTCATTCTGCCCGCCATGGCCACGCTTTCCGTGAATCAGCGGGGATACCGGGGTGGGGGTGAGACGCGCGTGCGGCCGGCCCCGTCAGGGGACGGCCGCACGACGCGACGCGGACAGGTGGGTCAGTGGACCGTGACCGTGGCGCCGCCGGGCACCAACTCGCGCAGTTCCTCGGGGATCTCGGCGCCCATCTCGTCGGCGATCCGCAGCGCCTCCTCGATCAGCGTCTCCACGATCTGCGCCTCCGGCACGGTCTTGACGACCTTGCCCTTGACGAAGATCTGGCCCTTGCCGTTGCCGGAGGCGACGCCCAGGTCGGCCTCGCGGGCCTCGCCCGGACCGTTCACCACGCAGCCCATGACCGCGACGCGCAGCGGCACCGGCAGCCCTTCCAGGCCGGCGGTGACCTCCTCGGCCAGCTTGTAGACGTCGACCTGGGCCCGGCCGCAGGACGGGCAGGAGACGATCTCCAGGCCGCGCTCGCGCAGGCCCAGCGACTCCAGGATCGCGGCGCCGACCTTGATCTCCTCCACCGGCGGGGCGGAGAGCGAGACCCGGATCGTGTCGCCGATGCCCTCGGCCAGCAGCGCGCCGAACGCCACCGCCGACTTGATGGTGCCCTGGAACGCCGGGCCGGCCTCGGTGACGCCCAGGTGCAGCGGATAGTCGCACTTCTCGGCGAGCAGCCGGTAGGCGCGGATCATCACCACCGGGTCGTTGTGCTTCACCGAGATCTTGATGTCCCGGAAACCGTGCTCCTCGAACAGCGAGCACTCCCAGAGCGCCGACTCGACGAGCGCCTCGGCGGTGGCCCTGCCGTACTTGGCCAGCAGGCGCTTGTCCAGCGAACCGGCGTTCACGCCGATCCGGATCGGCGTGCCCGCGTCACCGGCCGCCTTGGCGATCTCCTTGACCTTGTCGTCGAACTGCCGGATGTTGCCCGGGTTCACCCGCACCGCGGCGCAGCCCGCGTCGATCGCGGCGAAGACGTACTTCGGCTGGAAGTGGATGTCGGCGATCACCGGGATCTGCGACTTGCGCGCGATCGCCGGCAGCGCCTCCACGTCGTCCTGCGACGGCACCGCGACCCGGACGATCTGGCAGCCGGACGCGGTCAGCTCGGCGATCTGCTGGAGCGTGGCGTTGACGTCGGCGGTGAGGGTGGTGGTCATGGACTGCACCGACACCGGTGCGCCACCACCGACCGGCACCGAACCGACCATGATCTGGCGGCTGGCCCGGCGCGGGGCCAGCGGCGGCGGCGGTACGGGGGGCATACCGAGACTGACAGCGGTCACTTCAGGCACTCACCTTGAGAAGAGCGTGATCGGGTTGACCACGTCCGCGGTGACGGTCAGCAGCGTGAACACGCCACCCACCAGGATCACCGCGTACGTGAGGGGCATGAGCTTGAGGTAGTCGACGCGACCCGGGTCGGTGCGGCCGATCCGGGCGTAGAGCCAGGAGCGGGCGCGCTCGAACCAGGCGATGGCGATGTGGCCGCCGTCCAGCGGGAGCAGCGGCAGCAGGTTGAACACGCCGATGAAGAAGTTCAGCGACACGAAGAGCATGAAGAACACCAGCCAGGCGTTGTTCTCCACGGCCTCGCCGCCGAGCCGGCTGGCGCCGACCACGCTGATCGGGGTGTCCACGTCGCGCTCCGCGCCGGTGATCGCGTGCCACAGCGCCGGCACCTTCTGCGGGATGCGCTGCATGGCGTGGAAGGTCTGCACCGCCATGTTGCCGGTGAAGTCGGCGGTGGCGCCGAACGCGGCGACCGGACCGTACTCCACCCGGGTCGGCGTGCTGGGCCGCAGCGCCACGCCCAGCGCGGAGACCGCCGAGGTGGCGCCCTTGGGGTCGTTCAGCGGCGGGCGCTGCACCGAGGCCAGGTCGACGGTGGCGGTGGCCGGGGTGCCGTCGCGCAGGTAGGCGACGGTGGCCGGGCCGGGCTGCGTGCCGCGGACCACGTCGAGCATGTCGCCCCAGGTGGAGACCGGGCGGCCGTTCACCGCGGTGATCCGGTCGCCGTCCTTGAGCTGGGCCTGACCGGCCGGGCTGGCCGGGTCGCCGGCCTGGCAGGCGCGGGGGGCGTTCTCCACCACCACGCACGGGGCGAGCGCGATCACCGCCGGCTCGGCCCGGAAGCCGGCCTCGGTGGTGGGGAACTTCGGGTTCGGCAGGCCGGCGGAGACCGCGATGATCCAGAGCGCGACCAACGCGATGGCGAAGTGCATCGCGGAGCCGGCGGACATCACGATCGTCCGCTTCCACACCGGGTAGCGCCACATGGCGCGTTTCTCGTCCCCGGGCTCGACGTCGTCGTCCTGCGGGGTCATTCCGACGATCTTGCAGAAGCCGCCGAGCGGGATGCCCTTGACGCCGTACTCCGTCTCGCCCCGCCTGAACGACCAGAGCGTCGGCCCGAAGCCGACGAAGTAGCGGGTGACCTTCATCCCGAACGCCTTGGCGGTCACCATGTGCCCCGCCTCGTGCAGGCTCACCGAGATGAGGATCGCCAGGGCGAACAGCACCACCCCGAGCAGATAGCTCATCGAGCTCCTTCCACCGACCCGACGATGATCTCCTGGGCGTGCGCCCGTGCCCACGACTCGGCGGCGAGCACGTCCTCGACGGTACCTGGTTCGTCGAAATCGGGAGCGTCCTCCAGCACCCGCCCGAGGGTGTCGACGATGCCGAGGAACGGCAGCCGGCCCGCCACGAACGCGGCCACGCACTCCTCGTTGGCCGCGTTGTAGATCGCCGGCCGGCACCGTCCCGCCTCGCCGGCCGCCTTGGCCAGCGCCACCGCCGGGAAGGCGGCGTCGTCGAGCGGGGCGAACTCCCAGGTGTGCGCCGTGGTCCAGTCGACCGCGGTGGCGGCGTCGGGCACCCGGTCCGGCCAGCCGATGCCCAGCGCGATGGGCAGCCGCATGTCCGGCGGGCTGGCCTGGGCGAGCGTGGATCCGTCGACGAACTCGACCATCGAGTGGATCACCGACTGCGGGTGGACCATCACCTCGATGTCGGCGTACGGCACGTCGAACAGCTCGTGCGCCTCGATGACCTCCAGCGCCTTGTTGACCATGGTGGCGGAGTTGATCGTGACGACCGGGCCCATCTGCCAGGTCGGGTGCGCCAGCGCCTGCTCCGGTGTGACGTCGGTCAACTCGTCGCGCCGCCGGCCCCGGAACGGCCCGCCGCTGGCGGTGACCACCAGCCGGCGCACCTCGCCCCGGGCGCCGCCGCGCAGGCACTGCGCCAGCGCCGAGTGCTCGGAATCAACGGGAACGATCTGCCCCGGCCGTGCGACGGCGGCCTTCACCAGCGGGCCGCCGGCCACCAGCGACTCCTTGTTGGCCAGCGCGAGGGTACGCCCGGCGCGCAGCGCGGCCAGCGTCGGCGGCAGGCCCAGCGAGCCGACCACGCCGTTGAGCACGACGTCGCACGGCCACTGCGCCAGCTCGGTCATCGCGTCCGGCCCGGCCACGATCTTGGGAAGTTTGAAGTCGCCGGAGGCCCAGCCGCGCCGGCTCGCCTCGGCGTAGAACGCGAGCTGGAGATCCTGCGCGGCGGATGCCCGCGCCACCCCGACCGCCGCCACGCCCAGCTCCAGCGCCTGCGCGGCCAGCAGCGCCACGTTGCCGCCGCCGGCGCCGAGCGCGACCACCCGGAACCGGTCCGGGTTGCGCTTGACGATGTCGATGGCCTGGGTGCCGATGGAGCCGGTCGAGCCGAGCAGCACGAGGTCTCGGGGAGTGGTCACGCGCCCATTGTTCCCCAGCGCCGCCGCACGCCTCACCCGGGCCGTTCCGGGGCCTCCTCGTCGCGCGGGTCGGCCGGGTCGACGGTGAACTCGAACGGCTGCCGCAGCACGAACTTCGCCCGGTTCGTCGGCTGGACCCGACCATGGCCGGTCCAGGGCAGTACAGCTAGCTGCCCGGATTGCCGATCCGATCGCGCACCATGGCGGCCCACGGATGGTGCAGGCCCTCAAGGATCCGCGCGGAGGCGCTCCAGTCCGCTCTGGCGGCGTCCCGGTCGCCCGCCGCCCACCGGTCCTCCGCCCGGTGCATCAGCACCTCCGCCTCGAAGAACGGGTCCCCCAGATCCCGGAACAACGCAAGGGCGTGCTCGTAACATCGATCCGCCTGGCCCGGATCGCCCAGCTGGGCGCAGAGCCGGCCGAGAGTGTCCCAGGCGCTGGCTTCGCCGTGCCGCTCACCGAACCGCCGCAACAGAACCAGCGCCGTCCGGGTCTGACGGAACGACTGGCGGAGATTGCCAGCCAGCAGGTGGTACCAACCAGAGCTGTTGAGCGCTTCGGCACCAGCGCTGTGGTTGCCCGCCAGCAGGAAGAGGAGCCTAGCCCGCCGGGAGTGGTGGAGGGCGCCGGGCAGGTCGCGGCGCTGTTGACGCACATACGCCAACCCGTGGTGGGCCCGCGCCCGCCCGCCGAGGTCTCCGATCCGGCTCGACAGCCGCAGCGCCCGACGCAGGCTGGCCTCGGCCGCATCGTGGTCGCCGAGACGCAGGTAGGCGCGGCCCATACCGCGCAGCGCGTACGACATGCCGCGGGCGTCGGAGCCCACTCGGGCGGCACGGAGGGCGACGCGGTTCACCACCAGTTGGTCGGCCCAGTGGCCGCCGCGGGACAGGAACGTGGTCATCGCCCACGCCAACTGCCATGCGTGGGTCGCCATGCCGTGCTCGGCGGCCAGGTGCACCATGGCGACGAGGATTGTCCGGTGCGCCCGGTACCAGGCGTTGGCGTCCTCCTCGTCGGCGAGCGGGTGGACGGTGACACCCGGCGCCGGGGTGATCGTGGGGAGCGGTTCCCGGCGAGGCTCGAGGAGACGGGCACCCGCAACCGCGGTCTGCAGGTAATGATCGCCGAGCCGCCTCAGCGCGGACCTGCGGTCGGCATCGCTGTCCCGCTGCCCTCGTTCCTTGGCGAAGGCGGCCACCAGGTCGTGCAGGTGCCACCGGCGGTCGGCCGTCTCGCCGATCAGGTGGACCCGGGCCAGCTCGGCGAGCAGCAGGCCCACGTGCTCGGGTGGGCGCCCGACCAGGCTTGCCGCCGCCGCCTCGTTGGCGGCGCCGGGATGCAGTCCAAGCACCCGGAAGACCTGCCGGGCCCCGGGGCGCAGCAACCGGTATGAGCCGAGGAGGCAGGAGCGTAGGTCTGTCGGGCTGTCGTGGCTGGCCAGACTGTCGAGCCGTGGCACGGCACCGGTCAGGTCACCCGCGACGACGGCCAGCGGCACCGCGGGCTGGGAGACGATCCGGGCAGCCGTCACCGCCAGGGCGAGCGGCAGGCCGCCACAGCGGTCGACAATCACGTTCGCGGCGGTCGGTTCGGCATCGAGGCGGCCGGCGCCGACCCGGCGGCGCAGCAGTTGTCGCGACTCGTCGTCGCTGAGCGGGCTGAGGCTGACCGGGTGTGCGGACGCCGCCGCGACCAGCCCCAGGAGCCGGTCCCGGCTGGTGACGACGACTACGGATCCCGGTGCCGCGACCAACAGCAGTCGGACGTGCTCCGCGTCGCGGGCGTTGTCGAGCAGCAACAACATTCGCTTGCCGGCGAGCAGGCTGCGCAGCAGGCCAGTCCGGCCCGTCTCGTCGACCGGCGTAGCCGCTGCCGGAACCCCCAGCGCGCCCAGGAACGCGTGGGCCGCCGAGGTGGCAGCCAGCGGCGGTTGGCTGGGGTCGAACCCGGACAGGTTGACGAAGAGCTGTCCGTCCGGGAAGCGGTCCTTCACCCGGTGCGCCCAGTGCACCGCGAGTGAGGTCTTACCGATCCCTGGCGGACCTACCACCAGGGTCGTCGTGCCCACGGTTGGCGTCTCTGTGCTGAGCAGCGCGTCCATCACGGCCAGAGCGTCGGCGCGTCCGGTGAAGGAGGCGGTGTCCGGCGGCAGTTGAGCCGGAAGGGGTCGACTCGCCGTGGAGGCGCCTGCTGTCCCGTCCGTCGGCGAGCTGAGTCCCGGAGCCGCCCGTGACCGCTCGTGAAAGTCGCGCCGCTCGTCACCGGACAGCCCCAACGCCTCGGCCAGCAACCGCACGGTCTGCTGGCGGGGTTGCCGGATCCGCCCGGTTTCCAGGTCACGAAGGTTCCGCACGCTGATTCCCGACCGAGCGGCGAGCTCCTCCTGAGAGAGGTTCAGCGACTGTCGACGCGACTTGATCAAAGGACCGAACTCCATCGCTTGTCCTGTTCCTCAGCCGTCGTGGGAGGAAGTCGCCGGTGGATCGCCGGTCAGTCGCCTGGATCGGCTCCGGTGTGCTCACGACACTACAAGTCATAGACAAACGTCAGCGCGGGCAGATCGGCCGGCACCCGCGCGGCGTTCCTTCCGACAAGCCGGAAGCCCTTTTCGGCGGCCCTAGGAGGTTCTGCATGTTCCAGCGAACACTGTCCGCACTCACCCGACCGAGCCGGGCTCTCGCCGTGGCCGCAACGGCGGCAGCGGCCCTTCTGGCAGTCAGCTCTCCGGCCGCGGCCGTGGTGACCCCATCCGCCACCTACGCCGACTGCCCCGCTTCCAACGTGTGCTTCTACACCGGCAGCGGCGGGTCAGGCAACATGTGCAACTGGTCGAACGCCGACCCGGACTGGACGTCGGGAACTGACCGGTGCTCCTGGGCCCGGAGCACTCCGGCCCGCTCGGTGTACAACCGCGGAACCTCCACCTCCTACACGGCGGTGGCGTTCTACACGGGCACGTACTACGCCGGCTACAACGGGTGCATGGGGCAGGGTTGGCAGGGCAACATCGGCCCTGCCTACCTGCTCTCGCACAGGTGGATCACCTCCCCCTGCTGACCGCGGGGTGAGGCCGCGGCCGCGTCAACGTGGGCCGCGGCCGCCAGGCCGGGCGGGCCACGGACTGATCATCCGAGGCCCGCCCTCGCGGCATCAGCGGTCGCGGTCACCGGACGCGGCGAGGTGCTCCAGGTGCCGCATGGGCAGGTGCGGCGGCTGCCACTCCAGGAACAGGGCGGTGGCGTCGTCGTCAAGCTCGTCCTGCTGGTACGCGAGGACGGCCCGTATCAGGCGACGCATCGTCTCCGGGCTGGGCAGCCGGTCGTTGAGGGCACGCTCGACGAAGTCGACCAGCCGGTCCAGCCCGAACCGCTCCCTGTTGTCGCCGCGCGCGTCGGTGATGCCGTCGGTGTAGGCGAGGATGCGGTCGCCCGGGTGCAGCGCCTCCTCGTGCACCCGGGGGCGCTTGCCCGACAGGTTGCCCAGGCCGAGCGGCAGCACGGTCGGGCCGGGCAGCGCCCGGACGGCCCGGCCGTCGCGCAGCAGCATGGCGCCCGGGTGGCCCGCGTTGATGATCCGGAGCAGACCGGTGCGCCTGTCGAGTTCGGCGAGCAGCCCGGTCGCGAACGTGCCGGGGTGCTCGGAGCGCACCCACCTGTCGATGCTGATCGCCGTGTCGACCAGGTCGAGGCCGGTACGCCGGGCGTTGCGGTACGCGCTGACCACGAGCGAAGCCAACGCGCTCGCCTTGATGCCGTGCCCGCAGGTGTCGAAGAGCCCGACGCTGAGCACGTCGCCGTTGAGCGCGTAGTCGAAGATGTCCCCGCCGACGTCGTAGCAGGGTTCGAGGATGGCGGTGATCACCAGGTCGTCGGTGGCGAACGTCAGCGGCGGCAGCAGCCCCCAGACGATCTCGGCGGCGACCTGCATCGGCAGGCGGCGGCGGATCCGTTCGACGGCGTCACCGTAGAGCCGGCGGTTCACCAGGAGCTGGGCGACGTTGACCGCCACCTCCCAGGCCGGCCGCTCCAGCGCCGGGTCGCCGACGGCCGGGGACACGACCTCCAGCACCCCCAGCCGTTCGCAGCCGAGCAGCAGGGGCACCCAGAGCCGGTCCGGGTGGGCGGGCGCGCGCTGCACCTCGAGGCTGGTGAACGCCCGACCGGCCAGCGTCGTCTCGATCGTCAGCTCGCCCCGGGCCGGGCCGGCGCCGGGCAGGGGGACGAGCGACGACTGCGTGTAGTCGGCCAGGTAGATCACGATCTCGCTGGCGCCGATGGCCGGCGCTGCGCTGCTCACCAGGAGCGACAACTCGTCCGGCCCGCCCCGGGACGCGTGGAGTTGCAGCCAACGTGCTGCCTCGCCGCCGTCGACCACCGCACCTCCCCCGCGTCCCCACCACCGTAGGAGTCCGACGGCGAACTGCCAACGTACGGGCACCGGACGAGACGAGGAACTCCGGCTAGGCGGGACGGTCCAGGACGAACGTCTCCAGCTCCGCGCCGCCGTACCAGTCGGTGCGCACGCCCAGGTGCGTCATGCCGAGCCGCCGGGCCACCGCCGTCGACGGCTCGTTGCCGGCCATCACCACCGCGTACACCCGGCCGGTGCCGGTGGCGAACTCCCGCTCCAGCACCGCCCGGGCCGCCTCGGTGGCGTAGCCGTGGCCCTGCGCGTCGGGGTGCAGGTGCCAGCCGACCTCCAGGTCGTCGGTCGGCGTGACGCCGTCCCGGCCGGGCAGCGGCTTGAGCAGCACGCTGCCGGCCGCGCAGCCCGTCGCGTGCGGTTCGATCGCCCACAGGCCCCACCGACCGGCGTACGGCGCGTTGCGCTCACGCCAGGAACGCACCCGCTCCAGCGCGTCGCCGGGCCGGGTCAACCGCCCCTTCCCGCCGCCCAGCCAGCGCATCACCTCCGCACGGGAGTAGATGTCGTAGACCCGGGCGAGGTCGTCGGGTGACTCGGTCCACTCCCGGACCACCAGCCGCTCGGTCGAGGCGATCATCATGACGCCGGATCGTAATGCGTGGCCGGCGACCGCACGGGGAACGAGGGGGCGATGGGCGACGGCTGGCAACGCACGAAGCGGATCACCTCGGCGGCGTTCCGGCCGGTCCGGGGCCGGGATCTCTCGCTGCACGCCGCCGCGATCACGTTCTACGGCGCGATCGCCGTGGTGCCGGTGGCGCTGCTGGCGATCTGGCTCACCGGGCTGCTCGCCGGCGCCGACCGGGTGCGCCGGCTGACCTCGTACGCGATCGACACGCTGCCCACCGAGATCGGCGCGCACCGGGCGGTGGCCGCGCTGGTCGAGGCCGGGTTGGGGCTGACCCCGCTGCTGGCGCTCGCCTCGCTGCTGCCGGCCTCGCTCTACGGCGAGGGGCTGCGCCGGGCGTTCGTCTCGGTGGCCGAGCCGCGCGCCGAGTCCGGCGCGCTTGTCGGCTGGCGCGGCCGGCTGCTGCTGCTGCCGCTGCTCGCGCCCGCCCCGGCCCTGCTGCTGTCGATCCTGCTGGCGCTGCCGCTGACCACCCGGCTGGTCCGGCAGGGCGGCTGGATCGGCGCGCTCGGTGTGGTGCTGTCGTTCCTGGCGGTGTGGCTGGTGCTCACGCCGGTGCTGGTGTGGGTGTTCCGGGTGGTCGGCCCGGCCTCCCCGGACTGGTTGTCCACGCTCGGCATGGGCTCGTTCACCGCCGCGAACCTCTCCGGCTTCCTGCACGGTTTCGTGCTGTTCTGCTCGCTGCCGCTGAACCTGGGCGTGCCGTTCGGCGGGTTCGACGAGATCGGCGGCGGGGTGGCGGTGCTGCTCTGGCTCTACCTGTTCCACGTGATCGTGCTGGCCGGCTACTCGGCCACGCTGGCGTTGAGCCGGTGGCGGGCCGCCCGGGAGGCGGCCCGCGCCTGAGCCGGTCAGCGCCGGAACGGGCCGCGTACCTCGTAGGTGATGCCGCCGGTGCCGGCCTTCGCGCCGTTGGTGCCGCGCTGGGACGAGAAGTAGAGCCGGCTGCCGTCCGGCGCGAACGCCGGGCCGGTGAGTTCCGACGCCGACTGCCCGAGCAGCCGCAGGAACGGCGTCACCACGCCGGCCGGCGTGATCATGTTGATCTCCATGTCGCCGCCGTCCTCGGCCACGTAGAGGTCGCCGCCTCCGGTGCCGGTGATGTTGTCCACCCCGGTCAGCGGCGCCGCGCCGGCCTCCACCAGCGAGTCGTCGTACGCGAGGTCGAGCCGCTCCCGCGCCGCGTCGTACGCCCACACCCGGTTGTCGCCCTTGGTGGTGAACCAGCAGGTGTCGTCCGCGTACCAGCAGCCCTCGCCGCCGGCGAACGACTTCGCGGCGCCCACCTGGAAGCGGGTGGGCACCGGGAAACCGTCCCGGTCCGGCAGGTCCCGCCAGGTCACCGGGCCGGCCACCTGGTCCTCCGGGGCGCAGAGCACCTGCACCCGACCGGTGCGCAGGTCACCCCAGGTGTCCGGGACGAAGCGGTAGAAGCAGCCGTCCGGCTCGTCCTCGGTCAGGTAGACCACCTGCCGGACCGGGTCGCAGGCCGCCGCCTCGTGCTTGAAGCGACCCATCCGGGTCCGCTCCTCGCCGCCCCGGCCGCCGTCCGGCCAGGTCTCGAACACCCGGCCCAGCGGCACCTCCTCGCAGGAGAGCCACGTCCCCCACGGGGTGGGACCGCCGGCGCAGTTGTTGTTGGTGCCGCCGAGGATCCGGTACGCGGCGACGATCGTGCCGTCGGCCGCGAAGCGCACCGCCGAGGCGCCGCCGACCAGCGGCACCTCCGAGTTGGAGACGTAGTACCAGCCGTCGCCGGCCGGGAAGCACGCGCCGCCGTCCGGCGCCGGGTGCCAGACGTACGAGGTGCCGGCGACCCGCTGGCCGGAACGGGCGATCACCCGACTGGTGAAGCCGGCCGGCAACCGGAGGCCGTTGGCGTCGGCGGCCAGCAGGTCACCGTAGGGGCCGGGGCCGGGCTGGGCGGGCGCTGCCGGCGCGGCGGCGGCCCAGAGGCTGCCCGCGAAGGCGGTGCCGCCCACCACGGTGGCAGCACGCAGGACGGTACGACGATCCATCGGATGACCTCCCCGAGACGATGGTTCCCCGCCGACGGTAGCCCTCGGACGGCATCGACCGCCGCCACTGCCCGGTGAACGTGGCGTGACGTCAGAGTCGGTCGACGTACCGCTTCGCCTCGGCCAGCGACCAGTTCGTGTGCTCCCGCACCAGCTTGACGGCGTGGATCTTCTTCCCGGCGTGCACCAGCCGGGTCGCCTCGGCGCGCACGCCGCCGCCCGGGTCGACCGGGCCGCCGGGTGGGGCCGGCAGCGGGCCGCCCGCCCGCAACGCGTCGACCGCCTGCTTCGCCTCCAGCAGCGGCAGCCCGGTCTGCTGGCGCAACAGCCGGACCGCCTCGACCGTGTGCCCCGCACGGGCCAGCCGCAGCACCTCCCCCTGCCCACCGCCGGCGACCGGGTCCGGGGCGACCAGATCCCGGGGACGGCCGGCGGACCGCCGGAGCACGAACCAGAGCAGGAGCAGGACGACGAGCACGGCCGGGAGCGCGAACTGGACTGCCTCGGGCATGCCGGCCACGGTAGCGCCCGGCCGCGAACCCTCCCGCCGGGGTCGGCCCGGCAGTAGGCTCCGTTCCCATGAGTGACGGGACAGAGCTGCCGGCACGCGCCGACGTCGTCGTGGTCGGCTCCGGGCACAACGGCCTGGTCTCGGCGATCCTGCTGGCCCGCGCCGGCCTCGACGTGCTGGTGCTGGAAGCGGCCGAGGTGATCGGCGGCGCCACCCGCACCGAGAACCCGTTCCCGCTGGTGCCCGGGCTGCGTCACTCCACCGGGTCGTACCTGCTCGGGTTGATGCCGCCGGAACTGCTCGCCACGCTCGACGTGACCATTCCGGTGCTGCGCCGCGACCCGCACTACTTCCTGCCCACGCCCGGCGGCCCCGGCGCGCCGTACCTCCTCTTCGGCAGCGACGCGGCGGCCACCCGGCGGCAGCTCACCGAGATGTTCTCGGCGGCGGACGTGGCGGCCGACGACGCGCTCCAGGCCGAGCTGGCCCAGCTCCGCGAGGACCTCGCGCCGGCCTGGCTGGCCGAGCCGCTGCCGGTCGACGAGACCGCCGAACGCTACGTCCGGCCGGCCCTGCGACAGGTCTTCGTCGACCTGGTCCGCGGCTCGGTCGCCGACCACCTGGCCCGCTTCGACTTCCGCTCCGAGTTGCTGGTCAGCATGTACGCGGTCACCGACGGCCTGTCCGGGCTCAACGCCGGCCCGGACGACCCGGGCACCGGGCACAACTTCCTGGTGCACAACATGTGCCGGCTCCCCGGCGCGGACGGCACCTGGATGATCGCCGAGGGCGGCATGGGCACCGTGTCGCGCACGTTCGCCGACGCGGCCCGGGGCGCGGGCGCCCGCATCGTCACCGGCGCCCCGGTCACCGCGATCACGCTGGACTCCGGCGCCGCGTCGGGCGTGGTGCTGGCCGACGGTCGGGAGGTCGGCGCGTCAGTGGTGCTGGGCGCGTGTGACCCGTACCGGCTGATCGACCTGTTGCCCGACGGCGTGCTCCCGGCGGAGCTGGGCGCGCGGATGGCGGCGGTCCGCCGGCCCGGCACCACGCTCAAGCTCAACCTGGCGCTCACCGGGCTGCCGCGCTTCTCCTGCCTGCCGGCCGACGCGCCGAGCCCGTTCGGCTCGACCATCCACCTGCTGCCCGGCTCCGACTCGCTGGTCGGCGGCGGCGGTGAGTCGCCGATGGCGGCGCTGCGCGGCATGTGGGCCGACGTCCAGGCCGGGCGGCTGCCGGACGAGCCGACCATCGAGTGGTACGTGCACACCACCGTCGACCCGTCGCTGCAGGACCCCGCCGGGCACCACTCGTCGGCGCTGTTCGTCCAGTCGGTCCCCTACGAGCTGGCCGGCACCACCTGGGACGCGGCGCTGCCCGGGTACGTCGAGCGGCTGATCGCGATCTGCGAGCGGTACGCGCCGGGCACCGCCGACCTGATCGCGGACGCGGTGCCGCTGCCCCCGCCCGGCATCGAGGCCCACTTCGGCATCACCGGCGGGCACATCCACCACGTCGACAACACGGTGTCGTTCACCGACCGGATGCCGTACGCCACCGGCGTGGACGGCGTCTACGCGGGCAGCGCCGGCTGCCACCCGGCGGGCAGCGTGATCGGCGCCGCCGGCCACAACGCCGCCCGCCGCATCCTCGCCGACATGTAAGGCGGGGCCCCCGCTTAACGCCTGCGGTATAGGAGGGGCCCCCTTTTAACACCTCACGACGAGGCGGCCTCCTGCCCGGCGCGCGGGAGGTCGCCCGGGCCACGGATCACGTAGAGCCCGATCAGCAGCAGGTACGCCAGCAGGCTGAGGATCGGGTCGACGAACACGACCGCGAACGCGACCAGGTAGAGCAGCGGGCCGAGCCGGAACCGGCGGGCCACCGCCCGGGCCAGCCGCGGGTCGAGATCCGGGTGCAGCAGGCCCCGGCGGCGGGCCCACCACCAGCTCAGGTTGAAGAACACCGCCTCGCCGAGCACCGTGCCGACGTACAGCGCCGCGGTCAGCCGCTGGTCGCCGACGGAGCCGCGCAGATTGTCCGCCAGCAGGTTCGCGGTGAACGGGATGGCCGCCACGAACATCAGCAGCAGCAGGTTCAACACCAGCAGCATCTGGTCGACCCGGCAGACGTAGCGCCACATGTTGTGGTGCGTCAGCCAGACCTGGCCGACGACCGCGAACGTGATCACGTACGCCAGGTAGGCCCGCCACTCGTGCGCCAACGCGGCCGGCAGCCCCCGATCGTTCGGGGCGTCCGGGCCGAACTGGAGCAGCTCGACCGCCATCAGCGTGAGCACGATGGCGATCACCGCGTCGCTGAACGCCTCCACCCGGGAGGCGTCCCGCGCCATCTCGCTGCTGCGCGCGAACCGGTACGCCGGCTCCCGGTCCGCCCCCGTCACGCCGCCCCCCTCACCAGGAGATGGTCGCGCGCCGGGGGCGGCGGGCGGGGCGAAAGCGTCAGATGACCGGGTTCCCGGCCGGCGCCGGCGTCTCCTCGTCGGCCCGGTGGGCGCGGATCTTGTGCCCGACGCTGGTCAGGCACCGACCGCTGGGCAGGTCGAACTTCCACCCGTGGAGCTGACAGGTGAGCTGGTCACCGTCGACGATGCCGAACCGGCTCAGATCCGCCTTCAGGTGCGGGCAGCGCCGCTGCACCACCCAGCCGTCGACCGTGATGTCCTCGGCGTCGACCGCGCGCTCGTGCTCGTCGTACCAGCCCTCGGCGTACTGGAGGCGCTCCTCGGAGAGGCACTTGAAGAACGCGTAGACGAACTCGTTGTACTGGCCGATCCGGGCCGCCGAGAACCGGCAGGAGAGGAAGAGCGAGTTGACCCAGTCGACCTCGCCGATGTGGAACAGGTGCTCGATCAGCGCCCGCTCGGTGCGGAACCGGTAGCGGACCTTCTCGTCCGCGTACGGCCGGACCTCCTTGCCCGGGAAGTCCACCACGATCGACTCGACGTCGGCGCCGTCGTAGCTGACCAGGTCGAAGCGGACCGGGCCGCCGACGCCCTTGGCCAGGTAGATCGACTCGTCGAGCAGCGGCTCGATCCGGCGCTTCATCTCGGCCAGCACGTCGATCTCCGGGTGCCGCCAGGACGCCTTCTCGGCCTCGATGACACCGCGCTTGCGCTCCCGCATCTCCTCCAGGTGGGCGACCTTGTTCGCGAAGAACTCCTCCACCGGCTGCGGGTGGGTGGTGGTCGCGCCCTCGGTGGTGATCTCGGTGACGCTGCCCGGCAGCAGCACGATGCCGTTGTGGCCGCCGACCTTCGCGTACTCGGCCAGGAAGACCGACTGGTCGGGGAAGATGTTGCCCTCGTCGCCGAAGATGTCGTTGAACTGCCACAGCTCGTCGTCGAGGAAGCAGGGCGGGCCGGCGATCGGGAAGACGTGGTCGGCCTTCAGGTCGTCGATGTAGCGCCAGGTGCGGTCGAACTGCCGGTCCCGCTTCTGCTTGCCGAACGCGGTCTTCGCCGACTGCGGCAGCTCGTAGACCATCGGGTACCAGATCGCGCCGGAGAACTGGAGCATGTGCGCGTGCACGTGGCCCAGCTCGGCGAAGACGGTCAGGTCGGTGGGGCGGGCGTCGTTCTGGTTGAGCAGCCGGACGCCGTCGTACTCGACCCAGAGCGACGAGTCGCCGATCGGGCCGTCGGTCGGGCTGGTCAACGCCTGGATCATGATCTTGAGGCCGCCGGGCAGCTCCACCACCTGCTCGTTCGGGGCCTTCAGGAACTTCGTGAAGCCCAGCTCCCGCAGCTCGTCCTCCATCTCGGAGGTCGGGTACTCGGGCAGCAGGACGGTGGCGTCCTTCGAGACGAAGTCCCGCAGGTGCTTCGCGTCGAAGTGGTCCCGGTGCAGGTGCGACACGTACAGGTAGTCGACCTGGCCCAGCGTCGCCCAGTCGAGCTGGGAGTTGTCGGGGAAGGGGAACCACGAGGCGAAGTAGGCGGGATTGACCCACGGGTCGCACAGGATGCTGCCCGCGGGCGTGTCGATCCGCATGCTGGCGTGGCCCGTACCGGTCACTCGCACCGTAGTCCCCCTCAAAAAGGCATCAGGCGTACGACAAGACGCTACCGGAGACAGTGTGGTCGCCGTCCCGCGACGCCCACAGTGCCGGCCGGCCCCCGCGGAACAGGTCCAACGGCCCGGGCCGATCCGCCCACCCGTCGCGCCGGCCGCCGGTCGCCCGTGCGGGTCGTCCGACCCCGTCGGGTCGGACCCTGCGCCGGGCCCGGCACGCGGCGTGCCAGACTAACCGGAGATCCGATCGCGAGGGAAGGACCGACAGTGGCAGGAGACGAGCCGGTAACCGCGCCAGACCAGCACAGGCCCGGGCACCGCAGGTCCGGACGGATCGGTGCGGTGGTGTCGGCGGTGGCCCTGGTGTTGATGGCGCTCTGCGGCACCGAGGAGGGCCGGGTGGAGCACATCTGGCTGTTCGGGATCGCCGCGCTGCTGCTCGCCATCGTCATCGGCGACGCCGTGCTGCGCCGCAACGGCCTGCGGTCCTGACACCCGGCACCAGCGGTACGCGGAAGGGCCCGTCCCCTCGGGGGCGGGCCCTTCGTCGTCAGTGCGTCGTCGGTGCGTCGTCGGGTGCGGCTCAGCGGCCGAGCAGGATGTCCTGCACGTCCTTGAGCGCGGCGTCGACCTCCGCCTCGAAGTAGCCGCCGGGCACCAGCCCGAAGCGCAGCGTGTCCAGCTCCTTCGGGTTCACCGGCATCGGGTTGCGCCCCTGCATGCCGCCGAGAAGCGTGTCGAAGAAGCGGTCGACCTGGTCCGGGTCGTACCCGCTGCCGAACCGACGGACCTGGAAGCCGCGCCGGATCTGGTCGACCCGGTGCAGGTCGCTGCCGGGCGGGCCGGCCATCGGCGGGCCCACCATCGGCGGGCCGGCGGCCGGCGGACCGACAAGCGGCGGGCCCGTCATCGAGGGGCCGCCGCCGTAGCCCTGGTCCGGCGGGCCGTAGCCCGGATCCGGCGGGCCGTAGCTCTGCTGCGGCAGCGCCGGCGGGCCGGCCGGGCCGCGCCCACGCAGCTCCCGCAGGTCCCGCTCGGGCATCCGGATCTCCGCGGTCATGTCGGCCCGACCGTGCCGGCCGGCCTCGAAGCCGTCGAAGCGGTCGCTCGGGCCGCCGTACCCACCCGGGCCCTTGTCCTGACCGTAGCCGCCCGGACCGGTGTCCTGGCCGTGCCCGTACCCGCCCGGACCGGTGTCCTGACCGTAGCCACCGGGGCCGGTGTCCTGACCGTAGCCACCGGGGCCGGTGTCCTGGCCGTAACCGCCGGGGCCGGTGTCCTGACCGTAGCCGCCCGGGCCGGGCGGCAGGCTGCGCGGCGGCGGTCCGCCGTGCCCGATCGGGGCGCCCGGCCCGGGGCCCATCGGGCCGGGACCGGCCGGGCCGCGCGGCGCGTCGTAGCCGCCACGGGGGCCGTCGTACCCACCGGCGAACGCGCCGGTCGGCTCGTCGTAGCGGTTGCCGTAGCGGTCGACGGGCGGGCCGGCCTGGGCCGGCATCTGCCGGGGCGGCATCGGCGGCTGCGGCACCGGGGACAGGCCACGGTCGTCGCGCATCGGCGGCCCGAGCCGGTCGGCCATCCGGGGATCGCCACCGCGCCCGCCGGGGGCGCCGGCGCGCTCCTCCAGCTCGGCGAGCTGCCGCTCGACCCGGTCGAGGTGCAGGTCGACCTGCCACTCGTCATAGCCGTTGAACCGGACCCGGAAGACGACGTCGTGGACCTCCTGGGACGCGACGGGCGCACCGATCGGCTGGCCGTCGAGGGTCGCCTCGACCCGGTCCAGGAAGGCGTCCACCTCGTCGACCTTGTATCCCCGACGGAGCGCCTTCCGCCGGAAACGCTGACCCTGACTCGCCACTATGTCTCCTGGTCTCGTACCGCTACGCCGTTGCCGCGCGGGGGTCGCTGTCGGTGTCCTCGGCGGCGGCGAGCTGCCCACACGCCCCGTCGATCTCGCGCCCCCGGGTGTCCCGCACCGTGGTGGACACGCCGGCGTCGCGCAACCGCCTGACGAACTCCCGCTCGACCGGCTTCGGGCTGGCGTCCCAGCGGCTGCCCGGAGTCGGGTTGAGCGGGATCAGGTTCACGTGGGTCAGCTTGCCCGCCAGCAGCCGCCCGAGCAGGTCGGCCCGCCACGGCTGGTCGTTCACGTCCTTGATCATCGCGTATTCGATGGACACGCGACGCCCCGTCGTGGCCGCGTAGTCCCACGCCGCGTCCAGCACCTCGGACACCTTCCAGCGCTGGTTGACCGGGACGAGTTCGTCGCGCAGCTCATCATCGGGGGCGTGCAGCGACAACGCAAGGGTCACGGAGAGGTCTTCGCTGGCCAACCGCCGAATGGCCGGCACCAGCCCGACCGTGGAGACGGTGATGTGCCGCTGGGACAGGCCGAGCCCCTCCGGGGCCGGCGCGACCAGCCGGCGGATCGCCGCCACCACCCGCGCGTAGTTGGCCAACGGCTCACCCATGCCCATGAACACCACGTGCGACAGCCGCGGCGGCGAGCCGGCCACCGCACCGGAGGCGGCCACGCCGGCCAGGTAGACGGCCTGGTCGACGATCTCCGCGGTGGAGAGGTTGCGGGTCAGCCCGGCCTGGCCGGTGGCGCAGAACGGGCAGGCCATGCCGCAGCCGGCCTGGCTGGAGATGCAGACGGTGACCCGGTCCGGGTAACCCATCAGCACGCTCTCCACCAGCGAGCCGTCGTGCAGCCGCCAGAGCGCCTTGCGGGTGGCGCCGTCGTCACAGGCCAGCTCGCGCACCGGGGTGAGCAGCGTGGGCAGCAACGTGCCGGCCAGCCGCTCCCGGGTCGCCGCCGGCAGGTCGGTCATCCGCTCCGGGTCACGGACCAGGCGGCCGAAGTAGTGGTTCGACACCTGCTTGGCGCGGAACGCCGGTTCGCCCAGCTCGGTGACGAGCGCCTGCCGGCCCGGCAGGTCGAGGTCGGCGAGGTGGCGGGGAGGCATCGCGGGCCGGCGGCCGCGGGCGTCGGGGTCTACGGAGATCAGCGGGAGGCTCGTCATGGCGCGTCCAGTCTGACACGCGCCGAGCCGGACGCACCTGTGCACCGGCGCCGAATCGCCCCCGACCGGCCGGTCGGGGGCGTGGTGACGACGTGATCCATCCCTCAGCTCACCACCGGCACGAACACCGCCAACAGCAGGTACGCCGTCGGCACCGCGAACAGGATCGAGTCGAGCCGGTCCATCAGGCCGCCGTGGCCGGGCAGCAGGTTGCTCATGTCCTTGACGCCCAGATCGCGCTTGATCATCGACTCGGCGAGGTCACCGAGCACCGCCGCGCAGGACATCGCCATCCCGAACAACGCACCCCACCACGGGGCCACGTCGAACAGCAGCCACAGCAGCAGCGCGCTGCCCGCCGCGGCGGCGGTGACCGAGCCGGCGAAGCCCTCCCACGACTTCTTCGGGCTGATCTTCGGGGCCATCGGACGCTTGCCGAAGGCCACCCCGGCCGCGTACCCGCCGGTGTCGGAGAGCACCACCGCCACCAGCGTGACCAGCACCCGCAGGTGACCGTCGTCGGGCGCGGCGGCGAGCAGGGCCGCGAAGCCGGCGAGGAAGGGCACGTAGACCGCGATCAGCGTGGCCGCGGTCAGGTCACGCTGGTAGTTGCCGGGACCGTCGCCGAGCCGCCAGATCATCGTGCCCAGCACGGTGACCAGCAGCCCGAGGCAGAGCGCGTCCGGGCCGGCGAACCAGGCCAGCCCGACCATGATCACGCCACCGGCGACCAGCGGCACCAGCGGCGGGTGGGCGCCGCTGCGGCGGACCGCCCGCGCCATCTCCCAGATGCCGATCGCCACCGCGGCGGCGAGCACGGCCAGGAACGCCGGCAGGAAGAAGAAGAGCGGCACCACGATCGCCGCGCCGAGAGCCGCCCCGACGCCGATCGCCGCCGGCAGGTTGCGACCCGCCCGGGACGCCGGCGGCGCGGTGGTCGGGGGACGGTCCGCGCTCGCCCGTCGACGCCCCTTCGACCGGCGACCGGCCGGCGGTTCGGGCGCGGGCTCGTCGCGTACCGCGGGGTCGTCACGGACCGTGAACTCGTCGCGGACCGGGGCGATCTGCGCGGTGGGGTAGTCGTCGTCCGGCCGGTCGTCGCCCGCCGGGCCACGGTCGCCGGGCCCAGGCTCGTCCCGCCGGCCACGCGGCGCGGCCGGCGGGCCGTCGGGCGGCCACGGCGCGTCGTGGTGCCGCTGATCCAGCGGGTACGCGTCGGTGACCGGCCCGGCGTACGCCTCCGCGTCGGGAAAGCCGTCCGGGCCGGGGGCGGGACGCCGCCACGGGCCGGGCTCCAGGCCGGTCTCCGGCCAGGGCAGGGCGGGGGCCGAGCGGTCCCAGCCGCGCGGCTCGGTGCTGCCGTAGGGGTCGGGGTGGGACATCACGCACCGGCAGACGGTACGAAAGCCACCACATGACGCAAGACCAAGACCATCCCCTACCGGCGTGAGACTTCCTGTTGACCGACCGACGGCCGGGCGATTCCCGCCGTTCACCCGGTGGTGGTCGGGAATCGTGCCGAGCCTACTGCAACCGGCCGGCGTCGAGGGTGGACGCCGCCGGGCACGACGACGGCACCGGGCCGCCGCCCGGGGTGCCGGGCGACGGCGGCGCGGTGCCGTGACGGAGTGCGCGGGCCGTTCAGACCTCGAGCAGCTCGCTCTCCTTGTGCTTGATCATTTCATCCACGGTGCCGACGAAGCGCTGGGTCAGGTCGTCCAGGTCCTTCTCCGCGCGCCGGCCCTCGTCCTCGCCGACCTCGCCGTCCTTGACCAGGCGGTCCAGCTCTTCCTTGCCCTTACGGCGGATGTTACGGACGGCGACCTTCGCCTCCTCGCCCTTCTGCCGGGCGACCTTGATCATCTCGCGTCGCCGCTCCTCGGTCATCTGCGGGAGCACGATGCGCAGCTGGTTGCCCTCGTTGTTCGGGTTCACCCCGAGATCCGAGTCGCGGATCGCCTTCTCCATCGCATTGGTCTGCGAGGTGTCGTACGGCTTGATGATCACCATGCGCGGCTCGGGCACCGCGATGGACGCCATCTGCGGCAGCGGGGTCGGGCTGCCGTAGTAGTCGATGACGATCCGGGCGAACATGGCGGCGTTGGCGCGACCGGTGCGGATCCCGCCGAATTCCTCCCTGGCGTGCTCGATGGCACGCTCCATCTTCTCCTCCGCCTCGAGGAGGGTGTCGTCGATCACCGGTCTCCTCGCCTCCTTCTGTCGCTCGTCGTGGGCTGTGCTGGGGCTGTGGCAGAGGACCGCTGCCGGTCCGGGTGGGCCGGTCAGGCGGTGATCAGCGTGCCGATCTTCTCACCGCCGACGGCGCGGACGATCGTGTCGTCACCCTGGGCGCCGAAGACCAGCATCGGCAGGCCGTTCTCCATGCAGAGGCTGAACGCGGCGGCGTCGGCGACCCGCAGGTTGCGGCGCAGCACCTCGGAGAAGGTGATCGAGTCGAGCTTGCTCGCCGTCGGGTCGATCCGGGGGTCGGCGGTGTAGACCGCGTCCACGCCGTTCTTGCTCATCAGCACCACGTCCGCGCGGATCTCCAGCGCGCGCTGGGCGGCCACCGTGTCGGTGGAGAAGTACGGCATCCCGGCGCCGGCGCCGAAGATCACTACCCGGCCCTTCTCCAGATGCCGGATCGCGCGCAAGGGAATGTACGGCTCGGCGACCTGGGCCATGGTGATCGCGCTCTGCACCCGGGTCTCGATGCCCTCCTTCTCCAGGAAGTCCTGGAGCGCGAGGCAGTTCATCACCGTGCCCAGCATGCCCATGTAGTCGGCGCGGGCGCGGTCCATGCCGCGCTTCTGCAGCTCGGCGCCGCGGAAGAAGTTGCCGCCGCCGACCACCACGGAGACCTGCACGCCGCGGCGGACCACGGTGGCGATCTGCCGGGCGATGCCCTGGACCACGTCCGGGTCGACGCCGATCGCGCCGCCGCCGAAGACCTCGCCGGACAGCTTCAGCACCACCCGACGGGACCGGCCGGGCGGAGGGGCGGTCGGGTCATCCGCCGCCAGGCTCCGGTCACTCACAACCTGCGTCATCCGCCCCGCCCCTTCTCCCCGCGCACCGCGCGAGCGTCGCGTACCTGCCCTTGCCGACCCTATGTGACGAGGAGGCCGCGGTGCCTGTCGCGTACACCGGCGGCCTCCTCGTCCACGTTCTCGCTGCCCGGGCCCGCGGCCCGGGTGGCGGCTCAGGCCTGGCCGACCTCGAACCGCACGAAGCGGGTCACCTCGATGCCGGCCTCGGCCAGCACCTGCTTGACGGTCTTCTTGTTGTCGGCGACCGAGGCCTGCTCCAGCAGGACGAAGTCCTTGAAGAAGGCGTTCACCCGGCCCTCGACGATCTTCGGGAGCGCCGCCGCGGGCTTGTTCTCCTCGCGGGCGGTCTGCTCGGCGATGCGCCGCTCGGACTCGACCGTCTCGGCGGGCACCTCGTCCCGGGTGAGGTACTTCGGCCGCATCGCGGCGATCTGCATCGCGACGCCACGGGCGTCCGCGTCGCCCGCCTCGTCGGTCTTGCCGGAGAACTGCACCAGCACGCCGACCGCCGGGGGCAGGTCCTGGCTCTTGCGGTGCAGGTAGACCGCGGTGGTGCCGTCGAGCTTGGCGAAGCGGTTCAGCACCAGCTTCTCGCCGATCTTGGCGGACTGCTCCTGGATCAGGTCGGCCACGCTCTTGCCGTCGATGGTGCTGGCGAGCAGCTCCTCGGCGTTGGTGGCGGCACTGGTCACGCCGTGCTCGACCAGCTGCTGGGCCAGCGCGATGAAGGCGTCGTTCTTGGCGACGAAGTCGGTCTCGCAGTTGAGTTCGAGCAGCGCCTGGCCGGAGTGGGCGATGAGACCGTTGGCGGCGGTGCGACCGGCCCGCTTGCCCACGTCCTTCGCGCCCTTGACGCGCAGGATCTCGACGGCCTTGTCGAAGTCGCCCTCGGCCTCGGTCAGCGCCTTCTTGGAGTCCATCATGCCGGCGCCGGTGAGGTCCCGGAGCTTCTTGACGTCCGCGGCGGTGAAGTTGGACATGACTCTCTCTTCGGTGTCTGTGACTACTGCGGTGGGATGGTCTGACTGCCGGTTACCCGGAACCGGGCCGGTGTCGCCCGGTGTGCCCGCCGCGCCCCGCCGGCCGGCGCAGAACCGGCCGGCGGGGACACGACGGTGCGATCACTCCGCGGCGGCGGTCGCCGGCTGCTCGGCAGCCTTCTTCGGCTCCTCGGCGGCGGCCGGCTGCTGCTCGGCGGCGGCAGCGGCGGGCTGCTGCTCGGCGGCGGCGGTCGCCGGCTGCTCGTCAGCCTTCTTCGGCTCCTCGAGCAGCTCGCGCTCCCACTCGGCCAGCGGCTCGTCGGCGCCGACCTGGCCCGCCTCGGGCTTCTCGTCGCCGCCCCGGCCACGGCCGGAACGCGCGATCAGACCGTCGGCGACGGCCGCGGCCACGACCCTGGTCAGCAGCTCGGCCGAACGGATGGCGTCGTCGTTACCCGGGATCGGGAAGTCGACCTCGTCCGGGTCGCAGTTGGTGTCCAGCACGGCGATCACCGGGATGCCCAGCTTGCGGGCCTCGTCGACGGCGATGTGCTCCTTCTTGGTGTCGACGATCCAGACCGCGGCCGGGAGCTTCTGCATGTCCCGCAGACCACCGAGGGTCTTGGTGAGCTTGATCTTCTCGCGGGAGAGCTGGAGGGTCTCCTTCTTGGTGTAACCGGCGGCGGTGCCGCTCAGGTCACCCAGGGCCTCAAGCTCCTTCATCCGCTGGAGCCGCTTGTACACGGTCTGGAAGTTGGTCAGCATGCCACCGAGCCAGCGGTGGTTGACGTACGGCTGGCCGACCCGGGTCGCCTGCTCGGCGATGGCCTCCTGGGCCTGCTTCTTGGTGCCGACGAACAGGATGCTGCCGCCGCCCGCGACGGTGGTGCGGATGAACGAGTACGCCTTCTCGATGTAGTCGAGGGTCTGGCGCAGGTCGATGATGTAGATACCGTTGCGCTCGGTGAAGATGAAGCGCTTCATCTTCGGGTTCCAGCGCCGGGTCTGGTGCCCGAAGTGCACACCGCTCTCCAGCAGCTGACGCATGGTCACGACGGCCATGGTGGGTACTCCTACTTTGTCCCTGGTTGTCCGTCCGGCCGGCGGCCGGACGCCTGGCGCCCGGTCGCCGGCCAGGGTGGGCCCGGACGAAGGACCGGGACCAGGGAGGCCGTCGCTCCACGGAATGACCATGGAGAGGGCGCGCGAGGTCGACCGCACGAGGCGGTCGCCAGTTGACCAGTGTACGCGCCTTCTCCGCCCCCCGACCCCGGGGTACGCGGTCGCCGGCGGTCAGCGGGCCGCGAGCGCGGCGGCGACGAAGAGCACCAGACCCACGGTCAGGTACGCGGTCGGCGGGCGGAGCCAGCCGCGGCTGCCGTCGGCCAGCGCGAGCCCACCGGTGCGCAGGCCGTACAGCCCGGCACCGAAGATCGGCAGCCCGACCACGAGGAACGTGCCCACCACGACGTGCGACGTGGAGACCGGGTCACCCACCAGCCCGTGCAGCAGCACCCGGAACGCGGGCACCTCCAGCACCAGCACGAGCGCCGCCAGCAGCACCGCCAACGCCGGGCGCCGGGTCCGGTAGACGCCGTCACCGGGCGGCGGTCCGTCCGACCGGGGCACGACCGCCGGCATCGGGCCGGTCGGCATCTCCAGCGGGTTCACCGGCGCCGTCGGCTCGGTCGGGGCGGTCGGGGCGGTCGGGCGCTCGCCGATGGTCAGCGAAGTGGCCGCACCCGGGCTCGGCCGGCCGCCCACCGAGATCTGCGTCCCGCCGGCCGTGGCGGGCTCCGCCGACCGGCCGGTCTCCACGATCGGGTAGCCGCCGAGCGGGCCCGGACGGGCCGGATCGCCGCTCCCGGCCGGGGCGTCCCCGCCGAACCCCCCGAACGAGCCCGGACCGGCCGAAACGACGCCCCCGGCCGGGGCGTCCGCACCGAACCCCCCGAACGAGCCCGAACCGGCCGAAACGGCACCTCCGGCCGGGGCGTCCGCGCCGAAACTCCCGAACGAGGCGGGTCGGGCCGGGTCGGCGCCCCCGGCGAGGGCGTCGGTCCCGCGCGACCCGAGCGGGTCCGGCGCGCCGCGCGACGCGGTGCCGAGCGCGTCGACGCCGCTGCGCGACACCGCGCCGAGCCGGTCGTCCCCGTGCCCGGCCGCAGACTCGCGTGCCGCCCGCCGGCCGGCCCGCCCCGGCAACTCCCCGGAGACCTCCGGGTCGTCCGGTCGCTGTGACCGCCAACCACTCGTGTCGTCGACGAGCGGATCGGCGGCGGAGTACCGACCCGGGTCCGCGTACCGGCCCTCGCCCGCCCGCTGCTCCGGGGCGCGGTAGTCGTCGTCGCGGTAGCGCGGCTCGCCCGCGGCACGCCAGTCCGACTCGTACCCGCGGTCGCCCCACCGCGGTTCCTGCTGATCCTCGGGATAGCTCCGTCGTCCGTCCACGACGGGCACGGTATGCGACCGGCACCAGCCACGCCATTCGGGTCGACCGGAGCGTCACCGCAGCTCATCCCTACACCGCCCGGTCGTCGTGCGATCACGGAGCGTGTCTTCGCGGACCGTCCCTTTAGCAGATCGGGCGCGAGATCGGGTGCCCGTCCACAACCCCACCCTCATCCACAGACCGGCGACGGCAGCTCCGCACGACCCCGCCCGTCGGTCGCATCCTGCTCGGCATGACGAACCGGAACCAGGCCGTCGGCGCCTACGGCGAACGGTGCGCGCTGCGGCACCTGATCGAGACCGGGCTACGCCCGATCGCCCGCAACTGGCGCTGCCCCGACGGGGAGATCGACATCATCGCCTGGGAGGGCCCGGTCCTCGCCTTCTGCGAGGTGAAGACGCGGCGCACCGACCGGTACGGCTCCCCCGCCGAAGCCGTGGTCCGGGCCAAGGCACGCCGGCTGCGCGGCCTGGCCGCCCGCTGGCTCGCCGAGACCGGCACCACCGCCGACGAGGTCCGTTTCGACGTGCTCTCGGTCCGGTTGCCGGCCGCCGGCCACGCCCGCGTGGAACACCTCCGGGGCGCGTTCTGACATGGGCTACGCCAAGGTCCTCAGCGTCGGGCTGGCCGGTGTGTCCGGGCAGGTGGTCGAGGTGGAGGCCGACCTCGCGCCCGGCCTGCCGGCGGTGCTCATCTCCGGCCTGCCGGACACCGCGCTGCACGAGGCCCGCGACCGGGTTCGCGCCGCCATCGTCAACTCCGGCCAGAAATGGCCCAACCGGCGGATCACGCTCAACCTGCTCCCCGCCACCCTGCCCAAGTACGGTTCCGCGTTCGACCTCGCCATCGCCGTCGCCGTGCTCGCTGGTTCCGGCGAACTACCGCCGGTCGCCCTGGAGGGCACCGTCGTCCTCGGCGAACTCGGTCTCGACGGCGCGGTCCGCCCGGTCCGGGGCGCCCTGCCCATGGTCGCCGCCGCTGCCCGGGCCGGCTGCCCGCGCGTCGTGGTGCCCGCCGGCAACGCCGCGGAGGCCGCCGTCATCCCCGGCGTACGGGTGCACGGGGTCGACACGCTGCACCGGCTCGTCGCGCACATCCGCGGCGGCGTGCCACTGCTCACCTCACCGGAGCCGCCGCCGGCCGGCGCGCCCACCGGCCCCGACCTCAGCGACGTCGCCGGGCAGCCCCTCGGCCGGCGGGCACTGGAGATCGCCGCCGCCGGCGGCCACCACCTCGCCCTGCTCGGCCCGCCCGGGGCCGGCAAGACCATGCTCGCCGAACGGCTGCCGTCGATCCTGCCCGCGCTGGACGACGAGGCCGCCCTGGAGGTGACGGCGCTGCACTCGATCGCCGGCCTGCTGCCGCCCGGCGGCGGGCTGCTGCGCCGCCCACCGTTCCAGGCGCCGCACCACACCGCCACGGTGCCCGCGCTGGTCGGCGGCGGCTCCGGGCTGGCCCGGCCCGGCGCCGTGTCACTGGCCCACCGGGGTGTGCTCTTCCTCGACGAGGCGCCGGAGTTCAGCAAGGGCGCGCTGGAGGCGTTGCGCCAGCCGCTGGAGAGCGGACGGGTCCGGGTCGCCCGCACCCGGGGCGCCGTCGAGTACCCGGCCCGTTCCCAACTGGTGCTGGCCGCCAACCCCTGCCCCTGCGCGAAGCCGTCCGGCGACGCCGACTGCGAGTGCGCCCCGCAGGCCCGGCGGCGCTACCTCGGCCGGCTTTCCGGGCCACTGCTCGACCGGGTCGACGTGCAGGTGCAACTGATGCCGGTGACCGCGGCGGAGCTGATGGAGACGGTGACCGTGAGCGAGTCCTCGTCGACGGTCGCCGCCCGCGTCGCCGCGGCCCGACGAGCTGCCGCCGACCGGTGGGCCGGCACCGGGCACCGGCTCAACGCCGAGATACCGGGGCCGCTCCTCCGCCGTCCACCGTGGCGGCTCCCCGCCGACGACACCGCTGAGCTACGCGCCCGGCTGGACTCCGGATCGATCTCCGCACGCGGCTTCGATCGCGTCATCCGAATGGCCTGGACCGTCGCCGACCTGGACGGGCGAGCACGCCCGGACCGGCAGGACGTGCTGGAGGCCCTCCAACTCAGGACGGGAGCGGGCGCATGAGCACCGGGGAGGAGCGGCTGCTCGCCCGGCTGGCGTTGACCTGGCTCGCCGAGCCCGGCACCTGGACCGTGTACCGGCTGGTGGACTCGATCGGCCCGATCGCCACGCTGGACCTGCTGCTCGACGGCGGCGCACCCGAGGACCGGCTCCGCGCCACCGTGGCGGCCCGCCGCGCCAGCGGTGACGCACGCGGCGTCGCCGCCGAGGCGCTGGGCCGCGCGGAACGGCTCGGTGCCCGCGTCATCTGCCCGGAGGACGCCGAGTGGCCGGTTCGACTCGCTGACCTGCGCCGTCTCCGGCTGCCCGACGCCAGTCGGCGGGTGGACCTGGAAACCGCCCCGCCGCTGTGCCTGTGGCTGCGCGGCGCCCGGCGACTGGACGAATCCCTGGAGCGTTCCGTGGCCGTGGTCGGCGCCCGCGCCGCGACCGCGTACGGCCTGCACGTGGCGACCGAACTCGGCTACGGTCTCGCCGACCGGGGCTGGACCGTGGTCTCGGGAGGCGCCTTCGGCGTCGACGCGGCGGCGCACCGGGGCGCGCTGAACGCCGGCGGGGTGACGGTGAGCGTGCTGGCGTGCGGGATAGACCGGCCCTACCCGATGGGTAACGCCGCGCTCTTCGACCGGATCGCCGAGTCCGGGTTGCTGCTCGGCGAATGGCTGCCCGGGGCGGAGCCCCTGCGTCCCCGGTTCCTCATCCGGAATCGCGTGATCGCCGCCGGCACCCTCGGCACCGTGCTGGTGGAGGCGTCCGCCCGCAGCGGAGCGACCCAGACGACGAGACGGGCGCTCGCCCTCAGCCGCCCAGCCATGGTCGTTCCGGGTCCGGTCACGTCGGCCATGTCCGTCGGCGCCCACGAGATCCTCCGCGAGGAGCCGAGGGCCCGCCTGGTCACCGGTGTGGCACACGTGCTGGAGGAGGTGGGTCGGATCGGCGCGGACCTCGCCCCGCCCGTACGCGGGCCGAGCCGGCCCACCGACCAGCTCGACGACGAGGCCACGCTGCTGGTGGAGACGTTTCCGCGGCGCGGCGTGATCGGGCTGGAGGCGCTGGCCGCCCGGGCCGGCGTGGACATCCGGGCGGCCATGCGGAAGCTGTCGCTGCTGGAGGAGCTCCACCTCGTGGTGCGCCGTGACGGCGGGTACGCGTTGGCTCCCCCGCCGGCGACCGTCAGGCGGACGGACACCCGGACCGGAGACGGGTGACCGGGTTCCGCTCCCCGGTCTCCAGCTCCGCGACGAGACCCCGGATCGCGTCCGGCAGGCCACGGTGGACGGACCGTACGACGGCGCGTCCGCCTGTCGGCACCCGAGCGGCTCACCCGGTGCCCGTAGGCTCATCTCGACCATGGGGCCCCCGCCGGCGCGGGATCGACGACGAGGTGGGCATGAGCGGACGACGCGGCGGCACCCGCGACCTCCACGCGGCGCTGCCCACCGCCATGCGCGCCGCGGTGGACGACTTCGCCGACCACCTGTCCCGGGTGCGGAACCGCTCCGCGCACACCGTCCGGGCGTACGTCACGGACGCGGTCTCACTGCTGGACCACGCGGCGCGGATGGGCTGCGCCGACCTGCCCGAGCTGGACCTCGCGGTGCTGCGCAGTTGGCTGGCCCGGCAGCGGACCATGGGGACCGCCCGGACGACGCTGGCCCGGCGGGCCGCCGCCGCCCGGACCTTCAGCGCCTGGGCGCACCGGGCCGGCCTGCTCCCCGACGACGTCGCCGCGCCGCTGGCCAGCCCTCGGGCCCGCCGGGACCTGCCCACCGTCCTGCGCGCCGATCAGGCCGCCGCCCTGATGGACGCCCCGGCACGGGCCGCCGAGGCCACCGAGGCCACCGACCGGAACCCAGGACTGCCCGCCGAAACCGAAGCCGGGGCCGGGGCGGGCGCCGGGGCCGGTCCGCCGGAGGCGGTGCTGCTGCGGGACCGGCTGCTGCTCGAACTGCTCTACGGCACCGGGGTGCGGATCAGCGAGGCGTGCGGCCTGGACGTCACGGACGTCGACCAGGCCCGCCGGGTGGTACGCGTGCTGGGCAAGGGCGGCCGGGAGCGGGCGGTGCCGTACGGGGTCCCGGCGCAGCGCGCACTGGACGCGTGGCTCGACGCCGGCCGGCCCGCCCTGGTGGTGCCCGGCTCGGGCCGCGCGCTGCTGCTCGGGGCCCGGGGCGGACGGCTGAACCCGACCACCGCCCGGCGGGTCGTGGCCGGCTGGACCGCGGCGGCCGGCGTGCCGCGGGTGACCCCGCACGGGCTGCGCCACTCGGCCGCCACCCATCTGCTCGAAGGCGGCGCGGACCTACGCGCCGTGCAGGAGCTGCTCGGGCACTCGTCGCTGGCCAGCACGCAGATCTACACACACGTCTCGGTCGAGCGGCTGCGGGCGGCCTACCGGCAGGCGCACCCACGGGCCTGACGGAACCGGCCGGCGGTGATCCACGGCGGGCTACCATCGACGGATGACGGTGCCGCAGCCGCCCGAGCCGATTCCCGGGGCTCGGCTGCTCTTCTCCCTCGACCCGTCCGTCAGCCACCTCAACCACGGCTCGTTCGGTGCCGTGCCGATCGCCGTGCAGCGCGCCCAGCAGCGGCTGCGCGACGAGATGGAGGCCAACCCGCTGCGGTTCTTCGGCCAGGGCCTGGTCGACCGGATCACCCACGCCCGGCGGCACCTGGCCACCTTCCTCGGCGCCGACCCGGACGGCACCGCCCTGGTCGGCAACGCCACCACCGGCGCGGCCGTGGTGTTGCAGTCGCTGCGGCTGCGCCCCGGCGACGAGGTGCTGACCACCGACCACGGGTACGGGGCGGTCGCCCTGTCGGTGGCCCGGGAGTGCGAGCGGACCGGGGCGGTGTCCCGGACCCTGCCGGTGCCGTTGACGGCCACCGACGAGGAGATCGTCGAGATCGTCCGGGCCGGGCTGCGCCCCGGGCGGACCCGGTTGCTGATCGTCGACCAGCTCACCTCGCCGACCGCCCGGCTGTTCCCGGCGGCGGCGCTCGTCGCGGTGGCCCGGGAACGGGGCGTGCCGGTGCTGGTGGACGCGGCGCACGCGCCGGGCATGCTGCCGGCCACGGTGGCGTCGGTCGGCGCCGACTTCTGGGTCGGCAACCTGCACAAGTGGGCGTACGCGCCGCGCGGCACCGCCGCGCTGGTGGTGGCGGAGCCGTGGCGGGAGCGGATCCAGCCGCTCGTCGTCTCGTGGGAGCAGGACAGCGGGTTCCCCACCCGGGTCGAGTGGCAGGCCACCCTGGACTACACCGGTTGGCTGGCCGCCCCGGTCGGCCTGTTCACGCTGCGCAGCCTCGGCGTGGACCGGGTGCGCGCGCACAACGCGACGCTGGCCGCGTACGGGCAACGGGTGGTCGGGGACGCGCTCGGGGTGGCGCCGGAGCGGCTGCCGACGCCCGGCGGACCGGCGGTCGCCATGCGCCTGGTGCCGCTGCCGCCCGGCGTCGCGACGACGCTGGACGCGGCCCGGGCGCTGCGGGCCCGGATCGCGGACCGGCTGGCCGCCGAGGTGTCGGTGGCCGGCTGGAACGGCCGGGGCTACCTGCGGCTGTGCGGCCAGGTCTACAACACCCCGGAGGAGTACGACCGGCTGGCGGTACGGCTGCCCGCGCTGCTCGCCCAGGGCTGAGCGCCCGGGCTGGCCGGCATCGGGTCGAGGGGGAGGAGTCGGACCCGGCCCAGCCCGAGCAGGGCGAGCGGGTCCAGGTAGTCGTCACCGTGGCGCAGTCCCCAGTGCAGGCAGGCCGCGGCGGCACAGCCGGGGTGCCCGGCGAGCAGCTCGCCGACCGGGGTGCCGGCGTCGACCCGGGTGCCGGCCGTGAGCCGGGAACGGACCGGCTCGTAGGTGGTGCGCAGCCCGTCACCGTGCCCGACGGTGAGCACCGGCCGGCCGGCCACCACGCCGGCGAAGAGGACCGTTCCCGCTCCGGCGGCGCGCACCTCGGCACCCGGTGCGGCGACGAGGTCCACGCCCCGGTGCCCGGGCAGCCAGGGCTCAGGTGGCGGGTCGAACCGCCGGGCCACCCGGGGCGGGCCCGGCAACGGCCACCGGAAACGTGCCGCCGCACCGGTTCCCGGCACCCTGGCCGCCGACACCGGTCGACCGACCGGCGGTGCGGCGCCGGCCGGTGCCGGGCGGCGCGACGGCTCGGCGGACAGGCCCGGCGTGAGGAGCAGCACCAGCAGCACGGCCGCACCGGCGCGACCGATCGGGGTAGCCATGCCGCGCACTCTGCCCGCGCCGCCCGGCGTCCGGCCACCGCTCGCGGCCGACGCTGTGGACGGACACCCGCTTGTGGACGACGCCCGAAATCGGGACGGATCTGCTACGGCGGATCCGCCTATGCTGGCCGCGTGACGAAGGACTGGCACGCCTGGCACCGCGACTACGACCAGCCCGACTCGGCGCTGTACCGGCGGCTCGTCGAGGTGCGGCACCGGATCGTCGAGGCGCTGGACGCGGCGCCGCCCGGCCCGCTGCGCGCGATCAGCCTCTGCGCCGGCCAGGGACGCGACCTGATCCCGGTGCTCGCCACCCATCCGCGCGGCCGGGACGTGACCGCCCGCCTGGTCGAGCTGGATCCGCGCAACACCGAACCGGCCCGCCGGGCCGCCGCCGAGGCGGGGCTGACCGGCGTGGAAATCGTCACCGGCGACGCGGCCCTGACCGACCGCTACGCCGACCTGGTCCCGGCGAACCTGGTGCTGGCCTGCGGCATCTTCGGCAATATCGACGACGATGACATCCGCTCGACGGTGCGACACTGTGCATCGCTCTGCGCCACCGGCGGCACGGTGCTGTGGACCCGGCACCGGCGGGCGCCGGACCTGGTGCCGGTCATCTGCGACTGGTTCGCCGAGGAGGGCTTCGTGCCGGTGGCGGTGAGCAGCCCGGCCGACGAGGTGGGGGTCGGCGCGCACCGCTTCACCGGCCCGCCCCGGCCGCTCGCCCCGGGGGTGCGGATGTTCGAGTTCGTGGGGTACGACGAGTTGGAGCAGCGATGACCTCTGTGGACGACGTCAGCCGCCCCTCGCGGGTCGCCGGGCCGGACGAGGCGATCAGCGTCGAGGAGCTTCAGCTCGCCGCGCGCAACCACGGCATCCCGCTGGAGGCGTTGCGGTACGACGTGACGCCGGCGGGCCTGCACTACCTGCTCATCCACTACGACATCCCGGACGTGGACCCGGCCGGGCACACGCTGACCGTGTCCGGGGCGGTCGAGCGTCCGCTCCGGCTGGACCTGGCGACGTTGCGCGCCCGGCCCCGGGTCACCCGGCAGGTCACGCTGGAGTGCGCCGGCAACGGGCGGGCGTTGCTGCATCCACGTCCGGTCAGCCAGCCGTGGCTGGTGGAGGCGGTGGGCAACGCCGAGTGGACGGGCACCCCGCTGGCTCCGCTGCTGCGCGAGGCCGGCCTGTCCGCCGACGCGGTCGACGTGGTGTTCACCGGCGCCGACCACGGGGTGGAGCGCGGCGTCGAGCAGGACTACCAACGCGCGCTGCCGGTGGCCGACGCGCTGCGCGAGGAGGTGCTGCTGGCGTACGAGATGAACGGCGCTCCGTTGCTGCCGCAGCACGGCGCCCCGCTGCGGCTGATCGTGCCCGGCTGGTACGGCATGGCGCACGTCAAGTGGCTGCGCGACATCCGGGTGACGACGGATCCGTTCGACGGTTACCAGAACGCGGTGGCCTACCGGCTGCGGACCGACGCCCTCGACCCGGGCGTGCCGGTGACCCGGATCGAGCCGCGCGCGCTGGTGCGTCCGCCCGGTTTCCCGGATTTCATGTCCCGGACGCGGGTGCTGCGGCCGGGGCCGTGCACGGTGGACGGTCGCGCCTGGTCGGGGCACGCGCCGGTGACGTCGGTCGAGGTGACGTTCGACGGCGGCGACACCTGGACGCCGGCGCGTCTGGACGAGCCCACCGGGGGCGGGTGGGCGTGGCGCCGGTGGTCGGTGGCGTGGACGGCGACGCCGGGGCGGTACGTGCTGGGGGCGCGGGCGACGGACGCCTCGGGGCGGACCCAGCCGATCGAGCAGCCGTGGAACCGGGGTGGGTTCGCGAACAACCTGGTGCAGCGCGTCGAGGTGGTCGTGCCGGCGGAATGATCGGCGGCCGGCGGCGGGCGGTTCGGCCCGCCCGGCTCAGCCGCCGAAGCCCGAATCCGCGGGGAGCGAGATGTCGGGCTTTTCGAGCTCTTCCACATTGACGTCCTTGAACGTCATTACTCGGACGTTCTTGACGAAACGGGCAGGACGGTACATGTCCCACACCCAGGCGTCGTGCATCTCGACCTCGAAGTAGACCTCACCGTCGGAGTTGCGGACGTGCAGGTCCACCTGATTCGCCAGGTAGAAACGGCGCTCGGTCTCCACCACGTAGGAGAACTGACGGACAATGTCGCGGTACTCCCGGTAGAGCTGCAGCTCCATCTCGGTCTCGTACTTCTCGAGATCTTCCGCGCTCATCGCACTCCGCCTTCCATGACCACATCTTCCCCCACCGACACCGGAGGTCGAGGCTGCTCGCCCAACGCCACGCCGACGGTACCCCCTGGCGGGCCGGAGTGCTCCATCGGCTCGTCCCGACCCCCGGCCCCACGACCGGTGAGCGGCGCCGTCGGCTCCCCGCCGGCCGGGCGGCGGGCCCGCGGCGGCCGGCCGTCCCGCCCGGAGACGGCCGCCACGTTCACGTACGAGAACCGGTGTTCCCGGCAGGGCCCCCGCTCCCGCAACGCCGCGCTGTGCTCCGCGGTGATGTAGCCCTTGTGCTCGGCGAAGCCGTAGCCCGGGAAGCGCCCGTCCAGCTCCACCATGATGCGGTCCCGGGTGACCTTGGCGAGCACGCTCGCCGCCGCGACGCAGGCCGCCACCCGGTCGCCCTTCCAGACCGCCAGCCCCGGCACGTCGAGCCCGTCCACCCCGAAGCCGTCGGTCAGCACGTAGTCCGGCCGGGTGTCGAGCGAGGCGAGCGCGCGGCGCATCGCGGCCAGGTTGCACACGTGCAGCCCGCGCGCGTCGACCTCCTCGGCCGGGATGATCACCACGGCGTACGCCAGGGCCCGGGCCACCACCTCGTGGTAGACCCGCTCGCGGGCCGCCGGGGTGAGCAGCTTCGAGTCGGCCAGCTCGTCGATCTCGCCGCGTCGCCCCTCGGGCAGCACCGCGGCGGCGGCCACCAGCGGCCCGGCACAGGCGCCCCGGCCGGCCTCGTCGGCGCCCGCCACGTGCCGGAAGCCGCGCCGTTGCAGCGCCCGCTCCAACGCGTAGAGGCCGCCGTCGCGGCGCACCACGGTGCGCGGCGGGGTCAGCACGTGCCACCCCCGGTCAGCACCCGGCCGAGCCGGTCGGGCAGGTCCGGCGGGTAGTAGCGCTCGGCGGTGGCGGCCAGCTCGGTCACCACCCACCAGCGGTGCCCGTGCACGCTGGCCCGCTCGATCTCGTCGAAGCCGGCGGTGTCGACCTCCCACCCGGGCACCCGGACGAGAAAGAACTCCTGCTCCTGGCGGTACCAGACGCCGTCGAACGGGAACTCGACGGTCTCCGCCCAGACCGGCGCGCCCAGCTCGGCCGGGGCCAGCCGGAGGCCGGTCTCCTCGGCCAGCTCCCGCGCCGCGCCCTGCGCCGGGGTCTCCCCCGGGTCGAGCCCGCCGCCGGGGGTGAACCAGTAGCGGTGCCCCGGCCGGCCCGGATCGCTGCCCTCGAACAGCAGCACCCGGTCGGCGGCGTCGATCAGCAGCACCCGGGCCGCGCGACGAGGGGTGTAGACGGTCACCGCACCAGCCTGCCAGACGCCTCCGACGAACGACCACGCGCTCCGGTCAGGGATTGGGGATGCCGTCGAACTGCTTGGGCACGGTGAGCCAGGTGGCCCGGCCGACCGGCCAGAAGATCGTGAAGGCCCGGCCGACGACCTCGCCCTCCGGGATGGTGGCCTCGGTGATGTCCTCACCGGACTGCTGCCAGTGCTCCAGCGAGTCGCCGGAGGCCTCCCGGTGGTCGCCCATCACCCACAGCCGACCCTTCGGCACGGTGATGTCGAAGTCCTGGTCGGCGGGCTTGTTGCCGGGGAAGACGAACGGCTCGTCGATCGGCTTGCCGTTGATGACCAGCCGCTCCTGGCCACCGGTCCGGTCACAGCAGACCACGTGGTCGCCCCCGACGCCGATCACCCGCTTGATGAAGTCCTCACCGTCGGGGTTGCCGCTCCACTCGGTGGGCGCCTTGAAGACGATCACCTCACCGCGGTGCGGCGAGCGGAAGTCGTAGACCAGCTTGTTGACCAGCACCCGATCGTCGATCGCGAGGGTGTTCTCCATGGACGGGGACGGAATGAAGAAGGTCTGCAGCACGAAGGCACGAACCAGCACTGCGACCAGGATCGCCACACCCAGGAGGATGGGCAGTTCCTTCCAGAAGGAGCTGCGCGGCTTTTCGGTCTGCTCGTCAATCACGGGAGGAGCCTACGTCCACCGGTGCGGCGCAGTCGCCCCGAACCCGGGAGAACGGCCAGCGTGGCCGCGACGGGAAGAATCAGGACGACACCCCCCAGCGGGTCGGGATCGACCGGGACCGGGCGGGCCGGCGCGGCGTCCGCGCGGGGCAGGTCCGCGAACGTCTTGGGTACGGGCAGGCTGGTCCACCGCTCGGACGGCCAGACGATCATGAAGGCCCGGCCGACCACGTTGTCGATCGGCACCGGCCCCTGGCAGCGGGCGTCCTGCGACACCAGCCGGTGGTCGCCCATCACGAAGATCTGCCCCGGCGGCACCACCACCTCGGTGAACTGCCGGGAGCGGCACTCCTTCGGGTTGGGCGGCAGGTCGACCGGGGAGTCCTCGGAGACGTACGCCTGCTCCTCCAGCGGCGTGCCGTTGACCACGACGCGGCCGTCGTCGCAGCACCAGACCTTGTCGCCGGGCACCCCGATGACGCGCTTGATGAAGTCCTTCTCGCCGGGGCGGCTGACCCCGACCAGGTCGCCGAGCGTGCGGCCGACCTTGCCGGCGAGGTTGGTCGGCGGGGCCGGCGCCTCCTGGGCGACCCAGCGGTCGGTCCCCCGGAACACCACGACCTCGCCGCGGACCGGGTCGCGCATGTCGTAGACGACCTTGTTGACCAGCACCCGGTCGCCGATGAGCAGCGTGTTCTCCATCGACCCGGACGGGATGAAGAAGGCCTGGAGCAGGAACGTGCGGATCAGCACCGCGAGGCAGAACGCCACGACGAGCAGCAGCGGCAACTCCTGCCAGAGGGGCATCTGCCGTCGGGAACGCCGGGACCGCCGGCGCCAGGGGTCGACGGTGCCGTCCTCGTCAAGCATCTGCACCATGCCACTCTCCGGATCGCCGCGAAAACGACACTACCGCCCGGGAGTCTCCTCGAAGACCCCACGGGCGGCAGTGGACCGCTTTGCGCCGTCCGGCTGCGCCCGTACCGACCAGGGTAATGCGATCCGGTCGATACGACATCCGCGCAGCTTGGACGGCGTGGCGAAAGTGGATCAGTTCGCCGGCTGCTTCTCCCGCAGCTCCTTGATCTTGGCCTTCTTGCCGCGCAGCTCGCGCAGGTAGTAGAGCTTGGCACGCCGCACGTCACCGCGGGTCACGATCTCGATCCGGTCGATGCCCGGGCTGTTCAGCGGGTAGGTCCGCTCCACGCCGACACCGAAGCTGATCTTGCGGACCGAGAAGGTCTCGCGCAGGCCGTCACCCTGGCGACGGATGACCACGCCCTGGAAGATCTGGACCCGGGACCGGCTGCCCTCGACGACCCGCGCGTGCACCTTGACGGTGTCACCGGCACGGAAGTCGGGCAGGTCGGCGCGCTTCGACTGGGCGTCAAGGGCGTCCAGGATGTTCATCGCTGCGTCCTCGTGAGGCTCACGGCGCATCGTCAGTCGATGCGCGAACGGGTGATTCTGACCCTCGGGTGGTGACCGGCGATGCCGGCCCCGGTCGAGGGTCCTCGCAGCCGCCCACGGCGTGAACGGATGCGGCAACCCCTCTACTTTGCCACATGCCCCGGCGGGGACTGAAACCCACCCCGGTCCAGCGCCGCCCGATCCCGCTGGTCCAGGCTCTCCGGGGGCAGCGCGCCGACCAGGTCGGGGCGACGGGCCGCGGTGCGCCGCAGCGCCTCGTCGCGTCGCCAGCGCGCGATCCGGGCATGGTCGCCGGAGCGGAGCACCTCGGGCACGTCGAGGTCACGCCAGGTCGCCGGCTTCGTGTAGAGCGGCGCCTCCAGCAACCCGTGCGCGTGCGACTCCTCGTCCAGCGAGCCGGCGTTGCCGAGCACCCCCGGCAGCAGCCGGGTGACCGCCTCCAGGATGACCAGCACGGCGACCTCGCCGCCGAACAGCACGTAGTCGCCGAGCGAGACCTCGGTCACCGGCATCCGGGTCGCCGCGTGGTCGAGCACCCGTTGGTCGATGCCCTCGTACCGGCCACAGGCGAAGAGCAGGTGCGACTCGGTGGCCAGCTCGTGCGCCATCGCCTGGGTGAACGGGACGCCGGCCGGCGACGGGACGAGCAGCCGGGGCAGCGTGTGGCCGTCCGGGCTCAGCTCGTCGGGGGCCAGCGCGTCCAGCGCCTCACCCCACGGCTCCGGCCGCATCACCATGCCGGGACCGCCGCCGTAGGGCGTGTCGTCCACCGTGCGGTGCACGTCGTGGGTCCAGGTCCGCAGATCGTGTACGGCCAGCCGCAGCAGCCCGTTCGCCCGCGCCTTGCCGATCAACGAGAGGTCCAGCGGGGCGAAGTACTCCGGGAAGATCGACACGATGTCGACGCGCATGCGGTGGCTCCAGCTAGAGGTCGAGCAAACCGCCGGGCAGGTCGACGACGACGCGACCGCCGGCGAGATCCACCTCGGGCACGATCGCCTTGACGAACGGAACGAGCACGGGACTCCCCGCCGGACGCCGCACCACCAACAGGTCGGAGGCGGGGGCGTGGTCGACACGGTCCACCTCGCCGAGCCGCTCCCCGTCCCGGGTGACCACGGCGAGCCCGACCAACTGGTGGTCGTGGAACTCCTCCGGGTCTTCCGGCTCGGCGACGTCGGCGCTGTCCACGCCGACAAGCGTGTTGCGCAACGCCTCGGCGACGTCGCGACCCACCACGCCGGCGAACACGACCAGCAGGCGACCCTGGTGCCAGCGCGCCGACTCCACGGTCAGCGTCGGCGGCACCCGCCAGGCGCCGGGCTCGGCCGGCACCACCCCCGGTTCGGTGACCAGCACCGAACCGGGGGCGAAGCGTGCTTCGGGCTCATCGGTCCGCACCTCCACGGTGACCTCACCACGGATGCCGTGCGGTTTGCCGATCCGGCCGACGACGAGAAGCATCAGTACGAGTCGACGATGTCGACGCGTACTCCACGTCCGCCGATGGAGCCGATCACCTGGCGCAGCGCCTTGGCGGTCCGTCCGGACCGCCCGATCACCGTGCCGAGATCCTCCGGGTGCACGCGGACCTCGAGCCGCTTGCCCCGACGGGAATCGACCATCCGCACCCGGACGTCGTCCGGGTGGTCGACGATCCCCTTGACCAGGTGCTCCAGGGCGGGACGCAGCGCCATGTCAGGCCTGCTCGCCGGACTCGGCGCCGGTCTGCGCCTCGGCCTTCGGCTCCTCCGCCTTCGGCGCCTCGGCCTCGGGCTTCGCGGCCTCCGTCTTGGCGGCCTTCTTGGCCGGCTTGGCCGGGGTGTCCGCCACACCGGCGGCGGCCTTCGCCTCGGCCTCGTACGCCGCCTTGCGGTCGGCCCGCTCCGGGGCGACCTTCAGCGGCGGCGGGGCCGGCAGGCCCTTGAACTTCTGCCAGTCACCGGTCAGCTCCAGCAGACGCTGCACGGCCTCGCTCGGCTGAGCGCCGACGGACAGCCAGTACTGGACCCGCTCCGACCGGACCTCGATCACCGAAGGGTCCTCCTTCGGCTGGTACACACCGACGAACTCGATCGCGCGACCGTCACGCTTGGTGCGCGAGTCGGCGACGACGATGCGGTACTGCGGGTTGCGGATCTTGCCCATCCGCAGGAGCCGGATCTTTACGGCCACAGTTGTTTCGCTCCTGTTGCGATCTCACCGGCCCGTCTGGGCGGTGTGGCGGGTGAGCGCCGACCGGCACAGTGGGGTTTGGGCCGGAGACTGCTCGGTGAACTGGCGACGCGCCCGGGTTAGAGGGCGCCGGACGCGTGCCGGATACCAGCGGTCCATTCTGCCAGATCCGACCCGGAACGCTCGCACCGGACCCGGACCACGCGCCCCGGACCGGCCGGTCCGTGACGAAGGACACCCTCAGCGCGCCGGCGGGCGGTCCCAACCGGGCGGCAGCTCGTCCGGAACGTCCCACTCCGCGGGCGGCGTGAAGTCGCACCACGTCCCGTCGAACGGGAACGCGCCCGACTCGGCGATCCGGATCACCCGTTCCCCCTCGGCACGCACCGCCTTCTCGTCGGTCACCCAGTAGTGCTCGGGGAAGGCGAGCCGCTCGGCGAACTCGTCCTCGTCCTTCCACTCCCAGGTCAGATCCGGGTGGATCACCACGTCGAGGTCCTGGTCCACCATGTCGACCCCGGCCACCGTGCCGTCGTCCCAGCGGACGCCGGGCTCCTCCAGGTTCACGTACCAGTTCTTGAACCGGCCCCGCTCGTCGGAGAACCACCACACCGAGTGGGCGGCGCCGGCGGGCAGGAACTTGAGCACCGACGGCCCGTTCCAGGTGCCGACCGCCAGGGCGTACGAGGAGACGATCCACTCGGCGAACGGCACCGCGCGCATGCCCGACCCCGCCGCGGTCACCTCGTGCGCCACCGGCGCGTCGCGGGGCACCCAGAGCAGCAGCCCGCGCTCGTCGTCGGAGACGACGCGGGCCGTCCGGACCCACCCGATCCGCCCGTGCCGCACGTTGCGGTGCAGGACCAGCCGGCCGGGTTCGAAGCGCACGCTCACCATCCCTGACTTGTTAAGAGGGGGCCCCGCCTCTACCGAATGCGTTAACAGGGGGCCCTTCCTTACACCCTCAGTAGGCGCGGGCGAGGATGGCGACCAGGTCGGGCTCGTCCTCGGTGTCCGGCACCGAGCCGTCGGCGCGGAGCAGGCAGCGGACCGTGACGCCCTGCGCGTTCGCCTCGGCCTCACCCGGCACGCCCACCGCCGACCAGGGCACCATGGCCCAACCGGTGGCGGACGCCTCGATCGCCTCGGCCAACGTCGACACCTCGACGGTGCGGGACCGGCGGAACTCCAGCGCCTGGTCGTGCAGCGCCCGCTGGTCGGCCTCCAGCGCGGCCAGCACCGCGCCGACCACGTCGGCCACCGGCGTGGGGGCCTTCGAGCCGTCCGTACGCCGGACCACCACCGCGTTGCCGACGGCCAGGTCGCGCGGGCCGACCTCGACGCGGACCGGGTAACCGCGCAGCTCGGCGTCGACGGCACGGCGGCCGAACGCGGTGTCGGTGCGGTCGTCCAGCGCCACCCGGACACCGGCGTCGCGCAGCGCGTCGCGCAGCTTGGTCGCGGCCTCGCTCACGCCCTCGCCGTCCTTGACGACCATCACGTACGCCTGGACCGGCGCCAGCTTCGGCGGCACCCGCAGCCCGTTGTCGTCGCCGTGCGCCATGATCAGCCCGCCGAGCATCCGGGTCGAGGTGCCCCAGGAGGTCGTCCAGGCGTGCTCCCGGCCGCCCGAGGCCGACGAGTAGCTGATGTCGAACGCCTTGGCGAAGTTCTGCCCCAGCTCGTGGCTGGTGCCGAGCTGGAGCGCCTTGCCGTCGCCCATCATGCCCTCGCACGTGTACGTGGCGGTGGCCCCGGCGAAGCGCTCCCGGGCGGTCTTCAGGCCGACCACCACCGGGATGCCCAGCACGTTGACCATCAGATCCTCGTACGCCTCGTGCAGGATCCGCCGGGCGTAGGCGCGGGCGTCCTCCCGCGTGGCGTGCGCGGTGTGCCCCTCCTGCCAGAGGAACTCGCTGGTACGCAGGAAGATGCGCGGGCGCAACTCCCAGCGGACCACGTTCGCCCACTGGTTGAGCAGCAGCGGCAGGTCCCGGTACGAGTCGATCCACTTGGCCATGAACTCGCCGATGACCGTCTCGCTGGTGGGGCGCACCACCACCGGCTCGGCGAGCTGCTTGCCGCCGCCGTGGGTGACCACCGCCAGCTCCGGCGAGAAGCCCTCGACGTGCTCGGCCTCGCGCTTGAGGTAGCTCTCCGGGATGAACAGCGGGAAGTACGCGTTCTCCGCGCCGGCCGCCTTGATCCGGGCGTCCATCTCGGCCTGCATCCGCTCCCAGATGGCGTAGCCGGCCGGTCGGATGACCATGGTGCCCCGAACCGGGCCGTTGTCGGCCAGCTTCGCCTTGGCGATCAGGTCCTGGTACCAGCGGGGAAAGTCCTCCGCACGGGGAGTGAGCACGCGTGCCATGACCGCACATCCTATGCGCCGCGTGGGCCGCCGCTGCGCCGGGGAGCCGGCCCGCGCCGTGTCGCCCCGACGACCCGTAGACTTCGACGGCGATGGGTGAGGCACGGGACGCGATCGTGGAGGCCGCCCGGGCGCAGACCGTGGCCTGCGGCTGGGACGGCGTACGGATGGGCGCGGTCGCGCGCGCCGCCGGCGTCAGCCGGCAGACCGTCTACAACGAGTTCGGCACCAAGGCCGGCCTGGCCGAGGCGCTGGCCCGACGCGAGGTGGACCGCTTCGTCGGCGACGTCCGGGCCGCGCTCGGCGAGCACGGCGCCGACGTGCGCGCGGCCGCGTACGCGGCGATCCGCCGCACGCTCGCCGCCGCCGCCGACAACCCGCTGGTCAAGGCGATCCTGACCAGCGCCCGGGGCGGGTCGGACGAGCTGCTGCCCTACCTGACCACCCGCTCCGAGCTGGTGCTCACCGAGTCGACCGCGGCGCTGCTGGAGTGGGCCGGGTGCCACCTGCCCGACGCCGACCCGGCGGCCCTGGCGTTCGCGGCGGACAGCGTGGTGCGCCTGGTGGTGAGCCACATCGTGCTGCCCCGGGCCCCGGTCGACGAGACCGCCGGCAACCTGGCCGACCTGGCCGTCCACCTCTTCCTGGCCGCCGCCCCACCGCGCTGACCCACCCACCCCCACCCCACCCCCACCCCCGTGCCCCCCACCCCCGCCGCGCCATGCCCCACCCCCGCCGCGCCGCGCCACCCCCGCCACCCCGCGCCGGGCCCTGATTTACGGAAAGCGTGGCCATTCGACGCGGAATAAGCACTCTTTCCGTGAAACAGCAGCCACGCTGACGGACGGGCGGACGGCGGGCGGGTCGACGGATGGGTGTCAGCGGATCACGCGGCCGCGCAGCACGATCCGGCTGGGCGTCCGGACGACCCGCAGGTCGCGGCGTGGGTCTGCGGCGTAGACCACCAGATCGGCGAGGCCGCCCTCGACCAGGCCGGGGAAGCCGAGCCACTCCCGGGCCCGCCAGGAGGCGGCGGCCAGCACGTCCTCGGCGGACATGCCGGCCTGCTCGTGCAGCAGCAGCATCTCCTCGGCCGCGAGCCCGTGGTCGATGCCGCCGCCGGCGTCGGTGCCCACGTAGATCGGCACGCCGGCCTCGTGCGCGGCGCGGACCACCTCGGGGAAGCGGTCCCGCAGGGCGAGCATGTGGTCGGCGTACCCGGGGAACTTGGGTCGGGCCTGCTCCGCGATGTGGCCGAACGTCCGAATGTTGATCATCGTGGGCACCAGCGCGGTGCCCTGCCGGGCCATCAGGTCGATGAGGTCGAGGCTCAGCCCGGTGCCGTGCTCCACCGAGTCCACCCCGGCCCGCACCATGATCTCCACGGCCGACTCGGCGAACGTGTGCACCGCGGCGCGTACCCCGGCGGCGTGCGCGGCGGCGACCGCCGCGGTCATCGTGTCGGCGTCCCAGGCCGGCGCCAGGTCGCCCACGCCCCGGTCGATCCAGTCACCGACCAGCTTGACCCAGCCGTTGCCGGCGGCGGCCTGCGCGGTCACGGTCGCGGCCACCTCGGCGGCGTCGACCTCCACGCCGATGTCGCGCAGGTACCGCTTCGGCGGCGCGACGTGCCGGCCGGCGCGGGCCAGTCGCGGCAGCTCCGGCTCGTCCTCCAACTCCGGGTACGGGTACGGCGAGCCGGCGTCGCGGATCGCCAGCACGCCCGCGTCCCGGTCGATCCGGGCCAGTTCGCGGGCCTGGTCGAGCCCGGTGATCGGCGCGCCGCCCCGGGCGATGCCGAGGTGGCAGTGCGCGTCGGTCAGGCCGGGAAGCACGAAGCCGCCGTCGGCCACCGTCTCGGCGCCCGGCACCGGTTCGAAGGTGACCCGGTCGCCGACCAGCCAGACGTCCCGGACCTCGTCGTCGGGGAGGAACACACCGCGCACGTGCAGAGCCATGCGCACAGTCCTACCCGATCTCAGTCGTCCTCGCCGGCCAGCAGGTTGTTGCGTCGTGCGGTCAACGCCGGCAGGTCGACCGAGACCTTCCAGGGCTGCTCGGTGACGAACAGGTCCTCGGTGTGGGTCGACTGCTCGTACTCGCGGGCAGCGCCACCCAGCGTGTACTCGGTGAGCGCGATCCGCTCGTGCTGCGGGTCCGCCACCCAGTAGGAGCCGACTCCGGCGCGGGCATAGACCTTCGCCTTGTCGTAGAGGTCGCGGAAGTGCGACGTCGGCGGAACCACCTCCACCGCGAGCACCGCGTCCTCGACCGGCACCGGTGACCGGCTGGCGTGCTTACGCCGGATGACCACCACGTCGGGTCGCGGCTCGTTGCGCCGGTCGACCCGCATCGAGAGGTCGATGGTGACGAGGAACTCGGGCGGGCAGTTGACTTCGAGCGCGAGCAGCAGCTCGACACACAACTCCTGGTGCAGGGCGGTGGGCGACGGCACGATCAACCTTCCGTTGATCAGTTCGTACGGAAGGTCCTTGGGCAGGTCGCCCAGGTCGTCGACCGTCCACTCGTGCCGCTCCGGCAGGATCGGGGCCGCGGTCAATGACATCTCCTCCCAGGGGGCGACATCACCCTAGGAGATGATGGCGTCGCCCACCGTCACCGACACGCTAGCGGGGACCCTTCTCCCCGCCCTTGCCCAGCTTGTTGAAGTCGATCTTCGGCAGCTTGAAGCCGGGCGGCAGGCCCTGCCCACCGGCCAGGTCGCCCGGGTCCAGGCCCGGCGGGAGCTGCGGCATGCCGCCGGGGAAGCCGCCCGGCATCCCGGCACCGGTACGCGGCCGACCGCCGCCGCCCTTGGTGCCCTTGCGCTTGTTCTTCGGCGACTTGGTCGCCTTGCGCCGGCCGCCGCCGGGCAGCCCCATCATGCCGCCCATCTGCTTCATCATCTTCTGCGCGTCGGCGAAGCGGTTGAGCAGCTGGTTGACGTCCATCACGGTGACGCCGGAACCGCCTGCGATGCGGGCCCGGCGGGAACCGTTGATGATCTTCGGGTTGGTGCGCTCGCCCGGCGTCATCGACCGGATGATCGCGGTGACCCGGTCGAAGTGCTTGTCGTCCAGCTCGGCGATCTGGTCCTTCATCTGGCCCATGCCGGGCATCATGGCCAGCACGTTGGCGATCGGACCCATCCGCCGGACCGCGATGAGCTGATCGAGGAAGTCCTCCAGCGTGAAGGTCTCCCCGCCCATCAGCTTGGCGGTCATCTTCTCCTTCTGATCGGAGTCGAAGGCCGCCTCGGCCTGCTCGATCAGCGTGAGGACGTCGCCCATGCCGAGGATCCGGCTGGCCATCCGGTCGGGGTGGAAGACGTCGAAGTCCTCCAGCTTCTCGCCGGTGGAGGCGAACAGGATCGGCTGGCCGGTGACCTCCCGGACGGAGAGCGCGGCACCGCCGCGGGCGTCACCGTCGAGCTTGGAGAGGACCACGCCGGTGATGCCGACGCCGTCCCGGAACGCCTCGGCGGTGCGGACCGCGTCCTGGCCGACCATGGCGTCGATGACGAAGATGACCTCGTCCGGCTGAACCGCGTCGCGGATGTCCGCGGCCTGCCGCATCATCTCGGCGTCGATGCCGAGCCGGCCGGCGGTGTCCACGATGACGATGTCGCGGGCGGCGCGGCGGGCGTGCTCGATCGAGTCGCGGGCCACCTGCACCGGGTCGCCGACGCCGTTGCCGGGCGCCGGGGCGTACACCTCGACGCCGGCCCGGCCGCCGAGCACCTGGAGCTGCCCGACGGCGTTCGGGCGCTGGAGGTCGGCGGCGACCAGCAGCGGCTGGTGGCCCTGGCCCTTGAGCCAGCGGGCCAGCTTGCCGGCGAGCGTGGTCTTGCCGGAGCCCTGGAGGCCGGCGAGCATGATCACGGTCGGCGGGTTCTTGGCGAACTGGAGCCGTCGCCCCTCGCCGCCGAGGACGTTGATCAGCTCCTCGTTGACGATCTTGACGATCTGCTGGGCCGGGTTGAGCGCCTGGGAGACCTCGGACCCACGGGCCCGCTCCTTGACGTTCGCGATGAAGCCCTTGACCACCGGCAGGGCGACGTCGGCCTCCAGCAGCGCCATCCGGATCTCGCGTGCGGTGGCGTCGATGTCGGCGTCGGTGAGCCGCCCCTTGCCGCGGAGCTTGGTGAAGATCCCGGACAGGCGGTCACTCAAGGTGTCAAACACGCGAACATCCCGTTTGTCGTCATCGGCGGGCACAGTGCGGCCGGGCCGGCTGTCCAGCCCACCGTTAGGGTAGCCCGCCGCCCGCACCCCCGCTCCGACCCGGCCGCCCTCCGACCGGGTCAGGAGACGACCAGGCCCGACTGGTACGCGAAGACCACCAGTTGCGCCCGGTCCCGGGCACCGAGCTTCACCATCGCCCGGCTGACGTGGGTACGCGCCGTCGCCGGGCTGACCACCAGCCGGTCCGCGATCTCGGCGTTGCTCAGCCCCTCCCCGACCAGCCCCACCACCTCGCGTTCCCGGTCGGTGAGCGACCCGAGCCGGGGATGCGGACGCGGCACCCGGGCCGGCCGGGTGGCGAACTCCCGGACCACCCGCCGGGTCACCGACGGGGACAGCAGCGCCTCCCCGTCGGCGACCAGGCGGATCGCCCGCAGCAGGTCGACCGGGCGGGTGTCCTTGGTGAGGAAGCCGCTGGCGCCGTGCCGGAGCGCGTCGAAGACGTACTCGTCCAGCTCGAACGTGGTCAGCACCACCACCCGGGTGCCGGCCAGCGTCGGGTCGCCGACGATGCGACGGGTGGCCTCGATGCCGTCGACGCCGGGCATCCGCACGTCCATCAGCACCACGTCGGGGCGTTCCCGGCGGGCCACCGTCACGGCGGCGAGCCCGTCGGCGGCCTCCCCCACGACCGTCAGGTCGTCCTCGCTCTCCACCAGGGCCCGCAGTCCGATCCGGACCAGGTCCTGGTCGTCGGCGAGCAGCACCCGGATCATGTGACCTCCCGCGTGGGCAGCGTGGCGTGCACCCGGAAACCGCCGGCCGGGGCCGCCCCGGCGCTGAACGTACCGCCGAGCGCGGTGACCCGTTCGCGCATGCCGACCAGGCCCGAGCCGGTGGGCCGGGCAGGCCGGGCGGAGGGGCCCCGGCCGGTGTCGGTGACCTCCACGGTGACCTGGCCCGGCGCGTACCCGACGCGGACCGCGGCGGTGGCCGGCCCGGCGTGCCGCAACACGTTGGTCAGCGCCTCCTGCACCACCCGGTACGCGGCCAGGTCCACCGCCGCCGGCAGCGCGCGCGTCACGCCGGCCACCTCGACGGTGAGCGGCACGCCGGCGCCGGCCAGCCGGTCCCGCAACTGCGGGAGCTGGCTCAGCCCGGGTGCCGGCGCGCGCTCGTCGACGGACTCCTCGCGACGGACCACGGTGAGCGTGACCCGCAGCTCGTCCAACGCCTCCTGGCTGGTCCGGCTGATCGCGGTGAGCGCCGCCTCGGCCTGCTCGGGCCTGCGGGCCAGCAGGTGCAACGCGATCTCGGCCTGGAGGTGGATCGCGGCGAGCCCGTGGCCCACCACGTCGTGCACCTCCCGGGCCACCCGCAGCCGCTCCGCGTCGGCCAGCCGGCGGGCCTCGTCCGCCCGGCTCCGCGCGGTGGCCTCCCGGCCCATCCGCACGGTGACACCGATCGCGACCGGCACCACCACCCACGCGGCGACCGGCATCAGACCGACCGGCCCCGGTGGCCGGACCCCGACGAACACGTAGACCAGCAGCGCGGCCAACGCGACCGCGCCGGCCACCGCCGCGTCGCGGAACGGCCGGTGCGCGGCCACCGCGTAGACCGCGGCGAAGAACGACAGCAGGATCGGGCCGTACGGGTAGTCCAGCATCAGGTACGCCGTGGTCGCGGCGGTGACCACGGCCAGGGTCGGCACCGGCCACCGCCGGCGTCCCGCCACCGCGAGCGCGGCGACCACCACCAGCGGATAGGCGCCCAGGTCGGCCCGGACGTCCTGGTTCAGGCCGGCCGGCCCGGTGCCGGCCAGCCCGATCGCCAGCAGGGCCAGGGCGAGCAGGCCGTCGAGGGACCACCGGCCCCGACGCTCGCGGTCCACCTCGCTCCCCCCGTCCCGGCTCAGCCGATGTCCCGCCGGCGCAGCAGCGCCGCGCCGACCGCCGCGAAGCCCACCAGGTACGCGGCCACCACCACCGCCGCCTGTCCACCGCCGACGGTGGCCGCGACACCCGGGGTGTCCCCGGGCGCGCCCAGCGCGGCGGCCAACGCCCCGGCGTTCGGGCCCGGCAGCCCCTGCTGGGCGGTCGCCACCCAGTCGACGAGCGGGGCGGCGATGGCGGCGAGCAGGTTCTGCACGGCGAGCATCCACACCAGTCCCAAGCCGACCGGGAGCGCCACCGCACGCAACGCGACCGCGAGCACGGCACCGAGCATGGCCCACATCGTCGCGACGAGCCACCCCGCGCCGACGCCGACCACCAGATCACCGGCCGACGGCCAGCGCACCGGCTGCGCCTCGGCGGACGCGATCAGCGCGGCGGCCACCGCGCCGACCGCGAACACGGCCAGCACCACGCCCAGCGCGGCGACCGCGAGCGCGAGCAGCTTGCCCGCGTACACCTGGAGCCGGGTCGGGCCCTGGGTGAGCACGGTCTTCCAGGTGCCCCAGCCGTACTCGCCGCCGACCGTGAGCACACCGAGGATCAGCAGGATCGCGCCGAGGAAGATCGGCAGGCCGCCGAGCGAGTTGCCGACCAGGTGGTCGGGGAGCAGGGCGGGCAGCGCCCGGTCCGTGTTCGGGCCGTCGGCGCCACCGGCCACCCCGGCGTACGGGAAGAGGTAGGTGAAGATCAGCGACAACGCCAGCGTGATGGCCAGCAGCAGCCAGACGGCCGGCCGCCGGACCAGCTTGGCCAGCTCGGCACGGAAACTACGCGACATCGGCGGTACCCCGTTCCACCAGGTCGAAGAAGATCTGCTCCAGGTCCCGTTCCCGGGGCCGCAGCTCGCGTACGGCGAGCCCGGCACCGACAAGCGCGGTGTTCAGCCAGGCGGCCCGCGCCGGCTCGACCGCCAGTTCCAGCCCGCCGTCGACGACACGGACCCGGTCCGCGCCGACGAGTTCCCGGGCCCGCTCCGCCGCCGCGTCCAGCGGGTCGGCGAGCACCCGCAGCCCGGCCGCGCCGCGTAGTTCGTCGATGCTGCCCTCGGCGACCAGCGCGCCCCGGGCGATCACGCCCACCCGGTCGCAGATCTGCTCGACCTCGCCGAGCAGGTGACTGGAGACCAGCACGGTGTGCCCGGCCGCGCCGAGCCGCCGGATCAGCGTCCGCATGTCCGCCATGCCGGCCGGGTCGAGGCCGTTCGTCGGCTCGTCCAGGATCAGCAGGCGCGGGTCCTTCAGCAGCGCGGCGGCCACCCCGAGGCGCTGCTTCATGCCCAGCGAGTAGCCGGTGTACCGGTCGCCGGCCCGGTCGGCGAGGTCGACCTGGTCGAGCACCGCCGCGACCCGGTCCGCGCCGACGCCGGCGTAGCGGGCCAGCACGCGCAGGTTGTCCCGGCCGGACAGGTACGGGTAGAACGCCGGCCCCTCGATCAGCGCGCCGACGCCGCTGAGCCGCCCGACGCCGGGGGTACGGCCGAACAGCCGCACCGTGCCGGCGCTGGGCCGGACCAGGCCGAGCAGCATGCGCAGCGTGGTGGTCTTGCCGGCGCCGTTGGGGCCGAGGAAGCCGTACACCTCGCCGGGTCGGACGGTCAGGTCGAGATGCCGCACGGCGGTCAGGCCGCCGTACCGTTTGGTGAGCGCTTCGGTCTGCACGGGCGGGTTCATGCCGTTGAGCGTCCCGCCGGCGGCCCTCCGCCGCGTCGGCCCGGCGGCGGCTCCCGGCGTACGTCAGTGGACGTAGCGCGAGGTGTTAAGCGGGGGCCCCGCCTCTACCGGAAACGTTAATAGGGGGCCCCTCCTTACACGGCGGCGAGGACGGCGGCCTCGACGACGGCCCGACGCTCGCCCGGTAGGTCGGTGCCGACCAGGTAGAACGTGTCCACCACGTCGCCGCCGAGGGTGGCGATCCGGGCGGCGCGCACCTGGGCGCCGGCCTCGTCGAGCGCGCAGGTGACCCGGTAGAGCAGGCCGGCCGCGTCCGCCGCGCGCAACTCCAGCAGCACCGCGTCGGTGGCCGCCTCCCGGTGCCAGACCACGCGGGGCGCGGCGCCCCGGCTGCGGGCGGCGAGCGCCCGGCCGCGCAGCCGCTGGGTGACCGAGACGTCGCCGGCCACCGCCCGGCGCAGGTCGGCGCTGAGCGCGATCGGGTCGGGGGCGAGCCCGTAGCGCGGCTGCACCCGGCACTCGACCAGGGCGCGACCGTCCACCGTGGCGGCGTCCGCGGAGATCACTTCCAGTCGGTGCAGGGCCAGGCACCCGGCCACCGTGGCGAGCAGCCCACGCCGGTCGGCCGCGGCCACCGACACCCGGTCCTCGCCCAGGTGTACGACCGGCAGCGGGCCGGCGACCAGCGCCGGGTCGGGGGCCGGCGGGGCGGGCACCTCGCCGGTGTCAAGCGTGGTGCGTACCCGGGCGACCAGGTCGGCGATCAGCCGGCCCTTCCAGCCGGACCAGGCGGCCGGGCCGGTGGCGGCGGCGTCCGCCCGGACCAGCGCGTGCAGCAGTTCCAGCGTGCCGGGGTCGCCGACCAGCCCGGCGACCCCGGCGATGGTCTTCGGGTCGGACAGGTCCCGCCGGGTGGCCACCTCGGGCAGCAGCAGGTGCAGCCGGACCAGCGTGCCGATCAGCGCCGCCTCGGCCGGGGGCAGCCCGATCCGGGTGGCCACCGCCTCGGCCAGCGGCGCCCCGACAGTCGAATGATCTCCGGAGGTGCCGACGTGCTCATGCCTGCCGGCCCGCCCGGCGGCACCTCCGCCAGCCAGTCCCTTGCCGATGTCGTGCAGGAACGCGCCGAGCAGCAGCAGGTCGGGGCGCTCGACGTCGCGGGTGTGCCGGCTGGCCTCGTACGCGGTCTGCACCAGGTGCCGGTCGAGCGTGAACCGGTGCACCGGGTTGTGCTGGGGCAGGCTGCGCATCCGGGTCCACTCGGGCAGCCAGCCGTCGATCAGCCCGTACCTGTCGCAGGTCTCCCAGGCGGGCACCAGGCCGGGTCCGGCGCCGAGCAGGGTGATCAGCGCGGCGCGGGCGGCCGGCGGCCAGGGCGCGGGCAGCGGCGGGCAGTACGCGGCCAGCCACTCGCAGGTGGCGCGCGCGATGGGCAGCCGGGTGGTGGCCGCCGCGGCGGCCACCCGCAGCGACAGGCAGGGGTCGGGGCGGGCCCCGATCGCGGTCCGGGCGAGCACCAGTTCGCCGTCCTGCTCGACGACGTCCCGGGCGACCGGGCGGCGCACCGGCCGGCCGGAGGCGGCACGCTGCCGGCCGGAACGGAGTCGGTCGGCGGCCCGCCAGGCGTCGTCGAGGGCGTGGCGGACGGTCCGCGCGTCGCCGGCGGTCAGGCGCAGCAGCGCGTCGCCCCCGTCGACGCCGAGGAGCTTCGCCACGCCGTCGCGTTCCTGCGCGACCAGGCGGTCGACCCGGCGGCCGACCTGCTGGTGCAGGGCGTCGCGGGTGTCCAGCAGCCGCCGGTGCGCGGCGTGCACGGCGGGGCGGAGCGCGTCGGTGACGCCGGCGGTGGCGATGGCCCGCAGGATGCCGACGTCGCGCAGCCCACCGGCGGCCTCCTTGAGGTCGCCTTCGAGCAGGAAGGCCAGCTCGCCGTGGGCCTCCCAGCGGGTCGCGGTGATCTCGCGCAGCCCGGGGAGCTGCCGGATGGCGGTGCGCCGCCAGTGGTCGGTGGCGGTGCGGGCGAGCTGCTCGGTCAGGGCCGGGTCGCCGGCCACGTGGCGCGCGTCGAGCAGGCCGAGGGCGACCTTGACGTCGTCCTGGGCCACCGAGAGCGCCTCGGCGACGGTGCGTACCGAGTGGTCGAGCCGCAGGCCGGCGTCCCAGATGGGGTACCAGAGCGCGGCGGCCAGCTCGTCGACGCCGGGCACCCCGGCGTGCAGCAGCACCAGGTCGAGGTCGCCGTAGGGGGCGCACTGGCGGCGGCCGAGCCCGCCCACGGCGACGAGCGCGACGCCGGGCCGGGCCGGGAAGATCCGGCGCAGCCAGGCGTCGAGCGCGTCGGCGCGGTCCGCGCGGGCCGCCGCGCCGACGCCCCCGGGCAGGCCGGTGACCTCGTTGACCACGGGTACGCCGTCCCCGCCCGGGGCGGTGGCCGTGGTCAACGAGGTCACGTCGGCGGATTCCGTGGTCAGAGCGCGTCGAGCCCGCGCTCGCCGGTACGCACCCGGACGACCTCCTCGACGCCGGTCACCCAGACCTTGCCGTCGCCGATCTTGCCGGTCCGGGCGGCGCCGACGATGGCGTCCACGATCTTGTCGACGTCCATCTCGTCGGTGAGCACCTCGACCCGGATCTTGGGCAGGAACTCGACCGTGTACTCCGCACCCCGGTAGACCTCGGTGTGCCCCTTCTGCCGGCCATAGCCCTGGACCTCGCTGACGGTCAGCCCGGCCACGCCGAGGGCGTGCAGGGCCTCCTTCACCGCGTCCAACTGGTACGGCTTGATGACCGCGGTCACCAGCTTCATGTCCAATCCCTCCATCCCAGGAACGTTAACCGGCGACCTTCTCGCCGACCGGCGCGGCGGACGGGTCCGCCTCGTCGGTGGGCTCCGGGCTCGGCTTGCCGCCGCCGATCCCGGCCAGGGCGAACGCGCTGGTGCTGCTGCCCGTGGTGGGCGACAGGTCGTACGCGCTCTCCGCGTGCTCGGCGACGTCGATGCCGTCGACCTCGGCCTCGGCCGACACCCGGAAGCCGATCGTCTTCTGGATGGCGAAGGCGAGCAGCCAGGCCACCCCACCCGACCAGACGGTGACGATCAGACCGGCCAGCGCCTGCCGGCCGAGCTGGGTGATGCCGCCGCCGTAGAACAGGCCGTCGGAGGCGCCGACCACGTCGCCGATCGCGCTGTTGACGGAGTTGGTGGCGAACAGGCCGAGCCAGAGCGAGCCGATCCAGCCGCCGACGAAGTGCACGCCGACCACGTCGAGCGAGTCGTCGTAGCCGAGCTTGTACTTCAGGCTGATGGCGAGCGCGCAGACCGCACCGGCGACGAGCCCGAGCAGGACCGCCGCCCAGGGGGCGATGAAACCGCAGGCCGGGGTGATCGCGACCAGGCCGGCGACCGCGCCGGAGGACGCGCCGACCATGGTCGGACGGCCGTCCTTGATCCGCTCGATCAGCAGCCAGCCGAGCACCGCCGCGGCGGTGGCGAGCTGGGTGTTGAGGAACGCCAGGCCGGCCACCGAGTCGACGGTCAGCTCGGAGCCGGCGTTGAAGCCGAACCAGCCGAACCAGAGCAGACCGGCGCCGAGCGCGACGAGCGGGATGTTGTGCGGCTTCATGCCCTCGCGGGGCCATCCGACCCGCTTGCCGAGCACCAGCGCCACGCCGAGCGCCGCCGCACCGGCGTTGATGTGCACCGCGGTGCCGCCGGCGAAGTCCAGCGCGTGCAGCTTGGCGCCGATGATGCCGCCGCCCCACACCCAGTGCGCGACCGGGAAGTAGACCAGGGTGGCCCAGCCGAACGCGAAGAGCAGCCAGCCGGAGAACTTGGCCCGGTCGGAGATGGCGCCGCTGATCAGCGCGACGGTGATCACCGCGAAGACCATCTGGAACGCCATGAACACGTAGAGCGGGATGCCGATGCCGCTGGGGTTCTCCGCCGTGGCGCCCCAGAGGTCGGTCTCGGCGAGGAACGTCTTGGTGCCGAGGTAGGCGCCCGGGTCACCCCAGAGCCCGTTGACGTCGCTGCCGAACGCGACGCTGAAACCGTAGAACCACCACAGAACAGAGATGAGCCCGATGGCCGAGAAGCTCATCATCATCATGTTGAGCACGCCCTTGGACCTGTTGAGGCCGCCGTAGAACAGCGCCAGGCCGGGGGTCATGAGCAGCACGAGAGCGGTCGAAACCAGCAGCCAAACGGTGTTGCCGCCGTCGATCGTCGGTGCTTCAGGCACGCTGGCCTCCTAAAGGTGAACTTCCTCCTTCGCGGCTTCCGGGGCAGCGTCGCCCGTACGCCGGTTGCGCGGAAGCTTGGTCGGCCGCTGTTTCCTGTACCGACACCGCTCGATTTCCGACGCGTGACGGGTTGTTTCCGGCGTGTGAAGAACGCCGATCTTGCTCAGCGCAGCGCGTACTCCAGGTGGTGCCGCTCGTAGTCGAGCAGGCGCAGGTCCCGCATCGGGCGGCGGAGATGGCCCTTGTGCACGATCCGGACGAACGCCGGCTCACCGGCGGCGGCCATCCGCCGGATGCCCTCGACGTGGTCGACGATGCGCTTGCGGATGGTGCGGATGAGCCGGTGCCGGTCGCGGGGGATCAGCCCGTACGCGTCGGCGAACAGGCGCAGCCGGCGCGGCCGGTCGGGGCGCTTCCAGCCGAGCGTGATGGAGTCCCGGTCGGCGAAGATCGGCACCCAGGTCCAGGCCGCGTACGCCACGTCGTAGATGCGGGCGCCGGGCGAGGCGAGGTCGAAGTCGATCAGCCCGAGCGTGCCGTCGGGACGCCAGATCACGTTGTGCGGCGCGGCGTCGTGGTGGCAGATGACCTCGGTGTCCGGCGGGGGCGGGCCGAACGAGCGCCAGACCGCACCGGGCGGCGGGGTGAAACCGTACTGGGCGTCGTGGAACATCCGCAGCATGGTGGCCACCGTGACCAGCGCCTCGTCGGTCACCCAGTGCGGGGCCAGCGGGTACTCCCCGCACTCCCCCTCCAGGTACGACAGCACCTCCCGGTTGCGCTCGTCCATGCCGAGCGCGCGCGGCGCGCCGGTGAAGCCGACGTATTCCAGGTGGCGCAGCAGCGCGTGCACCGAGGGGGTCCAGGGGCCGGCGTTGCGCCGGACCGTGTCGCCCACGCGGACCACGGTGCTGACGTTCCCGCCGTGCAGCGGGATCTCCTGCGAAGTCACGTACGGTCTCCCGAGGCGCGGCGCGGGGTGGTGGGGGTCGCGCCACTCCGGGTAGGCGCGATCGTCGGTGGTCACGGCAGGGGTTACGCGTCCCGGCCGGGCGGCTCGGTGCCGAGCAGCGCGTCGACGAACTGCGCCGGGTCGAACGGGGCCAGGTCGTCCTTGCCCTCGCCGAGCCCGACCAGCTTGACCGGGATGCCGAGCTTGCGTTGCACGGCGATCACGATGCCGCCCTTGGCCGTCCCGTCGAGCTTGGTCAGCACCACGCCTGTGACGTTGACCGCCTCGGTGAAGACCCGGGCCTGCTCCAGGCCGTTCTGGCCGGTGGTGGCGTCCAGGATCAGCAGCGTCTCGTCGATCGGGCCGTGCTTCTCCACCACCCGCTTGACCTTGCCCAGCTCGTCCATCAGGCCGATCTTGTTCTGGAGCCGGCCGGCGGTGTCGATGAGCACGGTGTCGACGCCCACCTCGATGCCGCGCCGGACCGCGTCGAACGCGACGCTGGCCGGGTCGGCGGCCTCCGGGCCACGGACCGTCTCCGCGCCCACCCGGCCGCCCCAGGTCTCCAGCTGGTCGGCGGCGGCGGCCCGGAACGTGTCGGCCGCGCCGAGCAGCACGGTACGGCCGTCCGCGACCAGCACCCGGGCGATCTTGCCGCAGGTGGTGGTCTTGCCGGCGCCGTTCACGCCGACCACCAGCACCACCGCCGGCACGCCATCCTTCGGCGTGGTCCGCAGCGACCGGTCCAGGCCGGGGTCGAGCGCGTTGACCAGTTCGGTGGCGAGCAGCGTGCGCAGTTCGTCGCCGGTGCGGGTGCCGAGCACCCGGGTGCGCTCCCGCAGCCGGTCGACGATCTCCCGGGTGGAGTCCACGCCGACGTCGGCGGTGATCAGGCTGTCCTCGATCTCCTCCCAGGTGTCCTCGTCGAGCCGGTCGCGGCTGAGCAGGCCGAGCAGGCCCTTGCCGAACGCGTTCTGTGAGCGGGACAGCCGGGAGCGCAGCCGGACCAGCCGGCCGGCGGTGGGCTCGGGAACCTCGATCGGGGGCGCCTCGACCGGCGGCGCCTCGACCACCACGCCGGTGGTCAGTTCCGCCTCGGGCGCCTCCACCGGCGGGCCGGCCAGGTCCTCCTCGGTGCGGGTGTCGACCTCCGTGCGCGGCAGCGGCGGCTCGGGGCGCCGGCGCAGCCGGGGCACCACCAGGCTCAGGCCGCCGATGATGAGCACGCCGAGCAGGGCGAGAGCGACGAGGAGGTATTCCTTCATGCCGAAATCCTGTCAGATGCCGGCGACGGCGTCCCACTCACCGCCTCGGCACGCGAACAACCTGCGGGTACGCTCGCGTTCGGAAGGCGTACCGCAACCGCCGGCCGGGTAGGAACGCCCATACGATCTTGTCGGAGGTAGACGCCGTGCCCGGTTCCCGCCTGCTCATCGGCCCACTGCTGCGTCGGGTCGTCGACACGCGGGCGACGGTCTGGGTGGAGACCAGCGCGCCCGCCGTGGTCACCGTCCGCACGGCCGACGGCGCCACCGGCAGCGCGCCCACCTTCTCCGCGTACGACCACCACTACGCGATCGTGGTGGTGACCGGCCTCACGCCGGACAGCGCCACCGAATACCAGGTGCTGATCGACGACGAGGCGGCCTGGCCGCTGCCGGACAGCGCGTTCCCGCCCAGCGTGATCCGCACCCGTGCGGCCGACGACGCCGACCAGCCGGTACGCCTGGTGTTCGGCTCCTGCCGGGAGACCACCCAGCACTCCACCGCGCGCAAGCTGCCGCCGGACGCGCTCGACGCGTACGCCCGGCGGGTGATGGCCGCGCCCGAGGAGAACACGCTGCCCGACCTGCTGGTGCTGCTCGGTGACCAGGTCTACGCGGACGAGACCTCACCGACCGTGCGCAAGCTGCTCAAGCGGCGTCGGCGGCGGCCGAAGGACGCCCCGGCGACGCAGGTGGTGAGCTTCGACGAGTACACGAAGCTGTATCTGGAGTCCTGGCGGGATCCGGAGATCCGCTGGCTGCTCTCCACCGTGCCGAGCGTGATGATCTTCGACGACCACGAGGTCATCGACGACTGGAACACCTCGCAGTCCTGGCGGGCGGACATGCGGGAGGAGCAGTGGTGGGCCGAGCGGATCCGCAGCGGCCTCGCCTCCTACTGGGTCTATCAGCACCTGGGCAACCTGAGCCCGGACGAGATCGCCGCCGACCCGGTGTACGCGAAGGTGGTGGCCGCCGAGGACGCCACGAGCGTGCTGCACGAGTTCGGCGCGCGGGTGGACACCGAGGCCGACCTGGCGCACGACACCGAGCGCTGGCGGGCCGTGCAGTACCAGTGGAGTTACGCGCTGGACCTGGGGCGCACCCGCCTGGTGATGCTGGACAACCGCTCCAGCCGGGTGCTGCTGCCGGGCAGCCGGGCGATGCTGCCGCCGGGCGAGTGGTCGTGGTTCCTGGACCAGGCGCACGGCGCCTACGACCACCTGGTGGTGGGCACCTCGCTGCCGTGGCTGCTGCCGCCGGGCATCCACCACGTGGAGGCGTGGAACGAGCGCCTGGCCGACTCCGACCGGCCCTGGGTGGCGCGGCTGGCCGAGCAGATGCGCCGGGCCTGGGACCTGGAGCACTGGGCGGCGTTCCGGCGCTCGTTCGAGGCGCTCGGCGAGCTGTTCGCCCGGCTGGGCAGCGGCGCCGCGGCGCGCACCGGCGCCCGGGTGGGCGCCGGTCCGGCGTACCCGCGGCCGGCGTCGATCAGCGTGCTCTCCGGCGACGTGCACCACTCGTACGTGGCCCGGGCCCGGTTCGCCGACCGTGGCGTGCAGACGCCGGTGCACCAGCTCACCTGCTCGCCGATCCACAACCAGGTGCCGGCCGCGATGCGCCCGTTGATGACGCTGGGCTGGAACCCGGGCCCGGCCGGGGCGGCCCGGGCGCTGGCCCGGTCGGCCGGGGTGCGCCGGCCGCCGGTGCGGTGGCGCAAGCTCGCCGGGCCGTACTTCGGCAACGCGGTGGCCACGCTCACCCACCGGGGCCGGTCGGCCGCCGTGGTGATCGAGGGCACCACCAGTGCGGGCGAGTTGCGGCCGGTGGCGCGCCAGCAGCTCAGCGACGAGGACTGACTATCCTCTGATCATGGACGAGACGCTGCGGGCCGTGGAACACGAGTTGACCGCGCTGCTGCGCCGCGGCCGGGCGCTGTCCTGGGAGATCGCCCGCGAGGTCCACCCGAACCTGGAGCCGAACGCCTACGGGTTGCTGCTCTGGCTGCGCCGCTCCGGTCAGATCCGGCTCACCGACCTGGCCGTGAAGCTGGGCATCGGCAAGGGCACGCTGAGCCGGCAGATCGGCGGCCTGGAGACGCTGGGCCTGGTGCGTCGCGACCCGGACCCGACCGACCGGCGGGCCGCCCAGCTCAGCCTCACCGAGGAGGGCACCCGGCGGTTCGACGCGGCGCGGGCGGCCCGGCTCGGGCAGATCCGGCGGTCGCTGGAGAGCTGGCCGGCCGAGGACGTGGCGGCGTTCGCCCGGCTGATGCACCGCTTCAACGAGACGTTCTGACCTGCTCAGGCGGGAATAGGAGACGCACCACTCGCGGTTGTTGCTCAAGGCAACCAAACCGTACGGTTGCCCGAGGCACCCATTTCTCCCCCCTTTCGGAGGCAACCCACGATGACCCAGGCGACCGTGTCCACCCGGGCCCCCGCCGTCGGCATGTCCCACCGGCAGATCCTGGAGGCGCTCTCCGGCCTGCTGCTGGGCATGTTCGTCGCGATCCTCTCCTCCACGGTCGTCTCGAACGCGCTGCCACGGATCATCACCGACCTGCACGGCAGCCAGTCCGCGTACACCTGGGTGGTCACCTCGACGCTGCTGGCCACCACCGCGACCACCCCGATCTGGGGCAAGCTCGCGGACCTGACCAGCAAGAAGATCCTGGTGCAGCTCGCCCTGACGGTCTTCGTGCTGGGCTCGGTGCTGGCCGGGCAGGCCCAGACCACCGGCGAGCTGATCGCCTGCCGCGTGGTGCAGGGCGTCGGCGCGGGCGGGCTCACCGCGCTGGCCCAGGTGATCATGGCGACGATGATCGCTCCCCGCGAGCGCGGCCGGTACAGCGGCTACCTCGGCGCGGTGATGGCGGTCGGCACCATCGGCGGCCCGCTGATCGGCGGCGTGATCGTCGACACCGACTGGCTCGGCTGGCGCTGGTGCTTCTACGTCGGCGTGCCGTTCGCCGTGCTCGCGCTGATCGTGCTCCAGAAGACGCTGCACCTGCCCGTGGTGAAGCGGAAGGTCACCATCGACTGGTGGGGCGCCACGCTGATCACCGCCGCCGTCTCGCTGCTGCTGATCTGGATCACCCTGGCCGGCGACCGGTACGACTGGATCTCCTGGACCAGCGCGGCCATGGTGGCCGGCGCGGTGCTGCTCGGGGTGCTCGCGGTCCGGGTCGAGCAGCGCGCCGCCGAGCCGATGATCCCGCCGCGCCTGTTCCGCAACCGCACCATCACGCTCGCCGTCGTCGCCAGCGTCGCGGTCGGCGTCGGCATGTTCGGCTCCTCGGTCTTCCTCGGCCAGTACTTCCAGATCAGCCGCGGTGAGAGCCCGACCATGGCCGGCCTGATGACGCTGCCGATGATCGGCGGCCTGCTGGTCGCCTCGACCGTGGTGGGCCGGATCATCACCAGCACCGGCCGCTGGAAGCGCTGGCTGGTGACCGGGTCCGTGCTGCTCACCGCCGGCTTCGCGCTGATGGGCGGCATGCGGGTGGACACGCCGTACTGGCGGCTCGCGATCTTCATGGCGCTGATCGGCCTGGGCCTCGGGATGACCATGCAGAACCTGGTGCTGGCCGTGCAGAACACCGTCGGCACGCACGAGCTAGGCGCGGCCAGTTCGGTGGTGGCGTTCTTCCGCAGCCTCGGCGGCGCGGTCGGCGTCAGCGCGCTCGGCGCGCTGCTCGGCCACCGGGTCACCGGCTACCTGGCCGACGGGCTGAGCCGGCTGGGCGTCCCCGCGCCCGCCTCCGGAGGCGGCGGCGCGCTGCCGGACGTGCACGCGCTGCCCGCCCCGATCCGCGCCGTGGTCGAGTCCGCGTACGGGCACGGCGCCGGGGACATCTTCCTGGCCGCCGCCCCGTTCGGGCTGCTCGCCCTGCTCGCGGTGGTGCTGATCCGGGAGGTGCCGCTGCGCCGCACCAACGCCGACCCGGCCCCGACCGGGATCGAGGCGGAGGTGGCCCCGGCCGCCGCCCCGGTGGCCCGATGAACGCGCCGGAACGCGAGCGGTACGGCCCGCAGGCCCGGCCGCTGCCCTACGAGCGGGGCACCGACGGGCCCCGGGTGGTGCTGGTCGGCGTGGACGGCAGCCGCACCTCGATGCGGGCCGCCTCGTACGCCGCCGGGCTGGCCCGCCGGCAGGGCGCCGGCCTGGTGGTGGTGTTCGTCAGCTCGCCGGCCCCGTACAGCGGCATCATGTCCGGGGTGGTGGCCGGCGCGGTGCAGCAGACCCACGACGAGCTGGCCGACGAGCTGCGCGCCGAGTGCCGGCGCGGGGCCGAGGAGCTGGCCCTGCCGGTGACGTTCCTGAGCCGACGCGGCGACGCGTACGCCGAGCTGTGCCGGGCCGCCGACGAGCACCGGGCCGACCTGGTCGTGGTCGGCTCCTCCGAGCAGGCCGGGCACAAGCTGGTCGGCTCCGTCGCCACCCGCCTGGTGCGCGCCGGCCGCTGGCCGGTCGTCGTGGTGCCCTGAGGTGTAAGGAGGGGGCCCCGGTTAACGCCTCGCGTTGTACCCGGGCCCCCTCTTAACATCGCCGGGATGACAACCTGGACCGCACCCGAGATCGACCGCCGCCACGAGCCCTTCGTCGCCGACGAACGCGCCATGCTCCAGGGCTGGCTGGACAACCACCGCGACACCCTGCGCCTCAAGTGCGCCGGGCTGACCGCCGAGCAACTGCGCACCCGCAGCGTCGAGCCCTCCGGGCTGACCCTGCTCGGCCTGGTCCGGCACATGGCCGACGTGGAGCGCTGGTGGTTCCGGGTCCGCGCCGCCAGCCTGGAACTGCCCGACATGTACGACTACGACAAGGACCCGGACGCCGACCTCAACGACATCGCCGACGCCGACCCGGCCGAGGCGCTCGCCACGCTGGCCGCCGAGATCGAGGCGGCCGACCGGGCGGTGGCCGACCTGCCGCTGGAGCACACCTTCTCGCACCGCCGCCGCGACGGCGACGGGTTCCACGAGATCAGCCTCCGCTGGGTCTACGTGCACATGATCGAGGAGTACGCCCGGCACAACGGCCACGCCGACCTGATCCGGGAACGCATCGACGGCGTCACCGGGAGCTGATCCGCACCCCCGGCTCAGTACGCCAGCGCGGCGCGCAGGTAGCGCAGGTCGGCCGGCCCGCTCCACCGGTGTGCGGAGAGGCCGGCGACCCGGGCGCCGGCCACCGCGCGGTCCTGGTCGTCGACGAAGAGCACCCGGCCCGGCGGCGTGTCCAGCGCCGCGCAGGCGGCCTGGAAGTACTCCTTCGCCGGTTTGTGCACACCGATCACCGAGGAGTTGACCACCACGTCCAGCTCGTCGGTCAGGTCCAGCGCGGCCAGGTCGGCGTCGAGCAGGTCGGTGGCGTTGGTGCCCAACCCGACCCGGATGCCGGCCGCCCGCACCTCGCGGACGAACGCGAGCACGTCGGGGTCCACCTCCCCGCGGTAGCGCTGCCACGCCTCGACCGCCGCGCGGGCCCGGGCCGGGTCGCCGACCGACGGGGTCAGCGCGTCCGCCACGCTCGCCATCCACGCGGCGTGGCTCATCCGGCCGGTGAGCACCGGTTGGAGCAGCCCCCAGGACATCGCGATCTCGCCGAGGACCCCCTCGGTGAGCCCGTACTCCCGCTCGACGCCGGCGGCCACCGCCGGGTCCCAGCGGCGCAGCACGCCGTCGAAATCCACCAGGAGCGCCGTGGCGCGTTCCCGACTCACTCGTCTGTCTCCTGCCCGTCGTCCTCGGCCCGGTTGAGCCGCTGGCTGATCACCTGGGTCACGCCGCTGCGCATCGTCACGCCGTAGAGCGCGTCGGCGATCTCCATGGTCCGCTTCTGGTGGGTGATGACGATCAGCTGGCTCTTCTCCCGCAACTGTGCCATCAGCGTGATCAGCCGGCCCAGGTTGACGTCGTCGAGCGCCGCCTCCACCTCGTCCATGATGTAGAACGGGCTGGGCCGGGCGCGGAAGATCGCCACCAGCATGGCCACCGCGGTCAGCGACCGTTCGCCGCCGGAGAGCAGCGAGAGCCGCTTGATCCTCTTGCCCGGCGGCCGGGCCTCGACCTCGACGCCGGTGGTGAGCAGGTCCTCCGGGTCGGTGAGCACCAACCGGCCCTCGCCACCGGGAAAGAGCACGGTGAAGACCTGCTCGAACTCCCGGGCGGTGTCCTCGAACGCGCTGGCGAAGACCTCCAGGATCCGGTCGTCCACGTCCTTGACCACGGTGAGCAGGTCCCGCCGGGTGGCCTTGAGGTCCTCCAGCTGCTCGGACAGGAACTTGAAGCGCTCCTCCAGCGCGGCGAACTCCTCCAGCGCGAGCGGGTTCACCTTGCCGAGCAGGGCCAGTTCCCGTTCCGCCTTGGCGGCCCGCTTCTCCTGCGCCGGCCGCTCGTAGCGGACCGGGTCGGGCACCGGCCGGCCGTCCTTCTCGGCCTGCGCGACGTCCGCGTCGGTCGGTGGCACGAGCTGTGCCGGGCCGTACTCGGCGACCAGCGTGGGCACGTCCAGACCGAAGTCCTCGGCGGCCTTCGCCTCCAACTGCTCGATGCGCATCCGCTGCTCGGCGCGGGCCACCTCGTCCCGGTGCACCTGGCTGGTGAGGCGCTCCAGCTCGGCGGCGAGGCGCTTGGCCGCGCCGCGTACCTCGGACAGCTCGGCCTCGCGGGCGGCGCGCTCGCGGGCGACGGCGTCCCGGTGCTCCTCGGCCCGGGCGAGCGAGACGGTGAGCCGGGTGAGCGCCTCGCGGGCGCCGCCGACCACGGCGCGGGCGATCTCCGCGCCGCGGGTGCGGGCCGCGCGGCGGGCCGCCGCGCGCTCCCGCGCGGCACGTTCGGCGGTCGCCTGCCGGGCCAGCGAGTCGGCCCGGCCGGCGATCGAGGAGACCCGCTCCTCGGCGGTACGCACCGCGAGCCGGACCTCCATCTCGTTCTGCCGGGCCGGCGGCACCATGGCGGCGAGCTGGTCGCGTTCCTCGGTCGACGGTTCGGCGTCGATCGGGGTGACCTCGGCCAGCCGCAGCCGCTCCGCCAGCTCGGCCAGGGCCGTCAGGTCCCGCTCCCGGGCCGCCTCGGCGCGGGCCCGGGAGTCGCCGAGCCGGTCCGTCTCCGCCTTGGCCGACCGGGCGGCCGCGCCCAGCTCGGCGAGACGTCGGGCGGCGGCGTTGCGGTGGCTCTCCGCCTCCCGCTTGGCGGCGGCGGCGTGCTGCACGGCCTCCTTCGCGGCGGTCACCTCGGCCCGCGCCTCGACCAGTTGTTCCCGCAGCTCGGCCGCGGTGTGCTCGGCGGTGGCCCGGTTGGTGCGGGCCTCCTCGACCGCGGCCTGCACCTCGATGAAGCTGGGTGCCTTGGCCGACCCGCCGGCCGCCGCGTACGCCCCGACCACGTCGCCGTCCGGGGTGACCGCGCGCAGCTCCGGGTTCGCGGCGACCAGCTCGGCGGCGGCGGCCAGGTCGTCGACGAGCGCCACGTCCCGCAGCGCCCGGTGCACGGCGGGACGGATCCCGGCCGCGCACTCCACCAGGTCGGGCGCCCAGCGGGCGCCCTCGGGCAGCTTCGGGCGCAGCGCGTCCGCCGAGCCGTCCATGCCGGGCCCGGCGGGGCTGCCGACCAGCAGCCCGGCCCGGCCGGCGTCGGAGATCTTGAGCAGCCGCATCGCCTCGACGGCCTCGTCCACGCCGGTGACCGCGACCGCGTCGGCGAGCCCACCCAGCGCGGCGGCGAGCGCCGCCTCGTCGCCGGGGGCCACGGTGAGCAGCCCGGCGAGGCTGCCGAGCAGGCCGGGCACCTGGTCGGCGCGGGCCAGCAGCGCCCCGGCGCCGTCCTTGCGGCGCAGGCCGAGCGCGAGCGCCTCCTCGCGGGCCTTCCAGGTGGCGGCGTCCTTCTCGGCGGCCCGCTCGGCGTCGACGAGACCGCGCACGGTCGCCTGGGCCCGCTCGTGCGCGGCCACCGCCTCGGCGTGCCGGGCGTCCAGGTCGGCGTTGTCCCGGTCCGCCTCGGTGGACTGCTCGGCGACCGCGTCCAGGTCGGCCTGCGCCTTCTCGGCGCGGCCCAGCGCGTCGGCGTGCGCGGCGGCGAGCCGTTCGATCTCCTCGCCGGCGCTCGTGGTCCGCGCCCGGGCGGAGTTCACCTGGCCGGTCAGCCGGGCCAGCCCCTCGCGCCGGTCGGCGATGGCCTTGGCGGCGGCCACCAGCTCCCGTTCGGCGGCGGCGAGCTGTCGTTCCAGCTCCTGCCGGTGCTCGACCGCCTCGGCGAGCCGGATCTGGTCGTCGGTGAGCGCGGCGCGCAGTTCCTCCTCCTGCTCGCGGACCCGCAGCGACTCCGCCTCGAGTTGCTCCGGGTCGCGGCCGGGCCGCTCGTCGTCGCCGGTGGCGCTGAGGTGCCGCAGGCGCTCCCGGGCGAGCTGTTCGATGGACCGGAACCGCTCCTGCAACGCGGAGAGCTTGTACCAGGTGTCCTGGGCCGCCGCGAGCAGCGGGGCGTCCTCGGCCAGGGCCGCCTCCAGCTCACCGAGGCGGCCCTGCACCTCGCCGTGCTCGCCCTCGATCTGCTCGCGCCGCTCGCGCAGCGCGGTCTCGTCGGCGATCTCCTTGTCCAGCGTGGTCCGCAGTGTGTGCAGGTCGTCGGCGAGCAGCCGGAGCCGGGCGTCGCGCAGGTTGGCCTGGATGGCGGCGGCCCGCCGGGCCACCTCGGCCTGCCGGCCCAGCGGCTTGAGCTGGCGACGCAGCTCGGCGGTGAGGTCGGTGAGCCGGTTGAGGTTCACCTGCATCGCGTCGAGCTTCCGCAGCGCCTTCTCCTTGCGCTTGCGGTGCTTGAGGACGCCGGCCGCCTCCTCGATGAACGACCGCCGGTCCTCCGGCTTGGCGTGCAGCATGCCGTCGAGCCGGCCCTGCCCGACGATGATGTGCATCTCCCGGCCGATGCCCGAGTCGGAGAGCAGCTCCTGGATGTCGAGCAGGCGGCAGGAGTCGCCGTTGATCTCGTACTCGCTCTCGCCGGAGCGGAACATCCGGCGGGTGATGGAGACCTCGGTGTACTCGATCGGCAGCGCGCCGTCGGTGTTGTCGATGGTGAGGGTGACCTCGGCCCGGCCCAGCGGGGCCCGTCCGGCGGTGCCGGCGAAGATGACGTCCTCCATCTTGCCGCCGCGCAGCGCCTTGGCGCCCTGCTCGCCGAGCACCCAGGCGATGGCGTCGACGACGTTGGACTTGCCGGAGCCGTTCGGACCGACCACGCAGGTGATCCCGGGCTCCAGCTTCAACGTCGTGGCGGAGGCGAAGGACTTGAAGCCCTTCACCGTCAGGCTCTTGAGATGCACCTTCTCGATCCTCGTCCGGTGGCCGCCGTACCGTCGCCGGAGCCGCGGACCTGGTGAACCCGCAGACTAACCCGCGGCCGGGACGCCGCCGGCACGCGACCCACCCGGTTTCCGCCGGCGCAATTCCGGAACGCCTCGCAAGATCGATAATTGCGGAAAGGGTACGCACATGGCTGCGCGCCGGCACTGAAGTGTGTCGGCGCGCTTTTCGGTGTGGTGCGATTCAGTTTTCTGGCGACTGGAACTCAGGTCAGCGCGGGCTCGGCGAGACGGAGGAGGTCGTCGGCCTCCGCTGCCGCCGCCGCGAGCCGATCGTTCTCGGCGCGCAGACGCGTGATCTCGAATTCCAGTGCCTGAACCCTGGCTCGCAGTCGGGTGACCTCGTCGAGCAGACGCCGGTCGGACGCTGCACCTACGTGGCCGTAGAGGGCCTTCGCCATGCTGAACTCCTCGATATGCGCTGCCGGAAAGGCCGGCCAACGCGCGCCCATGATGTTCGCGGCTGCCATTCCCGCTGTGTATCGGGACATGGCTGGGCGCGACTGGCGACACCTACATATTGAGCCGAACCCCCCTCCTTCGTCAAGTTGCCGCAGGCCGTAGATCATCTCCACGTCGGCCGGGCCACTCACCGGGGGGCTGCCACAAAGGGCGCGGACACGCTCTGTCCGGACGCCTTCACTGTACGCCCGGGTGTCCGGGAACACCTCCCCCTTCCCGCCCGGTTCGCCTTAACTCTTTCTTAGCCACGTTGCCGCTGCTCGGGCCGCGCCCGTAGCGTCACCCCGGCCCGCAACCGACCCGTGGAGGCGACAGGCGTGTACCGCTGGACCGACCCGATCGACCCGGACGACGCCTCCCGGCGCCCGGAGCCGCCGACCGACCAGGGTCCGGCGTGGCTCACCGACCGGCCCGAGCCGCGGTCGTCGTACCTCTTCGGGGACGAGTCCGGGCAGCCGCCCGCCGGCCACCTGCCGCCCACCCTCGACGCCGGCCGCTACGGCGACACCGCCCGGCCCGGCCACGGCCCGGCCGACGCCACCGAGGCGCACCCGGGCTGGGGCCACCCGGCCGAGCCGGGGTACGGCTCGCCCGCCGGCTACGGCCACGGCGACCAGCCGGGGTACGGCCCCGCCGCCGCGTCCGGCTACGACCAGACCGCCGGCTACCACCAGGCCGCTAGCTACGACCAGACCGGCTACGACCAGCCCCGCTACGACCAGCCCTGTTACGGGCCCGCCGCCGCGCCCGGCCACGACCGGCCCGGCCACGCCCAGGCGCAGCCGCCGTACGACCCCCGGGCGCCGTACGCGCCGGGCGACAGCTACCCGGCGGGCCGGGACCGCTGGAACGGCGAGGAGCCGGCCGGCGGGTGGGAGCAGCCCACCGCCGCCTGGCAGCCGGTGACCGACAACCCGGCCGACGACGACCGGCGCCGGCCGAAGCGGCGACTGTCCCGTCCGTTCGTGATCGGTGGCGCCGCCGCCGCGGCCACCCTCGTGGTGAGCCTGGGCGTGGGCGCGGTGCTGCTGCCCGGCGACGACGGGCCGGCCGAGCGGGCCGCCGTGGACGCGCCGGTGGCCGCCGCCGGGTCGCCGACCGGGGAGTCCGACGCCACGCCCGCCGCGGACGCGTCCGCCTCCGGCTCGGCGTCCGCCAGCCCGTCCACCGCGCCGACCACCGCCAAGCCGAGCCCGACGAGGAAGGTCGCGCCGAAGCCGAGCCGGACCACCGCCCCGTCGCGCCAGCAGCAGCGCAGCAGCGCGCCGAGCGGCACCACCGCCCGGACCACCTCCTCGGGTGGGCTCAGCGCCGAGTTGCAGCAGGTCGTCGACCTGGTCAACCAGGAGCGGGCCAAGGCCGGCTGCAAGGCGCTGGGCGTCGACACCAAGTTGACGCTCGCGGCCCAGCGGCACAGCCAGGACCAGGCCGACCACAAGACCATGACGCACGACGGCAGCGACGGCAGCGACGTCGGGCAGCGGCTCGACCGGGCCGGCTACGCCTGGCGCGCGTACGGCGAGAACGTCGCCTGGAACCAGCAGAGCCCGGCCGCGGTCATGGACGCCTGGATGAACTCCCCCGGCCACCGGGCCAACATCCTGAACTGCTCGTTCACCGAGATCGGGGTGGGCGTGGCACGCAGCAACGGGCCGTACTGGACGCAGGACTTCGGCACCCCGCGCTGACCGGCGCGTCGTGACCGGGCCGGCGCTCGTTGACCGGTCGGGGGCGGCGTCGGGCCGCCCGCGTCCGGGGAGCTGTCGATGCGGATCCGGCCGGCGTACGCCGGGCCGCGCTCCCGGCCGGTCCGCGTCCGCCGACGGGGACCGCGCCGGGGCGTGGCGCTGGCGTTGACCGCGCTGCTGCTCGCCCCGCTCCCGGGCTGCCGGGACCAGCTCGCCCCGCCGCCCGGCGCCCCCACCTCGTGGCCGGCCGCGCTGGCCCGTCGCTGGGCGTGGCAGTGGCAGCTCACCAGCCCGGTCGACGTCTCGGTCGCGGCGGACGTCTTCCTCCTCGACCCGGTCGTCACCACCTCGACCGAGACCGCCGCGCTGCGGGCCAGGGGGCGCCGGCTGGTCTGTCAGGTCCGGGTCGGCACGTACGCGACAGGCGACCCGGACGCCGCCCGCTTCCCGGCCGCGGTGCGCGGCGCGGCGGTGCCGGGTCGGCCCGGTAGCCGGTTCCTGGACGTCCGGCGCTGGGACTCGCTGGAGCCGGTGCTGGCCGACCGGTTCCGGCTCTGCCGGGGCAAGGGCTTCGGCGCGGTGGCGCTGTCCGACGTGGACGGCTTCCGGCACCGCTCCGGTTTCCCGCTCGGCTTCGACGAGCAGGTGCTGTTCAACCGTCGGCTGGCCGGGCTGGCCCGACGGTTCGACCTCTCCCCCGGCCTGGTCGACGACGTGACGCAGGTGGCGGCGCTGGCGCCCGACTTCGACTTCGCGGTCAACCAGGAGTGCGTCCGTCGGCGCGAGTGCGCGAAGCTGCTGCCGTTCGTCGACGCGCACAAGCCGGTCTTCCACGTCGAGTACGTCGGCGAGCCGGCCACGTTCTGCGTCACCTCGGTCGGCTACGGCTTCGCGTCCATCCGCAAGGACCGCGCCCTCGACGCCTGGCGGGCGCCCTGCCCGCTGCCGTGAACGCGGCACCGCCCCCGCCCGTCGTGGGCGGGGGCGGTGGGCGTGGTCGGGGTCAGCCGGCGCTCGCGCCGGTGGTCGAGGTCGGGCTGCCGGCGTCGCGCTGCGACGGCAGGTCGGGGTGTTCGGCGCTGAGCGGGGTGGCCAGGTCCTCCAGGGACTTGCCTTCCGCCTTGACGCCGAGCGCCAGCTCCACCAGACCACCGATGATCATGATGGTGGCGCCGATGACGAACGCGATCACGGTGTCGCCGACCTGGCCGCTGCCGACCAGCTTGGCGAAGAGCAGCGGGCCGGTGATGCCACCGGCGGCGGTGCCGATCGCGTAGAAGAACGCGATCGCCATGGCCCGGGTCTCCATCGGGAAGATCTCGCTGACCGTCAGGTACGCCGCGCTGGCCCCCGCCGAGGCGAAGAAGAGCACCACGCACCAGCAGGCGGTCATGGTCACCGCGCTGAGCACGCCGGAGTGGAACAGCCAGGCGGTGCCGAGCAGCAGCACGCCCGAGCCGATGTACGAGCCGGCGATCATCGGCACCCGGCCGACCGTGTCGAACAGCTTGCCGAGCAGCAGCGGGCCGAGCAGGTTGCCGACCGCGATCACCGCGAAGTAGTAGCCGCTGTTGCCGGGCGGGACGTCGAAGAAGGTCTCCAGGATCTGGGCGAAGCCGAACGTGATCGCGTTGTAGAGGAACGCCTGCCCGATGAAGAGCGAGAAGCCCAGCGTGGCGCGCTTCGGGTAGCGGCGGAACAGCGTCTTCGCGATCTCCAGGAAGTTCGTGCTCTTCCGCTGCCGGATCTCGATGTAGTTGTCGGCCTCGGCGAGGTCCTTGCCGGTCTCCCGTTCCACCTCGGCCTCGACCGAGTCGACGAGGTGGTTCGCCTCGTCCGCCCGACCGTGGATGAACAACCAGCGTGGGCTCTCCGGCACGTGCCGGCGGACCAGCAGGATCACCACGCCGAGCACCGCGCCCATGCCGAACGCCACCCGCCAGCCGAGGTTGGTCGGCAGGCCGTTGAGCAGCGGTACGGTCAGCAGCGCGCCGACCGCCGCGCCGAGCCAGAACGTGCCGTTGATGATGATGTCGATCCGGCCGCGGTGGCGGGCCGGGATCAGCTCGTCGATGGCCGAGTTGATGGCCGCGTACTCACCGCCGATGCCCATGCCGGTGAGGAACCGGAACAGGAAGAACCACCAGGTGTCGAACGAGAGCGCGGTGAGCGCGGTGGCCACCAGGTAGAGCCCCAGCGTCAGCAGGAACAGCTTCTTGCGGCCGAACCGGTCGGTGAGCCAGCCGAAGAAGAGCGCGCCGGTGCACGCGCCGGCCACGTAGAGCGCGGCGGCCAGGCCGGTGACCTGGCTCTGGGTGATGTCCAGACCGCTGCCCGGCTCGGCCAGCTTCCCGGACAGGTTGCCGACGATGGTCACCTCGAGACCGTCGAGGATCCACACCGTCCCGAGACCGATCACGATCATCCAGTGCCAGCGGGACCACGGCAGCCGGTCGAGGCGGGCCGGGACGTTGGTCCGGACGGTGCCTGTCGACACGTCGGTGCTCATGACGCCCGCCGGAGCGCTTCGGGAGCCGGGGCGGAAGTAAGCGCCTCCGGCGAGAGCTGTTCATCCATGGCCGCCCAGATGCCCCGCCGTTCGGCGCGTTAATCCTGTCCAGCGGTTCCCGGCTGGGCGTGGGCTGGGTGCCGGGTGGGAGCGCGCTGAGCGGCCGGACGGGGGCCGGATCGGACGATCCGGCCCCCGTCGGTCAGCGGGCGCCGACCAGTTCCGGCGCCGGCGCGGGCGGCGGCTCGGTCGGCGGGGCGGCCACCCGGCGGCGCAGGAACCGCGGTGCCCACCAGTTCGCGTCGCCCAGCAGCGTCATCACCGACGGCAGCACCACCGCGCGGATGATCGTGGCGTCCAGCAGGATCGCCGCCGCCAGCCCGATGCCGAGCTGCTTGAAGTCGATCATGCTGAGCGTGGCGAAGATCGAGAAGACCCCGACCATAACGATCGCCGCGCTGGTCACCACCGGCGCCGAGGACGTGATCCCGTACGCCACCGCCTCCCGGTTGGGCATGCCCCGGTCCACCGCCTCGCGGATCCGGCTGACCACGAAGACGTGGTAGTCCATGGAGAGCCCGAACAGCACCACGAACAGGAACAGCGGCAGCCAGGTGACGATCGCGTCCATCGAGGTGAACCCGAGCAGCCCCTCCGCCCAGTGGCTCTGGAAGACCAGCACCAGCAGCCCGTACGCGGCGCCGACGGAGAGCAGGTTCAGCAGGATCGAGGTGAGCGCCACCACCACCGACCGGAACGTCCAGCCCATCACCAGGAACGTCAGCGCCAGCACGAACGCCGCGACCACCGGCAGCTTCGCCCAGATGTGGTCGGCGTAGTCCTCGCTGGCGGCCACCCCGCCGCCGACCGCGTACTCCACGCCGGGAACGCCGTCCAGGGCGGCCGGCACCAGGTCGTCACGCAGCTCGTGCAGGGAGCGGGACGCCTCGTCCGAGCGGCTGGCGAACGGGGTGGCCACCTCCAGCACCGACACCCGCCGGTCCGTCGACACCCGGATCTCCGGGGCGTCCCCCTCGGCCGGCGCGAAGAGCGGGTCGGCGCCGGTGCGGGCGGCCAGCCCGGTGAGCGCGGCCCGCACCCGGTCGGCCTGGTCGGCGGGCGCCCGCACGGCCACCGTGTGGCTGGTGCCGTTGCTCGGGAAGGCCGCCGCGAGCCGGTCGTACGCCTGCATGGCCGCCGTGGTGCGCGGCACGTCCTCGGTCCCGGGGAACTTCAGCTTCATGCCCAGCGCGGGCGCGGCCAGGGCGAGCAGCAGCGCCACCGACACCAGCAGGGTGGCCACCGGCGCGCGCAGCGCGGGCCGGAGCACCGCCGGCCAGAAGCGGGGACGCCGCCCGGCACGCGGGGTGGTGAGCCGCCAGAGCAGCGGGACCCGGGGCCGGTCCACCCACCGGCCCAGCTTGGCCAGCAGCGCCGGCAGCACGGTCAGCGAGCCGAGCACCGCCACCGCGACCACCAGGATCGAGCCGACCGCCAGCGACGAGAAGATCGCGTCCTGGGCGAGCAGCAAGCCGGCCATCGCGATGATCACGGCGGTGCCGGAGACCACCACGGCGTGCCCGGACGTCTCCGCCGCGACCTCCACCGCGTCCAGGCCGGACCGTCCCTTCGCCCGTTCCTCGCGCTCGCGCCGCACGTAGAACAGCGAGTAGTCGACGCCCACCGCCATGCCGATCAGCAGGATCACGCTGGCCGTGGTGTCGGTGGCCGGCACCAGGTGCGAGGCGAGCGTGGAGAGGCCCATCGCGGCGGCCACCGAGGAGAGCGCGAGCAGCACCGGCACGCCGGCGGCGATCAACGCGCCGAACGCGATGATCAGGATGGCCAGCGTCACCGGCAGGCTGAGCAGCTCGGCCCGCTTGAAGTCCTTGCCGAGCGTGTCGTCGAGCGCCTTGTCGATCGACGGGCCGCCGACCTCCTCCACCCGCAACCCCGGATGGGCCGCCTGCACGCCGGCGGTGGCGTCCCGCAGCGGCCCCACCCGGTCCCCGGCGGTCTCCGGGTCGCCGGACATGGTGATCGGCAGCAGCAACGCGCTCCCGTCCCGGGACGACATCGGCGTACCCACCGACGCGACGCCCCCGACCTGCCGCAGCCGGTCCGCGGCGTCCTGCGCGGCGGCCTTCGCCGCGGCCGGGTCGAGCCCGCCCGACCGCGCGGTGATCAGCACGTTCTCGGTGGCCGCCCGGTGGAAGCCGCCGTCGTCGACGATCAGCTCGGCCCGCCCGAACTCGCCGATCGCCTGATCCGCGTCGGTGGCCTCGTTCAGCCCGGCGGCGTTGCCGCCGAGGAAGCACACCGCCACGAACACCACCCACAGCGCGATGGCCCGCCACGGATGCTCCGCACTCCACCGTGCCACCCGCACGGTCACCGGTCGCCTGCCCATATCCGGGTCCCCCTCCAGCCGTCGGCCCCGTGCCGACGTCTGGATACGCTAGGCAGCCGACGGAGCCCGGACATCGGGGAACGGCCCCCGCTCCTCCCCGATAGGGCTGGCCCTACCAGGCGGCCGGAACCGGCCGCGCCGGTCGGGGGAAAAAGGACATTCAGGGTACGTCGCGGCGGCCCCCGGCCCCGGTCCGGCGCAGCACACCGGCGCAACCCCGAACCGGCTCGGGGTCATCCCCGGAGGGTGCCCCGGGGACGCGGCTGGCAGCGCGGGCAGCTGTAGGAGGAACGGTTCATGAACGCCTCCCGCCGGATCGGCGCGCCACAGCGCGGGCAGGGCCCGCCCTCCCGGCCGTACGCGTTCAACGACCTGTCGAAGTAGCCGCTCTCGCCGTTGACGTTCACGTACAGCTCGTCGAAGCTGGTGCCGCCCTGCTTGATCGCCTCGCCGAGCACGTCCCGCACGTGGCCAAGCAGCCGCAGCGCCGCCGGCCGGGTCAGCGCGTCGGTCGGCCGGGCGCCGTGCAGCTTCGCCCGCCACAGCGCCTCGTCGGCGTAGATGTTGCCCACGCCGGAGATCAGCGTCTGGTCGAGCAGCGCCCGCTTGACCTCCGTACGCCGACGGCGCAACGCGGCCACGAACGCGTCGTCGGAGAACTCCGGGTCCATCGGGTCCCGGGCGATGTGCGCGATCTCGGCCGGCAGCTCCGCCCCGCCGTCGGAGACGGACAGCCCGCCGAACGTGCGCTGGTCGACGAAGCGCAGCTCCGGGCCGTCGTCGGCGAACCGGAACCGGACCCGCAGGTGCAGCTCGTCGGCCGCGCCGACCGGTTGCAGCAGCAACTGCCCGGACATGCCCAGGTGGCCGATCACCGCGTCCCCGCTGTCCAACGGCAGCCAGAGATACTTGCCCCGGCGGCGGACGTCGGTGATCGTCCGGCCGGCCAGCACGTCGGCGAAGTGCGCGCCGCCCGGCGCGTGCCGGCGTACCGCCCGGGGATGGCGCACCTCGACGGCGCTGATCCGTCGGCCGACCACCCACTCGGCCAGCCCCTGCCGGACGGTTTCGACCTCGGGCAGCTCAGGCACGGCCGGCGCCCGCCTCGGCGTCCTCCGGGTCGACCGCCGCCCCGGCCTCGGTCACCCCGGCCTCGGCCGCCGCCCGCGCCTCGGCCTCGGCCCGCGCGGTCGCCTCCGCCTGCTCGGTGAGCATCCGCCAGGCCGACTCGGCGGCCCGCTGCTCGGCCTCCTTCTTGCTGCGCCCCTCCGCGCCGCCGTACCGGTTGCCGGCCACCACCACCCAGGCGGTGAACGTCTTCAGGTGGTCCGGTCCGGTGCCCTCGATCCGGTACTCCGGCACGCCCAGCCCCAGCGCGGCGGTCAACTCCTGGAGGCTGGTCTTCCAGTCCAGTGCCGCGCCCCGCCCGGCCGACTCCGCCATCAGCGGGTCGAAGAGGCGGTGGATCACGATGGCGGCGGTGTCCAGGCCGTACTGGAGGTAGATGGCGCCGAGCAGCGCCTCCAGCGTGTCGGCCAGGATGCTCGCCTTGTCCCGACCGCCGGTGGCCTCCTCGCCCTTGCCGAGCAGCAGGTACGCGCCCAGCCCGTCCGGGCCGAGGCCACGCGCCACGTCGGCCAGCGCGCGCATGTTGACCACGCTGGCCCGCAGCTTCGCCAACTGCCCCTCGGGCAGGTCCGGGTGGTTGTGGAAGAGCGCGGTGGTGATCACCACGCCGAGGACCGAGTCGCCGAGGAACTCCAGCCGCTCGTTGGTGGGCAGCCCGCCGTTCTCGTACGCGTACGAGCGGTGGGTGAGGGCGCGTTCCAGCAGCTCCGGGTCGAGCGACACCCCGAAGGCCGCCTCGAGGAGGCCGACGGGAGCACGCCGCCGCTTGTCGTTGGTCATGGTGCTACCTCGGTGTCGTTGCGGTCAGGTGCGGGATCGTGCGGGATCTCGGCGAGCAGGGCACGGATCGTGCCGGCGGCGTCACGACGCCAGAGGTGGGCGGCCAGCGCGATGCCCGAGGCGACGTCGTCCGGGCCGGCCGAGCCGTGGCACACCACCACCGTGCCGGCCACCCCGAGCAGGGCCGCCGCGCGCGGCGCACCGCCGCCGACCGGCGGCCCACCGGCCATGGCGTACGCGCCCTCGATGGCCTTCAGCAGGACGTTGCCGGTGAAGCCGTCGGTCACCACCACGTCGGCGCGACCGCCCAGGGAGAGGTCGAACCCCTCGACGAGGCCGACGTAGCGGGCGCCGCAGGGCAGTGGCACGGCGCCCAGCGCCGGGTCGGCGGCCCGGCGCAGGCGGTCCCCCTTGCCGGCCTCGTGGCCGACGGAGAGCAGGCCCACCCGGGGCGCGACGACGCCGTGCGCCACCGCCGCGTAGGCGGCGCCGAGGACGGCGTGCCGGACCAGCGTGGCGGGGCCGGGTTCGAGTGTGCCGCCGACGTCCAGCAGGACCACCGGCCCGGCGACCGCCGGCAGCGTGGCGACCAGCGCGGGTCGGCGTACCCCGGTCCAGCGGCCCAGGCCGAGCGCGGCGGCGGTGACGGTGGCTCCGGTCGAGCCGGCGGAGACCACGGCGTCGGCGAGCCCGTCGTGGACGGCCTGCACGGCCGTGCGTACCGTGCTCTCGCCGCGTGCGGCGGTCGGATGGTCGGCCATGCCGACGGCGGCCCGCACCGGGCGGACCGTGACCCGGGCGCGGTGCGCCGGGTCGAGCGCAGCGATCAGCCCGTCGGCCACCTCGATCGGGCCGACGAGCATCAGGCGCAGGTCAGGGTCGGTGCGCACCGCCCGCAGAGCGCCGTCAACCACGACGGCGGGAGCATCGTCCCCGCCGAGGAGGTCGACGGCGATCCGCGCGGTGCCCGGCTCCGTCGGCCCGCCGGCCGGGGAACGGCCGGCGGCGGAGGGAGCCGGGGCACCGGGCGTGAGCCGTGGTGCGCGCGCCGCCCGACCGGTGGTCGGGGGCGTCACTCGGCGTCCAGGTCAGACCTCGAGAACCTGGCGGCCGTTGTACGTGCCGCAGACGGAGCAGGCGGTGTGCGGCAGCTTCGGCGACTTGCACTGCGGGCAGGCAACGGTGGACACCGCCGTGGCCTTCCAGTTCGCCCGGCGGGCGCGGGTGTTGCTGCGCGACATCTTGCGCTTGGGGACGGCCACGGTTCCTACTCCTCTGTACTGGTCAGTTGCGACAGGCCCGCCCAACGCGGGTCGACCTGCTGGTGACTGTGGTCGGCCGGCAGATCGTCCCAGTGCACCCCACACTCGGGGCACAGCCCTGGGCAGTCCTCCCGGCAGAGCGGGTTGGTCGGCAGCGCGAGCACCACCGCGTCCCGCAACGCCGGCTCCAGGTCGATCAGATCGCCCTGCATCCGGCCCACCTCGTCCTCGTCGGTCGTCTCGTCCGTGGTGCTGTCCTCGTACGCGTACAGCTCCTGGACGTTGACGGCCACCGAGTCGTCGATCTCGCGCAGGCAGCGACCGCACTCGCCCTTGACGGGACCGGTGACGGTCCCGGAGACGAGCACGCCCTCGGACACCGACTGCAACCTCAGATCGAGGTCGAGGTCCGCGCCCGCCGGCACGCCGATCAACTCCACACCGAGGTCCGCCGGTGCCGTCACGACCCGCCGGAGCTCACGCAACGCGCCAGGGCGACGCGGCAGGTCCCTCGTGTCGAGGACCAGCGGCGCCCTGGGGTCGAGTTGGCGAGGCGAATGTTTGGGCATAGTCAGACTCCGGCCGGTGAGAGGCCGACAAAAAAGGTTACCTGGGAGACGGGCGGACCGTCGAACCGGGGGCGTGTCCGCCCCGGCCCGGCGGCAGCCGGCTGTCGGCGACCGGCCCGCGCGCCGCTCAGAAGGGTAGCGGGCGGTCGGCCTCGTCCCCACCGAAGGTGCCGATCTCACGCAGCGCGTGCATCTTGTCCCGGCCGCGCTCTATCGAGGCCAACGCCCGGGTGAGGAACTGCTCGAAGTTGGCCAGCGCGGTGTCGACGTAGTCGTCCACCTCCTCGCGGAGGCGCTGCGCCTCGGCCCGCGCCTCACCGATGATCCGGGCGCCCTCGTGCTCGGCGGAGACCGTGATCTCGTTCACCGAGACCAGGCGGGCGTGTTCCGCCTCACCCTCGCTGATGATCCGGTCGGCCTCGCGCTTGCCGGCCTCCATGATCTTGTCCCGTTCCTCCAGCAGCGCGGCGGCCCGGCGCAGGTCGGCGGGGAGCTCGGCGCGCAGCTCGTCGAGCACGGCGATCATCTCACCGCGGTCGACCATGCAGTTGTTGCGCGACATCGGGACGGAGCGGGCCTGCTCCACCATGGCGATCAGTTCGTCGATGCGATCGAGCGGGTCCACCGGCGCCTCACTCCTGTCTTCGTCGGCCGCCCTCCATGATGCGGCCTGCGCCCGGTTCCGGCGCTGCCCCCATCATGTCGCGCCCCGCCCACTCCCGCCCCACCCCGCCCACCCGGCGCGCCGCCCCCGCCTCCACCCCCGCCTCCACCCCCGCCCCACCCCCGCCGTTGATCTTGCACTTTCCGCCCCGACATCTGGCGCGAAAGGGACACCTGCCGGGCCGCAAGTGCAAGATCGGCGAGGTTGGGGGCGGGTCAGGGGCGGAGGCGGGCTACGAGCTGCTCGCGGACCAGGTCGGGGACGTGCGCGGAGATGTCGCCGCCCCACTTGGCCACGTCCTTGACCAGGCTGGAGGAGAGGAAGGAGTAGAGCGGGTTGGTCGGCATGAAGAGCGTCTCCACGCCGGCCAGGCCGATGTTCATCTGGGCCATCTGCAACTCGTAGTCGAAGTCGCTGACCGCCCGCAGGCCCTTGATCAACACGCTCGCCTGCTGGTCCCGGCAGAAGTCGACGAGCAGGCCGCGGAACGACTCCACCCGGACGTTGTCGTACGAGGCGGTCACCTCGCGGAGCATCGTGATCCGCTCCTCGACCGTGAACAACCCCTGCTTCGACTGGTTGACCAGCACGCCGACGATCACCTCGTCGAAGAGCCGGCTGGCCCGGCCGACGATGTCGAGATGACCATTGGTGACCGGGTCGAACGAGCCCGGGCAGACCGCACGTCTCATGATCGGCGACCGTACCAAAGGGTGGTCTCGCCGTAGCGGCGACTGCGTTCCGGCGTGACGCCCTCCACCCAGTCGACCGGTCCGGATCGGCGGGACCGCTCGACGACCACCAGGGCGTCCGGGGCGAGCCAGTCGCCGTCGACCAGCGCGGCCAGCATCGCGGTGATCTCCGCGGCCGGCACCGCGTACGGCGGGTCGGCGAAGACCACGTCGTACGGCGCGCCGTCCGGCCCGGCCGCCAGCACGCCGGCCACCTTGCCGGTGACCAGGCGGGCGGCCGGCGCGGCCCGGAGCATGGCGATGTTCTCCCGGATCACCCGGGCGGCCCGGGCGTCCGACTCGACCAGCAGCACGTGCGCCGCGCCCCGGGACAGCGCCTCCAGCCCGACCGCGCCGGAGCCGGCGAACAGGTCGACGAAGCGCGCCCCGGCCAGGTCGAGATCGGCCTGCACGGCGCTGAACAGCGCCTCCCGCACCCGGTCCGAGGTCGGTCGGGTGCCGGCGCCGGGCGGCGCGGCGATCCGCCGCCCACCGAACGCGCCGGCCACGATCCGGGTCACCGTCGTTCCCTCCGCATGCCCCGACGCTACGCGACCGCCGACACGGGACGGGCGGACCACCGGGAGCAACGGTTCGTGACGCCCCGTACATTTATTATCTCGAATTCATAACGGACCCTTTACGACCCGTAGATCGCGGTAACGCCCGCAGTGTCGATCTCGCTAGGGTCTGCCCGGTTGCCGCGTGGACGCGTGACTCCGGTCCGTCCGCCGCACCTCTCTCCGCACCTCCCCTCATCAGGAGAAGACGTGAACCGTCTCAACCTCCGGCGTGCCGCCGTCCTCACCGCCGGCGCGCTGATCGGCCTCGCGGGCGTCGCCACCACGGCCGCCCCGGCCGCGGCCCACCACCCCGAACCGTCCGGCAGCTTCTGCGCCACCAAGGACGGCACGGTCACCGTCACCTGGTCGGTGACCAGCAGCGAGACCGACATCTCCGGCCGCATCACCAAGCTCGAGTCCACCGTGCCCGGTGACATCACCGGCGGCCTGAGCGTCGGCGCGGAGCTGAAGAAGCAGAGCGACGGGCCGCTGACCGGCACCCAGACCCACACGTTCACCGGTGAGATCCCCGAGCTGAAGCTGACCGTCGGGGCGCACTGGGAGCGGGGCCGGCAGTCGCACGACGGTGAGCGCACCGTGGTGGCCCGGCCCAGCCGCAACTGCGAGGTCGTGGAGAGCCCGTCGCCGTCGCCCAGCTCGCCGTCGCCGAGCGCCACGCCGGAGCCGACCCGGTCGCCGGAGCAGCCCACCCCGACGCCGTCCGCGTCCGTCTCCACGCCGCCGAGCCCGTCCGCGACGCCGTCCGCCCCGGCCGAGCCGGCGGAGCCGATCTTCAAGCTGGACCAGGACTGCGACTCGATGACCTTCATCGTGGAGAACCCGGCGAAGGGCATCCCCTTCACCGCCACGCTGACCACCGAGAAGGGCGTCACCAGGAAGCTCACCTCCGCGCCGGGCACGACCACCTCGGTCGAGTTCGACGCCTACCGGGGCCTCAAGGTCACCGTGAAGTACGACGTGGTCGCCGACGCCGAGACCGTCCCGTACACCCAGCCGGAGGACTGCTCCGGCCAGGGCGGCGGCCTGCCGGTGACCGGCCCGGCCGCCGGCGCGATCGCCGGTGGCGCCGCGTTGCTGCTGGCCGCCGGCGCGGTGCTGTTCGTGGTGGCCCGCCGCCGCCGGATCCGCTTCACCGCCTGACCCGCCCACACCGCCGCGAGGGCGCGTCGACCACCCGGTCGGCGCGCCCTCGCATCCCAACACCTCACGGGCCTCACGCGCCTGTTTCACGGAAAGAGTGGCCTTCGGGGCCCAGTTAGCCACTATTTCCGTGAAACAGGGCGGCCGGGACGTCGCGGCCCCGCGTACTCCGCACAGGGTCGACCGGCGGGGTCAGCCCTTCTCCAGGTATTCGGCACGCTCCTCGTCGACCAGGGCGGCGACGGACGCGGCCAGCGCCGGGTGCCGGGCCAGCTCCGGATCCTCCTCGACCAGCTCGATCGCCTCGGCGCGGGCGTCCCGGATCAGCTCCGTGTCGCGCAGGAGCGACAGCAACCGCAGGTGTGAGCGCCGGCCGGACTGGGACGCGCCGAGCACGTCGCCCTCCCGGCGCTGCTCCAGGTCGAGCTCGGCCAACTTGAACCCGTCGGTGGTGGAGGCCACCGCGTCCAGCCGCTCCCGGGCCGACGAGCCCTCGGCCGCCTCGGTGACCAGCAGGCAGAGACCCGCGGCCGACCCCCGGCCGACCCGGCCGCGCAACTGGTGCAGCTGGGAGACGCCGAACCGGTCGGCGTCGAGCACGATCATCACGGTCGCGTTGGGCACGTTCACGCCCACCTCGACCACCGTGGTCGCCACCAGCACGTCCAGGTCACCGGCGGCGTACGCGCGCATCACCGCGTCCTTCTCGTCGGCCGGCAGCCGCCCGTGCAGCACGCCGATCCGCAACCCGTGCAGCGGCCCGTCGGCGAGCAGCGGGGCCACCTCGGTCACCGCCAGCGGCGGCCGGCGGCCGTTGTCGTCCTCCCGCGGCGCCTCCTCGTCGGAAATCGGGCCGTCTCCGATCCGGGGGCAGACCACGTACGCCTGATGACCCTTGCCGACCTCCTCGCGCAGCCGACGCCAGGCCCGGTCCAGGAAGGCCGGCTTCTCGGCGGCCGGCACCACGTGCGAGGCGATCGGCGAGCGGCCCTGCGGCAACTGGGACAGCGTGGAGGTCTCCAGGTCGCCGTAGACGGTCATGGCGACCGTGCGCGGGATCGGGGTGGCGGTCATCACCAGCACGTGCGGCGGCTGCTCGGCCTTGGCACGCAGCGCGTCCCGCTGCTCCACGCCGAACCGGTGCTGCTCGTCCACCACCACCAGGCCCAGGTCGGCGAAGTCGACACCCTCGTAGAGCAGCGCGTGCGTGCCGAGCACGATGCCGGCCCGGCCCTCGGCCACCTCGGCCAGGGCACGGCGTCGGGCCGCCGCGCCCAGCGAGCCGGTGACCAGCTCCACCCGGGTGGCGTCGTCGGCGGCGCCCAGCTCACCCGCCGTGCCGAGCGGGCCGAGCAGCTCCCGGATGCCGCGGTGGTGCTGGGCGGCGAGCACCTCGGTCGGGGCGAGCAGCGCGGCCTGACCGCCGGCGTCGACCACCTGGAGCATGGCGCGCAGCGCCACCACCGTCTTGCCGGAGCCCACCTCGCCCTGGAGCAGCCGGTGCATCGGGTGCGCGGTGGCCAGGTCGGCGGCGATCTCCCGCCCGACCACCTGCTGACCGGGGGTCAGCTCGTACGGCAGCCGGGCGTCGAACGCGTCCAGCAGGCCACCCGCCCGGGCCGGTCGGGCCCGCGCCGGCCAGGCCGCCGCCCGGTGCTTGCGCTGCGCCAGGGTGAGCTGCACCGCGAACGCCTCGTCCCACTTGAGCCGGCGGCGGGCCCGGTAGAGCGCCTCCTTGCTGGACGGCCGGTGGATCTCCCGCAGGGCGGCGCCGATGCCGACCAGGTTGCGGGTGGCCCGCAGGGTGGCCGGCAGCGGGTCGTCCGGCGGGGTGAACGTGTCCAGCACGACCCGGACGCAGCGGGCGATCACCCAGGTCGGCACCGCCGCCGCGGCCGGGTAGACCGGGATCAGCGCGCCGGCGAACTCCTCGACCTCCTCGTTGGCCGCCGCCTCGCCGTCACCGCCCTCGCCGAGCAGGACGTACTCCGGGCCGTTGAGCTGCCGCTTGCCCCGGAACTCGGTCACCTTGCCGGCGAACAGCCCCCAGCGGCCCGGTCGCAGCTCCCGCTCCCGCCACGCCTGGTTGCCGAAGAAGGTGCAGGTCAGCACGCCGCCGGAACCGTCGCCGACGGTCACCTCCAGCAGGTTGCCGCGCCGCTGGCGCATCGGGCGGACCGCGGTGCGCTGCACCTGGGCCAGCACGGTGACCTGCTCCCCCACGTCGAGCGAGCGGATGTCGGTGTGCTCGCCGCGCTCGTCGTAGCGGCGCGGGAAGTGGTAGATCAGGTCACCGGCGGTGTGCAGGTCGAGGTGACCGGCAAGCGCCTTCGCGGTCTTCTCCCCGACCAGCTTCTTGAGCGGGGTGTCCACCGTCGACGGTTCGCTCGTCATTCGACCCCCAGCAGGAGCGGGTAGTGCGGCTGGCCGCCCTCGTACGCCTGCACCTCGACGAACGGCCAGGCGCGCTCGACGTGCGCGCGGACGCGGTCGGCCAGCCCGGCCGGGGCGTCCGCCCCGCAGAGCAGCGTGACCAGCTCGCCGCCGCCGCCGAGCATCCGGTCGACCACGGCGGTGCAGGTGTCGGTCAGATCCTGCCCGATCAGATGCACCTCGCCCTCCACCAGGGCCAGCACGTCACCCGGCCGGCACGGGCCGGCGACGGTGAGCGCCTCCCGGCCGGCGTGGCAGACCTCGGCGTAGCGGCAGGCGCCGGCGGCCTCGGCCATCGCGATCACGTCGTCCTCGAAGCGGCGCCTCGGGTCGCGGACGGCGAGCGCGGCGAGCGCCTGCACCGGCGAGCGGGTGGGCACCACGCTGACCTTGATGCCGAGGCGGTGCGCCTCCCTGGCCGCCGCGCTCGCCACCGACTGCGTGTTCGGGTCGTTCGGCAGCACCACCACCCGGGCCGCGTCGGTGGCCCGGACCGCGTCGAGCAGCTCACCGGTGGACGGGTTGGCCGGCACCACCACCGCACCCTCGGCGGCGAACAGCTCGGCGATCCCGGCGCCGGTGGCGACCACCACGGCGGCCCGGCCACCGGACGGCGTCGGCGGCGGGCCGGGCGCCGGAACGGGGTGGTCGGCGAAGCGGGTCACCGTGATCCGGTGCGGCCGGCCGGCGACCACGCCCGCCTCCACGGCGGCCCCGACGTCGTTGACGTGCACGTGCACGTTCCAGGTGCCGTCGCCGTCCCCGACCACGGCCAGGGAGTCGCCGAGCCCGGCCAGCTCGCCGCGCAGCCGCCCGACCGCCTCCTCGGTGGCGTCGAGGAGGTACTGCACCTCGTAGGCGTACGCGTCGGAGCCGGTCTCCCGGACGGCGGCCCCGGGCCGGTGCGGCGCGGCCGGAGCGGGGGCCGGCCGGCCGGGGCTCTCCCCGGTGATCACCTCGACCAGCGCGTCGAGCAGCAGGCACAGCCCGCGCCCGCCGGCGTCGACCACGCCGGCGCGGGCCAGCTCGGGCAGTTGCTCCGGGGTGCGGGCCAGCGCGTCCGTGGCCGCCTCGGCGGCGGCCCCGGCCACCGTGCGCAGGTCGTCGCTGTCCGCCCGCTGGGCCGCGCGGGCCGCTGCGGCGACCACGCTCAGCAGCGTGCCCTCGACCGGCCGGGCGACCGCGGCGTAGGCGGCGGTGGCGGCGTCGGCGAGCGCACCGGCGAGCTGCCGGCCCCGGACCGCCGGCGCGGCGGCGAGCGCGTCCGCGAGGCCGCGCAGGATCTGCGAGAGGATCACCCCGGAGTTGCCCCGCGCGCCGAGCAACGCGCCGCGGGCCATCAGCCGCAGCGCGTGCCCGTGCGGGGTGTGCCCGTCGTCGGGGAGGGTGCCGAGATCCATGGCCAGGGCCTGCTGGGCCGAGGTGAGCGTGAGCACCAGGTTGGTGCCGGTGTCGCCGTCCGGCACCGGGTAGACGTTGAGGCCGTCGATCTCGCCCTGGTGCCGCTGGAGGGCGGCCAGCCCGCTCGTGCACCAGCGGCGCACCGCGGCGGCGTCGAGGGTGTCCAGCACGTCGGGAAGCCTACTGGCGCACACCGACACGCGCCGGGGTCGTCCGGCGTGTCCGCCCGGCCGGTCGGCCCGGTCGGCCCCGGTCCCGGGCCGACCACACGCCGACCCGGCCGGCCGGTACGCTGGATGGGCTCGGCGAAGGGCCGATTGGGCGTACCGACCGGCATCGGGTAACCTGGCCAGGTTGCCCGGGCTGCGCCTGGCGGCGACCTCATGAACGTTTCAATCCCAGGAGTATCCCGTGGCTAGCGTGTGCGACGTCTGTGGCAAGGGACCGGGCTTCGGCCACAACGTGTCCCACTCGCACCGGCGGACCAACCGCCGCTGGAACCCGAACATCCAGTCGGTGCGTACCCCGGCCGGTGGCGGCAACACCAAGAAGTTGCAGGTCTGCACCTCGTGCATCAAGGCCGGCAAGGTCACCCGCGCCTGACGCGGAGCACCACCGGAGCATCGTCGGTCGCCGGCGGACCCCTCGGGTCCGCCGGCTTCTGTCGTGTCCGCCGGTCCGCGGCGACCGCTGACCGACCGTACGGCGACCGGCTGGTCCCCGCCGGTTAGGGTGCTGCTGCGCCGGCCGTCCGGCTCCGGCGCGGACCGTGGGGAGGACGACCGGTGGACCTCGATCTGGGCCGCGAGCAACTGGTGGTGGTGGGCGGGTCGTTCGGCTCGTTGCGCTGGTTCGACCAGGAGCTGCCGGCCGGCAGTGTGGTGCTGGTCGAGGAGCCGGACGTGATCCGCCGCCGCGACCTGGTCCGGTTCGCCGAGGAGCTGCCGCTGATCGGCCGCCTGGTGGCCGCGGAGTACCAGACCGGCCTGGACGTCGACGCCCTGCTCGGTCGCGAGCCCGGCCTGGCCGACGCGCGCCTGGTGCTGCCCGGCCTGGAGTACGCGGTCGCCGCCACCGCCCGGCTGGCCGACCGGCTCGGCCTGCCCGGCGCCGGGGCGGTCGCCGCGGACATCTTCTCCGACAAGCACCGGATGCGGCTGCTCGCCGACGAGATCGGCCTGGCCAACCCGGCCTACGAGCTGGTCGACGACGCGGGCCGGGCGGCGGAGTTCGCCCGCGCGCACGGCGGCCGGTGCGTGCTCAAGCCCACCCGCCGCTCCGGCAGCCTCGGCGTGCAGCTCATCACCGACCCGGCCGAGGTGCCGGCCCGCTGGGCGGCCAGCGCCACCCCGCCGGAGCCGGCCGAGGCCACCGCGGGCCTGCCCACCGGCGTCCTGGTCGAGGAGTTGCTGGTCGGCTCCGAGCACAGCGTGGAGCTGCTGGTCGCCGACGGCGAGGTGATCTTCGCCAACGTCACCGACAAGCGGGTCGCCGGTGGCCGGCACCCGGTGGAGACCGGGCACACCGTGCCGTCCGCGCTGCCGCCGGCCGAGCACGACGCGATGCGGTCGGCGGCGGCCCGCCTCGCCGCGGCGGCCGGCTTCGGCAGCGGCATGCTGCACAGCGAGTGGATCCTGGCGGACGGCGTGCCGACGCTCGTGGAGTGCGCCGCCCGGATGCCCGGCGACATGATCACGGCGCTCATCTCGATCGCCTACGAGCGGGACGTCATCGAGGCGTACCTGCGGGTGCTGCGCGGCGAACGGCCGGCGCTGCCGCAGCGGCCGACCGGCGCGGCGGCGATCGAGTTCCTGACCGCCCCGCCCGGCCGGGTCACCGCGGTGGACGGCCGGCGGGCGGCGCTGCGCGTGCCGGGCGTGCTCGACGTCCAGGTCGAGACGAAGGTCGGGCAGACCGTGCCCGAGCTGCTCTCCTCGGCGCACCGCAGCGGGCACCTGATGACCTGGGGCGCGACGCCGGACGAGGCGGCGGTCGCCGCCCGACGGGCCGCCGCGGAGATCCGGATCACGGTCGGCTGAGGGCGGCGGTCAGAGCGTCCGGCCGAACGACAGGCAGCCCGGCGCGTCCCGGTAGTAGCCGAAGTTCGGGATCCGCTCGTAGCCGGCCGAGGCGTACATGGCGAGCGCCTCGGGCTGCTTGTCGCCGCACTCCAGCACGATCCGCTTCCGGCCGGCGTCGCGGGCGGACCGCTCGATCGCGGCGAGCACCGCACGGGCCACGCCCCGGCCCCGGGCGGCCGGCGCGGTGTACATCCGCTTCAGCTCGGCCTCCTCGCCGTCCGCGCCGTGGCTGCGCCAGCCGCCGCAGCCCACCGGCAGGCCGTCCAGGTACGCGACCAGGAACGCGCCGGCCGGCGGGACGAACTCGGCGGCGTCGACGGGCGTCTCGTCGCCGTTGCCGCCGTACCGCCGGCCCAGGTCGGCCAGCGCCGCCCGGATCAGCTCCTGCGACTCGGGCGCGTCGAAGCGCCGCGGGAGGATCTCGATCTCGCTCACCGTGCCAGGCTACGACCGGCCCCGGCACCCGGCCGGCGCCGGTCGCCACGCTCGGACGCAGATCACTGCGGGCCCCGGCGGAAGAGCCTGCTGGTCCGCTCTACGACGGGTCGGCTGGTCCGCCCTGCGACGGGTCAGCTGGTCCGCCCTGCGACGGGTCGGCTAGTCCGCCCTGCGGAAGTGGTCCCAGCCACGCGGGCCGTCGTAGTCACCGCCGTCGACGGTGACCCCGGCGCCCTCGGTGACCCGGCCGACCGGACGCCAGCCGTCCGGCAGCGCCGCGTCGGCGGGGAACGTGGCCGCCAGGGCGTGGTCGTCGCCGCCGGCCAGGATCCAGGAGTACGGGTCGACGCCGAGCGCCTGCGCCGCGTCGCGCATCTGTCGGGGCACCTCGAACGCGTCCCGGCTCAGGTCGACCGCCACCCCGCTGGCCGTGGCCACGTGTCCCAGGTCGGCGAGCAGCCCGTCCGAGACGTCGATCATGGCGGTGGCGCCGGCCGCGGCGGCGTCCGGCCCGGCGGCGTACGGCACCTCGGGGCGGCGGAACGCCTCGACCAGCAGCCGGGGCGTACGGAAGCCGCGGGACAGCACGGTGAAGCCGGCCGCCGCCCAGCCGGTACGCCCGGCGAGCGCCACCACGTCGCCCGGTCGTGCCCCGGAGCGGACCACCGGCGCGCGGCCGGCCAGGTCACCGAGCGCGGTGACCGCGACGGTCAGCGTCGGGCTGGCGGACATGTCGCCGCCGACCACGCTCGCGCCCACGCCGGCCGCCTCCGCGCCCAGCCCGTCCGCCAGTTCCTCGGCCCAGGCCGGGTCCAGGTCGGCCGGCATGCAGAGCGCGACCAGCAGCGCGGTCGGCGTCGCGCCCATGGCGGCGACGTCGGCGAGGTTGGCCGCGGCGGCCCGGTGCCCGACGTCCCGCGCCGAGGACCAGTCCCGCCGGAAGTGCCGCCCCTCGACGAGCACGTCGGTGGAGGCGACCACCCGCCGGTCCGGCGCCGCCACCAGCGCCGCGTCGTCGCCGGGGCCGAGCAGGCAGCTCTCCCCGTACGACAGCCGGGCGGTCACCCGGTCGATCAGTCCGAACTCCCCGACACCCTCGACCGTCATGCCGTCCCCTCGTTCCGCTCCGTCGTTCCGCACGTTCCGCACCGTCCCCCGCCCTCGACCTGCCCGCCCACCGGCGACCGATAGGGATCACGCCCGGTCGGTACGGTAGTTTCACCCTTCGGGCCGCCCCAGGCGGCGACGGACGGAGGTCGAGTCGTGGTACAGGCGTACATCCTCATCCAGACCGAGGTCGGCCGGGCGCGTGACGTGGCCGGTCTGATCGCGGACCTTGCCGGCGTGGTACGGGTCGACGCCGTCACCGGGCCCTACGACGTGGTCGTGCTCACCGAGGCGAACACGGTCGACGAGCTGGGCAAACTCATCGTCAGCAAGGTGCAGATGGTGCCCGGCATCACCCGCACGCTCACGTGTTCGGTGGTGCGGCTGTAAGTGGACGAGACGGAACCCACCACGCGCCGGGACCCCGGCACCCGACGGGCCGCGCTCTGGGCCACGGTGATCGCGGTGCCGGTGACCCTGGCGGTGGCCGGCTTCACGTTCGCCAAGCTCGCGCCCGAGTCCCCGGACGCCGCGCCGAGCGCGTCGGCGAGCCCCCGGGCGCAGTCCACCGCGCCGGTCGAGCTGCCCGCGCCGGCGCTCGCCCAGCGCCCCGGGGTCGTCTGCCGCGCCCTGATCTCGCAGCTTCCCGACAGCGTGCGTGACCTGCGGCAGCGCCCGGTCACCGCGGGTCCGGAGCAGAACGCGGCGTACGGCGACCCGGCGCTCACCGTGGCCTGCGGCGCGGCGCCGCCGGTGCGGCCCTGCCCGTCGCCCACCGGCGGCGCCACGCTGCCCGCCGGTTGTTTCCCGGACACCGACGAGGTGTTCCGGGTCAACGGCGTCTGCTGGCACCCGGTGACCGGGGCCGGCGCCACGGTGCTGACCACCGTCGACCGGGAGGTGCCCGTCCAGGTCCGGGCGCCGGAGACGTACCAGCCCGCGTTGCAGTGGGTGGTGCAGATCTCCGACGCGATCGTCAGCGCGGTCCCCTCGGCGAAGCAGGCCCCCTCGGGCTGCGCCGGGTGACGCCCGGGCCGGCCCGTCAGCGGCCGGCGCGGCGGTGCAGGGCGGTACGGATCAGGCGGTTGACCAGCTTCGGGTACTCCAGCCCGCTGGCCGCCCACATGCGCGGGAACATCGAGGTCGGCGTGAAGCCCGGCATCGTGTTGATCTCGTTGAGGAAGACCTCCTGCGCCGGGGTGACGAAGAAGTCGACCCGGGCCAGGCCGGAGCAGTCAAGCGCGGTGAACGCCCGGGTGGCGTAGTCGCGCACCTGCCGGGTCACCGCCTCGGGCAGCTCCGCGGGGACGTCGTACTCGGTCACCTCGTCAGCGAAGATGTACTTGGCCTCGAAGTCGTACCAGTCTCGGTCGCCGATCATCCGCACCTCGGCGAGCACCGACGCCTCGGGCGCGCCGCCGGCCTCGCCCTCCAGCACGCCGCACTCGATCTCGCGGCCCACCACGGCGGCCTCCACCAGCACCTTGCTGTCGATCTCCCGGGCGGTGGCGAGCGCGGCGTCCAACCGCGCCCAGTCGTCGACCTTGGTGATGCCGAACGAGGAACCGGCGCGGGACGGCTTGACGAAGACCGGCAGGCCGAGGCGCTCCTTGTCCTCCTCGCTCAACGACATCCCGGCGCGCAGCACCGCGTACGGGCCGACCGGGATGCCCTCGGCCACGCAGAGCTTCTTGGTGAACTCCTTGTCCATGGCGGCGGCGGACGCGAACACGTTCGCCCCGACGTAGGGGAGGTCGGCCATCTCCAACATGCCCTGGATCGTGCCGTCCTCGCCGTACGCGCCGTGCAGCACCGGGAAGACCACGTCCACGTCGGCCAGCGCCACCGGACCCTGGGCCGGGTCGAGCACCATCAGGCCGCCGGCGGCCGGGTCGGCGCGCAGCAGCAGTTCGGCGCCGGAGCCGGCGGTGATCTCGGGCAGCTTGCGGTCGGCGATGGCGAGCCCGGCCGGGTCGCCGCTGGCGAGCACCCACTGGCCCCGCCGGGTGATGCCGACCGGGACGACCTCGAACTCGTCCGGGTCCAGGGCGGCCAGCACGCTGCCGGCGCTGACGCAGGAGATGCCGTGTTCGGGGCTCCGGCCGCCGAAGACGATCGCCACACGGGTCTTGCCTGGGGTGGTCATGGTCACCTCATCGTTCGCGGCTGCGGCTGGCCGTGCTCGCCGGTGGCGCTCACCCGGTTGACCTTACTGTGCGTCGTCGGCAGCGGTGGTCGATACCCGGGCAGAGCGCAACCGCGTGGCAAACGGTCAAGGTGACATATACGGGGAGTAACGGCGCGGGCGGCCGACGGCGGGACCAGCCGTCGGCCGCCCCGCGCCCCGACCCCCCGTGGCCCCGCCACGGGGTCGGGGCCCGTGTGGTGGAGGTGGGCGGCGGGCGGGGGGCGGCGGGGGGGGCCCCGCGCGGCCCCCCCCCCGGCTCCCCGACCCCCGTTGCCGCCTCCACGGGGTCGGGCCCGGTGTGGTTCAGGTGGCCGGCTGCCGGAGCCGGCGGCCGACCGCGATGACCTTGACCCGTTGCCGGCCGGCCCGCACCATGCCCAGCGCCATGAACGCGCCGGCGATCCGGTCGGCCGCCTCCCGGCTGCTCGCGCCGACCACCTGCCGGCGTCGTTCCGGGCTGGTCCGTTCGTCGCGTCCGGGGCCGTCGGTGGGGCGTACGTCGGTGAGGACCACGAGGAACCGGGTCATTCCGGGCCACCCCCGCGCCCGGGGCGGCAGGCCGTCACCGTCATCGCGATTCCTCCCCGTCTGGCGGACCGGGTAGGGGCACGCGGCGATCGGGTCGTGGGGGAGTAAACCCGACCGCCGCGCACCCCATCCCCTCCGGTCGCTCACCACCACCGTCGCCACGACAACCGGTGGTGAGGACGCCATCACAGGTTGACAGGTGGACGGGCGTGAATGCAACTCTCATCGGCTTTCTCTCATGCCCATTTTCCCACCGGATATGAGACCATCGATGCATGGCGCCGAAGACCGCCCGAGCCCGACGGCTCGGCATCGCCCTGCGAACCCACCGGGAGGCCGCCGGCCTCACGCTGGAGACCGCGGCCGACGAGATCAACAGCACCCGCAGCACGCTGTCCCGCTACGAGAACGCCCAGACGCTGATCAGCCCGGCCACCGTGCGCGCGCTGCTCACCAGCTACGGCGTGGGACCCGACGAGATCGCCGCGGCGGTCCAACTGGCCAAGGACGCCCGCAAGCCCGGCTGGTGGGTGTCCTACTCGTACCTGCTGGACCGCCGCACCATCGACTTCATCGCGCTGGAGGCCGAGGCCACCGGCATCGCGAACTTCGAACCGTCGGTGGTGCCGGGCCTGCTGCAGACCGCCGACTACATCCGCGCGGTGATGCGCGGCGGCCCGCACACGCTCAGCGACGAGCAGGTGGAGCAGCGCGTCCACCTACGGCTGGACCGCCAGCAGCGGATCACCGCGGCGGAGCCGCCGATCCTCGACGCCATCATCGACGAGGGCGCGCTGCTGCGCCCGGTCGGCGGCCGGGCGGTGATGGCCAGCCAGCTCCAGCACCTGCTCAAGATGACCGAGTTGCCGAACATCACGGTGCAGGTGATCCCGCTCTCCGCCGGCTACCACCGGGGCACCCGGGGTTCGCTGCACATCCTGGAGTTCGCCGACCCGGAGGACCCGATCATCGCGTCGGTGGAGACCGTCGCCGGGCAGATGGTCCTGGACCGGCCGGGCGACCTGCGTACCTGTACAAAGATCATGGAGCACCTGCGGACCGTGGCGTTGAGCCCGGCGGCCAGTCGGGACCAGCTCCTCCGTCTGCTCAACGAGAGGTGACCGCATGAACGGCACGACCCCCAGCCACCCGACCCCGCGGTGGCGCAAGAGCAGCCACAGCGGCGACGAGGGCGCCTGCGTGGAGATGGCGCCGCTGCCGGAGACCGTCGCGGTCCGCGACTCCAAGGACCCGACCGGCCCGGTGCTCGTGTTCCCGCCCGCCGCCTGGGCCGCCTTCACCGCCGCGCCGCCCCGCGCCTGACGACACCGCGCCGCGCCGGGCGCTGTTAAGCGGGGCCCCCGCCTCTACCAAAGGCGTTAAGCGGGGGCCCCGCCTTTCACCCGATCGAGGGCGGCGATCGCGACGCCCCGCGCGCCGGCCATGTCGCGGTCGGGCACCAGCGCGAACGTCGCCACCGCGCGTTGCTCGTCGCGGAGCACCGTGTGCTCCGCGACGGTGGCGAGGAACCAGTCCCGGAACTCCGGCGCGGCCTCCACCACGCCGCCACCGACGAAGTACGCGTGCGGGTCGGTGAAGTTCGCCGCGATGGTGAACAACCGCCCCAGCGCCCGAGCCTGCTGGCCGAACACCTGACGGGCCAACGGGTCGCCCCGCTCGCCGAGGTCGCGGAGCAGCTTCGCCGCCCGGCCGGGCTCCTCCGCCGCCAACGGATGCTCCGGATGCCGGGCCAGCCAGTACGGCAGCAGGTTGCGCCGGATGGCGGTGAGCGAGGCGACGCTCTCCGCGTCCCCGGCGAAGCCGCAGGCACAGACCGGCACCGGCTGGCCCGGTTCGAGCAGCCCGTCCAGCGGGATGTGCACGTGCCCGAACTCGCCCGCCATGCCGGCCGCGCCGCCGACCACCCGGCCGGCCTCGACCACGCCCCCGCCGAGGCCGGTGCCGACGATCGCGGACACCGACGAGCGGGCCGCCGCGTCCGCGCCGAAGTGCACGTGGTGGGCGTAGAGCGCGGCGGCGTTGCCGTCGTTGGCGTACACCACCGGCAGGCCGAGCCGCCGCTCCAGCGCGCTGCGCACGTCGTAGCCGCGCCAGGCGGGCTGCGCGAAGTTGGTCGACCCGCGCGACGAGATCACCCCGGTGGCGCTGGCCGGGCCGGGCGTGTCCAGCCCGACCGCGCGGACCAGCTCGCGGGGCATGCCGGTGTCCGCGAGCACCCCGTCGAAGGCCCGCGCGAGCGCCTCGACGGCCGCCTCCGGGCCGTCGCCCACCTCGCTCGGGATCTCGCGCAGCCCGTCCACCAGGAACCGGCCGTCGACGGTCAGCACGGTGGCGTTGTTGCTCGTGCCGCCGTTGTCCAGCCCCACCACCACCGGTATTCCTGTGCTGCCCACCGCCACCGCCTCGCCGTCGAGTCTGAGCCGAGGTTAGTTCCCGGCCGGCCCACCCGCCACGGCGACGTCAGCCGGGGCGGCGGGCGGTCACGGCGGTGGCCTCCCACTCCTCGTCGCGCACCACTGTCGGGTCCAGCCCGGCGGCGGTGAACACGGCGCAGAGCGCGGGTGCCTGCTCCTCGCTCACCTCGACCGCGAGGTGCCCGCCCGGGGCCAGCCACTCGGCCGCGCCGGCGGCCACCCGGCGCAGCACCGCCAGCCCGTCCGCGCCCCCGTCCAGCGCCACCGGCGCCTCGTGCAACCGGGCCTCGGCCGGCATCATCGCCACCGCGTCGCTCGGCACGTACGGGGCGTTCGCCACCACCAGGTCCAGCCGGCCGCGCCAGCGCGCCGGCACCGGCGCGAACAGGTCGCCCCGGTAGACCGGCACGCCCAGCGGGTCGAGGTTGCGCCGGGCGCAGGCCACCGCCACCGGGTCGACGTCGGCGGCGCCCAGCCAGCGCGGCGCCAGCCGGTCGTGCAGCACCACGGCGGCGGCGCCGGAGCCGCAGCACAGGTCCAGCACCGCCGGCGCCGGCCCGGTCACCGCCACGGCGGCGTCGACGAGCAGCGCGGTACGCCCCCGGGGCACGAACACGCCGGGGTGGACGATGATCCGCCGCCCGCAGAACTCGGCCCAGCCGAGCAGGTGCTCCAGCGGCAGGCCGGCGACGCGACGGTCGGCCAGGCGGGTCAGCGCGTCGGCCGAGTCGGCGGCGGCGATCAGAAGATCCGCCTCGTCCTCGGCGAAGACGCAACCGGCGGCACGCAGCCGGCGGACGAGGGCGGGACGGTCGGGAGTGAACACGGTGGATGCCATGGCAAGCCTCTCGGGGAACGCTCGTCGGCGCCCCCGGCGTCGCCTCAGCCCCGGGGCGACACGGACTCGGAGGGAGCGCCGGTCCTCTGCTGGTGGATCGGACTCACCTCCTCGTGTCGGGGCCGCACGGGCCGTGGCTGCCCGTCACGATAGCCCAGCGGTCGACCCACCGTCAGCCCGGCGCGTCAGCGCGCGGCGGCGTCCAACGCCGCGGCCACGTCGGCGACCAGGTCGGCGGCGTCCTCGATGCCGCAGGAGAGCCGGACGAAGCCGGGCACGGTGTCGTCGCCCCACTGGGCCCGCCGGTCGGCGGTGGTGTGCAGCCCACCGAACGAGGTGGCGGCCGCCACCAGGCGGGACGCGTCGAGGAACCGGGCCACCCGGTCGGCGTCGCCCAGGTCGAACGAGAGCACGCCGGGGACGCGCCGCATCTGCGTCGACGCCACCCGGTACGCCGGGTCCGCCGGCCGCCCCGGCCAGCGCAGGCCGGTCACGTCCGGCCGGCCGGCGAGCAGGTCGGCAAGCGCCCCGGCGTTGGCGGTCTGCCTCGCCAGCCGCAGGTCGACGGTGGCCAGCGAGCGGTGGGCCAGCCAGCAGTCGAACGCGCCGGGCACCCCGCCGGTGGTGGTCCGCCACCCGGTCACCGCGTCGCGCAGCGCGGCGTCGCGCGTCGCCACGTAGCCGAGCAGCAGGTCCGAATGGCCGGTGAGCGCCTTGGTGCCGGAGGCCACCACCACGTCCGCGCCGAGGTCCAGCGGGCGCTGCCCGAGCGGCGTCGCGGTGGTGTTGTCCACCGCCAGCAGCGCGCCCGCGGCGTGCGCCGCCCCGGCCAGCGCCGGCACGTCGGCCACGTCGAGGCCGGGGTTCGCCGGCGTCTCCAGCAGCACCAGCCGGACGCCGTCGAACGACGGGTACGGCCCGGCGGTCGGCACGAGGACGACGCGCACCCCGATCCGCTCCAGCGTGTCGGTGGCGAACGCGCGCACCGGGAAGTAGCCGTCGGCGGGGAGCAGCACCGTGTCACCGGGACGCAGCACGGCCAGCAGCAGCCCGGTGATGGCCGCCTGGCCGCTGGCGAAGGCCCGGCACTCCCCGCCCTCCAGCTCGCCGATCGCCGCCTCCAGCAGCCGGCGGGTGGGATTGTCCGGCCGCCCGTACCCGTCGGGCGCCGCCGCCGGCCCGCGCCACGGGTCGAGGTGGTACGGCGCGGCGAACACCGGGCCGGGCAGGAACGGCTGGCCCGGCACCGCCGCCGGCAGGCCGGCGTGGACGCTGCGGGTGCCGTCCCCCCAGCCCGCGCTCACTCGTACGACTCCGGCTTGGCGGTGCGGCTCATCAGCGCGTCCACGGCCAGGCGAGGGTCCATCCCCTCGTGGCAGATCCGCTCGATCTGCTCGGTGATCGGCATCTCCACCCCGTGCGCCCGGGCCAGGTCCCGGATGGCCAGGCAGCTCTTCACGCCCTCGGCGGTCTGCCGGGTGGCCGCCTGGGCCTGCTCCAGCGTCTCGCCCCGGCCCAGGTGCTCGCCGAACGTGCGGTTGCGGGCCAGCGGCGACGAGCAGGAGGCGACCAGGTCGCCCATGCCGGCCAGCCCGGCGAAGGTGATCGGGTCGGCGCCGAGCGCCACGCCCAGCCGGGCGGTCTCGGCCAGGCCCCGGGTCATCAGCATGGCGCGGGTGTTGTCGCCGAAGCCCATCGCGGTGGCGATGCCGTAGGAGAGCGCGATCACGTTCTTCACCGCGCCGCCCAGCTCGCAGCCGATCACGTCGTCGTTGGTGTACGGGCGGAAGTAGGGCGTCCGGATCGACGCCTGCACCAGCGCGGTACGCCGACTGTCGGTGCCGGCGACCACGGTGGCGGCGGGCTGCTCGGCGGCGATCTCCGGGGCCAGGTTGGGCCCGGAGACCACGACCACCCGGTCCGCCGGCACCCCGGCCGTCTCCATGATCACCTGGCTCATCCGCTTGGTGGTGCCCAGCTCGATGCCCTTCATCAGGGACACCAGCGTGGCGTCGGGGGCCAGGTACGGCGTCCACTCGGCGAGGTTGCCGCGCAGCGTCTGCGAGGGCACCGAGAGCACCACCACCTCGGCCCCCTCGATCGCCTCGGCGGCGTCGCCGGTGGCGGTGACCCGCTCGGGCAGGCGCACGTCCGGCAGGTACTCCGGGTTGCGCCGCCCGTCACGGATCGCCTCGGCCACCGCGGCGCGGCGGGCCAGCACCGTCACGTCCCGCCCGGCGTCGGCGAGGATCTTGGCGAACGCGGTCCCCCAGGAACCGGCGCCCAGCACCGCGACGTGCCCGCTCATTCGGAGACCTCCGGGGTGCCGGTACGGGCCGGGCGCTGCCACAGCGGCGGCGGTGTGCCGCCCCGGATCTCGGCGACCAGGTCCCGGATCCGCAGCATGATGGTGTCCGTCATCTCCTCCAGGATCGGCCGGGTCGGCGTGGCGCCCGCCCACCGGCCCAGGTCGACCGGCGGCCCGGCGACCACCGTCACCGGCGTACGCGGGCGCAGCCCGAACCGGGCCGTGCGCGGGTCGAACATCCGCTCCGGGCCGATCATGGCCACCGGGATCACCGGGGCGCCGGTGGCCAGCGCCAGCCGGGCCGCGCCGGTCTTGCCCCTCATCGGCCACAGCTCCGGCTCCCGGGTGGTGGTGCCCTCCGGGTAGATCACCACGGCGCCTCCCTCGTCCAGCGCGGCGATCAGCTTGTCCAGCGACTTGACCGCCTCGACGCTGCCCCGCTCGACCGGGATCTGCTTGCACCGGTGCAGGATCCAGCCGATCACCGGCACCCGGAACACGCTGGCCTTGCCGAGGAACTGCGGCCAGCGCCCGGCGTCGTAGATGAAGTGCGCGGAGACCAGCGGGTCGGCGTGCGAGATGTGGTTGGGCACGATGATGATGCCGCCGTCACCCCCCAGGTGCTCCATGCCCCGCCAGGTGCGCCGGGTCCAGACGGTCAACACCGGCTTCACCAGCACCACGGCGAACCGTTGCCAGAATCCCAGCCTCCGCGGTGCCACAGTGCCTCCTCGTTCCGCCCCACGCGCCCCGGGGAAGAATCATGCCTGCTCGCCACCGGTCCGGCCAGTGAGGGTACCGCCGGCCGCGCTGGCAGGATGGTCGGTGTGCCTGAGCCCAGCTGGACCGTGGTGACGCCGGTGAAGCACCTCGGGGTGGCGAAGAGCCGCCTGCGTGGCGCGCTGCCCGGCGTACCCCATGAGGAGCTGGCGCTGGCTCTGGCGGCCGACACGGTGCGCGCGGCGCTGGCCTGCCCGGCGGTCGGGCGGGTGCTGGTGGTCACCGACGACCCGCGGGTGACCGCCACCGTGACCGCGGCGGGCGCCCGGGTCGCGGGCGACCCCGCCGGCGGGCTCAACGCCGCCTTCCGGCACGGCGCCGCGGTGGCCGGGCCGCGCGCCCCGGTGGCCGCCCTCACCGCCGACCTGCCGGCGCTGCGCCCGGCCGAGCTGGCCGCGGCGCTGCGCGCGGTCGAGGGGGTACGCGGATTCGTCGCCGACGCCCCGGGCACCGGCACGGTGCTGCTGGCCACGCCGCCCGGGGTCCCGCTGGCGCCCCGCTTCGGGCCCGGTTCGGCCGGTGCGCACGCGGCCAGCGGCGCGCTGCCGCTGGCCGGCGACTGGCCCAGCCTGCGGCGGGACGTGGACACCGCGGCCGACCTGGCCACCGCCGCCGGGTTGGGCCTGGGGCCGCGCACCGGCGCGCTGCTGGACCGCGCCGGCGACCCGGTCCGGTACGGTGCTGGCATGCAGGGCACGGTGGCCACCTACGACGCGTCGACGCGCAGCGGCGTGCTGCTGCTCGACGACGGCACCGAGCTGGCGTTCCCGGCCCGCGCCTTCGACGCCTCCGGGCTGCGGCTGCTGCGGCTCGGGCAGCGGGTACGCGTGGAACGGGACGCGGCCGGCGAGGTCACCCGGGTGACGTTGCCGACGATGGCCTGAACAACCTGGTCGAGTTCATTTTCCGTTCACCCTCGTCAGGGAATCATGGGGTGGTGAGCACCCCTCGCGAGCACTCCGACGGTCCGCCGCCCATCCTCGACCCCGGCACGCCCCGCAACGGCCGCCCGACGCGCGGCACGGACGGACGGTTCCGGCCGTCCCGGCCGCCCGAGGAGCGCCTCGGGGCCGACCCGGACGCGGCCGGCGCCACCGGGCTGGACGAGCCGCTCGACCCGGTCGAGGGGCCCGGCCCGATCGCCGGCCCGCGGGACGAGCCGCCGGCCGCGGAGCCGCTGCCGGAGGACCGCTTCCTCAACCGGGAGCTGTCCTGGCTCGACTTCAACGCCCGGGTGCTCGCGCTCGCCGAGGACCCCCGGACGCCGCTGCTGGAGCGGGCGAAGTTCCTGGCCATCTTCGCCGGGAACCTGGACGAGTTCTACATGGTGCGGGTGGCCGGGTTGAAGCGCCGGCTCTCCGCCGGCCTGCCGGTCCGCGGCGGCGACCGGCTGCCGCTGCGAACCCAGCTCGACCTGATCACCGAGAAGGCCGCCGACCTGGTGGCCCGGCACGCCGCCTGCTTCGTCGACGACGTGCTCCCCCGGCTCGCCGAGGAAGACGTCCGCATCCTGCGCTGGAGCGAGCTGGACGACGCCGAGCGGGAGCGGCTGCGCACCTGGTTCCGGGAGCACATCTTCCCGGTGCTCACCCCGCTGGCGGTCGACCCGGCGCACCCGTTCCCCTACATCTCCGGCCGGTCGCTGAACCTGGCCGTCTCGGTGCGCGACCCGGACGGCGGCTCCGAGCTGTTCGCCCGGGTCAAGGTGCCGAACAACGTGCCCCGGTTCGTCCGGGTCACCCGGGACCGGCCCGGCGTCCGCTTCCTGCCGGTGGAGGACCTCATCGCCGTCCACCTGGGCCAACTCTTCTCCGGCATGCAGGTGGTCGAGTGCCACCTGTTCCGGGTCACCCGCAACGCCGAGGTGGAGGTCGACGAGGACCGCGACGAGGACCTGCTCCAGGCGCTCGAACGGGAACTGGCCCGGCGCCGGTTCGGCCCGCCGGTGCGGCTGGAGGTGGCCGCCTCCATCTCCGACCACATGCTGGAGCTGCTCGTCCGCGAGCTGGACATGGACGACCACGACGTGCTGCGGGTCCGCGGCCTGGTCGACCTCTCCGCGCTCTGGCAGGTGTACGGCGAGGCCGACCGCCCCGACCTCAAGGACCGGCCGTTCGTGCCGGCCACCCATCCCCGGTTGACCGAGGGCGAGGTGCCGCGCAGCGTCTTCGCCACCCTGCGCGACGGGGACGTGCTGGTGCACCACCCGTACCACTCGTTCGCGACAAGCGTGCAGCGCTTCGTCGAGCAGGCCGCGGCCGACCCGAACGTGCTCGCCATCAAGCAGACGCTGTACCGCACCAGCGGCGACTCCCCGATCGTCGACGCGCTCGTCGACGCCGCCGCCGCCGGCAAGCAGGTGGTGGTGCTGGTCGAGGTGAAGGCGCGCTTCGACGAGGTGGCCAACATCGGCTGGGCGCGCACGCTGGAGCGGGCCGGCTGCCACGTGGTCTACGGCCTGGTCGGCCTGAAGACGCACTGCAAGACCGCGCTGGTGGTGCGGCAGGAGGGCAACCAGATCCGGCGCTACTGCCACATCGGCACCGGCAACTACCACCCGAAGACCGCCCGGCTCTACGAGGACTTCGGCATGCTCACCGCCGACCCGGAGATCGGCGCCGACCTGACCGACCTGTTCAACGTGCTCACCGGCTACAGCCGGCAGACGGCCTTCCGGCGGTTGCTGGTCGCGCCGCAGGGCATCCGCAGCGGCCTGATCGAACGGATCGAGCGGGAGATCGAGCACGTCCGGCTGGGCATGCCGGGCCTGGTGCAGTTCAAGGTGAACGCGCTCGTCGACGAGGAGATCACCGACGCGCTCTACCGGGCGTCCCGGGCCGGCGTGCACGTGGACCTGCTGATCCGGGGCATGTGCACGCTGCGGCCGGGCGTGCCGGGGCTGTCGGAGAACATCCGGGTCCGGTCGATCCTCGGCCGGTTCCTGGAGCACTCCCGCATCTTCCGGTTCGGCAACAACGGCGACGCCGAGTTCTGGATGGGCTCGGCCGACCTGATGCACCGCAACCTGGACCGCCGGGTCGAGGCGCTGGTGCAGGTGAGCGACCCGGTGGCCCGCGCCGAGCTGGACCACGTGCTGGCCGCCGCGTTCGATCCCGAGGTGGACGCGTTCGAGTTGGCCGCGGACGGCACCTGGCACCGGCGTACCGGCGACGGCGACACACTGCCGACCCATCTCCAGGACCTGTTGCTGCGTCGGGTCGGCGGCCGGGCGGACTGAGCGGCGCGCGACACGCGGCGGGCGGGCATACGGTGATCGGATGAGCGACGACGAGCCGGTGCGGATCCGGGCGGCGGGCGGGGTCGTCTGGCGTCCCGGCCCCGGCGGTGTCGAGATCTGCCTGGTGCACCGCCCCCGGTACGGCGACTGGTCGCTGCCGAAGGGCAAGCTGGACGCCGGCGAGCACCCGCTGGCGGCCGCCGTCCGGGAGGTGGCCGAGGAGACCGACGTGCGGGCGGTGCCGCAGGTGCGCCTGCCCACGGTCCGCTACCGCAGCGAGGGTCGCGCCAAGGCGGTCGACTGGTGGTCGATGCGGGCCGTCGGCAGCGGCGGTTTCCAGCCCGGCACCGAGGTGGACGACGTGGCCTGGTTCCCGGTCGACGCGGCGGCCCGCCGGGTCAGCTACCCGCACGACGCGGAGGTGATCGCCGCGTTCGCGGCGCTGCCGCCGGTCACCACGACCGTGCTGCTGGTCCGGCACGCGCACGCCGGCAAGCGGGGCACCTGGTCCGGTCCGGACACCGGCCGGCCGCTGGACGCCGAGGGGCGGGACCAGGCGCGGGCGCTGGTGCCGCTGGTGGCCCTGGTCCGCCCGGCCCGCCTGCTCTCCGCCTCGGCCCGCCGGTGCGTGCAGACGCTGGACCCGGCGGCGGCCCGGCTGGACCTGCCGATCGAGGTCTGCGGCGACCTGGACGAGCCGGGGCCGGGTCAGCAGCCCGAGGAGTGCGCGTTGGCCGCCGCCGCGCGGTTGGCCGCGTTGGCCGCCGCCGGGGAGCCGGTCGCGGTGTGCAGCCAGGGCAAGGTGATCCCGGGCGCGCTGGAACGGCTCACCGGCCACGCCGACGACTTCACCACCGCCAAGGGCGGCGGCTGGCTGCTCCCGTTCGCCGGCAACCGTCTCCTCCCCCCCGACCGCTTGTAAGGCGGGGGCCCCGCTTAACGCTTTCGGTAGAGGCGGGGGCCCCGCTTAACACCGCGGTGTTAAGCGGGGCCCCCGCCTTACCCGGCGGGCGGCGGCTCAGGGCAGCGCGACGGTGACGCGCACCGGGAGGTGGTCGCTGGCCTCGGTGCGCGGGGCACGCGCCTCGGCGGCGGTCACGCCCGGCGAGACGAAGACGTGGTCGATCTGGGTCCGCGGGTCGTCGGCCGGGCTGGTCCGCAGCGGCCGGGCCGCGGCCAGCGCGTCCACCAGACCGGCGCCGGTGAACTCGGCGAACGCCGGGTCGGCCGGCTCGGTGTTCAGGTCGCCGCCGAGCACCAGCGGCCGGCCGGCCGCGTACCCGCGGGCGAACGTGGCCGCCTCGCGGGCCTGCTCCACCGGGTCCCGGCCGGGCGGCGGTTGCAGGTGGGTGGCGACCACGGCCAACTCCCGCCCGCCGAGGTCGAGCGTGACGCCGAGGACCTGCGCGCCGGTCGGCGCGCCGTGCGCGGGCAGCGTCCGGGTCCGACCGGAGCGCGCCGGAAACCGGCTGAGCACCGCGTCGCCCCAGACCGGGTCGGCGGCGGGCGCGAAGACGTACGGCATCCGCAGCCGCGCCGCCAGCAACGCCAACGTGTCGTGGCCGCCGTTGAGCCACCACCCGCGGTCCACCTCGCTGAGCAGCACCACGTCCGCCCCGCGCAACGCCCGGGCCACCGCGTCGAGGTCCAGCCGGCCGTCCAGGCCGAACCCCATCCGGATGTTGTACGCGGCCACCCGGACCGTGGCCGGCGCGACGCCGGGCCGCGGGGCGGACAGCGGCGTGTGGTGGAACACGGGCACGAGCGCGGTCGCCAGCACCAGCGCGGCCACACTCCACCGCCGGGCCCGCCCGGACAGCTCCGTCGGCGACCAGGACGGCCCGGCAACGGCCACCAGGCCGACCAGGAGCGCCGTGGCGACCGGCACCCACCCGTTGGGGTACCCCAGGTCGTAGGCGGCGTAGTAGGCGATCGTGGCCGCCGCGAAGACCACCGTCCCGCCGACCGCCGCCCGACCGCGCCGCGCGGCTGCCCGCCGGTCCGGCACGTCGCCACCGGGCGCGGCGGTGTCGGTGCGGGCCAGGCAGCCACCGAGGCCGGCGGCGGTGAGCAGGTACGCCGGCCCGAGCCGCCCGGCGGCGAACAGCACCGCCCCGGCGAGCAGCGCGACCGGCCAGAGCACCCGGGCCACCCGGGCCAACCGGGCCGGGGGCCGGTACAGCGCGGTCACCAGGAACAGCGCGACCGCCAACGCACCCCACGGTGCGACGCCGACCGGGTCGCGGGACAGACCGGGGAAGCCGACCGGGTCACGGGACAGACCGGGGAAGCCGGCCGGGCCGACACCCGAGGCGGCCGCCCACACCGCCGGGGCGAGCGCGATCTGGTTGGCCAGCAGCAGTGCCGGGCCGCAGAGCAGCCACGCCCGGCGGCCGGCCGCCGACGGCTCCCCCGGCCCCGCGTCGGGCGGCGGCGCGGGCACGGTCGCGGCGGCCAGGAACGCCGCCACCAACGCCACGCTCAGCGTCCAGCCGAGCGCGCCGCCACGCCAGACCAGGTCCTCGGTGCCGAGCAACGCGTGCCCGGCGGCGGCGCCGGCCAGGCCGAGCGCCAGCCCGGGCACCGGCCGGTCGATGCGGGCGGCGGTGGCGGCGAGCCAGGTCAGTCCGGCGAGCAGGCCGGCGCACGCGAGCCAGAGCTGGGCGCCGCCACCGGGCGCGGCGGTGAGCGCCAGCCGGGCGGCGGCGAGCACGCCGGCCGCGGCGAGGCCGACCGGGCGGGCGCCGAGCCGACGGACCACGGTGGGCGCGGCCAACGCGAGCAGGAACCAGCCGAGCGCGAACGCGCCGAGCAGTTCGGCGGGTGTCTCGGCGGCGCGGCCGAAGAGCGTGATGACCGACGGCAGCCAGACCCGCAGGACGTCCAGGAAGACCGCGACGCCCAGGGCGAGCGCGACGGTGGAGAGGTGACGATGCCGCACAGGCGCCTCTTCTCGTGACCGAGGGGGTTTCGGCACGGCGATTCTGCGGGCCGGTACGGCGGGCGGTCAACGCGTACCGACGAAACGAGGGCGCCCACCGCGAACGGTGGGCGCCCTCGTTCGGGCCGTCCGGTCAGCGCCGACTGGCGGCCTTCTTGGCCGGTGCCTTCTTCGCGGGTGCCTTCTTCGCCGCCGTGGTCTTCTTGGCCGTGGCGGACTTCGCCGCGGTCGTCTTCTTGGCGGCGGGCGCCTTCTTCGCCGTGGCGGACTTCGCCGCGGTCGTCTTCTTCGCCGCCGTGGCCGTCTTGGTCGCGGTGGCCGTCTTGGTCGCGGTGGCCTTCTTCGCCGGCGCGGCCTTCTTGGTCGCGGCGGTGGTCTTGGTGGCCTTCGCCGCCGTGGTCTTCTTGGCGGCCCCGGTGGTCTTCGCCGCCGTGGTCTTCTTCGCCGCCGCCGTGGTCTTGGTGGCGGCGGTGGTCTTCTTCGCGGCGGTGGTGTCCTTCGGAACCTTGCCGCTGGCGACCATCTCCTTGAAGCCCGCACCCGCCCGGAAGGTCGGGACGGAGGTCTTCTTGACCTTCACCGCCTCGCCGGTCCGCGGGTTGCGCGCTGTTCGGGCCCCACGGACGCGCTTCTCGAACGCTCCGAAACCGGTGATCGCCACCTTCTCGCCCTTGGTGACCGCCGCCTGGACCTCAGCGAGAACCGCGTCGAGCGCGGCCGTCGCCGTTTTCCGGTCCCCCAGGCGAACGGCGAGCGCCTCGATGAGCTCGGCCTTGTTCACGACTTCCTCCCGATTGTGCAACTGACTCGACGCGAGCCATTCTGCGCGCACCGTATGCCCTGTGCTGCCTGGACACAAACATTCGGTGGAAAAAAGCCCTTGTGTCGCAACGGATTCGCCCCCACCGGCCGGGCCGGTGGGGGCGAAAAGGGGCTCGGGGTCAGGCGATCGAGGGCAGGAACGCCGGCCGGACGGCCTCGTACGCGCCGATCTCGGCCTCGTGGCGGAGGGTGAGTCCAATGTCGTCCAAGCCCTCCATCAGCCGCCACCGGCTGTGGTCGTCCAGCGGGAAGGCCCAGGTGGCCTGCCCGGCGTGGACCTGGCGGGCGGTGAGGTCGACGGTGACCGCGGTGGTGGGCTCGGACTCCACCAGATCCCACAGCTCCTCGACGGCCTTCAATTCCAACTCCACCGGAAGGAGACCTTCCTTGAGGGCGTTGCCCCGGAAGATGTCACCGAAGCGGGGCGAGATCACCGCCCGGAAGCCCCAGTCCCGCAGCGCCCAGACGGCGTGCTCGCGGGACGAGCCGGTGCCGAACTCGGGGCCGGCGACGAGAATCGACGCCCCCGCGTAGGCGGGGTTGTTGAGCACGAACGACGGGTCCTCCCGCCACGCGCTGAAGAGGCCGTCGGCGAAGCCCGTCCGGGTCACCCGCTTGAGGTACACGGCGGGGATGATCTGGTCGGTGTCCACGTTGGACCGACGCAGCGGCACGGCGGTGCCGGTGTGTGCGGTGAACTTGTCCATCTCTCGGCTGCCCTTCTACAGGTCGGCGGGGGCGGCCAGCCGGCCGACCACGGCGGTGGCGGCGGCGACCGGCGGGGACACCAGATGGGTACGTCCGCCCCGGCCCTGGCGGCCCTCGAAGTTGCGGTTGGAGGTCGAGGCGGAGCGCTCCCCCGGCTTCAGCGTGTCGGGGTTCATGCCGAGACACATGGAGCAGCCGGCGAACCGCCACTCGGCGCCGGCGTCGGTGAAGACCTGGTGCAGCCCCTCGATCTCGGCCGCCTCCCGGACCGCGGCGGAGCCGGGGACCACGAGCATGCGTACGCCGTCGGCGACCCGGCGCCCGCGCAGCACCTCGGCGGCGGCCCGCAGGTCCTCCAGCCGGCCGTTGGTGCAGGAGCCGACGAAGACCACGTCCACCGCGAGGTCGCGCAGCGGCGTGCCGGGGGTGAGGTCCATGTACTCCAACGCCCGGCGGGCGGCCACCCGCTCCGGCTCGGTGCCGAACTCCTCCGGGTCCGGCACGGCCGCGCCCAGCGGCACGCCCTGACCCGGGTTGGTGCCCCAGGTGACGAACGGGGTGATCCGGCCGGCGTCCAGCGTCACCTCGGTGTCGAACGTCGCGCCGTCGTCGGTGGGCAGCGTCCGCCAGAACTCCAGCGCCGCGTCCCAGTCGGCCCCCTGGGGCGCGTGGGGCCGCCCCTTCAGGTACGCGAACGTGGTCTCGTCCGGCGCGATCATGCCCGCCTTGGCGCCCCACTCGATGGACATGTTCGCGATCGTCATCCGCCCCTCCATGGAGAGGTCCCGGATCGCCTCGCCCCGGTACTCGACGATGTGGCCGCGCCCGCCGCCGGTGCCCACCTGCGCGATCAGCGCGAGCACCAGGTCCTTCGCGGTGACGCCGGGGGCCAACTCGCCGACGACGTTCACGGCCATCGTCCTCGGCCGGGCCTGGGGCAGCGTCTGGGTGGCCAGCACGTGCTCCACCTCACTGGTGCCGATGCCGAACGCGAGCGCGCCGAACGCGCCGTGGGTGGCGGTGTGCGAGTCGCCGCAGACGATCGTCATGCCCGGCTGGGTGAGGCCGAGCTGCGGGCCGATGACGTGCACGATGCCCTGGTTCTCGTCGCCGAGCGGGTGCAGCCGCACGCCGAACTCGGCGCAGTTGCGGCGCAGCGTCTCGATCTGGGTGCGGGAGGTGGGGTCCGCGATCGTGAGCAGGTCGCCGCGCCGGGAGCGGAACGCCGGGTCGTCGTACCCGGTAGGGGTGTTGTGGTCCTCGGTCGCGATGGTCAGATCGGTCCGGCGGACACCGCGACCGGCCAGGCGCAGGCCGTCGAACGCCTGCGGGCTGGTCACCTCGTGCAGCAGGTGCAGGTCGATGAAGAGCAGGTCCGGCTCGCCGGCGGCGGAGCGGACCACGTGCGCGTCCCAGACCTTCTCGGCCAGGGTCCTCGGTTGAGTGACTCCCACCATCTGGACATCCTAAATTCTGGGAGGTAAATTTCGGCTTGTGGGACACAGTATGAGCGGTGTCGGCGTTCTCGACAAGGCGGTGGTCATCCTGGCCGCCTGTGTCGACGGCGCCAGCCTGGCCGAACTCGTTGAACGCACCAAGCTGCCCCGGGCCACCGCGCACCGGCTGGCGCAGGCGCTGGAGATCCACCGGATGCTGGTCCGGGACACCCAGGGCCGATGGCGCCCCGGGCCACGCCTGGGCGAGCTGGCGAACGCGGCGCCGGACGTGCTGCTCACCGCCGCCGAGCCGCTGCTCGCCGCGCTGCGCGACGCCACCGGCGAGAGCGCCCAGCTCTACCTGCGCCGCGCCGACGAGCGGATCTGCGTGGCCGCCGCCGAACGCGCCAGCGGCCTGCGGGACACCGTCCCGGTCGGTTCGGTGCTGCCGATGGTCGCCGGCTCGGCGGCGCAGATCCTGCTCGCCTGGGAGCCACCCGAGGCGGTCATGCCGCTGCTGCCCCGCTCCAAGTTCACCGGCCGCACGCTGGCCGAGGTGCGCCGGCGCGGCTGGGCGCAGAGCGTCGCCGAGCGGGAGGCGGGCGTGGCGAGCGTCTCGGCCCCGATCCGCGACCGCACCGGCCGGGTGATCGCCGCGATCAGCATCTCCGGCCCGATCGAGCGCCTCGGCCGCCGTCCCGGCGAACGCCACGCCATGGCCGTCGTCCGGGCCGGCCAACGCCTCTCCGGCCTCTGACCCCCGCCGGGCGCGAGGATCCCGGCGAAACGGCGAACGGCCCGCCTCGCGAGAGCGAGACGGGCCGTTCGGTGAGCTGTAGCCCCGACCGGATTCGAACCGGCGCTACCGCCTTGAGAGGGCGGCGTCCTGGGCCACTAGACGACGGGGCCAGGCACTTTTCCTGCTTCACCACCCTCGCGGGCGGTGCGGGAGTAGTCTAGCGGCACCGCTTCCGGCGCCGCTGCGGGGGGTCGCCCCGCGAGACGGCCGAGCACACCGGGGCCGAACAGCAGAACAGCCCGCCCCGAGAACGGGACGGGCTGACGGTGCTGTAGCCCCGACCGGATTCGAACCGGCGCTACCGCCTTGAGAGGGCGGCGTCCTGGGCCACTAGACGACGGGGCC
>NZ_JBNCLA010000009.1:0-130156 GCF_049841835.1 Micromonospora sp. DT227 | reverse complement strand
CCAGAACTTTTCGTGCACTCCGACAGTGGCAACTGCCGGAATCCAGCGACCGGGATTCTCACGAACCCTCGGCTGCGCTGGGGTACCAGGACTCGAACCTAGACTAACTGAACCAGAATCAGTCGGGCTGCCAATTACCCCATACCCCATTGGCCCCTTGCGGCGCCGGGAATGAACTTTACCCTCCCGCCGCCAGCAGGCCAAATCCAACCCCCCGAACCGCACCTGAGCTGCGGAAACAAGGCATCGGACGGATCAGGCGACCGGAACGACCGGGTTGCTGAGTTCCCCGATCCCCTCGATCCGCACGGTGACCGTATCCCCCTCGGTGAGCGGGCTAACCCCGGCCGGGGTGCCGGTGAGCACCACGTCGCCGGGCAGCAGCGTCATCACGTGCGAGATGTACGACACCAGACCCGGCACGTCGAACACCATGTCCTTGGTCCGGCCGAGCTGGCGCACCTCCATCTCCTCCGGATCGCGTCCCACCTCGCACCGGACCTCCAGGTCGCGGACGTCCAGCCCGGTGGTGATCCACGGCCCGATCGGGCAGAACGAGTCGAAGCCCTTGGCCCGGGTCCACTGCCCGTCGGACCGCTGGAGGTCCCGAGCGGTGACGTCGTTGGCGCAGGTGTAGCCGAAGATGGCCCGCTCGGCGGCGGCCCGGTCGGCCCGCCGCGCGCCGGGGGCGCCGATCACCACGGCGAGTTCCGCCTCGTGCTCCACCTGCTTGGAGAAGATCGGCAACCGGATCGCGTCCCGGGGGCCGATCACCGAGGTGGACGGCTTGAGGAAGAGCAGCGGCTCCTTCGGCACCTCGCTGCCGTGCTCGGCCGCGTGCTCGGCGTAGTTGCGACCGACGCAGACCACCTTGCTCGGCAGGATCGGCGACAGCAGCCGGACGTCGGAGAGCGCCCAGCGGGCGCCGGAGAACTGGATCTGCCCGAACGGGTGGCCCTCGATCTCGGCGATGGTCAGGCCCTGCGGCCCGGCCTCCGGCTCGCCCTCGACGACCCCGAACGACATTCCCTTGGCATGAGCGAAACGAGCGATACGCACCGGGCCAATCTATCCCGCGCCGGCCGGCCGGCCGCCGGACACCGGCAGGTGATCCCCGCCTCGACCGGTGCGCCAGGGTACGCCGGGTCCCGCCGACCGGGAGGAAAATGCCGGCTTCGTACCCGCCCGGCGGGCCCCGGCCCATAGCTTCGGGTCCGGAGGTTCGTTGGTATGCCTGCATCGAGACGACACCACAGGACCCTGGCCGTGCTGGTGAACTGCCTCGGCGTGCTCGCCGCCGTGCCGGCGCTGCCCCCGGCGGCGCCCCGGGCGGTCGCCGCGCCCGCCCGGTCGGCCCCGCCACCGGCCCTGGCCGCCGCGCCGGTGCGCCCGGTGGCGGCGGCCACCCCGATCCCGACCGGCGTGCCGGCGGTGCCCCCCGCGGTGCCGACCACCGGCCCGGCGCCGGTGCAGCCGTCGATGCCACCGGTGAGCGTGGCCGTCGGCGCCGCCGGCACCCCGGCGCCGGGGTACCGGATCGAGGTCCGCAACGCCGGCCCGGCGCCGGTCGAGACGATGGTCCGGCAGGAGCTGCCGACCGGGTCCCGGGCCACCACGGTCACCGGTGGCGGGCAACGCACCGGCCCGGTCGGGGCGACCACCGGCGAGGTGACCTGGCGGCTGCGCCTGCCGGCGCGGAGCACCACCACGCTGCACACCGCGCTCGCGGTCACCGGCCCGGATCGTCCGGTGACGGCTCCCGCCTGCGTCTACGGCACCGACGGCACCCGCCCGTACGACTGCGCCACGGCGACCTGGGTGGGCGCGGCCCCGGCCCCGACCGCGCCGGCGACCGCCGCCCCGGCCTGGCGCCGCCCGCCGGTGCTGCTGGCCGCGGCGACCGCGCTGCTGGTGCTCCTCGCCGGGGCGCTCTGGTGGGCGGCCCGCCGCCGGCGGCGCGGCGCCCCGGTGCCGGCCGGCGTCGCCAGGTCCGGCACGGGCCCGATCGGCCCGGTGGGCACCGCCGGGCCCGGTGCCGTCCCGACCGGTCCGGCGGACGGCCGCGGGACGCCGGTCGGCCCCGGGGTGGGCGGTCCGGCAGGCCGGGGCACGGTCTACCCGCGCCCGGCGCTGCCGACGCCCACCGTCCGGCGTCGCCGACCGCCGGTCTGGTTGACGGTCGGCGTGGCGGCGGCGGTCCTGGCCGGCGTGATCGGCGCGGCGGCCTGGACCGCCACCCAGCGGGTCGCCGCGATGGACACCACCAAGCAGCCGACCAGCGGCGCCTGGGTGGGCAGCAGCGTGACCGGAGCGCTCGGCGTACCGCTGCGCGAGACCGCGTTCGAGTTCACCGTCTACCGGGTGAGCTGCGGCGCGGGCGTGGTGCCGGCGGCGCCGGCCGGCGGGCGACCCTGCCTGGCCACGGTCGGCGTGCGCAACCTCACGTCGGAGCAGCAGACCTGGCACGGGCAGTTGCAGCGCGCATACCTGCCGAGCGGCAACTGGGTGGCCGCGGACGAGGACGCCACCCGGGTGGCGAACCTGGGTCGGGACGTGTTCGCCCAACCGGTGGCCGCCGGCCGGCGGGTGCTGCTGCCGCTGGTGTTCACCGTGCACGGGGCCGAGCCGCCGAAGCAGTTGGAGCTGCGCAGCGGCGTGTTCTCCGCCGGCGTGCGGGTGGACGTGGACTGACCGTGGGCCGGGCGGCGGTCGTACCCTGGGGTGGTGACCGCCGCCCTCGCCCCCGCCGCCGTGCTCGACGCGGCCGACTGGCGGGCCCGCCGGCGCGACCACGAGGAACGGGTCGACGCCTGGCTGACGCCGCACCTGGCCCGCCGCCGCACCGGCGTGAAGCACCCGGTGGAGGACTTCCTCTTCACCTACTACTCGCACCGGCCGGCCCAGTTGCGCCGCTGGCACCCGGGGGCGGGCGTGGTGCTGCGCGACGCCGACCCGGCCGATCTCGGCCCGGACTACACCGCCGGCGCCGCCGGGCTCACGCTCGACACCGACCGGGTACGCGCCCGCCGCGCCGAGTCCATCGCCTGGATCCGGACGCTGTTGGCGGCGACCGCCTCCCGTCCGGCGCACCTCGGCTGCTTCGGCATGCACGAGTGGGCGATGGTCTACCGGCAGACCCAGGAGCAGGTGCGACACAACTCCTGGCCGCTGCGGCTGAGCCCGGCGGCGACCGCGGCGGTGGTCGAGGAGCGCGGCGTGCGGTGCAGCCACTTCGACGCGTTCCGCTTCTTCACCGCGCCGGCCCGGCCGCTGAACGTGCTCCAGCCGACCCGGGAACGCCAGCACGGGCTGGAGCAGCCGGGCTGTCTGCACGCCAACATGGACCTCTACAAGTGGGCGTACAAACTCTCCCCGCTGGTGGCCTCGGAACTGGTGGCCGACTGCTTCGCGCTGGCGCGGGAGATCCGGACGCTGGACATGCGGGCCAGCCCGTACGACCTGGCCGACCTGGGCCACCCGCCGGTGCGGGTGGAGACGCCGGAGGGCCGGGCCGAGTACGCCGCCGCCCAGCGCGGGTTCGCCGAGCGGGCCGCCGGCCTGCGGGCCCGGCTGCTGGCCGCGCTGGACCACGTCGTCCCGGCCTGAGGCCCGCTCGTCCCACGGCTGCGGCGGCGCGTGCCCGCGCCGGGCCGACGCCGACGCGCGCCCGGGCGTGTCGCGTGCCGGGGACAGGTCCGCCGCGAGCCGTATACCTCCTGGTCATAAATATGCCCAGGAGGTATACGGACGCCACGCAATGCGCTTCCCCTCCCCGTCACTCCGGGTGATCAGCGAGGCGAACCACGACCGTCAGCCCAGCGTGCAGGCCGGCAGCGGCGGCGGGTTCGGGACGGCGCCGTTGGCCAGCAGGCCGAACGTGGCCTCGGCGCCCGGGGCGAGCGCGCCGTTCCAGGTAGCGCTCCGGGCGGTCACCGCGGTCCCGCCCTGCGCCACCTGGGCGCTCCACGCCTGGGTGATCTGCTGGCCGCCGGTGAGCGCGAAGCGGACCACCCAGGAGGGGATCGACACGGCGCCGGTGTTGCGGACCGTCACCTCGGCCTGGAAGCCGCCCGGCCACTGACCGGCGATGCGCCAGGTGGCCGTGCAGCCGCCGACCGTGGGCGTCGGCGACGGGCTGTCGGTCGGGTGCGTGGGCCCGGTCGGCGTCTGGCTGGGCGTCGGCGAGCTGGTCGGGGTCGGGGTCGGCGAGGTGGTCGGGGTGGTCCCGCGCAACGCGGCGGTCAGCGCCGGGTACCACCGGTCGGACATCTTCTGGTCACCGGCGGCGTTGGGGTGCACCCCGTCGTACGTGTCGGTGGCGGTGTTGAAGCCGGTCCACTGGTCGACCACCACGATCGGCGAGGCGGCGGTGGTCTTCCCCGCCACCCAGCCGTCGATGGCGGCGTTCAGCGCCACGGTCCGCTGCCCGCACTCCGGGCAGCTCGCCGGGTTCATCGGGATGATCTTCGCGACCAGCATCCTGGTGGCCGGGTTGGCGGCCCGCATCTGGTCCACCAGCTTCGAGTACGCGGCCAGGATGGTGCTGGGCGCGATGTTGCTCCACACGTCGTTGGTGCCGAGGTGCATGAGCACCACGTCGGGGTGGGTGGCGGCGAGCCAGCCCGGCAGCAGGTTCTGGTTGGCGATGTTGGTCGCCAGGTAGCCGCCGTGCCCCTCGTTGTCACCGTCGTAGGGCACGCCGCAGCCCTGGGGGCCGAGCGTGCCGACGAAGTCGACGTCGGTGTAGCCGGTGGACTGGAGACGGTTCCAGAGCACGGCCCGCCAGCAGCCGGGCGACCCGGTGATCGAGTCGCCGAGCGGCATGACCCGGATCGGGGCGACGGCCGCGGCGGCGGCCGGTGGGGTGACGGAGACGAGGGTGAGGCCGAGGGCGAGGACGGGCAGCAGCGCGGCGACCGCGGTCAGCGCGGCGCGCAGGCGGATTCGGGACATGCGTACGGGACTCCTGTCACGTGACGATGGTCGGTGACGGCCCTGACGCTCCCGTACGCATTGAAGCGCTTCGACGCCTGCGTTTCAACCCCCGGGGTGGCCGGACCGGGCGGGCCGGTCAGTCGCCGTCCACCCGGCGGTCGCGCTTGCGCTGGGACTGCCGCTTCTTCTCGGCCAGCCGGCGCTCCTTCGCGCCCCGGGACGGACGGGTCGGCCGGCGTGGCTTGGGCGGCGGGGCGACCGCCTCGCGCAGCAGCGCGGTCATCCGCTCCCGGGCCGCCTCCCGGTTGGCCAACTGGGCGCGGTGCTCGCTGGCGGTGACCGTCAGCACGCCGTCGACCAGCCGGCCGGCGAGCCGGCCCAGGGCCCGCTCCCGCAGCGCGGGCGGCACACTGGGCGAGTTGGCCAGGTCGAAGCTCAGCTCCACCCGGGAGTCGGTGGTGTTGACGCCCTGCCCGCCCGGCCCGGACGACCGGGAGAACCGCTCGCGCAGCTCGGCGGCGGGCACCACGAGCCGGTCGGTCACCCGCAGTCCGTCGTCCACGCCCCGAGGCTAGCGCCCCGGACGGTGGCTCGGGGTAGGGGTGCCGGTCGGGGCCGGACCGGCCCGCTCCTGACCGGTGCCGGACGCCGCGTACGCGGCGGCGCCGACCAGCAGCAGGGCGATCACGGCCAGCTTGACGGCCACGCCGCGGATCGCCGCCCAGGCGTTGCGCCGCGCGCCCGGCACGCTGGTACGGACCGTCTGGTAGTCCTTCCAGCCGCGCTTGGCACGGGCGTACGACGCGCCGACTCCGGCGCCGATGACCAGGCCCACCAGGAGGAGGGCCGCGATGACAGCTTGCTCCACCTCCGCCAGTATCCATACTCAGCGTAATATTTCCATGGTCCGATGGTCCCACGCCGGATATCCGACAGTTCCGGCTTGTCCGCGCAGCTCAGCCGCCCCGGCCGATGATCGTGTCGGCGGTCTGCTGCACCTGGTCGATCGGGATGGCGAAGCCGATGCCGATCGAGCCGTTCCCGTCGATGGTGGCGATGGCGGTGTTCACGCCGACCACCTCCCCGCGCGCGTTCACCAGCGGCCCGCCGGAGTTGCCCGGGTTGATGGAGGCATCCGTCTGCACCGCGGTGTGCCGGCCGTTGCCGATCCGGACCTGCCGGTTGAGCGCGCTGACGATACCGGCGGTGACCGTGCCGGCGAGCCCGAGCGGCGAACCGACCGCGAGCACCGGCTCGCCCACCCGGGTCCCGTTCGGCTTCGCCAGCGGCAGCGGCGGCAACCCGGCCGACGCGGGCACCTTGAGCACGGCCAGGTCGCTGTCCGGCGCCCGGCCCACCACCTCGGCGGCGATCCGGCGCCCGTCCGAGGTCTCCACCGTCACCGGGCCGGCGCCGCCCCGGGCCAGGATGTGGTCGTTGGTGACGATGTGCTGCTCGTTGTCGATGGCGAAGCCGGAGCCGGACGCTCCCGCGCCGGACTTCCCGCCGACCATCACCGACACCACCCCGGGCACCGTCTTGCCGGCGGCGGTGACCAGCTCGGCCGGCACCGGCGCGGCGGAGGCCGCGGACGGGCCGGGTGCGCCCCGGTCGGCCGCCCAGGTGCCGGCCGCCGCGCCGGAGACGGTGGAGAGCGCCACCACCGCCGCCGCGCTCAACAGCCGGTCCGACCAGCTCCGTCGCCCCGCCGGCCGGGCGGATCCGGGTACGCCGTCGGGACCGCGTCCGTCCGGGTCCAGCTCCGGGGAGACGAACCACGGGCCGCGCGGCTCGCCGAGTCCGGTCTGCACTGCCATGCCTGGCTCCTCACGTGTCGTGCGTCGTCCGGTCCGGATGTGCGGGTCAGGGCAGCCGGGAGAACCACCGCAGCGAGCCGGCGGCGGCGCCCATGGCCAGGACCAGCCCGAACCCGATGAAGCGGGCCGAGATGTCCTGCCGTTGGGTGCGGTAGCCGACCGAGGTGCCGATGTCCTCGTAGACGTCCTTCAGCTCGCGGCTGGTCGACGCCTCGTGGAAGCCGCCGCCGGTCGCCTCGGCGACCGCCTTGAGCGTCTGCCCGTCCACCGGCACCTGGATCGCCCGGCCGCCCCGGTCCACCGACCCGCCGGGCGTGCCGAACGAGATGGTGTGCACCGGCACCTTGGCGGCCACCGCCTGGTCCGCGGCCTCCATCGGGTCCATCCCGGAGGTGTTCGCGCCGTCGGAGAGGATGATGATCCGGGCCGGCGGCGGGTTCTTGGCGGCGCTGGCGTCCAGGCTCTTCACCGCGCCGAGCGAGGTGCTGATCGCCTCGCCGATGGCGGTGCCCTGCACGCCGGTGATCCCCTCGGCGAGCCGCTGGATCCCCTCGTGCAGCGCCTCCCGGTCGGTGCTCGGCGGCACCAGCACCGCCGCGCTGCCGGCGAACGCGACAAGGCCGACGTTGAACTCGTCCGGCAGCCCGTCGACGAACTTCCGGCCGGCCTCCTTGGCCGCGGTGAGCCGGTCCGGGTCCACGTCACCGGCGAGCATCGAGGTGGAGACGTCCACCGCGACCATCACGGTGGCCCGTTCCCGGGGCACCCGCACCTCCGCCTCGGGCCGGGCGAACCCGACCACCAGCAACGCCAGCATGGCGAGGAAGAGCCCCGCCGGCACGTGCCGGCGCCAGGCCGGCCGGCGCGGCGCGACCCGGTCCAGCAGGCGCAGGTTGGTGAAGCGGACCGCGTACCGGCTCTGCCGGCGCTGGCGCACCAGGTAGCCGGCGACCAGCGCGGCGACCAGGAGCAGCAGCCAGAGGCGCGCGGGTGACTGCCAGCTCATGCCGCACCGCCCCGGGCGGCGGCCGGCTCGGTGGCCAGCCGACGCTGCTCGTGCACGTGCCGGACCACGTCCACGCACCAGTCCCGGTCGGTGCGCAGCGTCAGGTGGGTGGCGCCGGCCCGGCGCAGGGCCCGACGCACCTGGTCGCGCTGCCCGGCGGCGGCGTGCGCGTACCGCTCGCGCAGCACCGGGTCGCCGGTCCACACCTCGCGGTGCCGCCCGCTCTCCGGGTCGACCAGGGTGATCAGCCCGACGTCGGGCAGCTCCAGCTCGCGCGGGTCGGTCACCTCCACGGCGAGCACCTGGTGCCGGACCGCCAGCCGGCGCAGCGCGGTCGCCCACGGCGGGGTCGCGTCCGGGTCGTCCGGCAGGTCGTCGAGGAAGTCGGAGACCACCACCACCAACCCGCGCGAGGTGGCGACGCGCTGCACCCCGACCAGACCGTCGGCCAGGCCCGGCGTCGGGGCGTCGGAGCCGCCGTCGGCCCGTCCGGCCGCGCGCGCGTCCGGCCGCTCACCGGTACGCGGGGCGTTGAGCAACGCGCGGAGCAGCCCGAGCAGATGAGTCCGACCGCTGCGGGGCGGGAACCGGCGCAGCCCGTCCGGGGCGAGCACCTGGGCGCCGAGCCGGTTGCCGACGCCGGCGGTGAGGAAGCCGACGCAGGCCACCGCCGCCACCGCCAGTTCGCGTTTGTCCAGTGTGGCGGTGCCGTACTCCATGCTGGGGCTCGCGTCGACGAGCAGCCAGGTGGTCAACTCCCGGTCGGCGTCGACCTCCCGCACGTGCGGGACGGTGGTGCGGGCGGTGACCGCCCAGTCCATCCGGCGTACCTCGTCCTCGCCGGGGCGGTACTCGCGGCTGCCGGCCGCCTCGCTGCCGGGGCCGGGCAGCAGGCCCCGGTACCGGCCGTGCAGCAGGCCGTCGAGCCGCCGGGTCACGGTCAGCTCCAACCGGCGCAGCCGCTGGTCGGGAGCGAGGTCGGCGAGGCCGGGACCGGCCGGCGCGGGAGCGGTGCGGCGGGTCACGCCGCCGCCAGGTCCGCCGCCGCCGGCGCGGGTCCGGTCACCAGCCGGGGCGGGGGCACCGCCTCGACCAGCCGGCGCACCAACTCCTCGCCGGTGACCCCGTCGGCCACCGCGTCGAAGGAGAGCACCAGCCGGTGCGCCAGCACGTCCACCGCCAGGTCCCGGATGTCCTCGGGGAGCACGTAGTCCCGGCCGTGGATCAGCGCGTGCGCGCGGGCGGCGGCGACCAGGCCGAGCGTGGCCCGGGGGCTGGCCCCGTACGCCAGCAGCGGCGCGACGTCGGGCAGGCCGAAGCGGCCCGGGTCCCGGGTGGCGAGGATGAGCCGGACCACGTACTCGGCGAGCGCGTGGTGGACGAAGACGTCGGCGGCGCGGCGTTGCAGCTCGCGCAGCCGGACCGGGTCCAGCACCGGGCGCGCGGTGGGTCGCTCGGTGCTCATCCGGTAGAGGATGGCCAGCTCGTCGGCGTCGCTCGGGTAGTCGACCACGACCTTCATGAGGAACCGGTCGCGCTGCGCCTCGGGCAGTTGGTAGACGCCCTCCGACTCGATCGGGTTCTGCGTGGCCAGCACCAGGAACGGGTCGGGCACCGGCCAGCTCCGTCCGGCGATGGAGACCTGCCGCTCGGCCATCGCCTCCAGCAACGCGGACTGCACCTTGGCCGGGGCGCGGTTGATCTCGTCGGCGAGCACCAGGTTCGCCATGATCGGTCCCAGCTCCACGTCGAACGTCTCGGTGGAGGCCCGGTAGATCCGGGTGCCGACGATGTCCGACGGGACCAGGTCGGGCGTGAACTGGATCCGGGAGAACGTGCCGCCGACCACTGTGGCGAGTGTCTGCGCGGCCAGCGTCTTGGCCACTCCCGGCACGCCCTCCAGCAGGCAGTGACCGTCGGCGACGAGCGCGGTGAGCAGGCGGTCGACGAGCCGATCCTGCCCGACGATCACGCGTTTGACCTCGAAGAGGGTCTGGTCCAGCTCGACGCCGCTCGCGTCCGCATCGACCGGGCTGGGCACGCTGGCCAGGGTGTCCGAGATGTCCGTCACGGTGCTTGCTTCCCGGGCCGGACGGCCGACAAACGTCGGATTATCCGGCCCAGGCCGGTCCGGGCCGGGCCGGACCGGGAGGACCTCCCCGACCGGGCGGGAACGGCGCGAAGCGGCGTCCGGAGCCCCGGACCGGGACGGAACACGACACCGGCCCCCGCCGTGGCGGGGGCCGGTGTCCGGCGGGGCGGGTCAGTTGGTGACCACGAGGTGGAACGGCCGCGGCGAGAAGATGCCGACGGAGTTGCGGGTCTGCACGAAGACCGCGTTAGGCGTCAGCAGCCGCGGCGCGACGGACACCTCGCCGGCCGGCGGGACGTTCGCCGAGTCGTTGGTGCCGACGGTCGCCACGTACGCCTTCTGGCTCACGTCGTAGTCGAGCAGCACCTGGAACTGCCCCGGCGACACGCCCGGCCCGGGCGGGAACCGGAACGCGGAGACCACGTTGCCGGAGTGCTGGAGCAGCACGCCGGTGGACGACACCACCGCCCAGGCGACCTGCCCGGGGGCCGGCGGGGCCAACGTGGCCCGCATGGCGGACCGGGCGGCCTGCCGCTCGGCGGGGCTGACCGCCGGCTGCTGCCCGGCGGATTGGGTGGGCTGGCCGGCCTTCGACTCCGGCTGGGCGGCGACCGCGATCCCGCCGCCGGCCACGGTGAGGGCGAGCGCGGCGAGCGCCACCACCGTCGCCTTTCGCTTGAAGAATGTAGCCATGACTGATCTCCCTTTTTGACCGTGGTGATGAAACGGCGCGAGCAATTGCGGGACATCGGGTTCCCGCAGCGGAGAGCACGGCCGCTGAGCTGGCCTTACTACGGAGCGTTGGGATGTCTCGACCAGGTGGAACCTAACACCGGAAAATGGGGCGGTCAATAGCGTTAATCGCGTGTCCGACGCGCCTCGAAAGCCGTCCGGAAATTGTGAGAAGGCAGCGCTCGACCATTCACGAAATTGCTTCGCGGGACACCGGACCGACCCGTCCGCCGGTACGCTCACCGCCATGATCACCATGGACGCTCCCCCGCGCGGCGGCACCCGACGCGGCCGGTGGACGACGGTGGCGTGCTGGCTGGCGGTCGCGCCGGTGACCGCCTGGGCGGTGCTGCGGCTGGCCGGGCTGGAACGGGGGCCGCTGGTGCTGACGACCGCCTTCACGCCGTACGTCGCCGCGGTGGCGCCGGTGGTCGCGGGGCTGGCGCTCGCGCTGCGGCGCCGCGCGCCCGCGGTGGTCGCGGCGCTCGCCACGCTGGCGCTGGTCGGCGCCGTGGCGCCGCGTGCGGTCGCCGACGATCAGCCGCCCGCCGAGGGACCGACGCTGCGGCTGCTCACCGCCAACCTGCGCCTGGGTTCGGCCGACCCGGCCCGGCTGGTGGCCCTGGTCCGCGCGCACCGGGTGGACGTGCTCACCGTGCAGGAGCTCAGCCCGCAGCTCGCCGCCGACCTGGACCGGCTCGGCCTGGCCGAGCTGCTGCCGTACCGGTCGCTGAGCCCGGAGGTGGGCTCCACCGGCTCCGGCCTGTACGCCCGCCATCCGCTGCACGACCCCGGCTACCGACGCCATCGGCGATATTTCCTCACCCAGGCGTACGCCACACTGACGGTGCCGGGCGCGCCGCCGCTGCGGGTGGAGTCGGCGCACCCGGGCGCGCCGTACATCCTCGACGCGGTGCCGCAGTGGTGGACCGACCAGCGCGCCCAGCCACCGGCCACCCCGAACGCCGGGCTCAGCGTGCTGGCCGGCGACTTCAACGCCACGCTGGACCACGCCACCGTGCGCCGCCTGATCGCGACCGGCTACACCGACGCCGCCGACGCGGTCGGGGCCGGGCTCGCCGGCACCTGGGGCCCGTACGACGGCGATCCGATCCCGCCGGTCACCATCGACCACGTGCTGGTCGACAGGCGCATCGCGGTCCGCGCCGTCGACGTCTGGCCGGTGCCGGGCAGCGACCACCGGGCGGTGCTGGCGGAGCTGCGCCTGCCGGCGGCGTGAGCGGGGCGCGGGCCCCCGCCTCAGGCGTTCAGCCGGGCCCCCGCCTTGTCCAGGCCGTAGGTGAGCGCGTCGACGAGCGCGTGCCAGCTCGCCTCCACCACGTTGGGGTGCACGCCGACCGTGGTCCAGTCCCGGCCCGCGCCGGCGGTCTCCACCAGCACCCGGGTCACCGCGCCGGTGCCGTGGCTGCCCTCCAGGATGCGCACCTTGTAGTCGGCCAGCTCGAACTCCCGCAGCTCCGGGTAGTGCCGGGCCAGCCCGGACCGCAGCGCCTCGTCGAGCGCGTTGACCGGGCCGTTGCCCTCGGCGGTGGCGATCACCCGCTCGCCGCGTACGCGGATCTTGACGGTCGCCTCGGAGACCACCGCGCCGTCCTCGCGGTGCTCGACGAGCACCCGGTACGACTCCAGCGCGAACGGCCGGGCCGGCGCGGCGTCCGGCAGCTCGGAGCGGACCAGCAGCTCGAACGAGGCGTCGGCGGCCTCGAACGACCAGCCGCCGGCCTCCAGCTCCTTGACCCGGCCGGTGACCCGGGAGAGCGCCTCCGGATGGCCGGCCAGGTCCAGACCCAGCTCGCGGCTCTTGAGCTCGATGCTGGCCCGGCCGGCCATCTCGGTCACCAGGATCCGCATGTCGTTGCCCACCACGGCGGGGTCCACGTGGTTGTAGAGCAACGGGTCGACCTTGATCGCGCTCGCGTGCAGCCCCGCCTTGTGGGCGAAGGCGGCGGCCCCGACGTAGGCCTGGTGGGTGTCGGGGGCGATGTTGGCGATCTCGGCGATGGCGTGCGAGACCCGCACCATCTGTTCCAGGCAGCCCTCCGGTAGGACGGGCATGCCGAGCTTGAGCTGGAGGTTGGCGACGATCGCGAACAGGTCCGCGTTGCCGGGGCGCTCGCCGTACCCGTTGGCGGTGCCCTGCACGTGCCGGACGCCGGCCTCGACCGCGGCGATCGTGTTCGCCACCGCGCAGGCGGTGTCGTTCTGGGCGTGCATGCCCAGCCGCTCCGGCGCCACGCCGGTCCGCGCGACCAGGTTCTCGATCGCGGCGGTGACCTGGGAGGGCAGCATGCCACCGTTGGTGTCGCAGAGCACGAACCGCTCGGCGCCGGCGGCCATCGCGGTCGCCACCACGGCGGCGGTGTAGCCGGGGTCGTGGCGGAAGCCGTCGAACGTGTGCTCCCCGTCGACGAACACCCGCCGCCCCTGCGCCACCAGGTACGTGACGGTGTCCCGGACCATCGCCAGGTTCTCCTCGGCGGTGGTGCGCAGCGCGCGCTCGACGTGCCGCAGGTCCGCCTTGGCGACCAGCGCCACGGCCGGGGTCCCCGCGTCGAGCAGCCCGCGCACCTGCGGGTCGTCGGAGACCGCCAGGCCGGCCTTGCGGGTGGCGCCGAACGCGACCAGGACGGCGTGCCGCAGGTCCAGCTCCGTGCGGGCCCGGCGGAAGAACTCGGTGTCCTTGGGCACCGCGCCCGGCCAGCCGCCCTCGATGAAGCCGACTCCGAGGTCGTCGAGCAGGCGGGCCACCGCCAGCTTGTCGACCACCGAGTAGCTGAGCCCTTCACGCTGGGCGCCGTCGCGCAGCGTCGTGTCGTACACCTGGAAGGTCATCGGAGTCCTCTTCTCGTGCCTGGGGCGAGCAACAAAAAGACCCCCCGCGAAATGCGGGAGGTCGGCGCGCTCGGCGAGGGAAGGCCGGCGCGCTAGCTGCTAATGATCAGGACGGAGCTGGTCACGACCGGTACTCTGCCACCTCCGCCGCGTGTTGGGAGGGGTAATCCACATTCCGGGATGCGGGCAAGGATTGAAAAGCCGGCCAACGGGTATGAACCGGCTCAGCAACGACACATTCACTCCCATGACGGCCGGCAGGCCGGGACAGGAGTCACCCCTATGGACAGGCTCGACCCGCACACCACGCACGGCACCACCGAGCCGGTCGCCGACGGCGGCCCGGGCGCCTACGCCGGCGGCGCGCCCGCCGGTGCGTTCGACCCCTGGCGTTACCGCGACGAGGCCGGCGTGGCCAGCGCCGACCTCACCGGCTACAAGGTCGAGGCCACCGACGGCAGCATCGGCAAGATCGACAAGGCGAGCCACGAGGTCGACGACAGCTACCTGGTGGTCGACACCGGCCCGTGGATCTTCGGCAAGAAGGTCATGCTCCCGGCCGGCACGGTGAACCGCGTCGACCACGACGACCGGAAGGTCTTCGTCGACCGGGACAAGGACCAGATCAAGGCGGCCCCGGAGTACGACGAGAGCAACCACGCCGACCCGGCCTACCGGGACAAGCTCGGCGGCTACTACGGCGAGAACTACTCCGCGCTGCCGCCGGACGGCCCGGCCCGGATCTGAGACAGCACCGGCCACGGCCGGCGGGGGCACACCGATGCCCCCGCCGGCCGTTACCGTGTCAGGGGTGGATGCCCCGGAGACCCCCTTCCCCGCCCTGTTCAACTTCCGCGACGTCGGCGGCTACCCCGCCCGCGACGGGCGCGCCGTCCGACGTGGTCGGCTCTACCGCTCCGACTCGCTGCACCGCATCGACGAGACCGACCGGGCCGCGTTCACCGCGCTCGGCATCCGCACGGTGATCGACCTGCGCCGCCCGACCGAGGTGGCGCGCGACGGCCGGGTGCCCGACTACGACGGGCTCGTCTACCGGCACATCCATCCCGAGCACGCGGACTGGGCCGCCCAGCAGTTCGAGTCTTCCGGCGTCGACCTGGCCCGCTACCTCGCCGACCGGTACGCGGACCTGGCCCGCACCGGCACGGCGGGGCTGGCCGAGGCGGTCGGCCTGATCGCCGACAGCGCCAACGCCCCGGTGGTCGTGCACTGCGTCGCCGGCAAGGACCGCACCGGGATCGTCTGCGCGCTCACGCTGGCCGTGCTCGGCGTGGCCGACGACGACATCGTCGCGGACTACGCGCTCAGCACCGCCGCGTCCGAACGGTTCAGCGCCTGGGTGCGGGCCACCCTGCCGGACGCGGAGGAGCTGCCGCCGCCGTTCCTCGGCTCCCCCGCCGAGGCGATGGCGCTGTTCCTCGCCGAGCTGCGCGCCGGCCACGGCTCGGTCGAGGGCTACCTGACCCACGCCGGCGTCACCGAGGCCCAGCTCGAAGCGCTCCGCGCCCACCTTCTGGAGTGACTTGTCGACCAGGGAGTTGGCGTCCGGCGCCGGACCGGGCGGACGCCAACTCCCTGATCACGCCTCCGGGGTCGTCAGAGGACCCGGGTGACCCAGTGGTGGGGGTCGGCGGTGCGGCCGCGCTGGATGTCGACCAGCTTCTGCCGCAACGCCATGGTGGTGCGGCCCGGCTCGCCGCCACCGATGAGGAACTCGCCGTCCGGGAAGCGCACGCCGCCGATCGGGGTGATCACGGCCGCGGTGCCGCACGCGAAGACCTCGCGCAGCCGGCCGCTGGCCGCGTCCGCCTGCCAGTCGGCGAAGCTGACCGGGCTCTCCCGGACCGTGTGCCCGGCCTCGGCGGCCAGCGTCAGGATCGCGTCGCGGGTGATGCCCGGCAGGATCGTGCCGCTCAGCGGCGGGGTGACGACCGTGCCGTCGTCGTAGACGAAGAAGACGTTCATGCCGCCCAGCTCGTCGACGAACCGCTGCTCGACCGCGTCCAGGAAGACCACCTGGTCGCAGCCGGCCTCGATCGCCTCGGCCTGGGCCGCCAGCGAGGCGGCGTAGTTGCCGCCGCACTTGGCCGCGCCGGTGCCGCCGGGCGCGGCCCGGGTGTAGTCCGGCGAGACCCAGACCGTCACCGGCTTCACCCCGCCGGCGAAGTAGGCGCCGGCCGGCGACGCGATGACGCAGTAGAGGTATTCGTTGGCCGGGCGCACGCCGAGGAAGACCTCGCTGGCGAACATGAACGGCCGCAGGTAGAGGCTGCCGTCCTCGTGCTCCGGAATCCACTCCCGGTCGATCTCGACCAGCCGGCGCAGCGACTCCACGAACGTCTCCGGCGACAGCTCCGGCATGGCCAGCCGGCGGGCGGACGCCACGAAGCGGGCCGCGTTGGCCTCCGGCCGGAACATGGTCACCGACCCGTCACCGGTGCGGTACGCCTTCAGGCCCTCGAAGATCTCCTGCGCGTAGTGCAGCACCGCGGCGGCCGGGTCCATCGGGATCGGGGCGCGCGCCTCGACCCGGGCGTCGTACCAGCCCTTGCCGTCGGCGTAGCGGATGGTGACCATGTGGTCGGTGAACACCCGGCCGAACCCCGGGTTCGCCAGCAGGGCGGCCCGGTCGGCGGCGGATACCGGCGCGGGATTCGGACGGATCTCGAAATCGAGCTTGTCACCACCGCTCATCGCGCTGACCTCCCTGCGGGTCCACGGCATGCGGGGGTCGCACACCGACGTCACTGGTGCCAGAAACTTACCCCGAACGGTCGTTCAGCGGATAGCTCCGGCCCCGCACATCGACGATGCCAATCGGGGGGAGCTGGCCCGGAAACGGGTCTGGCGGCCCGGAACCGGGCCGCCAGCAGGATCGGCCCGGTCAGGCTACCGCGTGGGCGGCGAGCCGGTCGCCGACCTCGTCGGTGCGCAGCGGCGTGCCGGGGGTACGCCCGGACAGCTCGGCGGCGACCGCGGCGGTGACCCGCGCGGCGGCGTCGGCGTGGCCGAGCTGGTCGAGCAGCAGCGCGGCGGAGAGCACGGCGGCCACCGGGTCGGCGACGCCCTTGCCGGCGATGTCCGGCGCGGAGCCGTGCACCGGCTCGAACATCGACGGGTACCGCCCCTCCGGGTTGATGCAGCCGCTGGCGGCCAACCCGATGCCGCCGGTCACCGCGGCGGCGATGTCGGTGAGGATGTCACCGAAGAGGTTGTCGGTCACCACCACGTCGTACCGGGACGGGTTCGTCACCAGGAACATCGCGGCGGCGTCGACGTGCTGGTACTCCGTGGTCACGTCGGGGTGCTCGGCGGCCACCTCGGCGAAGGCGCGGGACCACAACGAGCCGGCGTGGGTGAGCACGTTGGTCTTGTGCACCAGCGTGACCTTGCGCCGCTCCCGGCGGCCGGCCCGGGCGAACGCGTCCCGGATCACCCGCTCGACGCCGTGCCGGGTGTTCAGGCTCTCCTCGGTGGCCACCTCGGCCGGGGTGCCCCGGTGCAGGCTGCCGCCGGCGCCCGCGTAGAGCCCCTCGGTGCCCTCGCGGACCACCACGAGGTCCACCTCGCCGGGCTTGACGGCAGCCAGCGGGCCGGTCACGCCGGGCCAGAGCCGGGACGGCCGGAGGTTCACGTACTGGTCGAAGGCAAAGCGGAGCTTGAGCAGCAGGCCGCGCTCCAGCACGCCGGGCGGCACGGTCGGGTCGCCGACGGCGCCGAGCAGGATGGCGTCGTGGCCGGCCAGCTCGTCGAGGACGCTGTCGGGGAGCACCTCGCCGGTGCGGTGCCAGCGCGCGGCGCCGAGGTCGTACTCGGTGGCCTCGATGCCGGGCAGCACGGCGTCGAGGACCTTGCGGGCCTGCCCGACCACCTCGGGACCGATGCCGTCACCGGCCACCACCGCGATGCGTGCCACCTGGCGCTCCTCACCTCGTCGTTCTGCGCAACGGTACGTCGCCGTCCCGCCTCCCGGTACGAGTCTTCCACCATCCGGGAAGCCCGATGCACAGGAGGCTCCCAGCCGGCATTCATGGTGCGGTCATCTCCACTGCTTAGGGTCGAGTCGACCGGGTCGACGGGAGCCCGGCACCGGCATCGCCGCGACGGTGCGGCGGCCAGCGAGGGGGCGGGTGTCATGCGGATCGACCAGCGGCGGGCACACTGGGCGGACGAACAACCCCGGACCCGCTGGGTCGACCAGACCGGCTTCCGCCAGCCCCGCCCCGACCTGCGCCTCGGCGCCCGCAGCCACCGGGTGGAGCGCGACGGCACCACCCCCTACGACCGGATCAGCGTCCGGCACACCGTCAGCACCTCCACCGCGGAGTACACGCTGCTGCTCAACGCGCCGGACTGGTTCGGTCACCGGGGCGTCGGCGAGGCGCTCCGCGACGCCGTCGCCGAACTGCGCGCCGTCGACCTCACCTACGGCCCGAACCAGCCGGACAGCCTGGTGTCGCGGCTGCGGCGCGACGAGATCAGCCCCGACTCGTACCCCCCGCTGGCCGACCTGGTGGACCGCTGCGCCGCCATGCGGGCGGCGACCGACGGGTGGTTCGACGCCTGGGCGGTGCCGGGCGGCTTCGACCCGGGCGGCCTGCTCGGCGGCTGGGCCGTGGAGCGGGCCGCGGCGCGGTTGCGCGCCGCCGGCATCCACGACTACGCCGTGCTCAGCGGCGCCGACCTGACGGTACGCGGCCACGCCGCGCACGGCGGCCCGTGGCGGGTCGCGGTGCACCACCCGACCGAGGCCCGCCGGGCGCCGCTGGTGCTGGAGATGACCGCCGGCGCGGTCGGCACCTCCGGGGTCACCGGGCGGCGGGGGCACGTCGTCGACCCGCACACCGGGGAGCCGACCGAACGACTGGTCGCCGCCACCGTGGTCGGCCCGGACCTGGCGATCGCCGACGCCTACGCCACCGCGCTGTACGCCGCCGGCCCGGCCGGCCTGGCCTGGTTCCGCGACGGCTCGGACTACCGCGCGCTCTTCGCGCACCAGCGCCGCTGACGCGCGGTCGCGCCCCGCTCGCATCCGGGGCGTGGAACCGCGATCGGCCCCCGCGGTCTCGGCAACGACCGTGGGGGCCGGTCAGCGACGAATGCGCGTGGCTCGCGCAATCGAGGGGTGCGGGCCGACAGGCCGGGCACCCGACCGCGTCACCCGAAGACGGGCCGGGACATCGACTCAGCCGGAAACCGCACCGGTACGCTAGCGAATCGACGCAACTCGACGCAAGAGTCTCCACAGCGGACGCCGCCGGACCGGTGTCGACAATCAGCAGGTGAACCCTCGGGGCGGGGCGGAAGTGACGCCGGCCGCCCGGGATGGCACGCTGTCCGCCGTGAGTTTCGATCTGAGCGTGTGGGCCCTGCCGAACGGGGCCACCCCGGAGCAGGTGCGAGCGGCCGTGCGGCAGTGCCGTGAGGGATGGCACGGCGAGCAGCACCCCGACCCGCGCGTGGTCGGCTTCTACCGGGCGATCACGGCGAGCTACCCCGACCGGCCGGCCCGGCCGGGCACGCCGTGGGAGGTCGCACCGCTGCACGCGGCCGCCGACCACGTCGAGATGAACCTGCACCCCGCCTGCCCGGACCAGGTCCTGCTGGACATCGAGCGGCTGGCCGGCGAACACGACCTGATGCTCTTCGACGCGCAGGACGGCTCGGTCTACCCGCCGCCCGCCCGCGTCCGGTCCTGACCGACGCGACCGGCGTCCGCCGTACGACGAAGGGCCCGGCCGAAGCGGCCGGGCCCCGATCCGTCCGGTGCGGACTACTCGTCGCGCAGGTCGGCCGCGCTGGCCGCGACCGCACCGATCGAGTCGGCCGCGGAGGTGAGCAGGTCGGCGCCGAGCGCCTGGTCGACGGTGAGCGTCATCAACGTCTCGCCGCCGGCCTCCCGCCGGGCCACCTGCATGGCGGCGATGTTGACGCCGGCCTCGCCGAGCAGCGTGCCGACCGTGCCGACCACCCCGGGCCGGTCGACGTAACGCAGGAAGACCAGGATGCCCTCCGCGCCGATCTCCACGTCGAAGCCGTCCACCTCGGTCAGCTTGAGCACGTCCCGGGCGCCGGTGTGCACCGCCGTGCCGGAGACCCGGACGGTCCGCCCGTCCGGCAGCGCGCCGCGCACCGTCACCAGGTTCGGGTGGTCCACCGTCTCGGTCGGCGTGGCCAGCGTGACCTCGACGCCCCGCTCGGCGGCCAGGTGCGGCGCGTTGACGTAGGTGACCTGCTCCTCCACCACGGAGCTGAACAGCCCCTTGGTGGCGGCGAGCTTGAGCACCGACACGTCGTGGCCGGCGATCTCGCCGCGCACCTCGACGGTGACGCTGGCGGCCACGCCGCCGGCCAGCGCGGTGAACGCCCGGCCCAGCTTCTCGGCCAGCGGCAGCAGCGGCCGGACATCCTCGGCGACCACGCCGCCGGCCTGCACGTTCACCGCGTCCGGCACGAACTCGCCCTGGAGCGCGAGCTTGACGCTCTTCGCCACCGCCAGGCCGGCCTTGTCCTGCGCCTCGTTCGTGGAGGCGCCCAGGTGCGGGGTGGCCACCACGTTGTCGAACGCGAACAGCGGCGACGAGGTGCAGGGCTCCTTGGCGTACACGTCGACGCCGGCGCCGGCGACCCGGCCCTCCGCGATCGCGTCGGCGAGCGCCTGCTCGTCGACCAGCCCGCCCCGGGCGGCGTTGACGATCCGGACGCCCGGCTTGACCACCGCCAGTTCCTTCTCGCCGATCAGGCCCACCGTCTCCGGCGTCTTCGGCAGGTGGATCGAGATGAAGTCGCTCTCCCGCAGCAGTTCCTCCAGGCCGACCAGACGCACCCCGAGCTGCGCGGCGCGGGCCGGCTGGATGTACGGGTCGTACGCGATGAGCCGGGTGCCGAACGCGGCGATGCGCTGCGCGAACAGCACGCCGATGCGGCCGAGGCCGACCACGCCCACGGTCTTGCCCTGGATCTCCACGCCGGTGTACTTCGACCGCTTCCACTCGCCGGCCTTGAGCGCGGCGCTGGCGCTGGCGGTGTTGCGGGCCACCGCGAGCAGCAGCGCGACCGCCTGCTCGGCGGCGGAGACGATGTTGGAGGTGGGAGCGTTGACCACCATGACGCCACGCGCGGTGGCGGCCGGCACCTCGACGTTGTCCAGGCCGACGCCGGCCCGGGCGACCACCTTCAGCCGGGGCGCCGCCGCGACCGCCTCGGCGTCGATCTGGGTGGCGCTACGTACGATCACCGCGTCGGCCTCGGAGAGCGCGGAGAGCAGGGCCGGACGGTCGGTGCCGTCCACGTGGCGCACGTCGAAGTCGTGCGCGAGCACCTCGATGGCGGCGGGGGCGAGTTCTTCGGCGATCAGTACGACAGGATTCATCGGTCCTCGTAGACGCTCGGTATCGGTTGGCCTGGGGCGTCGGGGCGCCGCGCTGCGCCCTGCGCCGATCCGTGCCATGGCCGTCGGGTGCCGCGTGGAGCACCACACCAAGGATGGTAGGTGTCGGCCCGCCCTCCGGGTCCCGGACCACGGGGTGAGGGCCCTCACACGCGCTCGTCACGTGCCGGACATCGCCGGTTCACGTGCCGACGGCGACGACCCGCGGCCCGACGCCGGGGAGAGCGTCGGGTCGCGGGTCGCCCGGTGGGCCCGGTCGGGCGGTGTGTCCGGTCAGGCGGTCTCGGTGATCGGGCGGTCCACCCAGCTCATCATGGCGCGCAGCTTCTGCCCGGTCTCCTCGATCGGGTGCGCCGCGCCCTCGGCCCGCCACTTGGCGAAGTTCGGCCGGCCGGCCTCGTCCTCGGCCACCCACTCGCGGGCGAACTCGCCGGACTGGATCTCGCCGAGGATCTTGCGCATCTCGTCCTTGACCCGCGAGTCGACGACCCGGGGACCACGGGACAGGTCGCCGTACTCGGCGGTGTCGGAGATGCTGTACCGCATCCGGGCGATGCCGCCCTCGTACATCAGGTCGACGATCAGCTTCAGCTCGTGCAGGCACTCGAAGTAGGCCACCTCGGGCGCGTAGCCGGCCTCGGTGAGCACCTCGAAACCGGTCTGCACAAGCGCCGCCGCGCCGCCGCAGAGCACCGCCTGCTCGCCGAAGAGGTCGGTCTCGGTCTCCTCGGTGAAGGTGGTCCGGATCGCGCCGGCCCGGGTGCCACCGATCGCCTTGGCGTACGCAAGCGCCAGGGCGAACGCGCTGCCGCTGGGGTCCTGCTCGACGGCGACCAGGCAGGGCACGCCCTTGCCGTCGACGTACTGGCGGCGGACCAGGTGACCGGGGCCCTTCGGGGCGACCATCGCCACGTCCACGTCGGCCGGCGGCGTGATCAGGCCGTACCGGATGTTGAAGCCGTGGCCGAAGAAGAGCGCCTTGCCGGGGGCCAGGTTCGGCGCGATGGCGTCGGCGTAGAGGCCCCGCTGGGCGGTGTCCGGCGCCAGGATCATGATCACGTCGGCCTCGGCCGCCGCCTCCGCCGGGCTGAGCACCCGCAGGCCCTGCTCCTCGGCCTTGGGCCGGCTCTTCGACCCGGCGGGCAGGCCGATCACCACGTCGACGCCGGAGTCACGCAGCGACAACGCGTGCGCGTGGCCCTGGCTGCCGTACCCGATCACGGCGACCTTGCGACCCTGGATCACGCCCAGGTCGGCGTCGTCGTCGTAGAAAACCTCAACGCTCATTGACTTCCCTTTCGTACGGCGGTGCCCGTCGGCCCGTCGAAAAACTGGTGGGTACGGATCAGGCGGCGCGCAGCGCCGGGCCGGCGGTGATGGCGCGGGAACCGCGCCCGATGGCCACCGTGCCGGACTGGACCATCTCCTTGATGCCGAACGGCTCCAGGTCGCGCAGCAGCGCGTCGAGCTTGTCCGGCGTGCCGGTGGCCTCGATGGTCAACGTGTCCGGCGCGACGTCGACCACCCGGGCCCGGAACAGGCCGACCGTCTCCAGCACCTGCGCGCGGGCGCTGCGGTCCGCGCGGACCTTGACCAGCAGCAGCTCCCGGGCCACCGAGACCTGCGCGTCCAGCTCAACGATCTTGAGTACGTTGACCAGCTTGTTGAGCTGCTTGGTCACCTGCTCCAGCGGCGAGGACTCGGCGTTGACCACGATGGTGATCCGGGAGACGTCCGGGTTCTCGGTCTCGCCCACGGCGAGACTGTCGATGTTGAACCCGCGCCGGGAGAACAGCCCGGAGACCCGGGCCAGGACACCCGGCTTGTTCTCCACCAGCACGGACAGCGTGTGCAGTGTCATAGCTGTGCCTTCCTTGTCATGCCCTCATGGCCCTCGCTTCGCTCGGTGCATTCGGTCATGACTTAGATGTCGTCCTCGTCGAACGCGGGGCGGACGCCCCGGGCGAACATGATCTCGTCGTTGCTGGTGCCGGCGGCCACCATCGGCCAGACCATCGCGTCCTTGCCGACCACGAAGTCGATGACCACCGGCGCGTCGGTGATCGCCATGGCCGCCTCGATGGTCTTGTCCACGTCGGCGGCGTTCTCGCAGCGCAGCCCGACGCAGCCGAGCGCCTCGGCGAGCTTGACGAAATCCGGGATGCGGTGCTTGTGCGTGCCCAGCTCGGTGTTGGAGTAACGCTCCCCGTAGAACAGCGTCTGCCACTGCCGGACCATGCCGAGGTTGCCGTTGTTGATCACGGCGACCTTGACCGGGATGCCCTCCAGCGCGCAGGTGGCCAGCTCCTGATTGGTCATCTGGAAGCAGCCGTCGCCGTCCACCGCCCAGACCGTGGTCTCCGGCCGGCCCACCTTGGCGCCCATCGCGGCCGGCACGGCGTAGCCCATGGTGCCCAGCCCGCCGGAGTTCAGCCAGGTGTTCGGCTTCTCGTACGAGATGAACTGGCTGGCCCACATCTGGTGCTGGCCGACACCGGCCACGTAGATCGCGTCCGGACCGGCGATCTCGCCCAACCGCTTGATCACGTACTGCGGGGAGAGCGTGCCGTCGGCCGGCTCCTCGAAGCCGAGCGGGTACCGCTCGCGCAGGTCGTCGAGCTGGTGCCACCAGTCCGCCAGGTCGGCGGCCGGGTGGGTGGCCTGCTCGGCGGTGACCGCCGCGATCAGCTCGTCGATCACGTGTCGCGCGTCGCCCACGATCGGGACGTCGGCGTGCCGGTTCTTGCCGATCTCGGCCGGGTCGACGTCGGCGTGCACCACCGCGGCGTCCGGCGCGAACGAGTCCAGCTTGCCGGTCACCCGGTCGTCGAAGCGGGCGCCGAGCGCCACGATCAGGTCGGCCTTCTGGAGGCCGTAGACCGCGGCGACGGTGCCGTGCATGCCGGGCATGCCGAGGTGCTGCCGGTGCGAGTCGGGGAACGCGCCGAGCGCCATCAGCGTGGTGACCACCGGGATCCCGGTCAGCTCGGCCAGCCGGCGCAGCCCCTCGGTGGCGCCGGCCTTGAGCACGCCGCCGCCGACGTAGAGCACCGGCCGGCGGGCCGTGGTCATCAGCCGGGCCGCCTCGCGGATCTGCTTGCCGTGCGGGTGCAGCGTGGGCCGGTAGCCGGGCAGGTCCAGCGTCGGCGGCCAGGAGAACGTGGCCGGCGCCTGGAGGACGTCCTTGGGAATGTCGACGAGCACCGGGCCGGGCCGGCCGGTGGCGGCCAGGTGGAACGCCTCGGCGAGCACCCGGGGGATCTCGTCGGCGGTCTGCACCAGGAAGTTGTGCTTGGTGATCGGCAGCGTGATGCCCTGGATGTCGGCCTCCTGGAAGGCATCCGTGCCGATCGACGGCCGGGCCACCTGGCCGGTGATCGCCACGATCGGCACCGAGTCCATGTAGGCGTCCGCGATCGGGGTGACCAGGTTCGTCGCGCCCGGGCCGGAGGTGGCGATGCAGACGCCGACCCGGCCGGTGGCCTGCGCGTAGCCGGTGGCCGCGTGCCCGGCGCCCTGCTCGTGGCGGACCAGGATGTGCCGGACGGTGGAGTCGTAGAGCGGGTCGTACGCGGGCAGGATCGCGCCGCCCGGGATGCCGAAGACCACGTCGACGCCGAGCGCCTCCAGCGAGCGCACGAGCGAGCCGGCGCCGGAGACCTGCGCGGTGGTGGGCTGCCGTACCGGTGTGCCGGCCGGGTCCGCGCCGGCCGGGACGGCCCGGCTCGCGGCGGGGGCGGCGCCGGTGCGGGCGGCGGGGGCGTGGTCGGCGTCGCCGGTCGCGCCGGTGCCCGTGCGGGCTCGTCGGGCGGAGTGGGCGAGGGTCTCTGGCGTGGGTCTCGTCATGGCGGTTCAGGCCTTCGGCTGTGAGTGGGTGACGCGGTTGTCAGGATGGGACGGCGGGCGCCCCGGCGATGGTCCGACGGCAACAAAAAAGCCCTCGTGCAGGATGCACGGGGCCAGCGCACTCTCGGGAGGAGAGTGCGCTCAGGTAAGTACTCGCAGCGACCGGTTCGACGACATGCGGCTAAGCCTGACGCATCTCACGCGATGAGTCAACTGATCCCACATTTTGGTTCACGGACGTGGGCGTGTCGGTCGTCGAAACCCCCTCCACGCCGGCCGTCACCTGCGGCGACGCCTCCACGGCGGGGCGCGGGGCGGGCGGGTTGTTGCGCAGCCGGGGCAGCAACGGCGACGGCGTACGCGACGGCGGGGACGGCGGCGCGGGCGGGATCGCGGCGGGCCGGTTGCCGGGCGCGGTGGCCGCCTCCAGCATCGCCTCCAGGTGCTCGGCCGGCACCCCCCAGCCGAAGAGCGCGCCCTGACCGAACCGGCAGCCGGCGGCCACCACGGCGGCCAGCTCGGTCGGGTTGGTGACCCCCTCGGCGATCACCTCCAGCCCGAGCTGGTGGCCGAGGCGCATGACGATGTCGACCATCGGGGCGAACGCCGGCCCCTCCCGGCCCACCGGCCGCACCGGCTCGTGCTCGGCGACCAGACTGTGGTCGATCTTGAGGATGTCGATCGGCAGCCGCCGAAGCTGCCCCAGCGAGGAGTAGCCGGCGCCGAAGTCGTCGAGCGCGATCCGGACGCCGGTCAGCCGCAACGCGGTCAGCCGCCGGATCAGCTCGTCCAGGTCGGTGGCGACCGCGTGCTCGGTCACCTCCAGCACCAGCCGCTGCGGCGGCACGTGGTGCGCGCGCAACGCGTCGGCCACCTGGACGACGTACTGCGGGGCGTGCAGCTCGCGCGGCGAGACGTTCACCGACACCCAGACGTCGTGCCCGTCGGCCAGCCAGCGGGAGAGCTGGTAGCAGGCCTGGTGCAGCACCCACGCGCCGAGCTTGGAGATCATCCCGCACTCCTCGGCCAGCGGGATGAACTCGTCCGGCCGGACGTTGCCCAGCTCCGGGTGGCGCCAGCGGAGCAGCGCCTCGGCGCCGACCGGCCGGACCGAGGGCAGCGAGGCCACCGGCTGGAAGACCAGCCGCAGCTCGTCGCGCTCGATCGCGCCGCGCAGCTCGTGCTCCAGCCGGGTGCGCCGACTCAGCAACTGGTCGTACGTGGCGTCGTAGCGCTCGATCCGGTTCTTGCCGCGCTGCTTGGCGTAGCGCAACGCCAGGTCGGCGTTGCGCAGCAACAGCTCGACGTCGTGGTCGCCGGGACTGCCGGCCACCCCGATGCTGACCGAGAGGAAGACCGGCCCGTCCGCCTCCTCGTACGGGCGGCCGAGCACCCCGAGCAGCCGCTCGGCGACCGGCCCGGGCTCGGCCGAACCGTGCATCAGCACCGCGAACTCGTCGCCGCCGAGGCGGGCGGCCAGATCGCCCGGCCGCAGGTTGCCGCGCAGCCGCCGACCCACCTCGGCGAGCACCGCGTCGCCGACGTCGTGCCCGCGCATGTCGTTGACGTTCTTGAAGCCGTCCAGGTCGAGCCCGAGCAGCACGCAGGGCACCCCCGTCTCGGCGCACCGGTGCAGGGCCCGCAGCAGCCCGCGCCGGTTGGCCAGGTCGGTGAGCGGATCGGTGTGCGCCAGCTCACGGAAGTGCGCCTCCCGCTCGGCCAGCCGGACGGCGTAGCCGCGCACGTCGTTGAGGGCGAGATATTGCCGGGCGACGAGCGCGAACCCCTCGACGCTGCCGGTCACGATGCCGTACCCGTCGAACCGGCCGCCCTGGGTGAGGTGGTACATCGCGGAGGCGGCCATGGCGAACATCGGCACGAACGCGTACTCGCCGTCGCGGCGGATGAGGTCGACGTCGAACCGCGTCGCGTCCGCCCGACGCCCGGCGACGGCGGTGGCCACCAGGCCGGCCGCGGTCAGCACGGCGCCGGCCAGCAGCATGCCCGGGCCGCCCTGGCAGAGCCCGGCCGCCACGCCCAGGCCCCCGGCGGTCACCGCGATCGCGCCGCCGCCGAGCAGCGTCAGCCAGCCGCGCGGCGGGGCGGCGCGCAGCACCAGGATCAGCGTCAGCCCGGTGGTGAGCGCGGCGCTGACGGTGGCCAGCAGGATGGGCAGGCAGGCGACCGGGGTGGCGTCGCCGAGCAGCCGGGTCGGCGCGCTGAACGCCACCCAGCCGACGAACCACAGCGCGGTCGCCATGATCACGCCGTCGAGCAGCAGCCGGGCGGTGGCGGCCCGGGTCGCCGCCGCACCGGGCAACCGCAGCAGCGCGGCGCCGAGGCCCACCGCGGCCACGGTGGTGGACGCCGCGACGAGCGTGGCCCAGCCGGTGCGCTGGCCCTGCCGGTGCGCCCAGTGGTCCCCGGCGAGCAGCAGGCCGCCCAGGCCGAGGAGCAGGCTGAGCAGGGCGGTCCCGCCGGCCACGGCCAGCAGCAGGTGGGCCTGCCGACGGGGGCCGGTGCGGCGCCGGGCCGACGCGGCGAGCAGCGCGACGGCGCCGGCCGCGGCGCAACCGCTCAGCGCCGCGACGGCGACCATCCCCGGGGACGACTGCACGCGTTCAACTCTGCCGGATCCGTGCCCTCCGTGGGGGACCGGGTGTGCAACTGTTGGGACACAGGGTGTACGCCCGGAAGTCACCGGGCCGGCGGTGTCAGACTGGTGGACATGCCTGAGCTGCGGTCGAGGACATCCACCCACGGTCGGACGATGGCCGGCGCCCGGGCCCTCTGGCGGGCCACCGGGATGACCGACGACGACTTCGGCAAGCCGATCGTCGCCATCGCCAACAGTTTCACCCAGTTCGTACCCGGTCATGTCCATCTCAAGGACCTCGGCGGCCTGGTCGCGGACGCGGTGGCCGAGGCCGGCGGCGTGGGTCGGGAGTTCAACACCATCGCCGTCGACGACGGCATCGCCATGGGCCACGGCGGCATGCTCTACTCGCTGCCCAGCCGCGAGCTGATCGCCGACGCGGTGGAATACATGGTCAACGCGCACTGCGCGGACGCCCTGGTCTGCATCTCCAACTGCGACAAGATCACCCCCGGGATGCTGCTCGCCGCGCTGCGGCTGAACATCCCGACCGTGTTCGTCTCCGGCGGCCCGATGGAGGCCGGCAAGACGGTGGCGATCGAGGGCGTCGTCCACTCCAAGATCGACCTGATCGACGCCATGATCGCCTCCTCGAACGAGGCGGTCACCGACGACCAGCTCGGCGAGATCGAGCGCTCGGCGTGCCCGACCTGCGGCTCCTGCTCCGGCATGTTCACCGCCAACTCGATGAACTGCCTGACCGAGGCGATCGGCCTGGCGCTGCCCGGCAACGGTTCGACGCTGGCCACCCACGCCGCGCGCCGGTCGCTCTTCGTCGAGGCCGGCCGCACCGCCGTGGAGATCGCCAAGCGCTGGTACGACGAGGACGACGCCTCGGTGCTGCCGCGCGCGATCGCCGGCCGGGCCGCGTTCGAGAACGCGGTCGCGCTCGACGTGGCCATGGGCGGCTCCACCAACACGATCCTGCACCTGCTCGCCGCCGCCCGCGAAGCCGAGCTGGACTTCGACGTGGCCGACATCGACGCCGTCTCGCGGCGGGTGCCGTGCCTGGCCAAGGTCGCCCCGAACTCGCCGAACTACCACATGGAGGACGTGCACCGGGCCGGCGGCATCCCCGCCATCCTCGGCGAACTGGACCGCGCCGGCCTGCTCCACCGCGACGTGCGCGCGGTGCACTCCCCCAGCCTCGACCGGTGGCTGGCCGACTGGGACGTGCGCGGCGGCTCGGCCACGCCCGAGGCGGTCGAGCTGTTCCACGCCGCGCCCGGCGGGGTGCGCACCACCGAGCCGTTCTCCACCACCAACCGCTGGTCGTCGCTGGACACCGACGCGGCCGGCGGCTGCATCCGCGACCTCGCGCACGCCTACAGCGCCGACGGCGGGCTGGCCATCCTGCACGGCAACCTGGCGCCGGACGGCTGCGTGGTGAAGACCGCCGGGGTGCCCGAGGAGTGCCTGACGTTCCGCGGCCCGGCCAAGGTCTTCGAGTCGCAGGACGACGCGGTGACCGCCATCCTGGCCAAGCAGATCGTCGCCGGCGACGTGGTGGTGATCCGCTACGAGGGCCCGAAGGGCGGCCCCGGCATGCAGGAGATGCTCTACCCCACCTCGTTCCTGAAGGGCCGGGGGCTCGGGCGCGCCTGCGCGCTGCTCACCGACGGCCGGTTCTCCGGCGGCACCTCCGGCCTGTCCATCGGGCACGTCTCCCCGGAGGCGGCCTCCGGCGGGCTGATCGCGCTGGTGCGCGACGGCGACGAGGTCGTCATCGACATCCCGGGCCGCTCCATCGAGCTGAACGTGCCCGCCGACGAGCTGACCGCGCGCCGGGTGGCCGAGGAGAAGCGCGACCGCCCGTACACCCCGGCCGACCGGCAGCGCCCGGTCTCGGCGGCGCTGCGCGCGTACGCCTCGATGGCCACCTCGGCCAGCGACGGCGCGTACCGCCGCGTCCCCGAGTAGGTGCAAGGAGGGGCCCCCGCTTAACGCCTCGCGCATAGGCGGGGGCCCCGCTTAACACCTTTCACCGGTAACGTCCGGCGACGTGGAGACGACGGTGAGCTATGCGCGACTGATCCGACCGGCGATCGACCGGGTCTACATGGGCGCCCGCCTGAAGGCGCGCCCCCGGATGGCGGCGTTCTACGCCGAACGCGGCCACGAACTCGGCATGGAGAACACGCTCTTCTCCGGCGTGCTGGCCCGGCCGACGCCGGCCGAGGCGCTCGCCGACGGCCTCATCTACACCGGCGTCGACCTGAGCCGGGAGCTGGCGCAGGGCGTCTTCGTCCGCGACGACGAGGGGGCCTGGCACCTGACCGAGCAGGGCCGGGAGCTGGCGTCGTTCGGTCAGCGCGCCACCGGCGAGGCCGCCGAGGAACTGTGGGGGACGCTGCCCGGAGTGCTGCCCGGCCTGAGCATCGTGCCCCGGCTCGCGGACCTGGTCGGCCGGGTGCTGGCGCACGCGCAGGCCACCGGCGGGCCGGCGTTCCGGGCCATGTCCCCGCCGTACGAGCCGGCGGGCGCGTCCCCGGCGCTGCTGCTCGTCACCCGGCTGGGCTCGCTGCGGCACCACCGGGCGGACGCGCACCGGGCCGCGTGGCGGGCCGCCGGGCTGACCGCCGAGGAGATCCGCGCGCTGCCGGACGGGCCGGAGCGCGCGCCGATCGAGGCCGACACCGACCGCCGCGACGAGCCGGCGTACGCGGTGCTCACCGACGCCGAACGGTGGGAGTTGCTGGCCGGCCTCGCCGCCCTGCCGAACTGAGTGCCGCCCTGCCGACCTGAGTTAAGCGGGGCCCCCTCCTATACCGAATGCGTTAAGCGGGGGCCCCTCCTTACATACGCCGCTGGGATGGGGCGCATTCGCTGGCGCGCGGGTGCCGCACGATCTGCCGGTGCGTGGTCAGGCCACGCCGGGGATGTCCGTCATGCCTTCGATCCACCCGGCGACCACCGACGTCTGGATGGCATAGCCGTAGGAATAGTCCGGCGCGTACGCGTAGTAGATCCCGTAGACGCGGTCGCCCGACCAGACGCCCGCGCCCGAATCTCCCTTCACCGGGATTCCGTCGATGGGAGTCAGCCGCATGTGGTCCACGGCGGACCCGTCCACCGACAGGGAGCAGACCCGGAGCGAGGGGGTCGGCGCCGACGAGGGGACGGATGGCTGATCCTGACCCCAGCCCCGCACGGCGACGTTGGTGCCGGTCTTCAGGAGCGAGTTGGCGTTGTACCTCGCGATGAGGTTCACGTTGCGCACGGACCATCGCAGGTGCAGCACCGCGACGTCGTACTTGTCGTTGGGCGCCCAGCCGATGACCGGGACTCCCTCGCCGTACTTCGGCCTGCGGTCGCCGGCCCAGATCTGGAACCTGTCGGGGTCTTCGCCGTCGAAGCAGTGCTTGGCGGTGAGCACCCAACGCTGACCGATCAGCGTCCCGGTGCACTTGTATCTCGCTCCGGAGTCGGCCCAGATGTTGACCTGGCCGCGGAGCACCCCGCTGGTGGTGCCGCCGAAGATGGCCGATGCCGGCGTCGAGCCGGCGAGCACCAGCGCGACCGCGAGGCCGGCTGCCGCAGCGGCGGCGGCACCTGAACGGATCAAACGTCCGATCATGAACAAGGTTCTCCCATTCACCCATTGATGTTGATCAGGTGACCATAGATCAATGTCGTGCACGGGCGGCAGAAGCACCGGATGACAATGAGGTTTCGTGGTGATGACGCGACTCGCCGCACCCCCTCCTCACCCGCGCCCGGCAGCGGCCCGCACCAGCGTGTTAAGCGGGGCCCCCTCCTATACCGAATGCGTTAACAGGGGGCCCCTCCTTACCGGGGGTCAGATGATGCCGGATTCGCGGGTGAGGTTGTGGGCCTGCCACTCGCCAGCGACCACGTCGCTGCTGGGGCGGTACAGCAGCGCCGTGTTGCCGTTGACGGCGGTGTACGTGAGGTAGCGGCGGGTGTCGCCCACCCAGGCCGAGATTCCGGTCCGGCCGGGCGGGAGGTCACCGGTCGGGATGTCCCGCACCTGCCAGGCGTCGCCGTCGGAGACGATCTCCCGCAGGCCGCCCTGGTGGTCGGAGCAGACGATCACCCAGGTGAGGTCGACCTCGTCGACGCTGAACAGCCGTTGCACGGTCATCGCGCGGGTGGGCGGCAGCCCCAGCTCGGCGGTGAGCGACCGGGTGTGCCACACCCCGTCGCCGCCCGGCTCCCACATCCGGATGTCCAGGCGGTAGTCCAGGGCGAACAGGCGGTGTGCCTCACCGGCACGGGCCGACCCGAAGATCGGCATGGCCTCCAACGGGGTCGGGTTCTCGGCCTGCGTCGCCCAGGTCAGCGAGATGTGGCTCCAGCCGTCGGCGTGCTCCTGGAGCAGGCGCAGCCCGTCCTCGTTGTCCCGGTACGCCACCGCGTCGAGGCCGGTCGCCTGGTCGACGTACCCGATGATGCTGCCGTTGTGGGTGCCCGCGCCCGACTGTGAGATGTCCTGCCAGGTCCAGCCCGCACCGGGCGTCTCGGAGAGGCGGATGATCCGGCCGTCGGGGTCGCCGTAGACGATCCGCTGGGTGTCGCCGTTGCGGTAGGCGTACGGCGAGCCGGCGATCGGGGGCGCGCCGCCGGTCTCCACGTTCAGGTCGTTCCACCACCACTCGCCGCCGTCGTACCAGAGCTGGTGCAGGTGGTCACCGGCGCCCCGGTAGACGTACGACGGCACGCCGTCGTGGGCGAAGAAGAGGCTGGGGGCGTGGCCGCGGGCCATCAGCGGCGCGCCGAGGTCGGCGGTGAGCCGGGTGTACGTCCAGGTGTCCGCGTCGGCCGGGTAGTGCACCAGGAGATGCTGCTCGCAGTCCTGGAGGGCGATGTGGTCGACACCGGGCAGCACCTGCATGCCGGTGCCGGAGAGGAACGGCAGCCGGCCGTACGCGTGGTGGATGCCGGCCCGGTCGTCGGACTTCGGGACGCGGTACCAGGTGGCGTTGCGGTACATGACGTTCTTGCTCTTGCCGTGGTGCAGGCCGAGCGCGTGGCCCAGCTCGTGCGTGACGACGTGCCGGAAGTCGGGGTTGTACCAGGTGGTGTCGAAGTAGCCGGGGGCATCCCAGTTGATCTCCCGATTGAAGATCATCGGAAGCTGGGCCCGTTCCGCCGGCCAGTTCTGCCCGGCGTACCACTTGGTGACCGCGTACACCGACCTGAACCAGTTCGACTCGTGGAAGACCGGGTCGTCGCCGACGGAGATGAGGATGTCCGCCCGGGCCGGGTCGTCGACCCGCTCGAAGTCGAACGGGCCGTACCAGTCGGCGCCGAGCACCTTGTTCCACTCGGCGAACGCGACCCGGACGAGTTCCTCCTTCAGCTCGTCGGTGAAGCCGGGCCGGGCGTTCGGCATGTGCATGTCGCCCAGGTGGTAGGTCAGGTTGGTGTGCCGGTAGTGGTTGAGCACGTGGAAGCTCGGCACCGCCGCCACCGGGTCCGGGTTGCCGCAGCCGGGAGCGGTCAGGTGCGCGACGGTGGTGGCGTCCGGACGCCCGGTCACCGGCAGCTCGTGGAACTCCTGGTACGCCCGCAGCGCCCCGCCCAGCCCGCCCGCGACCGGGTAGCCGGCGTCGGTGAGCAGTGTGGACACCGCCGCCAGCGGCAGCTCGGTGAGGTCCGGCCGGATCAGCGACACCGTGCCCTCGACGTTGTCGCCCACGTAGACCCCGCCGTCCGCGCCCACCGCGACGCCGTACGGGCTGGGGCCGGTGACCACCGGTTCGAGCGTGTGCGGCTGGTACGGGCCGGTGGCGTCGATGAACTGGGCGCCCCGATCGGTGGCGGCCCAGGCCTGCGACAGGTGCGGGTGCGCGGCGAGGTCCCGCGACCCGGCCGCCGTGCCCACCGCCCCCAGCCGCTCCCCCGTGTCGGGGGCGTGCACGCCGGCCAGCGGGTGCACCGAGCCGCCGCCGAGGGAGGCCAGGTAGATCAGGCCGTCCTGGCCGACCGCCACCGGCCCCGGCTGGAGGCGCGACGGCGTGACCGGCGTGGAACGCACCGTACCGTCCGATTCGACCACGGCGAGCGCGTCCACCGGCGGGGTGGCCGCCTGGTCGGAGAGGGAGACGTGGACGCGGCCGTCCGGGGCGACGGCGAGCCGCACCGGCCGCGACGGCAGGGCGATGATCCGGCGCCGGGCCGGGTCCCCCGCCTCGATGGCGAAGAGTCGCCGATGCGCCCAGTCGGCGGTGTAGAGCACGTCGGCGGCCGGGTCGACGGCCACCGCGATCAGCCCGAACCCGATCGGGATCTCCTCGACCCGGCCGGTGTCCAGCGCGCAGGCCGAGACGCTGTAGCTCTCCTTGCCCCAGTTCATCACGTACGCGGTCCGCCGGCCGGGGTGCCAGGCGACCGCCCGCGGGTAGTGGCCGACCGGCACCGGATCCGCGACCGGGGCGAGCGTGCGCGGGTCGAGCACGTGCAGCTTCCCCCGACCGGACGCGCCGTAGTGGGTGGCGAGCAGCACCGTCCCGGCCAGGGCGAGGCCGTGGACCGACCCGGGGTCCTCCGGCGTGCCGAGGCGGACGTGGAACGGCGGCGGGATGGGAGTGGCCATGGCGACCTCGGCTGACGACAGGGTCCGGACGGACCGTTTCGACGGACCGCTTCGGTCCACCACCAGTGGAGGTCGCCACCGTGGTCGCTGTCAGTCGTTTCCTCGGCCCGGTGCGGTCAGATCTCGGATCCACGCCGTGATGGCGGCCGGAAATCGCAGTCAGCTAACGGACGGAAGAGCCGGTAAGGGCCGAACCGTTGACACGGACGCCTCCGTCCGGCAGCCCGATCCGGGCCGGGCGGATCGTCCGGCACCCGACCCGGACAGCTCTTTCCATGCGTACGCGCCCACGATCACGCCGCTTTCCGGCCCGGCCCGCAGGTAACTTCTCGTACCACCGCCTTCACGAGGAGTGTCCGCATGTCCGAGGAGACCTGGCTCGCGGCCCGCCTGATCCCCACGTCCGGCATCAACGGCGCGGAGGAGCAGGAACGCCGGGCCACATCCGCACTGCTGGCGGTGATGAGCGCGGTACGGGAGTTCGGGCGGGTGCTCACCCAGTCCCTCGGCGCACCGGCCGGCACGGTGCAGACCTTCATCGAGGTGCCGTTCAAGCTCGGCAACCAGCAGCTCTTTCCGGACGGCCTCATCCGCGTCACGCGGGGGCAGCGACAGTGGACCGCGCTGGTGGAGGTGAAGACCGGCAGCAACGCGTTGCGGACCGAGCAGGTGGAGGCGTACCTGGACATCGCCCGCGAGCAGGGCTTCGACGCTCTCATCACGATCTCCAACGAGATCGCCCCGGTGCCGGGCCAGCATCCGACCACGATCGATCGCCGGAAGCTGCGCAAGGTCGCGCTCTACCACCTGCCCTGGACGGAGATCCTGACCCAGGCGGTGATCCAGAAGGAGTACCGCGGCATCGCCGACCCGGACCAGGCGTGGATTCTGGGCGAGCTGATCAGGTACCTCGAACACCCACGTTCGGGCGCACTGGAGTTCAGCGACATGGGACCGGCCTGGGTCTCCGTACGCGATGGGGTGTCGGCCGGAACGCTGCGGGCCGGCGACGGCGGCGCGGCGGAGGTGGCCGGCCGCTTCGACGCCCTGATCCGCTACGCCTGCCTACGCCTCGGCCGGCAGTTGGGCACCGACGTCACGCCCGCGCTGAGCCGCCGTGACCTCGCCGACCCGGCCGCACGCACCCAGTCGCTCGTCAACCAGCTCGTCACCACCGGAAGCCTGACCGGAAGCATCCGGATTCCGGGCGCGGTCGGCCACCTCCACGTCACCGCCGACCTGCGGGCCGGGCAGATCGTCTGCCACGTCGACGTGGACGCTCCGCGTACCGGCAGGCCGACCACCAGGGTGAACTGGCTGGTCCGCCAACTCAGGGACGCGCCGGAGACGGTACGGATCGAGGCGTTCGTCCTGCACGCCCGCGGGGGTGGCGCGACGGACCTGCTGCGTCAGGTCCGCGCCGAGCCCAGCATGCTGATCACCGACCCGGCCCGTGAGCTGCGGGCGTTCCGAGTCGCCCAGAGCACGGCGGCGGGCACCAAGCGGGGCAGCGGGCGGGGCGCCTTCATCGACTCCGTGCTGCGCGCGATCGACGACTTCTACGAACAGATCATCCAGAACCTGAAGCCGTGGATGCCCGCCCCGCCGCGCCTGCGTACGCCGGACGACGTCACGCCGGTGCAGCCGGTCGCCGCGAGTCTCGTCTCGACCGCCATCTCCTCGCAGGACAGCCCCGACCTCGACGCCCCGTCGGCGGCGGGCGACGAAGGAGCGACGAGGAACGGGTGAGGCTGCGTGGTCAGCTCACTCCGGGGATGTCCGTCATGGCTTCGATCCACCCGGCGACCACCGACGTCTGGGTGGCATGGCCGTAGGAAAGGCCCGTCGTTGCATAGTAGATCCCGTAGACGCGGTCGCCCTGCCAGACGCCCGCGCCCGAATCTCCCTGTTGTGGAATTCCGTCGACGGGAGTCAGCCGCATCTCGTCCACGGCGGACCCGTCCACCTTCATGGAGCAGACCCGGAGCGACGAGGTCGGCGCAGATGAGGGGACGTTCGGCTGATCCCGGCCCCAGCCCCGCACGGCGACCTGGATGCCCGTCTTCAGGAGCGAGTTGGCGTTGTACTTCGCGATGAGCTGCACGTTGCGCACGGACCACTGCAGTTCCACGATCGCGACGTCGTACTTGTCGTGGCCCGCCCAGCCGATGACCGGGACTCCCTCGCCGTACTTCGGCCTGCGGTCGCCGGTCCAGATCTGGAGCGAGTCGGTGTCTTCGCCGTAGAAGCAGTGCTTGGCGGTGAGCACCCAACGCTGACCGATCAGCGTCCCCGTGCACAGGTAACTGTCTCCGTCGTCGGCCCAGATGTTGACCTGGCCGCGGAGCACCCCGCTGGTGGTGCCGCCGAAGATGGCCGATGCCGGGGTCGAGCCGGCGAACACCAGCGCGACGGCGAGGCCGGCCGCCGCGGCGGCTGCGGCACCTGAACGAAACATTCGTCCGATCGTCAACAGGGCTCTCCCATTCGTAGAAATCGGTGGTCCGGTGACCGTAATCGATGTCGCGTCCGGGCGGCGGAAACGGTGGATGACAAAGCCGTTTCGAGGCGATGACACGGTGCGTCGGTGTTAAGCGGGGCCCCCTGCTATGCGGAATGCGTTAACAGGGGGCCCCTCCTTCAGCCGTTGACGCAGCGCAGCACCGGGCGGCGCGTCAGCGCCGCCCGGTCGAGCGGGCGCGGCGCACGCACCGTGAACACCGCGCTCTCCCCCGGCAGCAGCGTGACCAGCGCGGTGTCGACCTGCGCGGACGGGTCCAGCCGGTCGGGAAAGAGCGTCAGGTCGCGCAGCACGGTCCGGGCGGTCACCCGGACCCGCTGGCCGCCGTCCACCGGCTCGACGGTGGCGTCCCACTCCGCCGCCGGCCAGGTGATGTCGCGGTCCTCGGCGAAGAACCACAGCGCCCGCTCCGCGGTGTCGCCGGCGTCCGCGACCAGCAGCTCACGGCGGGCCTCGTCCGGCCGCGTCAGCTCCGCCGGCAGCGCCAGCACCACCGAGGAGTACGCCGGGACGTCGAGGTCGACCGAGGTCTTCGCCCTCGGCTCCCCGGTGACGGTGAGCCGGGTGACAGTGGCCGGCCCGGTCCACGCCTGCCCGGTCTCGTTGACCGCGACCAGCGCCAGCCCGCCGTCGCGCGGCTGCACGGTGAGCAGCCGGTCGGCGTAGGCGCGGCGCAGCGCGTACCACAGGGGTTTGCGCCGGCCGTCGCCGTCGACGGCGGCCCAGGAGGTGACCGGCCAGCAGTCGTTGAGCTGCCAGACGATGGTGCCGGTGCAGATTGGCCGGTGGGACCGGAAGTGCTCGACGCCGAGCTGGATGGCGCGCGCCTGGTTGAGCTGGGTGTAGTAGTGCCAGTCGTCGAAGTCGGCGGGGGGCGGCAGGTGGGCGTCCAGCCCGCGTTGGAGTTTCCGGTCCCCGTCGATCGCCTTCTGGTGGTGGCTCATGCCGGGCGAGTCGTGCGCGAGCGGTTCGTCGGAGAGGGACCGGCGCAGCGTCGCGTACGCGGGCGGGGCCTGGTAGCCGAACTCGGCGACGAACCGGGGCACGTACTCGCGGTACTTGGTGTAGTCGTCGTCGTTCCAGACGTCCCAGATGTGCATGGTGCCGTGCGCCGGGTCGTTGGGGTGCCGGTCCTCGGTGCCGGACCACGGGCTGCCCGGCCAGTACGGGACGGTCGGGTCCAGCTCGCCGACGATCGCGGGCAGCAGCTCCAGGTAGTAGCCGCGCCCCCAGGTCCGGCCGGCGAGCGGCTCCTGCCAGTCCCAGTCGTGCCAGCCCCAGATGTTCTCGTTGTTGCCGGTCCAGAGCACCAGCGACGGGTGGCCGGCGAGGCGGGCCACCTGTTCCCGCGCCTCGGCCTCGACCTCGGTGCGGAACGGCTCCTCCTCCGGGTACGCCGCGCAGGCGAACAGGAAGTCCTGCTGCACCAGCAGGCCGAGTTCGTCGGCCAGCTCGTAGAAGTCGTCCGACTCGTACCGGCCGCCGCCCCAGACGCGCAGCAGGTTGACGTTCGCCCCGACCGCCTGACCGAACCGGTCGGCCAGGCGCGACCGGGTGACCCGGTTGGGGAACGCGTCGTCGGGGATCCAGTTGACCCCCTTGACGAAGATCGGCAGGTCGTTGACGTGCAGCGTGAACGGGGTGCCGTGGGCGTCGGGCGTGCTGTCGAGGCGGACCGAGCGGAAGCCGATCCGGCGGGACGCGGCGTCGAGGTCCCGCCCGTCGGCGGCGTGCAGCGTGACGTGGAGGTCGTGCAGCGGCTGGTCGCCGTAGCCGACCGGCCACCACAACGCCGGGTTCGGCACGGTGAGCGCCAGCGCGGCGGTGCGTTCCCCGGCCGGCACGGTGACCTCGGCGGTGACGCCGGCGACGTCGGCGCGTACGGTCAGCGGCTCGTCGCCGGCCCGCTCCACGTCGACGTGCAGCTCCACCCGGCCGACGCCGTCGGAGACGGTGACCAGCGGCCGGACCGCCGCGAGCCGGGCGGTGGACCAGGCGTGCAGGCCGATCTCCTGCCAGATGCCGGCGGTGACCACCGTCGGTCCCCAGTCCCAGCCGAAGTTGCAGGCGGTCTTGCGGATGAACTGGAACGGCTCCGGGTACGCGTTGGGCCGGTCGCCGAGCCGGTCCCGGTGCGCCTGGGCGTAGCGGTACGGCGAGTCGAAGCGTACGGCCAGGGTGTTGTCGCCCGGGCGCAGCAGCGCGCGGACGTCGAACCGGTAGGAACGGTGCTGGTTCTCGGTGCGCCCGACCTCGACGCCGTTGAGCGTCACGGTGGCCACCGTGTCCAGGCCGCCGCAGACCAGGTCGACCCGGTCGTCCTCGCCCGGCTGCCAGGCGAACGTGGTCCGGTAGACCCAGTCGGTGCGCCCGATCCAGAGCAGCCGGTTCTCGTTGTCGTCGAGGTACGGGTCGGGGACGAGACCGGCGGCGAGCAGGTCGGTGTGCACGCATCCGGGCACCGTGGCCGGCACCTCGGCCCCGGCGATCTGCGGCGGCACCTGCGCGCCGGGCTCGGCCCGCAGCGTCCAACCCTCGTGCAGCAGCGTGGAACGGCTCACGACTTCACCGCGCCTTCCATGATTCCGCGGACGATCTGGCGTCCACCGATGAACAGCATCAGCAGCAGGGGGACGGTGGCGATGAACGCGCCGGCCAGCACCCGCCGGTAGATCACGTAGTTGCCGCTGGCCAGGTCGGAGATCGCCACCATCGAGGTCGGGTAGTCGGTGCCGCTCAACGTGATCAGCGGCCACTGGAAGTCGTTCCAGGTGGCCACGAACGTGAGCAGGCCGAGCACCGCGAGGGCCGGGCGGATCGCGGGGAGCACGATCGTCGCGTACACCCGCATGATCGTGGCGCCGTCGACCCGGGCCGACTCGATCAGCTCGTCCGGGACGGTGTTCACGATGAACTGCCGCATGTAGAACACGCCGAACGCGGTGACCAGGCCGGGCGCGATGACCGCGAGCAGCGTGCCGTTCCAGCCGAGCTTGCCCATCACGATGTAGAGCGCGACGATGCCGAGCTGGTTCGGCACGGTCAGGGTGAGCACCACGAAGAGCATCAGCGCGCCGCTGCCCTTGAACCGCAGCTTGGCGAACGCGAACCCGGCAAGCGAGCAGAAGAACAGCACCGAGGCGGTGACCAGCGTCGACACGATGACGCTGTTGACGAGCGAGGCGGCGAAGTAGACGTCCTGGAGGGAGAAGACCTCGTCGACGTTGGTCAGGAACCGGTCGCCCGGCACGATCGCCGGTGGCAGCTTCGCCAGCGCCTCGTCGTTGCTGGTGGCGATGACGAACATCCAGTAGAGCGGGAACGCGGCGAACAGCATGCTGACCGCGAGCAGCAGGTAGGTCCAGAACCCGGCCGGCGTCTCCTGCGGGGCGCGGGCCATGGGCCGGCGCTTGCGCGGGGTCGGCGGGGAGGCAAGGGCCGTCATCTACGCCCTCCGGAGAGTCGGTTCGTCAGCAGGTAGTTGATCCCGGCGACAACCAGGATGATCAGGAACAGCGCCCAGGACATCGCCGCGGCGTAGCCGAGGTTGAGGTCCTTCCAGCCGACCTTGTAGATGAGCTGGGCGATGGTCTGCCACTCGCCGTTCGGCCCGCCGGTGGCGGCCTGGGCGTTCGGGTCGAACAGCATCGGCTCGGTGAAGAGCTGGAGCCCGCCGATGGTGGAGAGGATCACGGTGAACACGACCACCGGCTGGATCATCGGCACGGTGATGCGCCAGAGCTGTTTCCACTGGCCGGCGCCGTCGATCGCGGCGGCCTCGTAGACGTCGCGCGGGATGGACTGCATGGCGGCCAGGTAGAGCAGCGCGTTGTAGCCGATCCACTTCCAGTTGACCATGGTGGCGATGGCGATCCAGGCGTGCAGCTTGTCGGCCCGCCAGTCGATCGGGTCGTCGGCGCCGCCGATGCCGAGCAGGCCGAGCGCCCAGTTGGCCATGCCGAAGTCGCGGGAGAAGAAGACGCTGAACACCATGGTCGAGGCCACGATCGGCGTCACGTACGGCAGCAGCACGCCGACCCGCCACCAGGTCTGCGCCCGCAGTTGCCGGTTGAGCAGCGAGGCGACCAGCAGCGCGAGCAGCAGTTGCGGGACGGTGGAGAGCAGGAAGATGCCGAAGGTGTTGTAGAGCGCGTTCCAGAAGTCCTCGTCGGCGATGAGCCGGCTGAAGTTCTCGACGCCGGCCCAGTAGGGCAGCGTCGGGTCGTCCAGGCGATAGTTGCGCAGCGAGACCACCGCGTTGAACAGCAGCGGGAACAGCCCGAACACGATGAAGAGCAGGAAGAACGGCGCGATCATCAGGTACGGCATGTAGCGCATGTCGAAGCGGTACAGCCGGTTGCGCCAGGTCAACCGCCGCTCGTCGGCCCCGCGACGGCCGCGCTCCGGCGCGGGTCGGCGGCGCGGCGGCGCGGGCGCGGCACGGGTGCTGGACATCGGATCACTCCAGAGCCGAGGTGGGGGTGGACGGGTACGGCGGTGCCGGAGCGGGTCGGTCCGCTCCGGCACCTGTGGTGCGTCAGGACTTGGCGGCCTTGTCGGCCTCCTTGACCGCCTCGGTCCAGGCGGCGTCGGGCTTCAGCGACTTGTTCTCCACCCGGCGGATGACGTTCTCCACCGCGACCCGGGTCGGGCCGTTCTTCTTGCCCAGGTACTGCGGGGTGAGTCCCTGCGCCATCTTCGGGAAGATCTGGCCGACCGGGGCGTCGTTGAAGAACGGGTTCTTGAAGTCGGCGATGGCCGGGTCGGCGTAGAGCGCCGGCTGCGACGGCAGGTTGCCGACCTTCTTGAAGATCTCGATCTGCTGCTCCGGCGCGACCAGCCACTCCAGCAGCTTGTACGCCTCGTCGACATTCTTGCCCTGCTTGGGGATGGTCAGGAACGAGCCACCCCAGTTGCCGCCGCCGCCGGGCACCGCGGCGATGTCCCACTTGCCCTGGGTGCCGGGCGCGGTGTCCTTGATGTGGCCGAGCATCCACGCCGGGCAGGCGAGCACCGCGAACGCGCCGCTGGTGAAGCCCTTGTCCCAGTCGGCCTGGAAGCTGACCAGGTTGGCGGAGAGCCCACCCTGGACGGCCTTGACCGTGTAGTCGAACGCGACCTTCGGACCCTGCTCCATCTGGAGCTGCTCCTGGTCGTTGTAGAAGCCGACCTGCTGCTGCCCGAGGATCGGGTTGAACAGGTTCGTGCCGGCGTCGATGAACTTCTTCTTGGTCTTGCCGGTGTACTGCTGGCCGACCTCCAGGAACTTGTCCCAGGTGGGCCACAGCGCGGAGACCTGGTCGCGGTCGGTGGGCAGGCCGGCGGCCTTGAACAGGTCGGTGCGGTAGCACATGGCGAGGCCGCCCACGTCGGTGCCGAGACCGATCTGCGTCTTGCCGTCGGCGGACAGCGACTGCTTCCACTTCCAGGGCAGGTACTTGCTCTCGTACGACCCGGCGCCCTTGTCCAGCAGGTTGACGAACTTGTCGGACTGGCTGCGGAACTGGACCATGAAGCCCTCGTCGATCGCCGCGATGTCCGGCGCGCCGTTGCCGGCGACGAGCTTCTTCTGCAGGTCCTCGTGCTGGGCGTTGTACTCGCCCGAGTTGAGCTGGATCTTGACGTTGGGGTGGTCGGCCTCGTACTTCGTCTTGAGGTCCTGGAGGCCGAAGTCACCCCAGAAATTGATCTTCAACGTGACCTGGCCGTCGGCCGCGTCCGCGCCGCCGGTGGTGCTCTTGCCGCTACAGGCGGCGACCATGACCAGGCTGACGGCACCGACGGCGGCCGTGCGCGCCCAGTGCGTCCAGGACCGTTTCATGTCATCCTCCGCGCCAAATGGGAACGCTCCCGAGATCGAGAGACGTTGACTGAACCGGATAAGTGAGGCCACCGTACGGTTCGCTCTTTGCACTGTCAACGGCCGGTTAACAGCGAGGCCGTCCCGTAACCTTCCGGACCGGATGGGAGCGCGACCATGCGTGGTGGAGCGCTTTCCGGAGCAGTTTCGGGAGCGCCGGGATGGTGGACACCGGGCCGGATGCCCGTACGCTGAACCGCACAAGTGACCAACTGTGCGGTTCAGTCGCCGGCGGGCCGCCGCGCCGACCGGCCGACGGGCCCGGTGCAGTAGCGTCACTCCCCGCCGCCACCCGGCGGCCGGAAGGCGCCCGCGAGGGCTGGACACAGTGGAGGAACGCTGCGGTGAAGCGGCCGACCATCGCCGACGTCGCCCGGCGCGCCGGGGTCTCCAAGGGCGCGGTCTCGTACGCGCTGAACGGGCAGCCCGGCGTCTCCGAGGCGACCCGCCAGCGCATCCTGGCCATCGCCGCCGAGATCGGCTTCAGCCCGAGCAGCGCCGCGCGGGCGCTCTCCGGCGCCACCGCCAAGGCGGTCGGGCTGGCGCTGTGCCGGCCCGCCCGGATACTGGGCATCGAGCCGTTCTTCATGGAGCTGATCAGCGGCGTCGAGGCGGAACTCTCCGCCCGCTCGTACGCGCTCACGCTCCAGGTGGTCACCGACCAGGAGGCGGAGATCGCGGTCTACCGCCGGTGGTGGGCCGAGCGCCGCGTCGACGGCGTCTTCGTCTGCGACCTGCGCACCGACGACCGGCGGGTGCCCGCGCTGGAGGAGCTGCAACTGCCCGCCGTGGTCATCGGCGGTCCCGGGCACACCGGCACCCTGGCCAGCGTCTGGTCCGACGACGCGGCGGCCCTGGTGGAGACCGTCGAGTACCTGGTCGCGCTCGGGCACCGGCGGATCGCCCGGGTCGGCGGGCTCCCCTCGCTGCTGCACACCGAGATCCGCACCGACGCGTTCACCGACGTGTGCCGGCGGCTCGGGCTGGACGAGGCGAGCACGGTCTGGTCCGACTACACCGGCGAGGAGGGCGCGCGGGCCACCCGCCGGCTGCTCAGCTCCGCCAACCGCCCGACCGCGGTGATCTACGACAACGACGTGATGGCCATCGCCGGGCTGTCCGTGGCGCAGGAGATGGGGCTGGCCGTCCCCGGTGACCTCTCCATCGTCGCCTGGGACGACTCACCGCTCTGCCAGCTCGTGCACCCGCCGCTGACCGCGCTGGGCCGGGACATCCCGGCGTACGGGTCGCACGCCGCCCGACAGCTTCTCGCCGTGATCGCCGGGGAGCCGGTGACCGAGTTGCAGGACGAGACCGCCCACCTGACGCCGCGCGGCAGCACCGCCCCGCCACGCCAGCGCTGAACCGGTTAAGTCAGCTCCTCATCGCGACGCCGAGGGGAACTCCTCGAACCACGCCTCCACCCGCTCCGCGGTCGCCGGCCGGGCCAGCGCGAAGCCCTGGCCGTACCGGCAGCCGGCCCGGCGGGCGCCGGCCACCTGACCGTCCGACTCCAGCCCCTCCACCACGACCTCCACGCCGAGCCGGTCGCCGAGGTTCGCCACCACGTCGATCAGTGGACGCTGCCCGTCCCCGCCCGGCGCCACCAGGTGCGGGCCCACCTTGAGCAGGTCGATCGGCAACCGGCGGAGCTGGGCGAGCGAGGCGTGCTCGGCGCGGAAGTCGTCGAGCGCGGTGCGCACCCCGAGCGACCGCAGGCCGGCCAGCCGCGCCGTCACGGTGGGCAACTCCGCCCCCACCGCCGGCTCAGCCACCTCCACCACCAGCCGTTCCGGCGGCACGTCGTACGCCGCCAACGCGGTCGCGGTCCGCGCCACAAAGTCCGTCGCGGCCAGCTCCCGGGGCGTGACGTTGACCGCCATCCACAGCTCGCGGCCCCCCTCCGACCAGGCGGCGAGCTGCCGGCAGGCCCGGTCCACCACCCACCACCCGACCTCACCGAGCAGGTCCAGGTCGGCCGCCACCGGCAGCAGCTCCGCCGGCAGCACCGTGCCCAGCGCCGGGCTGCGCCAGCGCAGCAGCGCCTCGGTGCCGACCGGCATCCGGTCGGCCAGCGCCACCACCGGCTGGTAGACCAGGTCCAGCTCGCCCCGGGCCACCGCGCCGGGCAGTTCCCGTTCCAGGTCGAGCCGGCGGACCAGTTGCTCCTCCAGGTAGGCGTCGTACCACTCGATCCGCTCCCGGCCGAGCTGCGCCGCCCGCCGCCGGGCCAGGTCGGCCTGGCGCAGCACGTCCTCCGGGTCGCCACCGGTGGTCTCGGCCAGCCCGACGCTGACCCGGAGCGGGGTGCCGCCCTCCGGCCGGGGGTACGGCTCGGCGAGCGCCGTCAGCAGCCGCGTGCCCAGCGCGTACGCGGGCACCGGCCCGAGGTCGGTGAGCACGGCGAACCCGGTGTCGCCGACGTGGGCGACCAGGTCGTGCGGACCGCAGCCGGCGCGCAGCCGGCGCCCCACCTCGGCCAGCGCCGGCCCGTCCGGCGGGGCCGCCTCGTCGCCGTGCACGTCCACCAGGAGCAGCGCGCCGCCGCTGCGCAGGGACAGCGCCCGCACCAGCTCGGCCCGGGTCAACAACGCCGGCTCACCGCCGTCGTCGCCCACGCCGACCAGCCGCCGCAGCCACGCCTCGCTGGCCGCGAGCCGTTCCACCCGGCGGCGTTGGTCGGCGGCGGCCAGCAGCTCACCCACCATGATCGGCGGGATGACCGCCAGGCCCAGGGCCATCGCCGCCGGGGTGAACTCGCCCGCCGTGCCCAGGTGCACGCCGGCCGCGAGCGCGGCGATGCCGGCCGGCGCGGTGAGCCGGGGCCACGCGGCCGGCGCGGCCCCGTGGTGCGGTCGCTCCCCCGCCGAGGTACGCCGGGCGCCGGCGGCGATCAGCAGCGCACCGGCCAGCACCGGCGGCGCGACTGCCGACAGCGCGCGATCCGGGGCGTCGTACGCGAGCAGCACCACCAGCAGCGCCAACCCGCCCAGCGTGAGCCCGGCGCCGGCGTGGCAGCACGCGGCGCCCGGCCGACGCCGGCGTTCGGAGACCGCCGCCATGGCGAGCACGGCCAACGCCACCGACCCGCCACCGGTGGCGACCCACGCGACCGGCGGCACCGGGCCGGCGGGCAGCAACATCCAGCCGGCGAAGACCAGGCTGACGCCGAGCGCGAGCACGTCGACGGTGCGGCGCAGCCGTTCCCGGGCGGGGAGCCGGGACCGACCCGGCAGGCGGAGCAGCGCGGCGGCGTGCAGCGGCGCGGTGAGGCCGAGCCCGACCAGCGCCACCGGCAGCCGGTGCGCCGGGTCGCTCAGCGGCAGCACCGCGACGGTGAGCCCGGCGACCAGGACGGCCGCGTCGAGAATCGCGGCGACCCGCCGGGACAGCGCTACCCGGCGGGCCTGCCGCCCGGTCGCGGCGCCCGGACCGGGTGGGCCCGCCCGGCCGGTCGCCTCGGCCCGGCCCGGGGCGGCGGCCCGCTCCGGCGGCCCGGAGCCGCCCGCCCCCGGTACGCCGAGGCAGGTCTTCGGCCGACCCGGAACGGCGCGCGGCGCCGACGTCGGATGGCCGGCGCCCGCCACGGCGTGAGGTGCCGACGCCGACGGGTCGGCGCCCGACACGCCCCGGACCAGCCAGGCCGACGCCGGATCGGCGATATGCGGAAGGGCGTACTGCGCCGGGCCGTCGACGCGCGGACGGGCGTGCTGCCCCGACGCCGGGCCGTCGACCTGCGGAACGGCGTGCTGCCCCGACGCCGGGCCGTCAACCTGCGGAACGGCGCGCTGCCCCGACGCCGGGCCGTCAACGTGCGGAACGGCGCGCTGCCCCCATGCCGGATCGGCGGAGCCCGGGGCGGCGTGCCGCGCCGGCGTCAGGGGTTCGGCGCCTGCTGCACGGCGACGCGTCCGGGCCGAGGGCAGCGGGCTGTGCGCCGGGACGGCGTGACGAGTCGGCGCCGGTGTGGGCGGGACGCCCGCCAGCCAGGCGAGCCGGACACAGGCGAGGGCGGAGGCGCCGGCAACGGCGAGCGCTGCGGCGGCCGGACCGGGCACGAGCCCAGCGACGCCCGCCAGCAGGAAGGACATTCCGATGAGCGACACGGTCAGGTCGGGCAGCGGTGGCCGCCGGCGGGGTCCGGCGGAGGGGATGACGGGCACGGCGGTCGCCTTCGTGAGGGGGCACGGGGCGGTGCTGTTGCGGTGCGGCGTGCGGGGTCGGGCGCGGTCGCATCGGCGGGGACCACTGCGGCCATGCCTAAGAACGATCCCGGAAGTGGCCGGTGACGGCACGTTCATAGTGACGCGCGTCACATCCAACACCCCCACCAATCTAGGCCCGCAAGCACCAGAGGCGCATCTCCCCACCAAGCCCCCCGCCCCACCCCACGAACGCCGCCCCCAGCCACCGGACCGACGAGCGCCCCGCTCGGTCGATCATGAAGTTGACGGCGACAAAACGGACGGAGGTTGCCGCCAACTTCATGATCACGGGGCGAGGGGCAGGGCGGGGAGCAGGGCGGGGGGCAGGGCGGGGGGCAGGGCGGGGGGCAGGGCGGGGGGCAGGGGGCAGGGGCGGGGGGTGAGCTGGGCGGATGCGATCATCGGGGCGTGAGTCGCGCCGACACCGTCCGTTTCCGTCCCAACCAGGCCATCCTGGTGGCCGCCATCGTCGCCTTGATCGGCGCGCTGCCGCTGGCCACCGCCCGGTGGTGGCTGCTCTGGGTGCTGCTGGTGCCGCTCGGGATCGGGCTGTGGGCGTGGCGGTCCGGCACCGACGCCGACGCCCGGGAGCTACGGCTGCGGGCGCTCGTCGGGCAGCGACGGGTGCCCTGGGACCGGGTCGCCGAGTTGGCCGGCGACGCCCGCGGCCGGGCCGTCGTCCGGCTCGACGACGGGCAGGTGCTCGTGCTGCCCGCGGTACGCGCCGCCGACCTCCCCCGGCTGGTCGCCGCCACCGGGCAGCGCCTTCCCGACGGCACCACCGGCCGGGGACGGCTCGACGACGGCACCGGTCGGGAGCAGCCCGACGACGGCACCGGTCGGGAGCAGCCCGACGACGACGCCGGTCAGTAGCCGTCCACCACCCGGTTCGTCAGCTCCTCCCCGGCCACGAAGCGGCGCAACTGCGCCCCCACCAGCCGGTACGCGCGCGGCAGCAGACCGCGCACCGAGCCGGCGACGTGCGGGGTGAGCAGCACGTTCGGCAGCTCCCACAGCGGATGGTCGGCCGGCAGCGGCTCCGGGTCGGTGACGTCCAGCGCGGCCCGGAGCCGCCCCGACGCCAGCTCGGCGAGCAGCGCCGGCGTCCGGGCCACCGGCCCCCGCGCGGCGTTCACCAGCAACGCGCCGTCCGGCATCGCGGCGAGGAACCGCTCCTCGACCAGACCCCGGGTCTGCCCGGTCAGCGGCACCAGCAGCACCACCACGTCCGCGGCGGGCAGCAGGGCGGGCAGGTCGGCCACCCCGTGCACGTCCTCGTCCGGGCGGGCGGTACGGGCGACAAGCGTGAAGCTCACCTCGAACGGGGCGAGCCGGGCGCGTACCGCCGCGCCGATCGAGCCGGCGCCGACGATCAGCACCCGCTTGCCGGCCAGCTCGTCGGTCGGGGCGACCTCGTCGTACGCCCATTCCCGGCGGGCCTGGGCGCGGGCCAGCGGCGCGAACCCGCGCAGCGCGGACAGGATCGCGCCGACCACCCACTCGGCGGTGGCCGAGTCGTGCACGCCGCGGGCGTCGCAGAGCGTCACGCCGGCCGGCATCCGGCCCGCCCACGCGTCCGCGCCGGCGGAGAGCAACTGCACCACCTCGACGTCCGGCAGGTCGGCCAGGAGCGCGCCGGCGTCCGGGCCGGCCAGGAACGGCGGCACCCAGAACCGCACCCCGGCCGGGGACGACGGGAGCCGGGCCGGATCGGTCAGCACCTCCACGGTGACGGCGGGCGGCAGTTCGCCGAGCAGGCGACGACCGTCGGGGTGCGGAATCCATGCCTTCACGACCGCCGACGATATCCGTACCCGCAGGTCGACGCCGCGGCGGCCGTGACGAACGCCCCGCCGGGGGTCGGACACACGTGCGACAGGGTTTAATCGGGGGCGGGACGCCGGCCGGCGTCACGGTGCGCACGACAGGGGGGCGATGAGCGAGGACGACCCGGAGCGGAAGGCGGCGCCGATTCCGGCGCTGACCGATCCCGACCGGCTGCGGTCCCTCGACGAGACGCGCCTCGACGCGGTGCCGGACGAGGCGTTCGACCGCTTCGCACGGCTGGTCGGCGACCTGCTCGACGTGCCGGTCGCGCTGGTCTCCCTGGTCGACGCGGACCGCCAGTTCTTCCCCGGCGCGACCGGGCTGCCGCAGCCCTGGGCGGACCGCCGGGAGACCCCGCTCAGCCACTCGTTCTGCCAGCACGTCGTCGACATCGAGGTGCCGATGGTGCTGCCCGACGCCCGGCTCTACCCACGGGTGCGGCTGAACCTCGCCATCGAGGACCTCGGCGTGGTGGCGTACGCGGGCATGCCGCTGACCGACCTGGAGGGGCGGGTGCTCGGCTCGCTCTGCGCCATCGACAGCAAGCCCCGCGCCTGGACCAGGGAGCAGTTGCGTACGCTCGCCGACCTGGCCGCCGCCTGCTCGTCGGAGTTGCGGCTGCGGATCGCGGTCCGCAGCGCCGAACAGGCCCGCCGCCGGGCGGAGGAGGCCCACGACCGGCTCGCGATGCTGGCCGGGATGAGCGAGATGCTCGGCGGCACGCTCGACGTGGCCACCGCGGTCGACCGCCTGGCGCACGCCATGGTGCCGCTGCTGGCCGACTGGTGCCTGATCACGCTGGTCGACCCGGCGGGCCGGCCGCGCAGCGTCTCCGGCGTGCACCGGGACGGGGACCGCCGCGCCGACCTGGCCCGCTTCGCCACGCTGCTGACCACCGGGCTCGGCCCGGAGTCGCTGATCCGTTCGGTGCTGCGCTCCGGTCGGCCGGTGATGCGCGGCGCCGCCGGCATCGGGGACGTGGCGCGCGGCACCACCCGTCCGGAGCTGGTGCCGCTGGCCGAACGGCTCGGCATCGGCTCGCACCTGACGGTGCCCATCACCGCCGTCGGCGACCGGGTGATCGGCACCGTCACGCTTGTCAACCGCGCCGGCCGGCGCGGGTTCGACGCGAGCGACCTGCGGACCGCGCAGGACATCGGGGTACGCGCCGGCCAGGCGGTCGGCAACAGCCGGCTCTACGGCGAGCAGCGGCACGTGGCCGAGGTGCTCCAGCACAGCATGCTGCCGGTGCTGCCGACCGTGTCCGGGATGGAGCTGGCCGCCCGTTACCTGCCGGCGGCGGACCGGGTCGAGGTCGGCGGCGACTGGTACGACGCGTTCGTCCAGCCCGACGGCGAGCTGATCGCCGCCATCGGTGACGTCGCCGGCCACGACATCGAGGCCGCCGCCACCATGGGCCAGTTGCGGAACCTGGTCCGGGGCAACGCGTACGGGCGCGACGATCCGGTGGAGGAGCTGGTGGCCAACCTCGACCGGGCCATCGGTGGGCTCCGGGTGCCGACGGTCGCCACCGCCGTGCTGGCCCGGGTCCGCCCCGGCGACGGTGGGCTCCGGGTCCGCTGGTGCAACGCCGGGCACCCGCCGCCGCTGCTGATCCGCGCCGACGGCACGGTGTCGGTGGCGCAGGGACGCGGTCCGCTGCTCGGTCTGGTCCGTCCGCCCCGGCGCACCGGCCGGACGCTGACGCTCGCGCCGGGCGACACGCTGCTGCTGCACACCGACGGCCTGATCGAACGCCGGGACCAGCCGATCGACGAGGGGCAGGCGGAGCTGCTCGACCGGCTCGCCGCCGACGGTCCCGACGTGCCGCTGGCCGTGCTCTGCGACCGGCTGCTGGCCGCCGCGCACCGCCGCGAGGACGACGTCGCCGTGCTCGCCCTGCGCGCCGGATGAGCGTCCGGCCCGCACCGCGTCGTCCGGCCCGGTTCGCCGCCACGTCCGGCTAGGCTGGGCCGGGTGAGCCCGCGACTCCCGTACCCCCGCGCCCGCCGCCTCCGGACGGCGCTGGCGGCGTCCTGCGCGGCGCTGCTGCTGGGCACCGCCGGCTGCGCGCTCGGCGAGCCCGAGCCGGATCCGGCCGGCGAGCCGCCCAACCTGCCGACGCCGTCGAGCACGGCCAGCCCGGGCGGGGCGAGCCAGCAGGTGGTGGCCACGGTGCTGGCGAAGGGGCTGGCGGTGCCGTGGGCGATCGCGTTCCTGCCCGACGGCGCGGCGCTGGTCACCGAGCGGGACAGCGGCCGGATCGTCCAGGTCGGCCCGGAGTCGGGGCCGGACGGGCTGGCGGTCCGGCCGGTGCAGACGGTGCCCGGCGTGGCGGCCGGCGGTGAGGGCGGTCTGCTCGGCATCGCCGTCTCCCCGAAGTACGCGCAGGACCGGATGATCTTCGTCTACTACACGGCCGAGGCCGACAACCGGGTCGCGAAGCTGCGGCTGGGTCAGACGCCGACGCCGATCCTCACCGGCATCCCGAAGGCCGGCAACCACGACGGCGGCGGCCTGGGTTTCGGCCCGGACGGCTTCCTCTACGTGAGCACCGGGGACGCCGGGCGCACCGCGAACGCGCAGGACCCGAAGAGCCTCGGCGGCAAGATCCTCCGGATCACCCCGGACGGCAAGCCGGCCCCGGGCAACCCGACCGCCGGTTCGCCGGTGTGGTCCTCGGGTCACCGCAACGTGCAGGGCTTCGCCTGGATGCCGGACAAGCGGATGTACGCGGTGGAGTTCGGCCAGAACACCTGGGACGAGATCAACCAGATCAACCAGGGCGGCAACTACGGCTGGCCGCAGGTCGAGGGGCGCGGCGACGACAACCGCTACGTGGACCCGGTCGTGCAGTGGCGCACCGGCGACGCGTCCTGCTCCGGCCTGGCCGCCGTGGAGCGGCTGCTGGTCGCCGCGTGCCTGCGCGGGCAGCGGCTGTGGCTGGTCGAGCTGGCCGGCAACGGGACCGTCCTGGGCCAGCCGCGCGAGCTGCTCACCGGCAGGTACGGTCGGCTGCGTGCCGCCGCCGTGGCGCCGGACGGCTCGATCTGGGTGAGCACCTCGAACCGGGACGGCCGGGGCCGGCCGGCCGCCGAGGACGACCGGATCCTGCGGCTCGTCCTCGCGGACGGCGGCGCCGGCCGGAGCTGAGCCGCTTCGGACAGGTTTGCCAAGATCACGCACTGGGCAGGTCAGGATTTCAGCATGGACGGCCAGGAGAACGAAGAGCAGCGCGCCGGGAACCCGACGTCCCCGGTGACCGGACGCGCCCGCCGCCTCGCGGCCTGGCGGCCGGGCCACCGGCTGCGCCGGGTCGGCGTGGCGCTGGCGCTGCTCGCGGTCACGCTCGGCGGCATCGTGGTCGGCACGTACGCCGGCGGCCACGTCGGCACCGACATCGGCCCGTTCCGGGCGGAGCTGAAGCTCAGCCCGTCGCTGAGCGGCGGCACCACCGTCGACATCCCGCCGTTGGGCGCGTTGCTGCTGGACAGCCACGACGGGCCGGCGTACCTGACCGTCGAGGTGGGCTCCCTGGACCAGCGGCGCACCGAGGCACTCATCGACGATCCGGCGAGCATCAGCCGGGCCAGCCAGTCGGCGGTGCAGGACGTCCGGGACGGCGTGATGCGGCTCGGCCTGCGGACGCTCGCCGCGGCGGTGCTGGCCACCCTGCTCCTGGCCGGGCTGGTCTTCCGCGACGTGCGGCGGACCGCCTGGGCCGGCGGGTTGGCGCTGGTCATCACCGCCGGCAGTCTCGGCCTGGGCGCGGCCACCCTGCGGCCACAGGCGATCGAGGAACCGCGGTACGAGGGGCTGCTGGTCAACGCGCCCGCGATCGTGGGTGACGCGCGGCGGATCGCCAACGACTACACCAAGTACGCGGAGCAGCTCCAGCGGCTGGTCGGCAACGTCAGCAAGCTCTACACCACGGTCTCGGCGCTGCCGGTGGTGCAGCCGTCCCCGGGCACCACCCGGGTGCTGCACGTCTCGGACATGCACCTCAACCCGACCGGGTGGCAGTTGATCCGCACGGTGGTCGAGCAGTTCGGCATCGACGTCGTGATCGACACCGGCGACCTCACCGACTGGGGCAGCGAGCCGGAGGCGTCCTACGTCGGCTCGATCGGCCTGCTCAAGAAGCCCTACGTCTACATCCGCGGCAACCACGACTCGCCGCGGACCGCCGCGGCGGTGGCCCAGCAGCCGAACGCCGTGGTGCTGAACAACTCGACCACGACCGTGGCCGGGCTGACCATCGCCGGCATCGGCGACCCGCGGTTCACCCCGGACAAGGAGACCTCGCCGGCCGGCAGCGGACTCACGTCGGCGGTGGCCGACCAGGTGATCGGCGCCGGCGAGCAGCTCGCCGCCACGGTGGAGAAGTCACCGCGGAAGGTGGACGTGGCGCTGGTGCACGACCCGGCATCGGCCGGGCCGCTCTCCGGCACCTGCCCGCTGGTGCTCTCCGGGCACACCCACGCCCGCCAGGTGTCGAAGCTGCCGCAGGTGCCGGGCGAGCAGCCGACGACGCTGATGGTGGAGGGCTCGACCGGTGGGGCCGGGCTGCGCGGGCTGGAGGGCGAGAAGCCGACGCCGCTGGCCATGACGGTGCTCTACTTCGACCAGCAGAAGCTGCTCCAGGCGTACGACGAGATCACCGTGGGCGGCACCGGGCAGTCGCAGGTCAACCTGGAACGGCACGTCATCAGGGATCCGGCCAAGGGGGACGAGGTGCCGGTCACCCCGACACCGACCCGCGGCGCCCCGGAATCAGGGTCGCCGAGCGCGACCCCGGCACCGACCCCCAGCTGACCGCACCGACCCGTTACTTTTGGTGACGGCGGCATCGGGACGGGTGTCGGCCTGCGCCCCCTTTGCTCTGCAGCCATCGACGCAGCAGGCACCGAGTGTCACCGGGCCGGCGACCGGCAGCGCGCGACGGCCCCGACCTGCACGCAGGTCAGGGCCGTGCTGCGGATATGGCTGCAGAGCAAAGGCCGTGCGCGGTCCCACAATCGCTCCGCTCGGCCAGCACGCTGCGCGACGACGCCCGCCGCTCACGCTCCGCCACCGCGCGGCCCGCTCACTCCTCACCACGGCGCCGTGTCGCCGGCGCCGCGCAACCGTCCGGCCGGGTCAGCGCAACGCGAGCGCGGCCAGCGCCGCGTTGACGATGCTGCCGGGCAGCAGGTCGTGCAGCTCGTACAGCTCCCGGACGGTGCCGGACTGACCGAACTCGTCCACCCCGAGCGGCACCGCCGGGGCGCCGACCGCCGAACCGAGCCAGGCCATCGCGTGCGAGGCCGCGTCCTGCACGGTCACCACCGGCACCCGGTCGGCGAACGCCGACCGCAGCGCGCCGGGCACGCTCGGCACGGTGGCGGTCCGCACGCCCTGACGCAGCGTCCGCTGCCACGCGCGGTAGAGCCGGTCCAGGCTGGTCACGTCCACCACGTGCGCCGCCACGCCCTCCTCCGCCAGCTCCGCGGCGGCGGCCAGCACCTCCGGCAGCACCGCGCCGGAGGCGGCGAGCTGCACGACCGGGGCGTCCGCCAGATCCGGGTACGCCTGGTGCGCGTCGACGAGCCGGTACGCCCCGGCCACCACCTGCCGGCGCAGCACCGCGTCACCGAGCCGGGCCCGCGCCGCCTCGAACGGCGCCTGGTCGATCGGGCGGGTGCTGAGCCGGAAGTAGTACGCCCCGTCCTCGGCCGGCGCGGCGGTGACGGCCGGCGCGGCGCCGCCGGCGATCTGCCCGAGCGCGTCGCAGAGCAGCCAGTCCAGGCTGCCGGCGTACGCGGGTTCCAGGAACGTCACCCCGGGCAGCTCCAGGCCCACCGACGCGGTGATGGTGGACTGGTGCGCGCCGCCCTCGGGCGCCAGCGTGATGCCGGACGGGGTGCCGGCCACCACGAACCGGGAACCCGAGTAGGTGCCGTACAGGAACGCGTCGAGCCCGCGCAGCACGAACGGGTCGTAGACCGTGCCGACCGGCAGCAGCGGCTGGCCGGACAGGTCCCACGACAGGCCGAGCTGGCCCAGCAGCAGGAACAGGTTCATCTCGGAGATGCCCAGCTCGATGTGCTGCCCGGCGGGGCTCTCCGTCCAGCGCAGCATCCGGTCCTCGGTCCACGAACGCTGCTCGGTCGGGGCGAACACACTTGTCTTGTTGATGAAACCGGCCAGGTTGGTCGAGGTGGCCACGTCCGGCGCGGTGGTCACCAGGTAGGGCGCCACCTGCGGGTCACGGGCCAGGTCGACGAGCACCCGGCCGAACACCTCCTGGGTGGAGACCGGCTTGTTCGCGCGTACCCGGGTCGACTCCGGCACGGTGACGCCCAGCGCCCGCTCGCGCGGCGCGCGGGACAGCGCCTCCCGGCGTTCGCCGGCCCAGATGCCGGCCGGGGACGCCGGGTCGAGGCGGTCCCACTCGGTCTCCGCGGTCAGGCCGTGCGCCGTCCGCAGCGCGGCCACCTGTTCGGTGCTCAGCAGCGCCGAGTGGTTGCGCGGGTTGCCGGCGATCGGCAGCCCCCAGCCCTTCACCGTGTACGCGAACACCACGCTGGGCCGGTCGGTGACCGCGTCGCACTGGGCGTACGCGTCGAGCAGCGCCTGCGCGTCGTGCCCGCCCAGGTCGGTGACGAGCGGGCCCAGCTCGTCGTCCGGGACGTCGGCGACGAACGCGGTCACCTCGTCCGGCGCGCCGTCCAGGAACTGCTTGCGCAGGACCGGCCCGGCCAGCCCGAACAGCGACTGGTACTGCTCGTTCGGCATCCGGTCGATCCAGTCGCGCAGCGCCGCGCCGCCCGGCCGGGCGTACGCCTCGGCGAGCCGGCGGCCGTACTTGACCTCGATGACGTGCCAGCCGGCGGCCTCGAACTGGCCGCGCCACTGGTTGATCCGGATGCCGGGGACGACCCGGTCCAGCGACTGGCGGTTGAAGTCGACCAGCCACATCACGTTGCCCAGGCCGGTGGTGGCCGGGTCGGCGACCGCCTCCCAGATGTTGCCCTCGTCCAGCTCCGCGTCGCCGATCAGCGCGATGAAACGGGAGTGCGGGCGCGCGCCGAAGTGCGCGTCGACGTAGCGGCGGGTGACGGCGGCGAACAGCGGCGCGGCGGCGCCCAGGCCGACCGAGCCGGTGGAGAAGTCCACCTCGTCCGGGTCCTTGGTCCGCGACGGATACGACTGGAGCCCGCCCCGGGCGCGCAGCTTCGGCAGGTAGGACCGGTCCAGGTTGCCGAGCAGGTACTGGATGGCGTGGAACACCGGGGAGGCGTGCGGCTTCACCGCGACCCGGTCCTCGGCGTCCAGGTGCTGGAACCAGAGCGCGGTCATCGCGGTCACCAGCGACGCGCTCGACGCCTGGTGGCCGCCGACCTTCACCCCGTCGCCGGTGTCCCGGTCATGGTTGGCCGCGTCGACGATGCGGGTGGCGAGCCAGAGCACCCGGCGCTGGATCTCGTCGAGGACGTCGGTGTTCACGCTTGCTCCATCCGGGCGTCGCCGTTGACGCCCTCTGCGGGGTGGGGGGTAAGGAGGGGCCCCCGCTTAACGCATTCTGCATAGGCGGGGGCCCCTTTTAACACGTGTCAGGCAGCGCCGAGACGCTCCAGGATCAGCTCGCGGACGGTCTTGGCGTCCGCCTGGCCGCGGGTGGTCTTCATGACGGCGCCGACCAGGGCGCCGGCCGCCGCCACCTTGCCGCTGCGGATCTTGTCGGCGATGGCCGGGTTGGCGGCGATCGCCTCGTCCACGGCGGCGGTGAGCGCGCCGGTGTCCGAGACGACCTCCAGGTTGCGGGCGGTCATGATCTCGGTCGGCGAGCCCTCGCCGGCCACCACGCCCTCCAGCACGGTGCGGGCCAGCTTGTCGTTGAGCTTGCCGGCGTCGACCAGGCCCTGAAGCTCGGCCACCTGCGCCGGGGTCGCCCCGATGTCGGCCAGCTCCACGCCGGTCTCGTTGGCCCGCCGGGACAGCTCACCGAGCCACCACTTGCGGGCCGCCGCCGGGGTGGCGCCGGCCGCCACGGTGGCCTCGATCAGCTCGACCGCGCCGGCGTTGACCACCGACTGCATGTCCAGGTCGGAGAGGCCCCAGTCCTGCTGGATCCGCTTGCGGCGCAGCCGCGGCAGCTCCGGCAGGGCGGCCTTCAGCTCGGCCACCCAGGCGGTGTCCGGCGCGAGCGGCACCAGGTCCGGCTCCGGGAAGTACCGGTAGTCGGTGGCGGTCTCCTTGGACCGGCCCGACGTGGTGTCGCCGGTGTCCTCGTGGAAGTGGCGCGTCTCCTGGACGATCCGGCCGCCCGCGTCCAGCACCGACGCCTGGCGCAGCATCTCCGACCGGACCGCCCGCTCGACCGAGCGCAGCGAGTTGACGTTCTTGGTCTCGGTCCGCGTGCCCCACTCCGCGCCGGGCAGGTTCAACGACGTGTTGACGTCGCAGCGCAGCGAGCCCTCCTCCATCCGCACGTCGGAGACACCAAGCGAGCGGATCACGTCGCGCAGCTCGGCGACGTACGCGCGGGCGATCTCCGGGGCGAGCGCGCCGGTGCCGGGGATCGGCTTGGTGACGATCTCGACCAGCGGGATGCCGGCCCGGTTGTAGTCGACGAGCGACTCGGTGGCGCCGTGGATGCGGCCGGTGGCACCACCGACGTGCAGCGTCTTGCCGGTGTCCTCCTCCAGGTGCACCCGCTCGATGCCGATGCGCACCAGCTCGCCGTCGACGTCGACGTCCAGGTGGCCGTCGAAGCAGAGCGGCTCGTCGTACTGGCTGATCTGGAAGTTCTTCGGCATGTCCGGGTAGAAGTAGTTCTTCCGGGCGAACCGGCACCACTCGGCGATCGAGCAGTTCAGCGCCAGGCCGATCCGGATGGTCGCCTCGATGGCCGCCTTGTTGGCCACCGGCAGCGAACCGGGCAGGCCCAGGCAGACCGGGCAGACCCGGGTGTTCGGCTCGCCGCCGAAGTCGGTCGGGCAGCCGCACCACATCTTGGTGTTCGTGCCCAGCTCGACGTGGGTCTCCAGGCCGATCACCGGTTCGTAGCGCGCGACGACCTCGTCGTACGCGGGCAGTGTCGTCGTCATCTGAGCTCCAGGCGCGATCCGGACAGAACCGGTCCAGCCTAATCGGCTGGGCCGGCCACCCCGCTGCCGGGCTTCGAGATCGCCGCGCGGGGGCCCGCCACGCCGGCATGCGAAAACCGACACCGGGGTACGTGTCGACCATGACGAATACGGGGAACGTCTCGACGGCACGCGGCACGCGAGCCAGGACGGTGCTGCTGGCCGTCGCCGCGGTGTGGCTGCTGGCCGTTCTGGTCAGTTGGGCGCAGTGGTTGTCCAGCGACGACCGCAATCCCGACAACGTGGCCCTGATGCTGGCCGCCACCGTGCTCCCCGGGCTGGTGGCGGTCGCCGTCGCGCTGGTGCTGACCCGTCGCGGGCGCGGGCGGCGGTGACCGGGCCGGACGCCGATCGGGCCGGACCGGTGCGCAACGGGCCGGCGACGACCCGGGTGGTGCTGGTGGCCGGCGCGGTGGCGTTCGGCATCCCCGCACTGGCGATCGCCATCTGGGCGACCGACGGCGAGTACGACTTCCAGGACGTGGTGGCGCTGTTCGTCCTCACCGCCGTGCCCGCGTTCGTCGGCGCGGGGCTGGCGCTGCTGCTCGGCCGGCGGCTGGTGCCGCGGATGCGTACCCCTGTCGGAAGCCCCACCGCCGCGGTGCGGGCCGCGCTGCGCGCGGGCCGGGCCACCGATCCAGGGGTCGACGCCGCCGCCCGGCGGGAGGCCGACCGCCGCATCGACCAGCGTTGGTACCTCTGGCTCTGCGCGCTGGGCATCGCGGCCCAGGGGATCGTGCTGCTCGGCGACGCCGGCCCCTCGACCCGGGTGACCGCCGCGGTCCTCGTCCTGCTCTGGGCGGGCACGGGTTGGTGGCGCTGGCGCGGCATCCGGGAGGCCCGCCGCTACCTCGACGCGGCACCGGTGCAGCCGGGAACGCCGACCGGCGCCGACGGGAACCCGTCGACGCCGATCGGCGGTGGTGCTACAGGGCCGGCGGGGTGAACGCGCCGACGCTGGACTCCAACGCGGCGGCCACCCGGTACATCCGGTCGTCGGCCATGGTCGGCGCCATGATCTGCAGACCCACCGGGAGCCCGTCGGACAACCCGCACGGCACCGAGATGGCCGGACCGCCGTAGAGGTTCGTCGGGATGGTGAACAGGTCCGCCAGGTACATCTGGTACGGGTCCGAGGTGCGCGCGCCGATCGGGAACGCCACGAACGGCGTGGTCGGCGAGATCAGCGCGTCCACCTGATCGAACGCGCTGGTGAAGTCGCGCGTGATAAGCGTGCGCACCTTCTGCGCCTGGCCGTAGTAGGCGTCGTAGTAGCCCGACGAGAGGGCGTACGTGCCGATCATGATGCGCCGCTTCACCTCGGGACCGAAGCCGGCCTCGCGGGTCAGCGACATGACCTCCTCCAGCGACCGGTTGCCGTCGTCGCCGACCCGCAGGCCGAACCGGACGCCGTCGAAGCGGGCCAGGTTGGAGGAGCACTCGCTCGGCGCGATCAGGTAGTAGGCCGGCAGCGCGTACTTGAAGTGCGGGCAGGAGATCTCGACGATCTCGGCGCCCAGCTTGGCCAGCGCCTCGACCGACTCGCGGAACGCCGCCATCACGCCCGGCTCGGCGCCCTCGCCGGTGAACTCGGTGACCACGCCCAGCTTGACGCCGGTCAGGTCACCGCTCGCGCCGAGCTTCGCCGCGCCCACCACGTCCGGCACCGGGGCCGGGATCGAGGTGGAGTCGCGCGGGTCGTGGCCGCCGATCACCTGGTGCAGCAGCGCGGCGTCGAGCACGGTACGCGCGCACGGGCCGGGCGTGTCCAGCGACGAGGAGAACGCCACCAGGCCGTACCGGGAGGTGCCGCCGTAGGTGGGCTTCGCGCCGACGGTGCCGGTGACCGCGCCGGGCTGACGGATCGAGCCGCCGGTGTCCGAGCCGATCGCCAGCGGCGCCTCGTACGCGGCCAGCGCCGCCGCGCTGCCGCCGCCGGAGCCGCCCGGGATGCGCTCGGTGTCCCACGGGTTCCGGGTCGGCCCGTACGCGGAGTACTCCGTGGACGAGCCCATCGCGAACTCGTCCATGTTCGTCTTGCCGAGCATCACCGTGCCGGCGGCGCGCAGCCGCTCGACGATCGTCGAGTCGTACGGCGGACGCCAGCCCTCCAGGATCTTCGACCCGACGGTGGTCGGCACGCCCTTGGTGGTCAGCACGTCCTTGACCGCGACCGGGACGCCGGCCAGCGGGCCCAGCTCCTCGCCGGCGGCGCGGCGCTCGTCCACGGCCCGCGCGGCGGCCAACGCGCCGTCGCTGTCGACGTGCAGGAACGCGTGCACCCGGTCGTCGACGGCACCGATCCGGTCCAGGTGGGCGCGGGTGACCTCGACCGCCGAGGCGTCACCGTTGGCGACGAGGCCGGCGAGGTCGACGGCGTTGAGCCTGGTCAGGTCGGTCACGATGCCACATCCTCGTCCAGGATCCGCGGAACGCGGAACCGCTGCTCCTCGGCGTCGGGCGCACCCGACAGCACCTCCTGCGGGGTCAGGCTCGGCGTCACCACGTCCTCGCGGAGCACGTTGGTCAGCGGCACCGAGTGGGAGGTCGGCGGGATGTCCGCCGCGGCGACCTCGCCGACCTGCGCGACCGACTGGAGGATCACGTCCAGCTGGCCGGCGAACATGTCCAGCTCCTCCTCGGTGACGGCGAGCCGCGACAGTCGCGCGAGGTGCGCGACCTCCTCGCGGGAGATGGCGGCCATCGGGTGCCCCCTTCGTGGCTGTCCTTCAGACGTCTGCGTGTGCCGGCCGCGCGCCTGACGGAGCACGATGACGCGCGGTGACCGGAGCGAGTCTATTGTCCCGCCGTCACGACGACGCCTTCGACTCCCCCTCCGCCGCCGGCCCGCCCCGCCCGTCGCCGTCCACCGCGGTCGGGCGGACCGGGCGGTAACGCGACAGCCAGGCGATCAGGTCCTCGGCCGGCATCGGCCGGGCGTGGAACCAGCCCTGCGCCACGTCGCAGCCGGCGGCGTGCAGCAGCCGCCAGGTGCGCTCGTCCTCCACGCCCTCGGCGACCACCCGCAGGCCGAGCGCGCCGGCCAGCTCGATCATCGAGCGGACGATCGCCGCGTCGTCCGGGTCGTCGGCCATGCCCAGCACGAACGACCGGTCCACCTTCACCTCGGACAGTGGCAGCCGGCGCAGGTGCTGGAGGGAGGAGTATCCGGTGCCGAAGTCGTCGAGCGCGATCCCGACGCCGATCCGGTGCAGGTGGGTGATGCTGGCCAGCACCCGACGGGGGTCGGCCATCAGCGCACCCTCGGTGATCTCCACCTGGAGCCGCTCGGGCGGGACGCCGTACCGGGTCAGCCGGTCGGCGATCTGGTCGGCGATCTCGCCGGTGTGCAGGTCCCGGACGCTGACGTTGAGCGCGGCCCGCAACGTGAGCCCGGCCGCGGACCACTTCGCGAGCTGCTCCACCACGTCGTCCACCACCCGGCGGGTGAGCAGCCGCATGACCGCGCTCTGCTCGGCGACCTGGATCAGCTCCCCCGGGTCGACCATGCCCCGGCGCGGGTGCCGCCAGCGCAGCAGCGCCTCCACACCGACCACCTCGCCGGTGGCGATGGCGATCTGCGGTTGGTAGTACATGGTGATCTCGCCGGCCTCCGCGGCCGACGCGGCCGTGGTCTCCGCGAGCCGCGCGGCCGGGGCGGCCGGGGCGGCCGGGGCGGCCTCCACGGCGGGTCCGCCGGCCGGGGCCGACGCGGTCGACACAGCCGGCGCCACCTCCGCCGACGCCGGTGGGGCCGCCGCGGCCGACGCCGGTGGGGCCGCCGCGGCCGACGCCGGGTCAGCGCCGGAACGAACCGGGTCGGGGACCCGGTCGGCCCGGCGGCGGGTCGGGTCGGCGCCGGTCAGGATCCGCTCGATCAGGTCGTCGTCGGAGCGCGCCTCGACACGCTCCCGACGCCACCGGAGCCGTCGGCGGGCCGGGACGACGCCGGGCCGTTCCGCGCCCCGACCGTCCGCGTGGACCGGCCGGCCCTCCTGCCCCGACCGGCCCTCACGAGCCGGCCGCGCGTCGTGGACCGGGTGCCCGCCGTCCGGCCGACCCGGATGCGCCGGCCGGGCGGCGGGCAGCCCCGGCGTCAGCGCCGCGCCGTCCCCGCCGCGTACGCCCACCGGCTCACCGGAGGACGACGGCGAGGACTCCAACACCCGGCGCAGGTCCGCCAGGAGGCTCAACCGCTCGGCCGAGTTGTGATCGGACTCCGGCGCGTAGACCGCGACCGTGTCGGTGCGGTGCTTGGCGTCGTACATGGCCACGTCGGCGTGCCGCATCAGGGTGGCGAAGTCCTCGCCGTGCTCGGGGAAGAGCGCGACGCCGATCGAGCCGCCCACGTCCAGTGGCAGCCCGTCCAACGGCACCGGCTCGGCCAGCGCGGCGACCACCCGGTCGGCCCGCTCCCGGGCCTCCTCGACGCCGGTCAGCCCCGGCACGACGATGGCGAACTCGTCGCCGCCGAGCCGCGCCACCATCTCGTGCTCGCCGACCACGTCGATCAGCCGGGCGCTCACCTCGACCAGCAACCGGTCCCCGACCGCGTGGCCGAGCGCGTCGTTGACGTGCTTGAACCGGTCCAGGTCGAGCAGCAGCAGGGCCACGTGGGCGTCCGGCTCGCCCCGGGCGGCCCGCTCGGCGTGCAGGTGCACCTGCTCGACCACCTCGCTGAGCAACGCCTTGCGGTTGGGCAGCCCGGTCAGCGGGTCGACGTCGGCGAGCTGTTCCCGCTCGGCGGAGAGCCGGGCCATCCGGTAGACCGCGAAGAGTGGCACCAGCACCAGCGGGATCAGCGCCGCGCTGGCCCGCGCGGCGGCCACCAGCACCGGCGCGAGCAGCAGCAGCGAGCCGGTGGAGAGCAGCTCGTAGGCCAGCCCGAGCCGGACGTTGGGCCACCACCGGTCCCCGAAGCGCAGCCGGATGGCGGAGTTGACCAGCCCGTAGTTGACCGCGAACCAGGCCACCGTGGCGCCGCCCACCGCTGCCACGTCCGTCCAGTGCAGCCGGCCGCCGCCGAACAGCTCGCCCGGACCGAACCTGGTGACCGCGTACGCGGCGGCCAGCGCGCACGCGTACTGGGCCGCGTTGAAGCCGGTGCGCCAGGCGGCGTACCCGAGACGCCAGCCGGAGACGGCCACCGCCACGGCCTGCACCGCCACCGCCGGGCCGAGCCCCCAGCCGAGCAGGATGGCGAAGGTGAAGCAGGTGGACGGGAAGACCGCCGAGGTCTGCCGCCGGCCGGGCGGGACGAACGGGCGGGCGTCGCAGACGACGGCGAGCGCCGCCATCGTCCAGAACGCGACCGGCAGCTCGGTCAGCCGGCCGGGCAGCGCGGCAAGCGGCCCGACCGAGACGAGCAGGGCGACGAGGCCTACCGCACCGACGAAGCCGAAGAACGGCCCGGTCCGCCCCGGCGGGACGGAGTTGCGCGGGTCGTCGGTCGCCATCGCACCTCCCGGGCACGGTCCTGGCGCGCGCCGTCACGCGCCGTACGCCAATGAAACGCCCTACGGACCGTTTTCCCCGACACGACAGTCACGAATCGGTGCTAGTCGTAATTAAGTTGGTATACGCCGCCGGGCGGTCACCCCGGCGGCGGTCACTCCTCCACCCGGGCCACCGCCCGGGCCGCCTCCGGACCGGACTCCAGCAGCACCCGGAACCCGTCCTCGTCGAGGATCGGCAGCTTCAGCGTGGCCGCCTTGTCGGCCTTGGTGCCGGGGTTGTCGCCGACCACCACGAAGCCGGTCTTCTTGGAGACCGAGCCGGTCACCTTTCCGCCCCGGCTCTGGATCGCCTCGGCGGCCTCGTCGCGGCTGAACCCGGCAAGCGTGCCGGTGACCACCACGGTGACCCCGTCGAGCGGGCGCGGCCCCTCGTCGGCGGACTCCTCGGCCATGCGGACGCCGGCCGCGGCCCACTTGCGCACCACGTCGCGGTGCCAGTCGACGGCGAACCACTCCTTGAGGCTCGCGGCGATGGTCGGGCCGACGCCGTCCACCGAGGACAGCTCCTCCTCGGACGCCTCCTCGATCGCGGTGACGGAGCGGAAGTGCCGGGCGAGCGCCTGCGCCGCGGTCGGGCCGACGTGCCGGATGGAGAACGCCACCAGCACCCGCCACAGGTCCCGTTCCTTGGCCTCGGCCAGGTTCTCCAGCAGCTTGGTGGCGTTGGTGCCGAGGCTGCCGTCCTTGTTCACGAAGAACGGCGAGCGGGCGAGTTGCTCGGCGTCGAGCTGGAACAGGTCGCCCTCGTTGGTGATGATCTGCGCGTCCAGCAGCGCCGCCGCGCCCTTCTCGCCGAGCGCCTCGATGTCGAGCACCCTGCGGCTGGCCAGGTAGAAGACCCGCTCGCGGATCTGCCCCGGACAGGTCCGCCCGTTGGGGCAGCGGATGTCGACGTCGCTCTCCTTGGCCGGCGCGAGCGGCGTGCCGCAGGCCGGGCAGGTGGTCGGCATGACGAACGGGCGGGCGTCGGCCGGCCGCAGGTCGACCACCGGGCCGAGGATCTCGGGGATGACGTCGCCGGCCTTGCGCAGCACCACCGTGTCACCGATGAGCACACCCTTGCGTTCGACCTCGCGAGCGTTGTGCAGGGTGGCCAGCGCGACCGTGGAGCCGGCCACCAGGACCGGCTGGAGCACGGCGAACGGGGTGACCCGGCCGGTGCGCCCGACGTTGACGTCGATGTCGAGCAGCGTGGTGTTGACCTCCTCCGGCGGGTACTTGAAGGCGATCGCCCAGCGCGGCGCGCGGCTGGTCGAGCCGAGGCGACCCTGGATGGAGACCGGGTCGACCTTGACCACCACGCCGTCGATCTCGTGCTCGACGTCGTGCCGGTGCTTGCCGTACCAGGCGATGTATTCCGCGACGCCGGCCAGGTCGGCCACCACCTTCCAGCGGTCGCTGGTGGGCAGCCCCCACGCCTTGAGCGCGGCGTACGACTCGGACTGCGCGGACGGCCGGTAGCCCTTGCGGGCGCCGATGCCGTGCACGATCAGGCGCAGCGGCCGACCGGCGGTGACCCGCGGGTCCTTCTGCCGGAGGCTGCCGGCGGCGGCGTTGCGCGGGTTGGCGAACGGCGCCTTGCCCTGCTCGACCAGGCTCGCGTTGAGGTCGGCGAACCCGGCCACCGGGAAGTAGATCTCGCCGCGCACCTCGATCAGCTCGGGCACGTCGGGGAAGTCGTCGGACGGGGTCAGCCGGGCCGGCACGCCCTTGATGCTGCGGACGTTGGCGGTGACGTCCTCACCGGTGCGGCCGTCGCCGCGGGTGGCCGCCCGGACCAACCGGCCCTTCTCATAGGTCAGGTTGATGGCCAGGCCGTCGACCTTCAGCTCGCAGAGGTAGGGCACCGGGCCACCGGCGTCGCGCTCGACCCGCTCGGCCCAGGCGGCCAGCTCCTCGTCGGCGAACGCGTTGTCGAGCGAGAGCATCCGCTCGGCGTGCGTGACCGGGGTGAAGTCGGTGGAGAACGTGCCGCCGACCCGCTGGGTGGGCGAGTCGGGGGTGCGCAACGCCGGGAACTCCGCCTCCAGCGCCTCCAGCTCGCGCAGTTGCCTGTCGAACTCGGCGTCGGTGATCGTCGGCGCGTCCAGCACGTAGTAGCGGTACTGGTGCTCGGTGAGCTCCTGGCTCAGCGTGGCGTGCCGCTCCCGGGCCTCCGGGGTCGGCTCGACGCCGGCCGCCGCCTTCTGGGCGGCGTCGACCGTCGGGGGAACCGCTTCTTCGGACACGCCGCCACCATCGGACACGCTGTCGACCTCCCGTGCTCGTGCTACCCCCGAACCGTAACGGTCGGCTGTGACAACCGTCCGCCCACCCGCGCTGAGCAGGGCGACCCGCCGCCAGGGAGACGCGTGCCGCGCCGCGGAGCGGACGGGCCGCAACCGTGCGACGATCGCTGGGCCGAAGCGGACGGAAGCCGAAGCGGACGGAAGGCGGGCACGGATGCGCGACGCGCTGATCTGGGCACTGGTGATCGTGGCCTGTGTGGCGGCGGGCTGGCTGTGGAGCGAGTGGCGCCGCCGCGCCGCCGACGGGCGGAGCAGCCGGCCCGGTGGCGGACGGGACAACCGGCCCGGACGCGGTCGGGGCAGCCGGCCCGGTGGTGGGCGGGTGGCCGCCCCGCCGAAGCCGCGTGGCGGTGACCGTCCGGCCGGGGACCGGCCACGGCCCGGGGAGATCTGGTGGGCCGACGTGCCGTACGCCGACGGCACCGGTTCGAAGGTGCGCCCCTGCCTGGTGCTGCGGGTGGACGGCCGGGCGGCCGGGGTGCTGAAGATCACCAGCCAGGACAAGTCGGACCGGGACGACCACGTGCGGATCCCGACCCGCACCTGGGACCCGGGCGCGGACCACGACAGCTTCCTCGACGTCAGCGAACCGATCCGGGTGCCGCTCGACGCGTTCGCGGACCGCGCCGGTGACTGCGACCCCGAGGTGTGGCGCGGCGTCCGCCGCCTGCCCCACCTCACCGCGTAGCGCGGGACGCCGGTCAGTCCAGCGGGTCGGCCAGGGCGGTGAGCTGGTCCGCGTACTCGATGCGGGCGGACCAGCCGGCCGGCCAGGCGGCCATCCCGTACGCGGCCCCGAGGAACGCCCCGGCCAGCGCGGCGATGGAGTCCGAGTCGCCGGCGGTGGTGGCGCCCCGGGCCAGCGCGGCGACCGGTTCGTCCGGGTGCCGCAGCGCACAGAGCAGCGCGGTCGCGAGCGCCTCCTCCGCGATCCACCCCTCGCCGGTGAGCCGGCACGGGTCACCGCCGTCGTCGGGGCGGGCCAGTGCCGCCTCCAGCCGGCCGAGCACCCGCAGGCAGTCGTCCCAGCCGCGGGCGATGAACTCCACCGGGTCGGTGACGCCCGGACGCTGCCACAGGTCGCCGAGCCACTCGCCCCGGTAGACCGTGCGCTGCTCGCGGGCCCGCTCGGTGAGCAGGCCGGGCAGCGCCGGCAGCGCCGCGCCGTCGCGCAGCAGCCGGACCGCGTACGCGGTCAGCTCGCTGGCCGCCAGCCCGGTCGGGTGCCCGTGGGTGAGGCCGGCCTGGAGCTGGGCCAGCCCGGCCAGCGTGTCGAGGTCGACGTCGAGCAACCCGACCGGAGTGACCCGCATGTTCGCGCCACAGCCCTTCGAACCGGCGACCGTGGCCTGTTGCCAGCGGGTGCCCCGGCTCAGCTCGGCGCAGGCCCGCAGGCAGGTCATGCCCGGTGCGCGGTTGTTCTCCGGGCTGGCCGCCCAGTCGAGGAAGCGCTGCCGCAGCAGCGGCTCCACCGCCTCCGCCGTGTACGCGGGCGCGTCGTGCAACGCCCACGCCACGGCCAGCGCCATCTGGGTGTCGTCGGTGACCAGTGCCGGGTCACCTTCCAGCTCGCGGGGACCGGCCGGGCCGTAGCGCCGGACGATCTCGGTGACGGTGAGGAACTCGGTCGGCTTGCCGAGGGCGTCGCCGTAGGCCAGGCCGAAGAGCGAGCCGGCGGCGCGTCGGTCGGTGGAGGCGGTCACGGTGGTGATCATGCACCGGCCGCGCAAGCCCCGTGCGGTCAGTCCCAGCAGAGGCAGAACGGGTGGCCGGCCGGGTCGGCGTAGACCCGGAAGCCCTCCCCCTCGCCGGGCAGCCGCCGCGCGCCGAGGGCCAGCGCCGCCTTCTCGGCCGCCTCGATGTCGTCCACCGTCACGTCCAGGTGGAACTGCTGCGGCCGCTCCGGGTCGGGCCAGTCGGGTGCCCGCAGGTCGAGCGCCTTCTGGAAGGCGAGCCGCGGCTGGTGCCCGGGCGCGCCGCCGAGGACCACCCAGTCGTCGCCGTCGGAATTGTCCTCGATCAGCGGGAGACCGAGCAGCTCCGCGTAGAAGCCGGCCAGCGCACGCGGGTCGGGACAGTCGATCACGGTGGAACGCAGTCGTCCGATCATGCCGGCCATCCTGCCCCCGGCGTACGACAGGAAACGTCACTCCTCGGCGAGCCGCCGGCCGGCGTCGCGACAGGCGGCCAGCACGGCCCGCGCGTACGCCGGGGTGGCGCCGGCCAGCCCGCACGCGGGCGTGACCACCACCTGTTCGGCCAGCCGCCGACGGGGGAAGCCGAGCTGGTCCCAGAGCCGGCGGACCCGGTCGGCGACCTCGGCGGACGTGGGCGCCCGGCCGGACGACGGCGGCAGCGTCGGCGCGGCACCGGCCAGCAGCCCGAACCCGGCGTCGAGCGCCTCGCCGAGCGGGTCCAGGTCTTTGACCAGGGACAGGTCGAGGGCGACGCCGACCGCGCCGGCGGAACGGATCAGCTCCAGCGGCACGTCCGGCGCGCAGCAGTGCACCAGCGTCGGGACGCCGGCCGCGTCGAGCACGCCGCGCAGCAGCGCGCGGGCCACCTCGGCCTCCATCGGCCGGTGGGTGCCGAGGCCGCTCTCGGTGGGCACCCGCCCGGCCAGCACCGCCGGCAGGGATGGCTCGTCGAGCTGGAGCAGCACCGTGGCGCGGGGCAGCCGTCGGCTCACCGCCGCCAGGTGGCCGCGCAGCCCTTCGCCCAGCGAGCCGGCGAGGTCCCGCACCGCGCCCGGGTCGCGCAGGACCCGGCCGCCGAGCGGCAGCTCCAGCGTGGCGGCCAGGGTGAACGGGCCGGCGGCCTGGACCTTGACCGGGCCGGCGTACTCCTCGGCCTGCTCGGCGAGCTGGTCGAGGTCGCGTTCCATCAGGTCACGGGCGCGGCGCAGGTCCCGGCCGGGGCGCAGTGCGATCCGCCAGCGGGCCGCGTACAGCTCGACCGGAAGCTCGACGAGCAGCCCGGCGGTGCGGCCCACGAGATCCGCGCCCGGGCCCCGGGCGGGCAGCTCCGGCAGATGCGGCAACGCGGGCAGCTCGCCGAGCACGATCCGCTGCGCCTCGGCGATGTCGGTGCCGGGCAGCGAACCGATTCCGGTCGCCGCTCCGGCCGGCCAGGGCCACTGCTGATCAGTCACCGCCGAAGCCTATCGACTGGGCCGCCCCCGGCGGACAGCGCGGGCCGGGACCGGGCCACGGCAGCGGCCGGACGGCCGAAGGTGCACAGCCGGGGTGCACAGCCGGGGTGCACAGCCGGGGTGCACAGTCGGGGCGCACAGTCGCGGCGAGTCGGGGCGCCGGACGGGCGCGGATAGCCACCGGAGCGTCCGGCGGTCACTGACGAAGTGCCTACAAACTTGATGGCACGGATGGGTCAGCGCGCCGGACAGCGGCCGAACCGCGTCATCGAAGAGCCGGGCCGAGCGCGGGTCGAGGGCGACTCATCGACGCCATCAAGTTTGCAGGGGTGGCGGCAGGCTCCGCGCCGGCTTCGTCGGTGCCGGGTGATCCGCCTGGTCAACGGGTGATCCGCCTGGTCAACGGCATCGCGTCGCCGGAGGTGCCGGACCCGTCACGAGGACAGCCCGCCGGGGCGGGCAGCCGGGCGGCGATCTGTCAGGCGGCGATGGTGGCGGAGCCGAGGACCACGTCGCCGGCCGGGTCCGGCCGGTAGGCCACGATCGCCTGGCCGGCGGCGACCCCGCGCAGCGGTCGGCGCAGCGCGGCGTGCAGGCCGTCGGCGTCGACCGAGACGGCGGCCGGGACCACGTCTCCGTGCGCCCGGAGCTGCACCTCGCACTCGACCGGCCCGTCCGGGCGCGGGCCGCCGGTCCAGACCGGGCGGACCGCGCGCACCGCGGAGACCTCCAGCGCCTCGGCCGGGCCGACCGTCACCGTGTTGGTCTTCGGGGTGATGGAGAGCACGTAGCGGGGCCGGCCGTCCGGCGCGGGGCGGTCCAGGTGCAGCCCGCGTCGCTGCCCGACGGTGTACTGGTAGGCGCCGCTGTGGTTGCCGACGACCGCGCCGGTGAGCGCGTCCACCACCTGGCCCGGGGCCTCGCCGAGCCGCTCGGCCAGGAAGCCGCGGGTGTCGCCGTCGGCGATGAAGCAGATGTCGTGCGAGTCCGGCTTGTCGGCCACGGCGAGGCCGCGCCGGGCGGCCTCCGCGCGCACCTCGGCCTTGGTCGAGTCACCGAGCGGGAAGACCGACCGGTCGAGCTGCGCGCGGGTCAGCACCGCGAGGACGTACGACTGGTCCTTGGCCGCGTCGACGCTGCGCCGCAGCAGGCCGTCCGGGCCGAGCCGGGCGTGGTGGCCGGTCACCACGGCGTCGAAGCCCAGGGCCACGGCCCGGTCCAGCACCGCGGCGAACTTGATCTTCTCGTTGCAGCGCAGGCACGGGTTCGGGGTACGGCCGGCCGCGTACTCGGCGACGAAGTCGTCGACCACGTCGTCGTGGAACCGGTCCGCCATGTCCCACACGTAGAACGGAATACCCAGCACGTCGGCGGCCCGCCGGGCGTCCCGGGAGTCCTCCAGCGTGCAGCAGCCCCGGGCGCCGGTGCGGTAGGTCTGCGGGTTACGGGCCAGCGCCAGGTGCACGCCGGTCACGTCGTGCCCCGCCTCCACCGCACGCGCCGCCGCCACGGCGGAGTCCACCCCGCCCGACATCGCCGCCAGAACCCTCACCGGCCCACTCCCCTCGTCCGTACCGAGGGTATCCGGGTCAGCGGGGGGTACGGAGGGCGGCCGCGCGGCGGGCCCGCTCGACGGCGGCCGGCAACGCGGCGATGAGCGTGTCCACGTCCGCGCCGCTGCTGGTGTGACCGAGCGTGAAACGCAACGAGGAGCGGGCCCGGTCGTCGTCGGCGCCCATGGCCAGCAACACGTGCGAGGGCTGGGCCACGCCGGCCGAGCAGGCCGACCCGGTCGAGCAGGCGATGCCCTGGGCGTCGAGGAGCAGCAGCAGCGCGTCCCCCTCGCAGCCGGGGAAGGAGAAGTGCGCGTTGCCGGGGAGGCGGTCCGCCGGGTCACCGTTGAAGACCACCTCGGGCACCGCCCGACGGACCCGCTCGACCAGCTCGTCGCGGAGCGCGGCGACCCGGGCCGCGTACTCCTGCTGGCCCTTCACCGCAGCCTCGACGGCGACCGCGAACGCGACGATGCCGGCCGTGTCCAGCGTCCCGGAGCGGACGTCGCGCTCCTGGCCACCACCGTGCAACAGCGGGACGGCCGCGACGTCGCGGGCCAGCAGCAGCGCGCCGACGCCGGTCGGGCCGCCGAGCTTGTGCCCGGTCACGGTGAGCGCGGACACCCCGGTCGTGGCGAAGTCGACGGGCACCTGACCGACCGCCTGGATCGCGTCGGTGTGGAACGGCACCCCGTGCTCGGCGGCGACCGCGGCCAGCCCGGCCACCGGCTGGACGGTGCCGACCTCGTTGTTGGCCCACATCGCGGTGACCATCGCCACCCGGTCGCCGTGCTCGGCCAGCTCGGCGCGGAGCCGCTCCGGGTCGAGCCGGCCGGTCGCGTCGACCGGCAGCCAGCCGGCCTCCGCGCCCTCGTGCCCGACGAGCCAGTCCACCGCGTCCAGCACGGCGTGGTGCTCGACCGCGCTGGAGACCACCCGGACCCGCTCGGGCCGGGCGTCGCGGCGGGCCCAGAAGATGCCCTTCACGGCGAGGTTGTCACTCTCCGTGCCTCCGCCGGTGAAGATCACCTCGGAGGGGCGCGCACCGAGCGCGGCGGCCACCCGCTCGCGGGACTCCTCCACCCGCCGCCGGGCACGGCGGCCGGCCGCGTGCAGCGACGACGCGTTGCCCACCTCGCGGGCGGTGGCGACGTACGCCTCGAGTGCCTCGTCGAGCATCGGGGTCGTCGCCGCGTGATCCAGGTATGCCATCACCGTTCAGCCTAACGGCCGGTGGGCGGGCCACCGCTGGCCGGACCGCCCGTCCCGTGCGGAGGCGGGACGGGCGGTCCGGACGCTCATGCGGGGCCGCTCTTCGTTCGCGACTGCGGGGCTCGCAAGAACGGCTCACTCCTCGCGCTCACGCGGGAACCGCGGTGACGACGATGTTGTCGCGGTAGTGCCGGGTCTTCGGGTCGAACGGGCCGCCGCAGGTGATCAACGTGAGTCGCGGGCTGCCGTCGCGGGCGAAGTACCGCGCCAGCGGGATCTTCGTCTTGGTGTACTCCTCCCGGGCCACCACCCGGTAGCGACGGTCCTTCCCGTCCGCGCCGGTGGCGGTGAAGGTGTCCCCCCGGTCCAGCTCCCGGAGCCGGAAGAACGCCCCCTTGCCCTGCTCGGCGCTGTCCACGTGCCCGGCGATGACCACCGAGCCGGCGTCGGCCTCCAGCCCCGGGCCGTAGCGGTACCAGCCGACCTGGTCCACGCTGGGCGGCACCTCGAACTCGTTGGTGCGCTCGTTGATGCCGACCGGGTTGACCGAGGCGGTGACCTTGATCGGCGGGATGCTCAGCCGTACCGGTGGCACGGCCTTGCCGTCCGCCGGCAGCGTGCCGGCGTTCACCGGCACCGACGCGTCCCCGGTCGGTGTCGCCGCCGGCGTCGCGCTGGGGGTGGCGCTGGCCAGCGCCGCTGCCTCGTCGGCGCCGACGTCCTCGGCGGGCTGCGACCCGCACGCCACAAGCGTCGCCACGGTGAGCGCGGCGACGCCGGCGGCCATCGCCGCCAGCGCCCCGCGGTTGCGCACCGTCACCGGCGACCGGCCCGGGCGGTGGCCACCCGCGCGCCGCCGCCGACCAGGAGCAGCACGCCGGCGCCGGCCAGCACGTACCACCAGGTGTCCACGCCGGTGCCGGCCTGGCCGCCGGTGCCGCTGGGCACGCCGCCCGGCGCGGAGTGCAGGCCGCTGATGGTCTGCGCGACCAGGTCGAGGTTCTTGGCCTCGGCGGAGCCGATCGCGTAGACGATGGTGGCGGTGCCCTCCTTCAGGTTCAGGTCGGCCGGGCCGATGGCGACGGTGTCGGTGCCGGCGAGCACCACGTCCGCCTTGACGGTGCCGGCGGCCACGTCGGCCTTGGCCTCCTTCGGGTTGGTCAGCCCCTCGAAGACCGGCTTGCCGCCGGCCCGCACGTCCACCGCCGGCGCGGCGGCGGTGTGCCGGACGATCAGCCGGGCCTTGCCGGCGCCCACCTTGGACACGTCGTTGACGAACGGGGTGATCTGCGGCTTGCCGTCGGCGCTCAGGTGGGCGGCGAGGCTGATGTTCGCCCCGCCCGGCACCTCGGCGTCGTCGACCTTCAGGATGGCCTTGTCGACCGCCTCACCGGGCTTGGTCAGGGCGATGTCGTACTCGCCCTCGGGCAGGGTGAGCGGGCCGGCCACGTCGCCGGGCTTGAAGTTGTCGAGCGTCTTCTTGCCGTTGACGTAGACGTCGACCGGGGTGTCCGGGATGCCGTGGACCACGGAGACCTTCGACGAGGCGGCGTAGGCCGGGCTCATGGTGGCGGCGCCGACGCCGGCGAAGGTGAGGGCGGCCACCGCGCCGCCCGCGGCGACCCGACGGAACATGGCGTGCTGCATTTGAGTGCCTCCTGGTGGTTGGTGCTGATTCGTCAGGCCTGGCTTGCAGAACGGGTTACGCCGGCCCCGCCGTTCCCGGATGCGCGCCGGATCCGTTTTCTTTTTCCGGCCGCGGACGCATCCGTCGGGCCCCTCGCCGACGAAGGAGGAGGTGATGAGCGTCGTGTCGGACACACCGGGAGTGGGGCGGGGGCGGTGGGAGTTACAGTTCGGCATGCCCCACGGATGGCGAGCCGCCCGGTGACGGCGGCGAGGCAGGGCCCCGAGCCGCCGGTCGAGGACGATCTCGCGACGCGGTTCCGCGACGGCGACGAGGCTGCCCTGCGCGAGGCGTACGACAGATTCGGCCGAGCGGTGCTGCACCTGGCCACCACGACGCTGGTCAACCGCAGTGACGCCGAGGACGTGACGCAGGCGACGTTCGTCGCCGCCTGGCTCGGCCGGGAGACGTTCGACCCGGCGAAGGGATCACTGATCGGCTGGCTGCTCGGCATCGGGCGACGCAAGGTGGTCGACCGGATCCGCGCCGCGGCCCGGGAGACCCGGGTGGTCGAGACGGTGAAGCAACTGCCCGAGCCGGTGGACACCGGCCCCGACCCGGACACGGTGGTCGACCGGCTGGTGGTCGCCGACGAGCTGGCCCGGCTCCCCGACGAGCAACGGCGGATGCTGGAGCTGGCGTTCTACGACGACCTGACACACCAGCAGATCTCGACCGTGACCGGAGTGCCGCTCGGCACGGTCAAGAGTCACATCCGGCGCGGCATGCAGAGCCTGAAACGCAGATGGGAGGTGGACGGTGCAGCACCTGGACCACGACCGGCTGGTCTTTCTGGCGCTCGGTGAGAGCGAGGCGGCCGACGGAGAATCCACCCACCTCGTCGCGTGCGGGCACTGCCGGGGCGAGTTGGAGACGCTCCGGCACGTCGCCGGGCTCGGCGCCGGCACCCAGGGCCTGACCGAGCTGCCCGATCCGCCGGAGCACGTCTGGCAGGGCATCGTCGCCGAGATCCGGGCCGCCGAGGAACTGCCCACGTTGAACGGCCGCCGGCCGCCGCGTACCGGCGATCCCGCCGACCTCGGCGATCCGGCCGCCGTCGGCGACCGGTCGACGACCGTCGTCCGCCCACGCCGTGGCCGCCGCTGGCCGAGGTGGGCGAGCACCGCGGTCACCGCCACCGCCGCCGCGGTGATCGGTGTCGCGGGCACCGTCGCGGTGCTCGGCACCGGCGGCGACGATCCGGCGCCGCAGCCGACGGTGCTGGCCAGTGCGCCGCTGGCCGCGTTCGGCGCGACGCCGAAGGACGCCTCGGGCGACGCCCGGGTGCTCGGGGACAACCAATTGCATCTGCACGTGGCGAATCTCCCGAGCGTTCCGGGGTACTACGAGGTCTGGCTGATCGATCCGAAGACGATGGAGATGTTCTCGGTGGGCACGTTGAGCAACGGGTCGGGGGACGCGTTGCTGCCGATCCCCCGCAACGTCGACCTGAGCACCTTCACCGTCGTCGACATCAGCGCCGAGCAGTACGACAACAACACCCGCCACTCCGGCGACAGCCTGTTGAGGGGCACCCTGACGGGCTGATCGGCGGGCCGGCTCAGCTCCCCGGCCCGCCGATCAGCTCCCTACGGCGCGACGCACGCTCCGCCCGAGCGAGCGAATGACGCGCAGATACACGGAAAGAGTGGCCATCCTTCGCGGAATGGCCACTCTTTCCGTGTATCTGCGCCTTGCGAGCCCGGGGGTGCCACGAGGCGCCCCCGGGGAACGCCGGGTCACTTGCGCTTGCGGATCTCCTCGGCGGCCTGCGGGACGATCTTGAACAGATCGCCGACCACGCCGTAGTCGGCCAGCTCGAAGATCGGCGCCTCGCCGTCCTTGTTCACCGCGACGATGGTCTTCGACGTCTGCATGCCGGCCCGGTGCTGGATCGCGCCGGAGATACCGAGCGCGACGTAGAGCTGCGGGGAGACCGTCTTGCCGGTCTGGCCGACCTGGAACTGGTGCGGGTAGAAGCCGGAGTCGACCGCCGCGCGGGACGCGCCGACCGCGCCGCCGAGCAGGTCGGCCAGCTCCTCCACCAGCTTGAAGTTGTCGGCGTTGCCGACGCCGCGACCGCCGGAGACGACGATCGACGCCTCGGTCAGCTCGGGGCGGGAGCCCTTCTGCTCGGCGACCCGCTCGACGACCTTGGCCAGCTTGTCCGCGTCGGTGACCGACACGGTGAGCTGCTCGACGGCCGGGGTGGCCGCGGCCGGGGTCGGGTTGAGCGAGTTCGGCCGGACGGTGACCAGCGGCAGGCCCTTGGTGACCTTGGACTTGACGATGGTGGAGCCGGCGAACGCGACCTGGGTGGCGGTGCCGTCGGCGGCCAGGGCGACCACGTCGGTCAGGATGCCGTTGTCCAGCTTGACCGCCAGGCGGGCGGCGATCTCCTTGCCCTCCTGCGACGAGGCGAGCAGCACGGCGACCGGCTGCACCCGCTTGACCAGCTCGGCGACCACGGTGGCCTTCGGGGCCACCAGGTAGCCGTCGATCTCCTCGCCCTCGGCGGCGTAGATCTTCTCCGCGCCGTACTCGCCCAGCTTGGCGCTCAGCGCCTCGGCGGCGCCGGCGCCGCCGAGCACGACCGCGCTCGGGGTGCCCAGCTCGCGGGCGAGGGTGAGCATCTCCAGGGTGACCTTCTTGACGCCGAATTCCTTCGTGGCTTCGACGACGACGAGAACCTCAGACATGTCCAGACCTCTCACACGAACTTCTCGGTGGCGAGGAACTCGACCAGCTTGACGCCGCCCTCGCCCTCGTCGGTGATCTTCTCGCCGCCGGAGCGCGGCGGGCGCTTGGTGTGCTCCAGCACGGCGCTGGTGGCGCCGTCGAGGCCCACCTCGGCCGGGGCCACGCCCAGGTCGCCCAGGGAGAGCGTCTGCACCGGCTTCTTCTTCGCGGCCATGATGCCCTTGAAGGACGGGTAGCGCGGCTCGTTGATGGTGTCCCAGACGGAGACCACGGCCGGCGTCGAGGCGGTGACCACCTCGTAGCCCTCCTCGGTCTGCCGCTCGGCGGTCAGCGTCGAGCCGTCGACGGTGAGCTTGCGCGCGCCGGTCAGGGCGGCCACGCCCAGCCGCTCGGCGATCATGTGCGGCATGACCTGCACCCGACCGTCGGTGGACTCGGCGCCGCAGATGACCAGGTCGGCGTTGAGCTGCCCGAGGGCGGCGGCGAGCACCTTCGAGGTGGCCACCGCGCAGGAGCCGTGCAGCGCGTCGTCGACGACGTGGACGGCCTTGTCCGGCCCCATGGAGAGCGCCTTGCGGATCGACTCGGTCGCCCGGTCCGGACCCATGGTCAGGATGGTGACCTCACCGCCGTGCGCTTCCTTGATCTTCAACGCCTCTTCGATGGCGTACTCGTCCATCTCGTTGATGACGTTGTTCGCCGAGCCGCGGTCGACGGTGTTGTCGTCAGGACGCAGGTTGCGGTCCGCGCCCGAATCGGGCACCTGCTTGACGAGTACGACGATGTTCATCGCGCTTCGACGACCCTCCTGTTTGGTGTAGCGATCACTCGCCCGGTCACGGGCGCAGCCTGCCGCGTGACTTAACGCTCGGTCAACCGCAGGCCGCTGTGCACTTGCCCACGGGGCAATGTTACCCGCAAGTAGCATCGACTCCCCGGGAGCCCGGAGTGACGCAACTCACCGTAACCTGTGGTGGTCACGCCACCTCGGTCAGCGCCACCCGGATCTTGTCGATGGCCGCCGCCTCGGCCGGCGCCACGCCCCGGTGCGCCGCCGCCACCTGGTCCGCCGCCGCCAGCACCACCGACCGGTACGCCTCGACGTCGCCCGGCGACTTGGCCCGCAGGATCTCCACCGCCCGGCCCAGCGCGGGCAGCACCACCGACTCGATCTCCAGCGCGGAGTCGCGGGGCAACTGCGGCAGCGGGCCGGTGGTGAGCGCCTCCTTGACCACGCCACCGACGTCGGCCAGCGCACCGGAGGCGGCGATGCTCTCGCGCACCATGGCCAGCACCCCGGGCACCGCGTTGGAGACCAGGAACACCGCCCCGAACGCGCCGGTCTTCAGGGTGAGCTGCTCGTCCTCCGTCAACCGGTCCATGATCACGGAGTGTAGACGTACGGCGTGGTGGTGGTGACCGCAACGAGCCCCAGCCGCTCCAGGATGGGCCGGCTGTCCGGCGAGCAGTCCACCTGCACCAACGTCCGGCCGCGCTGCTGCGCCAGCCGCGCCCGGTACGCCACCAGCGCCCGGTACACGCCCTTCCGACGCCACCGCGGCAGCGTCGAGCCGCCCCAGAGACTGGCGAACCCGGTACCGGCCTGGTAGCGGATCCAACCGGCGCTGATCACCGTCTCCCCCGCCTCCGCCACCACGATCGTGATCGACTGCGGGTCCGCCTCGATCTCCCGGGCCAGCCCGTGCACCAGGTGACCGCGGTCGTCGTGCCAGACCTCCTCCTCCATGGCGGCGATCCGCTCCAGGTCGGGGTGACCGGTGACCTCGCGCAGGCGTACCCCCTCGGGGAGGACCGGGACGGCGGCGGCCAGCGGCGCCACCGGGCCGACCACGACGGTCTCCTCGTCCTCCGGGACGAAGCCGGCGGCGCGCAACCGGTCGCCCAGGTCGGCCGGCTCGTCGTGGCCGGCGAGCTTCCACTCGACCGCCTCGCCACGGGCCCGGAAGAGCTCGACCTGCCGGGCGATCAACGCGTCCAGTTCGGCGCCGGCCAGGCCGTCGAGCGTCCGGTAGGTGAGGAAGCCGCGCTGGTCCAGCCCGAGCACGCGGAACAGCGGGCCGTCCCGCTCGATGGTCACCCCGGCGGGCACCGGGTCCGGCAGCTCCGGACGGACCTGCGTGTCGTAGGCGTCGCGCAGGGCGCGTGCGTCAAGATCGGTCATCGGTTCAGGCTAGGCCGGTGGCAAAGCGGATAATCGGTGCCGTGTGGGAGTCGATCAAGCGCTGGTTCGACCCGCGGGAGCTGCGTTCGGTCGGCAGCACGCCGGACTACCGCTTCTCGCTGGCCAACGAGCGGACGTTCCTGGCCTGGCTGCGGACCGGGCTGGCGCTGGTCGCGGGCGGGCTGGCCGCCGCGCAGTTCCTCCCGCCGCTCCCGCTGGCCCACCTGCGCGAGGTGCTCGCCGTCGGGCTGCTGCTGCTCGGCGCCACCGTGTCGATCCGGGCGGTGGACCACTGGGCCCGCACCGAACGCGCCATCCGGCTGGGCGAGGAGCTGCCGGCGTCCCGCTTCCCCGCCGTGCTGGCGCTGATCGTCGCGGTCGGCGCGCTGCTGCTGGTGGCCGCCGTGCTGCTCCGGGGTGCCCCGGCATGAGCGAACGCACCGAGCGAAGCGAGGGCCGTGAGGGCATGCCCAGCCAGCACCGCCCGGCCGACGCCGGTCTCCCGGTCGAACGCACCCGGCTGGCCTGGCGGCGGACGCTGCTCACGCTGACCGTCGTGCTGCTGCTCCAGCTCCGGCCGGCGTTCACCGGCCGCGTCCGGGACGCGGTGCCGGCCGGGGCGGCGGTCGCGGTCTGGCTGGCCGTGCTGGTGGTCGACTGGCGGCGCGCCACCGGCACCGGCCCGCGCCGGCTCGGCCGCCTGTCCATGCCGCTGACCGCGCTCGGCGCCGCCGCGCTGGCCCTGCTCGGCGTGGTGCACGTGCTGGGCCGGGTGCACTGACCCCGTCGGGTGGGCCATCATGGGGCATGGCCCGCCTCTACGTACTGCTCTTCCTGGTCCAGGTCGTGCTCGCCGTGTGCGCGCTGATCAGCTGCCTCTCCGCCGAGGACGGGCAGGTCAAGGCGCTGCCCCGGATGATCTGGGTGCTGGTCATCCTGTTCTTCCCGGTGGTCGGCTCGATCGCCTGGTTCGTGGCCGGTCGCGAGCGCCCGACCGGCCCGGCCGGCGGCACCGGGTTCGGGGGACCCGCCGCGCCGGTCCGCGGGCCGCTCGCCCCGGACGACGACCCCGACTTCCTCGCCTCGCTCGACAAGCGCTCCCGCGACGAGGACCAGGAACGCCTCCGCCGCTGGGAGGAGGACCTGCGCCGCCGCGAGGCGGAGCTGCGGGACCGCCCCGACGACCGGGACCGCCCGGAGGTCTGACACGCCACGCGCCGCCGCCGGTCACCCGGCGGCGGCGGTCACGGTCGTGGTCAGGCCAGGTTCGACGAGCGGGGGTACGCGTCCGCCGGGTCGGTCAGCACGTTGACCAGGTACGGCACGCCGGCGTCGAACGCGCGACCCAGCGCCGGGCCGAGGTCGGCGGCCTTCTCCACCGTCTCGCCCGCGCCGCCGAGCGCCTCGACCACCTTGTCGTAGCGCAGGCCGGGCTGGAGGTCGGCGGCGACGTCGTAGCCGTACATGGCGCGCATCGGGTGCTTCTCCAGCCCCCAGATGCCGTTGTTGCCGACCACGATCACCACCGGCAGCTTCTGCCGGGCCAGCGACTCCACGTCCATCAGCGAGAAGCCGGCCGCGCCGTCGCCCATCAGCACGCAGATCTGCCGGTCCGGGTGGCTGACCCGGGCGCCCATCGCGTAGCCCAGGCCGGTGCCGAGGCAGCCGTACGGGCCGGGGTCGAGCCAGGTGCCGGGCTGCGCGGGTTCCAGGTACTTCCCGGCGTACGAGACGAAGTCGCCGCCGTCGCCGATGGTGATGGCGTCCGGGGCGAGCACCTTGCGCAGCTCGCCGTAGACCCGGGCCGGCCGGATCGGGTCGGTCTCGGCGCCCATCTCCTCGGCGTCACGGGCCTTCGCCGCGTCCTCGGCGGTCCGCAGCTCGGCGATCCAGTCGGCGTGGTCGGCCCGGTCGCCGCTGTGCTCGGCGAACCCGCCGAGGATCAGCCGCAGGTCACCGGCGGGCGCGGCGGCCGGCTGCACGTGCCCGGCGCGCTGGCTGGGCGCGTCCACCACGTGCACCACCGTGGCGTCGCCGAAGTCGCCGAAGGAGAGCCGGAAGTCCAGCGGCGTGCCGATGACCACGACCACGTCGGCGCCCTTCAGCGCGACCCGGCGGGCCTTGGCGAACGCCAGCGGGTGGGTCGGCGGCAGCGCGCCCCGGCCCATCCCGTTGGTGAACACCGGCACCTGCAACGCCTCGGCAGCGGCACGCAGCGCGTCGACCGCGTCGCCGGCGTACACGTCGGAGCCGGCGATGATCACCGGCCGGGACGCGCCGGCGATCAGGCCGGCCGCCTTCGCCACCTCGTCCGGGTCGGGCTCGATCGGTGCGGGCGGGGTGACCGCCGGCAGGTCGGCGTCGCCGACCGAGAAGACCGCCTCCAGCGGGAAGTCCAGGAAGACCGGGCCCCGGTGCGGGGTGAGCGCGGTGGTCAACGCCGCCGACACCGCGCGCGGGATGTCGTCGGCGCTGAACACCGTCTCGGCGTGCTTGGTCACCGGCGCGACAAGCGGGAGGTGGTCCATCTCCTGGAGGCTGCCGGAGCCCCAGCGGAACTGCGGCGCGCGCCCGCCCAGCACCAGCACCGGCGAGGCGTTGAAGAACGCGCTGGTCAGGCCGGAGACGCCGTTGGTGACGCCGGGGCCGGCGGTGAGCACGGCCAGGCCGGGACGGCGCTGGAGCTTGGCCACCGCCTCGGCGGCGAACACGGCGGACTGCTCGTGCCGCACGTCGTAGAGCGGGAAGCCGGACTTGTGCGCGGCGTCGTAGAGCGGGAAGACGTGCCCGCCGGAGAGCGTGAACATCTCCCGTACGCCGTGCGCCCGCAGCGCCGCCAGCGCCAGCTCGCCGCCGTGCCCCTCGAGGCGTTCCGTCATGCCACTCCCCTTCGTCGCGCGACCGGAGTCACACGCTACTGGCCGGTAGACCGGATGTGAACAACCTTCGCGTCAGCGGCCGGTGAAGCCCGGCTTGCGCTTCTCCACGAACGCGGCCATGCCCTCGCGCCGGTCGTCGGTGGCGAACAGCGCAGCGAAGAGCTGGCTCTCCCAGGCCAGACCGGAGGTGAGGTCCATGTCCAGACCGCCGTCGACCGCCACCTTCGCCGCCCGCAGCGCCTGCACCGGCCCGGTCAGGAACGGCTTCACGTACGCCACCGCGGCGTCGTACACCTCGGCGGCCGGCACCACCCGGTCGGCCAGGCCGATGCGCAGCGCCTCGTCGGCGTCGACCATCCGGCCCGTCATGATCAGATCCTTGGCGCGGGCCGGGCCCACCAGGCGGGCCAGCCGCTGGGTGCCACCGGCGCCCGGAATGATGCCGAGCTTGATCTCCGGCTGGCCGAGCTTCGCGTCGGCGGCCACGATCCGCCAGTCGCAGGCCAGCGCCAGCTCGCACCCGCCGCCGAGCGCGTACCCGGTGATCGCGGCGACCACCGGCTTGGGGATGCGCGCGATCGCGCCCAGCGCGCTGGACAGGTCGGCCGCCCGCTCCGCCATGTCCACGTAGGACATGTCGGCCATCTCCTTGATGTCCGCGCCGGCCGCGAAGACCTTCTCCCCGCCGTACACGATGACGGCGCGGACCTCGGCGTCGGCGGTGGCCGCCGTGGCGGCGGCGCGCAACTCCTCCTGCACCTGCGTGTTGAGCGCGTTCATCGGTGGCCGCTCCAGCCGGATGGTCCCGATGCCGTCCTTCACTTCCAGCCTGACGAACTCGCCCACGCCGCCCTCACTTCCTCGTCGAAGTAGCGTGCCAACCTTACGACCCACGTCGTTGGGGTAGACAGTGCGGTAGCCGCCGGACACCGGGAGTGACGCCATGACCACCTACTACGACGACCGGTCGGTCCGGGTCACGTCCACCACGCTGCGGGTGGACGAGCAGAGCTACCCGCTGGCCGAGCTGACCATGGTGTGGCACCGCCGGGGCAGCCGCTCCTGGCGGGTGCTGGCCGGGCGCGGCGCGATCGGCGCGGCGCTCGCCGGGCCGCTGGTGGCCGCGCTGCTGGGCATCGCGCTGGCGGTCTGGCTGCACCGCTCGCTCACCGTCACCATCGCCATCGTCGGGGCCTCCGTGCTGGTCGGCCTCGCGGTCGGGCCGCTCGCCGACGTGCTCTTCGAACATCTGGACCGCTCGTACGTGCGGGGCAGCCGCGAGCTGGAGATGTGGGCCACCTGGCGGGGCCAGCCGGTGCGGCTGCTGCACACCGGCGACGCGCTGCGCTTCGGCCAGATCTACCGGGCGGTGCAGCGGGCCATGGAGCGCGTGCCCTCGGGTCCCGGTGCCGGTCCCGGTGCCGGCGCCGCTCAGAACGTGATCGGGTCGTCCGGCACCAGGCCCAGCCCGCGCAGCAGGCCGTAGGCCGACGCGGGCCGCCGGTCGGAGGTGACCCGCACGCCGCCTTTCGAGCTGATGGCACGAACGACTGACCGCCGCCCGCGAGTGGTTACGCTGATTTATGACCCTCTATTACCGGGACGACGCGGTACAGGTCACCTCGCAGACCATCCACGCCGGCGGGCAGGTCGTCGCGCTCGCCGACATCACGTACGTCTGGCACGCCCGCGGCACCACCACGATGGCGGTCCGGGGCCGGGTCCTGGGCCGGGGCGTGCTGGTCCTGCTGCTGTCGCTGCCGCCGCTGGTGGCGTTGGTCTGCGTGCTGTCGCTGGCCTGGGCCGCGCAGGACCGGGGCGACTGGAAGCTCGCCCTGATCATCCTGGCCGCGTTCGTGGTGGTGGGGCTCGTGCTCACCCCGTTCCTGGAGGTGCCGCTGGGCTGGCTGGACCGCTCCTACGAGCGGGGCAACCGGGTGCACGAGCTGTGGGTGCAGGTCCACGGGCGGGAGACGATGCTGGTCCGTACGCCCGACGCGCTACGGTTCGGGCAGATCTACCGGGCCGTGCAGCGCGCCGTCGAACAGCAGGGAGACCGACGATGACCCACCGTCGCGGCGAGGCCGTCGCGCTCGCCGGGCTGCTCGCCGCCGCGGGCGTCACCCACTTCGCCCGCCCCGGTTTCTACGACCCGATCGTCCCGCGCGTCCTGCCCGGGCCGGCCCGCTTCTGGACGTACGCCTCGGGGGTCGCGGAGCTGGCCGTGGCGGCGGCGGTGGCGCATCCGGCGACCCGACGACGGGGCGGGCTGGCCGCGGCGGCGTTGTTCGTCGCGGTGCTGCCGGCCAACGCGCAGATGGCCTGGGACTGGCGACGGCGACGGCCGGTGAGGCGGGCGGTCGCCTACGGCCGGGTGCCGATGCAGGTGCCGCTGATCTGGTGGGCGCTGCGGGTGGCCCGGCCGACGCGCTGACCCCCTCCCGGCTCAGGTCAGCGGCAGCGTGGTGGCGATCGGCCAGGCGAGCACCACCGCACCGACCGCCGCCGGCAGCCACCACGGCGCGCCGCGCCGGCGCAGCACCCCGGCCCACGCCGCCTGCCAGGCCACCAGCGCCGCGAAGAGCGGCACCACCAGCAGCACGAACCCGGGCGCCAGGCCGGTCACCGCCGCTGCGGCCAGGACCACCACCGCGAGCCCGCCGACCGCCGCGTAGGCCACGCCCCGGCCCTCGGTGACCAGCTCGGCGCCGAGCAGGAAGGCCAGGCAACAGAGCGTCACCAGGGGCAGCAGCCACCAGCGGGCGCCGACCGGTGCCGTCGACGTGAACCCCAGGTGCAGCGGCAACGCGACGGCGAGCACCGCGTACCCGAGAAGCACCGCCGCCACTCCGGCGGCGCGCGTCGGCCGGCGGGCGTGGCTTGCCGGCCGCCGACGTGGCCGGAACCTCAGGTGCGCCGCGACCAGCAGCACGCCGGTGAGCAGCAGGAACACGGCCACGTGCCCGCCGACCGCGAGCGGCAGCCGGTCGGTCGGCAGCGGCGCGGCGAGGACCGCGCCGAGCCCGGCCGCCGGCACCGCCACCGCGAGCCACCGACCCGGCCGGGAGCGTGGTCCGCCGGGCGACGCGGCGGGCGGCGGGCCGCGCAGCAGCAGCGAGGCCAGCGGTACGAAGCCGAGGCCCAGGCCGAGCAGGAGCAGCCCGCCGCCGGCCAGGCGGGTCAGCGGGGCCGGCGGCGGACCGCCCGGGCGACCCGGGATGGCGGCCAGCGTCGCGGCGTGGGTACGCGGCGCGAAGAGCACCGAGATGTGCTCGGTGCCGGGTGCCACCACCCGCTCCCGCGCCCCCGGTGGCCCGCCGGCCGCCGCCGCCTCGGCCGCCCGGCCGAAGTCGGGAAACTCCAGCCCGCCCACCACCACCGTGAGGCGGCCCGCCCAGCCGGGCGGCACGTCGTCCGCGTCGGGCAGCGAGATCGCCACGGTCCGGGTGATCTCCGGGTGGTCGACCGCGTATCGGGTGACCGCCCCGGCGCCCATCGAGTGGCCGACCAGGACGATCCGGTCCGGGTCGACGTCCGGCCGGCTCCGCAGCCAGGCCAACGCGACGTCCAGGTCGTGCCGCAGGACCGCCCGGGCCCGCTCGTCGTCCCGACCCGCACCGGGCAGCCCGACCGGGTTGGCGCCGTGCCCGGCGAAGTCGAGCAGCACCGCGACCGCGCCGTGCCGGGCCACCGAGTCGGCCAGCGGGCGCATCAGCCGGGCGGAGCCGGCGAACCCGTGCGCGATCACCACCCCCGGTCGACGGTCGCCGCCCGTCCCGGACTGGCGAACCTCGGTGAGTGGCACCCCGGCGACGGTGGCCCGCCGCGTGCTCAGTCCGGCGTCCGCGCGGACCAGCAGCAGCATGCCGAGCACGACGGCGAGCAGGGCGAGCGCGCCGAGCACGAGGAGTCGCCGCGGGGCCGGGCCGGGGGCGGGCATGCCGGCACCCTACGCGGCACGCCCGCGCTGCGGGAGAGCCGGCGTTGCTCCGGGTCTCCGCACCCGGATGCCTCGTTGCCCGCGTGCCACCTGACACGGACGCCGCCCGGCGGCCGCCGCCCGGCGGCCGGCGGGCGGCGCTGGCCGGCGCGACGCACACTTGTCGGCATGGCGATCCCACTTCCCCGGCCCGGCGCCGTCGTCGGCCTCACCCGCTCCGCCCTGGACCAGGCGCTCGGCTCGGCCGCCGCGTTCGCCGGCGTGCCGGCCCGCGCCTTCGCCGTGCTCGACGAGGTGGAGGCGCTGGTGCGGCGGATCAACGGGGTGGTCGACCGGATCGAGGGCACGCTCGACCGCACCGACCGGGTGCTCACCGACGCCGAGGGCGCGGTGCGTGAGGTGGCCGTGATCAGCGCCGCCGCCACCACCGCGATCGACACCGCGACCGAGGTGGCCGCCGCGGCGGCGGTGGTGGTCGGCGGGGCCGAACGCGTCTCGGCCGCCGCCGCCACGGTGGTCGGCGAGGCGGACCGGGTGGCGCGGGCCGCCGCCGGCGTGGTGGCCGAGGCGGACACGGTGGCGACCCGGGCCGCCGGCACGGTGGCCACCGCCGAGCAGGCCGCCGGCACCGCGACCGAGCTGCTGGCCGCGTACGAGGCGACGCTGCGCCGGGCCGCGCCGATGGCGGCCCGGTTCGTGGAACAGCTCAGCCCGGAGGAGGTGACCGCTGCGATCCGGCTCGTCGACGAACTGCCGAAGTTGAAGGAGCACCTGACCTCGGACGTGCTGCCGATCCTGGCCACGCTGGACCGGGTCGGCCCCGACCTGCACGACCTGCTGGACGTCACCCGGGACCTGAAGCTCGCGGTGGCCGGCATCCCCGGCCTCGGCATGCTCCGCCGCCGCGGCGAGCGCGCCGAGGGTTAGGAAGGGGCCCCGCCTATACCGGAAGCGTTAAGCGGGGGCCCCTCCTTGACGCCCGCCGAACAGCGCGTCGATCTCCGCGCGGTGGGGCAGGGCCACCGAGGCGCCGAGCTTGCGGACGCAGGCCGCCCCGGCCGCCGCCGCCCAGCGCACCGCCTCGACCAGGTCACGCCCCTCGCCCCAGGCCACCGCCAGCGCGGCGGTGAAGGCGTCCCCGGCCGCGGTGGAGTCGACCACGTCCACCGGTAGCGCCGGCACGTGCAACGCCGGACGGTCCCGGTCGACGTACCAGGCGCCGTCGCCGCCGAGCGTGAGCACCGCGCGGGGCACCAGGTCGAGCAGCGCCGCCGGCTCGTCCCGACCGCGGCCGGTCAACGCCTGCGCCTCGGGTTCGTTGACCACCAGCAGGTCGGTCGCGGCCAGCAGCTCGGGCGGCAAGGGCCGGGCCGGCGCCGCGTTGAGCACCACCCGGGTGCCGGCGGACCGGGCCGCCAGCGCCGCCTCGGTCACCGTCTCGACCGGCACCTCAAGCTGCGCGACAAGCACGTCCGCCTCGCGTATGGCGGCCAGCTCGTCCTCGGTCGGCCCGGTGAACGCCTCGTTCGCGCCCGGGGTGACCAGGATCGCGTTCTCCCCCGCGCCGCCGACCATGACCAGGGCGACACCGGACGGCCCGTACGTCACCCGGAGGTGGCCGGTGTCGACGCCGGCCGCGGTGATCCGGGCCCGGAGGGTGACGCCGAACGCGTCCGAGCCGATCGCGCCGAGAAAGACGCAGGACGCGCCGGCGCGGACCGCGGCGACCGCCTGGTTGGCGCCCTTGCCGCCGGGCAGCATCACGAAGTCGCTGCCGAGCACCGTCTCCCCCGGCCGGGGCAGCGCGGCGGCGGTGCCGACCAGGTCCATGTTGGCGCTGCCGACGACGGCGATCCGGGTCTGTGGCACGGTGGGTTCCCGTCGGTCAGGCGGCGCGGGCGGTCCAGCGGTCGCCGGTCCGCGAGACGACCAACGGCAGGCCGAAGGTCTTGGACAGGTTGTCGGCGGTGAGCACGTCGGCGAGCAGGCCCTGCGCCACCACGCCGCCCTCGCGCAGCAGCAGCGCGTGGGTGAAGCCGGGCGGGATCTCCTCGACGTGGTGGGTGACCAGCACCATGGCCGGCGCGTCCGGGTCGTACGCCAGCTCGGCGAGCCGGGCCACCAGGTCCTCCCGACCGCCCAGGTCGAGCCCGGCGGCGGGCTCGTCGAGCAGCAGCAGCTCCGGGTCGGTCATCAGGGCGCGGGCGATCTGCACCCGCTTGCGCTCGCCCTCGGAGAGCGTGCCGTAGCCGCGCTCGGCGAGGTGGCCGACGCCGAGCTGGCTCAGCAGCGCGGCGGCCCGCGCCTCGTCGGTGCGGTCGTAGCTCTCCCGCCAGCGGCCGACCACGGACCAGGCCGCGGTCACCACCACGTCGACGACCCGTTCGTCGGCGGGGATCCGCTCGGCGAGGGTGGCGGTGGAGAGGCCGATCCGGGTACGCAGCTCGTTGACGTCGGTGCGGCCGATGCGCTCGCCGAGCACGTGGGCGACGCCGCTGCTCGGGTGCAGCCGGCCGGCGGCCAGGTTGAGCAGGGTGGTCTTGCCGGCGCCGTTCGGGCCGAGCAGCACCCACCGTTCGTCCAGCTCGACCCGCCAGTCGACGTCGCGCACCAGCGCGGTGCCGGAGCGCGTGACGCCGACCCCGTCGAGGCTGACCACCAGATCCGCGTCCACGGTCGAGGGGGCGGGGGCGCCCACGGCGCCGGGGATCAGGTCACCAGTCACCGCCCCATCCAACCACGCACCCGGCCCGGCGCCCCCCACGGGCGGCGCCGCCGCCATAGGGTGGGGCGCCGTGTCGTTGGTCACCGCCTGAGGAAGGACGACTCATGCCCGACCGCTGCCGGGAGGCAGGCGGATGAGCGCGGTCATCGAGATCGCCGGTCTCCGCAAGACGTTCCGCACGCTGCGTCATGGGCGCCGGGTCGCCGTCGACGACTTCCACATGCTGGTCGAGGCGGGCCAGGTGCACGGCTTCCTCGGGCCGAACGGCTCGGGCAAGACGACCACGCTGCGGGCCCTGCTCGGGTTGGTCCGGCCGGATGCCGGCCAGATGCGCGTGTTGGGCGCCCGCTCCCCGGAGCGGCTGCCGGACGTGGCCGGGCGGGTCGGCGCCATCGTGGAGAGTCCGCAGTTCTTCGGCAACTTCACCGCGCACCGCACGCTGCGGCTGCTGGCGCTCGCCGGCGGCGTGCCCACCTCCCGGGTGGACGAGGTGCTGGAGCAGGTCGGCCTGCGGGACCGGGGCGAGGAGCGGGTCAAGGGCTACTCGCTCGGCATGAAGCAGCGGCTGGCGGTGGCCTCGGCCCTGCTCAAGCGCCCGGAGCTGCTGATCCTCGACGAGCCGGCGAACGGGCTCGACCCGGCCGGCATCCGGGAGATGCGCGACCTGACCCGGTCGCTCGCCGCGTCCGGGGTGACCGTGCTGCTGTCCAGCCACATCCTCGCCGAGATCCAGTTGATCTGTGACCACGTGACGATCGTCAGCCGGGGGCGGCGGGTCGCGTCCGGCCGGGTCGACGAGGTGCTTGCCGGTTTCGACAAGCACCAGTGGCGGGTCCGGGTGGCCGAGCCCGAGCCGGCCGCGCTGCTGCTGGGCCGGGCCGGCCTGTCGGTGGCCGGGCACGCCGACCATCTGGTGGTGACCGGCGTGGAGGACCCCGAGGTGATCAGCCGCACGCTGGGTGAGCAGGGCATGTGGGTGCGGGAGCTGGTTCCGCTCCGACCCGACCTGGAGAGCGTCTTCCTGGAGTTGACCGGCGGCGACGAGCACGTGGCGGTGCCGCGCCAGGTGGACGGCGCGCCGGCGTACGACGGTGTGATCGATCTCGACGTCCGGGGCAGCCGGGAGGTGGACGCGTGAACCTGGTCCGTGCCGAGCTGGAGCGGCTCGCCGCCCGGCGCTTCGTGCAGCTCATGGTGGTGTTGCTGGCGGTCGCGTTCGCGGTGACGGTGGTGACCACGCTGGGCGGCTCGCACCGGCCGACCGAGGTGGAGCTGAGCCGGGCCCAGTCGCAGGCGACGGACGAGGTGCGCCGGCTGGAGTTGGCGCACGACCGGTGCCTGCGGATCAAGGCGGGCACGCTCGCCCCGGACGAGAACGACTACCTGCCGCGTGACTGCGCCCAGATCGACCCGGCGCAGTCCGAGCAGTTGCCGACCGCGTCCGACTACCTCAGCGGCGTGTTCGTCTTCGCCAAGGAGGCGAAGCCGCTGCTCTACTTCCTGATCGCGTTCCTGGCGCTGTTCGGGTTCCTGGTCGGCGCCTCCTACATCGGGGCGGACCTGAACTCCGGCGGCGTGGTCAACCTGCTGCTGTGGCGGCCCCGCCGGCCGACCGTGTTCGCCGCGAAGCTCGGCACGCTGCTGGGTGGCCTGCTCGGGCTCTCCGTGCTGGCGTCGGTGGCGTACCTCGGGGCGTTCTGGCTGATCGGTCAGGCGTCGGGGCTGACCGGCCGGATGAGCGGCGAGTTCTGGGCCGGGCTCGGCGCGGTCTGGGCGCGGGGCGTGGTGCTGGTGCTGCTCGCCGCGGCGCTCGGGTTCGCCGTCGCCACGCTGGGCCGGCACACCTCGGCGGCGCTCGGCACGGTGGCCGCGTACGTGGTGGTGTGGGAGCTGGGCGCGCGGCTGGTATTCCAGATCCTCCAGGTCGGCCGACCGGACCGGTTCATGCTCTCCAGTTACCTGGGGGCGTGGCTCGCCGGTCAGGTGCGGTTCTGGGACGACAACGCGTGCAGCACCGGGATCTCCGGCTTCTGCGACGGCTCGTACACGCTGGGTTGGCCGGCGGGCCTGGTGGTCCTGCTCGGGCTCACCGCCGCGCTGGTGGCCGCCGCGTTCGCGGTGTTCCGGCGCCGTGACCTGATCTGAGCACGTCGGCGCGGCCCGGTCCGGCCGGGCCGCGCCGACGCGAGTCGACCGGAGATCGCCGGCAACTCCTTGCAGACTTTGCCTACGGCGTGAAGAATTCCTTCACATGGCGGCCGGTGCGGTGACAGGTCGGCGGTCAGCCGACCGTCGAGCCGAACACCTCGTCCCGGACCGCGTCGAGCGCGGTACGCAACGCGCCGCGCAGGATCGGCTCCTCGGTCAGCCCGGTGCTCACCACCCGGGGGCGGACCAGCGTGATCGCCGCGACCTCCTGCTGCACCCGCTCGGCCAGCGCGGCCCCGCCCGCCCGACCGACCGCGCCGGCGAGCACCACCAACGGCGGGTCGAGCACCACGCAGGTGCTCGCCACGCCGAGCGCCAGCCGGCGGGCCAGCTCGTCAAGCACCGGGCCACCGGCCTCGCCGGCGGCGATGGCGGCCTGCACCGCCTCGGCCGCCCGCGCCGCCGCGACGCCCTGCTCGGCCGCGTCCGGCGTGGCGAAGCCGTGCTCGGCCGCCACGGCGCGCACCGCGTCGGCACCCGCGAGCTGCTGGAACGCCGGCTTGGCCCGCCGCGACACGTCGCGCGGGATGGGCACCCCGGGCACCGGCAGGTAGCCGATCTCACCGGCCGCGCCACTGCTGCCGTGGTGCAGCCGGCCGCCCAGCATGATCGCCAGGCCGACGCCCGCGTCCACCCAGACCAGCACGAAGTCGGCGGTGCCCCGGGCGGCGCCGGACTGCGCCTCGGCCACCGCGGCGAGGTTCACGTCGTTCTCGAACACGACCGGGGTGTCCAGGTCCTCCCGGAGCGCGGCGAGCAGGCCGCTGTGCCAGCGCGGCAGGTTGAACGCGAACGTGATGTCGCCGGTCTGCGGATCGACCAGGCCGGGGGTGCCCAGCACGACGCGCCGGACCGCGGACAGCTCCGCGCCGGCGCTGCTGGCGGCCTGCACCACGGCGTTGTGCACCACCCCGACCGGGTCGTCGGTGTCCTTGGTGGACTGCTCGACCCGGCCGGCGACGGTGCCGGTGATGTCGGCGCAGGCCGCCACCACCCGCTCCGCGCCGACGTCCACGCCGACCACGTACGCGCTGCCCGGACGCACCGCGTAGAGCTGGGCGTTCGGGCCCCGCCCGCCGGCCTGCTCGCCGACCCGGGCGACCAGGCCGCGCTCCTCCAGCCGCTCGACCAGCTGGGAGGCGGTCACCTTGGACAGCCCGGTCAGCTCGCCGATCCGGGCCCGGGTCAGCGGACCACGTTCGAGCAGCAGCTCCAGCGCCGCACGGTCGTTGAGCGCCCGCAACAGTCGGGGGGTGCCGGGCAGCCGGGTCGCACTCATGCCAACGTCCTCAATTTTTTTCGTAAGGTTGCTAACCATAAAACGCCTGCCGAAGGGTGCCCGTTAGCGTATCGGCCACCCCGTCCGACGGAGGTCGGACGACCCGGCAGGGAAAGGGGAACGACAGTGGGGCTGGATCCAGGACTCCGTCGGCTCGCGCTGGGCACGTTGCTGGCCGCGTACCCGGGCCCGGTGCCGCCGGGCTGGGCGGTCGACCTGCTCGCCGACGGGCTCGCCGGGCACACCCTGTTCGGCACGAACGTGCACGACCCGGCCCAGGTGGCGGCGTCCACGGCGGCGCTGCGCGCCGGCCGCCCGGACGTGATCGTCGCGATCGACGAGGAGGGCGGCGACGTCACCCGGCTGGCCCACGCCACCGGCAGCCCGTACCCGGGCAACGCCGCGCTCGGCGCGGTCGACGACCCGGACCTCACCCGGGCGGTGTACGCGGCGATCGGCGCGGAGCTGGCCGCGCTCGGCCTCACGCTCGACCTGGCCCCCACGGTCGACGTGAACACCGCCGACGAGAACCCGGTGATCGGCACCCGCTCGTTCGGCGCGGACCCGAAGCGGGTGGCGGTGCACTCGGCCGCCGCGGTCGCCGGCCTCCAGTCGGTCGGCGTGGCCGCCTGCGCCAAGCACTTCCCCGGGCACGGCGCGACGGTCGCCGACTCCCACCACGAGCTGCCCACTGTCGACGTGCCGCCGGCCGTGCTGCGGGAGCGGGACCTGCCGCCGTTCGCCGCGGTGGTCGACGCCGGCGTCCGCGCGGTGATGACCGCGCACATCCGGGTGCCGGCGTTGACCGGCGACGGCCCGGCCACGTTCAGCCGGGCGGTCCTGCACGACCTGCTGCGCGGCGAGTACGGCTTCACCGGCGCGGTGATCACCGACGCGCTGGAGATGAAGGGCGCGGCGCTGGCCGCCGGCGGGGTGGGTCCGGCCGCGGTCCGCGCGCTGGCCGCCGGCGCCGACCTGCTCTGCATCGGCGCCCAGGTCGACGCCGCCCTGGTGGAACGCGTCGCCGCCGAGATCGTCGCCGCGCTCGGGGACGGCCGGCTGGACCGCGCCCGGGTGGAGGAGGCCGCCGGCCGGACCGCCGCGCTCGCCGGCCGGGCCGGGCCGGCCGACGCCCCGGCCCCGGCCGCCGACGGCCTCGGCTACGCCGCCGCGCTGCGGGCGGTGCGCGTCGAGGGCGACCTGCCCGGTCCGGGCGCCCCGCTGGTGGTGCAGGTGCACGCCGCCGCCACGATCGCCGAGGGGCGGGTGCCGTGGGGGCTGGGTCCGCACCTGGCCGCCGGCGTCGAGCAGGCGCGCGCGGTGGCCGGCGAGACCGACCCGGGCGAGCTGGGCCGGCTCGCCGGCGAACGGCCGGTGGTGCTGGTCGGGCGGCACCTGCACCGGCTGCCCGGGGCGCGGGAGCTGGTCGAGGCGCTGGCCGCCACGCATCCGGTGACCGTGGTGGAGATGGGCTGGCCGGGGGCCTGGCGGCCGGCCGGGGCGCGCGCGTTCGTCGCCACCTACGGCGCGAGCCACGCCAACGGCCGGGCCGCCGCCCGGGTGCTCGGCCTGACCGACTGATCCGTCCGTTCCCGCCGGCCCGCCGTCCACCGACGGCGGGCCGGCGCGCGTTTCGGGCACCGTCGACTTGAACACGTTCAAAAGACGTCGTACGCTCAGCGCGACGCAAATTTGAACGCGTTCAAGAAAGGCGACGGGGATGGATGCGAAGGTCTGGATGTACCTGGCGTACCTCGCGGTCAGCATCGGGCTGACCGTCTGGGTGGCGCGGACGCTCTCCCGCAACGGGTTGGTCTTCCTGCGGGACGTGTTCCCCGACAGCCGGCTGGCCGAGGCGGTCAACAGCCTGCTGGTGGTCGGCTTCTACCTGCTCAACCTCGGCTACGTCACGGTGGCCATGAAGGAGTCCGACCCGATCGGGGACGCCAGTCAGGCGCTGGAGCAACTGTCCCTGAAGGTGGGGATGGTGCTCCTGGTCCTGGGCGCCCTGCACTTCTTCAACGTGTTCGCCCTCGGCCGCTACCGGCGTGGCCGGCTGCGCCACCAGGCGAGCCACCCGCCGCTCCCGCCGGCCGGCATGCTCCCGCCGCCCGGCGTGGTCTTCCCGCCGCAGGGCGCCGCGCACCCGCCGCAGGGCGGCCCGCGACCGGTCCAGCCCGCCGGCCCGAACCCGCCGGCCCGGTGACGTCCACCCCCGGCGGGCACTCGTCGGATTCCACCGGGCACGGGGCCGGTGGAATCCGCGGGTTCACCGTCCTCTACGACGCGGGCTGCCCGCTGTGCCGGTCCGCCCGGCGGTGGCTCGCCGCACGCGACCAACTCGTACCGCTGACGTTCGTGGCGGCCGGGTCGACGCGGGCCCGGCAGCACTTCCCCGGGCTGGACCACGACGCCACGCTGCGGGAACTGACAGTGGTCGCCGACACCGGCGCGGTCTGGACCGGCGACGGTGCCTGGTTCGCCTGCCTCTGGGCGCTCGCCGGGCACCGGGCCACCGCCGAACGGCTGGCCCGCCCGCACCTGCTGCCGTTGGCCCGGCGGGTGGTGGCGGCCGCCGCCGCGGTCCGCGAACGCGTCCGGGAACCGGGATACGGTGACGACGATGACCGAGCAGAGTGCGCCGACGAGCGGTGCGGGTGGCCCGAGCGGTGGGGCGACCGCCCGGGGTGAGCAGACCCGCCGGCTGATCCTGGACACCGCGATGCGGCTGTTCCGCGAACGGGGGTACGCGCGCACCACCATGCGGGCCGTCGCCCAGGAGGCCGGCGTGGCGGTGGGCAACGCCTACTACTACTTCGGCTCGAAGGAACACCTGATCCAGGAGTTCTACGCGGACACCCAGCGTGAGCACCGGACCGCCGCCGCGCCGGTGCTCGCCCGGGAGCGGGACCTCGCGCCGCGGCTGGCCGGCGTGCTGCACGCCGGCGTGGACGTGCTGAGCCCGTACCACTCGTTCGCCGGCACCTTCTTCAAGACGGCGGCGGAGCCGACCTCGCCGCTCAGCCCGTTCTCCGCCGAGTCGTCGGCGCCCCGCGAGGCGTCGATGGCGCTCTTCCGCGAGGTGCTCGCGGGCTCCACCGCGAAACTGGACGAGGAGCTGCGGGCGGCCCTGCCGGAACTGCTCTGGCTCGGCTACCTGGGCGTGGTGCTCTACTGGGTGCACGACCGCTCGCCCGGCCAGGCCAAGACCCGGCAGCTCATCGACGGCGTGGTCCCGTTGGTCGACCGGCTCGTGGCGCTGTCACGCCTTCGGGTGCTGCGTCCGGTCACCCGCCAGGCAGTCACACTCATCAACACACTGCGTCACTGATCCACCACCCGACGGTAGCAACGATTCCGCAGGTCAAGTCCACAACCGGACAAGGTCCGCGTCTTGTCCGGACACATTCGTTCACCTAGCGTTACCAGTGTCGGGGCCGGGGGGAGAGGCAGCGGACCGTGGATCCGGCCCGGGATCCACGGTCCGCGCCCACGTCAACGGTCAGTGCGGGAAGACGCCGAACGAGGTGAAGCCCCGGTCCGGGAACCCGGCCGCCTCGGCCACCCGGGCGGACGCCCGGTTGCCCGGGTCGTGCAGGTAGGTGGGGATCGCGCCCTCGGCCAGCACGCGCCGGGCCGCCTGCGCGACCAGCCGCCGGGCCAGCCCACGCCCCCGGGCCGCCGGCACCGTGCCCACCGCCAGCTCGTGCCCGTACGCGTCGTGTCGCTTGATGCCCACGCCGGCCAGGTACGCGCCGGCGTCGTCCCGGACCACCAGCACGTCGGTGTCGAACAGGCCCAGCCAGGGCGGCGCGCCGGGCACCGTCGGCGGCAACCACTCCCCCACGTCGGGCAGCGGCGCCGGGTCGGTGCACCAGCGGAACACGCCCCGGTTCGTGGTGAGTTCCGGGGTGCCGACCGTCGCCGGCAGCGCGGGCAGCCACTCCTCGATCGGCCGCCCGGCGACCAGCGAGCGGACCGCCTCGACCCGGGCCGGCGCCACCGACAGGATCGCGCTGCCGCCCGCCGCGACCCCGATCGCCGGGCGCAGCCGCCCGTCCCAGGCCGGGCGGGCGCGGCGCCAGGACCGGACCACGTGCAACCCGGGCCCCGCCGGCCACTGCCCCAACCAGGTCGCCAGGTGCAGGAAGAGCCGTCGGTCGAGCACATGATCACGGTACGCCCACCGGGCCCGCCCGGTCGCCGCCGACCGTAAGAACCTGGCAATGGATCACGCGCCCGCCCGTGGCTACGCTGACCTCCCGGTCGGCAGGAGGTGCACCGTGGGGCAGCGGGTGCTGGTGGTCGACGACGACCGGACGGTCGCCGACGTGGTCTGCCGCTACCTGGAGCACGCCGGCTACGAGGTCGAGCACGCCGGGGACGGGGCGGCGGCCCTGGACGCCGTGTCCCGCCGCCCGCCGCACCTGGTGGTGCTGGACCTGATGCTCCCCGTGCTCGACGGGTTGGAGGTGTGCCGGCGGCTGCGGGAGCGGCCGGACGGCGTACCCATCGTCATGCTGACCGCGCGCGGCGACGAGGCGGACCGGATCCTCGGCCTGCAACTGGGCGCGGACGACTACCTGGGTAAGCCGTTCTCCCCGCGCGAGCTGGTGCTGCGGGTGCGCTCGGTGCTGCGCCGGGCCGGCGGCGAGCCGGCCGGCGTGCCGCCGGAGCTGCTCACGGACGGCGGCCTGGAGGTGGAGACCGGGCCCCGGGTGGCCCGCCTGCACGGCCGGGAGCTGGCCCTCACGCTGCGCGAGTTCGACCTGCTGGCGCACCTGATGCGGCATCCCGCGCGGGCGTTCCGCCGGGCCGAGCTGCTGGAGCGGGTCTGGGGCTGGAGCTTCGGCGACCAGTCGACGGTGACCGTGCACGTGCGGCGGCTGCGGGAGAAGATCGAGGCCGACCCGGCCAGTCCCCGACGCATCGTCACCGTCTGGGGTGTCGGCTACCGGTACGAGCCGGCCGATGGGTGACCTCGCGCTGATCTTCGGTGCGTCGCTGGCCGCGGCGCTCGCGGTCGGGCTGGCCGGCGCGGTGGCGCTGCGGGTGCTGCGCGGCCGGTCGATCACCGTGCACATCTCGGTGCTGCTGGCCACGACCGTCGGCGCGGTGGCCGCCGGGGTGGCGGTGGTCGCCCAGGCCATGTTCCTCTCCCCGCACGACCTCCAGGTGGTGCTGACCACGCTCGCCGCCGCCGCGGTGGTGAGCCTGGCGGTGGGCTGGCTGTTCGGCCGCCGGCTGGCCGCCGCCGCGGTCTGGGCGGACCAGGCCCGGGCCCGGGAACGCCTCATCGAGAAGGGACGCCGCGACCTGGTCGCCTGGGTCTCGCACGATCTGCGGACCCCGCTGGCCGGGTTGCGGGCGATGGCCGAGGCGCTCGAGGACGGGGTGGTCGACGAGCCGGTGACGGTGGCCGAGTACCACCGCCGGATCCGGATCGAGACCGACCGGATGACCCGGCTGGTGGACGACCTGTTCGAGCTGTCCCGGATCAACGCCGGCGCGCTCCGGTTGTCGCTGTCCACGGTGGCGCTCGGCGACGTGGTCTCCGACGCGTTGGCCGGCGCGGCGCCGCTGGCCGCCGCCCGCCGGATCCGGCTGGTCGCCCCCGAGTCGGGCTGGCCGGCGGTGACGGCCAGCGAGCGGGAGCTGGCGCGGGTGGTGGGCAACCTGCTGCTCAACGCGATCCGCTACACGCCGGCCGACGGCACGGTGACGGTGGACGCGGGGCGGGACGTCGACACCGCCTGGCTGGCGGTCGCGGACACCTGCGGCGGCATTCCGGCGGACGATCTGCCCCGCGTCTTCGACGTGGCGTTCCGTGGCGAGCCGGCCCGTACGCCGGCGGCGGTGGAGCCGAGCGGGTCCGGCGGGCTCGGGCTGGCGATCGTGCGCGGGTTGGTTGAGGCGCACGGCGGGCGGGTAGAGGTCCAGAACGTCAGCGACGGATGCCGATTCGTGGTCCGCCTGCCGGCCGCCGGAATCTGACGCTTCGGCGGAACCGAACGCCTCGACCCCGCGTCATATTCACTTTCATACATGGACAAGTTTCTCTGGGACGGTAGTGGTCATGCCTCAGAAGCCGAATGACCGATTCCAGCAGGACCCGGCGCGGAGCTGGCGGGCCGCCGACGCGCCCGGCCGCTTCCCGGCGCAGCCGGCCTACCGCGAGGCCCGACACCGGGGGCCCTGCTGGGCCGAGCTGAACGCGCAGCCGGCCGGCACCCCCGCCTGGCGCGGCCTCACGACGACGTGACGCACCACGACACCTGATTCCTTGGTGCGTCCTGTGCGACTTTTCCGGTGTATGGTCGGCGGCATGACGCGCATCACCGTGGACGTGAACGACGAGTGGCTCGAGGCGGCCCGGGAGGCTCTGGGCACGGACACCAAGGTCGCCACCATCAACGCCGCGCTCCACGCGTTCGCGGTCCGGCGACAGGCCAAGGAGATCGTCGCGGCCTTCGACCAGGTCGAGATGGACTTCACCAGGTCGGAACAGGCGTGGCGGCACGGCGGAGGTCGCGATCTGAGCCGGCTGGCCGAACACGCGCGAGAGGGCGAGGCCGCGGCCTGATGGCCGGTCGGATCTATCTGGCCGACACCTCGGTGTACGTGCTCCAGGGCCGCCACCCCTCGGTTCGGAAGCGCTTCGAGACGCTGCTGGCGGAAGGACGGCTGGCGGCGTGCCAGATGACCTCCCTGGAGTACCTGAACAACGCGCCCAGCCCCAAGGGCTACGAGATCCTCTGGCAGGCACTGCGCGGGCACCGCTGGCTGGACGTCACCACGGAGGCGATGGACCGCGCCCTGTCGGTCCATCGCCTCCTGGCGGCCGACAGCCAGCACCGCCACTTCCGCCTGCCCGACCTCGTCATCGCGGCCACCGCCGAACTCCACGGCGCGGTGGTGCTGCACTACGACGCCGACTACGACCGGATCGCCGCGCTGACCGGCCAACCCACCGAGTGGGTGGCGCCGCGGGGCAGTCTCTGAGCGACGCGGGCGGCGACACACCGGGCGGCGGTCGTACCGGCCTTCGTACGCCTGTGCGGTAGCGTCTTGTGGTCCGATTTCCGGCCTACGACAGGAGAAGCTCCGCGCATGGGCAAGAAGACGATCCACGTCTCCGACTTCACCGGCCAGGTGCTGTCCCCCGACGACGAGGTGGTCCGGGTCGTCGTGCTGGAGCACCCGGACCTGGTCGCCGGGCCCGTGCAACTGGACGCCACCCCGGTCGACGTGGAGAGCATCGACGACGCGGCGCTGGACGTGGCCGTGGTGGAGATCCACGACCGGCACGGCGGCGGTGAGCCGCGCCGGGTGGTGCTGACCGCCAGCGAGTTCGACGCGATGGCGACCGACGTGCCGATGGCGCGGTTGCTGCGGACCGCCGAGCGGGTCCGGCCGCCGAAGGCGCGGCGCACCGCCGAGAAGATCGACTACGGCACCATCGAGCACGCCGGCCGGCCGCACCGCGGCCGGGTCACCGAGGAGGAGGCCCGGCTGGTCCGGGACCGGCTCGACGAGGTGAACAAGCTTCTCGCCGACGCCGGCATCCGCCAGGTCGACCCGGCCGACCCGGAGCACGCCGCCCGCTACGGATTCCCCGCCGCCGACTGACACCCGGACGTGGGGGGGGGGCGGGCCCCGGCGCGGGGCGGCCGGGGGGGCGGGCGCGGGGGGGGGGGGCGGCGGCGGGGGCCCCCCGCCGCGGGGGCCGGGCCCCCGACGCGGTTCAGGCCCGCTTACGGGCCAGCTCCGCCAGCGCGCCCTCCACCGCGGACTCCATCGCCTCCTTCGTCAGGCCGAGGCCACCGAGCACGCCGTCGGCCCCCTCCTCCTCCAGCAGGGCCAGCAGGATGTGCTCGGTCCCGACGTAGTTGTGCCCCATCCGCAGCGCCTCCCGGAACGTCAGCTCCAGGACCTTCTTGGCGCGCGCGTCGTAGGGAATCAGGTCCGGAACCTGGTCGACCTTCGCCGGCAGGGTCGCGGCCACGGCCTCCCGGAACATCTCCAGGGGTACGCCCTTCGCCTTGACCAACGCGGCGGCCAGCCCGTCCGGTTCGGCGAGCAGCCCCAGCGCCACGTGTTCCGGGGTGATCTCGGCGTGGCCGGCGGCCCGTGCCTCCTCCTGCGAGGCCAGCACCACGTTGCGGGCGCGCGGCGTGAACCGGCCGAACCCGGCGTTCGGGTCGAGCGCGGCGGCGGTCTCGGCCTTGGCGGCGGAACGCTTCTGGGCGGCCTGCTTGCTCACCCCCATGCTGCGGCCGATCTCCGTCCACGAGGCGCCCGAGCGACGCGCCTGGTCGACGAAGTGCCCGATCAGGTGGTCGGCGACGTCGCCGAGGTGGTCGGCGAGGAGGACCGCGTCGGCCAGTTGGTCGAGTGCGTCGGGGCGGGCTTTCTTGATGCCCTCGATCAGGTCGTCGAGGCGCACCGGGTGGCTCATCTTGAGCGGTTCGGTCTCGTCCATGCGTCAACCATAGGTTGACGCCCGACCCCCGTCAACCCCCGGTTGACGCAACTCGCCCTCCCGGATCGCGTCGATCATGAGGTTGGCGGCGATGTCGATCTCCAATCGGGCCGCCAACCTCATGATCGACGTTGCTGGCGTCGGCCGCGCGGATGGTAGTCGGCCCGGGGCGAGGAGACGCTCAGGTTTCCGGTCCGTCGGCCGGTCGGGGCACCCGACCCACATCCGCCGGGTAGTGGTCGAACCGGCGCAGGCCCAGCTTGCGCACCGCGACCGGCCACGGCGTCTCGGTCGCCAGCACCGCGAGATGCTCGAAGTTGGACAGGTACGACTCACCGCGCTCCGCCCGCTCGGCGAGGATGTACGGCTCCAGCACGGCCCACGCCTCCCGGGCGCGGTATCCACCGGTGCCGAGCAGCAACGCCGGCTCGACCACCTTGAAGGCCAGCATCTGGCCCAGCCCGTTGTAGTAGAGCGCGATCCGGTTCACGTGCTTGCGGGCGTCGGCGGGCAGTTCGCTGACCGGCACGCCGCGCGGGCAGGCGGTCCGCAGCTCGGTGAGCACGAACTGCTGGCTGTCCAGGAACGTGTCGCTCATCCGGTCCCGGGTGAGCAGCTCGATCGCGACCAGGGTGTGGTTCGCGCCCTGCGCCAGCCGGAGCTGCCGGAGCGCGAAGAACGCCGAGACGACGACGGTGAGCACCGAGATCGCGGCCACGACCACGTTCGTCACCGCGGCGACATCCATGACCGTCATCGTAGGAGGGACGCGCCAACCCGACCGCCCCGTGACGGGACGGCCGGGTCGGCGAGGGGTGGCGGGGTCAGCCGCGTACCCACTGCTGGTTGCTGCCGCCGTTGCAGGTCCAGATCTGGACCGCGGTGCCGTTGGCGGTGCCCGCGCCGTTGACGTCCAGGCAGAGCCCCGAGCCGACGCCGACGATGGTGCCGTCGGCGTTGAGTCGCCACTGCTGGTTGCTGCCGCCGGTGCAGGTCATGATCCGCGCCCGGCTGCCGGAGGCGGTGCCCGCCACGTCGAGGCACTTGTTGCCGTACACGGTGAGCTGGTTGTTCGTGCCGACCGTCCACTGCTGGTTGGCGCCGCCGTTGCAGTCCCAGATCTGCACCACCGCGCCGTCGGCCTGGCTGGCGCCGTTGACGTCCAGGCAGCGGTTGGCGTTGGCGCTGCGGATCTCTCCGGTCGGGCTGCTGGAACCGTCGCCCGGCGTGATGGAGAGGTTGTCGAACTGGGCGGTGACACCCTGGCCGGTGCCGTACCCGATCTGGCCGGCGACCCAGGCGGAGTCCGACACGGTGCCGACGGTGGTGCCGTCGACCGCCGCGGTGAGGGTGCTGCCGTTGAGCTTCAACGACAGGTTGTGCCAGCGTCCGGTGCCCAGCGCCGAGGTGTTGCCGCTGGCCAGGGTGCGCCAGTTGCCGCTGGTGTTGTTGCTCCGGATGGACCAGGCGCCGCCGTCGGTGACCCGGAAGTAGTAGCCGTTCATGTTCTGCGGGCCCTGGTGGTTGTAGGTGTTGCCGCGCCCGATGAGCTGGACGTAACCGGGCTTCTCCAGCAGCACGTCCGAGGAGACCGTGTAGTTGCGCCAGGTCAGGTCGCCCAGCAGGGCGTACGGTTCGGCCTGGCCGGTCGTCCAGTAGATCGGCGCCTGCTCGGACATCTGGCGGACGCACTGGCCGGTCCGCCCGGCGGCGCACCCGGCGATCTCGAACGAGCCCTGCTGGTCCATCAGGTACTTGGCCTCGCGACCGGTGGCGTAGCTGTCGAAGTTGTCGCTGTACGGCAGCTTCAGGTTGCCCTGCGCCGGGCTGACCGCGGTGCCCTTGCCCTGCCCGGAGGTGGTGGTGATGCTGTAGACGTAGCCGGGCTGGACGGTGAGCGAGAAGCGCCCGCCGTTCGGGGTGATGTCGCTGCCCCGGACGAAGTGGTCGGCGCTGTTGTTGGACCTGACGTTCGTCGCCCAGACGCGCACGGTGCCGGTGGAGAGCCCGCCGGTGACGGTGAAGTCGAGCTGCTGGGCCGCGCCGGCGTCCTGCGTCTCGATGATGGTGCTGTAGTCGCTGTTGTTGGTGGACTTGAGCGAGACGTAGCTGCCGTTGTTGCGGTTGCCGCCGAGATAGCCGCTCGACGCGTCGAGGTAGCGCCAACCCGGGGCGGCGAACTGCGTGGTGTGTGCCATCACCCAGGTGCTCTTGCCGATGGAGTACGCCCCGGACCAGGGCTGCTGGGCCACCGCGACGCCGGTGGTCGCCCAGGGGATGTTCGGGGTGATGGCGGCGATCACCGGCCAGTTGATGTAGCCGGTCATCTTGCCGTCGAGGTAGCCCCGGTTGATGCCCCGGGCGAGCGCCGGCGCGCCGGCGTTGTAGTCGTCGGAGCCGTTCTCGCTGGCCCACAGCGGCTTGCCGGTCGAGATGGCGTTGGCGGAGCTGGGGCAGCTGCTCTGGGCGCCGCGGTAGCCGCAGACGTAGTGGCTGCCGAAGACCTGCACCGCGGCGGCGAACGCCGGGTCACGCAGCGAGTCGTCGGCGGCGCCCCACCCCCAGTCGTCCGAGGCGACGATCTTCACGCTGCCGTAGCCGCGGGCGTTGAGCGTGGACCGCAGGTTCTTGTACCAGGTGGTGTTCCAGCCCTTCTCGTTCCATCCGCCCAGGTAGTTGATGGTCAGCCCGTGCGTCGCCGCGCAGTCCAGCCAACCCACCAGGTAGTTGATCGAGTCGGTGGACCAGAAGTTGCCGTTGCCGATCCAGCCCGGCGCACCCCAGGCCAGGCCGGCCAGCGCGATGTTGGGATTGCGTTGCCTGGCCTGCTCCATCAGCCACCACTCGTAGCCCCGGTTGCAGTTCACGCTGCCCCGGGTGTGCTCGTGGCTGGGCTCGGCGCCGGAGGTGGAGTTGGTGTCGCCGCCGATCTCCGCCTTGAGCAGTTGCATCGCGGCGCCGTAGCCGGGCTTGAACAGGTAGTCGAGGATGTCGCTGCGCTGCGGTTCGGGGTAGTCGATCAGCAGTCTGCTGTTTCCGCCGCCGCCGCTGACCGCGCCGACGCCGTCGAGCGTCCGCCCGCCGGACGACCCGTTGATGGTGATGGCGGTGGCCGCCTGGGCCGGGGAGGCGGACGCGGTCAGAACGGCCGCCGCCGCGAGGACCGATGCCGCCGCCGCCGACATCACCGCCCGCCACGATCTCCGTGGACGACTCACTGTGCTGAACATCCGATCCGCCTCCCGGTCCCACTTAATCGATCAGTGTCAATCTATAAGACGTCATATGTTAGCGTTCACACAGGTGTCGGTCAACGGCTCAGGCGCGGCTCCACCGCTGGCTGGCCGCGCCGGTGCAGTCCCGGATCTCGGTCCGCGTGCCGTTGGCCGTGCCGGCGCCGACCAGGTCCAGGCACCGGCCCGATCCGACCCCGGTGATGGTGCCGTCCGCGTTGAGCCGCCACTGCTGGTTGGACTGGCCGTTGCAGTCCCAGATGATCACGGAGCTGCCGTTGGCGGTGCCGGCGCCGTTGACGTCGAGACACTTGCCGCCGAAGACCCGCAGCTCCTGGGCCGCCGTCGAGGTCCAGGACTGGTTGCTCTGGCCGTGGCAGTCCCAGATGATCGCCGCCGCGCCGTTGGCCTGCGAGCCGCCGTTGACGTCCAGGCACCGACCGGCGGCGGCGTTGCGGACGATCGACGTGCCGCCCGGCGGCGGAGTGGTCGGGCTGACCGTCGGGGTGGGCGTCGGGGTGGGCGTCGGGTCGGTGCCGCCGAACTGGGTGAAGAACCGCCACACCTCGGTCTTCGTCCAGGTCCGGGCGCCGCTGTCCCCGCCGCCGTCCACCGGGCCGGGGGTGTGCCCGCCGTCGAACGCGGCCCACACCACCGGATAGCCGGCCCGGCAGCCGGCGTAGGTGGTGGTGATGTGCGTCAGGCTGCCCGCCCTCGGCTCCGGCGGGCTCTGCGGGGTGCAGCCGTTGTTGCGCACGAACGTGTCCCGCAACGAGCGTCCGGCGGAGATGTTGAGCACCGGGTCACCGATGCCGTGGATCCCCAGGTACGCGATCGGCTGTGTGCCGCCGGCGCACCCGCTGAGTTGGCCGCCGGAGTAGACCGCGACGGCGCGGAACACGCCCGCCCGGGAACAGGCCAGCGAATAGCTCATGCCGCCGCCGTAACTGAAGCCGAGCGCGAAGAGTTGCGTCGTGTCGACGCACAGGTCCCCCTCGATCAGCCTGATCATGTCGTCGACGAAGGTGACGTCCTGACCGCCGGGGTTGGCCCAGCCGTTGCCGTTGCCCTGGGGCGCGACGAAGATGGTGCTGTTGTTCGCCTGCTGTCGCAGGCCGTAGTAGGACCAGGCCTCCCGGTCCGCCCCGCCGGAGTCGACGTCGTTCGCGGTGCCGCCGTTCCAGTGGAATCCGAAGATCAGCCGGTAGGCGTGGTTCCGGTCGTAGTTGTCGGGGATCCGCAGGATGAAGCTGCGGTTCTGGCCACTGCTCTGGATGGTCCGGGGACCACTCGTCAGCGTGGGCGCCCGGCCACAGCCGGCGGTCCCGGCGAGCGCGCCGGACGCCGCGGCCGAGGCGGAGCCGCCCGGGCCGCCCGCCACTGTCGTCGCGGCCACCACGACCAGGACCGCCACGGCCGCGAGGGGCCCGAAGACGGTGCTGCGTAATCTCATGACGCGGCTCCTTCGCCACTTGGTGGGAACCTGTCCGGTACGGGGATCGACGACGACCCCCGTACCGCCACTCCGCCGGCCGGCACGGGGAGAACGCGCACGACGGGGTCCGCCGCGCGCGGCGTAGCTGTCCCGGACTTCGCCCCTGGTCCGCATGCCCGGTGCGCGACCAGCCGGCCGTCGCGTCGGCGGCGGCACCCGCACCGCACGTGCCCGATCGCGACCCGAACCGCCCGCCGTCGCCGCGGGAACGCCACAGCGCGACTCGAATCGATTCGACCAGACCCTAGGCCGAGCAGTGAAGTATGTCAATGCTGTTGCCGGCGGGTGAGGTGCCCGTGACGTCGGACCGAGCCGGTACGGTGAGCCCCGACCGAGTCCCGTCGGCCGGACCGGTCCACACCGGCGTGAAGGAGGGCTGCGTGGCGTCCAGGGAAGCCGACATCGCCGCCGAGCAGAAATACTTCGACACCGCGGCCGAGCGCCGCGACCAGCGCCGCGACCACCTCGCCCGGCTGCCGTCCGCCGCCGCCCACGCCACCGCCGCGGCCCACCTGCGCCGCTACGCCGACGCCGCCGGCCGGGCGCTCGGCGCGGCCGACGAGGCGGTGGCGTTCGGCCGGATCGACGACGAGGCCGGCGGGACCCGGTACGTCGGGCGACACCTGATCCGGGACGCCGACGGCGAGGTGCTGGTGGTCAACTGGCAGGCCCCGGCCGCCGCCGGCTGGTTCGAGGCCACCCCGGAGAATCCCGCCGGGATCCGCCGCAAGCGCGCCTTCACCTGCACCGGCAACACCATCGACGACCTGACCGACACCATCCTGGCCGAGATCGCCGAGGCGGTGGACGCGCACCTGCTGGCCGAGCTGAGCCGGGGCCGTACCGGCACCATGCGGGACATCGTGGCCACCATCCAGGCCGCCCAGTTCGCGCTGATCCGCGCCCCGCGTGACCAGGTGCTGGTGATCGAGGGATGTCCCGGCACCGGCAAGAGCGCCGTGGCGCTGCACCGGGTGTCCTGGCTGCTGTTCCAGCACCGCACCGAGTTCTCCGCCGCGGACGTGCTGGTGGTCGGGCCGCACCCGACCTTCGTGCGCTACATCGGCCAGCTCCTGCCCGCCCTCGGCGACGACGGGGTGGAGCTGCGCGACGTCGACCGGCTCGCCCCGGACGTGCCACGCGGGCGGACCGAGTCCGACGCGGTCGCCCGGATCAAGGGCGAGGCCCGGATGGCCGACCTGCTGGCCCGCGCGCTGGACGCCCGGGTCGGCGTCCCCGACCCGGCCGAGCGGCTGCTGGTCGGCGGTCGGTTCGTCACGCTGCCCGGCGCCGAGGTGGCCGAGGCGCTCGCCGTGGCTAGGGCTGCCGCCCTGCCGTACGCCGGCCGGCGCCGGCTGCTCGGTGACCGGCTCGCCGCCCTGGTGGCGGCCCGCACCGGCGTCGACCCGGCCCGGTCCGACGCGGTCGGCAACCTCGTCGAGCGGCTCTGGCCACAGCAGACGCCGACCGGGCTGCTGCGCGACCTGCTCGGCTCCACCGCCCGGCTGCGGGCCGCCGCCGGGGACGCGTTCGCCCCGGCCGAGGTGGCGGCGCTGCACCGGCGTGGCGCCGACCGGCTGTCCCGGGAGACCTGGTCGGCGGCCGACCTGCCGCTGCTGGACGAGCTGGCGTTCCTCATCGACGGGCCGGGCCGACGGTACGCGCACGTGGTGGTCGACGAGGCACAGGACCTGTCCCCGATGCAGTTGCGCGCGGTGGCCCGACGCAGCGCCACCGGGTCGCTGACGGTGGTCGGCGACCTCGCCCAGTCCACCGGCAGGTGGGCGCGCGACTCGTGGGACGAGGTGCTCGCGCACCTGCCGACCGTGCACCCGGCCCGGATCGCCCCACTGCGGTACGGCTACCGCGTACCCCGACAGGCGTACGCGACGGCGGCGGCGCTGCTGCCGGTGGCCGCGCCGGGCGTGCCGCCGGTGGAGGTGGTCCGGGACGGCCCGGCCGACACCGGCGTGCACCGGGTCGGCCTGGCCGAGCTGGCCGCCCGGGCGGTGGCGGTGGCGCGGGAGCACGCCGAGGCCGGCCGGTTCGTCGGCATCGTCTGCCCGCCCCGGCAGCGACGCCCGGTCGAGGCGGCGCTGGCGGCGAACGACATGGCCTGGAGCAGCGCCGACCGGGGCGAGCTGGGCGGCGCGGTCAACCTGGTCAGTCCGCAGGAGGCCAAGGGCCTGGAGTTCGACGCGGTGGTGGTGGTCGAGCCGGAGGAGATCGTGGCCGGCGACGAACGCGGTCACCGGCTGCTCTACGTGGCGCTGACGCGCACCACCGGGCACCTCGACATCGTCTGCACCGGCGACCCGGTGCCGCTGGACGCGCCGGCCCGGCCCCGGCAGCGGGTGGGCGGCCCGACGGACGCGCCGTTCAGCAGGCGGGAGGCGCGGCGGCTCGCCGAACACCTGGCCGGGCAGGTGCGCAGCGCCGCCCCGGCCGCGTTCTGGGCCGAGGTGCTCGCCGAGGTGCGGACGCTGCTGCCGGAGACCGCAGGCAGCCCCGAACAGCCGGAGGCCGGAGGCAGCCCCGAACGGCCGGGGGGCGCGGTCAGCCCCGAGCGGCCGGCGGACGGCTGACGGCGGCCGAGTCCAGCCGTCGCCCCACCGTCCACTGCACGATGTCGTGCTCGATGTCGGCCTTCCGGGCCTTGCCGGGCACCGCGATGCCCAGCTCGCCGGCGAGCGCCCGCAGCTTCGCCACGGTGAGCTTCAGGTCGGCGAGGTAGCGGACGCCGGCCGCGCGGTCCCCGATCGCGGCGAGGTCGGCCCGGACCCGGTCGGTGTCCACGCCCGCCGACGCGGTGGTGGCCGGCCGGGCGGCGGCCCGGGTCCGGTCGACCACGGCCAGCTTCGCGGTGCCGTCGGCCAACGCGGTGAGCTGGTCGGCGGGGAGCGCGCGGACGAACTCCGCCACCCGCAGCAGGACGGCGTGGGCGAGGTCGGCGGGGTTGGACACCGGGAGTCTCCTTCTACAGGCGGGTGCGGGCCAGGAACTCGCTGGCCAGCTGCCGCAGCTCGTGCTGCACCGTCTCGTTGGCGTTCGGCACCAGCACGGCGGGCAGCCGCCGTTCACCGGCGGTGCCGAACAGGGTCTTGTTCTCCCGGACGGTCTGCCGGAACACCGGGACCTCCAGGCTGTCGGTGTGCCGCATGTAGTTGCGGGACGCGTTGATCGGCCCGCCCGCGGCGTACTGGATCATAGTGAACACCACGCCCAGGTACTGCGGGTCGATGGTCGGTCCGGGCGCGGCGACCCGGTTGAAGTCCCGGACCAGCTCGGAGACCTTGCTGCGCAGGTAGTCGATGCCGAGCGTGGACAGGTAGTCGGGCCGGGCCGGGGTGAGGATGTGCTCGCTGGCCACGATGCCGGTCCGGGTGACCATGGTGAAGTTCGGCGCGCAGTCGATGAGGATGTCGTCGTACCCGGCGAACTCCTCGGCGGCGAGCGCGTCGGCCAACGCCCGGTGCAGCGGCAGGAAGTGCGGGCTGCCGTGCTGGAAGCGCGACCCGCCGAGCGCCGCGGCGAGGTCCAGGTCGACGTCGACCAGGCCCAGGTGGGAGGCGACGAGGTCGAGCCGGCCCTCGTCGGGCAGCAACGCGTTGGCCGGTTCCGGCGTGATCACGTACGGGTGCAGCGGGCCGGTGGGCTCCTCGGCCAGCACCGAGCCGAACCACTGCAGGATCGTCTTCTCGTACGCGAGGTCCTTCTCCCACTCGTCCGCCGGATAGAACGAGAAGGTGAGGCTGGCCTGCGGGTCGAGGTCGATCAGCAGGACCCGGCGGCCACGGGCGGCCAGCTCGGCGCCGAGGTTCGCGGTGATGGTGGTCTTGCCGACCCCGCCCTTGTAGTTGATCACCGACGTGATGCTCATGCCGCTCCCCGCATCGCATGATGATCGCAGGCGTGGGTAGGGTCGGTCGAGGTGAGCATCCACTCGACGTTGTTGTTCGTGCTCGCCGCCGTCGCGGTCATCGTCGCCGTACGGTGGGTGGCGGCCCGCACCGGTCTGCCGGCGGCGGCGCTCCTGCCGCTCATCGGCATCGCGTACGCGCTGCTCCCCGGCCCCAACATCGGCCTCGACCCCGACCTCGTCCTGATGGTCGTGCTGCCGCCGTTGCTCTACAGCGCGGCGCTGGACTCCTCCCTGCTCGACCTGCGCCGCAACCTGCGCATCGTGGTCAGCCTCTCCGTGGTGCTGGTGCTCCTCACCGGGCTGCTCGTCGGCATCGGGTTCCACCTGTTCGTCGCCGGCGCGACGCTGGCCGCCGGGATCGCGGTCGGCGCCGCCGTCGCGCCGCCCGACCCGGTGGCGGCCCTGGCGGTCGGCCGCCGGGTCAACCTGCCGCCCAAGATGGTCACGATCATCCAGGGTGAGGGGCTGCTGAACGACGCCACCGCGCTGACCATGCTCAGCGTCGCGGTGGCCGCCGCCGTCGGCGGAAAGTTCTCCTTCCCCGGCGCCGTCGCGCAGTTCGTCGTCGCGGCGGTCGGCGGCGTCGCCGTGGGCGCGGCCGTCGCCTGGGCGAAGCGGCTGGCCCGACCGCTCACCGCGGACCCGTTGCTGTCCAACGCGATCTCGCTCGCGACCCCGTTCGTCGCCTACCTGATCGGCGAGGAGCTGCACGTCTCCGGCGTGCTCGCGGTGGTGGTCGCCGGGCTGATCGTCGGCCACCAGACGCCCCAGTTCGGGTCCGGCGCGGCCCGGCTCCAGACCAACGCGGTGTGGCGGCTGGTCGACTTCCTCCTGGAGGGGTTCGTCTTCCTGCTGATCGGCCAGCAGCTCCCCGAGGTCGTCAAGAACCTGCGCCAGTACGACACCTCGACCATCGTCACCGCCGTCGCGGTGTCCGTCGGCGTGGTGTTGCTGCTGCGTCCCGCCTGGCTGGTCCTGACCCAGTCGCTCCCCCGGTCGCTGCACACCCGGCTCGGTGGCATCGCCGAGCCGGACGACGCCGACGAGCCGGCGAGCGCCCGGCAGGTCGCCCGCGCCGACCGCAACGCCGACCGGCTGACCGCCCGGGAGGTGGCGGCGCTGAGCTGGTCCGGTACGCGCGGCGTGATCAGCCTGGCCGCGATCTTCACGCTGCCGCTCACCACCGACGGCGGCGCCCCGTTCCCGGACCGTGACCTGCTGCTGTTCTGCACGTTCGTGGTCGTCCTGGTGACGCTTGTCGGGCAGGGCCTGACGTTCGCGCCGCTGGTGCGCCGGCTCGGCCTGCGCGCCAACGAGGCCGACCAGGCCCGGGTACGCAACGAGGCCCGCTCCGCCGCGGTGGAGGCCGCCCTGGCCCGCCTCGACGCGGTCGCCGCCGAGGATCCGGAGAGCGGCGTCGCCGTCAACACCATCCGGGCCCAACTGTTGACCCGCCTGGCCCGCTACCGGGGCCGGCTCGACCTGATCGAGCAGAGCGGCTCGTCCGAGATGCCCACCTCACCGGCGTACGAGACGGCGCTGCGGGTCCGCCGGGCGACCATCGACGCGCAACGCGAGGAGCTGGTCCGCTGGCGGGACTCCGGCCGGCTGCCCGACGAGGAACTCCGCGTGCTGGAGCGCGAACTCGACCACGAGGAGCTGCTGCTCCCGAAGCGGTCCACCTGACCCCGCCCGGCAGCCGTCACGGCCGGCCGGTGATGCCGTCCAGCACGGTGACCAGGTTGTGGTGGAACGTTTCCGCGGCGTCGAGGTGGGCGCCCTCGACGACGAGCCGGGCGACTGTCGGATAACGACCGGTGTCGAGCATGCGGGTCAGGTAGGGCCCGAGGGCGCTCTGCCAGGCGGCCACGTCGGTGCCGGTCGACCGGGCGGTGCGTCGCTCGGTGATCTCCCGGCGGAGCGCCCCGACGACGAACGCGTTGAGCGCGCCCAGGGCCCGTTGCAGATCGTCGATCCCACGCACGGCGGGGGCCCGGGCGAGCGCCGCCGCGGTCGCCTCGCCCACGGCGAGCGCGTGCGGTCCCAGGTGGGGACGCGCGCCGAGCAGGTCGACGAACCACTCGTGCGCGAGCGCGGCCTCGCGGGTCCGGTGCATGACGGCCAGCACCGTGTCGCGCCACCCGTCGTGCCGGTCGGCCTCGGCGATCTCGGCGTACACCGCGTCGACCATCAGGTCGAGCAGCTCGGACCGGTTGAGCACGTAGTCGTAGAGCCGCATCGGGCCGACGTCGAGCGCCTTGGCGAGCTTGCGGATCGACACCCCGTCGAGGCCGTCGGCGTCGGCGAGCCGGATCGCGACGGCGGCGATCTTCGCCCGGCTCAACGGCACGGGCGCCGCCCGCGGCTGCGGCTCGGGGCGTTCCCAGACCGGCAACGGTACGCTACCGTACGGTGTATCCATGAAATACATCGTACGTTAAAGGAGGTGGCGATGCGAATCGCGATCGCCGGCGGTGGCCTGGGCGGCCTGACGCTGGCCCGGATCCTGCACCGGCACGGCATCGACGCGGTGGTCCACGAGCGCGAGGCCGACCGCACGACGCGTTCCCCGGGCGGGATGCTGGACCTGCACCCCGAGTCCGGCCAGCGGGCCCTGGACGAGGCGGGCCTCACCGGCCGGTTCCGGTCCGAGGCGCGGCCGGAGGGCGAGGAACACCGCATCCTCGACCCGGCCGGCCGGACCCTCCTGCACCACGTGCCGCAGCCCGGCTCGTTCGACGGTCGCCCCGAGATCGACCGCGCCGCACTGCGGGACCTGCTGCTCGACTCGCTGCCCGCCGACACGGTCAGGTGGCGGCACCGGCTCGTCGCGGCGGCGCCCCGGCCCGACGGCGGTTTCCGGCTGACGTTCGACGGCGGCCACCGCGACGACTGCGATCTCCTCGTCGGCGCGGACGGCGCCCGCTCGGTCGTCCGGTCGCTGCTCACCGACGCTCCCCTCGCCGCCGTGTCCACCGCGGTGGAGCTCCGCATCGACGACGCGGACCGGCGCCACCCGGAGATCGCCGAGCTGGTCGGCCCCGGCAACCTCTGGGGCGTCGGGGTACGCCAGATCCTGTCCGCGCAACGCCTCGGCGACGGCAGCATCCGGGTCGGGATCTCCCTGCCCGCGGACGACCGGCACCCGGACACCTGCCGTACCAAGCACGACCTGCTGGCCCTCTTCGACGGCTGGAGCCCTCGCCTGACCGCACTCGTCGAAGCCGGCGACGGGCCGCCGATCCTCCGCCGGATCCAGGCCATGCCCGCCGGCACCCGCTGGACGCACCGGCCCGGCGTCACCCTCGTCGGCGACGCCGCCCACCTCATGCCGCCGGTCGGCGAGGGCGCCAACCAGGCCATGCTCGACGGGGCGGAACTCGCCGCCGCGCTCGTCGACGCCCCCGCCGACCCGGACGCGGCGATCCGGGCCTACGAGGAGGCGATGTTCCGCAGGATCCAGCCGATCGCCGAGATGTCCGCCCGGGTGCACGCGATGATGCTGTCGCCCACCGCGGCCGAGGACCTCGTCCGCTTCTTCACGCCGCAGCCGGCCTGACGCGCCGAAGCGTCCGGTCCCGGCCGGCCCGCACCGTGCGGTCGCCGGACGGACACCCCGGCGGGGCACCGGCTCAGGCGGGGCCCGCCCGGAGCCCGTCGACCAGGATGGCGAGCAGCCGGGACCCGCGGGCGTCGAGTTCGGCGTCGTCCAGACGCGACAGCCAGCTGATGAGCACGATGACGTCGCGGGCGTCCGCGTCGGGGCGGATGGCGCCCGCCGCACGGCCGGCGGCGAGCAGCAGCTCGACCGCCTCGCCGATCGGGCCCAGGCTGTGCGCGGCCAGGCCGCGCCAGGTGGCCGCGAACACGTCGCGCTTGACCCGGGCGTACGCGGCCACCCGGTCGAACCAGGCCGCGAGCGCGCCCACCGGCTGGTGTCGGGCCAGCAGTCGCGGGGCGGCAGCGACCAGCTCGTCGACCTCCTGGCGGTAGACCTCGGCCAACAGGTCCTCCCGGGTCGGGAAGTGCCGGTACAACGTCCCCTGCCCGATGCCGCACGCCTTGGCGACCGCGTTGAGCTTCAGCTCGAGCCGCGGCGCGACCGGGCCCGCGCGGGAGGTCAGCCGTCGAGGAGCTGCTCACGGAGGATGTCCGCGTGCCCGCAGTGCTGGGCGAGTTCACGCAGCACGTGCAGGTACACCCAGCGCAGCGGCAGCGGGCCCCGGCGATGTCCACGCAGGACGTCGTCCAGGCCGAGGGACGACGTGGCACGGCGGGACGCCGCGCAGGCGTCGCGGTGCGCCTGCCGCACCGTGGCGATCGTGTCGTCGTCGTCGAGGACGAACGACTCCTCCGACCGCTCCGGGATGCCGATCTCGGCGCGCGACCGGCCGGTGACGGCCTCGTCGAACCAGACCTTCTCCACGAAGGTCGCGTGCTTCACCAGACCCAGCAACGTGGTCCGGGAAGCCACCAGCGACCGGCGGGCCTGGGCCTCGGTCAACCCGTCCAGGCAGCCGTTGAGCGCGTCCCGGTGCTCGTCGAGGAACGCCTCGAACTGGGCGCCGGCCGGCAACGCGACGACCCGGTCGGCGAAGGTGGGTGGAAAGGAAGGCATGGCCGAAGCATTCCAGGCCGTCACCCGGGAGCAGCCGACGAGACCTCGACGGGTACGGCTCCGTCGGCTACCGGACAGACCGGTGGCTACCGCCGGTGCGCGGGTGACCTCGTAGCCGGTTGAGGACGCTCTCCCGGACAGGGATGATGGCACCGTGCCGGTGTGGAGGCGTCGTAGCTTCTGGTTTCCGCTCGTCGTCGCGGTGACCCTGGTGGCGGCCGTCGGGCTGAGCTGGTTCCTGGTCCGTGAGGGCCGGGACAAGGCCGATCAGTGGTCCAGCACCATTTTCGGCGGGACGGCCGCGGCTGCGGTGGTGGTGTCGGCGCTGGCGTGGCTGTGGCGACGGTCGGCGGCCGAACCGGCAACCGGACCGGTGGCCGACGATCCGGTCAGGACGGTGCAGGGTCCGCCGTTGACCGTCAGCGCCCGCCTGGACGTGGGGAACTATCTCAGGATCCGCGAGGACGTCGGCTCGCTGATCGTGCCGCGTAGCGGTCATGCCGTCGACATCACCATCGAGACCAGCGGGTCGCAGGCGGTCATCCTGCGTCGGATGGAACCCGTCGTGCTGTCCCGGCAACCCCTTCCGGAGGCACGTCCGGTGCACCATCTGGGCCAGCTGCCGGTTCGCCGTTTCCACCTGTGGCTGAGTGCGGATCCGCCGCGGTTGCTCGCCGAGGGCCCGTCCGGTTTTCCCTTCAAGGTGACCGCTGACGATCCGGAGGTCTTCGCCCTGATCGCGCATGCCTCCGGCGAACTCGTGCGTTGGCGGCTGGACCTGCACTGGACCTGCGACGGTCGGCACGGGGTCGCGCCGATCGACCTCGACGGCGAGCCCTTCTCCACCGCCGGTCTGGCGGACGACCGATGACCGCACCCCTGGACCCGGAAACAGCAGCCCTGGCCAACTCGTTCGCGGTTCCCTACGAGCGCTATCTGCACAGTGGTCGCCAGGCCGACTTCGACGAGGCGCGCGCGCTGGCGGAGCGAGCAGTCGCGCGGGCCCGCGCAGGTGGCTTCCCGGCCCTGCCCGGCCTGCTGTTCAACCTGTCGCATGTGCACGTCGCCCGCTACCGGTGGACCCGCGACCGGGAAGCCCTCGGCGAGGCGTACGGGCTGCTGGTGGAGGCGGCGGTGCGCGATCCGGACCAGGCCGACGTCGGCGACCGGCTCATCTCCGTCGCGCAGTCCCTGCTGGGCACGATCGACCACACCTCACCGGCGGACATGCAGTGGTACGTGCAGTTGCACCGGCAACTACTCCACCGGGTACCGGGCGACCACTTCATGATCTGGAGCAACCTCGCTCTCGCGTTGAGAGGCCTGCTCGATGTGGACGACGACACCGGCGTCGAATTGATGCACTCCTTCGGGCAGGCCAACGAGCGCGCCGCGACGCTGTCCCCGTCCGGCTCGCCGGCCGCCGGCCGGCACTGGGATCACGCCGCCCGGGTGCTGCCCTTCCTGGCGGGCATGGAGCGGGACGCCGGGCTCGCGAGACGGGCCGCGCGGGCCTGCGAGATGGCGATGCACGAGCGACCTGACGACCCGTCCGCCGGGGATCGGACGATCCTGCTGCTCCTGTCCCGGGTGCTGGCCTACGAGGCGGAGGGGCGGGATGCGGATCGGGACGCGGTCCGCGCGCTCCTGTCCTCCCTCACCCGCATGCCGTCCGCCGGGATGCCGCCGGGTCTCGCGCCGGTCGCCCAGGACGTGGTGGCCTCCCTGCTCCGCCGCTTCCACCGGCACGGCGATGTCGCGGCACGCGAACAGGCGACCGAGTTCGCCATCTGGTGCGTCCGCCGGATGGAGTTCCGGGCCGACGTCCGCCATGCCGAACTGCCGGGCATGCTCAACGCGCTCGGAGCGTGTCTGGCGGCACGACCCGGCGTCCCGTCCCGGCCCGTGCCCTGGTCGGGCTGGCCGCCGGGTTCCGGACCCATGCTGCGGCGCGTGCCCGGAGCGGCGACGGCCCTCGCAAGCCGGCACCCGTTCCGGATCAGCCCCACCGTGACAGCGCCCACCGGCAAGATCTATCTCGACGAGACGTTCTCCGTCGTCGCCGCCGCGTGGCACGAGCCCGTCAAGGGCCACGCCCTCACCCACATCGACACCGCCCTACTGCTTCCGCCGGAGTCCGGGCGCGCCGCCCAGCCGGTCCTCCTGCCGACCAACCTGCACGTCGTCTCGGTCGACCTCACCGCACCCGCCGGAGAGATCACCGCAGTCCGCGCGGTCGTGGAGTCCCGAGAACCTCATCACCGCGGCTCCGTCGATTCCCTCATGTGCGGCCCCGAATCGTCCGCCCCGGCGGACGCCGGGGGCCGGCTGCGGCCGATGGTCAATCTGCTCCTCGACTTCGATCAGCCGCTGGTGTGGCCCGCCTTCGAAGCTGTCACCGTGCCGAGGACGCTTGTGGTGCGGGCGGTGACCGAGAACAGCGACGTGCGGTGGCGGCTGGAGCTCGACTGGCGGAGCGGGCGCCGATCGGGCACCCTCGCCGTTCCGCTCCGTACCACCGGCGAGACGGGCATGCGGAGCTTCGTCGCCGGTGGAGAGGTCGTGCGTGCCTCCGGCCACGTCGCCGGGCTCATCGAACCCGAGGACGTGGACCCGTCGCTCGTCGGCACGAGGACCAGCAACGTCGTTGACGAGGAGCCCTCCGGGCGCGGGCGCGACGGACCCCCGGAGAACACCGGGGAGTGACCGAGGCGCGGTCAGCCCGGCGGTCTTGCCGCGGTGGGTACGAAGAAAGCCCTGACCTGTGGAACTGCCAGGTCAGGGCTTTGATCGTTGGTGCGCCGCCAGGGACTCGAACCCCGAACCCGCGGATTAAGAGTCCGCTGCTCTGCCAGTTGAGCTAGCGGCGCTCACCGACAACGGGACGGAACGTTAGCAGCCTCCGCGCCGGCCCTCGACGGCAGGGCCACCTCATCGCACCGCCAGCGTGACCTCCCCGGTCGCGGCCCCCGACGGATCCACCGACAGCGTGTACTCCCCGGCCGCCGGCAGCGTGGTCGAGTCGATCCCGCCGGCCCCGTTGATCACGCACCCGGTGGCGAGCGTGCTGCCGTCCGGGGCGCTCAGCACCAGCGTGCCGCACTGGTCGGGCAGCGTCGCGGCGGTCGCGGTGACCGTCACCGACGTGCCGGCGGCGGCGGTGAACCGGTAGCCGGTGACCGCCCCGGGCCGGTCGATCCCGGCGACGACCGGCGGCCCGCCGACCATGATCGTCGCGTCCCGGTCCCGGCCGGTGACCACGCGCAGCGTGGCCGTGCCGGTGCCGCGCTCGACCGGGTCGACAAGCACCGTGTACGTCCCGTCGGCGGGCAGGAGCGTGCCGTCGACCTCGCCGATGCCGTTGATCACACAGCCGCTGCGCAGCAACTGCCCTTCGGCGTCCCGCAACTCCAGCGGGGAGCACTGGTCGGGCAGCGTGCTCTCGGGCACCTCGACGAAGACCCGCTCCCCCTTGCGGCCGGTGAACCGGTACTGCGCCCGGGCACCGGGCTGTTCGACGGTCGCGGTCACGGCCGGGCCGTTCGGTTGAAGCGTGCCGCCGCTGTCCCGGGCCAGGTAGACCCGGACGGCGGCACGGCCGGCGTCGCCGGGGACGGCGGCGACCCGGATCGCGTACGTGCCGGTGGTGGGGAGGTCGACGCGGTCGACGTAACCGGCGCCGTTGATGTTGCAGCCGCTCGCGATCTCCCGCCCACCGGGGTCGACGAGCAGGTACGGCGAGCAGCGGTCGTCGATGCCGGGGGCGGTGGCGTCGACGAAGACGGCGTCCCCGGCCCGGCCGGCGAACGTCAGCGGCGCACCGCCCGGCGTCAGGCTGGCGGTGGCCACCGGTACGGCGGTGATCGGCGCGGCGGCCGGCGGGGCGACGCGTTCGGTGGTGGCGACGGCGACGGCGAACTCGGGGCGCCCGCTGACCGCGACGTCGAAGACGCACTCGGCGAGCGGGCCGGGGGCGGTGACGCCGGCCCACCGGCAGACCTGTTCGGCAGTGGCGCGGCGGGCCGGGTCGAGGTCACCGGCGGTCACCTGCCGCTCGGGGAAGCTCCGGTCGGTGAACGTGCCGGTGTCCTCCCCGTCGCCGTAGGGGAACAGCGACCGGTCCGCGGTGATCCGCCAACTGTCCGCGTACGCCGGGTAGAGCTTCGCGAACGGCGCCGGCTGGGTGAGGGCGGGGCCGGAGGCGGGCGCGATGTCGTCGGCGGGGTCGCCGTCGAAGTCGCCGAGCAGTCCACGCACCTTTCCGGCCCGACCGTCGGCGAGCCGGACCAGCACGCGGTAGCCGTACCGGCCGATCTGGTCGACCGCGGCGGCGGAGCCGTCCGGCCAGGTGACGTCGTACCCGTCGGTCGGTCCGGTGTCGGAGGGACGGCGGGTGAGGCTGCCGCCGCCGGCCAGGTCGGTCCGCTCCGGCGGCGCGGCGAGCGGCGCGCCGTCGACGTGGACCCGGGTGGCGCCGTCGGTGAGGGTGAGCGCCAGCCGGTGGGCACCGACCCGGAACGCGACCGCGGAGTTGACCGAGGCGGTGCGGGTGCCGGCCATCGGCGCCTGCCGGACCTGCACCTCCAGCGGGTCACCGCCGACGGCGGCGACCAGCGTGAACTCGCCGACGGCCTGGAAGTCGTAGTAGACCCGATCGAAGGTGACCAGATGGGGGTCGCCGTTGCTGCCGCCGCAGTCGGCTCCGTCCTCGCAGAGCTTGACCGGGCCCTTCGGCGGGGGCGTCTTCTTCGCCGGCTTCTTGCACTCGTCGAGGCTCTTCGGCAGCGGGTTTCCCTTGTACTGGGTGCGCGGCGGCAGGCCCTTCGCCGCCCGGTAGCGGTTCTCCGCGAGCGTCGCCTTCACCTCCGCGGTGGGGATTCCGGTGCTCCCGCACTGGCCCGCCGGGACCGCGTCGCGGGAGATGTCGTCGGCGTGGTTCAGCTCGTGGTAGAGCGCGGCGCAGGGGTTCCGGGCCACCCCGTCTTCATATGGGTCGGTGGACGCCGGATTCCAGGTGACCGTGGACGAGCCCTTGCCGTCGGCGCTCTCCGGCGTCTCGAACGCGCCCGAGCCGCCCGGGGTGGGGATGATCCGCACCTTGGGGCTCTTCTTGTCCTTCAACCGGGGCAGCAGGCCGGCCGGGTCGCCGCCGGGCAGCGCGAACGCGGCCAGGCAGCCGTCGACCGCGGCCTGGAAGTCGACGCCGCTGACCGGCACGCCGGCGGTCGGGTCGACCGAGTAGTCGGCCCGGGCGGGCCGCGACCCGCCGCCGACCAGCGCGCCGACCGCGACGAGCAGCAGTGCCACGCCGGCGGCGGCCGGCCGACGGTGACGGCGTACCCACAGCAGGACCACCAGCGCGGCGACGAGGAGCACCAGCAGCAATGCCCCGGCGGCCGGCCAGAGCCAGCGGCGGACGGGCGCGCCGCCGTCGCCGATCGTGAACGTGGTGGTCCGCAGTTCCGTCGCGCCCGGGCAGGGGTTCGCCGCACCGGTGACCGGCAGCGTCACGTAGCCGGCCGTGACCTCGTACCGGCCGGTTGCGCCGACCGGCCAGAGCGAGTCCAGGCCGCCGCCGTCCGCAGTGGCGGCCACCGACCGGAGCACCACGTCGCCAGGCGCGTCGCCGTCGTGCACCCGGACGCCGGTGAGCGTCACGGTCGCGGTCGCGCCCGGCTCGACCGTGGTCAGGCCGGCGGTGGCGGCGGCGGCGATCCCGTCGTCGTGGAAGCTGCGGGCGAGCACCGGCGTGAGGTCGCGCCCGTCCCGGCGTACCCCGGTCACCTGGACGGTGCCGGCGGCCTGGGTGGGCAGCGCGCACGCCGCTGCGGTGGTGTTCGTGACGGTGAGATCCAGGCGGACCTGGTCGCCGGCGCGGTAGTCCGCCGTCGGTGGGCGCAGGGCCAGGCCGAGGCCGCCGTCGGCGGGCGCCGCGGCGGCGCTCACCGCCCCGGCCACCAGGGCCGTCACCAGTACGGCGAGCCCGGTCGTGAAACGCACCGTCCACTTCATGGAGGGGACTGTAGGGGCGCGACGCCACGATGCCCGTGCTCTGTCGGGGACCGGTCGCTCAGCGGCGGACGGGCGCCCGGCGGACGCGTCCCGGCAGGGCGGCGAGGCCGATCAGATTGCCCTCCGGGTCGGCGAGGTGGCGGGGTCGCCAAAGGCATCGGCGAGAGCGCGCCCGGCATTGCCTTTTGTCGACCAAATGCGTCCAACTGCTCAGACTCGGCCGAAACACTCAAGTGCCGATTATCCGAAGCCCCGACGACGTTTGTACGCGTCGACCCACGACGGGTGACAGACACAAGGCATTGACATCGATCCTTTGTCCCGGCAGGCTTTGCGGAACGCCGGAAAACGGGCCGCATTTCAGCTTTTCCTTTCGCTGACGCACCTTTTCCGCGTGCTTGAGGACGATTTGATACCGCTCTCCCGACGGATCGGAGATCTGATGCGCGTCGCCCTCCTGACCACGACGCAGCACGGTCATCTGAACCCGTACGTTCCGGTGGTCAACGCGCTCCGCGCCGCCGGCGGCGACGTCACGCTGCTGCTGTTGTCAGCGGACGGAGGCATGCTCGACGACAAGCGTCGCCAGGCCCTCGGCACCACGCCGGTCCATCTGATCGGGAAGGTCGAGATGGCGCCGTGGAGCGACGATCCGGCGAAGATCGGCGCGATGCTCCAGGCGTCCCCGGTGGCGGACCAGACGATCGACGCGCTGCGCGCGACGGCACCGGACTTCGTGCTCGTCGACTCGCTGCCGGTCACCGCGTCGGCCATGGTCGGCGCCGAGGCCTCCGGCATTCCGTACGGGATGATCTGGGCCAACCTGGGTGGCGTCTGCCCGCGCGAACACCGACGGGGACGCTGGGCCTACGACGAGCAGGTCGGCGACTATCTGACCCGGCACGGGGTGCGGTGGTCGGCCCGGACCCATTCGGCGCGATCGCCGATTCTCAATCTGATGCCGACGATTCCCGCGCTCGTCGGAAACGACGGCGTGACCGACGACGGCGGGCAGCTGATCGGGCTGCCGGGCGCGGCGGGGACCCGCGGCGACGAGGTCGCCTTCGCCGGCCTCGACCGGATCGAGCCGGGCCGCCCGGTGGTGTACGTCTCCTTCGGCACGATCTTCTACCGGCGACCCGACCTGCTGCGCACGGTCATCACCGGCGCGGCGGCCACCGGCGCCCAGGTGATCGCCGCGGTCGGCGACCTCGCCGAGGACCTCGCGTTGCCCGACGACGTGCTCACCGCCCCGTACCTGCCGCAACGTGAGGTGCTCGAACGCGCCGACGTGTTCGTCACCCACGGCGGGTACAACTCCGTGGCCGAGTCGATCCGCGCGGCGACACCGATGCTGGTGATCCCGCTGGCGGTGGATCAGCCGGTGCAGGCGCACTTCGTGGGCAGCGCGGGCTTCGGGACCGCGTTGGCGCCGGCCGACGTCACCGCGCAGGCGGTCACCGACGCCGTCACCGACCTGCTCGACCCGACCCGGGACCACCGGGCCCGGCTGCGCGCCGCACAACCGGAGTGCGGCGACTCCGCCGCGCGGACGGCGGAGCTGGTCCTCGACACGGCCGGGACGCCACGGCGCGAGGAGAAGCGGTGACGACCGCGCCGCGGCGACCGGCGGGCGACCCGATCGTGATCGACGACCGGGAGCGCGACTCCTTCCTGGTGGACCGCCGCGCGTACACCGACGGTGAGCTGGCCGCCCAGGAGATGACCAGGATCTTCGACCGCTGCTGGCTGTACGTCGGACACGAGTCGGAGGTGCCCGGACCGGGCTCCTACGTGGCACGTGACGTCGGCGGGCGGCCGGTGGTCATGGCGCGCGGATCCGACGGGGTGATCCGGGTGTTCGCGAACAGCTGCCCGCACCGCGGGGCGCTGATCTGCGCGGAGCCGGCCGGGCAGGCCAGGTCGTTCCGGTGCCCCTACCACGACTGGACCTTCTCCAACCGGGGCGACCTGGTCGGGGTCCCGATCCCGGACGGGTACGGACCGGGCTTCCGGAAGGCGGACCACGGCCTCACGCAGCACCGTGGTGACGCCTACCGCGGATTCGTGTTCGTCACCTTCGACCCGGGACAGCGGCGCACCCTGACCGAGTACCTGGCGGGCGCGACGGAGTACCTCGATCTGATCGACGACCAGTCCGAGGTCGGGATGGAGGTGATCCAGGGCGCGCAGCTCCACGGCGCGCGGGCCAACTGGAAGCTCATGATGGAGAACAGCGTCGACATCTACCACTTCCGGGCCCTGCACAAGCGTTACGTCGGCTACATGGAGTCGCTGGGGTCGGTGCCACCACGACGGCGAGGCGGCTTCGGCTGCGCCCTCGGGCTGGGACACGGCGCCAACGAGCTGCCACCGGCGGCGGCCCGCCCGCTCGCGTACTGGACGCCGATGTTCAGCCCGGAGGTCCGGCCGCGGATCGAGGCGACGGCCGCCCGGTTCGTCGACCGGTTCGGCGCCGAACGCGCCGAGCGGATCACCGGCACCAACCGCGCGTTGCTGATCTTTCCCAACCTGATGATCATCGACGCGATCGCGATCACGATCCGCAAGATCGACCCGATCGCCCCCGACCGGATGGCCATCACCTCGGTCGCGCTGGCCCCGAAGGACGAGGATCCGGACATCCGGGAGCTCCGCAAGAGCCACTACCTGACGTTCCTCGGTCCCGCCGGCTTCGCCACCCCCGACGACATCGAGATCATCGAGTCGTGCCAGCGGGGTTACCTCAACCGGTCGGTCCGCTACTCGGACCTGTCACGCGGCATGAACAGGGCCGTACCGGAGACGACGGACGAGCTTCCCGCCCGCGAGTTCTGGCGCCGGTGGGATCGGCTGATGCACGGCGACGACGATCACCACGAGATCGCTCGGCCGGCGGAGCGGCAGGGGGCGGAACCGCGATGACCATCGAGCTGACCGTCGACGAATCGGCCCAGGTGCGGTTGTGGCACCGGGTGAACCAGTTCCTCTTCCGGGAGGCGCGGCTGCTCGACGAGTGGCGCCTGCGCGAGTGGTACGACGAGATGCTGACCGACGACATCCGCTACCGGGTGCCGGCCACCGACGTCCGCGACGAGGGGGCCAACGTCATCGGGCTCATCGACGACGACGCGGCCCGCCTGCGCCAGCGCATCGACCAGCTCCTCACCGGCGAGGTGTGGTGCGAGAACCCACGATCGCGGACGAACCGGCTGGTCGGCAACGTGGAGATCCTGACCGACCGGGGCACCCACCTCGACGTGGCGGCGAATGTCGTCGTCCACCGGTTCGGGCACGGGCGCTCCGACGCCTACGTCGGGAAGTACCGGTTCGAGCTGGTCGCCGAGGGCGGGTCGTTCCGGGCCCGGCGCCGGGTCGTGGTGCTGGACCACGAGACGCTGGTCGAGCACGGAAAGCTCAGCATCATCCTGTGACCGGGCCGTGAAGACAGTCGTTCCGGGCAGCGTCCCACCGGTCGCCGCCGTCCGACCGGGTCTCCCGCGCGAGGTCTACGTCCTCAGCGTCGTCGGCGGATGCGTCATGTTGGGCCTGGGGCTGGTGCTCCCGGTGCTCCCGGTGTATGCGGCGACGTTCGGGGCCGGGCCGACCCGGATCGGCGCGCTCGTCGCCCTGTTCGCGTTGATGCGGCTGGTCGCCAGCCCGTTCTGCGGCCGGCTCGGCGTGCGGTTCGGGGAGCGGCGGGTCCTGGTCGCCGGCCTGCTGCTCTGTGCGGTCTCCTCGGCGCTGACGGCGAACGCCTCGTCCTACGGGCAACTGCTCGTGTTCCGGGGGCTCGGCGGCGTCGGCTCGGTGCTGTTCTCGGTGTCCGCGCTGGCGATGCTCCTGGCGGTCGCGCCGGCGGACCGGCGGGGGCGGGCCAGCGCCGTGTTCGAGGCGGGCTTCCTGCTCGGCGGAATCTGCGGACCGGCCCTGGGCGGGCTCCTCGCGCTCGTCACCCTCGCCACGCCGTTCCTGGCGTACGCCACGATGTTGCTGGCCGCCGCGGTGCTGACGCCGGCGCTGCTGCGCACCGGCCGGACCGCCGGCGCGGAGCCCGGCCGTCCGGTGATCGGACTACCGGCGCTGCTGCGGGACCGACGCTACGTGGTGGCCTGCCTCGCCGCGCTGGCGCAGGGCTGGGTCCTGTTCGGACTGCGCAGCGCACTGGTCCCCACGCTGGTCGTGGTGGCGTGGCGACACGACGTGTCATGGGTGGGATGGGCGTTCACCCTGTCCGCCGCCGTCCAGGCGCTGCTGATCATGCCGGCCGGCCGGATGGTCGATCGGGCCGGCCGCCGGGCCGCCATGATCACCGGCACCGGTGTGGCGGCGGCCTCCGTCACCGCCCTGGCGTTCGTCGACCGGTACGCCTGGCTCGTCGCGCTGCTCTGCGGGTACGCCGCGGGATCGGCGCTGCTCAACGCCGCGCCGGCCGCGCTGGTCGGTGACGTCGTGGCCGGCCGGGCCGGCAGCGGCGTCGCCGGCTTCTCGATGTGCACCGACATCGGCGCCGTGGCCGGACCGGTCGTCGTGGGGCTCGTCGCCGAGCGGGTGAACGTTCCGGCCGCCTTCGCCAGCGGGGCCGCGCTGCTGGCCGTCGCCTTCGTGGCGTCGGGCACGTTGACCACCGTTCGTCCGACCCGAAGGAGTTGACGATGGATCAGCCGGCTGACCGCCACGAGCGGGGTGAGGCCATGTTCCAGCAGGTCTTCGGACGTGAGCCGCGCCCGGGCTCCTACCCGGAGTTCCTGCGGATCACGGTCGACCACCTGTTCGGGGAGATCTGGACACGCCCGCACCTGAGCGTCGAGGAGCGCGAACTGGTCGCGCTGACCGCTGTCGCGCTGGCCCGGACCGACTGGGAGCTGCGCGGCCACATCGGTGCCGCCCTGCACCTCGGGATGTCGCGGGAGAAGATCGTCGAAGTCATCATCCAGCTCGCGTACTACGGTGGCTGGCCGGTCGCCAACAACGGGCTGCGCGTGGCCCAGGAGGTCTTCGCCGAACTGGACGACGCCACCGGGAGGGCCGCGTGACCGGTCAGCCGTCCCCGCTCGACCCGGACGAGAAGGTCGACCTGTGGCGCCAGCGGTTCTTCGAGGCCCAGGCCGCCGCCGAGGAGTTCGTGCTGGGCGAGCACGGCGAAGCGGGCCTGACCGCGTGGATCCGGGCGAACTCCCGCATCACCGCGGCGCTGCTCCGGGCACAGCGGCCCGCCGGGGTGTCCGCCACCGACCACTTCATGACCCGGCTGCAACGTCAGTTGCTGCTGTACGACTCGGCGGTGACCAGCGAGCGTCAGCCCTCGGGCACCGTCCTGCGCAACACCGACTGCGGGATCCTGCGTTACCGCAGAAAGGCCGCCCGCGCCGGCGTCGTGCTGACGCTCTCCTCACCGTGCACGTACTGCCAGCCCCTCCACGAGACCATCGCCGCCCGCTACCTGGAACCGGACGTCAGGGTGTCGTGCGTGCGGGCCGGCGACGGGTGCACCTGGCGCGCGGAGTCTCACGTCCCGGGCGAGGAGACGGACGGGTCGCCGCAGCGCGGACGAGCCGGCGGCTGAACCACCGGCAGCAACGTGCGCTCGTCGGCCGGCGACCCGCTGCCGGCGAGCGTCATGCCGAGCTGCCGGCCCACCGCCACACACATGTCGAACGCCGCGGTGCGGGTCAGGTCCTGATGATCGTTACGGGTGAAGCAGGCCGACGCCACATTCCTGTTCCGCAGCCGCAGGTACCACGGGAACAACGCGCCCAGCGCCGGTTCGGTCAGCATGGTGCGCGAATGCACGATGGTCCCGACCAGCAGGTTGCCGAACGGTCGCTGCCGGGCGTTCATGAAGCTCTTCAGGCGCTCCTGGAAGATCTTCAGCACGGCGGGCACGTTCCCCGCGTACACCGGCATGGCGAGCAGCATCGCCTGCGCACCCTCGGCCAGCTCGACGACGTGCGCGAAGTCGTCGTCGATCGGGCACCGGCCCACCTCGGGATCGAGACAGGTGTCCTCGCCCTCGCACATGGCGATGGAATGGTCGATCAACCGGATCCGCTGGATCTCCGCGCCGTCGACCTCCCGGACGACGCCGCTGATCGCTGCCTCCAGCAGCGCGTCGGTCACCGACGGCAGGCGCTTCTGGGTGCAGGACAACGCAACGATCTTCATTCGAGGAGCCTCCAGGAATTGACGATCGTCGAAGCATAGCGGCATAATCTCCACCGGAGCCGGGCTGGCCACAGGCCGAACCTCACGGTGCGCCGATGCGGGCGAACCGTGGGCACCCACCCGACGTCGCTGCCTGCGGGCCGCTGAGCCACGTCGCGGACCGACTCCCGTGGAGCGATCCGTGACGGCGCCGAGCAGCACCTCGAACGCCAGCGGGAGAAACCGATGACACCCTTCCCGGCCGGACCGACGGCTGCCCCCACCCGATCCGCGCGTCGCCCGGCGCTGGTGGCGGCGGCCACCGCCGCGCTGCTGGCCGCCGTGACGTCCGGACTGGCCGTCACCGCCGCGCCCTCGATGGCCGCCGCCTGCACCGGCTACGTGGCCCTGACCTTCGACGACGGGCCCACCCCGGGCAACACCACCACACTGATCAACACGCTCAGGGCGGCCGGCGTACGGGCGACGTTCTTCAACGTCGGCCAGAACGCGCAGAGCAACCCGGCGCTGGTCCGGGCGCAGCGGGACGCCGGCATGTGGATCGGGAACCACAGCTGGACGCACCCGCACATGACCCAGCTCAGCCAGGCGCAGATGGCCTCGGAGATCTCCCAGACGCAGCAGGCGATCCAGCAGGCCACCGGCACGGCCCCGAAGCTGTTCCGGCCGCCCTATCTGGAGTCCAACGCCACGCTGCGGGCGGTCGAGGCCCAGTTCGGGCTGACCGAGATCAACGCCGACGTGGACTCCCAGGACTGGAACAACGCCAGCACCGACCAGATCGTGCAGAACGCCAGCCGGCTCCAGGCCGGCGGGTCCATCCTGATGCACGACTGGCCGGCGAACACGATCGCGGCCATCCCGCGGATCGTCAGCGATCTCGCCAACCGCGGCCTGTGCGCCGGCATGATCTCGCCGGCCACCGGCCGAGCGGTCGCCCCGGACGGCGCCACCCCGCCGCCCAGCACCCCGCCGCCCAGCACGCCGCCGCCCAGCACGCCGCCGCCCAGCACGCCGCCGCCGACCACGCCGCCGCCGGACCCCTCGGGTGTCTGCACCGCCACCTACCGCCTGGTGAGCAGTTGGACCGGCGGCTTCCAGGGCGAGGTGACGGTGAGCAGCACGGCGGCCATCAGCGGCTGGACGGTGCGGATGACCCTGGCCGGTGGACAGAGCATCAGCAACGTGTGGAACGGCGTGGCCACCGGCGCCAGCGGCCCGGTCAGCGTGCGCAACGCCGCCTACAACGGGTCCCTGAACGCCGGCGGGTCGACGAGCTTCGGCTTCCTCGCCAACGGCAGCAGTTCCCCCGCCCCGAGCGGAATCACCTGCTCCGGCGCGTAGCGCGCCCGTCACCCCGTCGCCCGGAGGAGCACAGATGCCACCCACCCGTACCCGGCTCCGGTCGGCGGTGGCGGTGTCCACCGCCGTCACCGTCGCCGTCACCGCCGCACTCACCACCACCGTCTCCGCGCAGGCCGCCGCCGGCTGCCGGGTCGCCTACACCGTCACCAGCCAGTGGCCGGGCGGCTTCGGCGCGAACGTCAACCTCACCAACCTCGGCGATCCGCTCACCACCTGGCGGTTGACCTGGTCGTTCACCGCCGGGCAGGTGGTCGGGCAACTGTGGAACGGCACGGTGGCCCAGTCCGGCGGCCGGGTCACCGTGACCAACACCGGCTGGAACGGCAACCTCGGCACCGACGCCGGCGCGCAGTTCGGCTTCAGCGGTTCGTGGAACAACTCGGCGAACCCGGCGCCGACCGACTTCGCGCTCAACGGCGTGCCGTGCACCGGAAGCCCGACCCCCACCACGCCGGCACCGACCACCCCGGCGCCGACCACCGACCCGCCACCGCCCACCGGCCCGCCAGAGACCCACTGGCCACCCACCACCACGCCTACCCCGCCGCCCACCAGCCCGCCGCCGCCGTCGGCCGCGCAGACGAACACGGTGGGGCGCGTCCGGACGGTCGGGAGCAGCGTCCAGTACACCTGGCCCGGCACCTACTTCGAAGGGCGGTTCCGGGGCACCAGCGTCGGGATCGTGCTCAACGACAGCCAGAACGACTACGCCGTCCAGATCGACGGCACGACCGTCGCCACCCTGGTCACCCCCGGGCAGACCACCTACTGGGTCCGGAACCTCACCGACGCCGTCCACACCGTACGGCTCGTCAAACGCACCGAGAGCCCGTGGGCCGCCGGCGAGTTCGGTGGTCTCGTCGCCGAACCCGGTGGCGTGATCCTGGCCAGGCCCGCCACCCGCAGCCGACAGATCGAGTTCATCGGTGACTCGTGGACCGCCGGCTACGGCAACATGTCGACGACCCGGGACTGCTCCGCCAACGGCGGCGTCACCCGCAACTCCAACGCCGACGTCACGTTCGGCGCGCTCACCGCACAGAGCCTGGACGCCGACTTCCAGCTCATCGCCTGGTCCGGCCTGGGCATGGTGCGCAACTACAACGGCGGGGGCACCGACAACTTCCGCACCTACTACGAGACCGACCTCCAGGCGCTCTGGAACAGCACCGTGTGGCAGAAGCCGGCCACCTGGCAACCGCAACTGGTCGTGGTCGGCCTGGGCATCAACGACTTCTCCACCGCCCTGCACGCCGGTGAGCGGTGGAGCACCCCCGACCAGCTCGCCGCCGACTTCCGGACCGCGTACCTGGGCTTCCTCGACAAGCTGCGGGCCCGGTACGGCCCCGACACGTTCATCGTGCTGACCTACCCGGACCTGTCCGGCACGCCGCTCGCCAGTTCCGTGCAGCAGGTCGTCCGGACCCGGACGGACGCGGGCGACACCCGGGTCCGCTCGCTCTACTACGACGACAACGCGCTCGGCCTGGACAAGTTGGGCTGCGACTGGCACCCGTCGCGGCGCGACGACCAATTGATCGCCGGCGCGCTCACCCGGTTCATCGGCACCCTGCCGCTGACCTGGTAGCGCAGGACGACACGTTCGAGGCGGGCCCGGCAACGGGCCCGCCCCTACGGATTGCACACCTCGCTCGGATCCGGAGTCCTCGGGTCACCGAACCGGCATCTCACGATCCCGGAGTCGGTACCCGAGGATCCACCGGCATCGGTCCGCCGGGTTCAGTGTCGGCGCTGCGGCAGGACGAGCAGCGTCACGGAGTTCGCCGGATACGTCGCGCTGACGCCGCCACGGGTCACCCGGAGATCCTCACCCCGGACGATCGAGGTGAGATCGGCCGGACCGTAGCTGAACCGCTGCGCCTTGTCCCTGCCGTGGAATCCGGCGATCGCCAGCCGTGACGTGAGATCGTCGCCCGTCTTGTTGACCACCATCAGGGTGAGCGCCTTGTCGGACGAGCGTTGCGCGGCGTAGACCGCGAGCTTCCCCTGGTCGCTGCTGACCGCCGACACGCTCACGTCCCCGAATCTGCTCCCGGCACCGTCGTAGTTGCGATACATCCGGAACGCGTACGCACCGGGGTCGGTCGGCTTCGGCTCGCCCCAGATGGTGGCCAGGTCCAGACCCTCACGCCCGAAGATGCCGAGCACGTCGGCCTGCGCGAGCGCGCCGTTGATGTCGTCCAGCGCGCCCCAGTTGTATTCGGTGATGGCGACCTTCGTACCGGGGTAGTACTGCGCGACCCACGCCTTCATCTGGCGGATGAACTGCAACGGCGGTGCGTTCACCCCGCCGGGACCGATCCACGACTCGTCCACGTACGTCGGATCCCACAACGACCGGGTGGAGCGCAGCCGCAGCGCGTTGGCATCCGGGTCCGTACCGCCGCTGATCTGCGGATAGTAGTGCTGGTCGAAGTAGTCGAGGAAGCGCTTCCCGCCATGGGCGTCGCTGAAGTCCTTCATGTTCTTCAGATACCACTGGGAGAGGTTGAGCCCGCCGTGCGCCGCCGCGTCCGCACCCGGCGCGCATCCGTCCACGCCGGACGCCACCCATTCGCAGTAGCCCCAGCCGGACGGCCCGAGCACCGCCGCCCGCGGGTCGGCGGCCTTGACGGCCGCGGCGGTCGCCGTGCCCTTGCCGCCCAACTCGTCGTAGCTCACCGGATCGGGATGCACGTCGCGGTGGGTGGAGCTCCACAACACCGGCTCGTTGTCGAGTTCGTAGATCGGCACGCCGCCCCGTGCGGCCGGGCCGAACTGGTTCACGAGATGGGACACCATCTCGCCCGCGAACGACGCGTCGGCCGGGATCGAGGTGTCCGAGGGGACCGCCCCGACCAGGTTCGCGTCGGCGTGCCGGCCGTTGCCACAGTTGGGGTCCCACTGGTCGAACGAGTCCTGCTCCGGGAAACGGGTGGCCGGGAAGCCGCAGGCGAACGGGTGCGACGAGGGCGAGTCCTTCGCCACCCATCCGATCAACGGCACGGCGACCACCTGCTTCGTCCCCTGGTCCCGGTTTCGCTGGACGAACGCCTCAACCGTGTTGTCCGGCCCGGCCACGATGTTCTCGAAGTACCAGTCGCTGCCGGTGTTGTAGGTGTGGTTCTTGAAGTTGTAGCGGCTGCTCGCGTTACCACCCCAGCGGGCCACCGGCGTGCGGAGTTCCGCGACGAGCGCGGGGTCGCCGCCGTTCATGCCGTAGATGTCGGGGCTGATCGCGTGCCGCGCGGCGGACGCGTCCACGGCCAGGGTGAGCCCGTCGGCGGCTGACGCCGGACCGGCGACCGCCGGGGTGGCCAACAACCCCACCACGAGTGATCCGGCCACACCGACCGCCGTGGTCGGACGTGGCTTGCGCCGTCGTTGCACACCCATCAGAGACTCCCGCCGCCGATCAGCCCGGGGCGGACCGAACTCACAAATATATTACCGTTCGTCTATATCCAGTCAACCCATCGATGCTTGACAATGCATTGATTCTCATCGCGGGTGGCGAGCGGCCAACCGCGACACTGCACAGGCAAGCACCACATCCAGCGTCCGGACGCGAAGAAGGCCCCGACCCGGCGTGAACCGCCAGGCCAGGGCCTTGCTCGTTGGTGCGCCGTCAGGACTCGAACCCCGAACCCGCGGATCAAGACCAGCGGCGAATCCGGAATTTCAGCCATGAAAGGTCGACCAGCCGTAACCAATTCCCGATCATGCCACCGAGGGCCACCAGAGCAACGGGAGCTCCGACATCACCGCCGGGCCGATCAACTCTTCAGCCCGGCCACCCGGCGGAGCTTTCAGGCGGCGCAGATGATCTGGGCCTGCGCCGAGTAGAAGTTGGGCATCGACTGGCTCACCCAGGACGCCCCGTTGGAGCACTGGATGAACGGCTCCGGATAGCCCGCGGCGTAGGCCAGGTTGCGGGCCTGGTTCTGAGCATTGATCAGCGCGATCTGCGGGATCGAGCTGATGCCGTAGCCGGTGAAGACCTGCACCCCCGGCGGCGGGACGCTCCTATGGTGCGTCAAGTGGTTGGGGTGGGTTTTCGAGGCGTCGGTAGAGGTCTCGGGCGATGTAGCGC
>NZ_JBNCLA010000008.1:186912-362564 GCF_049841835.1 Micromonospora sp. DT227 | reverse complement strand
ACCGACAACTTCTTCGACCACGGCGGACACTCCCTCCTCGCCACCCGCCTCATCAGCCGCATCCGCAGCACACTCGGCGTGCATCTGGACGTGTTCACCCTCTTCGAGGCGCCCACCGCGAAACTGCTCGCCGAGCACCTGCAGAACGACGACGACGGTCGGGCCCCGATCGAGGCCCGCGACCACGCGCACGGCGCACCGTTGTCCTTCGCCCAGCGCAGGCTCTGGTTCCTGCACCGGTTCGAGGGCGAGGCGACCTACAACGTGCCGTTGGCGTTGCGGCTGTCCGGCCGGCTCGATGTCCGCGCGCTCACCGCCGCGCTCAACGACGTCGTCGGCCGCCACGAAAGTCTGCGCACGGTGTTTCCCGAGCGGGACGGGGAGCCGTGGCAGGAGATCAAGCCGGCGGCCGAAGTCCACGTCCCGATCGCCGTCGAGACGGTCACCGCCGAGACGCTGCCCGACGCGCTCGCCCGCGCCGCGCAGACGCGCTTCGACCTCGAACGCGACCTGCCGCTGCGCGCCGCGCTCCTCCGCCTCGGCCCGAGCGAACACGTCCTGCTGCTGCTGATGCACCACATCGCGGCAGACGGCTGGTCCATGGCGCCACTCGCCCGCGACCTGTCGAGCGCGTACGCCGCCCGTCTCACCGGCGAGGCGCCGCGGTGGGAGCCGCTGCCGGTGCAGTACGCCGACTACACGGTGTGGCAGCACGAGACGCTCGGCGTCGGCACCGACCCGGCCAGCCGCCTGGCCCAGGAGACCGACCACTGGCGCACCACGTTGACCGGGCTGCCCGACGCGCTGACCCTGCCCACGGACCGGCCCCGCCCGACCGTCGCCAGCTACCAGGGCGAGACGTACCGCTTCACCATGGACGCCGTCCTGCACGAGCGGGTGGTGACGATGGCCCGCGCCCGCGGCGCGACCGCCTTCATGGTGCTGCTCGCCGGGCTGGCCGGCCTGCTCAGCCGGCTCGGTGCGGGCACTGACGTGCCGGTCGGCTCCCCGATCGCCGGGCGTACCGACGAGAAGCTCGACGACCTGGTCGGCTTCTTCGTCAACACGCTGGTGATGCGCATGGACCTGTCGGGCGACCCGACGTTCGGTGAGCTCGTCGAGCGGGCCCGGTCCACCGCGCTCACCGCGTACGCCCACCAGGACGTGCCGTTCGAGCACCTCGTCGAAGCCGTCAGCCCGGCCCGGTCCCTGGCGCACCATCCCCTGTTCCAGGTCATGCTGGCGCTGCAGAACACACCGGAGGGCCGACTCGACATGCCCGGCATCACCGCGAGTTACCAGCCCGCGCACACCGGAACGTCCCGGTTCGACCTGTTCTTCAGCCTGTGGGAGAGCTACGACGACGGTCGCCCGGCCGGGCTCGCGGGCGTCCTCGAATACTCCACGGACCTGTTCGACCCGGCGACCGTGCGGACGCTCATCGAGCGGTGGAGCCAGTTCCTCACCACCGCGCTCCAGGAGCCGGACCGCCCGATCGGGCGCATCGACGTCACCACCCCGGAAGAACTACGGCGAGTGCTGGCCGAATGGTCATCCGGGGCCTGACCTCCGCCACGGACGGAAGGGAAGGTAGGAGATGGCACTTCGCGTCGTGGCGGTCGCCCCGCCCGAGCTGCCCGCGAGCGGGCTCGGCCGGCACACGCTGACCAGCGCCGACCCCGCCAGCCTGTTCAACGCGTGCCGGGTCGCGGGGCAGCGGGCGGCGAACGGCACCGGCGCCTGGGGCGACTCGAACTGGGCCGGAGGCCGCGCGTCCCGGCGGGAGTCGGTGCTGCTGATGCACAGCCTGGTCGAGGACATGGCGCGGTTCGATGCGCTCCTGGAGCGGTTCGAGCCGAACCTGCTGCTGCTCGGCGCCATGTCGGTGTGTCTGCCCGGCGCGGTCGCCTGCGCGGTCCGCGCCAAGCAGCGCCTCGGCGACCGGGTCCACGTCGTCCTCGGCGGCCGGCACGCGTCGGAGACGATCTGGCAGGCCGGCGGCACGGTGCGGCACCATCCGGGGTCGCCGGTGCGCCTGATCGCCGACGGCACCCTGCCGCCCGTCTTCGACCTGGTGGTCGCCGGTCCGGGTGAGCATGTCATCGCGGGGCTCGGTGAGGTGATCGCCACCGCCACCCAGCCCGCGACGTCCGCCGACCTGGCCGCCGGGATCGCCGACGAGCCGGGCGACTGGATAGCCAGCTGGGCCGACGGCGACCTGCCGCGCGCGGTCACCTCACGGCGGCCGACATTCAGCCGTGACCAGCTACCGAGCCCGGCCGAGATCTTCGGCGTCGGCGCCAGCTTCGACGTGTTCGGCGGCCGGCTCACCGGGCACGTCTTCAGCGACACCGGTAACGGTTGTGTCTTCGACTGTGACTTCTGCAGCGAACGCCGCAGCGTCACCGGCGGCCTGGTCGACCTCGGCAACGGCGCCGACCGCCTGGTCCGGCAGTTGCGCGCCGTCAGCGACGTGGTCGCGGCCGACGCGCCCGGTCGCGGCGCCAGCGCCTTCATCGAGGACTCCACCATTCTCGGCGGATCGCCGCGGGAGATCACCCGGCTGGTCGACCTGCTGGACCGGACCGACCTGGACATCCGGTTCGGCGGGCAGTTCACCATCGACCAGATCCTCAGCCGCACCGACCTCATCAAGGGACTGACCGAGGTCGGCATGGACTACGTCTTCATCGGGGTGGAGACGCTCGACCCGGGCGGCATCGGCGGCATGAGCAAGGACCGGCGGCCGGACGGGGCCGCGTGGATGAGCCGCACCGAGCAGGCCATCGACCAGCTCACCCAGCTCGGCGTCCAGACCGGGGCGGCGGTGCTGTTCGGCCTCGGCGAGCCGCACCGCGACCGGCTCGCCCTCCTGCGCCAGCTGAGCGACTGGCGCGACCGGTACGGCGGACCGTGGCCGGTCAGCCTCAACTGGGCCACCCAACATCCGTTGCGCGGCTCCGACGGTGGCACCGGCTACCGGTACAGCGAATGGTCGGTGCCCGCCGGCGAGTGGGCCGAAGCGTTCGACGACTTCGGGGAAGCCACCACGCGTTACCCGCTCAGCGGCTGCGCGCCGCCGGTGCTGGCGGAGGTGCAGGAGATCCGGGCGACATTCCACGCGCTCTACGAACGGCCGAGCGGTGGTGGTGCGCGGTGACCACCCAGTTCTACGCGAGCGGTGCCGGCGACCGGCTGGTGGACGCCGACCTGCTCCCACCGGTGGTGCAGGCGCTGCTCGCGCACGAGGAGCGGATGCTGGACTCGATCAGTGCCGGGGTCGACGTGCTCGTCGAGGTCGGCAGCATGTCGGGCCTGCATCTTGAGTGGGCGGTCCGCCGCGGCCTGGGGTACGTCGGCGTCGACGTCGTTTCCCGCTACGTGGCCGAGGGCAGGGCACGGCTGGCCGATCGCGCGCTGCCCGCGGACCGGTACCGCTTCGCGCTCGCCGACGCCGAGGAGCTGCCGGCCGTGGCACTGCCACCGGGGCGAGCGGTGGCGTTGTTCCCGTTCAACAGCTTCGGCAACATGGCCCGGCCCCGCGCCGTGTTGACCGCGCTGGCCGGCAGCGGCCTGCCGTTCGCCATCAGCACCTATCGCACGGACCGGGACGCGTCGCGGCGGCGGCGGGAGTACTACGACGCCTGCGGCTACACCGGGCTGCGGCTCACCGAGGACGCTGACGGGGTGCGGTTCCGCAACGACGAGGGTCTCGACACCGTCGCCTACCACCCGTCGCGCCTGGCCGAGTGGTTCCGCGCGGCGGGGCTCGCCGCGGAGCCCGTCGAGTTCGGTGGCTTCGGGTTGTTCTACGTCGGCGCGCCCACCGGCTCGCCACTCGCGCCAGCCTGAACGGCAGGGAGGCCGGTGGATGAACGCCACCGGCCACGACAGTGACAAGGGGAACACCGATGCGAACGGTCGGCATGGTTGAGCTCTCCGTCTTTGAGCGGATCACCCCGCTGGTCTCCGGATACCTGGAAGCGTATGCCCGCGCCGATGACGTCCTCACCGGTGAGTACGTGTACCGGACGTACACCACCAGCATCAAGACCCCGGCCGCCGAGGTGACGCGCCACGTCCTGGACCTCGACGCCGACATCTACACGTTCAGCTGCTACGTGTGGAACATGGGCCTGGTGCGGCAGGTCCTGGCCGCGCTGCGCGCCGCCAGACCACACGTGCCCGTCCTGCTCGGCGGCCCCCAGGTCATGCAACACGCCGACCAGCAGCTCAGCCCGACCGACACGGTCACCGCCGTCTGCAACGGCGAGGGCGAGGGCATCTTCGCCGCGTACCTGCGCGAGCTGACCGAAACGACGCCGGACCTGACCAAGGTCCCCGGCCTCAGCGTGCGCCGCGACGGGCAGCTCATCACGACGCCCGCACCGCCGCGGCTGGCCAACCTCAACGAGATTCCCTCGCCGTACCTCACCGGCCTGTTCGACGACGAATACACCATCGGCCTGCTGGAGACCAACCGCGGCTGCCCCTACCACTGCGGGTTCTGCTACTGGGGCGCGGCCACCAACGACCGGGTGTACCGGTTCGACGAGGAGCGCGTCCGCGACGAGATCACCTGGATGGGACGCAACAACGTCTTCTTCGTGTACCTCGTCGACGCCAACTGGGGCATGCTCGGCCGGGACATCGAGCTGTCGCAGCACATGGCCGACTGCACCCGCGAATACGGCATGCCCAAGACGGTCTACTTCTCGGCGGCGAAGAACAAGCCGCAGGCGGTCACCAAGATCACCGAAATCTTCCAGAACGCTGGTCTCGTCGCCTCCCAGCCGGTGTCGATCCAGAGCATGGAGCCCCGTGTCCTGGACCTGGTCGCCCGCTCCAACATCAAGCTCAGCGCCTTCGCCGCGCTCCAACAGGATCTGCGCGAGAAGCGGGTCAGCTCGTTCATCGAACTCATCTGGCCGCTGCCCGGCGAGACACTCGACTCCTTCAAGAGCGGCATCGGGCAGCTCTGCGACAACGGCGCGCAGACCGTCATCGCATACTCCCACCTGCTGCTCAACAACACCCCCATCTACCACAACCGGGATCGCCTGGGCCTGACCACCCGGCCGGCCGGCGGGGACGTCGCCGACGCCCGCATCGTGATCGCCACCCGCGAGGCCAGCACGGCCGACTTCGCCGACGGCATGCGCTTCTTCTACGCCGTGCACGCGCTGCACAACACCCGCAGCCTGCGCACCGTCGCGGAGTACCTGGTCGGCGCCGGTGTCACCACCTTCGCGGCCCTGTTCTCCGAGTTCGTCGACTACTGGCGCAGCCGCCCCGACGACCCACTGGTGCGCTTCGTCGAACACTCGATCGCCAGCGCCGACTACTACGACCTCGGCAACTACGGCCTCTTCGTCCACCTCGCGCTGCACCAGCATCGCGACGTGTTCGCCGAACAACTGCGCGACTTCGCCACCAGCCGCGACTGGTGGGCCGACCCGAAGGCCCGCGCCCGCTTCGAGATCGACACCATCAACCGCCCGTACGTCTACTCCAACACACCGCTGGACGAGCCGTCCGGCGCCGGCGCAGCCGTCCGGGTCCTCGGCCGCACCGGCCGCCAGTACACCGTCGAACTGGCCAGCGAGTGGACCGAGGAGCTACAGGACGCCGCGCGGCTGCCCGCCGGCGGCCCCGGCTACATCGTGGACCACAAGCGGTTGCAGTTCCCCAACATGGCCACGCAGACCCTGGAGCACAACGCGCACTACTGCCACGGCATGATCGAGAAGGTCGAGAACATCGCCCCCGTATGGCGAGCGGTCCCGGCACCGACTCAGCACTGACAGCGAGGCGGGTGGATCAGCCCTTACCGAACGCGTACGGCGTGCGGCGAGGCAGCAGTGCGCGTAGCTCGGCCGCCACGTTGTCGGAGATGTCACCCAGGCCACGCGCGACGACGTCGGCCGGGTCCAGCACACCGTAGGCCAGTCCGGACAGTCCAGCGGCGGTGAGCGTGGCCCTCTCCCCGCCCTGTCCGGCGACGGTGACGTCGATCGTCCCGCGGGTTCCGTCGAGCAGATACCGCCCCGCGAGCAGCTCATCCTCGACGATCTCTATCTGAGCCCGTCCGGAGCCACAAGGCACGTCGCGGAGCGCGTCCATCGACAGGAGCCGACCCATGAGGGGCGGTGACGTGGGGAAGGCCGCCGTCGCCTCGGTCCGGACGGCAAGGGAGCCCGCCCAGGTCTCGGGGTGCTCGTCCGGCGCGACGGTGACCGCGATCTCGGCGACCTGGTGGACGTGCTGGGCGAGGAACCGGAGCAACAACGCCCGCCCGAGCCCACTGGTGTACAGCAACTCGTCACCGTGCAGGCGACCGCCGTAGCCGTCGATGCGGTAGGTGAGCACACCGACCACCTCCCCGTCGACCGAGGCGACGGCGAGCCACCGGTCGGCGGGGGCGAGGATGCGGGCAGCTCGGTAGTCGGGGGTGAACATGAAACCGTGCCGTTGCGCCAGCAGGCGTCGCTGGAAGGCGCGGTAGACCTCGAAGCCATCCGGTATTCCCTGCCAGGACACGTCGCCGGGGAGTTCGACGCCCAGCAGCGGCGCCAACCCCTCGGGCGCGAACGTCGCCGTACGGTTGAGTGGCAGCCCGACGTAGCCCAGTTGTTCGTAGAACGACGGATGGAAGGGATAGAGCGTGGCCAGCAGGTGTCCCGTGTCGAGCATGTCGCGGTGAAGCCGGCGCATCAACCGACGACAGTGGCCCTGTCGGCGGGCCGCGGGATGGGTGGCCACCCAGGCGATGCCCGCCATGCGCATGACGATGCCGCGCAGGTTCTGGTGCGTCGGGATCGCCGCCGCCGTGGCGAGCGTCCGGCCACCGTCCTCAGCGATCAGCGTGTGGTTGCCCTCGTGAAAGGGGAGGATGCTCGCCAGGCCCTCCGCCGCGTCCGGGGACGGCGATTCGTCGAAGGCGTACGGATAGAGGGTGAAGGCGGTGCGCAGGCGTTCGTCGCCGGAGACATGGCGGATGTCGCTCATCGGGATCAACCTTTCCTTGCACGGCGTGCTCGATCGGGACATTCCGGCCCGCCCTCGGACGGGGCCCGTCATCTGGCGTGCGACGTCGCGCGGCGGTCGCACTACGGCGCCTGGCGCGGGGTCTTCATTCCGAGCCGGGCGCACCAGGCCGCCACCAGGCCGAGTCCGCCGCACAGCCACCAGACCCCGTTGCCCAGCCACACCCACGCCGCGACCCCGACCAGCGGGCCGGCGGCCATCCCCAGGCCGAACGTCGCCTGGTGCGCGCTGATGTAGCGGGCGTTCACCGGCGCGGGAAACGTGGCGGGGTAGGCGAACATGGTGGGCCCGTTGATCATGGTGCCGAACACGAACACGACGGTGCACGCGACGAGCGCCACGGCCGAGCCACCGCTGACCCCGAAGCTGGCCGCGCCGACTGCCATGAGCACGGTGCCCGCCGTGGCCGCGACGTGGCCGGGCCAACGCGCGACGCTCGCGGTGATCTTCAGCTCGCAGAGGATGAGCACGATCGACGCGGTGACCAGTACGCCGCTGTACAGACCGGTGGAGTGCCCCTCGGCGCTGATCTTGAGCGGGAGGACGACGTTGAACTGGACGTAGATGACCGCACCGATCAGCGTCGAGACGAGGAAGAACCAGAAGCGCCTGTCGCGCAACAGGATGCCGTACACCATGCGGGTACCGCTCGCGCCCTGGACAGCCGCGCCGGGCGCCCCTCGTCCGGTCCGCAGGTCGGGCAGCAGCCAGCGGGCGAGGATCGCGTAGACCAGAGCGGTGGCAGCGTCGAACCACAGCAACAGGTTCCAGTCCAGCAGGATCAGCCCGGCGGCGACCAGCGGGCTCAGCGCGGCGCCGATGTTCAGTGCGATGCGCATCATCGAGAAGCCCATGACGCGCAGGTCTTCCGGCATCAGGTCGCTCAACAGCACGGCCGCGGCGGGACGGTAGCTCTGGGTCGCGAGCCCGGCCAGCAGCATGGCGACCATCAGCACGCCGAACGTCGAGGGTCGGCTGAGCAGAGGCAGGACGGCGAGGATCGCGGCAGAACCGAGCATCGCGACGGTGATGGCGCCGCGCGGGCCGATGCGGTGGATCAGCTCGCCGCCGACGAGTACGCCCACCACCGATCCGACGCTGTAGGCGGCGATCGCGGTGCCGGCCTGCCCGGCGGAGAACCCGCGGAAGACCAGGTAGAGCACCATGAACGTCTGGACCACCGCGCCGAGCTGGTTGACCAGCACGCCCCCGAGCAGACAACGCACCGGTGTCGGGGTCCGGCGTAGAACGGTGAGCACACCGGCGGGTCTGTCGATGGTGGCGGTCACGGCGATGTCTCCAGGTGGCTCGTCGTCAGGTGGCGGGCGGGCACGACATCGAAGACCGCCCCTCCCACCTCTGGCTGCCATTGCAGCGCGCCGAAGAGTTGGTCGGAAGTTTTGACCGCGCAGAATAACCAATTCACACACCCCCGTGGGAATAGCTCCCAGCAGAATTCGCGGCGGCGACGGATGGCCGCGGATGACAGCTGCCGAGTCGACGGCCGGATCCTGCCGCGATCCGGCCGGAGCCGCGACCGGACCGCTCGCGCGCCACACATCCGGACCCCTTTCATTCGGCCGACAAAGGTCGTATCCGCCATACCGATAAACTCATCGACCACGGTCACGATCACTTGATTGTCTTCCGCCCCCAATGCTTTCCATCAATGCGTACTTCGGCTTGAGTGAATGCACGACAGCCGGAAAACGCTGTTGTCGACGGTGCGCCGCGCCCCCACGGCGTGCCGTCGCGGCACATCACACCCGTCCCGGAAGGAATACACGTGTCTGTCCACGACGTGGATGTTCTGATGATCGGCGCAGGTCCGTCGAACCTCGCGCTGGCGGTGGCCCTCGAGGAGTGCGACTCACCCGAGGTCGCCGGCCGGGCCATGGTCCTTGAGCAGTACGGGGATGTGAAGTGGCAGCGGAATCTGCTTCTGCCCTGGACCCGCAGTCAGGTGTCGTACCTCAAGGATCTGGTGACCCTGCGGAACCCGCGCAGTCGCTTCTCGTTCCTGAACTTCCTGCACGAGAACGGGGAACTCGACGCGTTCGTCAACCTCGGCACGTTCAACCCGTTCCGGTGGCAGCTGTCGGCCTACCAGCAGTGGGTGGCCGACACGCTGGAGCACGTCCGGGTGCGGTACCAGGTCCGCGCCGAGCGGATCCAGCCGATCCGAGCCGACGACGCCGCGGTGCTCGGCTTTGTGGTGCACCTGTCCGACGGCGACACGATCGTCTGCCGCGACCTGGTCTTCGGTGGCGGCCGGGACGCCTTCGTGCCCGAGGTGTTCCGCGGCCTGCCCACCGAGCGCGTCATCCACAGCACCGAGTACGGCAGCCGGGTCGGCGCCGCCACGAGCCTGGCCCGCCCGGACGGGCCACTGCGGCCGGTGGTCGTCGGTGGCGCGCAGAGCGCGGCCGAGATGTTCATGGCGCTGCACCAGGACGCCCCCGGCTCGTCGCCCGTGATGCTGCTGCGCTCGATCGCCCTCAAGAACTACCAGACCAGCAAGTTCGTCAACGAGCTGTTCTACCCGTCCTTCGTGGACACCTTCTTCGGCATGTCGGACCAGGTTCGCCACCGGGTGCTCAACGAGATGCACCTGACGAACTACGCGGGCCTGGCGCCGCCGTTCCTCGACGAGTTGTACTCCATGATCTACCGGCAGAAGATGCTCGGCCAGCCCGTCTCCAGCGTCCGCGGGCTCACCGAGGTCGTCGGGGCGAAGGTCGAGCCCGTGCCCGGCGGCGGTGCGGAGGTGGTGCTCGACGTTCGCGACCTCCGGTACGACAGCGTGGAGCAGGTCCGATGCGACGCGCTTTTCCTGGGCACCGGTTTCGACTCACGGATGCCGGCGATGGTGCGCCAACTGGCCGACACCATCGGTCTGCCGAAGGTCACCGTCAACCGGCACTACCGCGTCGATCTGGGCGCGGACGCCAGGGGCGCCCTGTACCTCCAGGGCGTCAACGAAGCCACGCACGGCATCTCCGACTCGCTCATCAGCGTGCTCGCGCAACGCTCGGCCGACATCGTCGGCGACATCGTCGACCGCCGTGTCGCCGACCGGGGCGCCGGCGTCGACCAGGTATCGGCCGACCGGGCGCTGGCGGTGCGGGCATGATCGACATTCGCCGCCTCGACCGTGATCGTCTGGAGCCTGCCTACGGGATCGACGGCCAGCGCCTGCTGCCCTGGCCGGCGCTCAACGCGCCGTTCGAGGGCGCCTGGTGCGTCCTGCGTGCCGGGACCGAGTCGACTCCGCACTCCCACCACGAATACGAGATCTTCATCGCCGTCTCCGGCACCGCCACGGTGGTCGTCGACGAGGCGCGGCATCCCTTCGCCGCGGGCGACATCGTCCGGTTGCCGCCGGGTTCCACCCACCGGGTGGTCAACGACGGCCCCGCCGACTTCGAGTACTACGGACTCTGGTGGGACCCCGAGATGTCGGCGACGTTCCTGGCCCGGCACGAAGCGGATCGTCGATGAGCACCCGGACGGTGGTCATCTCGCCGGCGCCGACGGCGAACGGGGACCTGCACCTCGGGCACATCGCGGGCCCGTTCCTCGCCGCCGACGTGCACACCCGCTACGCGCGGGCGCTGGGGCGGGAGGTGCTCCTGGGCACCGGCTGCCAGGACACCTCGACGTTCGTGGTGACGACCGCCCACCGTCGCGGCGTCCACCCGGACGAGCTGGTGGCCACCTCGGCCGCGCAGATCGAGTCGACCCTGCGGACGATGGGAATCGGTGTCGACAGCTACACCGGCGACGACGACCGATTCACCGGGTGGGTCGTCGACTTCATCGGCCGGCTGCGCGCGGCAGGCCGGCTGGAGCTGAGGACGATGCCGTTCCCGTACTCGGAGCGGACCGGGCAGTTCCTGGTGGACGGCTTCGTGTCCGGCAACTGCCCGGAGTGCCTGGCCGAGGGCTGCGCCGGGCTGTGCGAGAGCTGCGGGCACCTGGTGCCGGCGGGCGAGCTGCTCAACGTGCGGTCCGCCCTGGACCCGGACGAGCCGGTACCGCTGCGGGACGCCCGGGTGCTCGTCCTCCCGGTCGAGCGCTATCACGACCGGCTCCGCACGCACTTCGAGAGGCACGCCGACGGCATGCGGCCGCACATGGTGCAGGCGATGGCGCGGGTGCTGTCCCGACCACTGCCTGACTTCCCGGTGACCTATCCGGTGCCGTGGGGCATCAAGGTGCCGTTTCCGGAGGTCGCGGGGCAGGTGGTCAACCCCAACGCCGAAGCGATGGCGTGGAGCATGCACTGCTCGGCGCTGGCGGCGGAGAGCCGCGGACACCCTCCGGCCGGCGAGGACGGACTGTGGCGGGCCGGCAGCGAGTCGGAGATCGTCTACTTCCTCGGATTCGACAACTTCTACCCGTTCGCCATCACCGGTCCGGCGATGCTGCTGGCCTGCGACGACCGTTACGAGCTGCCCACCCGCTACCTGACCAACGAGTTCTACGAGCTGGACCACCAGAAGTTCTCCACCAGCCGCGGACATGTGGTGCGGGGCCGGGACCTGGCTGCCGAGGTGCCACGCGACCTGATCCGGTTCTACCTGGCCACGACCAGCCCGGAACACCAGCGGACCAGCTTCAGCCGGGACGCGCTGTCGAGAGTCACCGAGTCCCGACTGACCGGGCCGTGGAACCGGGTCGCCGATCGGGTGAACCGCTGGGTCGGGCGCGGCCCGCTGCCGGTGTCGGCGCGCTCGCGACACGCCGCAGCTCGCATGTCCGACCGGTTCGCGGCGTCCTACGAGTTGCCCGGGTTCAGCCTCAACCGCGCGGCGGAGGCGATCAGCGAGCACCTGGCCAGGCTGGACCGCTGGCCGGCGGCAGACGACGACGCCGGTGACTTCTGCTTCGAGGTCGGCTGGCTGCTCCGGTCGGCCGCGCCGATCCTGGTCGACCTGGCGGCCCAGGCCCTGGGGGAAGCCGCGACCGCCAGCACGGATCCCGCCGAGATCACCTCCGTCGTTCCGGTGCCGCTGCCGCGGCTTGCCGCGCCGAGGGGCGGGCGATGACCGGGGCCACCTGCCAGGCGGACCGGAACCGGCCGCGGGTCGTGGTGGTCGGTGCCGGCGTCACCGGGCTGCTCTCCGCGATCCGGTGCGTCCTGGCCGGGCACCGCGTGGTGCTGCTGGAGCACGGCCCGATCCCGCATCCGGAGTCGACGTCCTTCGACCAGCACCGTGTCCTGCGCGCCCTCGCCACCGGCGACGTGGCCGGCACCGGACGAGCGGCACGACTGCACCGCCGCTGGTGTGAGCTGGACGCCCTGATCAGCGGAGGTCTGTCGGGCGCCCGCCTCTATCGGCGCGTCGGGGTGCTGACGGCGCTCCCTCCCGACGGGGTCGCTTCGGCCGTCGCCACGGCCGAAGCCACCGGGCTGCCGATCCGGGTCACCGATCCGGCGGACCGTCCGCACATCGGTTTTCCGGCCGGCGCCGCGGTCGTGTTCGAGCCGCACGCGGGCGTCCTGCTCGCCGACCGCATCCTGCGGGCAGCGGTCCGGTGGTTGCGGCGTCACCGGCTGGCGGACCTGCGGCCCGGCCGGGAGGTCGTCGGCGTAGGACCGGACACCGGCCGGGTGCTGCTGGCCGACGGCTCGGTCGAGTCCGGTGACGCGGTGCTCGTCACGGCCGGGCCCTGGTCGGCGGCCCTGATCGACCTGCCGGTGACGCTGCACCGGCAGACCATGGTCTATCTGCGGCCACCGGCTGAGCTGGTTTACAGCTGGGCGGCGGCACCCGCCGCGGGTGGGATCGGCGCCGACGGCCGAGCCTGGTTGCTGCCCGCGGTGGCGGGCACCCTGCTCAAGATCAGCACCGACGCCGTCCGGCGTGGGGTGACCACGCTGTCCGATCCGGACGACGGAGCGGGCTGGGCCGCCCGGGTGCTCTCGGCCGGCATCGTGGCCGACGTCCACCGGTACGACGTCGTGCGCGTGCGGCACTGCCACTACGCCACCGCGGCCGGCGGGGACACCGGATTCGTCCGGATCGGGCTCCGGGCCTGGGCCCGCCCGGCCAGCGGCGGCGACGGATTCCGCACCGCTCCGCATGCCGTCGACGCGGTCGTCGACGAGCTTCCGGGGTCGAGCCGCGGGTGCCGCGGCGTCGACCCCATGACACCCACCGCACCCTGGAGGACACCCTCATGACCGCACCCGCACCCGGCGCGCTGCTCGTTGTCGGCAGCGGCCTCAGGCTCTACCGCGAGTACATCGTCCGTGCCGTCGCCGAACGTGCCCGTAAGGCCGGGCTGCGGCTGGTGCTGATCAACAATCTCCGGCCGACCTGGCAGCACGAGTACTTCGACGACATCGTCGTGGTCAACGTGTTCGATCACCGGTTGCTCGCCGAGACCGCCCGCGAGCTGGCCGGCAGGTACACCGTCACCGGGTTGATGTGCTGGGACGAGCCGCTGGTGATGCCCGCGGCCGAACTGGCCGCCGAGTTCGGCGTGCCCGGCCTGGGCGTACCAGGAGTGCACGGTTGCCGGGACAAGTACAGCTGCCGTACCCGGTTGACCGCGGGCGGCGCGCCGCAACCCGGGTTCGAGCTGACCGCCGATCTCGACCAGGCCCGCACGGCCGCCGCCCGGATCGGGTACCCGGTGATCGTCAAGCCGCGTGCGCTCGGCGCCAGCATGGGGGTCTCGCTCGCTTCCGACGAGCGGGAACTCGAGTTCGCGTACCGGGTCGCGCACGAGGCCAGCCTGATCGGCGACGAGCCCTACCGCGGTGGAGCCATCGTCGAGGGCTTCGTCGACGGTCCGGAGATCAGCGTCGACGGCGCCGTGCACAAAGGCGAGTACCTGCCGATGTTCGTCGCCAGGAAGACCACCGGCATGCCACCGTTCTTCGAGGAGACGGGGCACGTCGTGGACTCCGCCGACCCGCTGGGGTCCGACGACACGCTGCTGGACGCGCTGGTCACGGCGCATCGGATTCTGGGCATCGAGAACGGCATCACGCACACCGAGGTTCGGCTGACCCCGCACGGCCCGGTGATCATCGAGGTCAACGGCCGCCTCGGTGGTGACCTGATCCCGTATCTGGGTCAGATCGCCACCGGCATCGAACCGGGCAGCGTGCTGTTCGACGTCGCCACCGGCCAGCGGCCCGACCTCACCCATGGTCGCGCCGGCGTCGCCGGCATCCGGTTCGGCTACCCCGACCACGACTGCGTCGTACACTCGGTCGCCGTACCCGAGCAGGCGCCCGGCCTGGTGCTCGCGTCCCGCATGGTCGAGCCGGGCACCACACTGCGGCTGCCACCGGGCGGCTACATCGCCCGCCACTCGTTCGTCGTCTGCTCCGCCCCGGACCCGGAAACCTGCGCCCGGCAGCTCGACGACGCGGTGGCACTTGTCGAACTGGATGCCGAACCGGTCGCTCCCCCGCCGCCGGGCACCACTCTGACGATGCCCGCCGGGCTGCTGGACGTGGACGCGTGAGCATCGACTACGACGGCCGTCGGTTTCGCGCGCTGGGCGGCGGCGACGGCACCTGCGCCGTGTACCACCAGCGCGGGAACCTGGTCTGGGCGGTATTCGAGGGTGGCCGGGTTCGGCGCGGCACGATCACCGGCACCTGCGACGAGCGCGGCGTGCTCCGCCTCGCCTACACCATGGTGCTGGCCGGCGGCGAGGTGATCGCCGGGCACAGCACCAACACGCCGCAGTGGCTCGGCGACACCCTGGTGCTGCGTGAGGTCTGGCAGCGCTACGGCGAGCACACCGCCGCCGGCGTGTCGTACCTTGAGGAGATCCCGGGAGCGGCGCGATGACCGGATGGCGGATGCTGCGCGGCCTCGTCGACGGCGAGCTCCGGCTCCCCGGCGATCCCGGCTTCCCGGAAGCATGCTCGCCGGCGAACCGGCGGTTCGCCGGCATCCGACCGGCCGCCGTCCTCACGGTCGCCCACGCCGGGGATGTCAGCCGAGCCATCGACTGGGCCCGTGCCGAGTCGGTGCCGCTGGTCGCCCGCGGCGGCGGTCACAGCTATGCCGGTTACTCCGTGTCCTCCGGGCTGGTGCTGGACCTGCGGAAGCTCGCGGGTATCCGGTTCGACCCGGACAACGGGCAGGCCGTGGTGGCGGGCGGCACCCCGATGAAGGCCATCTACGCGGCCCTGCGGCCGTACGACGTCACGTTCCCGCTGGGCAACTCCGACACGGTCGGCATCGGGGGCCTGACCCTCGGCGGAGGTGTCACCACGATCTCTCGCGCGCACGGTCTCACCTGCGACGCGCTGGTCTCGACCGACGTGGTACTGGCCGACGGGACCAGGGTCACCGCCTCGGCGCGGGAACATCCGGACCTGTTCTGGGCATGCCGGGGTGGCGGGGGCGGCAACTTCGGTGTCAACACGAGCTTCACCTTCCAGGTCCGCCCCGCTCCGGCCGGCTCGACCTGCCTGGTGCTGTGGTCGTGGTCGCACGCGGTCGAGGTGCTCGCCACGATGCAGGAGATCATGCGGACGGCGCCGGACGGCTTCTCCGCCCGCATCGGCATCGCCCGCTCGTCCGGCGGCGCGGGTGTCGTGTCCGTGGTGGGCCACCACCTCGGCCCGGCAGCGGAGCTGCGCGAGTTGCTGGCGCCCGCCCACGCCGTCGCCCGGCCCCACCGGGCCGAGGTCGAGGACCGGGACTTCTGGGCCGCCGCCACCTACCTGCACCACAGCAGCGCCGGCGGCGCCTTCGCGGTACGGAACCGCTGCGTGCCGCACCCGATCGACGAGGCCGGACTGGTCGCACTGGTCCGGGCCGTGGAGACGTGGCCCGGCAGCGGGAACGCGGACGGGGCCGGGGCCGCGCTGTTCGCGTGGGGCGGGGCGATCAGCCGCGTACCGGTGACGGACACCGCGTTCCCGCATCGCGACACGCGGTTCCTGCTCAGCCTCGACACCTCATGGGCCGAAACCGACTCGCCGGAGGTCGTTCGCGCCAACCTGGAATGGCTGCACGCCCGCTACGTCGAGTCGGGCCGGTTCGCCCCGGACGCGTCCTACGTCAACTTCACCGACCCCGACCTCGAAGACTGGCAGCGGGCCTACTACGGGCCGAACGCCGAGCGGCTCGTGCAGGTCAAACGCCGGTACGACCCGGACCGCTTCTTCGCCTTCCCACAGGCGGTGTGACCGCGTTCCGGCGAGGGTCGACGCTTCTCAGTGATCCAGATCCCTCCGGCCGGTGGGCGGGAGTATCGCCGGCCCGGCGGTAAGGCCGACCCACCGCCCGCACGGCGCACCCGTCCGGGCCCTGTCACCGGGGCCGGGCTCGGACGGGTGCACGACCGGCCAGTTCGCTCGCGATCAGACCGCGACGGGCACCGGATGACGAATCCCGGCTCCGTTCACCAATGCGCGGAACATCTCGCCGGACCCGGTCGGAGCGACCAGCGGAAAGCCATCCACCCCACCCGGCCGATACTGCCGCGAAAAGGCGAAAGCCCACATTGAGCGAATGGTAGAACCAAACACCTCACCTCATGAACATGCGTACGCGGCGTCCGTATGAATTCGGCACGAGACGTGCCTGGGGATCAGCTGTGGCGGATCAGGCAGCGGAGACACCGGCTCAACAGTTCGGCGAACATCAGGGCTCGGTTCCCGCCGGGAGAGCCGATTACGCCGTGTTGAACAACGTGTGGGGGAGAAACCATCATGGGCAGACCCGAGAAGCCGGTCAATAAAGCCAGAGAACGCGTCGCCCAGTTTGCCGACGAATTGCGGCAACTGCGTGCGCTGGCGGGGAATCCGACATATCGCCAGATGGCGGAATGCGCGCTGTTCTCGCCGTCTGTGCTGTCCAGCGCCGCGAGCGGCAACCGGATGCCGTCCCTGCCGGTGACGCTCGCATTCGTCGCCGCCTGCGGTGGCGACGAGGACATCTGGCGGCAGCGCTGGCTCGCCGCCACGGGCGGGGAGGTACGGCTCTCCACGCGGGTACGGCCGGCGGGCCGGCGCGCCGACGGGCTCCCGTACCCGATGCAACTGCCACAGCGACCACGCGGATTCATCGGCCGGGCGGCGGAACTGGAGTGGTTGCGGATCCCCGGCGACACCCCGACCGTGATCAGTGGTCCGGCGGGGGTCGGCAAATCGGGCCTGGCTCTGCACCATGCCCACACGCAGGCAGCCGAGGCGACCGACGGGCAGCTGTACGCCGACCTCGGCGCGCACCATGCCCGCAGCGTGTCCAGCCCCTACGACATCCTGGACGGGTTCCTCCGGGCACTGGGGGTGTCGGGCGACCAACTGTCCGGCACCCTCGACCACCGCGTGGGCCTGTACCGCACGTTGGCGGCCGAACGCCGCCTGTTGATACTCCTCGACAACGTGTGGGACGAGCAGCAGGTGCGCCCGCTGCTGGTGGACAGTGACACGAGCACGATAATGCTGGTCAGCCGCAACCGGCTGCTGGGACTACGAGACGTTCGTCGGCTACAGGTCAGACCACTGGCGCGCACCGACTCCCTCGCCATGATCGAATCGGCCCTGCCCCTCACCGTCACGGCCGAGCCCGACGACCTCGACCGTCTCGCCGCGGCCTGCGGCGACCTGCCGCTGGCCCTGGACATCGCGCTCCGGAGGATCGCCCTGCGGCCACACACGGTCCTTCGGCAGGTGGTGGACGGTTGGCACCGTGGTGGAGACGTGCTGGGCTGGCTCCGCATCGGCGACCTGTCGATGCGGGAGTACCTCCGGTCGGCCTATCTGGCGCTGAGCCAGCCGGCCCAGATACTGCTGCACTGGTTGGCCCCGGTCGCCGCGGATGCGGTGAGCCCGCTGCCGCCGGAGGACGACGAACTGGTGGACGAACTCGTTGATGCGGGCATGCTCAGCAACACGCCCAGCGGATGCGTCGAACTGCGTCTGTCGCCGCTTGTGCGTGCGTTCGTTTCCGACACCGCCAGATCGGTGGCGCGCGGCCGGCCAGCCGTCGTCGGTCCGCTCCGTGCCAGCTACACCATGCCGCCTCGTAGCGAGACGTCACTGACAACTCCCAACTTCATGATGTTGGGCGTGTCTTCGGGACGTGGAGATCGTTCGGTCTGATCGTGCGGAGGGGTGAGCAGCCGCCGTGGATCGTCTCGGACGATCTCTGGGCCGAGATCGCGCCGCTGCTGCCACCCCGACCACCGCGCCGACCGCGGGTTCCGGGCCGCAAGCCCCTGGATGACGGGTGGGCGCCGGAGCCGCACCGTTCTCCGATCTCCCCGTCGGCAACGCGCCTCGCCACACCGTCGATCTCGCGCGGGGTCCTGGTCGACCACCGCGGCGTCCTCATCCGAACCGGTCAGCCGCCGACGAGGGTGGGGCGCGCCCCCGCGTGACCTCGGGGCAGGTGGCTGTACGGCACGACCTCCGGCGTGTCGGAGCGGTTGAGCCGGCGGAAGAAGCAGAGGATACCCGCGTTACCGGTGGCCCAGGACCACGGCGCGTCCTGCCGGTTGGCGTCGACGAACCGCGGCGCGTCGTCCGGCCCGTGGCTGCGGGTGAGCAGTTGCGCGACGACCGCCCGCGCCGCGCGCCGGTGCCGGTCGTCGCCGGTGTGCCGGGCGCAGTCGACGAGGAACCCGCCGACACCTGTCACTCCGCAGCACTGACCGAGGTTGGCCAGGCGGGGGATCCAGTCGGCGCAGGCGTCGGCCGCCGCCACGGCGGTCTCGGTGAACCGGGTGTCGGCCAACACCTCGGCGGCGTGCAGCAGGGTCCGGCCGATGCCGGCGAGGCCCTGGCACCAGGACACGGAGAGCGGGATCGCGCGGGGATCGCGGGCGCGGGCGACCAGCACCTCGGTACGCTCGCGCAACTCCCGGGACCGATCCCCGGCCGCCGCGAGCACACCCGGGTCGCCGGTGCGTGCGGCGTACGCGAGAAACAGGTCGACGAGCCCGGCCCGGCCGTGGGAGTAGCTGGCCGTCGGGTCGGTGTCGATCTCCTCGGGCAGCCCGGCGTCGAGCGTCACCGACAGGGTCATCTCGGTCTTGCCGAGCAGCCGGTCGACGCAGACCCGGGCGGCGTCGAGGTGGGCCGGGTCGTCGAGCACGTCGGCCAGGTAGAGGTGGCCGAGGCCGACGCCGGCCGTGCCGGTCATGATGTCGTCGTGCTCGTCGGCGGTGTCGAACGGCACCGCCGGGATCGGGGGCAGCGCCACGTCGAAACCGGCCTGCCGCAGCCGGGCGAGGAAGAGGTGGCTGCCGGTGGAGCCGAGGAACAGGCCGGGCGGCACGTCGGTGCGCGCGTTGGCCCGGACGGTGTGCGTGGCCAACCGGTCGAGCAGCTCCGGCACGCCCGGTACGTCCAGGTGGTGCACCAGTTCCAGGCCGACCCCGGCGCTGCCGGTGTAGACGCTGCCGTCCACGTTGGCGAACGCCGACGCCGGCTGCCGCAACTGCCGGAGTTCGACGTCGCGCATCAACTCGTCGAGCACCTGCCGCTCCACGACGAGCGGGTCGGCACGGGGCGCCTCCCGGCGGCGGGCGGGGACGGCACCTGTCGCCCACCGTTCGCCGGCCAGCGCCCGCAGCGCCGCGTCGGCCCGCGAGGGGGCCCCGTGGAGCAGGTCGGCCACCAGGGCGGTGAAGGTGGCGTGCGCGGGGCCGAGGATACGGTCCAGCGACTGGAGCATCCGCAGCGTGGGCACGCCACGCTCGGTCTCGCCCACGACCGGCGCCAGGCCGGTGGCGGCGAAGGCGAGGGTCATGCCGATGCCGTGGTGGTCGTCGGAGACGGTGGCGGGACCGTCGCGCATCTGGTCCCAGGAGGCGTAGCCGTGCGTGCCGCCGGGCACGTGCAGGCCGTCCAGGGCGGAGATGCCGAAGTCCACCAGGTACGCCCGGTCCGCACCGAGCACCACGTTGCGCGGGGTGATGTCCCGCATGACCACGCCGCGCCCGTGCAGCGCCAGCACGGTACGCGCCAGCTCGCCCACCGTCCGGAGGAACTCGCCCGACACCGGCGTGCCGGCGCGGAGCATGGCGCCGCGGTTTCCGACCCGGTAGGCGAGGTCCTGCTCGCCGACGTCGGTGGTGACCAGGAACTCGTCCTCGCCGTGGGCGAAGTGGTCGATGAACCCGGGCACCCCCGGCACCCCGTCGCAGGCGGTGAGCACCCGGCGTTCGTTGCGGAGGCGGGAGCGGGCGTCGAGGCCGTTGCCGGAGTCCCCCACGTACGCCCGGGCCTGCTTGACGATGACCACCCGGTCGGTGGCGGTGTCCCGGGCGCGGAAGACGCTGCCCTGCGCGGTCCGCTGGAGGCCGTCCTCCGGCCGGTACCGGGCGCCGAGCAGCGCCGGCATCTCGTCGTCGCCCGGCGGGAAGGGGTCGCTCACCCAGTCCGGCTGGCGGTAGTCGAGGTCGGCGACGGCGTCGAACGACTCCCCGTCCGGTCCCGGGATCCGCATCGCCAGGCGCCCGCGCTCGCCCCGGTACCAGCGGGCCACGAACGGGCCGTAGCGGTAGTAGACGGGGGCGTCGTCGGCGACGCGGCGGTCGCTGAGCACCCGTGGGCCGGGATGCCCGCGCAGCAACGCGGCCAGCGCGAGGCCGAGTTCGCGGACCCGGTCCTGCTCCGGGTAGATCGTCATCGCCTTGCCGACGGTGGCCGGCGAGTCGATGCCGTAGTTCATCCCGCTGAGCACGTCACCACTGCTGGCGAGCTTGAAGCTGCAGCCCGCGTCGAGCAGGAACGGCACCGCGCGGGTGGCGAGCGCCGGGAAGTCCTCGGCTCGCGAGGAGACGTGCAGCTTCCAGCCGTGGTCCGGAAGCCGCACGCCCTCGCGGTCGACGTAGCACCACTGCGGCCCGAGGCGCACCGTGAACCGGCCGCCGTACCGTTCGTCGACGAGCCGTTGGATGAACGGCGCGGGTTCCCAGTCGGACACGGAGATCTACCTCCTCGGGCAGCAGGAGCGGTCAGGCCGGGATCAGACGGTGCGCCCGGTGGCGACGCACCGGTCGCTGTAGCGGTCGGTGCACGGCCCGCAGGTGTACGGGCAGCGGTTGGCGGAGTGCAGCGACTGCTGCACCTCCTCGAAGTGGATCCGCGGCTCCACGGTGGCCGGTCCACCGCTACGCGGCGCGAGTTCCAGCAGGGTCGCCTGCAGTCTCTGGGTCATGTCGCCTCCATCGAGGTAGCGGGGCACGACGGCCTGGTTGCCGACCGGCCCCTGGGCTGTGCGGGACGCTAGCGCAGCGCGCTAACTAATCACTAAGAATGAAGACGCGGCTACACATGGTGCCCGGACATCGAAGGGATCGATGCTCTACTCTCGACCTCCAGCCCGGATCCCGGCGCGCGACCGGGCGGCGCAGCGGGAGGAGGCGTACCCGATGACCGAGGCCGCCGTCGCGGACGACCGGCACGCCGACCCGCGTACTCCCGGGGACCGCCCGCCCGCCGCGGAGTCGGTGCTGCCGGAGCTGCGCGAGATGTGGTGGGAGACGGGCCTGCGGACCCGGGCGGAGGCCGGTCTGCTGACCGTGCTGGCCGAGCTGCCCCGCCTGGTCGCCGCCGCGACACGGATCAGCTGGCGGGCGGACCGGGCCCGCACCGCGGTGGTGGCCGCCGCGACGGTCGGCGGCGGGTTGCTCGCCGCGTTCGGGCTGCTGGCCACGCAGCGGGTGCTGGTCGAGCTGTTCGCCGGCGGCCCGACCGCCGACAAGGTCGTCGCCGCGCTGCCCGCGCTCGCGGCGCTGGCCGGGGCGACCGCGCTGCGCGCCGGCCTGGGCATCGTCACCGGGTACGCGCAGAACGGGCTGACGCCGCGGGTCAGCCGCGACGTGGAGCGCAGCCTGTTCGAGACGACCACGGCCGTGCGGCTGGAGGCGTTCGACGCGGACGCGTTCGCCGACGACATGGAACGGGCCTCCCGGGGCCCGGAGTCGGCGACCGGGTTGGTGCAGGCGACCACGAACCTGCTGGCCGGCCTGGTCGGGCTGGTCGCCGTCGCGGTGGCGGTGGTGGTCATCCATCCGCTGCTGCTGCCGGCGCTGCTGGTCGCCACGCTGCCCCGAGCGTGGGCCGCGCTGCGGGCCGGGCACCTGCAGTACCGGACGTACGCGGCGGGCTCGGTACGCCGGCGCCGCATCTGGATCCTGCACCGCCTGATGGCCGAGCGGGTCTCGGCGCCGGAGCTGCGCTCGTACGGGCTGCGCGCGTTCCTGCTCGACCAGTACGACCGCGTGATGGGGGCGGAGACCGACGTCCAGCTCGCCCTCGCCCGGAGGGTCACCACGACCACCACCGTGGGCTCGCTGACCGGTGGCGCGGCGACCGGGGCGGTCTACCTGCTGCTCGGGCTGCTGCTCGTGGGCGGGCACATCCCGCTCGCCGCGGCCGCGACCTGTGTGCTCGCCCTACAGGCCGCGCAGCGCTCCCTGACCACCGCCACCACGCAGGCCGACAAGGTCTACACCGAGGGCCTGCACTTCGCCGACTACACCGGGTTCCTGGCCCGCGCGGCGGCGTACCTGCCGGACGTCCCGGGCGGGGACCGGCCCGGGCCGCTGCGCGAGCTGAGCGTCCGCCGCGCCGGCCTGCGCTACCCCGGGCGCGACGACGCCGCCGTGCGCGATGTGACGCTGACCGTCCGGGCCGGCGAGACGGTGGCGCTGGTCGGGGAGAACGGCTCCGGCAAGACCAGCCTGGCCGCGCTGATCGCCACGCTGCGCACACCGACCGGCGGCGCCGTCTGCTGGAACGGGCGACCCATGGCCGAGTGGGACACCGACGACCTGCGGTCGCGGATCGCCGTGGTCACCCAGGACCACCACCGCTGGCCGTTCACCGCGGCCACCAACATCGCGCTGGGCGACGTCGGCGGCGAACCTCGCCGGGAGCGCATCGAGGCCGCGGCGGACCAGGCCGCCGCCCACCGGATGATCATGGAGCTGCCGTACGGGTACGAGACGCTGCTCGACCGCACCTTCGCCCACGGCCAGGACCTCTCCGGCGGGCAGTGGCAGCGGATCACCGCCGCCCGGGGCTTCCTGCGCGACGCCGAACTGCTGATCATGGACGAGCCGTCCTCCGCCCTCGACCCGCGCGCCGAGGAAGCCTTGTTCCAGGCGATCCGGGAGCGGCAGGGCCGGGCCACCACCATCCTCATCACCCACCGCCTGGCCAACGTCCGGCACGCCGACCGGATCTTCGTGCTGCACGACGGCGCGCTCGTGGAGGAGGGCGGCCACGACGACCTGGTCGCCGCCGGCGGCCGGTACGCCGAGCTGTTCGCGCTGCAAGCGGCGGGCTACCGCGCGTGACAATATTGAGGGGTGGGAATACGTAGACTCGATGGGCGTTGACCGTGGCGGGGCTGTACTTCCGCGTTCTCGGCCCGGTGGGCGTCCAGTGGGACCGGCAGCCGGTGCACCTGGGCGGGCCGCAACGCACGCTCGTTCTCGCTGTCCTCCTCTCCCGCGCCAACCGACCCGTCCCCCTCGACGTCCTCGTCGACGAGCTGTGGCCGGAAACGCCTCCACCCTCGTACCGGGTGCAGTTGCAGGGCCTGGTGTCCGACCTGCGCCGCCGGCTGGCGCCGGGCGGCACCCGAGCCGCCGCGCCGATCGCCACCCACGGCTCGGCCTACCAGTTGGAGGCCGACCCCGAGCGGTACGACCGGGACCAGTTCCAGAACGGGCTCACGGCGGCCCGCACGGCCCGCGTCGACGGCGACGACGCCACCGCCGCCCGGCTGCTGCGACACGCCCTCGGGCTCTGGCGCGGACCGGCGTTCGGTGGCCTCGGCGGTCGCCTGATCGGGCCGTCCGCCGCGGCGCTCGACGAGGCCCGCATCGACGCCGCCGCCGAGTACGTCGACGCCTGCCTCGCCGCCGGGCAACTCGCCGGCCTGGTCCCGGAACTGGTCCGGCTGGTCGCCGAACGCCCCCTGGACGAACGTTTCGCCCGCGCGCTGATGACCGTGCACAGCCGGGCCGGCCGGCGCTCCGACGCGCTGGCCGTCTATCGGGACCTGCACCGACGCACGGTCGCGGAGCTGGGGATCGAGCCGTCCGTCCAGTCGCGGGAACTGCACCGGCGGATCTCGTCGGCCGACCCGCAGCCGCCCCGGCCGCGACCGCACGGCGCCGGGCAGGGCCCGGCCCGTACGTACCGTCATCTGCCACCGGACATCGCGGAGTTCGTCGGGCGGCGCCGCGAACTCGCCGAACTGCTGGCGGCGGGCGCCACGGGAGGCGCCGCCGCGCCGATCGTGGTCGTGGAGGGGATGGCCGGGGTGGGCAAGACCCGCCTGGCCGTGCACGCCGCCCACCGGCTCGCCGCCCGATACCCGGACGGGCAGTTCCACGTCGACCTTCATGGCTTCACCGGCGACGCCGCGCCGGCCGACCCGAGCGAGGTGCTGGAGTCCCTGCTCCGGCTGCTCGGGGTGCCGGCCGCCGGCATCCCCGACACGCTCGCGGCCCGCGCCGCGTTGTTTCGCGACCGGCTGACCGACCGCCGGGTGCTCCTCGTCGTCGACGACGCGGCCGACGAGTCGCAGATCCTGCCGTTGCTGCCCGCCCACGGCGACTGCCTGGTGATCGTCACCAGCCGCCGCAGCCTGGCCGTGGACGGCGCGCGTCCCGTCCGGCTGGACGTGTTCCACCCGGCGGACTCGCTGAGCCTGCTCAGCACCATCGTCGGTGGCGAGCGGGTCGCCGCCGAACGGCCCGCCGCGGACGCGCTGCTGGCCCGTTGCGGCCACCTGCCGCTGGCCGTCGCCGTCGCCGCGCGCCGGCTCCGGGCCCGTCCGGCCTGGCGGATCGACCATCTGTTGTCCCGGCTCACCGACGAGCACCACCGCCTCGACGAGCTGTCCGACGGCGGCCACGCGGTGCGCAGCGTGCTCACGTCGTCGTACCGGGCGCTGAGCCCGCGGCGGCGACGCCTGTTCCGGATCATCGGCGTGCACCCGGGCGACGACGTCACGCCGGCGTCGGTGGCCGCGCTGGCCGGGTGCTCGCCGCGGGCGGCGCGGGACGCCCTCGAATCGCTGCTCGACGAGCACCTCGTACAGCAGGTGCAGGCAGAGCGCTACCGGATGCACGATCTGCTGCGGGAGTACGCCGTCCGGCTGTGCGTCGACGAGGACGACGGCGACGACGTGGTGGAGGCCAAGGAGCACCTGCTCGACTGGTACGTCGCCACGGTCGGGGCCGCGACCCGTCCGCTACGCCGGTTCCGTCCCCCGCCGGTCGGGCGGGTCCCGCTGCCGCGGGTCGCCCCGGTCCGGTTCACCGACGAACCCGGGGCGCTGGCCTGGCTCGACGCCGAGTACCCGAATCTCGTCGCCGCGATCCGCAGCGCGGCCGACGTCGCCTGTCACCGGCACGTGGTGCTGCTCTCCCACCTGCTTCAGCCGTATCTGACCCGGCGCGGGCACACCGACGACTCGGTCGAGATCCTGCTGCGCGCCGCCGACGCCGCCCGGGTGCTCGGCGACACCAGGGCAGAGGCGTACACACTGACGATGCTCGGGCACGTCTACGACGGAGCGGGCCGGACGGAACCGGCGCTGACCCAGCTCGACCGGGCGCTGACCCTGCACCGGACGCTTCGGCAGCCGGACGGCGAGGCGGTCACCCGGCACCACCTGGCGCTCGTGCACCGCCGGCTCGGCCGCCACGACCAGGCCGTCGCGGAGCACCACCGGGCGATCGCCCTGTTCCAGGCCGTCGGTGACCGGCAATGGGAGGCCACCGCGCTCAGCGGCCTCAGCATCGACCTGCACCTGCGCGGCCGCAACCGCGAGGCGCTCGACCACGCCGAGCGGGCGCTCGACCTCCAACGACAACTCGGCGGGCCGGGCCTGGCCAGCCTGGAGAACAACGTCGGCCTGCTCCACGCCCGACTGGGCCGCCATCCCGAGGCGGTCCGGCACACCCGACGGGCGTTGGCGCTGCAACGCCGCACGGGAAGCCTGCCGGGCCAGGCAAACGCGCTGGCCAATCTCGCCTTCAGCTACGCGCGGCTCGGTCGGCCGAAGGCGGCGCTGCGGGCCGGACAGGCGGCGCTCGTCCTCGCCCGCACCCTCAACCCGGACATCCAGGCCAACGCGTTGAACACGCTCGGGGAGGCGTACCTCCTGGCGGGCGACCGCGAGGCGGCGCTACGCCACCACCGGGAGGCACTCGCCATCGCCGACCGGATCGACGAGGCCGACGAACGGGCCCGCGGCCGGGCCGGGATCGCACAGGCGAACGTCGGGGCCGGCTGACCGCCCGGCCGATTCCCGGGTACCGGCCGCGACCCGTACCGATCCCGCGCGGACCGACGCGCCACCTGGATCAGCCGCCGCGCGGCTGATCGGGCACGCCAACCCGCTCGCGGTCGCCGCGACGCTGCCCGGCTCCGCCCTGACCTACCTGCTCACGGCAGTCACCGTCGACGGTGTTCGTCGGCTCCGGTCGCGCAGGCGGAGGCGGCGAGCCACACCCCGCCACCGACCGTGACGGCAGCCAGGACGAGACCGACGACCCGGATGGGCTCGTCGGGGAAGGTTTCCCGAAAGACCGTGATGGCGACGAGGACGCTCACCACGGGATCGGTGAGTGTGAGAGCTGTCAGGGGCGCGGCGAGGCGACCGTGCTGGAACGCGGCCTGATTCACCATCAGCCCGAGGGCGACGGCCACCACCAGCGCCACGGACCGCCAGCTGACCACGACCCCCAGCAGGGAGCCGGCGGGCCCGCCGGTGATGTCCTTGACCAGCGCCGCCGCGAAGCTGTACGCGACGCCGCCCGCCACGCCCAACAGCGCGCCCCGGGCGGCGCCACGGCGGTGACGCGCGCCCACGAGGCAGGCCGCGACGGCCGCCACCGCGCAGCCCATGGCAACCGTCCAAGCCGTCGCCGCGGGGCGGGTCACGCCGGCGCGGACGTCGGCGAGAAGCAGGAACGCGGTCAGGCCCACCACGCCCACCGCGACCGCGAGCAGGTCCCGGCCCACCACGCGCCTACCGGTGATGACGGCCTCGAGCAGCACTGCCATGAACAGCCCGCTGGCCATCACGGGTTGCACGACCGCGAGCGCGCCGACACGCAACGCGAGCACCTGGAAGACGACTCCGGCCGTGTCCGGGATCCAGCCGGAGAGCCACAGGCGGTTGCGGAACAGCCGTAGCAGAAGCCGCGGATCGAGCGCCGCGAAGCGGGGCTGTCGGGTCGCGGCGCGCTGGTGCAGCACGGCGGACAACGCGAAGCTGAAGGCCCCGGCCAACGCGTAGAAGATCATGGGCGGGCGCGGGAGTGGTCCGCTGACGAGCGCCGGGGCGTCACCGCGAGTTCCCGTGTGGTCCGGTCCCGGGCCGCAGGGTCGCGGAGACGATCGCGGCCACGTCGGCGGCGCCGGTGAACGCCGGCACTGTGGGAGCCGCCGCGCGGGTCAGCTCCTGGCACAGGTCCGTGGGGTTTCGGACATAGGTGGTCAGGCCGGCGCCGGCGAGCACCTGCGCGTTGGCTCGGCCGTGGCCGGCAATCGGGCGGTAGGTGATGGTGGGCAGACCGACGGTCAGGGCCTGCTGGCAGGTGAGGCCGCCGGCGTTCTCCACGACCAGGTCCACCGCCTGCATGAGGGTGGGCATGTCGTCGACCCACCCCAGGACGTGACCGGGGAGGCCGGCCAGCCGCCGGCGCAGGCTGTCGTTGCGCCCGCACACCACCACCGGCGTGACGCAACCGGCGGCCAGCACATCGCTGGCGGTGCGGGTCACGTCGCCGGCGCCCCAGGACCCGGCGACGATGAGCGCCAGCCGTCCCTTTTCGGGCAGCGCGAACTGCGCGCGGGCGGCGCGTCTGGTGGCATCCGTCGGCGGCCGGTAGCGGGCGGGCACCAGCGGGTCGACGAGTCGGACGTCCGGTGCGCCTCGAACCGCGGCCTGCTGCCGGGTGACCTCGTGGATCACGCAGTAGGTGTCCACGCCGGCCGCCATCCAGGTCGGGTGGATGACGAAGTCGGTGACGTAGGTGACGACCGGCGTGCCCAGCCGCCCGGTGTGGCGCAGCGGCCCGAGGACCTGGTTGGCGAACGGGAACGTCGACACGACCAGGCCGGTGTCCGGAGGCATGTGCATCAGCATCCGTTGGCGTGCCGGCCGCAACGCGGAGCTGATCGCCGCCACCAGCGGTGGCGAACGGTCGGTGATCGTGAACAAGGCGTCGTAACTGAGCGGACACCAGCGCAACAGCGCGCGATAGCCCTCGCGGATCACCCGGTGCAAGGGCTTGGGCAGGGACGCGAAGAAGTTGAGGTGGTGCACCTCGACGCCGTCGAGGAGTGGTGGTGCGGGGAGGCAGGAATGCGGGACCTGGCCGGCTACACGATCGCGGTCGCCGCCGAGCACCCCGGCCGGCACGAGTTGGCCGCACGCCTGCGGGCGGTCGGGGCATGGCCCGTCGCCGTCCGGCCCGTCCGCGCGGTCGGGCCGGCTGATCCGGACGCCGTGGCGGAGGCGACCCGCCGGGCAGTCGCGCGACCCGTGCACGACGTCGTCGCCTTCTCCGCCCCCGGGCTTCGGACCTGGCTGCGGATAGCTCAGGAGGCGGGTCACGGTGACCGGGTCGCGGCGCTGCTCCGCGAGGCCCGGCTCGTCGCCCACGACGCCCGGGCCGTCGGCGTGCTGCGCGAGCTGGGCCTCGCCCCGACCCGGCCGCCCGCCCGGGATCCCGACCGGTGGCTGCGCGATCAGCCGATGGCCGGTCGCCGGGTCGTCGCCGTCGTCGGGTCGGATCATCATCGCGAGTGGTGTGCCGTGCTGGGCCGACGCGGCGCCGACGTCGTCGAGGTGGCGACCAGCCGGGCCCTGCCGCCCCCGCGCGCCCACGAGCTGCGCCGGCTGTGGACGGGAATCGTCCGTGGTCACGTCGACGCGGTCGCGTTGACCGGTCCGGCCACCGCGGTGGACCTGCTGCGCCGGGCGGACGCCGACGGCGTGCTGGACGATGTGCGCGACGCGCTGACCGAGCGCGTGCTGGTCGCCTGCCTCGGCCCGCTCACGGCGGCGCCGCTTCGCGAGCGGGGCATGACCCCCGTGGTCGCGGCGGCTCCGTGCCTCGCCGGCCTGCTGGCGGCGTTGGTGGAGCAGGTGCCCGGCCGAGGGCCCACGCTGGACGTCGACGGCCACCGGATGCAGATCCGCAGCCGATCCGTCGCGATCGACGATCTCGTGATCCCCGTGCAGGCCGGACCCATGACGGTCCTGCGGGTGCTCGCCCGCTCGCCCGGGCGCGTGACGTCCTCCGCCGAGATCCGCGGCGCCTCGGCGGCCTGGTCCGGGGTGAACGACCACGCGGTCGAGATGGCGGTGTCCCGGCTGCGGCGCGCGTTCGACGACACCCCGTTGGCCGGCGTCGACCTGGTGCAGACCGTCGTGCGCGGTGGATACCGGCTGATCGCCTGACCGGGACCGGCGCGGTTTCCGACCGCCACCCACGGCCGTCGAACCGGGCCCAGGTCTGTCCGTTGTAAGGACATGGACTCGACACGAAGCGGCCCGCCGCTCGGCCCCGACGACTGGCCGGCGGACGGCGCACTGTTCGGTAACCGGCCACCGATCCGGTCCCACCGCCGGCCCCGGGACGGGCGACGGCGACGGCCCCTGCGGGTCCTCGTCAGCGGCGCGATGGTCGGCACCATGGCCTGGTCGGCGACCGGTTGGACGACCGACGTGCCGCATCACCGCGACGGCCTGGCCACCATGCAGGATCCGCCGGCCCGCGACCTCGCCGTCGGCGCGCCCCCCACCGCGCCGCACCCCGCCGGCGGCGGTGCGCCTGCCACGGCGCCCCCCGGTGCGCCCCGTCCGATCGGCGACGCCTCCAGCGCGGGCTCGACCCCGCCTCCGGTGGCGACGCCGAGCCGGCCACCCCTGCGCCCGGTGGCCGCGACGGCCGGCATCACCGTGGCGCCCGCACCACCACGGGGCAGGTCCGATGCGCGGCCGGCGGCACCCGCGCCGACCCCGACGACGCGACGCCCGGACCCACCGGCGGCGACCCGGACCAGCACGCCCGCACCCACCACGGCACCGGCCACCCCCACCGCCGTGGCGCCGTCGAACGGCGGCACGGTACGGCTGATGAACCCGACGAGCGGCCAGTTCGTCGGCGTACGCGACGGGTCGACGGCCGACGGCGCCGGCATCGTCCAGCTCACCGGCTCCGGCGACGCGGCCCGGTGGAAGCTGGTCGGGACCTCCGGCGGGTGCTATCAGCTGATCAACCTGCGTTCCGGGAAGGCCCTGGACAATCCCGACGGCGGCTACGACGACGGCGCGCCCATGCAGCAGTGGGAGCCGGCGAGCGGTAACCCCAACCAGAACTGGTGCTTCCGGTCGGTCGGCTCGAAGCGGTACTCCATCCGCAACGTGGCCAGCGGCTCCCTGCTCGACCTGCGGGACGGGCGCACCGGAGGCGGGGTGCCGATCCAGCAGTGGAGCGCCGACCCGGCCGCCCCCAAAAGCAAGCAGACCTGGCAGCTCGTCCGCGTCGACTGACCGGCGACGCGTGTACGCCCTGCCTCGGTGCTCCAGTCTGGTCGGCGAGCAGGCTTGGTGTGTACCGACTCTCGCCACTGGAGTGGTGCGTGAGCTACCTGGACGTCCGTCGTCGCCGGCCGCGCGTGTCCTGGACCGCGCTACCGACCGTGACCGCCGCCGGTCTCGTCCTCGCGCTGCTCGCCGGAGCGCACGAGCCGGTCGGGGTGGACGCCGAGCAACGTCTCGTGCTCAGCCAGTTGGAGAGCGCCCTGCTGCACGACACCGCGCAGCCGCAGTACGCCCGCGCGGTCCGGCAGTTCGACTCGCGCGGCTACCTGCTCGGCATCGGTGACTTCTCCACCGCCAACGGGGAGGCGTTCGAGGTCGTGCAGAGCTATGCCGCCCAGGTCGGCCCGACCCCGCTGTCGAGGAGATACCTCACCGTGCTGGCCCGGCTCAGCGCCGACCAGGACCCCTCCGTCACCGAGCTGGCCGGGCTGCCGGCCGCCTGGGCGGAGGCCAGCGCGGACGCCCGGTTCCGGCGGGCGCAGGACGACGTCCTCGAGTCCCGCTACCTCGCGCCGTCGCTGAGCCTGGCCCGCGCGTTGGACATCAGGACGCAACTGGGCGTGGCGATTCTCCTCGACTCGATGCTGCAACACGGCAACACCGACGACGTGGACTCGCTGCCGGCGCTGGTCCGCCGGGCCACGCACCGCGCCGGCGGTCCACCCGGCACGGTCACCGAACGGGAGTGGTTGTCCGCGCTCCTGCGGGAACGCCGCGCGACCCTGACCAGCCCGGCCGACCGGGAGCACCGGGACACCTGGCCGTACACGGTGGGTCGGGTGGACGTGCTCGCGGCACTGCTCGACGACGGCCACGACAAGCTCCGGCCGCCCCTGACCGTCGCCCCGTACGGCACACCGCGGCTGGTAGGTCCCACCTTCTGATCCGACGAGGCTGAACGATCCCCGTCGGGGATCCGTTGTGACGGCGTGCCCGGCACCGGTTCCCGTCCCGGCGAACGGATCGGGCACTCCGATGAGAGGGAGGTACCACATTGTTCAGGACTGGACGGTGGCGTCGCGCCGTCGCCCGGGTGGCTGTTCCGCTGATGACGGCCGGCCTTCTCGCCACGGTCTCCGCCGCCCCGGCCGAAGCCGCCGCGCCCTACCAGCTTCAGCTCTGCTCCCAGGGACCGTGGACCAACGCGCTCGTCAGCGGACCTGACGGGAGCTACTCCACCAGGGGCGTCCCCTCGTACAACTGCGGGTGGTTCAGCCTCCCGTCCGGGATGCTGACGATCTCCTTCATGGCCGGATCGACCTACGTCGGGTCGTTCTGGGTCTCGGGATCCGACGGTGCCTGCGCCGTCGTGTACGGCAACTGGCACGGCGGCTTCTACCGCTGCTGAGGGTCGGCGGGGGCGCGGTCGCGCCGCGCCCCCGCGGGCAGCCCCCGCTCGCGGTGGAGGGCGACGATCTCGGTACGGGATCGGCAACCCAGCTTGGCCAAGATGTGCGACACGTGGGTCTGGACGGTGTTGCGGGAGGTGTACAGCTCGGTCGCGATCTCCGGGTTGGACCGGCCGGCGGCCACCAGGCGGCACACGGTGACCTCGGTCGGAGTGAGTGCCTCCCACCCGGTCACCGGGCGGCGCCGGCGGGTGCCGCGCCGGCCCCGACGGACACCGATGTCACGCAGGCGTGCCTCGGCCCGGCGGCTGTTCCACCGGGCGTCCAGGTCGGCGTAACGGTCGAGCGCCTCCTCAAGGGCCGCCCGGGCCTCGGTCAGCCGGCCGGCCCGACCCAGCGCCCACGCGGCGTCCTCGAGCGCGGTGGCCTGGTCATGGATCTGGTGGACGGTGGCGAATCCGGCCGCGGCCGCGAGGAGCCGGTTCGGGTCCTGGTCGACGAGTCCCCGGCAGTGCTCCGCCGCGGCCAGGCTGACCAGGTCACCGCGCTCCTCGGCCTGCGCGACGCAGGCGCTCGCGGCGGCCCGGGCGACCTCGTCGCGACCCAACTCCACCGCGATCCGAACCGCGGTGGCACTGAACACGCAGCGTTCGGGGGTGAGCCGGGGGAAGCACCGGGTCGAATCCGGGTCGAGCAGGGACAGCCACCGGTCCAGCGCCCGCTCCGGCCGCCCGTCACGCTCCTCGACGAGGGCCTGCGCCGCGTGCACGTAGTCGGTCATCCCGGCGGCGTCCGGGGTCGGCGGCTCCGCGGCGGCGGCGGCCAGGTACCGCTCGATCAGCTCGTCGTCGCCCCGGTTCGCCGCGATCAGCGCGCCGACGCCGAACAGCATGCCCCGGACCACCGCTCCCCGATGCAGCAGCTCGGCCGCCGCGTCGAGCTCGGGCAGCGCGTCGTCCCAGCGCCCCATCAGAAAATTGATCTCGGCGGCCTGGACCCGCAGCCAGGCCAACCGCAGTGGCGTACCGGCCCGCTCGGCCAACGTCAGCGCACGGCCCAGGGCCCGCGCCCCCTCCCCGGTGCGGTTGAGGTTGTAGAGCGCCGTGACCCGCAGCCCCTGGAACAGCAGGTGCAGCTCCACCGTGGCGGGATCGTCACCCAGAATCGCCAGGCCGCGTTCCGCCTCGGCCAGCGAACCGGCCGAGTCGCCGAGGGAGATGCCGGTCGCGAGTGACCAGGCGAACAACGCCCAGGCGACGGCGATCCGGTCGGGCACCCGCTCCCCGTCGGCCTCGGCCTCGCGCGCGACGGTCAACGCCTCGTCGAAGCGCCCGAGACCGGCCAACGTGACGGCCTGGATCGCGCGCACGCGGGCCCGCCACCGGGCGTCGAGGCGATCCGCGGCCAGCGCGGCCACGGCCAGGTCGAGTGCTTCGACCGGGCGACCCAGGGCCCGCAGGACGACGACGTGGCACCACGTCATCCGCCCGATGACCTCGACGGCGGTCGCCTCCCGCAGCAGCGGGACGACGGCCGCGTCCACCGCCTCGTAGTCGCCGAGGTGGAACAGCGCATCGACCAGGTGCATGCCCAGCACGGACCGCCGCGGATCGTCGTCGCCGACCTGGGCCATGACCCGCCGCAGCAGCTCGGCGGCCAGGCCGGCGGCGCGCGTGGTCACGGACGGGGCGGCCCGCAGCAGCCAGTCGACCACCCAGCCGCTGACCGGCCCGGAGCTGGCCTGGAGCTGGGTCACCACCAGTTCGGCGGGCTCGCCCACCTCGGCCAGCCGCTGCGCCGCCTGCCGGTGCAGCGCGTTGCGCATCGCGGCCGGCATGGACTCGTAGAGCGCGTGCCGGATCAGCGCGTGCCGGAAGGCCAGGTCCGGGTCGGCGTCCGTGAGCACGCCGGCCGTGAGCGCCTCCTCGATGACGTCGACCAGGGCCAGCGGGGACCGCTCGACAAGCAGCGCGAGGTGCTCCAGCCGGAAACCGGCGCCCAGCACCGTCGCGGCCCGCAGCACCCGCATCGCCGGCTCGGACAGGAAGCCGAGTCGGGCGCCGATCGCCGCCGCCAGCGACCGTGGGGCTACCGCGTCGGCGTCGTCGAGGTCGAGCGCGCCGTCCTCGGCCCGCCGAACCCGACTGCCCCGGACCAGGGCGTAGACCAGTTCCCGTACGTACAGCGGATTGCCGCCGGCCTGCCGGACCAGGGCCCGCAGGCCCGGTCCGGGCGGGGCCTGGGCCAGCCGTTCCACCAGACGGTGTACGTCGGGGTCGGCAAGCGGGTCGAGCGGGACGTGCACCCCGCCGCCCGCCGTGACGGCCCGCCGCAGCCGGTCGACCTCCTCCCGCCGGGGAACCGGCCGCGCGGCGGCGACCAGCAGGAGGGGCAGCTGTCGGGTCGCCTCGGCCAGCCTTCCCCAGACGGCGAGCGTGGTCTCGTCGGCCCACTGCATGTCGTCGACCACGATCGTGACGGGTCCGGCCGCGCAGAGCCGGTCGACCAGCACCGTCAGCAACTCGGCCGCGGCGGTGACGGCGTTGCCGGTGCCCGGGCTGTCGTCGCCGTCACGGCCCCACAGCCGCTCGGCGATGGCGGCCCGGTCCGGGTCGGTGCTTCCGGGACCGACCCGCAGGGCGTCCAGCAGCACCCGCAGCGGGAAGATGCCCGCCGCCTCGGCCGCACGCGCGGTGAACAGGGCGATCGCGCGCCGGCCGACCCGGCCGCACAGCTCGGTCAGGAGGGCCGTCTTGCCGACGCCCGGCTCGCCGTCGATCCACACCGAACGGCCCCGGCCCGAGGCGAGATCGGTGACGACCTCGTCGAAGGTCGACAACTCGGGATCGCGGCCCACCAGGTCCACCGGCGCCAGCCCCCGTGCCCGGTAGGTCGCGTCCGTGGTCCGAGGCCCGGCCGGCTCGCGCATGGCTGACTCCTCCCCGGACGGCGGTGCCCGCCCCGCGATCACCCGCAGGGGGCGCACCGGCCACAGCCGACAAGTGTCGCACCCGCGCACGCGGCCGGTGACACCATCTTCACGCCGGTGATCGGTTCTGCCATCATCTGTCCGGCTCCAGCACACGCTGCGGCACCGGCAAGTCGACGTGAGGGGGCGGGGTGCCGCAGGGCCGACCGACCGCGCGATCCCGATTCCGGCCCGGGCTCCCGATGCTCGCCTGGCCGGCGATCGTCGTGGTGATCGTGGTGGGGTTGCTCGTGGTGTGGGCGATCGAACCCGACCGCAGGTTGACGGTCACGCCGGAACAGCGGCTGATCATCGAGAAGATCCGCAGCGTGCTCATGCACGACGCGGACGCCCCCCAGTACGGGCGGGTGGTGGACCAGGCCGACGGGCGCGGCTACGTGGCGGGCACCGGCGACTTCTCCACGGCCGGCGGTGAGATCGTCGCGGTCCTGGACACCTACACCGCCCGGGTCGGCGCCAACCCGCTGTCGCTGACCTACCTGCCGGTGCTGAAGCGGCTGGCCGACCGGCGGAGCCCGGCGGTCGGTGAGCTGGCCGGGCTGCCCGACGCGTGGCGCCTGGCCAGCAAGGACCCCCGCTTCCGGCAGGCCCAGGACGACGTGGTGGACGACAGGTACTACCAGCCGGCGATGCGGACCGCCACCGACCTCGGCCTGACCACCCCGCTCGGCCTGGCCGTCATCTACGACACGCTCCTGCAACACGGCGACTCGGCCGATCCGGACGCGCTGCCGTCGATCATCTATCGGACCGAGGTCCGCGCCCACGGCCGCCCGGGGAAGGTGCCCGAACGCGACTGGCTGTCGGCGTTCCTGGCGGAGCGGAGGGCGACGTTGACCAACCCGTCGACCGCGCAACGCCGCGCCACGTGGCCGTACACGGTCGGTCGGGTGGACGCCCTCGGGACGCTGCTGGCCGACGGACACGACGACCTCCGGCCACCGCTCACGCTGAGCCCGTACGGACGCCGGCACGTGCTCGACCTGACGCCCACGATGCCGACTGTGGCGGACAGCACCACTCACCCGGCCGCCACGCCCTCGCCGTCCGCCGTCCCTCGTTCGACCTCCCCGCGCCCGGCCGTGCCGTCGCCCACGCCGGTGGGATCACGCGGACCGTCCGCCACGACCGGCCCGCCACGACCGTCGAGCAGCCCCCCGGCCGCGCCGACGGCTGCCGCGCCCCGCGACGGGCTGCTGGTCCGGGTGGTCGCCACCAGCGGCAGGTCGATCGGGGTGGCGGACGGGGCGTCCTTCGCCGGCGCGAAGATCGTCCTCAGTGGGGGGACCGGGGCGGCCGAGCGGTGGCGCCTCATCGCCGCGACGTCGGGCTGCTTCCACCTGGTCAACGTCAGGTCGGGCATGGCGCTCGACAACCCGGACGGGACGTGGACCAACGGCGTGCAGATGCAGCAGTGGGAGTACGGCTGGGGCACCACCAACCAGAGCTGGTGCTTCACCTCCGTCGGCCGGGGCCGGTACTCGATCCGCAACCTGACGAACTACTACCTGCTCGACGTCCGCGACGGCGGCACCACGGACGGCACCCCGGTCCAGCAGTGGGGCGCCGACGCGGCGGCTCCGAACGCCAACCAGACCTGGCGTCTCGTACCGGCTGGCTGACGGCGACGAACCCCGCGCCCGGTCGGTCCGTTGTGACTGGCGAACGACTTCGAGCGACGGCGGCAGGGAAGGCGGGCAGCCATGCCAGCGATCAGGGTAAGGACACAGCCGGGGAGCGCACCCACCCCGATCCGCAAGCCTGACGGCACGTTCTACCGCTTCGAGCTGACCGAGCCGGGCGACCGCTGGCGGGCCTACGCCGACGAGCCGGCCGACCTGGTCGCCGAGCTCGCGCCCTGGTACGCCGCGGGGTCGGCGGCCGGTCGGGCCGCCGCCCGACGGTCGATCGCGCAGCGGCTGCGGGCGGTCCTCCAGTCACAGTTGCTGGCGTTCAGCGACGCTCGGGGACACACCCCGGAGCAGATGCACGCGCTCCGCGGCACCGCCGACCCGGCGGCGATCACCGTCTGGACCACCGAGACGCCGCTGGTGTTGATCGAGGGCGCGTACGCCCCGGCCGGGCTCCTGCCACGTCCGGTGGCCGAACCGCCGGCGGAGATCCTCTGGATCGACCCCGCCAGCGACGAGAGCCTGCTGCGCTCGCTGCACTACCTCGGCGCCCTGGTGCTCGAGGAACTGGCCGAGCGCACCGCGGACCGGTCGTGACCCGTCGGTCCGGAAGGCGTCTACCACCGCTCGTTGAACGCCAGCCGGTAGCCGGTCCCCCGGACGATCGCGATGGCCACCGGCGCGCCGCGAGCGGGTTTCGGCCTTGTGAAATTCTGCCCGTCGGTCGAACGAGTGAGCCTTCCCATCCGATGTCAGAGCGAGATCAGCGGGGTGACCCGTCAGGAGGAGACGCGCCAGCATGGATGCCACCAACGGTCGGGGCGGATCGCACGTCAGCGATCAGATCGACCTCTACCTGACCGGAGCGCTGGACGCGGAGCGCGAACAACGTTTCGAGGAGCACCTGTTGCGGTGCGCCTCGTGCCGCCGGGAGGCGGACGAGTCGAGTGAGGTGGCGCTGGCCGTGGCCGCGCTGCCGTCCGGGTTCGTCGCCGAACTCGAAGACGCGGACCGGTCGACGCCGGCGGGCGGTGACCGCGCGTCCGGCGCGGCGTCCGCCCGGCCGGCCGGCCGCGGCAGCTCCACCTCGGACAGCCGGCGCCCGCCGCCGCGCCGCCGCTCACGTGCCCGCCCGGTGCTCGCCTATCTGGCCACGCTGCTGGTCGGCGCGCTGCTCGGCGGCGGCTGGACGCTCTACCAACACCGGGAACCGGACCCGGTACCCGCCGCGAACGGCACCGCGACGGGGACGCAGGGCCAGCTCGCCGCCACCGTCACGCCCAAGCCCGGCGGCGCCGAGGTACGCGCGGTCACCGTCGGGCTACGCCCGGGCGTGCGGTACGAGCTGCTCGCTGTCAGCACCGACGGCCGTACCCTGGTGGTGGCCGACGGCGTCGCCGCCGGCGGTCCGCAGACGATTGTGGGGACCGTCCGGCTGCGCCCCGACCAGTGCCGCTTCTTCGCGGTGATCCAGGGAGCGGGAGACGTCCTGCTGGTGGCTCCCGCCGCATGACCGCACCGGGACGGACGCCGGATCGCGCGCCCGGGCCGGTGGACGACGGGGCGGACCGACCGCTCGTGGGCCGCGAGTCCGAACTCGCCACCCTCGTCGCTCTCCTGAACCGGGCACGGGCCGGGCGCGGCGGGGTGGTGTGGCTGGAAGGCGCGGCCGGCCTCGGCAAGACGGCCCTGCTGTCGGCGCTGCTGCGCCGGGGCACGTCGACCGGCTGCACGGTGCGGGCCGGCACCGGTGACGACCCGAGGTCGCTGGACGCGGTGTGGGGCCTCACCGACCACGGGCCGGCTCACCCGCCGGGGATCACGGAGTCCGTCGACCAGATCGACGCCGCGGTCGCCGCGCTCTGCGCGAGCGGCCCGGCCGTGCTCGCCCTGGACGACCTGCATCGCGCCGGCCACGCCACCGTGCTGGCCTGGAACCGGATCAGCCGATCGGCGGCCCGGCTTCCGCTGCTCCTGGTGAGCGGTTGCCGGCCCACCCCGTACCGGGAGTCGGTCGCGACGCTGCGCGAGCTGGTCGCTCAGCACGACGGTGAGCTGCTGGTGCTGGGCCCGCTCGGGGACGCCGAGATCGTCACCGTGGCGGCCGGGCGCCTGGGCGGCCGACCGGGCCCCCGGCTCGGACGCTGTCTGCGGGCGCTCGGCGGCAGTCCCGCGCGCGTGCTCGGCCTGCTCGACGACCTGGACGCGGCGGGCCTGCTGCGCCGCGCCGGCGGGCGGGTCGAGCTGGGCGGCGACGACGACCGCGCGGCCGCCGCGCTCGACCGGTACGCCTGCGCGGGGGTGGCCGAGCCGAACCGTCCGATCGTGCGGATGGCGGCGCTGCTCGGGCCGAGGTTCGACGCCACCGAACTGGCCGCCGCCGGCGGGCTGCCACTGCCCGCCGTCACCACCGCGCTGTCCGACGCGGTCGAGGACGGCGTGCTCGGCGACGACGGCGACCGGTTGTCGTTCCGGCACGACGTGGTGCGGGACGCCGTCGCCCGGTCGTTCCCGGTCGCGGCCCGGCGCGCGTTCCACCGGGCCGGCGCGCTCGCGTTGCTCGCCACCGGCGCCGAGGCCGGGGTGGTGGCGAGGCACCTGCGCGAATCCGGAGAGCTGCCGCCGGCCGCCCGCGACTGGCTGGCCCAGCTGCCGGAGTCGACGCTGCTCACCGACCCGGCGCTGTTCTCCGACGTGCTGGGCCTGGGTCCGGTCGACGCCCGCCGCTGCATGCTCGACCACTGGTTGGGCCGGCGCCAACGGGCGGCCCGCACCGCGCTCGCGCTCGCGACGACCGCCGAGGCCCGCCCCGGGGCCGCCGCCGACCTGCGCCGGCTCGCCGTTCGCGCCCTGGTCCGCGACGGGAGCCTCGCCGACGTCGACGCCATCTGCGCCGACACCGACGATCCCCGCCTGGCGGGCTGGCACGCGGTGGCGCTGGCCGGGCTCGGTCAACTGGCCGCCGCCCGGGAACGGATCCGCGGCCTGGCCGCCGCGCCGCAGGACGGGCCGACGGCCGCCGTGCTGGCGCTCGCGAGAGTCCGCGCCGGCGACGGCCGGCTCGTCGCGGACCACCTGGCCGCCGTCCGCGACGGCCTCGGCGGCGACAGCGAGTCGACCGAGCTGCGCGGGTTGCTGCACGGATGTCTGATCGACCTGCTCGTGCAGACCGGTCCACCGGACGCGCTGGCCGGGGCGATCCTGGAGGCCGGGCCACTCGCGGCCCGTACCGATCCCGGCCTCGCCACGTGGCTGCGTGCGACGGCGGCCCGCGCCGGCTACCTGGCCGGCCGGTGGGACCTCGTCGGCGATGCCGAGCCCGGGCTGGCCGCGCTGGTGGCCCGGCACCGGTCGCCCCCGGACGCCACGACCGCCAACCGGTCCCTGAGGTCCGTCGGGCGCGAGGACGAACTCGACGCGATGGCCGCCGAGCAGGTGGGCGATCTGGCCGGGGCGTTGCGGGCGCGGCAGCGGGCGCTGGCCGCCGCGCTGGAGGCCCGCCCCGCCCGGCTGCACGGCGCCGAGCACGTGGTCCGCCTCGCCCTCGCCGTCGGCGACGACGTGGCCGACGTCGTCCGCCGCTGCGAGCGGGCGGCGGCCGAGGAGGCGCTACCGGTGCAACTCGCGATCGCCGCCCTGGTACGCGCGATGCCGGACGCCGACCCGGCGGCGCTGAGCCGCGTCGTCGAGCAGCTCAGCCGGCGCGGGGCGCCGCGGCAGCACGCGTACGGGCTGGAGGAGCTGGCGGTCGCGCTGGCCCGGGCCGGTGACCGGGCCGGCGCCGGGCGGGCGCTGCGCGAGGCCGTGCGGCATTACGCCTCGGTCGGGTCGGTCTGGGAGATCGCCCGGGCCGACCGTCGGCTCGGCCGCTACCGGGTGCGCCGCCGGACGCCGGCCGACCAGCCCACCTCCGGCTGGGCCGCCCTGACTCCGGCCGAGTTCCGGGTCGTCCGGTTGGTCGCCCGGGGGATGTCCAACCGGGACATCGCCGACGAGCTGTATCTCAGTCAGAACACCGTACAGACGCACCTGGCCCGGATCCGGGCCAAGCTCGGCGTGCGGTCCCGGCTGGACATCGCCAGGGCGGCCGGATTCCAGGCCGAGCCGGGTGGCGAGGTCGGGCCGGTCAGGTGCCGACGGTCCGGGCCCGGGCGGCGGACGTGACACCGATGCGGGCCGGTGGCACGGCGGCCGGTTCGTGGAGCGCCACGTCGCGGGCGAGCTCGGTGCGGGAGCGCCGGCCGAGCTTGCGGAGCACGTTGGACACGTGTGTCTGCACGGTGTTGCGAGACAACATCATCTCCCGGGCGATGTCCGGATTGGACAGTCCCTGGGCGACCAACCGGCTGATCCGCAGCTCGGTGTCGGTCAACGACTCCCATCCGTGCCGGACCGACCGCGGCGACACCCGGGTGCCACGACGGATGCCGTACGGACGGAACCGCGCCGCGGCCCGGCGGAGGTCCCAGTCCGCGCCGACCCGCGCGTACTGCTCGCTCGCCCGCAGATAGTGGTGACGCGCCGCGTCGACGTCGCCGGCGCCGGCCAGCAGCACCGCCGCCTCCTCGGCCGCGAACGCGCTGAGCAGGGGCCACCCCCCGGCGAGGAACCGCTCGGCGACCGCGAGCAGGCCGGCCGCGTCGCCGTCGAGCATCGCCCGGCAGGCGACGGCGCAGAGCTGCCCGTCCCGGCTCGGCGGCCGGGCGGCGTCCACCGCGACGCCGGCGGCGCGCGCGATCTCGTCGGCGCCGAGAACCCGGGCCAGGCGGATCAGCGGGAGCGCGTCGGCGCACCGACCGTCGCGCTGGACCCCCGCCGGCAGGTCCAGATAGCGGGCCCGGAACAGCAGCGCCTGCCGGTGGTCGCCGGCCGACTCGGCGCGCAACGCGAGCGCCTCGTCCAGGTGCGGGCCGGCAGCGGCCGGCAGCTCGTCGGGGTCGGGGTCGGGGATGCCGGCGGCCCGCAGGTGGCGGTTGCCCTCCTCCGGCTCCCCACGCCGGTAGGCGATGACCGCACGCATCCCGTGCAGGTAGCCGAACGCCGGGTGGCGCAGCGCCGACGCGTCCATCTGCGCGATGTGCATCAGGGCGTCGTCCCACCGGCCGCACCCGAACAGGAAGCCGGCGGCGTGGGCGTGCACCGTGGAGGTCCGGTACGTGCCGACCCGCTCGGCCGCCACGAGCACCTCGTCGAAGGCGGCCTCCGCCTCCGGCGATCCGAGCGCGCCGAGCCGGGCGGCCCGGTTGCCGGCCATCAGCAGCCGCTGGTCCAGCGACTCCGGGTCGTCGCCGAGCACGGCGAGACCCGCGTCCAGGTGGGCGATCAACCGATCGCCGCCGTCGACCACGGCCAGGGCGCTGTGCGCGTAGGCGACACCGAGCGGATCACCGATCGAGGTGGCGAGCGCGAGCGCCCGCTCCCCCACCGACCGGGCCGCCTCGGGCGCGCCGGCGAACGCCTGCGCGTTCGCCGACCAGGCAGCGGCCCGGGCCCGCCAGAGCGGCGTGGCGGCCGGGTCGGTGACCGAGGGCGCGACGACCCGTACCGCCTCGTCGAAGCGGCGCAGCCGGGACAGCGAGCGCAGTACCTGGATCCGCAGCCGGGCGGCCAGGTCCGGGTCACCGGCCGAGGCGATCGCCTCCGCGCCGAGCCCGGTCACCGTCTCGTCGTCGCCTACCCAGAACGAGACGAGCATCAACTGCCGGACCAGGACCGGCCGCCGGCCGTCGGTGTCGGGTACGGCGTCCACGGCACGGCGCAGCAGCCGGGCGTACGCGGCCGGGGCCGCGTAGAGCGTCGACTCGGGCCGCTCGGCGAGCCAGCCCAGGGCCCAGCCGGGAAGCGGGTCGGCCGCCGCGGTGAGGTGCCCGGCGACCGCCCGGTCCGCCCGGCCCCCGTCGGCGAGCGCCCGGGCGATGTGCCCGTGCAGGCCGGCGTGCAACGCGGACGGCGTCTGGGTGAGCAGGACCTGCCGCAGCAGCTCGTGCCGGAACCGCACCCGGTCGGCGGCCAGCTCGACCACGCCGGCGGCCGAGGCGGCGGCCAGCGCGTCCGTCGCCTCCCGCGCCAGCACCAGGCGCAGATCCTGCCGGGTGAAGTCGTTTCCCAGGAACGCGGCCAACCGCATGGTCTGCAGGCAGTCCGGGCTCAGCACGCCCAGGTGGCGCCCCACCGCCCCGGCCAGGGTCCGGGGCACCAGCTCCGCCACGCAGAGCTCGACGGAGCCGTCGGCGAGCATGGTCAGCTCGTCCTCACCCAGCGTGCAGAGAATCTCCCGCAGGTAGAACGGGCTGCCGGACGCCGTGTCGAGCAGGGCCGACAGCCGTGGCCCGGGCGGTCCGGTCAGATGGGCCCCGGCGAACGCCGCCACGTCGTCCGCGCTCAGCGCGGACAGCGTCAACGTGACGGTCGCGGCCCGGTCCAGCGGGTCGCGAGCGCCGCCCGGCTCGTCCCGGTCGGGCCGGGCGGTCAGCACGAGCAGCAGGGGAAGTTGGTCGACCTCCCGGCCGAGCCGCTCGGCGAACGCCACGCTCGCCTCGTCCGCCCAGTGCAGGTCCTCCAGCACCAGGACCAGCGCCTGGTCCGCGCAGAGCTTCTCGACCAGCTCCACCATCCGCTCGGACGCCGCCAGCACCGGGTCGGCGTACGGCAGCTCTCCGGCCGCCTCCCCGGTGAGCAGGCGGGCGATCTGCGCGCGGACCGGGTCGTCGGACCAGGTGGACACGCCCAGCGCGTAGGCCGCCACACACAGCGGGAAGACCTGCATGAGCTGATCGGCGTGCCCGATGTGCACCCGGCAGCCGCGCGCGGCCGCCCGCTGATCGAGCTCACCCACCAGGTGCGACTTGCCCAGGCCGGGGCCGCCCTCGATGCGGAGGACACCGCCCCGCCCCGCCACGACGTCGTCGAGGGCGGCGTCGATGCGGACCAACTCGGCGCTCCGGCCCACGGTGACGCGATCGGCGAACCGCACCGTCTCACCATAACCACGACCGGTCACCGCACAAGTGGCCGACTGTTCGCCGTACCGATCGAACGACCGGCCCTCGCTGGACGTTGTCGATGGCGAATCGTCGATCCGGAGGAGGCGTGGGAGCGTGAAGCGTTCCGCGAACGAGGACGACGGCTGGGCGTCCGACGACGCGTTGTTCACGCGACGCGGCCCGATCCGGTCGCACCGGCGGTCCGGCCGCCGGCGGACAGGGCTCGTCCGGTTGGGCGCCGTCGCGGTGGCCACCTCGCTCGCCGCGGCCGGCTGGACCACCGTGGCCGGACTGTCCGACCGGGCACCGACGTCCGAGGCCGATCCGTCCTCGACCGGCACCGAGGCGCCGGTCGAGCCGGCGCCGCCCGAGGGGTGGGGCGACGCGACGGCGAGCCCGACGCCGACGGCGCGGCGGGCCCCGACCAGCCCGCCGGCCAAGGGCCCGGCCGGCCCGGCGGCGCCACCGGTGCCGGGGCGGTCGGCGGCGCCGGTGTCGCCGGCCGGCCCGGCGGCGCCACGGCCGGCCCCGACCACCCCGCCGGCGACGGTCAGTGCCGGGCCCGCCCCGCCACGGGCCACCGCGACCGCCGGGCCGTCGGCGGTCGCGCCCGCCAACGGTCTGGTGGTCCAGGTGACGAGCCGGGCCAGCGGCCTCCCGGTCGGGGTACGGGGAGGATCAACCTCCGACGGGGCCTCGGTCGTGCAACGGTCCACGGCCGGCGCGGGCACGCGATGGCGCCTGGTGTCGGCCGGGTCGGGCTGCTACCAGTTGGCCAACGGGTCCTCCGGCAAGGCGCTGGACCTCACCGACGGCAGTCACGCCGACGGCACGCCGATGCAGCAGTGGACCCTCGGCCCGGGCAACATCAACCAGACCTGGTGCTTCCACTCCGTCGGCGGCGGCTGGTACTCGATCCGCAGCGCCGCCAGCGGAGCGCTGCTGGACCTGCGCGACGGCGGCGCCGGTGACGGGGTGACGATCCAGCAGTGGGGCGCCGACCCCACCGCGCCGAACGCGCACCAGACCTGGAAGCTGCTCCCCGCGGGCTGACGGGCGGCACGTCGTGCGGGTGCCGGGTGAACCCGGGGCCCGCCTGTTCGTAGAGAACGGTGAGTCTCCGCCGTCGTACCGCCGGTGGGCTGCGGTGGCGGGCGAACGGAAGTGGTGCCGGGTGGACCCGGCACGACCTTCCACATCCGGAGGAGGTGGGACGTGGGCGAGGCGACGGCGTCCGGTTGGTGGCGGCAGGCCGCCTGTGCCGGCTCGGACGCCAACTGGTGGACCGACAACTGCCCGGACCGGAGCCTGGCGGTACGCATCTGCCTGGGCTGCCCGGTGCGCAAGGCGTGCCTGGCCGACGGGCTGGCCAACGGCGACAACGGGATCATCCGCGGCGGCATGCTGCTCTATCGGACCCGGCGGCGGACCGAGGCGGTGCCCCTGCTCTGCGCGCAGTGCAGGCGTTCCCCGGTCACCTGTGGCCGCACGGGCGCGGGACGGTACTGCGGTCAGCGGTGCGCGGCGATCGCCCGCAGCCGGCGGGCCGCCGCCCCGGCCCGCGTGGGCCGCCGCCCGCACCTGTGGTGAACCCGGACGGCCGGCGGTACGTAGTGCCGGGGATCGTCGTTTCGGACGGGCGGAACCGACCGCCCCGCCGGATCGACACGGCGGAGGGGGAAGACACGACCGTGAACCGAGATCCTCATGAGGACGAGTGGGACCAGGCGCAGGACTGGGAACGCGCCAGCGGTGACACCGATCAGGACGAACCGCGTCTGGTGTGGACCGTCGCCGAGTCCGAGGCGGCGGAGACCGACGGGAGCACCGACGGACCGGCCGACCCGGACGCCACCGCCGCGCCGGACCGGCCGCGCCGGCCGGCGGCGCCGGTCAAGGTCGTCGTCGCGGCCGGCGTGCTCCTGCTCGCGGCGGCGATCTGGGTGACCGCCGGCGGGGACGGGTCGCGGCCCACCACGTCGCCGCCGTCCGGCGCCGAGATGCCGGAGCCCTCGGCGGTGCCCGAGCCGGGCTTCACCGAACCGCCCACGGAACCCACCGAATCCCCGAGTCCCCCGGAGCCGACGTCGGCGCCGGCGGCGAGCGATCCCGCGCCGATCGCGGGCCCGCCCTCGCCCGCCACGTCGCGGTCCCCGGCGGCGCGACGCCCGACCGCGCCCCGTTCTCCGCAGCCGTCGGCGGTCCGGCGGGTCACCCGCCCCGACCCCATCGCACCGCGGGCCGGGGTCACCGTGCGCCTGGTCAGCCTCGCGACCGGCAAGTCCGCCGGGGTCAGCCAGGGTTCGGGCGCCGACGGGGCGCGCATCACGCAGAGCGGCGACGCGGCCGGCTCGGCGCAGCACTGGCGTATGGTGGCGGGCCCATCCGGCTGCTACCAGCTGATCAACGTCCGGTCCGGCAAGTCGCTCGACAACACCGACGGCACCTCGACCAACGGAACGCAGATGCAGCAGTGGACGTGGTACCAGGCGAGCGCCAACCAGTCCTGGTGCTTCCGGAGCGTCGGCTCCGGACGGTACTCGATCCGCAACATGACGAGCGGATTCCTGCTCGACGTCCGGGACGGTGGCACCGCCGACGGGGTCGCGGTCCAGCAGTGGAACGCCGACCCGGCCGCCCCCAACGCCAACCAGACCTGGCTGCTCGCCCCGGTCTCCTGACCGCGGCGCGGGGCCGCCGCACCGACGCGCGCCGGCCGGTCGTCAGGAGACCGGGCGTCACCCGAGCCCGGCGAACGGTCGGCCGGCGTCGGCGAAGCCGATCGGCGCGATCAGCGAAGCGTCCCCGTCCGGCGCGTCGGGCACATCCCGACGCAGTCGGGCGAGCAACTCGTCCGGATCGGCCGGCCGACCGGCGCCGAGATCGGCGAGGTACACCCGGAGCCGCTCGCCGACCGGGTCGACGGCGAGCACCTCGAAGCGGCTGCCCGGGGGGAACACCGCGACCGGCGCCCCGGCGACGAGGACGCCGTCCAGACGGCGGGCGGTCATCGACCAGATGACGTACTCGACCGACGCGGCACGGTGGCCGCCCGGGACCAGTCGCGCGTCGACGAACCCGGGTTCGGTGAGGTGCTGGCCGGGCGTGCCGACCGCCGGCACACCGGTGGCGGCGAAGACCGGACCGAACACCACCGGCAGCAGCGGCAGCGCCGCCACCACGCCGTCCGCGACGGCCGCCGCCCGTGCCGCCCGGTCGCCGTCCACCGGCTCCGATCCGGGTGCCGGCGCTTCCCGCAGGTAGGCGTTGACGTCGGTCCGGTCGTGCGTGCCGTAGGCCCGCAACGCCACCAGCTCCGGGCGCGGTTCCTCGCCCGGCGGCCCTGCTGCCCTGCGGTGCGCGTCGGCCGGCTCGGCGGCGTACCGGGGAAAGGCCGGGCCCCGCGCGGCGAGCAGCCCGGAGGCCGGGTCCATCCGCGTGTCCTCCGCGTCAGCGGCGGCGGGCGCGGACGCGGGTGGCGGGTGCGGCGTCGACCGGGCGGCCAGGCCGTCCAGCCCGGCACCGGAGGCCGGCAGGACCGAGCCGACCGGGCGCGGCGGCGCAGCGGGCCGGTGGGCGCGGAACCCGGCCGAAGCCAGCAGCACCCCGGTCGCGGTGAGCGCCACCGGGCCGGCCGAGGTGAGAACCGTGGCGTCCCGGGCGGCGGCCAGGTCCGCGGCGAGCGAGGTGGGGCGGCCATCGTCCGGCCCGGTCAGGACCAGCGGTCCCACGCCGGGTCCCAGGACCGCGGTGAGCAGGTCGGCGAAGTCGGTCGCGTCGATCACCCGGTCACCGACGACGAAGCCGTCGTGGTCGGTGGCGACCTCGACCACCGTGCCGGCGGCGGCGGACGTGACGCCGAGGTCGTCGGCGCCGTCCAGGAACGACCATCCCGCGGCGGTGGCATGGCCGGTGACCGGCCGGCGGCCGGAGGTGTATGGACCGGTGCGCGGCGTCGGGCCGGCCGGATCCGGGCCGGGTGGGGGCCAGGAACCGCGGTGCGGTGGCGGACCGGCGGCGCCCGCGGGTCGCCCCGGGTCGGCGGCGTCCGGCGGCACGCCGCCGACCGGGTCGGGGCCGTCGGCCGACGGGAACTCCCCGACCGCCGCGACCACCGTGCCGTCGGAGGCCACCGGCACCAGCCGCCGGCCGGTCGGGGTCAGTGCGGGCACCGCCGAGCGAAGCCGCACCGGCAGGTGACGCAGCCGTGCCGGGGGTGTGCCGGCCGGCACCGCGCCGGGCAGCAGCACCAGCCGGGACGCCGGATCGGGCCGCAGCGCGGCCACCGCCCGGCACAGTTCCGCCACGGGCACCGGCGCGCCGCACCCGCCGACGAAGATGGTGGCGGCGTCCGGCTCCCGGGGCAGGCCGCCGACCGTCCCGCCGGGCCGGACGTCCGGCGGAACCAGCCACAGCCCGGCGGGCACCGGGCGGGCCACCAGGTCCGGCCCGGCCCACCGCTGCGGCGCGGGCAGCGTCGACCACGGCGGCGCGGGTGACCAGGGCGGTTCCTCCCGTTCCTCGGCCGGTCCGGCGCCGCCGACGGCGTACCATCCGGCCCCGGTGTCGGGCAGATCCGGGCGGCGACCGTCGGGCTCGGCCACCGAGACGCAGGTGCCGTCCCGCGCGACCGTGACCGGGCCGAGCGCAACCGTGACCGGCCGGCCGAGCCGGCGGGCGACCAGACGGGCGCCGTCGCGGCGGGCCGCCGCGTCCGGCCCCCGACCGAGCAGGACGAGCCGCAGGCGGTTCTCGGACGGCGGTGCGCCCGCCAGGGCGTCGGCGACGAGTGCGAAGAGCCCGTCTCGACCGGTCACCGCCGGCGCGGTCACCAGCACCGTCTCCGGGTGGGCCCGCTGGAGGGCGGTGGTCACCGCCCGTAACGCGCCCACCGGTCCGGTTCCGCCCCGCAGCAGCAGCGCGGCGCCGAGCGCCTCGACGGCGACCGCGGCGCTCACCGGCCGTCCCCGGCCCTCACCACGGACCTGCCGTTCCCGCGTCGGCCAGCGCCCGCACCGCGAACTGGGCGGCGACGGTGTCCGGTGCCCCCGCCCGGTAGCCGGCCGAGCGGATGTGCCGCAGGAAGTCCTCCTCCGGTGCCAACCCGTGGGTGCGCAGGTAGTAGGCCACGCCGTCCGACCACACCCACGCGCCGTCGGACCGGCAGGTCATGGGCACCACGGCCGGCCCGCCGCCGACGACGTCGTCCATCAGGGCCGTGCTGGCCAGGACCGGCACGCCTCCGGTCAGGAAAGCCAGAATCCGGTCCCGCTCGGCGGCGTCGAGATCCTCCCGGCCGGACGCGACGCCCGGCTGTACGCCCGGATCGAGCAGTCGTGCCACCCGGGGCCGGACCCGCGCGGCAGGGGCCGCCCCGGTGCCGTCGGCGGCCCAGATCAGCGCCGCGACGGCGAGGGCGGCCCGCTGGTACGGCGGCAGGTCATCCGGCTCGGCGAAGAGCTCGACCTGCGGGTCCGTCTCGCCCGCGTGCTCCAGCACCTCTTGCAGGCGGGCCGCGACCAGGGCGAGCAGTTCCCCGTCGGCGGCGGCCCGGACGAGGTACACCCGTCTCGGTGGCGGCCACGCCGTCGGCCGGTCCGGCGACCGCCAGACCCGCCACACCGCGCTCGCCGTCCCCTCGGACTCCAGCTCGACCGCGTCGACGCAGGCCCGGTCGATCCGGTCGAGGTCGTCGGCCACGCCGTCCGTCGGTGCCGGGTCCGCCGCGCCGGCCGGCGGGACCGGCTCGGCGTCGGGGAGCGGACCGGCCGGCGGGGTACGGGTGAACACGACCGGCGGGAGGACGGGCCGGTCACCGGCGCGCAGCACCGGCGGAACCTCGCCGAGGGCGGCCCCGATCCGCTCGGCGTCCCGGTCGACGAGGGGGAACCGTCCGATCGTGGCCGCGTATCCGACCATCGCGGCGACGTCGCCGGTCACCCCCCGGACGAGGCTGTCGCGGGCGACGCTGACCAACGCGTCGGGCACCCAGCCGGCGACCCGGAGGAGCAGGTGGTGGTACGCGGCGACCGTCACAGGACGCCTCCTTCGGAAACGGTCGGGCAGTGGTCCGTCACCGCTACTTCGTCGCGTCGGTGCGAAACGTTCACACGCGTGCAAGAAATCACTGGGCTCAACGATGTCTCGCCGGTCGGATCGCGGGAGCGTCATGACAGTGACGACAATGGAGGGTCCGATGACCGCGATGGCCGATCATCCCGCCTGGAACCCGCCCCGGGGGCGGTCGGGCGAGGCGCGGCAGGCCACGCCGGCGGATGCGGCGGCCACCCCCACGAGCCGGGCCGACGCCCAGCTCACCCGGCTGCACGAGCTGCACAGCAAGCAGTTGCTGAACTATCTGGTCAAACTCACCCTGGGCGACCGCAAGCTGGCCGAGGATCTGTTGCAGGAGACGTTCGTCCGCGCCTGGCGTCACCTGTCCCGCCACGGTGACACCGACATCGACACGTTCCGGCCGTGGCTGTACACGGTGGCCCGGCGCCTGGTCGTGGACATGCTGAGGTCGCGCCGGTCCCGGCCGTCCGAGGTGGTGATGGACGATCTCACCAAGCTGTCGGTGTCCGAGGACACCATCGCCGACGTGGTGTCGGCGCGGGCGGTCCGCGAGGCGCTGCTGCGGTTGCGGCCGGACCAGCGCGGTGTGCTGATCGAGCTCTACTTCCACGGCCGCACCCCGAGCGAGGTCGCGGAGCGGCTCGGCGTCCCGGTCGGGACGGTCAAGTCGCGGGCCCACTACGCCAAGCAGGCGTTGCGCACGTATCTGAACCAGTAGGAGCGCCGATGCCCCTCTCGTCCCGGCCGGTGGCCCGGGCCGGCGCGTCGTGCGCCGCCGTGGCGCTGATCGCCGGCCTGCACCTGGCCACCGCGATCCCCCCGGCGGTCGCCGACGAGGACCCGCCCGCCCTGCCCGCCGCGCTGACCGGCTGCGTCGGGGAGTCCCCGGTCCGGTACGGCGAGCGCACCCCGTGGCCGGTCGCCCGGATGGCGCCGTACCTGACCCGCTCACTCAGCCAGGGCCGGGGCGTCCGGGTGGCGGTCCTGGACTCCGGCGTCAGCGGCGCCGCCGCCGGCCTGCGCGCCGCCGTCGCGCCCGGCCGGGACGTGGTCTCCGGCGGCCCCGCCCGGTCGGACTGCCTGGGTCGGGGTACGGCGTTGGCGGCGATCGTGGCCGCCCGGCCCACCCCCGGCACGGGCGTGGTGGGGATGGCCCCCGAGGCCACCGTGCTGCCGTTCCGGATCATCGGCCCGCAGCGCCGTACGACGCCGGCGTCCATCGCCGACGGCATCGACGCCGCGGTGGACGCGGGCGCGGACGTGGTGCTGGTCGGCAGCGGCCAGGTGGCCGACACCCCGGCGTTGCGCGCTGCCGTGACCCGGGCCGCCGGGCGCGACGTCCTCGTCGTCGCGCCGGTCGACGACGGGCCGGCGTCCACGACGGGACAACCGCCGCCGGTGTGGTATCCCGCCGCGTACCCGCAGGTCCTGGCGGTCGGTGGGGTCGACGCGAACGGCCGGGGCACCGTGCTGGCGCTGCCGGCGAGCGGCCTCGACGTGCTGGCCCCGGCGAAGGACGCGGTCGTGCCCGGCCCGACCGGCGCGGGCCACTACACGGTCGGCGGGACGGCGGTGGCCGCCGCGCACGTCGCCGGCGCCGCCGCGCTGGTCCGCGGGTACCACCCGGAGCTGACCGCCGCGCAGGTCCGGGACCGGCTGGTCAGCACGGCCGAGCGGGCGCCCTACGCGCCGGCCGGCACGGTCGACCCGTACGCCGCGATGACGACGCTCGATCCCGGCGCGGCGACCCGACCGGTCCGGCTCGACGCGGGCGCCGTCTCGGTCGCCACCGCCCCGCCGGCCGATCCGGCGGTCGCCCGCTCCGGGCTGCTCGCCGCCGCGATCACGGTGGTGGCGCTGCTGATCGGCGCCGGGGTCCGGATCCGGCGGGGACACCGTCGGCCGGCGTCCCGGGGTCCGGGTACGGCGTCTGGATGACCCTCGCCCCCCGGCGGGTGCAGAGCAGCGCGCGACCCGGCGGCAGGATCCTCGGCTTGGTGTTGCCCAGCAACGGGCCCTCACCCGGCGGGCAGGACAGCACCACGTCCGGGCTGTTCGTCTCCTGTAGACGGCGGACCAGGGGATCCATGGACATCCGCATCGCGCCCGCGGCCGCCCGGGTCAACACCATGTGGAACCCGATGTCGGTGCCCTGCGCCAGGTACGGGACCAGCCGCAGCAGCGGACTCTCGTGCCCGCCCATCATGTCGTAGTCGTCGACGAGCAGGTACAGCCGGGGACCCGACCACCAGTCCCGGGCCCGCAGTTGCTCCGGCGAGACGTCGGTGCCCGGCATCCGGTGCTTCAGGCCCTCGATCGCCTCGGCCACCGTGGCCTTCGTGGAGTCGACGGACACCGAGTAGCCGAGCCGGTACGCCTCGGGGATCCGGTCGAACAGCGCCCGCCGGAAGTCCACCGCCATGATCCGCACCTCCCGTGGCGGGTAGCGGCGGACCAGCGCGTCCGCCACGTACCGCAGCAGGCTGCTCTTGCCGCTCTGCGCGTCGCCGAGGACGGTGAGGTGCGGCAGCTCCTCGAAGTCGTGCCACACCGGCTGTAGCCGCTCCTCGTCGATGCCGATCGGCAACCGGAGGTCGCCGTCGGCCGCCGGCAGCTCGGCCGCCGGCAGCACCGCCGGCAGGGTGCGTACCCGGGGCGCGTCCGGGCCGTCCCAGAAGTCCCGGGCCGCCGCGGCGAGCGCCCGGGTGCCGTCGGCCACGCCGGCCGGGTCGGCGACGCCGTCGATCCGGGGCAGGGCGGCCAGGAAGTGCGCCTTCTGCGCGGTCAACCCGCGCCCGGGTACGTGCGGGACGGTGGCCGCCGCCCGCAGGTCGATCGCCGAGTCGACCGGGTCGCCGAGGCGTAACTCCAGCCGGTTGCCGATCAGGTCCCGCATGCCGTGGTGCACCTCCGACCACCGGGACGCGGTGAGCAGCAGGTGGACGCCGAAGTTGAGGCCCCGGGCGACGATCTGTCGCACCGTCGCGTCCGCCGCCTCGAACTCCTGACGCAGCGTGAACCAGCCGTCGACCACGAGGAACACGTCGCCGTACGGGTCGTCGTCCAGCCCGGCCGCCCGCCGGGCCCGGTAGGCGGCCATGCTGTCCACGCCCTCGGCGGCGAACCGCCGTTCCCGCTCCGCGATCAGCGCGCTCACCTCGGCGATGGTGCGGGTGACCCGGTCGGCGTCGAGGCGGCTGGCGACGCTGCCGACGTGGGGCAGGTCGGCGAGCGTGCCGAGCGTGCCGCCGCCGAAGTCGAGGCAGTAGAACTGCACCTCGCGGGGGCTGTGGGTGAGCGCCAGCGCGCAGATCAGCGTGCGCAGCAGGGTGGACTTCCCGCTCTGCGCGCCGCCGGCGATGCCCAGGTGGCCGCCGGTGCCGGACAGGTCCACGACGAGCAACTCGCGGGCCTGGTCGAACGGCCTGTCCACGAAGCCCACCGGGACCACCAGCAGGCTGTTGCCCGGCCAGCCCACCGCCCGCAACCCGGCCTCCGGGTCGGGGGCCAGCGCCGGCAGGAGCTGGTCCAGGGTCGGTGGTTGCTGGAGCGGCGGCAGCCAGACCTGGTGCGCCGGTGGGCCCTGGTCGACCAACTGGTCCACGACCACGTCGAGCACGCTCGGGCCGCGCTCGTCGGGCGGGTCGGCCGCCGCCGGTTGATCCGGCGGCTCGGTCGCCGCGACGGGGATGTGCAGGAGCCGGTACGCCACCACCTGCCGCTGCACCACCGCGAGGTCGAGCCGCTTGTGCTTGGGCCGGTGCGCCCCGGACACGTAGGCCGCCTTGAACCGGAGCAGCGACGACACGTCGGCCCGCAGGAAACCGTTCCCCGGCTGGGTCGGCAGCTCGTGCGCGTCGGGTACGCCGATGGCGGTGCGGGACTCGATGGCGGAGAAGGTGCGCAGCCCGATGCGGTACGACAGGTGTGTCTCCAGCGCGGCGATCCGGCCGTCGTCCAGACGCTGGCTGGCCAGCAGCAGGTGCACCGCGAGCGACCGGCCGAGCCGGCCGATCATCACGAAGGTGTCGATGAAGTCCCGGTGCGTGGCCAGCAGCTCGCTGAACTCGTCCACCACCACGAACAGGGTCGGCAGCGCGTCCAGCGGCTGCCCCTGGGCCCGGGCCCGTTCGTACTCCAGCACCGAGGTGAACCCGCCGGCCTGCCGCAGCAGCTCCTGGCGGCGGATCAGCTCGCCGTGCAGCGCCTCGCGCATCCGGCCGACCAGCGCGGCCTCGTCGGCGAGGTTGGTGATCACGGCGGAGGTGTGCGGAAGCCGGTCCAGGCCGAGGAAGGTGGCGCCGCCCTTGAAGTCGACGAGCACGAAGTTGAGGATCTCCGACGAGTGGGTCATCGCCAGCCCCAGCACGATGGTGCGCAGCAGCTCGCTCTTGCCGGAACCGGTGGCGCCGATGAGCATCCCGTGCGGGCCCATGCCGTCCAGGGCCGACTCCTTGATGTCCAGCTCGACGGGCGCGCCCTCGGCGTCGATGCCGATCGGGATCCGTAGCCGGCGGGCCGGCGGGCGGGCGGCCCAGGCGTGAGTCAGGTCCAGGTGGCTCAGGTCGGCGACGCCCAGCAGCGTACCGATGTCGAAGTCGGTGGTCAGCGCCTCGGCGGCCGGCTCGGTGGTGATGCTCAGCCGGTACGGCGAGAGAATCCGGGCCAGGCTGCGGGCCTGGGCCGAGGCCAGTTCGTCCGGCCGGGCCAGGTTGGACCGGACCTCCCGGCCGACCTGGTCGTGCTTGACCTGCTCCAGCCCGGAGTCGGTGAGGTCGGCCCAGAGCAGGCCACGCGGCACCGTGGTCGGTGGCGTACCCAGGTCGATCAGCACCGCGTTGCGGTAACCACCGGACAGCAGGCGGGAGCCGGCGGGGATCCGCCCGCCGTCGCAGACCATCAGCACGAACGGCTCGTCCCGGCTCGGTGTGGCGCCCGGCTCCCACCGGGGCCGGGCCAGGAAGTCCTCCCCCAGCAGCCGCTCCACGGCGTCCGTGCTGGCAGCCGTCAGCCGGGCCGGACCCGCCGCGTCCTGTTCGGTGGGGTGTTGCAGATGCGGCAGCCACTTCGCCCACTCCCATGCCTCGGTGGCGTCGTCGGACAGGCACACCGCGATCATGACCTCCTCGGGCGCGTGGAACGTGGCGACCTGCGCGATCAGCGCCCGCGCCACGGCCCGGCACCGCTCGGGGTCGCCGGTGATCCGGATCTGGTGGAAGCCGGGCAGGAACAAGGCCACCGGCAGGTCGGCGACCGTGTTGTAGGCGTTGATGAACCGTCGCAGCGACTTCGCCGCCAGCGGTTCCAGGTCCTCGATCGGCTTGGTCTGCAGCGGCGCCATCCGGGTCGCCAGGCGCTGCCGGCCGGTGCCCACGCGCACCTCCAGGAAGTCCGGGTGGCTGGGTCGCCGTTCCCACCGCCGTGTGGTGAGCGCCACCGACCAGAGGGCGGACGGGTCGGGGTGCCGCCAGTCGGACGCCTCCCGCTGCTGGTCGATGGACCTGCGGACGCGCTTGCGCTGCTGCGACAGGTAGCGCAGGTAGTCGCGGCGGTCGCCACTCATCCGGTGCTTGCGCTCCCCGGCGCTCATCGCCAACTGGCCGACCAGCATGCCGACCATGGCGACGCCCATCATGCCGGCCATCACCCAGGTGAGCACTCCGCGGCCACCGCCGAGGAACATCATCGCCATCACGCCGGACATCAGCATCATCGGCAGGATCGTCATGACGCTACGCAGACCGCCGGGTGTGACCTCCGGCAGCACCGGCGGCTCCTGAAGGCTGATCTCGCCCGAGGGCGTCTCCGGCCCGGTCCGCCGGGCCGGGCGCCGGAACACGACGGTGCTCACCGTTGACCTCCGATGCCGGCGGTACGGGGTCGCCGGCACGAACTACAACGCACGATCCGAGGGAGGAGGGTCAGTGGGAGCAGATTTTTCCGCCGCCGGATGAACTCGGCCGGCACCCATCCGTTGATTCGGCCATGACTGTCTCGGCCACCGGTGAGATGTGCCGCCTCACCGTCTGCGGGCCCACCCGCCAGGTGGAGGTGGCCGTACCGACGCACGTGGTGGTGTCGGACCTGCTGCCGGTGCTGGTCGAGCACCTGGGCGAGAACCTGGTCGAGACCGGTCTGCTGCACGGCGGCTGGGTGCTGCAGCGCCTCGGCGCCGCGCCGTTCGACCAGGGTTCCACCGTCGCCATGCTGGGCCTGCACGACGGCGACCTGGTCCACCTGCGTCCCCGGTCCGAGCAGATCCCGCCGGCCGACTTCGACGACCTGGTCGACGGCGTCGCCACCGGGATGAAGCAACGGCCCGGACGGTGGCGGCCGGAACTGAGCCGGTGGGCCGCCCTGGCGGCGACCGTGCTGCTGGCGGCCACCGGCGTCGCGGCGCTCGCGCTGCCCGGCCACGCCGGCCACCGGGCGGGCGCGGCCGGCGTGCTCGCCGCCGCCTGCCTGGTCGGCGCGCTGGTGGCCACGTTCGCCGTCGGGGATCGGCCGTTCGGCGGCGCCTTCACCGGTGCCGCCGCCGGGTACGCCGGCCTGGCCGGCCTGCTCGCGGTCGACCCGCGGGTCGGGGTGGTCGGTCTGCGGCCGGACGGTCCGGGCCTGTTCGCCGCCTCGGTGGCCGTCCTGGCCGTCGCCGGGATCGCCGCGACGACGACGGCGCACGCCCGGCCGACACTGCTGGCCGTGCTGGTGGCCGGCCTGCTCGCCGCGGGGGCGACCGCGCTCTCCGCGTTCGCCGGCCTGACCGCGGTGCAGGCGGCCGGTGCGATGCTGGTGGCGGCCACCCTGGCCACGATGGTGGTGCCGCTGGTCGCCTTCCGGCTCGCCGGCCTGCGAATGGCGCCGCTGCCCACGCAGCCGGAGCATCTCCAGGAGGACCTCGACCCTATTCCGAGCGGCACGCTGCTGCCCCAGGCCGCCGTCGCGGACCGGGCGATGACCGCGCTGTACGCCGGGATCGCCGCCCCGACGGCGGTGGCCGTGGTCGTGGTCGGCCTCGCCCCGGGCTGGGCGCCGGCCACCCTGGTCGGCCTGGTCGCGCTGGTCCGCTGCCTGGCCGCCCGGACGATGACGAGCGCGTGGCACCGGCTGGCCCAGCTCGCGCCCGCCGCGGTCGGCGCGGTCACCCTCGCCCTCGGCGCGGTGGCGTCCAGCGGCCCGTTGGCGCGGGTCACCGCCCCGGTGCTCGCCGTGTCGCTCGGTTCCGCCCTGCTGCTGCTCATCGCCCGGACCATGCCCGATCGCCGACTCACCCCGTACTGGGGTCGGCTCGGGGACCTGCTCCAGACGCTGGCCGCCACGGCTGTCCTGCCGGTCCTCCTCGCCGTGCTCGACGTGTACCGGTTCGCCCGCGGGATCGGGGGCTGAGCGCGGTGCAGTCGAGACGGGACCAGGTGCAGGCCCAGTCGTACATGACCGGCCGGCTCACCGCCGCCCTGGTGATGGCCGAGCCGGAGGCGCTGGAGAACCCGCACCGGCGGTTGCTCACCGGGATGATCGCCGGGCTGCTGGTCGGTTGCCTCGTGGTCGCCGGGGCCGTGGTCTACGGCCTGCTCAAGCCGGGGGGCGCCACCCGCTGGCGGCAACCGGGCACGCTGATCGTCGAGAAGGAGTCGGGCGGCCGGTTCGTGCTCGTCGACGGCCGGCTCCGGCCGGTGCACAACTACACGTCGGCGGCCCTGATCTTCGGCCGGCGGCCCGCCCTGGTGACCGTCTCCGCGGCGTCGCTGACCTCCGTACCCCGGGGCACGCCGATCGGCATCGTCGGCGCGCCCGACTCACCGCCCGCGCCGGCGGGGCTGGCCGGGGTGCGGTGGAGTGTCTGCGCCCTGGGCGGGACGGACCGGGTCGGCACGGCCCGTGCCGGCACCCTGCTGACCCTCGCCCCGGGCGCCGGCGGAACCCCGCTCGGTGCGGACGGCGGCTTCGTGGTGACCTCGCCGGGCGGGCAGTTGTTCCTGATCTGGGACGGGCAGCGCTTCACGCTGACCCGGCCGTGGATCCCGCGGGTGCTCGGCTACTCCACGGCGCCCGTGGTCGCGGCGAGCTGGCTCGACCAGCTTCCCCCAGGCCCGGACGTCACCCCCGTGCCGGTGGCCGGTCGGGGCGCGGCCGGCCCGGTCGTCGACGGGCAGCCGACCCGGATCGGGCAGGTGTTCGTGGCCCGCGTCGTCGGCACCGCCGACCGCTACTTCCTGCTGCTGCGCGACGGGCTGAGCCCGCTCGCCGAGACCGCGCTCGCGCTGGTGCTCGGCGACCCGGCGACCGCCGCGGCCTACCCGGGTTCGACGGTACGCCCGCTGGACCTCAGCGCCGGCGCGCTCGGCGGGCTACCGATGTCGAAGCAGCCGGCGCTGCCGGCCGGTCTCCCGCCCCGGCCGCCGGCGGCGGCGAGCCCGGCGGCCGGCGACACGTGGTGCGTGCAGTGGTCCACGCCGGAGCTGCCCGCCCGGGTGACCGCGCGGGCGGTCCCGACGGTCGTTCCCGCCGGGGACGCGCCGGGCGTGCGCCGGACCGAGCAGACCGCCACTTCGGTGTCGGTGTCGCCAGGGGTGGGTGGGCTGGTCCGGCAGGGTCGCGCCGGGCAACTGAACGGGACGAGCTACTTCCTGGTCACCGACGCCGGGGTGAAGTTCCCGATCGCCGGTGCCGACGTGGTCCGGGCGCTCGGCTTCACCGTCGAGGCGGCCCGGGTCGTGCCCGCCAACCTGCTGTCCCTGCTGCCGACCGGGCCGGTCCTGGACTCGGCGGCGGCGAGGAGGTGACACCCCGACGATCCGCCGGCCCGGCCGGCACCCCGTCCACCACCGCCGATGTAGGAGGAACACCGTGACCTCACCGCTGAACCAGGTGGATCAGGCCACCATCACCCAGACGCTCAGCGCCTTCGAGACCACCATGGCCGACGTGAACGCCGCCGACCAGTCGGTCGACGCGGTCAGCTCGTCGGTGCCCTGGAGCGGCGACGCCGCCACCCAGTACCGCAACTCGCTGGCCGAGTGGCGCACCGGCCTGAACGACGTCCGGCGCGGACTCGAGATGTTGCGCACCGCCATGACCCAGCACCTGAACATCTCGTCGAACGTCGAGGACGAGGCCGCCCAGAACGCCCGCTGGTACACCAACTGACGAGAGGAAGAGCAGATGGCGACCTATTCCCTGAACCCGAACGGCCTGCTGGACTCCGGTGAGGAGTTGCGCGGTGTCACCCGGGCCATCGACAACTCGCTGACCACCCTTGAGGGATACGTCAACCAGTTCATCGCCAACAACGCCGGCGGCGCCGCCACGGCGTACCAGCAGGCGCAGCAGACCTGGCACCAGGGACTGGCGAAGATGCAGGCGTCGCTCGGCAGCGGCGCCACCGCCATCGACAGCATCCGGGAGAACTACCACATCGCGGACAGCCAGGGTGCGGCGCTGTTCGGCGGAAACGTCTAGGCGGGACCGCGATGCCGATCACCACCGACGACGCCTATCTCACCCGGGCGGCGAGCTCGAACACCCTGATCTCCGAGGAGGTCACCGCCTCGCCGGGAGGGGACATCGCCGGGATCAGCCTCAAGCCCGGGCACAGCAGCTTCTCGCTGGGCGCCCAGGTCCAGAAGGCGGTCTCCGGCGTCGGTGCGAACCTGAGCACCCGGCTCACGGAGATCCGCGACACGGCCAGCAACCGGGCCGCCCAGTTGGCCAACTTCATGGCCGTCACGGACGACACCGAGGGCATGAACGGCCACCAGGCGCAGGAGTTCCTCGCCAACGCGCCGGCCTGGAACACCTCGCCGACGCCCGCCAGGTAGCCACTTCTCCGCCGGCATCGCCGTCCCCGCACGCCATCGCGGCGGACGGCGGTGCCGCGCGGGCCGACGAACCCGGACGCACGCCGCCGGTCGGAGTTGAGGGGATCAGATGACACAGCCGATGGACTGGGACGAGTCGATGCGGGTCGTTCTCGGCACCGACAAGGACATCGACTCGTCCCGGGTCAGCACCCCCGCCTGGCTCGGCCTCGACATGTCGTTCTGGGAGACCTCGGCCGCCACGGAGCAGGACTACCAGCGCCCGTGGGAGCACTGGATGCCCAACGGGAACGACTGGAACAAGATCACGATCTACCGGTACCGCGCCTACAACGACATGGCCAACTTCCAGCTCATCCGCGCCACGGTCTACTTCTACGAGGGCGGCGACAACTCGCCGGCACGCCAGGGCAAGGCGCTTGTCGACGCGAGCCGGGAGATCATCGACGGGATCGACACCAACCAGTACCTCGACCCGGCGATGTTCCGCGACGTCGCCACCCGCTTCCGCAACGTGCACGCCTATCTGACCGGCCCCGGTCAGGCCCGGCTCCGGGCGATGTACGACGAGGTCCACGCCGGGGGGTCGTTCGACGGCTCCGCCGCCGACGTCTTCGCCTGGGCCATGCACGACATGGCGCTCGGCATGCAACGCCTCGCCGAGAACATCAGCGGCCGGTTCGAGCTCAACCACAACCACTACGTGGACACCGGCTGGCCGCACGTGCTCGACCTGACCGCGACCGAGATCGACCGGTTCCGGCAGCGTCTGAAGGACGCGTGGAGCGCCTACACGGCGTATCAGCACCACGACCCGAACACCCTGGTCGACGCGCTGCTCAAGGAGATGGAGCGCCAGGTCGACGCGGCGGACGCGAACGTCGACAGGTCGGCGGCGACCGGCGACCGGCAGGAGACCTGGACGTTGAACTTCGGTTCGATCCTCGGCAAGGCCGGCAACGCCACCTACGACGTCATCAAACAGTCCGAGTGGGTACGGCTGAACAACGACCTGAAGCACGAGTGGCAGAGCCGCTACGACGAACTCGACACCGCCTCGCAGACGGCGACCCGGCTGCTCATCAAGAGCTACAACGACCTGATCGCGGCCTTCGGGCGGGGCGTCATCACTCTGCCGCACGTGCCGTACCCGACGTCGGGCACCGGGGGCAACACGCCACCGCCCGGCATCGACGGCCCTCCACCACCCGGCTTCGACGGCGCCACCCCGCCGCCCGGCGGAAGCGGCGGCTCCGGCGGATCCTTCCCGCCGCCCGGCGGAAGCGGCGGTTTCGACGGGTCCACCCCACCACCCGGGGGAAGCGGCGGCGACGTCGGCGGTGTCTCGAACGCCGCCGTCCCACCACCGGGTGGCGGCAGCGGAGCGCAGTTCGGTGGCGAGTCGGGCGGCTTCGGCGGCGCCGGCGACACGGGCGACTTCGGTGGCGCGGGGGGCGCCGGTGGCGCCGACGTCGCGGGCGGCTTCGACGGTGGATCCGGCGGCGGGTCGGGTGGCTTCGACGGCGCCGGCGGGCCCGGCGGTGGCGGCCTCGACGGCCCCGGCGGGATCGGCGCCTCCGGCGGTGAGACCGGCGGCGGCACGGGTGGTCCTCCCCTGATCGGTGGCGGCATGGCGACCGGCGGCGGTCTGCCGGGCCGGCCGGGCACCGGCGGCGGCTCCGCAGGCGGCACCGCCGGCACCTCGGGCTCCGGCTTCGACGACGAGAACGTCGGCGGTGGGCTCTCCGGGGGCAGCCCGGCCACCATCGATCCCGGCGACGTCGGTTCCAGCGGCTCGGAACTGGGCGGCTTCGACGCCACCGGCGTCCGGACGCCGGGTCAGCCGAGCGGCTTCGCCCTCGGGCCGCTGGGGACCCCGCCGGCGGGCTACGCCGCGGCCGGGCTGGGCAGCCTGCCACCGGGGACGATGGGCGCCGGTTCGCTGGCCTCCGGCGGCGAGAACCTGGCGGCGTTGCCCGGCGCCGCCGCGTACGCCTCGCCGGGCGCGGACGGCACGACCGGCGCGGCCGGCGCCGGCATGGGTGGCATGGGCGGCATGCCGTTCATGCCGCCGATGGGCGGCGGGGGTGGCGGCAACCAGAACGAGAAGGAGCGCGAGCGCAGCACCTGGCTGGCCGAGGAGGAAGAGGTCTGGGGCACCGATCCGGACGTCACCGTCGCCGTCATCGGGCGGGAGGAGTTCGAACCCGAGCCGGCCAGCCGGCCCACCCGGACGCCCGCACCGCCCCGCACGCCGCAGCCGGGCTACGAGCCGTCGCGCGGGCGCGGAAACCGCTAGTCGAGAGGAAAGGCGAAACAGCATGTCCGGTTCCTGGCATGACGAGATCGATCGGGCCTACACCGAGCTGGAGCAGAGCCAGCAGGCCATCACCCGGGTGCAGCACGACATGGCGGACAGGAGGATCACGGTCCGGTCCAGGAACCGGGCGCTGTCCGTCGTCGTCGACGCCCAGGGCGAGGTCGTCGACATCACGTTCCACTCGCGCGGATACCGCTCGATGCCCCCGCGGGAGTTGAGCGAGCTGCTGGTGGAGACCATCGCGGAGGCGCGCCGGCAGGCGGTCGCCGAGGTCGCGTCGATGTTCTCGGCGGTCCTCCCCCAGTCCCTGCCGATCATGGACATGATCAACGGGACCGCCGACATCGACGAGATGATCAGCCAGGCCATGCGACAGGTCCCCGACCTGCCGGACGCACCGGGCGCGGAACGGAGCTGACACATGCCGACCCCACCCCTGCACGCCGACACCGACCTGCTGCGCAGTGAGTCCTTCGCGCCGTTCGTCACACACATGCAGAACGTCATCGACACGCTCGACGCCGCGGTCGACGACTGGCTGCCGGTCGCGACCACGATCCGCGACGCGTCCGACCAGATCCTCAACGAGGGCCTGGCCGCCCAGGTCGAGCAGATCCGCATGCTGCTGTACGGCCTGCGGGACCTGTCCGCGGGCGACGCCGACCAGGTGACCGCGCTCAACCAGTTGCTCGGCGCGGTCGAGGAACTGAACACGGACGTCGCCTCCTTCGGCGGAACGCGTCCATGACGGCCGGCGTCACCTCGACGCCGGCCCCGATCGACGGAGGGGCCGGCCGTGGAGATTGAGATCCCGGACCGGCTCGCCAACTTCCTCTACTGGCTGACCGACCAGAAGTTCCCCGGCGCCAGCGCGGAGAAGATGCGCCGGCTGGCCCGGGAGCTGAAGACGGCGGCCGATCTCGTCGAGGCGGCCGAGCCGAAGCTGGCCGGCGCCGTACGCCGGGTCCAGGAGGGCGTGGGGGGCGAGACGCAGCGGGCCTTCGTGGCCAGCATGCAGGACTACGTCCGCACGCCCGGCTATGTGAGCAACACGGCGGCCCACCTGCACAACGTCAGCGCCACCACCGAGAACGCCGCGATGCGGACCCAGTACCAGAAGTTCAGCATCCTCGGGGCGACGGTCCAGATGTTCATCGAGTTCGTCTGGGCCTTCGCGGCGGCCTTCATCAACCCAGGGATGGCGATGGCCTGGCTCGCCGCCCGCATCGCCATCTTCCGGTTCGTCATCAGGCTGCTGTTCAGCCGCCTGATGCTGGCGGCGCTGGGCGCCGTCGCCACGGAGGCGCTGACCGAGGCGCTGATGGACGCCATCATCCAGCGGATCCAGATGCGGCTCGGCACACGCCGGACGTTCGACCAGGCGCAGTTCTGGCAGGCCGTGCGCGACGGGACCATCGCCGGCCTCGTCGTCGCCGTGCTCGGCCCCGCCTTCGGCAACATCGGCACGCTGCTGAACCGGGTTCCCGTCCGGCCCCGGCAGCTTTCCGACGGCCCGACCCCACCGGTCCCGACCCCGCGCCCCACCCCGAAGCCGGTCCCCGCGCCGCCTCCTCCGCGTCCCACCCCCATTCCCGGTCCGGTCCCGCCGCCGCCACCCGTGCCGGTTCCCGTCGGGCGCGACGTCCCGGTGCGGGCCGGCACCGCCCCGCCCACCCGCCTGCAGCAGGTGCGCCAGCACACCGGGGAGTTCGTCACCGAGGTCGCCGCCTCGGTCGCCATCGAGGTGATCGCCGGGGGTACCGTCTCCGCTGCCAACGGCCAGGGGTTCAGCGTCAGCGCCGCCGCGGCCACCTCGGGCGCCATCAGCGGCACGCTCGACTCGGGCGCCGGATCGGCCGGCACGGCCCTGCACGACCGGTTCTACCCGAACCACCCCTCCCCCGACCGCAAGCGCGACGACGCGAGCCCGGCGACGGTCGATGCCACGGCCGTCGACACGGCGGCGGAACCGACCGCGCTGCCCGACACGGCCCGCCCGGTCGACCCGACGAGCACGACCGGCGCGGACGCCACACCGAACCGGACCGCCTCCGGCATCGTCCCGGGCACAGGCACAGGCACAGGTGCCGGGGCAGGCACAGGCACAGGTGTCGGGGCAGGCACAGGCACAGGTGTCGGGGCAGGCACAGGCACAGGTGTCGGGGCAGGTACAGGCACAGCCGCAGGCACGGCCACGGGCACCGGTGACAACGCCGCGGGCGGGGATCGGGGCCAACCGGGCGCCACGGCCGGCGAGGCGGCCCCGGGTCGGTCGGCGTCGGACACCGCGACACAGTCGGACACCTCGCCCTACGCGGACTCGCCGTTCGACGATCCACGGTCGGCACGCCAGACGTTCGATGACATCGACTTCTCCGACACCTCCTCATTGTCCGACTTCTCCGACACCTCGTCGGTCCGCGACCTCCTCGACGCCGCGTCGGGCCCCGACGCGTTCGACGGCGGCCCGCGGTGGGACGACACCGATCGGACCACCGGCGACGACGGGGCCCTCGGGTCGAATCGCTCCGGCGACCCGGCGTCGGGGGTGGACACCGGCCGGGCGGACGCCGAGCAGGCGCGCGCCGACGCGCCGACACCCGCCACCCCGCTCGCGCCCGTCACCTTCGCGTCGGTCGGCCAGGCCGGCGGGCCGCCCACCTCCGGCACGCCCACGTCCGCCGGCCAGCCCGCGGGCTCCACCGCGACCGCCCCCGGGACGGCCGGCCACAGCCCGGGCGGCACGGCTACCGGACCGGGCGGCACGGCCAGCCAGAACGCGGGCGACGCGTCCACCGGGCCGGGCACCGAGAAGACCGCGCCGGGCACGGCCGGCACCGGGCCCGACCGGGTCGCGCCGGGGGAATACGCGCAGGTCCCGCAACCGCTGGCGCCCGCCGACATCGGCACGCCCGCGACGCCCGGCACGGTGCCGGCCACGGGGGGCGCGCCGGACCGCGTACCCCCGTGGGACCGTGCCGTGGCGGCGGACCCGGCGGCCCGGATGTCCGTGCTCGACGACTGGCTCCGCCAGCGCGAGCAGCGGCCCGGCGCCACCGGCGACCCCGGCCTGGACTGCGTGCCACTGGCCTGGGACGTGTTCGCGAAGGTGCACGGCCGCCGGTCGAATCCGGGCCCCCGCACCGGCCTGGCCGGCGCCGGCCTGGTCGACGCCGGCCGGCGGGGACCCTCCGTCGCCGACACCGCCGAACTGCTCCGGTTGCTCGGCGGCGACACCGCCACCAGCAACGACGGCGCCCGGGTGCTGGCCTACCTGGCGGACAAGCCGGGCGCGATGGCGCTTGTGGTCGCCCGGCCGCAGCGGGACCGCGCGCACGTCTACTGGGTCGTCGCGGACGGTCGCGGGCCGACGGTGACGCTGCGATGGGTGGACCCGCAGCAGCCGGACTCGTTCGATCACGACGTCCGGGTGGACGGGCCGCACACCACGTTCTGGTCCGGGCAGCTCCGCTCGCCGGAGTCGGAGATCCTCGTGCTCGGTCCGGACGGCCGGGCGGTGGACATCGGGGGCGAGCGGTCGGACGTCCAAGCCCGCGGGCTGCTGGACGCGCCGGTCGGCCCGGTCGCCGCGGGCATGCTCCCACGGCAGCAGAAGGAACACCCGCCCGGTGACGCTCCGGTCGAGGGGCCGGAGGGGATCGCCCGGTCCGCGACCGCCACGCCTCTCCGGGAGCACGTCAGCGACCCGGCACCGAGCGCGCGTGCCACCCGCCCGGTTCCGGTCGGTTCCCCGGGCGGGCGATCCCGGCCGCTGCCCGACTCGCCGCCGCGCCCACCGACCCGGTTGAGTGGCTTGTTCTCCCGACCGCAGACGCCTGGCCAGCCCGCGCCCGACTCCCCACCGACGGGGCCGAACTCGCCCCCCGACTCACCGCGTTCGCGCCTGACCCGTCGGCTGGCCCTCGAAGCTCCCGCCCAGGAGACCCAGCAGAGCGTCCTTCAGCGCTTCCGCCGGAGCCTGCACCTGGTCGTCGAGCAGGCTTCGGAGCGTGAGGGTGACGTCTCCGGCCCGCCGCCGGAGGGCTCGGGCAGCCCGACCACCGCTGGGTCGAGCCCGGTGACGGCAGCACGGCCCCGACAGGACAAGGGCAAGGGTCGAGTGCCGTGGGCGCAACGGGGCGCGGAGACGGCCGAGCCCGCCGCCGATGATCTGCCGATCCGCGACGACGACTTCGACGAGGCGGAGATCTCGAAGGCGATCCGCCTCTCCCGCGTCGCCCACCGACGGGCCGGAACCGGTGCCGCGTCCGGGTCGGGCACCGGCGGGGGCGGCCCGACCATCCCGCCCGAGCCACCTCCCGCGCGCCCGCTCCCGCCTCTCGGGCAACCGTCTGCCGCGCGGCACGCAACCGGCGCCGGCAGTCCCCGGACCGGCGTCGGACGGCCACCTGACCCGGCGACGTTCGACGTGGGGGCCGTCGAACGTGACCTCAGGTCCAGCCTCACCGGAGCCGAGCGGAGGATGATCGAGCGGACGGTCGCCAGGGCCCGCGCGCGCGCCATGACGGTCTCCCGCGCCGTCGGCCGGGCGGTGCACGACCTCAACAGCGCCTCCCGCTACGGCCTGAGGCTGGCCGAGCCGGCTGAGGCCACCAAGTCGCCGCATCGCCTGGCGCAGCAGTACGCCGAGCTGAGACAGCGAGAGGACATCTCCCTGGAGCGGTTCCTCACACAGAACGAGGACACCGTCCGCTTCTCGGTGCTGGCCCCCGCCGATCGACACGAGATGCTCCTCTTCGAGGTGTTGAGCGCGCTGCGTCGCCTCGGGCACAACACCGTCGACGACGACGACGGCATCTTCGACCACTGGCGTCCCGGAAACACCCGGTTCGGGGCGACGATCCCGATGCGCGGCCCGGACGGACGGCCCTGGGAACTCCAGATCCACACCGAGCAGTCGTGGCGTTCGGTTCAGCTCACCCGCGAGTTCCACCGGGTGAACCGCCTGGCATCGGCGCCCCTGTCGGCCCGGGTCTCCGCCGTGCTCAGCATGCTGCGGATCAACGACGAGTTGGGGTTGAACCGCGCGAGGACGCTGTTCCCCGACCCCGTGAACAACGGACTGGCCACGCTCGTCGATTCGGACGCCGGTCCGTGGCAGCAGTATCTCGACGGTCTGCTGGTGGCCGGCCGGACCTTCGCCGACGTCGTCGCCGAGCACGGGCTCAGCCTGGCCACGCTCGTCGATCGGGAGCGGCTCCATCTGCCCCCCGACTCTCCGCACCGGTCCGAGACGCCGCTCCCGCCACCGGCCACCGCCCCCGCGGAACACGCGACACACGCCGGGCCGCGGCGGGGCGGGCGGGCGTTCGACGCCCGCCGGGTCGAGCGGGAACTGATCCAGAGCCTCGCCCCCGCCGACCAGGAGGCGCTCTTCGACGCGGCCCAGGTGGCCAAGGAACGGGCGGACCAGACGCTGACGGTGATGCGGCGGGTGACCGACGCCGTCCGGGCGTCCGGCATCGACGTCACCCTGGTCGGCGTCCGGCATCGGGCCAAGACGGTGTCGTCCCTGGCCCGCAAGTTCCGCGACCGGAATCTGCGGGAGCACATCGACCTCGCGACGTTCCTCGCCACCAACAAGGATTCCGTCAGGTTCTCGGTCCGCGTGCCCAGCGTCGGGTACAGCTCGGCGGTCCACACGGTGCTCGCCCGCCTCGAGGCCGAGGGTTACGAACGTCGCGACGACGCCGACATGGTGCCGTTCTGGTGGCCCGGCGGCCGGTGGTTCGGGCTGACCACGACGTTGCGCTACCGCGGCCGGCTGATCGAGGTGGAGTTCCCCACGGCGGCCTCGTGGCGGACCGCGAAGCAGGCCCGGCGCTTCCACGAGGTCGTCCGGCTGAAGACGGCGCCGATGCCGGAGCGGGTGAGCGCCTACCTGAGCCTGCTGCGACTCAACCGGGACAACGGCCTGAACCGGGATCTCCCTCATCCGCTCACCGGTCTGCCGAAGAGCCGGGAGAAAGGGCTCGCGGAACTCGTCCGGGTGCGGGGGAACGAGTGGCGGTCCTATCTGGGCGGACTGGAGCGGGCCGACCGGTCGTTCCTGGACGTCGTTCTCGACCACGGTCTCACCCTGGCCGATCTGCCGTCTCCGGCGGAACTCGGGCTGCCGGACAACTCCCACCACCTGACGGTCCGGTCCACCCGCCGCCGCCCGGAGACCGCCGACACCCTCGGTGCCCTGCCGCTGCTGATGAGCGTCCTGACCGGACCGCGGCCGCAGACGGACCGGGGCGGCGGCTCCCCGGCGAACCGCGCCCGCAGCCTGTCCCGCGACCCGGCCGCCCGGCGTCCCGCCGAAGCCGCGCCGGCGATCCGGCCGGAAGAGCCCGAGCGGTCCCGGGCCGACACGGCGGATAAGCAGCCGTTGACAGTCACCGCCCAACCGCCGCCACCCGTCGCACCGCCGGCACCCGCCACGCCACCGCCGGTCGCGCCACCGCCGACAGCAGCGCCGGCAACCGTCGCGTCACCGCCGGTCGCGCCACCGCCGACAGCACCGCCGGCACCCGCCACGCCACCGGAGCGTCAGCCGTCGCCGGAGCCTCCGGAGGACGAGCGCGGGCTCGGCGACGACCTGTCCGACGACGATCGGCGGGTCCTCGAGGAAGGGGTCCGAGCCGCGCGCGCCCGGGCGAACGAGGCGCTTCCGATCATGCGCGACGCGCTGCGGGTGATCGACCCCGGCGGGCAGCGGGCCCACCTCGTCGGCACCGGCAACCGCACCAAGTCCCTCGCGTCGCTGGCCCGCAAGTACCAGATGCGGCGGATCACCACGGGCCTCACCGCCGAGGCGTTCCTGGCCGGCAACCAGGACGGCGCGCGATTCGCCGTCCAGGTCTCGCCGGTCGGGTACGCCGCCACGGTGCGCGAGGTGCTGGCCGAGCTGGCGCGACGCGACTACACCGTCCGGGGCGACGAGGACGTCAAGAACTTCTGGGTGCCGGGCAACGACTGGTGCGGGCTGCGGGTGATCGTGCGGAACCGGCAGGGTGATCCGCTGGAGGTGCAGTTCCCCACCGAGTCGTCCTGGCGGACGGCCACGATCACCCACCCGTTCTACGAGGTGGCGCGTCGCGGGACGGCGCCGATGTCCGAACGGGTGGACGCCTTCCTGGAGATGCTGCGCATCCAGCGCGACCACGGCCGGCCTCTTCCCACGGATCTCGACGGGCTGCCGTCGGGCCGGTCCCGGAGCTTCGCGCGATTCATCGACCGGAGTCCCGGGTTGTGGCAGACGTACCTCGGCCAGTTGGAGCGGGCCGGCCAGACCCTGTCCGACGTGGTCGTCGCGCACGGCCTGAGCATGACCGAGATCTTCACCGCGGAGGAACGGGAACGCTATGACACCGGACCAGCTCGAATATCACGCGGTGACACCACCGGCGGCGCCGACGCCGACGGGACTGATCGCGGTACGGCTCTGGCCGGGTCCGCTCCAGGCGGTGATCTGGCACGTGCCGCGGCGTCGGTGGGTCCACGCACCGGAGGCAGCGGCGCCGCTGCTGTTCGGCCAAACCGGGCGGAGCCGGTCGGTGAGTCGGCCGGAGGCGGCGCGGATCGCGCGGGATCACCTGGGCTCCGAGCTACCGACGGAGGCGGAACTCCTCCGGATCTGCCGGCGGGGCGCAGTGGGTCGATAGCAGATCGACCGGCGCCCACGGAGGAGCCGACACCGCCGCCCGACCCGATCCGCCTCCCCTTCCGCCGCCCCGCCGGCTCGTCGACACCCGTGGAACCGGAGCGGTTGCGGACCGAGGACCGTGCCCTGCTGCTGGGCGACGGCAACCACCTGCTGGCCGCCGTCCTCTACGGCGAACTCGACAACGTCGACGAGCAGGCGTTCCAGAACGAGGTGGTGCGGGCCGACCTGACCCGGCTGCGTGACGAACGGGCCCAGCAGCGACGCGTGATCAGCACCACCGCGCTCACCGACGTCGTGGCGGACCTGCACGATCTCCTCGTCCCCCGGATCGCTCAGCTCACCGCGGCCCAACTCGCGGAGATCCGGGCGGCGACGGCCGTCGTGCCGGCCGGTGACGACGCCGCCCTGCGCGCCACCCTGGCGGACCTGCTGCGCCCCGACACTCCGCACGACCAGCCCGACGTCGGACCGATGCTCGTCGCGGTGCTGCTCGGACGGCCGGTCGTCGTGGACGACGGCACCCGCGCCCGGTCGTTCTCCCCGGCCGGCGCGACAGGTGTCCCGATCCGGCTCTATCGCCACGCTCAGGCCGGCACCGGCCACGCCGCCTTCCACGCCTACGTCGCCCCGCCCCCGGCGCCCCCGGCACCGGCGGCCACCCCGACCATGCCGGTCGCGCCCCCGGCGGAACCGGTCGCCCCGGCCGCGGTCAACGATCCGCCGGTCGCGCTGCGGTTCGTTCCCGGCCGTCACGAGACGCTCGCGGACGACGGCGTCGACCTGGACGAGCTGGCCGGGAGCATCGCCGACCGGGTGGTCCGCACGGCCGCCCACCGGCCGCCCGAGGGCGCTCCGGTCATCGTCACGATCGAGGGCCACGGCGACGGCCCCCCGCGACTCCTCGGGCGCTCGCCGGCCGGGCTGGGGCGTCGGCGGGCGCAGTGGCTGGCCGGCACGCTGGAACAGCGGGTCCGGCAGGAACTCTCCCGGGCCACCGGCGGCGACCCGCCCATCGTCCTCTTCCGGCACCGGCCGGCGGCGACGGCGTCGGACCGGGATCGCGGCGGCAGGTTCCGGCGTACGCTGCGGCGACTGGCGGCGGGCGGGCGGCCGACACCGGGCGGCGGAGCCCCGCACGTCGGCACGGTCACCGTGCACGTCGCCATCGCCGACTCCTGGGACAGCCACCGGCGAGCGGTCGACCCGCCGCCCCCACCGGCCCGCGCCGCCGTCCCGGTCGGCGGTGGCCAGCTTGATCCGATCGCGTACGCCGCGGGGATCCCGGCCCACGCGCTGCCCGACCTCGACCGGCTCACCGGCCGGCTCATCAGGTACGCCCGGCAGCACGGGGTCCCCGAGGACGCCACGGCCCGGGACCGGATCCGCGGGGTGCTGGGCAACAACTACCGGCATCTGGTCGGCGACGGGATGGTCGTCTTCATCGGCAACGTGGAGGTGCGGGTACGCCTGGAGTTGACCGACCCCCGCCAGGAGTTCGCGCCCGGGCCGACCACCGCCGCCAGGACCGGGGCCGGCGCGGGGCGGCCGGACGGGGAGCCCGGCCCGCCGCCCGCCCCGGCCGGACGGGCCGCTCAGGTGCGCGCCACCGAGACGATCCACGGCACCTTCCAGGTCGGCGCGCACAGCGAGAGCCACTCGGGCCCGATCAGCTGGTTCCGCTTCGGTGGCTCGCCCGGGTTCGCGTTCGGCGTGCCGCACCTGCTGCTCTCGGTGCGGATCGGCGCCGCGGTGCGGTTCGTCCGCAACCTCGTCAACCGGTCCACCGGCACGGTGCGCGACGCCGAGGTCGGCCGGGTCGAGGACACCCGCGAGGACGCCGCCCTGCTCTCCGCCGCCGCGCGGTACCACCTGCAGGTGCGCCACCAGGCGACCCAGAGCTGGGCCGACCTGCCCACGTCCACGCTCGACGCCGCCGAACGGCTGACCCTCGCCCTGCCGGAGAAGTATCTGGAACGGGCCGAGCCCGGCCGGGCCGACCGACTGGCCGCCACGATCCGGCCGAACGCGCGCGCGCCCCTCGGCGCCGACCGGCGTCTGCCGAAGGTCTTCTACGCCTCCGGGCTCACCAGCCTGCATCTGCTCGCCGACGACATCGTCCGGCAACTGGAACGGGAACGCGGACCGATCCCCCTCGGGCATCCGCTGCGGTCCGACGTCTGGCACCGTGTCTCCAACCTGGACACCCACCTCGACAAGGCGGTCAACCGGTACCGCGGCTACGCGTTCACGGTTGTGGAGAACGGCCGGGTCGTCGCCGACGTCCGGATCCGCACCCGGCGGATCGGGCACGGGCGTCCGGTGAGCGCGCCCAGCGACAAGGCGCACGTCGAGGAGGTCCGGACCGCCATCTCCGGTACCACCGCCGGGTCGTCGGTCACCAACGAGGCCAGCATCGAGCCCAGCCTGGAGTTCCTCGTCGCGCGGGTGCCGAAGCTGAGATTCGCGGTGAAGCTGCCGTACGCGCGGTGGAGCTGGACCAACCGGAACGGCAACTCCGCCGGCCGGCTCGGTCTCTGGGTCCTCGTCTCGCGCTACGCCAGCTTCACCTCGGCGTACCAGTTGGAGTTCGCCCACCAGGCCACGGTGCAGGTGCGGCGACGTCGCAACGTGCTGGTCAGGGCCGGCTCGGCGGTACGGGGGAGGCGGCCGCGCACCCGGCACGACCATCCGGGCGCTACCTACCAGCCGCTTGAGATCAGGGGTCGGGCGATGGTCCGGGTGCCCACCGCCGACGCCGTCGCGTACGGCATCGAACCACCGTCGAAGCCGGGAGCGACGCCCACACCGGAGGCGTCCCCGGCGGTCGCCGACGCGGCGCCACCCACCGTGCCGGAGCACGCGCGCCGGGGCCGGGGCATCGGCAAGGGCATCGTCGAGGTGGACCCGCAACTCGTCGACAGACTGGTCGACCGGGTCGAACGGGAACTCGCCAGGTTCGGCTACGTGGTACGCGACCCCGATGCGGCCTTCGAACGCCGCTCCTGGTTCAGCCGCAAGCGGGACAGCCAGGTCAACAACGGGGTGCTGCTGCGCAAGCTCATCTCCACCGCCGCGCTGGAGTCGAACTTCGACGGTGTCCACCAGGGCGGATTCTCGATCACCGTGCGGAAGCGGCACACCGGGTGGTTCACCACCTTCGGCGTCCGTTCGGCGCGCGTGACGATCGAGGCCCGCCCGCGGGAGGTCCAGGACAAGCGCGGCCTGACGGTCCCCGTCGACCCGACCTCCGATCCCCGCCGCACCAGCGAGCGGCACATCGTCAACCTGGAGATGGGGCTCGACTCCGGCGGCTCCTCGGCCGGCGGCGGGCAGGGCTTCGCGGCCGGCACGAAGCTGCGGTTCCTGCCCACCAAGACCGGCCGGCAACTGCAGGGAGCCGGCATCGGTGTGGAGTGGGACCGGGGCGTCGGCGGCGACGAGTCGGTCAACCAGGTCAGCAACATGCCCCGCCTGATGGAGTACCAGGGCGAGCTGACCGAGTTCGAGGTGACGACCCAGTACGGGGTCGTCATCGAGCACGACCGCCAGTGGTCGTGGAAGCAGCTCGTGAAACGCGTCCTCGGCCGGTCGGTCGACACCCGTCGCCTGCCGACACCCCTGCCCCCGATCCCGAGCACCGCGACGGTCCGCGTCGTCCCCGCCTTCAACACGAAGCCGGCGCACAGCCCGGAGCGGGCCGCCACCGGCCGGAAGGACACCCCGGTCGCGGTGCTCGACAACGCCGCCGTCTCCTATCTGGACGTGACCGGGCTCCTGACCACCGCTCGTGGCCGGATGCAGCGGATGGCCAAGCCTGGCGGCACGGCCGACGAGGAGATCTCGACCTTCCTCAACCACGCCCAGGTCCTCTCCCACTTTCCCGAGGTGGCCAGGGGCCGCTACACCACCGACACGTTCTTCACGTCGAAGTTCTGGCGCGACAAGCACCGGGCCGTGTCGCTCAAGGCGGATCTCGGCGCCTCCCAGTTCGTGGGCGCGACCAGCGACCCCTACGTGCTGGGTCTGATCAAGCTCTCGCTGACCCAGGCGGGCCAGTCGAGCAGCCGCCGGCGGGGCGTCGCGGTGACGCCGCTCGACCTGGGCGCCGGCGGGGATCCCGGGCGGTCGAACGTGACCGGGGTGAGCGCGTCGCTGACCCACGCGATGCGGTGGGGCCGGAGCCGTTCCCGCTCGACCAAGCAGACCGGCGGTCGCGAGTCGCTGGAGCTCAACTTCCAGCGCGCCTACGCGTTCCGCGCGAAGGTCCGCTACGACCTGCGCATCGGCAAGACCAAACGCGCCAAGCTGCTGCCGAACAGCAACTATCCCCCGGTCGCCCGCCCGATCACCGACGTCGAGCCGATGATCTACCTGCTGTCCGAGCCGGACGCCCTGGAGCACTACGCCCGGGGTGACGTCCCGCTCGACGACGAACAACTCCTGGACATCGTCGCCCGGTGGGTCGGCGGTGACCTCAAGGTCTCGCACCAGCTCATGGCCCGCGTCCTCATCCAGTGGGAACGGACCGCGGCCGCCGAGGACGAGCCGGACCGCCACCACGACCTGCGGACCGACGCCGCCCGCGAACTGGCCCGCAGCCATGCCTGGACCGACCTGGCGATGTCGCCCGAGGTGATCGGGGAGTTCGAGCCCCTCTTCGACACCACTGTCGTCCCGACCGCGGCCGCCACCCGGAAACTCGGCCTTCCGCCCTACCTGCGGCCCGGCCCGGGCGCCTCGCTAGGGCACAGCGGCATCCACTCACTCACCCTCAGCGACGGGACGCCCCTGTCCGACGTCGTGATCGACGCCGTGGACCAGTTCGAGCCCGGCCTGCTCGGCAAGACCCACGACCGGCTCGTCCCGCCGCCGGACACGACGCCGCGCCGCCCGTGGTGGCGTCGTCGCGCCCAGGTCTCACCGTACGTGGGGCGGTTGCAGGGCGGCCTCGACGCGATCCAGGCGCTGTTCGACGGCGGGCGGGACCAACCGCTGCTGGAACAGGTCCTCTCCCCGGACGGGGTATCGCTCTACTTCGCCAACCCGCACGGCTGGTTCGGTCAGGACATGGTCGAGGTCCGGGTCAGCGCCACGTTGACCAGCCGACCGGAGTTCGGCGACTACGTGCGCGGCAGCGGCCTGGAAACCTACCGCCACCGGTACGTCGAGCGCCGCGCGGCGACGGACCGGCAGTTCACCCGCGGCACCTCGGCCGGGTTGAAGCCCACGTTCGAGCACCGGCCCGACACCCCGCCGACGCTGGAGGAGCAGCGCAGGTCCGCCCAGCAGCGGGTCACCACCGGACCCGGCGTCCGGTTCGCCGACGGGGTGAGCCGGTCACGGGCGACCACCGAGCAGTTCACCTACGAGTCGACCACCTACGACTGGGGCAACTACTACCGGGCGACGGCCGACGTCGAGTTCACCGTCGAGGTCCGGCGGCTCAAGCTCGGCGGGCGACGCGTCACGAACTGGCTGACCAGCAAGGTCCTCTCCCGGTTCCGCGGCGGCGCACGGCCGCCCCTGTCGCCGGCGGCCTCGCGCAGCTGGGTGGCCCGGACGCTGGGCCGGTTCCGCCGGACCGAACGGTTCCTCCCGCCGCGGACCGTCCGCGGCTCGGTGGTGTTGAAGGTTCCGAAGAGTGTCGCCGAGGCCACCCCGGCGGCGGCGCCGACCGGCCTCCGGTCCGACGTGAACCCGACCGCGCTGCCCAAGGACGCCTTCGTCGACAGCGTGCAGGTGCACGGCGCCGAGGCGGCCAGCCGCCGGCTGCTCGGGGCGCTGTTCGAGCGGCCGGTCAAGTGGAACCGGTGGGTGCCGTCGCGCTGGGTGACCCGGCCCGGCTACCACACCAGCGCCTCCGTACGGGCCCTGGTGACGCGCGACCTGCTGGCCGCTCTCACCCCGGAGGCCATGAGCCCGGACGGGGTGCAGGTCGCCGCCGACGCCTTCGTGCCCGGTCACTCGAGCCGACGGGCCGACCTCACGCTGCGCTGCCGGCTGGAGAACATGGAGATCGTCTCCGAGCTCGACGGCACCGGCACCGGCCGGTACGCGAAGTACCAGCAGGGGTTCAGCGCCTCAACCACCCACGACACGCCCTACCTGGCCGCCGGTCTGAGCGCGGGCGGCCCGGCCAAGCTGAGCGTCACCGACGGCTCCAACCCCAGCGAGGCGTACGGCGCGCACCGCACCGAGGGCGACACCGACCTGAGCCGGCAGGCGCCCAAGTCGCACACCAGCACGTTCGCCGACGCGCACCGGCGGGAGGAGCACGTCAAGCAGCAGGGCCCGACCGTCCTGGTGCGGATGTACGGCCGGTACCGGCTGGAGGGGCACAAGCACATCGTGCACTGGTGGCGCCCGACGTCGTGGGGGCGGCGCCGGATCAGCGACGAGTTCAGCGGCGACGTGTACGTGCAGATGTCCAGAGCCGACTACGACGCGCTGGTGGCCGAACAACGCCGCGCCGAGTTCGGCAGAAGGTCGGACCCGGCCGGACGGGACCGCACCCGCCCACCGGTCGCCGGGCCGCAGTCGCCGAGCCTCGACCTGGTCGACGCGTTCGCCCGGCTCGACCCGGACGGCGCCACGCCGGCGCCGGACGGCCCGGACCTGGCCCTGCTGGGTCTCGCGCGGGACCTCGGCGGCCCGGTCGGGGTCGACGCGGAGGACGTCCTCGTGGTGGAGGTCGACACCGCCGGCCAGGCCCGGCAGCTCCGCGAGTCCGTGGACGGGTGGGCCGCCGGACACCTCACGCCCGCGCAGATCGCCGCCGTGCACGAGGCGGATCCGGCCGGCCGGGACCTGGTCACCCGGATGGTCGACGCGGTGCACGCGGCGGCCCAGGCCGGAGCCCGGCCGGAGCCGCCGTTGCACATCCGGCTCCTGGACGACCCGCTACGCGCCGCGCGGGCGCTGGCCCGGGCGCTGCGCGTGCCGGTGGAGCTGCGACGGCGGGACCCGGCCGGCGGCGTGACCGACCGGTTCGGCGTCGCGCCGGACGGCTGGTACGTCGAACTCGAGCCGACGATCGGCAGCCGGCGGGCGGTGGCCGCGGAACTCGCCGTGGACACGCTCCCGCCGCACCTGATCGACAGTGCCGTGCGGCTCGGCGTCACCCGCGACGAGTTGGTCGAGCTGGCCCGGCGACCCGAGGGCCAGTTTCCGGCCGAGGCGGAGCGGTTCCTCCGCGAGCGGGAACGGGCGGCCCGCCCGCCCGCGTCCCCGCCGTTGTCGGCCGAGCAGGACGGCGCCCTCACCGCCCACGGACTGGTCCCGCTGGCACCGGAGTCCGGGCCGGACTCCTGGTTCCGGGCCCTTTCCGCGACCGCGCGGCGGCAACCCGACCCGACGGCGGAGGTCCGGCAGGTCGCGGCGGCGACCACCGCCGCCGAGCTACGGACGCTGATCGCCCGGCGGCAGGGACTCCCGGACGACGCGCCACCGCCACCCCTGGCGACCGTCCCGGCGGTGCTGGGCGTCGAGGTGCAGACGATCGCCGCCGACGGGACCGTGACCAGCAGCGGGCCGACCACCGGCCGGCCACTCGTGCTGGCCGAGGTGGGCGGGAACGAGTTCCGCCCGACCGGACCGGTGGCGACCCCGGTGGTCAAGCTGCGTCGACGGCGGCCAGTCACGTTCCTCTCCCCGGAGCGGGCCGCGTCCGACGAGCCCGGCGGGGACACCACGGTGACGACCCCGGTCGCGCGACGGCACTCCACCCCGATCAGTCGAACCCTGACCGAGGTCGCCCCCGAGGACCGGACGGTTCCGAACCACGTGCCGGCGGCCCGCAACCCGGCGACGACCGAGCCGGCCCCGCCGGCCCTGAGCCAGCACCGGACCCGGCGGATCGCGCTGGACGACCGGCTCGTCGAGATCACCAGCCGGCTCCGGGAGCACATCAGCGGCCAGTCCGATGCCCGGGTACGGCAGGAACGGACGGCGGAGGTGGACGGGCTCACCGAGGCCGGGACCGACAGCCGCCTCGCGGACACGGCCCAGCTCGTCCAGACGCTCACCGAACTGCTCGCGACGTATCAGCGCACCGACGCGGAACGACAGTCGGTGCTGCGCCTGCGGCAGCGGCATCCGGTGGACCCGCCACCCGCGAGCGGCGACGATTCCGGTGGTCCGCGCGTGCGAAGCGACGCCGAGGTCCGGCTACGGCACTACCTCGCGACCAACGACCCGGACGGCGCGCGACTGCGCCACCTCGAGGACCTCCTCACGACCGGCTCCGACGAGCGGATGCTCGACAACCTCATCGCCGCCCGGCTGGAGCACTACGAACGCGAGGACACCGACCTGGCCGCGGCGCCGGCCTGGTGGCACGAGGGCAGCCGGAACCGCCCCGGCGAGTTCTACGCCCCCCGCGCCCACCAGCAGCGGTGGCTCAGGGCGAACGGCCTTCAGGTGGGTTGGGTGCCCGACGACGGGAACTGCGTGTTCGCCGCGACGCTCCGCACCGTCGGGACGGACCGCGTCACCGAGGCCGCCCGGCTGGTGGCCCTGGCCGCGGGGCTCCCGGGTGCGGTACGCGTCGACGACCCGCTCGCCCTGCGGGCGTTCCTCGCCGCCGTGTTGCGGCGGTCGCTGGAGCAGCAGCACATCCGTGACACGTTGCGCCTGGCCGAGGCCGCCATCCACCCGGCGGCCCACGACATCGCCCGGACCGGGCAGGCGCTGCTGACGATCGAGGACCTGGCCACGTCGATGGCGACCCCCGGCGAGTACGACAACGACCAGGGAGACCATTACTGGTTGGTGGTGACCCAGGTCCTCCGCTGGGCGACCGACCTCTCCACCGCGCGGGGCGGCGACCTCCGCGTCGATCTGCAAGGGCTGTCGGAGGGCACCGTCGAGGCGGTGCTCAGTGGCGGCGGTGGCACCACGCCGACCCACGTCATCGTCCTGGTCAACCAGCACTTCCTGCCCACCCGGAGACGACCGTTGGCCGGCGGCCGGGACGTGACCGTCCTACCCGCCGAGGTGGCGTGGGACCTGCCGCTGCCCCGGACCGGGAAGGGTTCGCCGGTCGGGCTCGCGCGGCTGCGGAGCGAGGTGGAGACGGCCGCGCACCGCGTCCCCGCGCTCGACAAGCGGGTGCGGATCGCCGTGGCCGACCGGGGTACGGCCGGCGAGGACGCGTGGGCCTCGTGGCGGAGCTTCGTCGACGGCGTGGCCGCGCTGCACGCCCGCATCGACGGGGTGACCGAGCGGACGCTGCCCGCCACCCGTACCGAGTTCGGCAACCTGCTGCTCACCTATCAGCTCGCCCATCGTCGACTGGCCGACCTGGGCACCGAACTGCCCGGCAGCCGGCAGCTGATCGCGCCGATCGACGGACCGCGGGACGGGGTGCCGGTCGCTCCCGGGGTACGCCGACCACGCCGCCGCGGCGAGCCGGAGGGCCTGCTCGGCGGCGCCACCGGCCTCGAGGTGGAGTTCGCCGGCCTCGCGCTCACCTTCCCGGTGCTGCCGGCTCCGAAGACGACGCTGTTCCACCTGGCCGACCTGTTGGCGGTCACCTACGACACGAACCGCCGGAGTTTCATCCTGGAGGTCGTCACGGCGCCGACGGGTGTCCTGCCGGGCGAGGAGAACCGGGCCCGCCGGGACGAGGTGCTCGACGCGCTCGACGCGGTGAACGCCGCGCTGGCCTCGGTGAGCGGGCCCACCCTGCTGTCCGACCTTTTCCCGCCGGAGCACGGCTTCGCACACCACGTGCAGGGCGTCTCGATCCGGCCCAGGCCGGACGAGCCGCACACCCGCTACGTGCAGTTCACCGTCGGCGCCCCGATGCACGCCCTGGTCGCCCCGCTGGAGTTCATCGCCGCCGGCACCTACAACGAGAACTCCCGTCGACACCTGCTCGACGGACTGGACTTCTCCCAGGTGGTGACCACGTCCTATCTCACCCAGGTGCTCGGGTCGCCGGTGCCGCCCTTCGCACTGCCCTTCCTCACCGACGTGCCCGGCACCGAGGAGCTACGCGGCTACCTCGCGCTGCTCTACACGCAGGTCGTCGCGATGCTGCACCAGCGGGTCGCGCCGCCGCGCTCGCGCCTGATCAGCAAGAACTATCTCGCGGCGGGCCTGCGTACCTCGGTGTCGGGGCTGCGCGCCCAGCTACCCCCACGCGTGCAGAGCTTCCTGCACGAGCAGCGCGACCGGATCACCGAGATCCTGCTGGCGGGCTTCACCGATCGGGTCGCGCACTCCCTCCACGCCGACGCCCTGCTGGACACGAGCCTGCGCAACCCCGCCGCCGGCAGCGTTCGTGACTACCTGCGAAACGCGCTGAGCCCGACGGGGGCCGGCAACATGCCGATCAGTCAGAAGGACGCGGTCAGCATCAGCGGCTCCTTCGCCATGGACGACAACGACGGTGCGCTTCCGACCCCGCTGGCCGTCGTCGAGGTGCGCCACATGGGTGACGTCACCATGGACGAGTCGCAGCTTCACCGGCACCTCAAGTCCTTCGATCACCTCATCCGCGCCGGGTACGAGCGCGAGGCGGCGGACTGGAACCGTCCCTCGGCGCTGCGGGCGCGGGTGCTCGTCGCGGTGCGCCGCAGCCAGGCGGGCCTGGCCGTACCGGCCTCGGTCGGCCGCCTCCGCACCGCGCTGATCGACACGCCCGCGCTGGCGGCGGACTGGCTGACCTCCGACGCGCGACACCCGGAGGCGCGGCTGGCCGACGCCGACGGGGTGCTGCTGCTTGAGCTGGTGGCGGCGGCGATGGCCGGCGCGGACGTACGCCCGCTCCTGGAGCCGGCGCTGGCGGTGGCGCTGCGGTATGCGCGCACGCTGAACCTGGCTCGTCAGCGCGTCCTGGACCGCCACGCGGAGATCCTGGTGAACGCACGTGACCAGTGGATCGAGGTCGTCCGGGCCCTGCACGAGCACCGGTTCCCCGGCGGTCCGGTCCCGGACCTGGCCGCGCTGACCGCCGACGACCCGTCGGACGACCAGATGTCCGACGACTACCTTTCCGACGACACGACGTCCGACGACACGATGTCCGCCGACGACGAGGCCACCGACGACGACACGATGTCCGCCGACGACGAGGCCACCGACGACGCCACCGACCCGTCGCACGCCGACCCGGGACCCGAGGGACCCGGCACGCCTGCGGGAGACGAGCCGGCCGCCACGCCCGGGACGCGCTCCGCTGGCAGCCGTTCGCTGGAGCACACGGATCCGCTGCACCCGCCGGGCCGGAGCGCCGAGCCCTCGGCAACCTCCGCCGAGACCCGGACGGCGCCCGCCGAGCCCCCGACCACGCGGGCCGACATCACGGCCGCCCTCGCCGGGGCCCCGGTGGTCCACCCGGTCACCGCGCCACGCTCCGGCACCGCACCGGCCGCCAGGCCGGCCGCGCCGCCGCCGGTGGCACGGCCCCGGCCCACGCTGAGCCGATCCCTCACGCGTGCGGCCCGGGACGAGTACGAGGCCGTGCTGGCGAGCCTGCGTGAGCACATCGCCGGCAACCGGCGGGCCGAGACCAGATCGCGGACCCTGGAGACGTACACGACCGCCGGCATGGACGGCGGCGTCACCGAGATCCGGGAACTGACCGCCGTCCTCCGCCACCTGCTCGACCGCTACCGGGCGGAGGATCTGGGTCCGGCCGAGGCCCCGATCTCCCCCGGCGACGAGAACACCGCCGGTGCGGAGGACCCGCAGGGCACGGCCGGCAGGTCGGCGACGCCGTACCCCGACGACGGCGGGACCTGACCCGGTCGTGCGATGAACCCGACGCCCGTGCCGTCCGTTGTCAACCGGTCAGGTCCCACCGCCGCCAGGGCCGACCGAGAGGGGGCACGGTTGACCGTCCCGCTGCCGCTTCCGGCCCGGGCCGGCGCGCCGGCCGTCGACGCGCCACCCCCGCTCAACGACACACCCGAGGAGCTGACGTCGCGCGCGACCGTCCTCGATCCGGGCCGGTGGGCGGGCCGGTGGAGCGGACTGGCCACGCTGGCCGGCCCGCCGACCGCGCCGGCCGTCGCCGCCGACCCTCGGCCGACGACACTCGACGCCCCGGCCGCGGTGAGCCCCGCCCGGCCCGCGTCCGACCCACCGCAGGCGACCGGGACCCCCGGCGTGGCCCGGTGGTTGGCCAGCGGTGACTGGGGCGCCGAGGACCGGGCCCGGCTGCGGCGGGCGTTGACCGACCGCTACGACGCGTACGCCCGGGTGGTCACCCGCACCCTCGCCGAGGAGCCCGGCCTTCGCGCTGCCGGTCACGGCGCCGACCTGGTCGGCGACCTGGTGGCGCTCTGCGCCTACGCGGCGGACCCGGCGGCGGTGAACCATGCCCTCCGGGGATCGGACGGTCCGCCCGGGGCGGCCACGCTGCTCGCCCGAGGCGCGGCGAGCGGGCTACGCCGCCTACCCACCGTCATCGGCCCGGTCTACGCCACCAGCAGCGCGCCGGCGGCCGACGGCTACCGGGCCGGCGACGAACTCGTCGAGCCGGCCTTCGTCGACGTGCGACTGTCCGGCGGGGCCGGTCCCGACGTCGCGGTCGAGTACGTCATCTGGTCGGTCAGCGCCCGACGGATCGACCCGTTCACCTCGCCGGCCCGGCCCGCGGCGGCCTTCCCGCCGGGCAGCCGCTTCGCGGTGCTCGCCGTCGACGATCCGGACGGCGACGGCCCCGTGCGGGTGCTGCTGCGCGACCGTACCGGTGAGCGCCCCGCGGCGGCCGCCCGGGGCGAGGAGACGCTGCGGCGGCTGCGCGCGAACGCGACCGCCGCCGGTCTCCACGGCCCGGTCACCATGGACTTCCCGATCGGCCTGGACGACCGGGGTCACCGCTTCGTCCCGGACCGGCCCGCCGACGCGACGCCGGCCCGGCCCACCGCTCCCGTTCCCGTTCCCGTTCCCGTTCCCGTTCCCGGAGGTTCGCGGCGATGAGTTCCAGTGTGGTGTCGGTGTCGCACACCGAGCCGGGCGGGCTGCCCCGCATCGCCGACGCGCTGGCGGTCGCCGGCCCCGGCACGACCATCGTGCTCCAGCCGGGCATCTACCACGAGGAGCTGCGGATCGTCGGGGACGTCACGCTGGCCGCCGAGGACGGCCCCGGCACCGTGACGCTCCAGGCGTCGGACGCGGTCGCCCTCTTCGTCGGCGCCGGCCGGGTCGAGCTGCGCGGCATCACCGTCGTCGGTGGCGGCGACCGGTTCCCGGCGGTGCAGGTCACCGGCGGGTCGCTGCGGATGTCGGACTGCGAGCTGACGGCCGACGGGCTGGTCGCGCTGCACGCCGGCGACAGCCGCCTGGACCTCGACAACTGCGTGGTGCGCAACGCCGCCGGAGCCGGTCTGCTGCTGGAGAGCGGGATGACCGGGACGGTGCGGGCCAGCACCGTCCGCGACGTCGGCGGCGCGGGGGTGGTGATCTCCTCCGGCGCCGACCCGGAACTGGTGGACTGCACGCTGACCGAGACGGCCGGACCGGCCGTGCTGTCCGCCCGCGCCGGTCGGGGCAGCCTGACCGACTGTGTCGTGTCCGCGGTCGCCGGGCCGGCGGTCGCCGTCGAGAGCGGCGGCGCCGTCCGCTTGCTGCGCACCACGATTCGTGACTCCGGTGGCCCCGCGCTGGTCGCCACCGGCGGGCGTCCGACGCTGGAGGACTGCGTCGTACGGGATGTCGACGGGCACGGGGTGGTGATCGCCGGGGACGCCGCCCCGACGCTGTCGCGCTGCCAGGTCGAGACCGCCACCGGGCACGCCGTGTTCGCCCTGGAGACCGCCACCGGCCGGCTGGTCGACTGCCGGCTCGACGCCACCGCCGCGGCGGCGGTCGCCGTCACCGGCGGCGCGGCGCCCACACTCGAGGACTGCCGGATCACCGCCGCCGGCGACGCGACCGTGGTCTTCGACGGTGGGGCCCGGGGCACCCTGACACGGTGCACGGTGAGCGGCGGCCGGACCGGCGTGCTGGTGCGCACCGGCGCCGATCCGCTGCTCGACGACACGACCGTGGCGGACTGCCGCGAGTACGGCGTGCAGGGCGTCGACGGCGGGCTCGGCACGGTGCGCGGCTGCACCGTCGAGAGCTGCGGCGAGGCCGCCGTCCGGGTCGCCGGGGCCCGGTTGGTGCTCACCGACTCCCGGCTGCGCGGCGGCCCGTACGGGCTGGTCGTCGCCGGCGACGGCCAGGCCACACTCACCTCCTGCGAGATCGGCTCGGCGGCCCGGGCCGGAGTCGTGGTCGAGGCGTCCGGCGATCTCGACCTGCGGCACAGCCGGGTCAGCGGCGGCGACCTGGTCGGCGTGCGGTTCGCACCGGGCTCCCGGGGCACGCTGGCCCGGTCGGAGGTCGTCGACAACGGCACGGACGGGGTGCTGCTGGAGACGCGGGAGCCGGTCGACCTGACCGGCGCCACCATCACCGGCAACCGACGGGAGCAGATCCGCCGGGTGGGGGCCGCGACCCACCCGGACCGGCGGGAGGCGCCGCGGACCGACGACCGCCCGGCCCCCGACGCGACGCCCGTCGTGCCCTTGCCCGACCCGGAGCCGGCCCGGCGGACCCCGGATCCGGTCCGGTTCCCGTCACCGGGGGCGACGGACGCCGAGGCGGGCGCGGTGGCGTCCGACGGCGGCGACACCGTCGCGCCGCTGCTGGCGCAGTTGCACGCCCTGGTCGGCCTGGCGGCGGTGAAGCAGGAGGTGGCGACCCTGGTCGGGCTGCACCAGGTCGCGCAGCGGCGGGCGGCGGCCGGGCTGCCCCGCCCGCCGATGTCGAGGCATCTGGTCTTCGCGGGGGCGCCGGGCACCGGCAAGACCACGGTGGCCCGGCTGTACGGCCAGATCCTGACCGCCCTCGGGGTGCTCGAATCCGGCCAGCTCGTCGAGGCGTCCCGGGCGGACCTGGTCGCGGAGCACATCGGCGGCACCGCGGTGAAGACCACCCAGAAGTTCACCGAGGCGCTGGGCGGCGTGCTGTTCGTCGACGAGGCGTACACGCTGAATCCGATCGAGGGCGCGGGCGGGCACGACTTCGGCCGGGAAGCCGTCGACACCCTGGTCAAGCTGATGGAGGATCACCGCGACGAGGTGATCGTGATCGTCGCCGGCTATTCGCCGCAGATGCGGCAGTTCCTGGCCGGCAACGCCGGCCTCGCCTCACGCTTCTCCCGCACCGTCGAGTTCGACAGCTACCGCACCGACGAGCTGATCACCATCGTCGACCGGCTCTGCCGCACCCACCACTACGTGCTGGAGTACGACACCCGCGCCGCGTTGGCCGGGCTGTTCGACGCGATGCCCCGCACCGAGTCGTTCGGCAACGCCCGGGTGGCCCGGAAGATCTTCGAGGAGATGATCGGCCGGCAGGCGTACCGGCTGTCCGCGCAGGGCGCCAGTGACGGGGTGGAGCTGGCCCAGTTGCTGCCGCAGGACCTGGGCGCCGCGCCGGCCGCGACCGCCGGCTCGGACACGGCCGGCAGCGCCGCGGTGGACGGACTGCTCGCCTCGCTGCACGCGATGATCGGCCTGGAGGCGGTGAAGCGGGAGGTCGCCGACCTGATCGACCTGCTGGCCAACGCCCGGGTACGGATCAGCGCCGGGCTGCCCGCCCCCGCGGTCTCCCGCCACCTGGTGTTCTCCGGGCCGCCCGGCACCGGGAAGACAAGCGTCGCCCGACTGTACGGCCGGCTGCTGGCGGCCCTCGGGGTGCTCAGCGGTGGGCAGGTCGTCGAGGTGGCCCGCGCCGACCTGGTGGGCGAGTACATCGGGCACACGGCGCACCGGACCCGAGAGGCGTTCGACCGCGCCCGTGGCGGCGTGCTGTTCATCGACGAGGCGTACACGCTCACTCCCCCGGACGCCCACAACGACTTCGGTCGCGAGGCGATCGACACGTTGGTCAAGCTGATGGAGGACCACCGCGACGAGGTGGTCGTGATCGTCGCCGGGTACGACCAGGAGATGGCGGCATTTCTCGCCGCCAACGCCGGCCTGGAATCGCGGTTCACCCGGCACATCCACTTCGCCCAGTACACGCCGGACGAGCTGCTGGCCATCTTCCAGAGCCTCGCGGCGGCCAGCGGGTACGAGTGCCCGCTGGGCACGCTCGACGCGCTGCGGGCGCACTTCACGGCGGTGCCGAAGGGCCGGTCCTTCGGCAACGGCCGGTACGCCCGTCAACTGCTCGACGAGGCGGTCACCCGGCAAGCCAGCCGGCTCCGGGGGCGTACCGACCTGTCGGTGGAGGAGCTCCAGACGTTGCAGGCCGTGGACGTGAGCCCGGCCGCGACGCCCTGACCCGGGCGCGACACCGCCGACCTGGAGGCCTTCGGGGACGCCCTCGCCCGATCCGTCGGCGCGGGCCCGCACGCCGGTCGTGCGGTGGCGGAACGCGACGGCCGCCGGCGCCGTCATCGTCGCGGCGGCGGTGAGCCTGGCGGGCCACCCGGCCGAGCCGCCCACCGCCGGACCGACGCCACCGTCGGCCGGGAGGCAGGACACCTTCGAGGCCGGCCACTCCTCGACCACCAGGTGGGGGCACGCATCCCCACGCCGCTCGGCAAGAGTGCGGACCCCCGCATGCCGGGCCGGAGCGCCAGGCTGTCGCGCTCAGGGCTGATAGCGGTAGCCCATGCCCGGTTCGGTGATGAGGTGCCGGGGGCGGGCGGGATCGTCTTCGAGCTTGCGCCGCAGCTGGGCCATGTACTGCCGCAGGTAGTTGGTCTCGTGCTGGTATTCGGGTCCCCACACGTCGTGCAGCAACTGCCGCTGGCTGATCAGCTTGCCGGGGTGGCGCAGCAGCTTGTCGAGCATGGCCCACTGGGTGGGGGTGAGCCGGACCTCGGCACCGTCGTCGCGGGTGACGGTCCGGTCGGCGAGGTTGACGGTGTGCCGGCCCACCCGGGGGGCAGCCGTCGCGGAGGGCGCCGGAGCATCGGCCGCTGTCGGCGTGAGGCGGCGGGTGACCGCGCGGATGCGGGCGAGCAGTTCGTCCACGCCGAAGGGTTTGGTGACGTAGTCGTCGGCGCCGGCGTCGAGGGCGGCGACCTTGTCCTCGCTGCCGGCCCGGCCGGAGAGCACGATGATCGGCACGGTGGTCCAGCCGCGCAGCCCGCGGATGACGTCGAAGCCGTCGATGTCGGGCAGGCCGAGGTCGAGCACCACCAGGTCCGGCAGGTGGCTGGCGGCGGCCGTCAGCGCGGCGGCGCCGGTGTCGGCGACCTCGATGTCGTAGCCGCGGGCCCGCAGGTTGATCCGCAGAGCGCGCAGGATCTGCGGTTCGTCGTCCACGACGAGGATCCGGGTCATTCGGACGGCCCTTCCGAGGTGGCCGGCGTCGTGGCGGGTAGCCGCAGCACCATGGTGAGACCGCCGCCGGGGGTGGTCTCGGGGGTGATGCTGCCGCCCATCGCCTCCGCCAGGCCGCGGGACAAGGCCAGTCCGAGCCCCACCCCGGTCTGATTGTCCCGGTCGCCGAGGCGCTGGAACGGCAGGAACACGTGCTCCCACTGGTCCTCCGGGATGCCCGGGCCGGTGTCGATCACCCGTAGCTCGACCTGGCCGGCGTGGGCGCTGGCGGTGATGGTGGGCGGCCGGCCGGGTGGGCTGTGCCGCAACGCGTTGGCGACGATGTTGACCAACACCCGCTCCAGCAACCCCGGGTCGGCCTCGGCGGCCGGCAGGTCCGCCGGGATGTCGGTCGTGACGTCGGCCGCCATCGGGCCCAGTTCATCCAGCGCCCGGGGTACGGCGTCCTCCAGCCCGATCGCCGTGGAGCTGACGCCCAGCACACCGGCCTGCAGCCGGCTCATGTCGAGCAGGTTCGCCACCAGTCGGCCGAGCCGGTCCAGCGACTCGTCGGCGGTGGCCAGCAACTCCTCCCGGTCGTCGGCGTCGAACTCGACGTCGTGGCTGCGCAGGCTGCTCACCGCGGCCTTGGCCGACGCCAGCGGCGTCCGCAGGTCGTGGCTGACGGCGGCGAGCAGCGCGGTGCGCATCCGGTCGGCGGCGGCCAGTGGGCGGGCCGTGGCCGCTTCCTCGGCGAGGCGCTCCTGGCGCAGCGCGACGGCGGCCTGGGCGGCGAACGCCTCGACGATGCGCCGGTCGGCGGCCTCCAGGCGACGACCGGAGAGCACGACGGTCAGCCGATCGTCGACCGGTACCGCTGTCTCCCCCGCGCTGGGGCTGCACGCCGGTGTCTCCCCCACGCTGGCCACGACCCGCCAGGCGCCTTCCTCGCGGGCTCGCCCAGGTCGCCCCTCCGCCTCGGCGGCCAACTCCAGCACGCTGACCGCACGCAGGCCGAAGGTCTCCCGGAGCCGGTCCAGCAGCGCCGGCAGCGGCCGTTGCCCGCGCAGCACCCCGCCGGCGACGACGGCGAGGGTCTGCGCGTCGGCGGAGGCACGGGCCGCCTCCCGGGTACGGCGGGCCGCCACGTCGACCACCCAACTGACCGCGAGGGCGACGCCGACGAAGACGCCGAGCGCGAGCAGGTTGTCCGCCTCGGCGATGGTCAGCGTCCGGTAGGGCGGGGTGAAGTACCAGTTGAGCAGCAGCGAGCCGCCGAGCGCGGCGACCAGCGCCGGCCACAGCCCGCCGACCAGCGCCACGCCGACCACGCCGGCGAGGAAGAGCAGGATGTCGTTGGTCAGGGTGAGGTCGGGCAGCGTCCGCAGCAGCAGCGTGAGCAGCGGCATGCCGAACCCGGCGAGGGCGAAGCCGAGCAGTCGGCGGCGGCGCGAGAGCGCCGCCGGGACGCCGCGCGTCCGCCGGCCCTGACCCGCCTCCGGATGGGTGACCAGGTGCACGTCGATGGCGCCGGACAGGGCGGTGGTGGTCACGCCGACGCCGCGGGAGAACACCTGCGCCAGGCGTCCCCGTCGGCTGGCGCCGAGCACGAGTTGGGTGGCGTTGACGCCCCGGGCGAAGTCGAGCAGCGCTTGAGGCACGTCGGTGCCGAGCACCTGGTGGTAGGTGCCGCCGAGGCTCTCCACCAGCACCCGCTGCCGGGCGAGCTGGGCGGGGTCGGCGCCGGCCAGGCCGTCGCTGCGGGCCACGTGCACGGCGAGCAGGTCGGCGCCCTTGCTCCGGGCGGCGATCCGGGCCGCCCGGCGGATCAGCGTCTCGCCCTCGGGGCCGCCGGTGAGCGCGACCACGACCCGTTCCCGCGCCTCCCAGGTGTCCGAGATGCCCTGCTGGGCCCGGTACGCGTCGAGCTGCTCGTCGACCTTGTCGGCGAGCCAGAGCAACGCCAGTTCGCGCAACGCGGTGAGGTTGCCGACCCGGAAGTAGTTGCCCAGAGCGGCGTCGATCTTGTCGGGCCGGTAGATGTTGCCGTGCGCCATCCGGCGGCGCAGCGCCTCCGGCGTCATGTCCACCAGCTCGACCTGCTCGGCGGCGCGGACCACCTCGTCGGGCACCGTCTCGCGCTGAGTGGTGCCGGTGATCTGCGCGACGACGTCGTTGATCGACTCCAGATGCTGGACGTTGACAGTGGTCAACACGCTGATCCCGACGTCGAGCAGCTCCTGGACGTCCTGCCAGCGCTTGTCGTGGCGGGAGCCGGGGACGTTGGTGTGGGCGAGCTCATCGACCACCACCACCTCGGGCCGGCGCGCGAGGACGGCGTCGAGGTCCATCTCGGTGAACTCGACCCCTCGGTAGGTGATCGTACGGCGGGGCACCTGCTCCAGATCACCGATCATCGCGGCGGTGTGCTTCCGGCCGTGCGTCTCGACGAAACCGATCACCACGTCCGTGCCACGCTCGGCCCGCCGTTGGGCCTCCTCCAGCATGGCGTAGGTCTTGCCGACGCCGGGGGCGGCCCCGAGATAGATGCGAAGCTCTCCTCGTGACACGCAGAAGATCCTCTCTGGTGGGGACGGTTCGGGCAGGGCCGACCCGGGGCCGACCCTGCCCGACGTCGGGCGTCAGCGTGCGGGGAACTTCTCGTCGAGCGCAAGGTTGAGCTCCAGCACGTTCACACCGGGCTCGCCCATGAAGCCGAGCGACCGGCCGGTGGTGTGCTTCTCCACCAAGGCCCGGACCGCTGTGGGGTCCGCGCCGCGCTCACGCGCGACCCGGGCCACCTGGATCTCCGCGTACGCCGGGGAGATGTGCGGATCGAGGCCGCTGCCGCTGGCGGTGACCGCGTCGGCCGGCACCGCCGGCTCCGCCGGCGCGTCGCCCCGGACCGGGACGATCAGCCCGCCGGCGGCCACGTAGTCCTCGTCCGGCTTGGCCAGCTCGACCGGCACGCCCTGCCACGAGCTGACGAACGGGGTGGCCGGGGCGACCTGGTTGACGCTGACCACCCGGGTGATGCGGCCCGTGAGGCCGTCGGCGCGGAACACGGCCAGCACCGCGCCCACCCCGTCCGGCGTGCAGTAGGGCCGCCGCCCGTCCACGCCGTCCCGTTCACCGACCGCCTTGGATCGGGCGCAGACCTGGGTGAGCAGGCTCTCGGAGGCTGCCTCCGGGTCGGTCGAGAGGGTGTCGACGACGCTCTCCGGGCCGAGGTTGCTGGCCGAGGTGGAGGTGGGGTCGTAGCCGTCGCCGGCCGCGGACGGGCGGGACTGGAAGTAGCGCGGCACGGGGTTGCCGTCCGCGTCGGTGAACGACTGCCCGATCAGCGAGCTGCCGACGGTCCTGCCGTTCACGGTGATCAGGGAGCCCTCCGCCCTGCCGGACAGGCCGGGAAGCCGCCCGGCCGCGACCAGGGCGAGCGGATAGGCCAGGCCGAGCAGCACGGTGAAGGCGAGTACGGCGCGCAGGGCGGCCAGGTGTTGGGTGAGCCAACTGGGAAGGCGCATGTCAGATCCCTGGGACGAACTGGATGAGCAGGTCGATGAGCTTGATGCCGACGAACGGCACCACGATGCCGCCGAGGCCGTAGAGCCACAGGTTGCGGCTGAGCAGCTTCGAGGCGCTGGCCGGGCGGTAGCGCACGCCGCGCAGGGCCAGCGGGATCAGCGCGATGATCACCAGTGCGTTGAAGATGACCGCCGACAGGATCGCCGATTCCGGGCTGGACAGCCGCATGATGTTCAACGTGTCCAGGCTCGGGTAGATGCCGGCGAACATGGCCGGGATGATCGCGAAGTACTTGGCGATGTCGTTGGCGATCGAGAAGGTCGTCAGGGCCCCGCGGGTGATCAGGAGCTGCTTGCCGATCTCCACGATCTCGATCAGCTTGGTCGGGTCGGAGTCGAGGTCGACCATGTTGCCGGCCTCCTTCGCGGCCGACGTGCCGGTGTTCATGGCCACGCCGACGTCCGCCTGGGCCAGAGCCGGCGCGTCGTTGGTGCCGTCGCCGGTCATCGCGACCAGCCGGCCGCCCTCCTGCTCCTTCTTGATCAGGGCGAGCTTGTCCTCCGGCGTGGCCTCGGCGAGGAAGTCGTCCACGCCGGCCTCGTCCGCGATGGCCTTCGCGGTGCGCGGGTTGTCCCCGGTGATCATCACGGTGCGGATGCCCATCCGGCGCATCTCGTCGAACCGTTCCTTCATGCCGGCCTTGACCACGTCCTTGAGGTGGATCACCCCGAGGGCGCGGGCCGGTTCCCCGTCGATGTGCTCGGCGACGACGAGGGGGGTGCCGCCGATGCCGCTGATCTCGTCGACGATCTGCCCCACCTGCTCGGTGGGGTGGCCGCCGTTTTCGCGTACCCACTTCATCACGGCGGCGGCGGCGCCCTTGCGGACCCGGCGCGCCGGGCCCTCACCGGTGTCGGCGCTGAGGTCGACGCCGCTCATCCGGGTCTGCGCGGTGAACGGTACGAAGGTGGCGTGCGGGATGAGGCCGGGTTCGCGCTCGCGCAGCCCGTACGCGTTCTTGGCCAGCACCACCACCGAGCGTCCCTCGGGCGTCTCGTCGGCCAGGCTGGACAGCTGGGCGGCGTCGGCGACCTCGGCCGCGGTCCCGCCCTCGACCGGGACGAACTCGGCGGCCTGCCGGTTGCCGAGGGTGATCGTGCCGGTCTTGTCCAGCAGCAGCGTGTTGACGTCGCCGGCCGCCTCGACCGCCCGGCCGCTCATGGCCAGCACGTTGCGCTGCACGAGGCGGTCCATGCCGGCGATACCGATCGCGGACAGCAGCGCGCCGATCGTGGTCGGAATGAGGCAGACCAGCAGCGACACCAGCACGACGCCGGTGACGCCGGCGTCGGTGATCGCCCCGGAGTCCGGCGCGGCGGCCTGGTAGCCCTTGGAGAAGATGGCGAGGGGTTGAAGGGTCACCACCGCGAGCAGGAAGATGATCGTCAAGGCGGCCAACAGGATGTTGAGCGCGATCTCGTTCGGCGTCTTCTGCCGGTTCGCGCCCTCGACCAACGCGATCATCCGGTCGATGAAGCTCTCCCCCGGCTTCTGGGTGATCTTCACGACGATCCGGTCGGAGAGGACCTTCGTCCCCCCGGTGACCGCGCTGCGGTCGCCGCCGGACTCGCGGATGACCGGGGCGGACTCGCCGGTGATCGCCGACTCGTCGACACTGGCGATGCCCTCGACGACGTCACCGTCGCCCGGGATGATGTTGCCGGCCTCGACCAGCACGACGTCGCCCTGCTTGAGTTCCGGCGCCGGGACGGCCTCGTCCCGGTAGGTGTTCGCGGCGGCGCCCGGCGTCCAGCCGACCAGCCGGGTCGCGACGGTGTCCTTCTTCGCCTGCCGCAGCGTGGCTGCCTGCGCCTTGCCCCGGCCCTCCGCGACCGCCTCGGCGAGGTTGGCGAAGAGCACGGTCAGCCAGAGCCAGACCGCGATGGCGATCGCGAACACCGACGGGTCGGCGACGGCGAGCACGGTGGTGAACAGCGCGCCGATCTCGACGATCAGCATCACCGGGTTGCGCCACAGCGTGCGCGGGTCGAGCTTGCGCGACGCGTCGGGCAGGGATCGGAGTAGCTGCTTCGGATCGAGCAGGCCGCCTCCGACCCGGTTGCCCTGGGTGGCGGGTGTGCCGGCGGTGGCCGCGTCGGCGGTGCCGTGCGGCGCCGGCGTGGACGTGGTCATGTCCTTCTCTCTCATGGTGGTCACAGCCCTTCGGCCAGCGGGCCGAGCGCGAGCGCAGGCAGGAAGGTGAGCGCGACGAGGACCACCGTGACGCCGACGACCATGCCGATGAACAGCGGCTTGTGGGTCGGCAGGGTGCCCTCGGAGGCGGGGGTGGGATTCTGGCGGGCCAGCGAGCCGGCCAGCGCGAGCACGAAGATGATCGGCAGGAACCGGCCGAGCAGCATGCACAGCCCCAGCGCGGTGTTCCACCAGGGCGTGTTCACGGTGATACCGGCGAACGCCGAACCGTTGTTGTTGCTCGCCGAGGTGAACGCGTAGAGCACCTCGGAGAGCCCGCGCGGGCCGACGTTGAGCGCGGTGGAGTTGTTACCGGTCGCGAAGGCCGCCGCTGTTCCGGCCAGCACCAGCGCGGGGGTGACCAGGAAGTACATCGAGGCGAACTTGATCTCCCTCGAACCGATCTTCTTACCCAGGTACTCCGGCGTGCGACCGACCATCAGGCCGGCGACGAACACGGTGATCACCGCGAGGATCAGCAACCCGTACAGGCCGGATCCGGTGCCGCCCGGGGCGACCTCGCCGAGCATCATGTTGCCGAGCAGCATTCCGCCGCCCAGCGCGGTGTAGGAGTCGTGGAACGAGTTGACCGCGCCGGTCGAGGTCAGCGTCGTCGCCGCGGCGAACGTCGCGGAGTTCGAGACGTCGAACCGGACCTCCTTGCCTTCGAGGGCCGCGCCGACCGCCTGCGGCACGGTGCCGTGCCCGGCGAGTTCGAACACGTTGGTCAGGGCGACGCTGGCGACAGCCAGGATGCCCATCACTGCGGCGATCGCGTAGCCCTGCCGGTTCTGGCCGACCATCCGGCCGAAGACCCGGGGCAGGCTGAACGGGATCAGCAGGATCAGGAAGATCTCGATCCAGTTGGTCCACGAGGTGGGGTTCTCGAACGGGTGGGCGCTGTTGACGTTGTAGAAGCCGCCGCCGTTGGTGCCCAGCTCCTTGATCACCTCCTGGCTGGCGACCGGCCCGCCGGTGATCGTCTGGGTTCCCCCGGTCAGGGTGGTGACGTCGGTGCCGCCGGAGAGGTTCTGCACCGCGCCGCCGATCATCAGGGCGAGGGCGCCCAGCACCGCGATCGGCAGCAGGATCCGCAGGACGATCCGGATCAGGTCGACCCAGAAGTTGCCCAGTTCGCCGGTGCGGCTGCGGGCGAAGCCCCGGACCAGGGCCACCGCGACGGCGATACCGACCGCGGCGGAGACGAAGTTCTGCACCGCCAGGCCGGCCATCTGCACCAGGTGGCCCATGGTCGACTCACCCGAATACCACTGCCAGTTCGTGTTGGTCACGAACGACACCGCGGTGTTCCAGGCGCCGTGCGGCACCACCGGATCGAAGCCCAGCGACAGCCACAGCTTGTCCTGCACCCGCTGCAACAGGTAGAGGAACAGGATCGAGATCGCGGAGAACGCCAGCACGCTGCGCGCGTACACGCCCCACGACTGCTCGGCGGCCGGGTTGACCCCGACCAGGCGGTACATGCCCCGCTCGACGCGGGACTGCTTGGTGCCCGACACCACCCGGAACATGTAGTCGCCGAACGGCTTGTAGACCGCGACGAGGGCCGCGACCAGGGACAGGGCGAAGACGACGCCCGCTGTTGTCATGGTCATCAGAACCGCTCCGGGAACAGCAGGGCGACCACCAGGAACACGGCCAGCCCGATCGCCAGCACCAAGCCGACGGCGTTGACGGCACTCACAGCTTCTCCACACCCCTCACCACGAGGGCGAGCGCCGCGAACAGCCCCACCGTCAACACCACGAACAGCACGTCAGACACCGCTGACTCCTCTAACCGGCAATGGAATCGTCACGACCGCCATCCGGTCGCGCCGGGCAATCAAAACGCCTCGGACGTCCGGCGGACAGGGCCGTTAACGCAACCATGACGCCGGCCGGGCGATTCTTGACGCCCTTTTAACGCCCGCACGCTGATCAGGTGAAACGGGTCACCAGCGACGCGCGGCGGCCCCGCCTGCGACACCGGCGGCGCGGGGCGGCGAACCACCGACCTGGGCGCCCCAGGAGGGCAGGATCGGCGGCAGGTCCGACAGCAGCGTCGAGGACCCGCGCGGCGCAGCGGCGCAGATCCTGTCGTCGGCCCGGTGCCGCCCGTACTGGTCGGGGAGATCGCCCCAGCCGCGGTCGGGGCGGGGCGGCTGCGACGGCTGCGGCACCACGGCGCGGGGGTCGGGGCGGCGGACGGTGCACAGGTGCGTCCAGTCCTCGCCCAGGTCGAACACGTACGCGAAGGCCGTGCCGACGGTCAGCGCGTCCAGCCGACTGGAGCGGCCGTCGCGGGTGCCGGGGAACGCCGGCCCGTCCCGCCAGGCCGACCAACTCACGTCGATGCCGTCGGGCAGGACGAACATGCGCAGGTGCGCCAGGTCCCACCGGCCGAAGGCGACGTCGATCGCCTCGGCCAGTTGGGCGAAGGTGTGCCGGCGATGGGCCGCGAAGACGCGGCCGGGCCGCGGCCACCAGTCCCGGCCACGCCCGGTGACCAGTTCCACGCAGATGGACAAGGACCCGTCCGAGGTGGCGGCGCGCGTCGACTCGGGGCTGGCCGGGCCACCGCGATCGGTGGTGCCCAGGCGGGCGCTCGCGAGGTCACGCCCCACGAGAGTCACCGAACATGTCCGGCGGCGAACCCACCGGCTCGGGGCCGCAGGGGAACGGCCGAAGCGCCGGCTCTCGGTCAGGTACTTCGCCGGCCGACCCCGATATGGACCGCATGTATCGGTAGCCGCTGCCGAGCGCGCCGGCGAAGCCGATCACCAACGCGTACGACCAGGCGTCGGCGGTGGCGGTCAGGTCGCCGAACTGGTTGGCGAGGAATCCGACGAATGTGGCCATCCCGAGTGCGGTGACGGCGGCCACCGCGCGCAGGTCCACCACCATTGACGCGAAGACGCCGGCCGCGACGGCCATGACGAGCATCCGCCCCGGCGTTTCCGACGCTGGGAACACCGCCGCCGCCAGTAGGGCCGCGGCGGTCATGACCGCCCAACCTGCCGCGACACTGACACCGGTCGGCGTCGATTGGCGTCCGGCTGGAGCCGACGGCTCCGGATCGACAGTCATCATGTTCCTCCTGGGACGGTGAGGGACCGCATCTCGACCCCTCGTCGCCATGTCACCCCCGGTGGACGGCCACCGTCGACGGTTTTCACGCGCCCGCTACGACCGCGGCCTGATTTTTGACGCGGCCGTGACGGCGACCGCTCTGCCCTATGGACCGGCCCGGTTCCGGCTTCGACCTCGGTCGCCTCTGGCCCCGACGACATCGCCACCACGGGCCCCGCCGACGGGCGGGTGAACGCTCTGGTCCCGCTGTTCGCGATCGGCGTGTTCGTCGCCTTCACCATCGCGCAGTACGGCATGGTCCGGCACTGGCTGACCGAGCGCGTCCCAGGCTGGCGGTGGAAGATCGCCTCAACGGCTTCGGCGCCCTGCTGACCTTCGCCGCCGCCATCGTCACCACCGCGAGCAAGCTCACCGAGGGCGCCTGGTTGATCGCCGCCGCGTTGCCCCTGCTCGTGGTCGCGTTCGAGCGGGTACACCGCGCCTACCAGCGTTTCGGCACCTGCCTTCGGCTCGGACGGACCCCTGCGACCCCACGACCCGGGCCGTCGGTCGTGAGATCAGCGCGGTGCACGTCGGGCACGCCGACGAACCGCAGCCGCCGCGCTGCCGCTACCCGGTCCCACACCTCGAACGTCGATCATGCTGATGATCTACCGAAGCCCCACACCGGTGTTGGAGCCCGCGCCGGCGTACGCGCGGGTGACCCGTACGCCGGCGCGGGAGGGCTCTACTGCCAGGGGCCGCTGCGGCAGATGAACTGGGTGGTGCCGCTGTACTGGGTCGTGCTGCCGTCGAAGTAGCTGTAGCTGGCCCGCACGGGGTGACCGAGGTTGCTGGCCGGGCAGGCGGCGAAGAGGGTCGACCCGGCGGTCGTGAAGGTGCCGACGCTGCCGGAGTACCAGGTGATGCTCCAGGTCGTCGTGCCGGTGCTGCTGCCGTCGCAGTAGAACTGCGAGGCGCCGGACTCGCAGAAGGGCGCCGGGGCGGCGGCGAGGGCCGGGGCGGCACCGGCGGTGGCGAGGCTCAGAGCGGCAAGGGCGGACGCGGCAAGGACCTTGACGGTGGTGCGCATGGAACTCCTCCCAACGTAGCCAAGGGATGACTCAGTGCAACGCCAGCCTAGCCGCCGCATAGACGGACCTGGATTAGCTGTTCGGTCGATCAATCACCCGCTACGGCCAGCGGTCGTGGTGCACCGCCTCGTCGAGGGGCCGACGCCGCCGCCACCCGTGCCGTTCCAGGTCAGGCACGGCCTTCAGTCGCGCGACCGGCCGAACCCCTGCTCGGACCGCTCACTCACGCTGCGCGCACGGGATCACTCTTGTGATCTTGATGGAAGGCGGCGCGGTCTGTGAAGTTGCCGCGAACTTACAAGGGGGCGCATGAGGGCGTGACTCTCAGTCAGATTGCGATCGAGAAGACGGCGAAGCTGGTCGAGTTCCTCGCGGACCGGCGCGGTCCGCGCCGTACCGTGCTGGCGGGAGTGCGCCTGGACCGAATCCGCCGGCTGGCACGAAGCAACCGGCGAGCCGCCTGCCTGTCGGTGCGGCCGGCGTCCGGCACTGCGGGTCAGCAGAACGGGGTCCCGAGTTCGAAGTGGCCCGGGTTCCGTACATCGTCGATGGCTCCCGAGGCGCTGCTCCGGGCCAGGATCTTCTGGTAGCTGGCGTGTCCCTGAGAGATCAGCGCTCCGTCGGCGTCCAATGTGCTGTGGTCGGCGCACCGCATCGGACTGATTGAGAAGGGATGACCGCCGTCGTCTATGACGATGTGTCGGGCCTCGTCCCCGATGTGGTAGTCGATCTGGATTTCGAAGGACACCGCCGATCGGGTGGTCATCGACCGGATGACCACGACGTCCTGGGCGGCGTCTTTGATCGTGAGGGTCTTCTTCAGGAAGTAGGGCTCGCCCGGTTTGTAGCCTCCGTTGTCGTCGTCGAGCGCGATCCGTGCCTGCGGTTCGACGTCGTCGAAGTTGAACACCATCTCGGCGGTGTTGCCGCCCTCCTGCGGGGGGACCAGCAACAGCGTGCCGTCGTACGGCTTCTGGTGGTGGATGTTGACGGGCTTGATGCTGTCCACTCGGATCGGCTGGTTGCGGTGGCCTTCGACGGTCAGCCGCAGCGTCTGCTTCGGGACCTCGGCGCCGCCGACCGCCCGCAGTTCGCCGGCGAGCCGGTCCAGGGTGTACCCGTCGACCTCCGGCACGGTGTACGACGACTTCGCCAGGAAGCTCCTCTGCGCGGGGGTCAGGGCGACTCCTTCGGGCAGTGCGATGATCCAACCGTCATTCTCATGGGTGATGGTGTAGCGGACATCGTCCTTCGCCCGCGTGACCTCACGGATCCAATCCTTGACGGCCGGGCCGTCGACACCCTCGCGCCCCACCCACACCGGGAGCGTGGTGAGAACACCGGTGACCACCACGGTCGCCACGCCGGCGATCCAGGCGGCCGGCTTGCTCAGGCGCCGCCACCACGGCACGGGAGACTGTTTTTTCGATTGCCTGTTCGGCGGGACCGCCTTCGTCGTACGCGCCGTTGCCTTCCGCTTCTTCCGCGACATCCTGCCCTCTCCTCAGAACCCGCATCCCGCCCCACGTCGGGCGTCCACAACTGCCGGGCGACATCCCGACAGCGCAGAGTACAGAGGCGATCACGCAGACCGAGGCAAGGTGGCTCTTGCCCGCTATGAGCGTTTCGCGTCGCAGCCGTTCATCGAGCGAGCCGCTCCTGCTTCGCAGCCGGCACCGAGCTGTGCTCGGCACCGCTCCGGTGCCCCGAGTCTCCGGCCCCGCACGGCGCTCACTTGGCGTCGACTTGGTCGGCGTTCCACTCCTGGTGCGCTCCGGTGCGCCGCTGGCCTCCGCGCCGGCCGCACCCCGCTACATTCTTCGACCCGTCGGGGCGACCGGCGGGATGCGGTGACGTTGCTGGTGGCTCATCAGACCGACGGCCACGACGGTGACGCCGGCGATGGCTGCGGCGGCCAGGATGTCACCCGGGTAGTGCACACCGACCCACACCCGCGCGAGGCCTACGACCAGCGCCGCACCGGCCAGTACGACGCCCCACCGCCGGCTCAGGAAGGCGTAGACGCCGAACGCCAGTGCGAACGCCGCGGTGGCATGGTCGCTGGGCAGGGAGACTCCCGGGTCGTGCGGGATCAGTTGGTGGACGTGGTGGCTCTGGAAGGGCCGCAGCTGGCCGTTCAGATGTGCCAGGACGGTCGCCGCGACGAAGGCGAGGAACAGGACTGCGCCGAGTTCGAGCACCGGACGGATCCGTCGGCGGCGCAGCGCCACGGCGACCATGACCGCGGTGGCCGCGGCCACCAGGTACAGCAGCCAGGTCGCGGCGAACTCCATCACGTCGTCGATGCCGTCGAACCGTCCGGCGGAGCCGTTGATGAGTTCGAACACGCGGTAGTTCACGTTGTCATCCTGCCGATCTGGTGACGAGTCTTCTTGGCGAGCGGGTCATGTGTGGCGGGCCCGGTCGGCTGAGCAGACCATTGGCGACCAGTTCGACGGTCACCGCGACGGCGATCGCCTCGACGGCCAGCAGCGCCACGAGAACCAGTAGCTGGGTCGCCCCGGCCTGGACGGGTGTGCCGCCGCCGAGCAGCACGCCGACGAAGGCGCCGGGGAGCGTGACCAGCCCCACGGTGCGGGTCTGGTCCAGTGCGGGCACCAGCGCCTGCCCCGCGCTGGGCCGGCAGATCTCCAGCGCCGCGTCGCGGGGCGCGAGGCCCAGCGCCAGCGCCGCCTCGTACTCGCCGTGGCGGTCGCGTAGCTCGTCGAGCGCGCGGCGGCCAGCCAGTGAGGCGGCGGTCATCGCCCCGCCGACGAGGATCCCGGCGATCGGAACTACTGCCACCTGGGTCAGCGGTACCGCGCCGGACGTGACGACGAGGGCGCAGATCGGGAGCGAGCCGACCGCGATGGGTATCAGTACCGGCCAACCGAGGCGCAGTGAGCTGATCCGGCGGGCTGAGGTCGCCGCCGCGACGAGGACCATCAGCGTGATGAAACCCGCGCTGGCCCACCACGACCGCAGAACGGCGGTGATCAACAGCGCGACGGCGCCCAGCTGCCCCACGGCGCGCAGCGCCGCCGTGGCGACGCCGCCGGCGTGGTTCAGCCGGCCGGCCAGCACCGTCGTCACGGCGATGAGGACGAGAGCGGCCAGTACGACCGCGAACACCGGACGGACCGAGACCGCACCGTGATTCATAGGGCCATTCAACCAGCTCAGCTTGACAACTCCCACAACCTGTAGGAGTTTGCGGGGTAGGTGAGGCTGACCGATGTATGGGGGTGCACGTGGGCGCGGTCTTCTTCGCCAGCTATCTCGTCGGGCTGCGCGACGGGCTGGAGGCAGCGCTCGTCGTCGCGATCCTGCTCACCGTCCTGGCCCGCTCGGCGCGCCTGGATGCCCGGGCTTCGCTGTGGTGGGGCGTCGGGGCGGCCGTGCTGGTCGCCGCCGCCCTCGGCGCGGTCCTCACCTACGTCGCCACGGCACTGCTCCGAGGCGTACGGCTAGAGCTGTTCGAGGCCGTGACGTCACTGGTCGCCGTGGCGATGGTCACCTGGATGATCTTCTGGATGCGGCGCAGCGCCCGCGCGCTCAAGACCGAGCTGACCGGCAAACTCACCGCCGCGCTCGGGATGGGCCGGGCGGCGATCGCCGGGCTGGCCTTCGTGGCGGTCATCCGTGAGGGCGTGGAGATGGTGCTGTTGGTTTTCGCCGCCGCCGAGGCCGCCACGCGGACCGTCGCGCCGCTGCTCGGCATGCTCGCCGGTGTGCTCTCGGCGGTGCTGCTGGGCTATCTGATGCACCGGGCCGTCGCCCGGGTCGACCTCGGACGGCTGTTCGCCTGGACGGGAGTGCTGCTGGTTCTGATCGCCGCCGGGATCGCCAAGTACGCGGTGCACGGCTTCCAGATCGCAGGTGCGCTGCCGGGCGCGGGAGACCTCGCCTACGACGTCTCCCGTACGGTCGAACCGGCGTCCTGGTATGCCACCCTGCTCGCCGCCACCATCAACCTCACCCCGAGCGCCACCGTGCTGGAGATCGCCACCTGGGCGGTCTACGCCACCGTCGTCCTGCTGGTGTTCTTCCGGCCGGCCGCCTCGGCGAAGCAGGCGGAACCAGTCCCCGACGGTGAGCGGGCAGCGGTGTGAGGCACACCCCGGGCGCCGCGGAGCGCGGGTCCTGACGCGCCGGCGTCGGGCTATCCTGGCCACGGAGGTCGGTGACGGTGACGACGAAGGGCGGGCGGCGACCGCCAGGGACCCTCGAAGCCGAGGTGATGGCCACGCTGTGGGCCCACGCTGAGCCGATGACGGCGACCGAGGTTCAGGCCGCGATCGGCGGCGACCTCGCGTACAACACCGTGCAGACGATCATGACTCGGCTGCACGACAAGGGCGTCGTGGCGCGACGCCGCGCCGGTCGGGGGCACCTCTACTGGCCGGTCGAGGACGCCGCCACAGCCGCCGCCACGCAGATGCGCGCCGCACTTGCCGGCCGCCCCGACCGGCAAGCCGTGCTCCAGCAGTTCGCGGCATCGCTGGACGACGGTGACGCCGTCGCCCTGCGGAAGCTCCTGGACGCCGCCGAGCGCCGACGACGCTCATGACCATCACGGTATATCTTCCGCTCCTGCTCGCAGCCGTGCTGGCCGGCGCGGCCCCGCGCCTGGCCGGGCGTGGCGCGCCCGGCCCGGCCGCTCGGTCGCTCGCCGCCTGCGCCGTCGTCGCCGCGGTCTCGTCCACGTGGTCGCTGACCATGCTGGCGCTGACCGCCTTCGACGACCTGCCACCGTTGGCGGCGCTCGACGACCTCGCAGCTCCGGAGCTGCCCGAGCCGGTACCGGGTCCGGTTGCGCTCCTCGCGGGGGTCGCGCTGCTCTTCGGCAGCCTGCGGCTGCTGGCCGACGGGTGGCGGCGGCTGGCCACCCATCGACGGTTGCGGGCGGTCGGCACCGCCGAGCACGGTCTGGTCGTCGCCGACTGGTCCGCGCCACTCGCCGCCGCCGTGCCAGGGCGGCCCGGCCGGAGCGGGCACCTGCTGGTCACCACCGGATTGTTACGGCTGCTCGACGCCGAGGAGCGGCGGGTGGTCCTCGCTCACGAGCAGGCCCACCTGGCGCACCGCCACCATCGTCTCGTGGCGGCCACCGCGGCAGCGGCTGCGGTGAACCCGCTGCTCGCACCTGTTCGTGAGTCGGTCGCGTTTCTGGTGGAACGGTGGGCCGACGAGGATGCCGCCGCAGCCGTCGACGATCGTGACCTGGCCGCCCAGGCCGTGGCCCGGGCCTCGCTGGCGATGGCCGAGCCCGGGCCGGCCGCGGCCCTCGGGATCAACGGCGGTGCCGCGGTGCTGCGGGTGCGGGCACTCACCGAGCCCGCGCCCACGCCGCGACGACGGCTGCTGGTCGGTCCGGCGCTGCTCGGCGCCGGCTGTCTTGCGGCGGGAGCCGCAGCGACCGTCGAGTTCGTGGCCCTGGCGCGCGCCTGGCTCTGACCGGACGGTCACCGGACGGCGAGGCATCGACCGGGAGTAGGAACCCTCAGCGCCGCTGCACCTGCCGACGGCGGGCGCGGTGGCGTCCACGCAGCAACTGCACGCCGATCGGGACCACCGAGACGATCACGATGCCGATGAGGATGAACTCGATGTTGTTCCGGACGAACGCCACCTGTCCCAGGACGTAGCCGAGGGTGGTGACCCCGCACCCCCACAGCGCGCCGCCGAGGACGTTGTAGACCAGGAACGTGCGATAGGACATGTGGCTCGCGCCGGCCACGATCGGCGTGAACGTCCGCACGATCGGCACGAATCGGGCCAGCACGATGGAACGCGCCCCGTACCTGCCGAAGAAGTCCTGCGCTCTGGTCAGGTTCTCCTGCTTGAACAGCCGGGAGTCGGGTCGCCGGAACAGCGCGGGGCCCAGCCGTCGGCCGAAGAGGTAGCCGAACTGGTCACCCGCGACCGCCGCGACCGACACCAGCAGGCACATCAGCCACAGCGGCTGGTGCAGGTAGGTGCCGTCGGCCACGAGCAGGCCGGCGGTGAACAGCAGCGAGTCACCGGGCAGGAAGAAGCCGATCAGCAGGCCGGACTCGGCGAAGACGATGGCCAGGATGCCGACGAGCCCGAACGTGGAGATGAGCCACTCCGGGTCCAGGAACGACGGGCCCAGCGCGAGGGCGTTCGGTGCGGCCAGCATCTACCCGACTTTCTCCTCGACGGCGGGCCTTAAACCTACACGCTGTAGGTTTTTGGGTGAGGGGCTGGTAGCCGGAGCCGTGGGCCGGTCGGGTCGGGCGGGACGAGGTGTTTGGCAGTCTCGTTGGCGGCGACGTTGACGAGTGTGAGCGCGGCAAGGGTCGCCAACACCACAGGTGGAAGTGGGGCGAGTCCGAGTGGCGCGGCGAGTGGGCTGAACGGCAGCGCGACGGTGACCGCGATGAGCAGCAGCCCGGTGCCGGCCAACGCCGCAGAGGGGCGGCTGCGCAGGACGCTGCGGTTGGAGCGCAGCACCAGCAGCACGATGATCTCGGTGGCGGTGAACTGGACGAACCAGGCGGCGCGGAAGACGTCGGTGGGCACGTGCCACCACCAGTGCAGTGCGACCAGCGCGAGGAGGTCCACGGCGATGCTGATCGACCCGTACACCAGCATGAACCGGCGGATGGTCCGGACGTCGACGGTACGGGGGTGCTGGAGCTGCTCGGCGTCGGCGTGGTCGGTGGACAGGGTGGTGTAGGGGATGTCGGAGAGGAAGTTGAGCAGCAGGACCTGACGGGGCAGCAGCGGCAGGAAGGGCAGCAGGAGCGTGGCGATGCTCATGCTGACGACGTTGCCGAAGGACGCGCTGGTGTTGACCCGGATGTATTTCAGGGTGTTGGTGAACGTGCGGCGGCCCAGGCGGACGCCGTCGGCGATCACGTCGAGGTTCTTGTCGAGCAGCACGATCGCCGCGGCCTGTTTGGCGACGTCGACGGCGGTGTCGACGGAGATGCCGACGTCGGCGGCGTGCAGCGCGGGGGCGTCGTTGATGCCGTCGCCGAGGAACCCGACGACGTCCCCGCGGTGGCGCAGCGCGGTCAGGATGCGTTCCTTCTGCAGCGGGTCCACCTCGGCGAACACGGTGACGTCGGCGATCCGCTCCGGTAACCGGTCGTCGGGGCAGGCGGCGAGGTCGGCGCCGACGAGCGGTTCGCCGGCGAGGCCGACGCCGGCGGCGACGTGCCGGGCGGCCTGCCGGTTGTCGCCGGTGACGAGTCGGACCGTGACGCCCATGCCGGCGAGCCGGCGGATCGCGGCGGCGGCGTCCGCGCGGGGCGGGTCCGCAAAGGCGAGCAGTCCGACCAGCGTCATCTCCCGTTCGTCGGCGACGGCGACGGCGACGGTGACGGCGGTGGCGCCGGGCATGGGCCGCACGGCGAGGCCGAGCACCCGGTTGCCCTGGTCGCTGAGCGCGGTGAACCGGCGCAGGACCCGCTCGCGTACCTCGTCCAGCGGCACCGTGCGGGCCTGGATCTCCGGCTGGGCCGAACGACTCGCCGGCGACGAGGCCCGCCCCGCCGCCGTCGACTTCGCCGCCACCCACCCGACCGGCGACCTGCTCGACGTCGGCACCCGCTACCACCTGCACCGCTTCGAGGTCGCCGAGGTCCGCTGGGAACGCGCCGACAAGGTGCGCCGCATCGACCCCGAGGCGTACGCGGAGGCCGAGCCCGACCCGCTGCACCCGGTCGAGGCGCAACTACTGGCCGACCTCGCCGACCACCACGCCGAGCAGGTCGCCGGCTACCTACGCCGACACCTGACGCTGCCCGGCACCGACACGCCACGGGTGGTCCGCATCGACCGGTACGGACTACTGGTCGCCCACGGCCGACCCGGCGCGACCCGACGGATTCGTGGGGCGCATCAGCGGGGCGGAACTGGCCGGGCTCGGAGCGGTGCTGGTGGTGGGGTTTCTCCTCGTACGTCAGGGCGCTGTCACCCTCGGCGAGGTCTCGGCTGCCGCGCTGTTGTTGCACCGCCTGTTCGGTCCGATCCTCCTGTTGATGGTCACCTTCGACAAGGCCCAGGACGCGGGGGCCAGCCTCGCCCTCCTGGTCGGCGTGCTGCGGATGGATGCCGAACGCCGGGAAGGTGTCACCGCGGCGTCCGGGCACGACCTCGTCCTGGCCGGCGTCGGCTTCAGCTACGACGGGGTCACACCCGTCCTGCGTGACGTTTCCCTGCGGGTCGAGCCGGGTCATCAGGTCGCGCTGGTCGGCTACACCGGCGCCGGAAAGACCACTGTCGCCTCGCTGGCCGCCGGTGTCCTGCGGCCCGGGGAGGGCAGCGTCACACTCGGCGGTGTCCCCGTCACCGAGCTGCCCGCCCGCACGATCGCCATGGTCAGTCAGGAGACCCACGTGTTCGCCGGTCCGCTCGGCGAGGATCTGCTGCTGGCCCGCCCACAAGCCTCGCCGGACGAACTGACCGCGGCCCTGGCCCGCGTCGGCGCCCTGCGGTGGGCGCTCGACCTTCCCGACGGCCTGGACACCGTGGTCGGCGACGGCGGCCACGCCCTCACCGCGGCGCAGGCGCAGCAGGTGGCACTCGCCCGGGTGGTGCTGCTCGACCCGGCGGTCGTGGTGCTGGACGAGGCGACCGCCGAAGCCGGCAGCGCGGGTGCCCGGGACCTCGAACAGGCGGCCGCCTCGGCACTGGAAGGACGAACCGCCCTGATTGTCGCCCACCGCCTCACCCAGGCCGTGTCCGCGGACCACATCATCGTCATGGAGCGCGGCGAGATCGTCGAGAGTGGTCCGCACGCCGAACTGCTCGAGGCGGGTGGAAGCTATGCCCGCCCGTGGGCGGCGTGGGCGGCCCGAGCCGCCGACGGCAGGGAGCCGCTTGCTCAGCGGCGGAAGTAGAACTCCCCCACCACACACCCCCTGCTGGCGGAGTGCCGCAGCAGGGGCACCGTCAGCTTGCCGGCCCGCCAGCCGGTTCCTGCGCGCGGTGCGGTCGTTGCCGTCGTTCGCGGGGCGGTCCTCGGCGCGGACGTGGCTGTTGTCTATCGCCCGTCGCGTCGCGGTGGATCATGTCCGGACGGCGACGTCGCGGCCGCGTACGGTGCCGTTGCCGGACGGGTACGACGTGGCGGACCCGGTGCGGGGCGGGTTCGATCGGCAGGTGGTGATGGAGCGGCTGATCGCCGCGTTGCCGACGGATCGGCGGGAGGCGTTCGTCGCCACGCAGGTGCTGGGCCTGTCGTACGTCGAGGCCGCCGAGGTGTGCGGCTGCCCAACGGGCACGATCCGGTCGCGGGTGGCGCGGGCCCGCGAGGATCTCGTCGCCGCGCTGAGTGACCCTCGCGGCGCGGGAACACGGGGTACGACGGCCGGTTGAGCGAACCCGCGGTGGGGTGACCTGCGCCGGCACTCAGAACTCGCGGGAACTGGTCCGGCCGTCGGGCCGACTACCGGAACATGGGGTGTGAGCAGTGGCGTGACGTGCTGTCGACGCAGTTGGACGGGCAGGAGTCGCCCGAGGAACGCGCCGGCGCCGAGGAGCACCTGGCCGGCTGCGCGGGTTGTCTGGTGTGGCTGGGCCAGGCGGCGGCGGTCACCCGGCGGGCCCGGATGTCGGTGCACGTCGCCGGCCCTGACCTCACCGCTCTCGTTCTCGGTGCGCTGCCCTCCCGGCCGGCGCACCGCTGGCGGCAGCGCGTGGTGGCGTCGTTGCGGGTGGCACTCGGGCTGATCGGCACAGTCCAGGTGGTGTTGGGTCTGGTGCAGGTCGGCCGCGGTGCGTCCGGTCCGCATGTGCACGCGGCGGGCCCGTTGGCGTCGGGGCACCTGTGGCACGAGGCGGCGGCGTGGAACGTGGCGGTCGGCGCGGGGTTTCTGTTCGTGGCGGCCCGTCGGACGCCGCCGACGGGGCTGGTGCCGATGTTGAGCGCGTTCGTCGCCACGCTGGTGCTGCTGTCGGTCAACGACCTGGCGACCGGCCGCGTCGACACGTCCCGGCTGGTCAGCCACGCCTTCCTCCTGGTCGGGTACGCGATCGTGGTCGCGATGTCCCGGCCGGGCCTGCGTCCCAGCGGTCCGTCCTCCCGTTCGCGGCCCGACGTTCCCCGCTGGCGGATCCCCGCCGAGGACGAGGCGCCCGCCCCGGGCCTGCGGCTGCTGCCGCCGCCGTATCCCGGAACCGCCCGGCAGCGAGGGCGTACCGCGGCCTGACCGCTGACTGCCCGGCGCGCGGTGACCGCTTCGCGCGCAACGTCCCGTCCGGCCGCACCGACCGGTCATCCGACATCGACCCATCGAGGGGACCTCCCATGCCCAGTTCCACCGACGTTCGCCGGCTTCGCCCGGTCATCCTGCTCAGCACCGCCGCTGTTCTCGCCGTCGCCGCAGCGGGTTGCGGGTCCTCGGGAGAGGTCACGACCGCCACGCCGAAGGTCACCGCCGCGACGTCGGCGAGCCCGGCCACCGGGGTGTTGGGGGTGCGTGACCCGTGGGTCAAGGCCGCCGACAAGGGCATGACGGCGGCGTTCGGCACGCTGGTCAACGACGGCGACACCGACGTGACGATCACCAAGGCGGCCACCGAGGTCTCCCCGATGGAGCTGCACGAGATGACCATGAAGGACGGGAAGATGGTCATGCAGCCCAAGCAGGGCGGCATCGTGGTCAAGGCGCGCTCCCGCGCCACGCTGGAGCCCGGCGGGGACCACCTGATGCTGATGAACATCAGCAAGCCGGTGCGCGCCGGCGACGAACTCAGCTTCACGCTCACCTTCGCCGACGGCCGTACCCAGACCTTCAGCGCGGTGGCGAAGCCGTTCACCGGCGCCCAGGAGTCCTACGCCCCAGGCCACGGCGAGCCCATGCCGGGCATGAGCACCACTCCGGCGGCATGACCGACGCGACCACGGCCTCCCGCCGAGTGAGCAGGCGCGGCCTGCTCACCGGCGGCGCCGTCGCCGCCGGGGGCGCGCTGGCCGGCGGCGCCGCGATCGCCGCCGCCCGTTCCGGCGATCTCGGGGTACGCCCCGCAGAGCCGGTCCCGGTCGCCCGGGTGGGCGGGGCGGTGGAGCCGTTCCACGGCGCCCGGCAGGCCGGGGTGACCACCGAGCCGCAGGCGCACGCCGCGTTCGTCGCGTTCACCCTGAAGCCGGGCACCGACCGGGCCGCGTTGGGACGGATGCTGCGGCTACTCTCCGACGACGTCGCCCGGCTCACCCAGGGCCGCCCCGCGCTGGCCGACACCGAGCCGGAACTCGGCCTGCTGCCAGCCCGACTCACCGTCACGTTCGGCTTCGGCCCCGGCCTCTACGCCGCCGCCGGCCGGAACGACCGCCGGCCGCCGTCGGTGGCCGACCTGCCGGCGTTCCGGATCGACCGGCTGCAGCCACGCTGGTCCGGTGGGGACCTGCTGCTGCAGATCTGCGCCGACGACCCGCTCACCGTCGCCCACGCCCAACGCGTCCTGATCAAGGACAGCCGACCCTTCGCCGCCGTGCGGTGGGTGCAGCAGGGCTTCCGCCGGGCCGCCGGCGCGGAGCCGGGACGCACGCAGCGCAACCTGTTCGGGCAACTCGACGGCACCGCCAACCCGAAGCCCGGCGCCCCGGTGGATACCGCGGTGTGGGTGCCCGACGGGCCGGACTGGTGGCGCGACTCCAGCACCCTCGTGGTGCGGCGGATCAGCATGAACCTGGAGACCTGGGACCTGCTGGGCCGCACCGACCGGGAACTCGCCGTCGGCCGGCGGCTCGACACCGGAGCGCCGCTGACCGGCGCGGCCGAGCACGACGAGCCGGACTTCGCCGCGCTCGGCGAGGACGGGCTCACCGTCATCCCGGATTTCTCCCACCTGACCCGCGCGCACGTCACCGACGACCGGCTCAAGATCCTGCGCCGGCCCTACAACTACGACGGGGCGCCGAGCGCCGAGGGCCGCGCGGACAGCGGCCTGGTCTTCGCCTCCTACCAGGCCGACATCGTCCGCCAGTTCCTACCCATCCAGCGCCGGCTCGCCGAACGGGACCTGCTCAACGAATGGACCAGCCCGATCGGCTCCGCCGTCTTCGCGATCCCGCCCGGCTGCCCCGAAGGCGGCTGGATCGGCCAGCAGGTGCTCGGATGAGCGCTGCCCAGAAGGACCTGCTCGCTATGCGTACCCGTGTCACCGCAGCCCTCGCCGCGCTCCTCACCGCGCTGCTGCTGGTGCCGGCCGCGCCCGCCGCGGCGCACAACTCGTTGCAATCGGCCACCCCGGCCCAGGACGCGCGGCTGACCGCCGCGCCGACCTCGGTGACGCTGCGCTTCCTGCAGCGGCTCGACCCGCAGTTCACGACCATCGTGCTCAGCGACGCCGGCCGGCGGAAGGTGCCGACCGGCGCGCCGGCCGTGGACGGCACGGCGGGCAGCGTGAGCGTCGACGAGCCGCTGGCCAACGGCGCCTACACCGTCGCCTACCGGGTGGTCTCCGCCGACGGCCACCCGGTGCAGGGCTCGTACCGGTTCACCGTGGCCGACCCGGCCGCGTCCGCGACGTCGCCCCCACCGCCCGCGACGACGACCGGCAGCGGCGGACCGGCCAGCACGGTGGCCACCGGCGCAGGCGGCGACGGCGGGCCACCGCCGGTCCTGCTGGCCGCCGGCGGGGTCGCCGTCCTGGCCGTGACCGGCGCGGCCCTGCTGCTGTTCCGCCGCCGCTCCTCCTGACCCCATGACGCCGGCCCGTCCGGCGACCCGATCCGAAACCAGGTCCACACCGTGCGCCAGCCGGCATCGCCGTCCCCGACACCCCGCTCCCCCCGCCCGTCCGACACCGCCGGCCCCGTGGCGGCCGAACCGGCCGGCCTCGGATCGGTCGCCGCGGAGCCTGCCACCGCCGGGCCGCACGGCCGGGAGCCAGCCACCGACCGGCCCGTCGGCGCCAGGTCGGGCAGCACCGGACGGATAGGCGCCCGGCAGGGCAGCCCGGGCCGCACGGGGCCAGCGGCGGGTGGATGGCTCGTCGCGATGGTGGCGACCGGTTCGGCGGTGGCGGTGCTGTTGCTGGCGCTGCGCCTCGGCGGCGCGCTCGCCGCCGCGGTCCCGGGCCTGCCCGACCCGGGACCGGTCACGACGTGGGCGCTGCCGACGGTACGGCTACTCGAAGACGGGTTGGCCACCCTCACCGTCGGCTTCGCGGCGACGGCGGCGTTCCTGCTGCCCGGTGACGGGGCGAGTGTCTCCGCGCACGGGTGGCTGCTGCTGCGCCGCGCCGGCCTGGCGGCGGCCGGCTGGGCGGCGGCGTCCCTGACCTTGCTGGTACTCACGGTCTCCGACCTGCTCGGCGTTCCCCTCGGCCGGCTCGGTGCGGCAACGGTGGTCAGCTTCGGCGTCGACATCACACAGGGGCGGGCGTTGCTCGCCCAGACCGGGCTGGCAGCGGTGGTGGCGGTGACGGCCCGGGTCGGCCTGTCCCGCCGGACGGCCGCGCTCGCTGCCGCGACGGCGCTGGTCGGGCTGTTGCCGCCGGCGTTGACCGGGCACGCCGCCGGTGCCGGCAACCACCAGATCGCCGTGTCCAGCCTCGCCCTGCACGTGGTGGCCGCCGCGTTGTGGGCCGGCGGGCTGGCCGCGCTGCTGACCATCCGGCGCAGCCGCAACCTGCCCGGGACCGCCGCCCGCTACAGCCGCCTCGCGTTGGCCTGCTTCGTCACCGTCGCGGTCAGCGGCCTCGCCAACGCCGCGGTGCGCCTCGGCACCGTCGATGAACTCTGGCAGTCCCGGTACGGGTGGCTGGTGCTGGGCAAACTGGCCGCGCTCGCGGTGCTCGGCCTGCTCGGCGCGGCGCACCGCGCGCGTACCCTGCCGGCCCTGGCCGCCGGGAGACGTGGCGCGTTCGCGCGGCTGGCGGCCGGGGAGCTGGTGGTCTTCGCCGCGACCGTCGGTCTTGCCGTGGCGCTGTCGCGCAGCCCGACCCCGGTCACCGAGCCGGTCGACGCCGACCCGGTGACCGAGGTGCTCGGCTTCCCGATGCCGGCCGCGCCCACGGCGGCGCACCTGCTGGGGCAGCCGTTGCCAGACCTGTTCTTCCTCACCGTGACCGTGGTCGGTGTCGCCGGCTACCTCGCCGGGGTACGCCGGCTGCGCCAAGGCGGGCACCACTGGCCGATGGCCCGCACCGCGAGCTGGATCGGCGGCCTGCTGGTGCTGGCGGCCGCCACCGGCCTGGGCTTCGCCCGCTACGCGTACGTGCTGTTCAGCGCCCACATGGCGCAGCACATGGTGCTGTCCATGCTGGTGCCGATCCTGCTGGTCGGCGGCGCCCCGGTCACCCTCGCGCTACGGGCCCTGCGCCGTCCGACCGAACCGCAGGTCCGGGGCGCCCGGGAGTGGCTGCTGCTCGCCCTGCACAGCCGGGCCACCCGGCTGCTCACCCACCCGCTGGTGGCCCTCGGCATCTACACCGCCAGCCTGTTCGGCCTGTACTTCAGCGACCTGCTGGGCACTCTGATGCGCTCCCACCTGGGACACCTGGCCATGCTGGGACACTTCGTCCTCTCCGGCTACCTGCTGTTCTGGGTGCTCATCGGCGTCGACCCCGGCCGGCCACGGGTACCCCACCCGGTCCTCGTGCTCATCCACCTCGCCGCGATGATGGCGCACGGCTTCTTCGGCCTCGTGCTCATGCAGACCACCACGGTCATCGCTCCCGACTGGTACCTCGGCGTCCATCCCGATTGGGCTTCCACGCTCCTGGCCGACCAGAAGCTGGGCGCCGGCATCGCCTGGGCGTTCGGCGAGATCCCCGCCGCCGTCGTCATGGTCCTGCTGGTCCGGCAGTGGATCCAGGCCGACCAGCGTGAGCAGCGCCGCCTCGACCGGGCCGCGGACCGGGCCGAATCCACCGGCGAGGACGACGACCTGGCCCGCTACAACGCGTTCCTGGCAGCCAGTGCGCGGGAAGCTGACAGCCGCAGGGCCGGACGGCCGACGGCCCGCCGGTCGGACTCCCCGTCGGACTGATCGGCGGTCCGGCCCGCAGAGCCTTTCCGGTCTGCGTCCACCCCCGACAGCCGCCTGACCGCCGCCCGGACGGGGCCGACGGCGACGCCCTGCCACCGGCCCTCGCGGGAGTGCGAGCCGCGGGTGCGGAGGACAGAAGGGATGCGCTCAGTTCCGGTGGACCGCCCGGCGGTAGGCGAGGAGCCCTGCCACCAGGCCCGCCAGGCCGAGGAGGATGCCGGCGATGCCGTAGGCGGTCCCGTTGCCGCTGTCGGAGTCGGTGTCACCGCTGGTCTGCGCCGCGGCGGCGACGGGCTGGGCGGACGTGGTGTCGTCCTTGCCGGCGGTGAGGGTGAGCACGGGCGCGGGGTGCTCGGGTTCCTGGCCGGCGGCGGGCTCGTCGATCCACCGGACGATGTCGCCGTTGGAGTAGGTCTGCAGGGCCTTGAACACGACCTGGCCGGTCTTCGGTAGCGGGCCGAGGGAGACGTCGAACTCCTGGAACTGGTGCGGCTTGATCGCCGCGCCCGGCCCGGCGGTCCAGGTGATCTTCGTGACGGCGTCGGTGATCTCCCCGTCGTCGGTCTTGATCGGCGTGGCCAGCTTGGTGCTCTCGGTGGTGGCGGTCCAGCCGGTGAGGGGCTTGAGGGACACCGACGCGATCGGCGTGGCCGTGGGCAGGTTGACCTCGATCTTGGTGGTGTCGGCGCTGTCGGTCTCGTTCGGCACCCGGAACGACACCTTCGTCCACCCGCCTTGCACCGCGGTCGACGGGTTGACGGTGACGTGGGCCGCGGCCGGGCCGGCCAGCCCGAGGGTGAGCGCGGCGGCGCCCGCGGCGATCGTCGCCACCCGGGCGAACGCAGTCCGATTCATGATCAGCGCATCCTTTGCATCCGGTCTCGGGCCGGTCCTCCGGCACCGGCGTAATGGTCGGCGGCGGGGCGGCAAAAGTTCCCGGACTCCACCGAACGGTGGAAACGCGCGCCGCGGCGGGCGGGTGCGGGAACCAGCGCGGGTCCCGCGCCGACTAGGAAGGCCGACGCCCTTTCCCCACGAGATCGGATCGACGCATGACGGTTCCTGTTGACACCTCACCGCCGCCGACCCGGTCCGCCGACAACGGGTGGGGTGGCCTGCTGCTGCGCCTGCACTTCTACGCCGGAATCCTGGTGGCGCCGTTCCTGCTGATCGCCGCGCTGACCGGCCTGGCGTACACGGTCACGCCGCAGCTGGATCGGACGCTCTACGGCGACCAGCTCACCGTCGACCGGGTCGGGGACCGTCCACGGCCGACAGCGGAACAGATCGGCGCGGCGCGGGCGGCGCACCCCGGCGGCACCGTCGCCAGCGTCGCCCCCGGCGAGGGCGACGCCACCACCCGGGTGGTGTTCGACGTGCCGACCCTCGGCGAGAAACAGCACACCGTCTACGTCGACCCGTACACCGCGCAGGTCAAGGGCACCCTCACCACCTGGTTCGGGTCGACGCCGGCCACCACCTGGCTCGATGATCTGCACCGCAACCTGCACCTCGGCGTCGTCGGGCGCTACTACTCGGAGCTGGCCGCGAGCTGGCTGTGGGTCCTCGTCCTCGGCGGGCTCATCCTCTGGTGGCGGCGCCACCGGACCAGCAGCAGCCGGGCCCGGCGACTCGTCGCACCCGACCTCACCGCGAAGCGGGGCGTGCGGCGCACCCGCGGCTGGCACGCCGCGACAGGGGTGTGGCTCGCCGTCGGGTTGCTGTTCCTGTCCGTCACCGGGCTGACCTGGTCCCGCTACGCCGGCGGGAACTTCAGCTCCGCCCTCGACGCACTCGACGCGCACGCGCCCGAACTGTCGACCACGCTGCCCGGGGCGGTCACCCCCGTCGCCGACACCGGCCACCACGGCGGCGGCGGGGGCGCCACGCCGGTCGACCCGGCCGACACCGACCGGGTCCTCGCGCTGGCACGCGACGCCGGCCTCGACGGGCCGGTCGAGATCACCCCACCCGCCGAGGCGGGAACCGCGTGGAGCGTGGTTCAGGTCGACAACTCCTGGCCGGTACGCAAGGACGCCGTCGCCGTCGATCCGGCCTCCGGCGCTGTCACCGCCCGCAGCGACTTCACCTCCTGGCCGCTGCTGGCGCGGGTGAGCAGCCTCGGCATCCAGGCGCACATGGGAGTGCTGCTCGGCCCGGTCAACCAGATCCTGCTCGCCGCGCTCGCCCTCGGCCTGCTCTGCGTCACCGTGTGGGGCTACCGGATGTGGTGGCAGCGCCGCCCCACCCGCCATGACCGGCGCGCCCCGCTCGGCACCCCACCCGGCCGGGGGGCGTGGCAGCGGCTGCCCGCCTGGGGCGTCGCGGTCGGCGTACCCCTGGTCTTCGCGGTCGGGTGGGTGTTGCCGCTGCTGGGGGTGAGCCTGCTGGCCTTCCTCGCGGTCGACCTGCTGCTCGGTGCCCGCCGGCGCCGCGACACGGCGACCGCCGAGGCGACCGGCGGCGCCGCCATCTGAACGGTGCGGCTGGTGGGTCCGCGGCGGTGGCGCGGCACGCCGCAGCCGCGCCACCATCGCAGCCGCTCTGCCGGCTCCGCGCAGTCGAGTGAGCGGGCCCGTTCAGTCCACGTCGATCGTGTACTCGGCGGTGTGCACCGTGCCGTCGACCTGGAAGTCCAGGAACGCCCGGTGGCGGCCCGCGCCCGGCGCGGTGAGCCAGAACGAGATCGCCCCGTTGACCAGTTCCGGTTCGGGATGGACGTGCAGGTAGCCGAGGTCGCCCTCACGGACGACGACCAGGTGCCCGTAGGCGCCGAGGTAGCGCTGTACCGCCACCTCGGCGGCGCTGCCGTCGCGGCGGACGGAGAACGCCAGCGGCACGGTGGTGCCGGCCCTGGGCGTGCCGGCCATGGTCACCGTGAACGGTCCGGCCGTCGCCTGCGGTCGCGGTGACGGCGGGGTGGCCGGGGCGTACGCGCCGGGGACGTGGTGGTCGACGCCGAGCACCAACGGCGTCGGGGTGCCGCCGGGGGCAGAGACGGAGAAGTCCGCGTAGACGCGGTATGTGCCGGCGCGGGGAAGCGTCAGCGGCACGCTCCAGGTGCCGTCGGGCGCCATGCTGGGGTGAAGGTGCTGGTAGCCGGTGAGGTCGCGGCCCACCACCACGAGGTGCAGGGGTTTGTCGTGGACGACGGCGAAACGGGTCACCGGCCGCCCGTCGCTGCCCACGACGCGGAAGCGGTAGTCCTCGCTCCGGCCGGCGGACTGGGAGCGCCGCTCGGGCCGCAGGGTGTAGCCGCCGGCGCTGACCGTGGTGCCGGTCGCCTGCGTTCGATCGGCGCCGCCGTCGCCGGGGTGCGTGTGCGCGCCGGCGCCGGGCGGGTGCCGGTGTCCGTCCCCGGCAGCCTCGGCCGCGCCGGTCGCGACCGGTGCGGTGACGCCGGCCGGCCGTGCGGCGCCGGCGGTCGCCACGCCGGTGTCGATCCGTCCCAGCCCGAATCCGGCCAGCAGGCTTGCCACCAGCGCGCCGACGAGCAGCGCGAGCCGCGTATTGCCCGGACCGAGGCCGGGAGGGTCGGTGCGAGCGCGAGCGGACGTCCCCGCCCGGCCGGCGGGGCTGGCGCCGGGTCGCCTCTGCCTCGTCCCTGCCCGCTGACGCGTAGGCGGTCTACCAGGGTCCGGTCGGCGTCGCCACCGCACGAGACCGACCGCGGCCGCGACCAGTGCCACCCCGGCGCCCACCCAGCCGATCCGCGCGGCACCACCCTCGTCGGTCGGCGGCGCCGCGACGGCGGGTGACGGCGCGGCGGCGGCCGGCGCGGGGGCCGAGGAGGTCGCCGCTCCCGATCCGTGCCCGGAGCTTTCGTGCTGCGCGGCGGCCGCCAGCAGCGAGGGGTCGGGTTGGTCGGTCGGCGGGCGCCAGCCGGTCGGTTCCGCCGTCACCGGGCCCGTGTACCGGAAGGTCAGTGTGCCGCGCACCGGCTCGCCGTCGGAGGCGACCGACAGGTAGGTGGCGGTGTACTCACCCACCGCCGGCAGGTGGGCGACCGTCACCATCGCGGGGAATCCGGTGGCGTACTCGCGGGGCTGGAACAGCCCGTCGGTGAGCACGTACTCGGTGACCGGTTTGGGCAGCGGTCGCGGCTCGCCGTAGCTCCAGCCGCCGTCGACCCGCCCGCCGCCGGGAGCGGTGATGGTGAAGTGGGCGTTGGAGGCGACTTTCTCGGTGAAGTAGAGCCACACGTCGGTCAACGGCCTCGACACGGTGGCCCCCGCTACCGGGACGGACATCGCCAGCGTCCCGTGCGCCGCCGCCGGCCGCGCCGGCACCAGGAGCAGGACAGCCGCGAACAGCAGAGCCGTCAGGCCGACAAGCGGCCGGGCGAGTGCGGGGATGAGACGACGCATCCGACCATGGTCGCGACAACAAGCGCTTCCGTCGATACATAGTTATCTTTTTGTTCTCATGGCAAAAGTTCCGGCCCGTTTGAAGGAACTAGTGGGGGATCGATGTGCGGGCGTCGCGGGAAACCAGCCCGTCGAAGATCAGCGACGCACGTCGGGGCCATAGTTCAGCACCGGGTTGAGGGTGTCCGGCTCACCCGCGGTAGCCCACCACCAGCGTCCCGACGCCGCCCGCACCGCCGGTCGACGTTGCCGACGACGAGCAGCCCACGACGGCGAGCGCGAGCAGAGCGGCGGCAGCCGCTGCCGCCACGCGCACGGACAACCGCTTGACCATGACGTACGCCAGGAGATCGTGCGCCGACGGGCGGCGCGGCGCTGGGCGCCGTCAGCCGGGCGGGGGTGGCGGTGTGGCCGCCACGAGCAGGGTGAGTTCCCGGACCAGGTCGTCCAGGGACTGCCCGGTCTGCGCGCGGACCAGCCCGAGGGCGAGATCGGCGAGCAGGTAGAAGCCGAGCGTGCGCGCCTGGTCGGTGTCGAACGAGGCCAGCAGCGCCTCCGCACCGGCGAGGTCACCGCGGTGGCGGGCGGCGATGACCCCGGCGGCACGCTGCACGAGGTCGGCGGCGACCGGGACCGGGCCGGTCACGCCGGTCAGAGCTTCGGGGTGACGGTGCGGGCGGCGTCGAAGCGGGCGGTCACGTCGGCCCAGTCGACCAGGTTCCACAGCCGGTCGACGTAGTCCGGGCGAACGTTGCGGTACTGCAGGTAGTAGGCGTGCTCCCAGGCGTCGAACACCAGCAGCGGCGTAGAACCCTGCCCGACGTTGCCGTGGTGGTCGTAGACCTGCTCCACGATCAGCCGCCGGCCCAGCGGCTCCCAGGCCAGGACGCCCCAGCCGGAGCCCTGCACACTCTTGGTCGCCGTCGAGAGCTGCCCGGCGAAGCCGTCGAACGAGCCGAAGTGCTCGTCGATCGCGGCGGCCAGCTCACCGTCGGGGCGGTCGCCGCCGTCCGGAGACAGGTTGTTCCAGAAGATCGAGTGCAGCACGTGCCCGGACAGGTTGAACGCGAACGTCTTCTCCAACCCCACCAGCGCCGCGAAGTCACCCTTGTCGCGGGCCTCGGCGAGCTGCTCCAGGGCGTCGTTGCTGCCCTTGACGTACGCGGCGTGGTGCTTGCTGTGGTGCAGCTGGAGGATCTCGCCGGACATCGCCGGCTCCAGCGCGCCGTAGTCGTACGGCATGTCGGGCAGAGAGTAGACGGCCACCAGCAGCTCCTCGCACCATCGTCGTCACGTGACCTGGGCGGGCACCCCGACGGAATTTCGGATCATCGCGTTGCCGAGGCACCCGCCCACTGCTGCCAGCATTACGTAGTTGCCATACTTTGGCAATAAGCCCGACCGGACTCCACGGAGACGCGGCCAGAGGCCGCACCGGGCGAAGCATGTTGCTCATTCGGGAAGTTCCGGGTGCGCAAGCGGCGGCGGGCTCACCGACACCCGCCGTCGCCCACTCAGGCGAGGTCGAGCCACCGGACGTCGCGGCTCACGGCTCTCGCCCGACGCGAGATCGTGGCCCTCGGTCAGCGGACCGCCCCCGAGGTTCGCCCGCAGTGCGAGCTTGGAGACGTTTCCTCGACAAGGTCAAACAGCTGCAGAAGCACCGTTCGTCGCTGGATCGCTCGACACGCCGATCACCGGCGTCGACAGCGCCTCACAAGGACGACACTTGGCAATGCTGATCGCCACATCGGCTTGAGACTGGTCAATATCGGGCCAGGACAAGCAGGGCCGTGATCATCATTTGAGGGTCGACGGTGGTTGGTCGGTCGCTCACCTGCCCGTCGCCCACTTCTATCACCCGCCATTCGCCGTCCGCGCGCAGAGCGAGGTCGACGGTGACGAAGGGCAGGCCGAGTCCGGCGATCATCGGTGCGATCGGGGCCAGGTCGATCCCGGCCGGCGCGGGACCGTGCGGGCTGTCGGGATGCGGTCCGATCAGGACGCACACACCGTTGACCCACCACGTGCGTACTTCGGCGGAGGTGAACCGTTCGAAGCGCCGCAGTACGAAACCGCCCACGAAGTCGTCGTCGCGCAGTTCCAGAAACCGCCTGGCCACGTGCCACGCAGCCGCGCCGTCCTCCAGGTCGGGGATGAACGTCGCCTCACTCCAGTAGTGCTTCATCGACTTGCTGTAGTCACGCAACACGGCTGGTCCCGCTACCAGTTCGATCCGCGCGCGAACGAGACGCGGATCGGCTCGTCGAGCTCTTCGGCGCTGGTCGTCCGGCGGCAGATCCATTGGAGTGGTGTGCTTACTTACGGGATGATCCACTGCGGAAACACGCCGCGATCGCCATGCCACGCCGTAAGCCGGAACCATCGTGCCCTCCTCCGAGCGGAAGTTGCCGAAGCAGGCTGAGAGGCGTCCGGCCATCCGGGCTGCCGGTTCGGTGGACACCGCCGGGCGGGGCAGGACGTCGTCCGGGCTGCCGGTGGAACGCAGCAGCCCGGACGCTCTTCGATCAGTCGTTACGGTTTGGCTGCCGGGGTCCCGGCAGTGGTGGTCAGGTCCTGGGTGGTCCAGGCCGCGCCGATACGAGACAGGTAGGTCTCCTGGACATGACCACCCGTGGCTTTGATGGTGAAGACGCTGGTGTAGCCATCATGTGTCACCGCGACCGGCCGACCCGCCATCAGCGGAGTGCCCGGGTTGGCGGTCAGATCCTGTGCCACCCACGCCGCGCCGAGACCAGACAGGAAGGTCTCCTGCAGCCGGCCACCGGTCGTGGCGGCGAACACACTGACGTAACCGTCATGCACGACCGCTGACGTCGCCGGCTTCACCGCGCTGCCCGGCAGCGACTGGGTCACCCACGCCGCGCCAATCCGAGCAAGGTAGGTCTCCTGCAACTGCCCAGCCCCGGTGACAGTGAACACGCTGACATAGCCCTCATGCGTCACCACCGACGGTGCCTGCGCGACCGCCGCCGCACCGAGGTCCTGCGACACCCAGGCAACGCCGATACCAGCCAGGAAGGTCTCCTGGACCCGGCCGCCGGTCGTCACCGCGAACACACTGACATAACCGTCGTGCGTCACCACCGACGTGTACGGCGCCACCACCCCACCCGGCAACGGCTGGGTCACCCACGCCGCACCCAGACGGGACAGGTACGTCTCCTGAATCTGCCCGGCCGAGGTGACCGTGAACACGCTGACGAAGCCATCGTGGACACTGACCGACGGCGTCTGCCCCACCGCGACCGCACCCAAATCCTGCGTCACCCACGCACCACCGACACGAGCCAGGAACGTCTCCTGCAAATGCCCGTTCGAGGCATTGACCGTGAACACACTCGTGTACCCGTCATGCACCACCGCCATCGGCTGACCCGCTACCGACGGCGTACCCGCCGCCACCGACAGATCCTGCGTCATCCACGCACCACCAAGCCGCGCCAGGAACGACTCCTGCAAATGCCCGTCCACCGCGTTCACCGTGAACACACTCGTATAACCCTCATGAACCACCGCCTGACCCGCCGGCACACCACCACTTGAGCCGCGGTTCAGCCACTGGTCGACCGTCTCGCCGCGTAGGACGCTGAGTAGAGCCTGCTTGTTGTCGTAGCTTTCGACCTTGTCTCGATCCTCACTTAGGTGAATATGCCATAGATGGGATGAGTCGGATGACGCTGCGCGATGGTAGCGGAAATCCCAGCCCTCGACGGTCGTGTCATTGTCGGTTTGGCCGAAGAACTCTTTCCACCCGTTCAGGCGCGGATCATTGGCGTTCTGCCCGGAAGCCAGCAGGCGGTTGGAGAATCGGGCAATGTTGCTGTAGTTCGATGCTGCTGCCGTAATTCCTGCCGGAAGCTTCTTGTCCGCGTTCGGATCGACCTGCAGGGAACTCAAGGCCAGGCTTTGAGCCTCCGGAAACGTCCAGTCATAGGCAGCGGCCTTGTCCGACGGGCCGCCTTTGTCCTCGGCGTCCCGGACGGAGTAGTTGTCTGAGCTGTTTGCCGCTCGGGTGTTGTGGTACCCGGGCTTGTCGGCGTAGATGCCGCCGTTCTGCGAGCCGGGCTGAAGCTTGAGCAGCTCCTCCATCAACCACCAAGAGGCCGAGGTGATTCGCGCCGGGTTCGGGTTTGCAGCTGCACTTGCAGGGGATGCAACGACAACACCTGCGAGAAGTGCCGCCGAGACAACGGTGGCAGCACAGAAAGAGCTCTTGGCTTTGCTGGACGTCAGGACCGATTTGAACGTTGCGCTTGGCGCTCTAAAAAGAAATCTGAGCACGTTGGACCGTCTCACTGCCTCTCCTTCGAATTCTAGCTCTGCCGCCCTGAACCGGGCCGCGACCGCCATGCCCGAGGGCGGGTCAGCCCACGAAGCGAATATTGCCCTGCGTCGATCAAATTCTGATAAATGTGCGTTCTGTTGCCCCCCGGGAGGCCGTGGCGACCAGGCTGGCGGGATCGGGATCGTTGGGGCACGCGCCGAGTTCGCAGCGGTCGCCGGGGCGGCGAAGATCAGCGACGTCTCGACTCCACCCAGGACGAGAGGACTGGCCCGGAGCCGGCGATGAGGACTGGTGAGATCCATCGATTCCCCCTGATCTCAGACCGGCAACGCCGGTGACTGGGAGAAGAATCGCGGGCCGTACATGAACGTTTCTTGATTCGGCCCTGACCGGCCGCCGGGCCGGTCGGCGCGCCGGGCGGGGTAATCGAGGCGTTGGCCGCTGGGGCGCCCGGGGCGAAATCGCCGCCAACTCAGTGGACCTGGTGCTCCTGGCTCGTCGGACCACTCCCGGTACGGAGCATCGCGAGGCGCAGGTCCATGAGCTTGCGCCTGACATCGGCGGCCTCGGCGTAGCCGAGGTCCACCAGGATCTTCAGAGCCTGCAACCATGCCACAGAGGCAGCCTCAAGGTCGTTGGTCGCATGCCGGACGTCGCCCAGATCGACGAGCACCCGCGCGTTGTTGTACCGGTCGACGCCGCGTTGAAGCAGCGCCAAGGATTCCTCGTACGAGCGGCGTGCGTCGTCAAAGCGTCCGAGCTGGTGCTGGGCGTACCCGATGGTGTGCCAGGTGGCCGCCTGGCTGTTCGGATCTTCGACGGCGGAGGACAAGGACAACGCCCGCAAGCCGTGTTCGATAGCGGAATCCGGGCGGCCCATGAGGGTCAACGTCCATGCCATGCTGCCCCAAGCTGCCGCCTCACCCGACGTGTTGCCGGCCGCGCGGTACAGATCGGCGGCGAGACGGCCCTCGCGCAGGGCCGCGGGATAGGCTCCCTCGCGTGTCAGCACACTGGCAAGCGTGCCGTGGATGTTCGCCTCAGCGCTCCGGTCCTCCAGCTCAGCCTGGAGGCGGACGGCCCGCTCGAGGTTGATCCGCGCCTCGGCCGACTTTCCGATACGGCTCAACCCCATCGCGGTACACAGTAAGACCAACGCTTCACCAGCGCGATCGCCGTGTCGTACTGCCGCATCGAGGGCGGCCTTCATCGCATCCTGATGGTCCTGCCAATAGCCCCCACGGATCAGGAACGTGGAGAGCGACCAGCCCAGCAACCAGACATGCCGGAACGCGCCGGACTCCGCCGCGCGTCGTAGCGTGCTCATCAGCACGCGATGTTCGGCCGCGAACCAGGCCATCGCGCCGGCATGATCGAGAATTTCCGCGACTTGGGTGCCGGGCGAAGGTTCGCCCAATGCTCGTGGCAGCTGGTAAGGGCTCATCGCTATTCGTGCCGCGCAGCTCGTGTGCAGGTAGTGGTCGAACAGTCGCCGCTCGGCCAGGTGCTGCTCGGCCGCGCTCTCCTCGGTGCCGGCCAGTTCGACCGCGTAGGCCTGGAGCAGGTCGTGCAGCTTGTAGCGCCCGGGCCGATGTTCCGAGAGCAACTGGGCGGTAGTCAGTTCGCGAATGAAAACTCGGACCGCCGGCACGGGGACTGCCAGCAAGCTTGCCATGGCCTTGGCGGTGATGTCTTCGCCGGGATGAACGCCCAGGAGCCGGAACAACCGCGCGGCTGGGGCGCTCAAGATCCGATAGGACCAGGACAGCACGCTACGCGCGTCGGTGGCCGGGTCGTCGCTGGCGAAGGCGTCGAGGGCGTTGCCGGTCTCACGCAGCTCGGCGGCCATGACGGCCAACGGCACGTCCGGTCGCATCGCCATCCGGCTGCCCAGTACCGCCAAGGCCAAGGACAGTCCGGCACAGCGCGCGATCATCTCGGTCAGCAGTTGCGGTTCCTGGGCGCCCAGGGCGGCCCCGATCCGGTCCACGACCAGGCTTCGTGCCTCGCCATCGTCGAGCAGATCCAGGCATACCAACTGGGCACCGTATGTCACCACCAGCCCCGCCAACTGGTTACGGCTGGTGATCACGGTGACGCAGGACGGCGCGCCCGGCAGCAACGGCCGGACCTGCTCGGCGTCGCGGGCATTATCCAGTACGACCAGAGTTCGCCGGCCGCTCATCAAGCTTCGGTACATTGCGGCGCGGTCGTCCAGCCCGGCGGGGATGCGTCCCGCCGGCGTGCCGAGAGCTTCCAGAAAGCCACGTAGGACCGTCGCGGGGTCGGCGATCGTGCTGTCCGCGCTGAACCCGTGCAGGTCGACGTAGAGCTGGCCGTCCGGGAAGCGGTCGGCGTTCTGACGGGCCCAGTGCACGGCCAAGGTTGTTTTGCCGACGCCGGCGGTGCCGTGGATCGTGGCGATCATCGTGGTGGTGGGCTGGTTCTCCGCCTCCGCGAGCAGAGCCGCTAGACGGGACAGGTGTGACTCCCGTCCCACGAAGTGCGAAAGACCAGTCGGGATCTGGGCCACCGCCTCCGGCTTGGGGCCGGTCGACGGCAGTTCACCGCGGAGGATCGCTTGATGTACTTGCTGGAGCTCCGGACCGGGCTCCATGCCGAGTTCCTCGGCGAAGACGCGCCGGATGGCCGTATAGCGGTCCAGTGCTGCCGAATCGCGTCCGGCGGCGTGCATCGCCCGCATCAGCAGTGCGAGAGTCGACTCGTTGAAGGGATGCTGCCGGCACAGATCCTCCAACGGTCCCACTGCCTCGGCCCCCTGGCCCAGGTCGATCGAGGTCCGTGCCCAGCCCGCCACCGCCTCGCACCGTTCCATCTGCCAGGCGTCGCGTGTCTGTGCCGCCCATTCGCCGGCCACTCCCGCAAGCGGCTCTCCGCGCCACAGGTCGATAGCTTCCCGCAACAGCCGCGCCCGGTCGGCTTGACTGGTGCGCGCCGCGGCCGCCTCGCCGACCCGCGAGCGGAACAGCAGTAGGTCGACATCTCGAGCGTCCAGGTCCAGCACGTAGCCGGCCGGCTGTTTGAGCAGTTGCGGCCGCCGGCCAGGCGAGCCGGTGGGCAGCCGGGCGAATACGCTACGGAGCCGGGTGACATAGGTGTGCAGGACGTTGCGGACCTGGGCCGGACGTTTGTCGCCCCAGACACGGTCGGTCAGGACATCTGGGCTGATCGGTCGCCCGGCATCGACGAGGAGCGCGGCGAGAACCGCACGTTGCTTCATCGGGCCGATGTCAACCCGCTGGTCTGCCTCCCACAGTTCCACCGGCCCCAGCAGACGAAATTGCATGATCCCCCGATGCGCCTACTCGTTGCTGGTCGCCCCCATCTTCGCAACACTGCCCGCCCGGCGCTGGGACAACGGCAGCGACAGGAAAGTATCAATGAGTTATGGCAATATCCAGGGCGCGATCCCAGGGCCTTCGCAGGGTCGAGATTTGACCGTTTTAGGGTGAGTCCAAGGAGTCGTAGGGATCGTTACGGATCTTGGCCGTTTCGGCGTAAGGCTGGTGCGATCGAGGGGACGCCGTCCAGGCGGAGGAGGCTGACCGCGGTGTTGCGCAGGGTGGCCAAGTCCGAGAAGAACGCCGGCAAGCTCCGCAAGGCACTCGATCCCTACCCGACTTTCGCCTCCAAGGTCGACCGTGCCGGCGCGAACGGGCGGAGCAGGCGGTCGACTGCGCTGATGCAGCGGTCAGTACCGAAGACCTCCCACATCACCGGGGTCGGGGTTTCAGCATCGCGAATTTTCGCTCAGTGGTCATTCCCGATCCCCGTCTGGAGCGCCCGCGTCGATCCTCCGCGAGTGGCCTCAGCCTCCGCAGATTCACCCGCCCGGTCGAGTCCAAGGCTTGTGATCACCAAATCATCCAGGCTACGGCATGCGGGTGGGGCAATCCGCTCATGGGCCAGTTCGGGAAGTCGGCCGGACGGAAGCCCAGCCACGGAGCTGGCAGCCACCAGCCAGCGCGCCCACTCGGCCGCAAGAGCGGATGCTTCGAGGCGACCCGATTCCAGCCGTGTCGCGGCTGTCGCGGCACTGCGGTGGCGTGAGGCACAATCCTGAATCGTGCCGACGTACCCCGATCCTGCGGTTACGGCGACCTCGGGCAGGCGAGCCTGAATGATCCTGAAGAAGACTGGAGCCCGTTCGTCGTCACACGCGACGCGTTCGAGCGCGTCCGGGACTCCGCTTACACGTAGCCGAGCCTCAAGACCCGCGCCTCGCGGCATGTGCGGACGCCGGCCAGGCGGACCGCCTACGGCGCCCTGCGGCGATCGCGACTGTCTGCTGCGGCAGCACCGGGACCGCCAGTCAGCGGCAAGCCGTCATCGATCAGTCCTCGGCGAACGGGCTTCGGCGGCCTTCCACGAAAGCGGCGGCCCGTTCTCGCGCTTGCACTATTGATCGATTATCGACGCCGGTGATCAGACTGAGTCGGCAGCCAGACAGGGCAGGCGTTGGCCCGCCCTGGTGGCTCCAGAGGCGAGCGAGGTGATCACTTGGGCGGGTTATGGTCTCAAGGTTTCGAGGCACAGGATCAGCACTTGGCCGTCCTCGAAAGTCTTCCAGAGGACGTCGTCGGCTGTCGGAGAGCCGGAGCACGTCTCATTGAGGACCTTCTCTGTCACCGGGCTCGGCCTTATCTCGCGGTACACCACTCGCCTGCGCGCAGTCGGATCGTCACAGGCGACGATGCGCGTGTCCTCTACCGCCGCCCCGGCTACGCAGTCCCCAATCTCGGCGGAGAACCGCTCTACATCCCGCACGCTGCGGACGAAGCCGAGGATGCAACTGATCGCGCCAACGACGGCAAGAATCGCGGCCACGAACGCCCATAGGCCCAACGCCCGAGGTCCCTGTCCAGCGGGCAAGGACATCAGCACTCCAGCGGAAGTATTGGCAGAGTCGATGGCACCCAAGGTAGAGCTCGCCGTCAACCGCCAACACACGACGCCTGTCAATCCGGGTGCCGACCGGGACACATTCTGGGGCGGTCGATGCACATCCGGCCGCGGCGGTCGCCAAACCACAATCAGGCGAGCAGGCCGACCGAAACCCGGACGGCGCCTGGAGCCGCCGATGAAGATTGAGCCCCGCCAGCGGCCTCCTCGACCTGCCGAACGCGCCCGCCCTTGCAGATCAACAACTCTCGACCAAGCATGATCAGATGCACGACCCCAGGGCCCGGCCGGCACGACTGTTCGTCAGCAGGTCCTCGTCGAGTACACGATCACGACTCTTGACGTCGCCACGGACATTGCTAGTGTGCCATGTAATATATTACAGGGGGCGCTGAAGGATTTGCTCGGCAAGGTGTTCTCGAACGGGCAGGCGTTGTGCGCCCCGGCGGTGCAGGCCGCGCCACCGGATGGAACAGGCCGGCGAGCATGCTGCCCCGCGTCATGCCCCTCCCGCCCACCGCCCACCGCCCACCGCCCACCGGGACGAGGGCTTCACAGTCGCGGTATGGGAGTTCAGCGGCGACCTTCGACGCTCCCTCACCCTCACCCCCGTTAAGGAGGCCGCGTGACCCGCACCGACTTGCACACCGGTAGCCACGACCTGCCGGTCAGCCCTGCCCTTGAGGAATTCATGCTCTCTGGTTGGGCCGACAGCGAACACCGTGACCTGCCCGTCGACGACGTGGCGTCTTGGGCCGCCGCCCGCCGGGCCCGCCTGCACGCCCGATTCACCGGGGAACGGCTCGTCGTGCCCTCCGGCGGGTACAAGCAGCGGTCCAACGACCAGCACTACCGCTTCCGGCCGCACTCGGCCTACACCTGGCTGACCGGCGACCAGTCCTCTGACGGGGTGCTCGTGATCGAGCCGGACGGCGGAGCCACCCTGTTCCTGCGTCCCCGCTCCGACCGCCGCAGCGGTGAGTTCTTCCGCGACCGGGTGTACGGCGAGTTGTGGGCCGGGCGGCGCCCCACCCTCGCCGAGAGCCGCGCACGGCTGTCGATGCCGACCCGGCACGTCGCCGACCTGGAGTCGGCACTGTCCGGGGCAGGCGTCCCCACCCGGGTGCTGCGCGGGGTCGATCCGCGCGTCGATGCGCTGCTGGCCGACGCGGCCGGACCGGGCGACGCGGAGTTCGACGCGGTGCTGTCGGAGCTGCGGCTGATCAAGGACGCCTGGGAGATCGACCAACTGGAGCAGGCGGTGGCGATCACCACCCGCGGGTTCGAGGATGTGGTGCGGGCGCTGCCGATGGCGAAGCGCACCTCGGAGCGCTACCTGGAGGGCGTGTTCTGGCAGCGGGCCCGCTTGGAGGGCAACGACGTCGGCTACCACTCGATCGTGGCGGCCGGGGCCCACGCGGCGACCCTGCACTGGATCGACAACGACGGCCCGGTCCGCGACGGCGACCTGCTGCTGCTCGACGCCGGCGCGGAAACCCGGTCGTTGTACACCGCGGACATCACCCGGGTCTTCCCGATTTCGGGCCGGTTCAGCCCCTTGCAGCGCGACCTGTACGAGCTGTGCCGGCGCGCCAACGACGCCGCCCTCGAGTGCCTGAAGCCGGGTGCGGAGTTCCGGGCGTTCCACCGGGCGGCGATGACGGTGCTCGCCCACGGGCTGGCGGATCTCGGGGTGCTGCGCTGCTCACCGGAACGGGCCTTGGCGGAGGATTCCGGCCTGTACCGGCGATGGACTCTGTGCGGCTCCGGCCACATGCTGGGGCTGGACGTGCACGATTGCGCCGCCGCCCGGTCCGGCACCTATCTCGACGGGCGCATCGAGGCCGGTCAGGTGCTCACCGTCGAACCCGGTCTGTACTTCCAGCCCGACGACGAGCTGATCCCGGCCGAGCTGCGCGGGCTGGGCATGCGTATCGAGGAGGACATCCTGATCACCGACGGCGGGTACCGGTTGCTCTCCAGCGGGCTGCCCCGGCAGGCTGACGACGTCGAGGCGTGGATGCACCGGGTGACGTCGTGACCGCTGCCGGCGCGGACGTCGTGGTGGTCGACGCCGGGGTGACGGGCGTCGCCGCGCACACCATGCCGTCCGCGCCGGCCTGACGGTGACCGGGGTGGACCGCGGCGGAGCCCTCGCTGCCCCCACCAGGGCCGGCGAGGGCAACATTCTGGTCTCCGACCCCGCCAAGGGCATCAGCACTCGATGACGTTGACGGCGAGCCCGCCGCGGGCGGTCTCCTTGTACTTGACCTTCATGTCGGCGCCGGTCTCCCGCATGGTCTTGATGACCTTGTCCAACGAGACGTGGTGCACGCCGTCACCGCGCAGCGCCAGCCGGGCCGCGGTGATCGCCTTGATGCTGGCCACCGCGTTGCGCTCGATGCACGGGATCTGCACCAACCCGCCCACCGGGTCGCAGGTCAACCCCAGGTTGTGCTCCATGCCGATCTCGGCGGCGTTCTCCACCTGCTCCGGCGTGCCGCCCAGCGCCTCGGCCAGCCCGGCCGCCGCCATCGAGCACGCCGACCCGACCTCACCCTGGCAACCCACCTCCGCACCGGAGATCGAGGCGTTCTCCTTGAACAACACGCCGATCGCACCGGCCGCCAGCAGGAACCGCACCACCCCGTCGTCGGACGCGCCCGGCACGAACCGGGTGTAGTAGTGCAGCACCGCCGGAATGATCCCGGCCGCCCCGTTCGTCGGCGCGGTCACCACCCGACCACCCGCCGCGTTCTCCTCGTTCACCGCCAACGCGAAGAGCGTCACCCAGTCCATCACCCGCAACGGATCCATCGAGTAGACGTCCGCCTCCAGGCCACGCCGCAGCTCCGCCGCCCGACGACGCACCTTCAACCCGCCCGGCAGGGTGCCGTCCCGCCGGCAGCCGCTCTCCACGCACTCCCGCATCACCCGCCAGATCTCCAACAGCCCCGCCCGCACCTCCCCCTCGGTACGCCACGACAGCTCGTTGGCGAGCATCACCTCGCTGATCGACAGCCCGGTGCCGGTGGTCACCGCCAGCAGTTCCGCGCCGGTCAGGAACGGGTACGGCACCCGGGTGGTGTCCGGCACGATCCGGTCCGCCCCGGCCGCCGCCTCGTCCACCACGAACCCACCACCGACGGAGTAGTACGTCCGGGCCCGCAGCTGCCCGTCCGCCGCGTCGTACGCCGCGAAGGTCATCCCGTTCGGGTGGTACGGCAACGACCGCCGGCGGTGCAGCACCAGATCCCGGTCCGGGTCGAAGTCGATCTCCTGCACACCCAGCAGACGCAGCCGCCGCCCGGCACGGATCTCCGCCACCCGGGAACCCACCCGGTCCGTGTCGACCGTCTCCGGGGCCTCGCCCTCCAGCCCGAGCAGCACCGCCCGGTCACTGCCGTGACCGTGCCCGGTCGCGCCCAACGAACCGAAGAGCTCCCCCTGCACCCGGGCGGTATCGGCGAGCAGACCGTCGGCCTTGAGCCCCGACACGAACGTCCGGGCCGCCCGCATCGGCCCGACGGTGTGCGAACTCGACGGCCCGATACCGACACTGAAAAGGTCGAAAACACTGATCACGGCAGCCTGCTCCCTAATGTGAGGACGGTGGTCGGCGGCGGCTGCGTCAGTTCGCGGCACCGGGCTTGAAGGAGCGGGCCAGCAGGAGCATGTTCGCGGGCTTCTCGGCCAACCGGCGGGTGAAGTAGCCGTACCAGTCGCGCCCGTAGGGCAGGTAGACCCGCATACGGTGCCCCTCCCCCGCCAGCCGGGCCTGTTCGTTGGCCCGAACGCCGTACAACATCTGGTACTCGAAGTCCGCGGCATCCCGGCCGGCGTTGCGAGCGAGGTGCAGCGCGCTGTCGATCAGGCGCGGGTCGTGGGTGGCGATCATGGGGTACCCGGCTCCTTCCATGAGGATGCGCAGGCACCGGTCGAACGCCGCGTCCACCTGGCGTCTGGTGCCGAACGCCATCGAGTCCGGCTCGGCGTAGGCGCCCTTCACCAGGCGGACCCGGCTGCCGGAGTGGGCGAGCTTGACGCAGTCGACAACCGTGCGACGCAGGCACGCCTGCAGGGCCACCCCCACCCACGGAAATTCGGTGCGCAGTTCGCGGAGGACGGCGAGCGTCATGTCGACGGTGGTGTGGTCCTCCATGTCGATCGTCACGCTCGAGCCCACCGCCGCGGCCGCGGCGCAGATGTCGCGGGTGAGCCGGTACGCCTGATGCTGGCCGTCGTCGGCCAACGAGCCGCCGAGTGCGGACAGCTTGACCGAGACCTCCGCGGACGCGGCCAGGTTCGCCCGGCCCAGCGACGCAAGCAGCAGGCGGTAGTTGTCGCGGATGCCGAGCGCCTGCTCCGGCGTCGTCGTGCCTTCCCCCAGATGATCGATCGTCACCTGCATTCCCGCCCCGACGATCCGCGAGGCCACGCTGACGGCCTCGTCTTCCTCCTCACCGGCGACGAACCGCCGCACCACTGGTCGCGTGAGCGGGGAATGCTCCACGATCCGGCGTAGGCGGTCACTTCCTGTCGCTCTGAGCAGCAGCTTGTTCGGCACGGTGCGTCCTTTCCTGAATACGGGTGTGGGTCCGACCGGCGATGACGCGTCGCGGGTGGCGCACTGTCGAAAGCCCAGAGGTTCCGATCCGCAGCCCTGAGGTGACCATCGGCGGGCGCGGCGCCGTGCACGTCGGCGGCGTTGAGCCGGTCGGCGAGCACCCTCGCCCCGATCAGGGCGCTCTGTTGCCGTTCGCGGAACTCCCGCCCCGCGGCGATCCGGAATGCCACCGCCTTGGCGGCGACCGTGTGCTCGAGCGGACCGCCCTGCTGCCCGGGGAAGACCGCCGAGTCCAGCATGGGGGTTCCTCTATCGCGCGTCGTCGGCGAAGACGCGATACTCGTCGGCCGACATCAAGGACGGCAGTTCGCTTATCTGCACCCGCAGCAGCCAGCCCTTGCCATAGGGGTCGGCGCCGATCAAACCCGGGTCGGCGAGCACCTCCTCGTTGAGTCGCCCGTCTTGTCGAAGGACACCAGCCGGCCCAGGCCGATGTCGAACGGGGTGACGCCGGGGTGGAATGCGCAGCCGTACAGCGGCATCCCGGCCTCCAGGCGGAGGGTGTCGCGACAGGCGAGTCCGGCCGGCACCATGCCATGTCCGGCACCGACGGCGAGCAGTGCCCGCCAGAGTTCGACCGCGTCGCTCGCGCCGGCGAACAGCTCGAATCCGTCCTCGCCGGTGTATCCGGTACGGGCGATGATCGCCGGGCGGCCGACGACCTCGACGGGGGTGGCGCTGTGGTAGGCGAGCCGGGTCGGCTCCGCTCCGATCAGGGCTTCGAGGCTGTCGGCGGCACGGGGGCCCTGCACGGCGATGATCGCGCGTTCGGCGCTGTGGTCGGTGACGGTGGCCTCGTACCTGTCGCAGCGGGACTTGAGCGCGAGCAGCGCGGCTGCGGTGTTGGCGGCGTTGGTGATCAGCAGGTACCGGTCGGCGGCGAGCCGGTAGGCGACGAGGTCGTCCAATACGCCGCCGATGTCGTCGCAGAGCATGGTGTAGCGGGCGCCGCCAAGCGGCACCGTGGACAGGTGCCCGACCAGCGCGTAATCCAGCGCCGTCGGGGCCTCTGGCCCGACCACCTCGAGCTGTCCCATGTGGCTGAGGTCGAAGATGCCGGCGCGTTCGCGTACGGCCCGGTGCTCGGCGGTCTGTCTGGTGTAGCGCAGCGGCATGGACCAGCCGGCGAAGCCGGTGAACCGGGCCCCGAACTCCAGGTGCACGGCGTGCAGGGGTGAGTGAAGCAGAGTCGTCGGACCCTGATGCATGGAGGCGCTCCTCGTCGCGACGCTCGTGGCGTCGTACGGTCGGTTGCCTCCCGCTCTGTCATTGACCTGAGAGCTTCACCGCTGATCAGCGGTTTGCACCGTGGGTGAGACGAAGGTCGTCTGCTTTCCAGAGTCCACCTAGCCCGCGCGGTAATGGGGCCTGAGAGTTTCTTGGGAGTTTGCTCCTTCGGCGCCCGACACATGGTCGGGTCTCTCCCGCGCAGGTTCGAACGGTGTCTATTCAGTTATCGGTATTCCGGACAGACAGTAGGCGATCGGCGGAGACCGCGTCAACAGCCGCTGGAAAAGAACGGTCAATCTTCGGCCAGGGGATGGACGTGCGGATTTTCCCGCCACCAGCGGGCGTATCCGGGATTGTCGTCGACATGGTCCAAAAAGGCGCGGGCGAACGCCCGGAACAGGTGCCTGCTCTGCTCGTTGGTGAACGCGTCACGCCGCCAGATAACGGCCAGCCTGGCCACCTGCGGCTCGCCGTCCAGCGGTAGCACCCGCGTCCCGGGCCCCGGCGCCCAGGTCGGGTCGACCAGCCGGACACCGTCGCCGGCTGCCACGAGAGGGTGGGCTGCGCCACTGGGTGCCTCGTAGCGGATCCTCGGTTCGAAGCCGGCGGCCCGGCACGCGCGGCGCAGGGAGGCCAGCGAGCCATCGTCGGGACCGGGCGGGCAGACCCACGACTCGTCGCTGAGGTCGGCCAACCGGACCGTGTCGCGCTGCGCGTGGCGGTGCGTCGCTGCCAGCGCGACGAAGATGGGGTGCCGCGGTACCAGCGTGCGACTGGCAACGGTCGGGCCAATCGGCAGGTCGAAGCCTTCCAGGATGCCGACCAGGGCAGCGTCCAACTGACCGTGTGTGACCGCCTCCACCAGCAGTCGTGACGACGGTTCGATCTGCAGTCCGATCTCTGCGTCGGGGAACGTCTCCGTGACCCGTCGGACCAGACTGCTCGCGCAGGCGAGGTGGACGGTGCCGAGTCGGAACAGGTCCGAGGCGCGACGCTTGTCCCCGAAGTCGTCAACGAGCGCGTCCACCTCGGCGAGCACCACGCGTGCCCGGCTGAGCACCTGCTTGCCGAGTTCGGTGGGTTGCATGCCGGTGCGGCTGCGGACGAAGAGCGGGCCACCCACCATCTCTTCGATCCGGTGCAGCTGGGCGGTCAGTGCCGGCTGGGACAGGCCCAGCCGGGCGGCAGCCCCGGTCACGCTCCCTACCTCGGCCACAACACTGATCGCCCGCAGGTGCCGCACGTCGATGCCCATGAGCACGGATTATGCCGCCCGCCGCGCCGATCGACCCCTCGCGGCGAGCTCGGAGCTGGCGGAGCACGGACGCGCCGCCCGTCAGGAGCCGGGCGGCGCGTCGCTCGTGGTCGATACGGCACCCGTCAGTAGCGGGTGCTGACGGTCACTCCCGAGCAGGACGTCTTGCCGTACAGGCTGATGAAGTTGTATCCGGCGGGCGGGTTGGTGATGGTCAGGGACCCGGCGTTGCCGGCGCCGGTCGAGGATCGGGTGTAGTTGCTGGTCGTCGCCCAGCTGGAGGAGCTGTAGTAGAGGTCGCAGTTGCCGCTGCCACCGGCCGCGTTGATCGTCAGGCTCGACACGCCCGACGGCAAGTAGATGTACAGGTAATCGTAGTTGCCGGCCGTCGCGGCGCGAACGCTGCGCTGACAGTTGCGGTCCAGTACGCGGGTGTCCGCCGCGGTGCACTCCGGCAGGGTGCTTCCGCCGCCGGAAGTGACCGAGACAGTCTGCGTGGTCGTTCCGGTCGCCCCCTGGTTGTCGGTGACCGTCAACGAGACGGTGTAGCTGCCGGCCGCGGCGTAGGTCTTGCTCGGGTTCGTCGCCGTCGAGGTGGTGCCGTCACCGAAGTTCCACTTCCGGGAGGCGATGCTGCCGTCGCTGTCGGTGGACTGGTCAGTGAAGGTCGCGGTGAGCCCGCTCTTCGTCACGGTGAACGCGGCGGACGGCGGCTGGTTGGTGGGGGGCGGGGTGCTGCCTCCGCAGTCACCGGTCGCGCAGCGGGTCAGCCAGGCGTAGAAGTCCGCGTCGTAACGCGTACCGATGGTGTTGGTCAGGTAGGTGCGCGCGGCGCTGTAGGCGCCTGATCGGTAGTAGCCGAGGACGGTCGTCATGTCCGAGCGATGCGACTGGAGCATGTACCGGGCCGCCAGGTAGCCCCAGTTGTAGATACGGGTCTGGTCGTTGCTGTACGTGGTGTCGAACAGTGTGCGCAGCGGGTAGGTGTGGTAGCCGGCCTGGGTCTGCGCGTCGGTGTACGTGACGTTGCGGTACGAGTACGAGATGTATTCGGCGAAGCCTTCGATCCACCAGACGGTGGGGGTGGTGACGTTCGCGTTGAAGTCGCCGTACATGTCGAACCGACCATCGAGGTAGTGGGTGTACTCGTGGTTGAGGTTCCAGATCTGGAAGGTCGGCCGGACCCACTCCGCCTCGTAGGCGATGAAGCGGGCCTGGTTGTTGGCATCCGAGGGGTTCCCCTCCAGGTACATGCCACCGTTGTTGGTGTCGATGCCGTAGATGGCGCCGGCGTAGGTCTGATAGTCGGTGGTGGAGTCGAAGACGACGACCTCGATGTCGGAGTTGACGTCACCCGTCACCGGGCCGCTGTCCGTCACGACGCTGTGGAAGTAGGCGTCCTGGCCCTTGAGGCTGTCGCAGGACTGGCTCAGCTCGGCGGCGGTCATGTCCTGCGCCAGGATGCGGATCGAGGCGCTGCAGGTGTAGTTGATCGTCAGCACAGAGTTGGTCAACCGCTGCGACAGGTTGCACGTGCCGTAGTAGGAGCAGTTGGCGACGTCGTAGTACTGGGTCATCTCCGCGACGCCCACCCAGAGTGGCGCGGTGGGGCCGGTGATGCTGCTGCGCGAGAGCAGGGCCGATGCCTTCGGGCGCACGGTGGACTGCAGCGCGGCCTCCTGCAGGAACCGGGCGAGTTCCCGACCCGCGTTCGAGGTCAGGAAGCCGTTGTCGGTGCCCAGTAGGTCCAGGTGCCCATTGGCGAAGTTGTACAGGTTGTTCAGCACGGTCGGGTCGGCCTGCACCGCCGAGACGAATGCGGGCACCTGGTGGCCGCGGAAGAGCACGGTGTAGACGTTGTTCACCGCGTTGCGCATGTACCACGACGCGAGGTACGACGAGTTGAAGCCGGTCAGCAGTCGGTTGATGACGTAGAGGTAGCGCGCGTTCTCCTGGGCGCTGTCGATGAGAGTCACGGCCTCCGCCAGCACCTCACCGTTGGCGTCAGTGACGTCCCAGGCGTGCGACGAGGCGAAGAAGGCGTCGAGACCCGACCGGATCGCGGTCTGCAGCTGCGACCCGTAGGCGCCGACGCTGCTGTCGTACCACTGCACGTAGTAGCCGGCGCGCAGGTAGAGGACGAGTTGCGTCATGCCCGTGGAGGAGTTCCCGGGGTAGCTGGCGGCGCCGTCGCGAACCGCGTAGGCGACACTGGCCATCTGCGCCTCGCGGAAGGCGTTGTAGGCGTCAGTTCCGGTGAGGCTGAACAGGCTGTTGACGCAGTCGACGGTGGAAGCCTTGATCTGGGTCACCAGCGCGGATCCGGTGCGGCTGGTGAAGTCGGTGGAGTTGCACGTGGCGGCGGCCAGGCGGGAGCTGTCCGACGGTCGCGCCCGGCGCTGAGGGGTCGCCGGCCGGTCGTAGTCGACGCGGGTGGCGTCCTTCGCCGCCGGCTGCGGTGCCCGCTTGTTCACCGGAAGCGGCTGCCTGCTCACATGGTCGTTGAGGCCGTTGCTCCGTATGGCTGCGTGGGAGGCCGCCGGAGGGGCCGCGTCGGCTTTGGCGGACTGTCGCGCGGACGATGGGGACGCGGGGCTCGCGGTGGCTGGTGCCGCCGTCATGCCGCAGGCGAGTGCCAGCGCGATAGTCACGCTGCACATCCTGGCCATGGTCCGGCGCACAGGTGTTCTGGACACGCACTCTCCTCAGGGGGTCGAGCGGGCGTGCGATCCACCGAAGACGCTCAGATGTTTCGATGGATGCTTGGGTGGTCGGACGCTAGCCAGGACGCTCGGGGGGCCACAACGACGCCACAGCCATCGGTCAGGTTGGCCGGGCTGCCGGCTTACAAGGGGCTTTGGTACCGAGGCGGCGCCGCGGTTGCCACCAGATCGATCACTGAAGCCTATGGGGCCGCACGATGAAAGCGGCCCGGGTGTTCATGTCATCGTGCGAGGTGTTAACCAACGCGACACCGGGCGGCAAAGATGGCCAATATCCTGCTGATCGACGAAAATGCCTCTCACCGGCGTTCGCTCAGCGACGACCTGGCTCTGTACGGACACATCGTCACCGACCTCGCCCTGCACGAGACCGGACGAGCGCTGTCCGACCTGGCCTGCCACACGCACCAGCGGCCGGACGTCGTGCTGGTGGATCCTTTCTCCCCGGCGGTCGACGGTCTGCTGCTGATGCGGCTCTTGTGCATCAGCTCGCGGCGCCCGGTGGTGGTTCATTCGACCGGCCGCGGTGACGACGAGATCGTGCAGGCGTTGCGCGCCGGAGCTGAGAGCTACCTACCGAAGCCCTGCCTGGCTTCGGTGGTGGATGCGTGCCTCTCGGCCCTGCTTCGCCGTATTCCGGCCGCGTCACCCCCGCGGCCGACCGTGGTGGGTGACCTGTGCATCGACGTGGCCGGACGCAGCGTGACTGTCGGGGGTCAACCCCTTGCCCTGACGCGCACCGAGTTCGACCTGCTCGCCTGCCTCGCCGAACATCCCGGGCGGGTCGTGCCCCGCTCGCAGTTGCGCACCAGGGTCGGCCACGGGGTGATGTCCTCGGCAAGCGCCATCGACGTCCTGGTGCACCGGCTACGGCGCAAGCTCGGTGAGCGGAGGTCGGACTGGCAATACCTCCACACCGTCCGTGGCAGGGGAATCGCACTTCACGCTTCCGCTCCCGCCAGTGTCATCGGAGGATCGTGATGTCGCATTGCGGTGCGTCGGGGGACGAGACGAACTGCTTGACCTTGAGGGCCCGTCGACACGGCCGTCGGCAGTCAGTCGGCTGCGCCGCTCTGGTTCAGCCCCGGTGTGGGCGGGTCGGCTCACCGGGGGTGGGGATCAGCCCGCTTTCCCCGTGGATCCCCGCCGGCCGGCCAACCGCGAAGCCCGGGCAGGCGGACTGGCGTGCGCGGATCGAGGGCAACGACGTCGGCTACGCGTCAGTGTGTGCCGCGGGACCCCACGCCACAACCCTGCACTGGGTTCGCAACGACGGGGCGCGTCCCGGTGACCTCCTGCTGCTCGATTCCGGTGTGGAGACCCGCAACCTCTACACCGCCGATGTCACCCGGACGCTGCCCGTCGACGGCCGCTTCAGCCCCGTTCAACGCAAGGTGTACGACGCGGTGTACGCAGCGCAGGAGGCTGGCATCGCCGCGGTCAAGCCCGGCGCCGCATACCGGGACTTATACGAAGCCGCCCAGCGGGTCATGGCTGAGCACCTGGCCTCATGGGGGCTGTTCGGCGACCGGTCGGCGGACGAGGCCTACGAACTCGGGCTGCACCGACGCTGGACCCTGGCCGGCACCGGTCACATGATTGCCCTCGACGTCCACGACTGCGCCAAGGCCCGGTCCGAGATGTACGCGGACGGGACGCTGGAAGCGGGCATGGTATTGACCGTCGAGCCGGGTCTGTACTTCCAATCCGATGACCTGACCGTTCCCGAGGAACGGCGCGGCATTGGTGTGCGCGTCGAGGACGACATCCTCGTCACCGAGGCCGGCAACGAGAACCTCTCGGCCGGCTTACCCCGCAGCTCAGACGAGATCGAGGCCTGGATGGCCCAGCTACGGAACTGACAGCGACCGGCGCATCCGGTCCCACTGGTCGCAGCTCCTGAGGCGGGGCTGAAGAGACGGAGCAACGACTTCGACTGCACGTTCCGGCGTCTGGTCTGTCACCTGCAGTCGCTGCTCCGTACCCGCTCGGTAGACCGGGCTTCCCATGGTGCTGGTGATCACGGTTCCTGGTAGCCGGCCCAGGAGCCGCGGACGTGGCCGATGTGGCGCCGCATCAGCTCCGCCACCCCTTGCACATCGCCAGCCACCACCAGATCGACGATCTGCTCGTGCTCGGCGGCCGAACGCGCCAGCTCGCCACGCTCGGCGAGCCCTTGCAGGCCGTACAGCCGGCTGCGGGCTCGTAGGTTTCCGACCACGTCGATGAGATGCCGGTTGCCGGCGAGGGCGAGCAGCGAGAGATGGAAACGTCGGTCGACCTCGACATAGCGGATGAGGTCGCCGGTTTCGGCGAGCCGCTCCACCTCCTTCGCCAAGGGACGCAGTTCCTCGACAGCCGTGCGGGTCGGCTCGTTGATGGCCCGCGCGATCTCGGCCACGGTGGGCACCTCGATCAGCGCGCGCAGCGAGGTGATCTCGTCCAGGTCCCGGTCATTCAGCTCCCTGACCCGGAAGCCCTTATTTCGAACGATCGTGACCAGTTCCTCGTTGGCGAGGTCGAGCATCGCTTCGCGCACCGGCGTGGCGGAGACGCCGAACTGCTCTGCGAGCGCCGGCGCGGAGTACAGCACGCCGGGTCGCATCTGTCCCGTGATGACCGCGCCACGCAGGACACGGGCGATCTCCTGCCGAAGGTTCAGCCGGCCCCCGAACTGCGGCAGGGAGAGCGCGTCCGGGGCCAGGTGCCCGTTGGCGTCCATCACGGCGTCACTCCTTGTCCCCTTCATCGCAGTGCCCAGAAACCGTGTTCCGACCACCGAGTCGCAGGTCAGCACCTGATCAGGGGCTAGTTCTGCCGCCGATGCTAGCAGCGTGATCCGAGCGCAAATGCCCGACCCGCACGGCGACCGGTCGACCCTCACCATCGGCGCAGACGGTGACGGTGGCGCATGCGGAAGGGCTCTCCCGCCGTAGGGTGGTCGCTGGCACGAATGTTCCGCATCCGGCGGGATCAGGTCCATGGTCTGGGCTACCACGAGTGGTGCAAGCCCCATCGAGGGCTCGTCCAGCATCAGCAGTTCAGGTCCGGCGATCAGCGCACCACGCGAGTAGCGCGAAGAAGCTCGGGCAGCACGCTGATGAAGATGGCGCCCAGCACGACGCCCACCGATCACGATGCCCACGGGCCTAGCCGTGATCGGTGACATTGCTGTGTGACGTAGCACCAGCCCTACAACGCAGGGCACCCAACGCTCTAGATGTGCACGTCACGGCGTTATCTAACCTTGACTTGAGCATGGCGAACCGCACTGTAATATTTTACTGACCGTCACCGAGAGGCTCTCCACCATGACTGCTTCCCCCGCTGCCCGTACCCGCCCCTGGCACGGTGTGCTCGTCGCGGCCGCCCTGCCCTACCGCGACGACCTATCCGTGGACTTCGACAGCTACGCCGACCACGTGCGGTGGCTGGCCGAGAACGGCGCCCACGGCGTAACCCCGAACGGATCCCTGGGCGAGTACCAGGTGCTGACCGACGAGGAACGCGCGAAGGCCGTCGAGGTGGCGGTCCAAGCCGCACCCGAGGGCTTCGTCGTCATGCCGGGCGTGGGCGCTTACGGCGCCCTGGAGGCGCGGCGCTGGGCCGAGCAGGCGGCCGAGGCCGGCGCGCAAGCCGTCATGGCGCTCCCCCCGAGCGCGTACCGCACGGACGAGCGGGCCACCCTGGAGCACTACCGCGAAATCAACAAGGCCGGTCTGCCGGTGACCGCGTACAACAATCCGATCGACACCAAGACCGACCTGACGCCGCAGATCCTCGCCACGCTCCACAACGAGGGCCTCATCGTGGGTGTCAAGGAGTTCAGCGGCGACGTACGTCGGGCCTACGAGATCTCGGAGCTCGCGCCCGGACTGGACCTGATGATCGGCACCGACGACGTCGTCCTCGAGGTGGGCCTCGCGGGCGCCAAGGGTTGGGTCGCCGGGTACACGAACGCCTTCCCCCGGTCGACCGTCGCGCTGTACGAGGCATCCGTGGCGGGAGACCTGGAGACCGCGCTGCCGATGTACCGCCTGCTGCACCCCCTACTGCGCTGGGACTCGAAGACCGAGTTCGTCCAGGCGATCAAACTCTCCATGGACATCGTCGGCCGTAAGGGCGGCGTCTGCCGACCGCCGCGGCAGCCGCTCACCGACGAGCAGGAGCAGCGGGTCCGCACCGCGACCGAGGCAGCCCTCGAAGCCGGGATGGCTTGAGACATGCGCGCGCGCCGACTACTGCACGCCGTCGAATCGCATACCGAGGGCATGCCGACCAGGGTGATCACGGGCGGCGTCGCACCGCTGCCCGGTGCCACGATGATGGAGCGCCGCCGCTGGTTCCTCGACAACAGCGACAGCCTCCGAACCTTGCTGATGTACGAGCCGCGCGGGCACTCCGCCATGTCAGGAGCGATCCTGCAGCCATCGACGCGGCCCGACGCCGACTGGGGCGTGCTCTACATCGAGGTGTCCGGCTGCCTGCCGATGTGCGGACACGGCACCATCGGGGTCGCCACCGTGCTGGTGGAGACCGGCATGGTGGAGGTGACCGAGCCGGTCACGACGATCCGCCTCGACACGCCCGCCGGCCTGGTGGTCGCGGAGGTCGCCGTCGCCGACGGCACGGCCACGGCGGTCACGATTCGGAACGTGCCGTCCTACTCGCACCAGTTGGACGCGACGGTGGAGGTGCCCGGCTTCGGGGCGGTCCGCTACGACCTCGCGTACGGCGGCAACTTCTACGCGATGGTCCGGCTCGGAGACCTCGGCCTACCGTTCGACCGGGGACACAAGCAGGTACTGCTGGACGCCGGGCTGGCAATCATGGACGCCATCAACGAACAGGGCCGCCCGGTCCACGTCACCGACTCCGACATCAACGGCTGTCACCACGTGCAGCTCATCGCTCCCGGCTCGGACGCCCGGCACTCGCGCCACGCGATGGTCATCCATCCGGGCTGGTTCGACCGGAGCCCGTGCGGCACCGGTACCAGCGCTCGCATGGCGCAGCTCCACGCGCGTGGCGAACTGCCGTTGCACAGCGACTTCGTCAACGAGTCCCTCATCGAGACGCGCTTCATCGGCCGGCTCGTGGCGGAGACACGGCTCGCCAGCGACGTCGCCGCAGTGGTGCCGACCATCACCGGGCGCGCCTGGCTGACCGGCACGGCACAGTACTTCCTCGATCCGGACGACCCGTTCCCGGCCGGCTTCCTGCTCTGACCTGACCTCATTCCCACCCTGCCCGCATACCGATGCTGAGGGAGCCTTCGTGATCAAGAGCTACTCGCCGCACGCACCCGAAGATCTCGTTGCGGAGGTGCCCGCGGCCGGCGCCGACGAGGTGGCGAAGGCGTTCGCCCGCGCCCGTGCAGCCCAGGCCCGATGGGGGCGCGGCCCTGCGGCCGCGCGGGCGCAGGCGCTCTCCGACGCTGCCGACACGGTGGCGGCGGCGTCCGACGAACTGACCCGACTGGTGGTTCGCGAGGTCGGCAAACCAGTCGGCGAAGCGCGCGGTGAGGTAGCTCGGGCGGTGGCCATCCTTCGCTACTACGCGCAGCAGGTATACGACCCGGTGGGCGCGGTCCACGAGCCGTCGGCACTCGGTCTGCTCTTCACCCGGCGCCGGCCGCTCGGCGTCGCCGGGCTCGTCACCCCGTGGAACTTCCCGATCGCCATCCCGCTGTGGAAGGCCGCACCGGCGTTGGCGTTCGGCAACGCCGTGGCGCTCAAGCCCTCGCCGGACGCCACCGCGACGGCGCTGCGGCTGGCCAGCCTGCTCGCCGAGGTCCTGCCTGAAGGGCTGTTCACGGTCCTTCCCGGTGACGGTGACACCGGTCGGGCAATCGTGGCCGAGGCCGACGTGGTGTCGTTCACCGGATCCACGGCGGTCGGTGGCGACGTGACGCGTTCGGCCGCAGCCCGCGGGGTGCGGGTACAGGCGGAGATGGGCGGCCAGAATCCGGCGATCGTTCTGCCCGACGCCGACGTGGAGTCCGCCGCCAGGCAGATCGCCGCGGCCACGATGGGATTCGCCGGCCAGAAGTGCACGGCTACCAAGCGGGTGATCGTCGTGGGTGACGTCGCGCCGTTGCGAGACGCGCTCGCCGCAGCGATCGAGGCGCTGGGGTTCGGCGACCCGGCGCAGGCGACGACCGTGGTGGGGCCGGTCATCAACGAAGCCGCCCGGGACAGGGTGTTGGCCGCCGCCGGTAGCGCGACCGCGGCCGGGGCCCGTCTCCTGACCGGTGGCGTAGCGACCGACGACCCCGGCTGGTTCGTCCGTCCGGCCCTGCTCGAGGATGTTCCCGCCGGCCACCCGCTCTCGTGCGAGGAGGTGTTCGGGCCGATCGCCACGCTGCAGGCGGCGCGTACGCTCCAGGAGGCGGTGGCGGTGGCCAACAATGTTCCACAGGGACTGGCCGCTGCCGTGTATACGCGCGATCTCACCGCGGCGCTCGCCACGGCGGACGCGTTGGAGGCCGGCCTGGTAAAGGTCAACGCCCCGACCACAGGTGTCGACTTCTACCTGCCGTTCGGCGGTGAGAAGGCATCCAGTGCGGGCGGCCGCGAGCAGGGCAAGGCCGCGCAGGATTTCTTCACCTCGCTGCACACTGTGACGCTGGCCCCCGGCGAAGGAGCCTGATGCCCGACGACGGCCTGGTTCTCACATCCGAGGAACAGCCGGCGCTGGCCGGTGAGCAGCACCCGGCCACCCCGACCTACACGGGCGGCCCCACGGCCGCCGCGCGGGTCCTCGCGATACGGGCCGGACGCGGCGCCCACTCCTCCAGCCCTCTGCTTGGGGAGCTGATCCGGTCGGGTCAAACCGCCGTCCTTGCGCACTCCGTACCCCTTGCGACGACCGTCATGGTGAAGAGCCGATGACCGCGACACTGCCGTACATCGACGAGGCTGACATCTTCGGGCTGGTGTCGTTCGCCGATGCCGTCACCGCGCTGGCGAAGGCCCTGTCCGGCGGGCTCGATCCGCAGGCGTCCCTGCAGCGCTCCATTCGCGACGTGGAGCACGGACAGCTGCTGCTGATGCCCGCCGAGACCGCGGCCGCCGTGGGTGTGAAGCTGAGCACGGTTGCTCCGGGCAACGCCGAGCGTGGTCTCCCACGCGTCCAGGCGCTGTACGTGCTGTACGACCGGGTCACGCTGACCCCGGTGGCGCTGCTGAACGGCACGGCCCTGACGACGTTGCGTACCCCTGCTGTTTCCGCGGTCGCGGTGGACCACCTGGCCCCGCCCGACGCACGGCACCTGGTCGTGTTCGGCGCTGGCCCGCAAGCGTGGGGGCATGTGGAGGCGCTGCGGATCATTCGCCCCCTCGGCAACGTCACGGTGGTCGGCCGGGATCCCGACCGCGCGGCGGCCCTGGTCGCCAAAGTTCGGCACAGCGGTCTGGACGCGCGCGTGGGCAGCCACGGCGATGTCGCGGATGCCGACGTGGTGGTGTGCGCCACCACGGCCCGCCGGCCGCTCTTCGACGGCCGCCGGTTGCGCCCGGGAACCTGTGTCGTAGCGGTGGGCTCCCACGAGCCGAATGCCCGTGAAGTCGACGATGCGACCATCAGATCCGCCGGACGGGTGGTGGTCGAGTCACACGACGTCGCCCTGCGCGAAGCGGGTGACATCATTCAGGCCGTCCGCGTCGGCGCCGTCCGCGAGGACAGCCTCGTCGAACTTCGCGATGCGGTACACCTGACACCGACCGGCGGTTCATCACTCTTCAAGAGCGTCGGCATGGGCTGGCAGGACCTCGTGGTGGCCGAACTGGCCCACGAGCGCTGGACGGAGAAAGGGCATGCCTGATGTGGTCATCGTCGGGGCGGGCATCGTAGGGGCGGCCTGTGCCTACTATGCCGCGCGCGAGGGACTGTCGGTGACTGTTCTCGAGCGGGGGACGGTGGCTGGCGGTACGACCAGTCGTGGTGAGGGGAACATCCTCGTCTCGGACAAGGAACCCGGTCCCGAACTGGACCTGGCTCTGGCGTCCCGTACGCATTGGCTGGAACTGGCCGCCGAGTACGGCCCCGACCCGTTCGAACTCGAAGAGAAGGGTGGCCTGGTGGTGGCCACCTCGGATGCGGCTGCCGGGGCCCTGACCCGATTCGCTGAGGGGCAACGGACCACCGGGGTGGAGACGTTCGCGTTGCGCGCGGACCAGCTCCACGACCACGAGCCGAACCTGGCCCAGGACCTGCTCGGAGGAGTCTTCTACCCCCAGGACATGCAGGTACAACCGGTACTGGCGGCGGTGTCTCTTCTTGCGAGGGCCCGGTCCCTCGGGGCCACGGTGGTCCGTGGCGAGGAGGCCGTGGCGGCCGAACGGGGTCGGGACGGACGTGTCACGGCGGTCCGGACGCGCACCGGCAGCTATCCCACCAACGCGGTCGTCAATGCCGCCGGAACCTGGGGGGGTCAGGTCGGCGAGCGGCTCGGTGCGCCGATCCCGATCCTCCCCCGCCGCGGGTTCATCCTGGTGACCGAGCCGCTTCCCCGGGTGGTCCGGCACAAGGTGTACTCCGCTGACTACGTCGAGAACGTCGCGTCCGACGGCGCCGGGCTGGAGACCTCAACCGTCGTCGAAGGCACCCGGGGCGGAACGGTGCTCATCGGCGCGAGTCGGGAGCGGGTGGGCTTCGACGAGACCATGTCTGTGGAGGTGCTGCGGCGGCTGGCCTCGCTGGCGGTACGCATCTTCCCCTTCCTCGCCGACGTGCGGCTGATGCGGACCTATCGCGGGTTCCGCCCCTACTGCCCAGACCACCTGCCGGTCATCGGTTCAGACCCACGCATTCCCGGCGTGTTCCACGCCTGCGGGCACGAGGGCGCCGGCATCGGCCTCGCCCCGGCGACCGGAAAGTTGATCAGCCAGATGTTGACCAACGGCCAGCCGGGCATCGATCCCTCGGCGTTCGCCCCATCGAGGTTCGCGCAGGTGACCGCATGACGAGCCGGCCACACCTCTTCTTCGACGGCGGCCAGATCCCCTTCCGACCCGGGCAGAGCGTGGGCGCCGCGTTGACCGCAGCCGGGGTGCGGTCCTGGCGCAGCACCCGACGCGAGGGCCGGCCGCGGGGTTTGTTCTGCGGTATCGGCGTGTGCTTCGACTGTCTCGTCGTCATCAACGGACGCCCGAACGAACGCGCCTGCCTCCGGCTCGCCGAACCGGACATGAGGGTCAGCACGCAGGAAGGAACCGGTCATGGCGACCTCGAAGTCTGAGCGAGTCTTCGACGTCCTGGTGGTCGGCGCCGGGCCGGCGGGGCTGGCCGCCGCGACCAGCGCCGCCCGGGCCGGCGCGTACACAGCCATCGTGGACGCCGGCACGGCGCCCGGTGGCCAGTACTGGCGCCACCCGGCACCGAGCGAGCGTGGGGTGTCCGCCGCCGAGGTGGCCCACCTTCATCATGACCTGGCGACCTATCACCGTCTTGTGGCCGGGCTCCCGGCCGTCACCCAGTTCTCCCAGCACCACGTGTGGACGGTCACCCGCGAGGGGAATACCTTCGTCGTCCACGTGGTCGACCGGGCCGGTGGGGCCGAACGAGTCGCCGAGTTCCGCAGCCGTCGACTGATCCTGGCCCCGGGGGCGTACGACCGTCAGATCCCGTTTCCCGGGTGGGACCTTCCGGGCGTGATGACGGTGGGGGGTGTGCAGGCGCTGCTCAAGGGCCACGGCGTCATCGCCGGACAGCGGGTGCTGGTAGCCGGAACCGGTCCCTTCCTGCTTCCGGTCGCGGCCGGACTGGCCGAGTCGGGAGCACGCGTCGTGGGTGTTCACGAGGCCGCCTCCCCGCTGGCGTGGCTGAGTGAGCTCGGCGCCGTGATCCGTAATGTGAGCAAACTCGGTGAGGGCGCCAGCTACGCCCGGGTGCTGGCGCGGCACCGCATTCCGATCATCACCCGGTCCGTCGTGGTCTCCGCCCACGGCACGGACGTCGTGCAACGGGTCACCACCATGCGGTTGGGCCATATGGGCCAGGTGGTACCCGGGAGCGAACGTACAGTCGCGGTCGATGTGCTGGCCGTGGGGTGGGGTTTCACCCCGCAACTGGAACTGCCGCTGGCGCTCGGCTGCGCGACGCGCGTGGATGTCGACGGGTCGCTGGTGTGCGAGGTCGACGACGAGCAGCGCTCATCGGTCGAGGGCGTCTTTGTCGCTGGCGAAGCCTGCGGCGTGGGTGGCGCCGCGCTCGCGGCCGTGGAAGGCGAGATCGCCGGTACCGTCGCGGCGGGCTCCTCGTCGATCGCACCTCGGCTGCGCCGCTCGCGGGCGGCGCTCCGCCGCTTCGCGCAGGCGATGCACCGGTCTCATCCGGTGCCCCCAGGATGGGTGGACCGGCTGTCCGACGACACGACCGTCTGCCGCTGCGAGGAGGTTCCCTTCGGGGCACTGCGGTCCATGCAGCAGGATCTCGACGCGCAAGACGGCCGCTCGGCGAAGATGCTCACCCGAGCCGGCATGGGTTATTGCCAGGCACGCACATGCGGGTACGCCGTCGGCTGCATTCTCGGTCAGGAGGCATCCCGCGCCTCCGGTCTGGCCGAACGCCCCGTCTCGTCTCCCCTCACCCTCGGCGCGTTGGCGACGTCCCTCGCCACGGAGAACCACCCACTGCCGACTGAGTAAGGGGCTGGCAGGGTTCCTTCGTCGAAGCCCTTGTTGTCGGCCATGTGCTGGGGGTCTTCGGTGGTCTTCACCGAAGGGTGAGAGGCATCCGTGGTTGCTCGCCACAGAGAACACCGTCGACTACGTGTGTGAGGTTCCCCCGGTAGCTCGGAGGCTTTCGATCATGCTCTGATGGAGCTGAACGGAGTTATCCGTGGCAACACCGAAGAAGTACCCCGATGAGCTGCGTGAACGTGCGGTGCGCTTGTACCGGGGGGCATCGGTTACACCATCGAGGACAACACCGGTACGTTCGCCACCCCGGGCACGTTCGCCAACGGGTACGAGACGCGCAATCCCACCACCACGCCCGCGTTCACGAACGGCTGCGGCAACGTGTGGCGGGCCAACACACCAACATCGCCGTGACTCCCTGACGCGGGCCACCGTCCCACCTCCGACCTACGCCATCGGTGCCGTCAGCCGGCCGTTGACCGGATCATTACCGTTTGTTAAATAGATGCGAGTGGATTTCTGGAAGGCTCGGCCGCATGGCAACCACTCTCCGGATCCGCCTCGCCGCGATGTCCGTCGTCACACTGGCCGCCGTCGCCGCCTGGGCGCCGGCACGGGGCGCGGAGTCCGCGCCCGAGTCCGCCGCCGCCGCCGCGCCCAACATCGTCTTCGTGCTCACCGACGATCTGGCCTGGAACCTGGTGCCGTACCTGTCGCAGGTACGGCAGTTGCAGACGGAAGGAGTCACCTTCACCAACTACACCGTGACGGACTCGCTCTGCTGCCCGTCGCGCTCATCCATCCTGACCGGCAAGTTCCCCCACGACACGGGCGTGTTCACCAACGGCGGCAGCGACGGCGGATTCGCGGTCTTCAAGGGCCGGGGCAACGAGAGCCGTACCTTCGCCACCTCCCTGCAGGGCCGGGGCTACACGACGGCCTTCATGGGCAAGTACCTCAACGGCTACCTGCCGGCCGACACCCAGGGCGGGACGCAGCCCTACGTTCCGCCGGGCTGGTCCGAATGGTACGTGGCGGGAAACGGATACCCGGAGTACAACTACGACCTCAACGAGAACCGGGTGATCAAGCACTACGGCGACGCGCCGGCCGACTACCTCACCAACGTTCTGGCCCGTAAGGGCAGGTCCTTCATCCAGCGCGCCGCGGCGGCCGGGACGCCGTTCCTGCTGGAGGTCTCGACGTTCGCACCGCACAGTCCGTTCACCCCGGCCGACCAGGACCTCGACAAGTTCCCCGGTCTCACCGCCCCACGCGGCCCGGCCTACGACCGCCTACCCCGCCAGGCGCCCTCCTGGCTCGCCGGCAACGGACCCCTGACCGCTGCGGAGAAGGACAACCTGGACCGGAACTTCCGCAAGCGTGCGCAGGCGGTGCAGGCGGTGGACCGGCTGATCGCCAACCTCCGCGAGCAGTTGACGGCCAGTGGCGTCGCCGACAACACCTACCTGGTGTTCAGCTCCGACAACGGCTTCCACATGGGCGAGTACCGACTGACGGGCGGCAAGCAGACCGCTTTCGACACCGACGTGCGCGTACCGCTCGTCGTCGCCGGGCCGGCCGTCGCCCGGGGCCTGACCCGGCAGGAGGTCGTCCAGAACATCGACCTGGCGCCAACCTTCCAGCGGATCGCCGGCGCGGAGGTCGGCGCGGACGTCGACGGCCGCAGCCTGCTCGGCCTCGTCCAGGGCGGTGCGGCCCCGGGCTGGCGCAGCGGAGCCCTCATCGAACACCACGGACCCGGCCAAGCCGCCGACGACCCGGACGCCCAGGACCAACGCAACGGCAGCCCGACCACCTACAACGCGCTGCGGACCGCGGCTTACACCTACGTCGAGTACGCGAACGGTGAGCGCGAGTACTACGACCGCACGACCGACCCCGACCAGCTCACCAACATCGCCGGCGACCTTCCGGCGACGCGGCTGGCCGCGCTGCACCAGGCGCTCGCCGGTTACACCGGCTGCCACGGCCACTCGTCCTGCTGGACGGCCGGCGACGTGCCGGCCTGACCTGCCCAGCCGCGCCGTGACCGGTCCGTCCACCCGCGGACCCGTCACGGCGCGGTCGGCCCTCGAAATCGAGATGCTCGTCGTCGCTGGCCCTTCCGACGCCCTCCCGCACATTCCCGGCACATTCCGCGCTCATCGGGGGCAGGCGCCTTGACCCCGATCGGACGCCCGCCAATAGTCGTGCGGCATGCGCCCACATCTATCTATATGCGCTCGCCCCGCCGGCCGGGTCGGATGAACCGACGTCTCGTACGCCTGCTCGCGGTGGGGCTCCTCGCCGTCGCCGGCGCCCTCGGCCTCGCCGTGGCGACCACCGGACCGGCGGCCGTCAGCCCGGCATCCGCCGCCCTGCCCGAGGTCGACATGGAGGCGCTCATCAAGGCGGCCCAGATCGACCCGCGACGCGCGGACACCGCCCTCACCGAGGGCGCGAAGGACAGCGTGCTGCTGGTGGAGCGCGCGCTCCAGGCCAGAGGGCTGCTGTCGACCTCCTACGTGGACGGGCACTTCGGCACCAGCACCGTCGCCGCGTACGCGGCGTACCAGCGCTCTCTCGGCTACACCGGCCTCGACGCGACCGGCCTGCCCGGTCCGTCATCGCTGCGGGCGCTCGGCGACGGGCGCTTCACCGTCGTCCGGGCCCTCTCGCCAGGAAGCGTCGTGACCCTGCGCGGCGTGCAGGTCAACACGCGGACCAGGGCCATGCTGCTGGAGGCCGAGCGCCTGCTCGGTCGCCAACTCGGCATCACCCAGGGCTCGTACAACTCGGGCGTCGACGCGTCCGCGGGCACCCACGACGGCGGCGGCGCGCTCGACCTGTCGGTCAGCGGCCTCTCCTCGGCCACCCGGACGGACGTGCTGCGCCGGCTGCGCACGGTGGGCTTCGCCGCCTGGCTGCGCACCCCCGCCCAGGGGGACTGGGGCTACCACATCCACGCCGTCGCGCTCGCCGACACCGACCAGTCGACCGGCGCGCAGAACCAGGCCGGCGACTACTACCTCGGCCGCAACGGCCTGGCCAACCAGGGCCCCGACGACGGCCCGGTGGTCGGCAAGCGGACCTGGGAGGAATACCAGCGGTCCCGCTGACCGCTGTCACACCGGCACGACCAGGAGGATCCATGCCCATTCGTCACCACCGCCTCGTACGCGGCGCCATCGCCGTGCTCAGCACGGCCCTGATGACCGCGGCGGCCGGCCTCACCGGCGCCACCCCCGCCCAGGCCGCCGTCAACACGTCGCCGAACTACCTGGTGGTCTACAACAACAACATCGAGAACTGGCTGCCGGCGTCGTGCGCCGACGGCTACATCTGGGACCGGCTGCTCACCTACCTCAAGGGCCGGCCGCTGAGCCCGGACATCTTCACCATCCAGCAGATCTCGAACCAGACGCAGCTCAACACCCTCCTCCAGCGGCTCTCCGCCGACCTGCCGGGCACCTACGCCGGCAAGATCGCCATTGCGAGCCCGGGCTCCATGGGCTACACCAGCACCTGCGGCAAGCTGAAGAACCAGCAGACCAACGCGGTGATCTGGCGCTCGGACCGGTTCACCCCCGAGGCTGAGACCCGCTGGCGCTCCGACGCCCCCGAGAACAAGACCGGCGGGTGCAAGAACCTGGAGCCGACCTCAAGCAGCCAGGACCGGGTGGAGAACATCGGCGTCCGGCTGCACGACAACGTCCGCAACGAGGACGTCTCGGTCGCCTCCATCCACTGGCCCACCAACACCTGGAACGGCCCTGACTGCGCCGACGAGAACATGTCCGAGGCCGAGGAGGCGATGGGCCGCCTCGGTGGCGACCTCAAGATCGTCGCAGGTGACATGAACACCGAGGCCAAGACCAGGGGTTGGTGGGACGACGCCAAGGCGCTCGGCTACCGGGACCCGATCGCGGAGAAGTGCGGTAGCCGCGACTGCTCCTCGGCGTACGACACCAACGGCTCCCGGCGGATCGACTTCCTGTTGGCCAAGAGCGGCGGCGGCTTCAGCAACGCCGCCCACATCAGCCCGACGGCGACCGGCGGCGCGTACTCCGAGCACATCGCCGTCACCGCCTACGTCAACTACTGAGGCGGCCGGTCCACCCGAGAGGACCGGTCGACCTTCACCCGCCGGGTGTCGCCGGCGATGCTCCCTACGAGCATCGCCGCGGCACCCGGCGGTGCGTCGCGCCTCCACCGACGGGCACCAGGAAGCGAAGACTTTGAATCCCGCCCATCCCGAACCGGCCGAAGATCAAGCTAGGCTCTCACGGCCGGCAATCGGATCTCCGAGGGCATGGGGGGTCGCGGGTTATGACAGTCGCATTCGGCCTGCTGGGGCCGGTGACCCTGCACCTGGACGGGAGCGCGGTCGCGCTGCCGGCCGGCCGGACCCAGCTCCTGCTGGCCGCGCTGCTGCTGAGCCGCGGGCGGCGGGTCTCCACCAAGCGACTGCTGGGCGACCTGTGGGACGAGCCGCCGCCGTCGGCGCCGGTCAACCTCAGGACGTACGTGACGCGGCTGCGCGGCCTGCTGGGTCCCCACCGGGACCGGCTGGTCTGGGTGAACGCCGGCTACGCCCTGGCCGTCGAGTCGGGCGAGCTGGACCTCGACGGATTCGAGGTCGACATCCGGGACGCCCTGGACGCGGTCCGTCGCGGACGCCCCGAACAGTCCGCGCAGGCCCTCGCGGCCGGGCTGCGGCACTGGCGGGGCGAGGCGGCCGAGGGGCTGCCCCGCTTCGGGGCGTTCGGCCACAGCCTCGACGCGCTCGACGAGAGTCGATGGGTGTCGGTGGAGCGGTACGCCGCCGCCTGCGCCGAGGCCGGCCAGCACCACGCCGCGGTCGCCGCGCTGCGGTCGCTGCTCGCCGACCGACCGGCCCGCGAGTCCGCCTGGGAGGCCCTGACTCAGGCCCTGGTCCGGCTGGGCGAGCGGGCCGAGGCCCTGACCGCCCTGGCCGCGGCGGACGCCGCGCTACGCGCCGGCACCGGCCGGGGCCCGGGGTTGGTGCTGCGGGAGATCGGGCGGGGCCTGCGCGAAGGGGTACCGACGGCGCCCGGCCGTCCCGATGCCGCCGCTGGCGACTTGTCGCCGCGCACCGCGCCGTCCAGCCTCCCGCCGCCGGTCGTCCTCCTCGGCCGGGAGTGCCTGCTGAGCCAGATCGAGGCCACCCTCGGCAGGGCCGGCGCGATCGTGCTGCACGGTCCGGCCGGGGTCGGCAAGTCGGCGCTGGCCGGCGCCGTCGCCGCCCGGCTCGCCCCGTCCTACCCGCGGGGCCAGCTCTACCTCGACTTCTGCGGCAGCCCCGGGCTGACCCCGATGACGGTCGAGGAGGCCACCGGCAGCCTGCTCCGCGCGCTCGACGGCGAACGCTCGGGCGGCACCGCGGCCGCGGAGGCGGCCGAGTTGCAGACTCGGGTCGGCGACGGGCGGATGCTCCTGCTCCTGGACAACGTGGTCGACGCCGGCCAGGTGCGCCGGCTGCTGTCGGTGCTCGGCGCCGCCACCGTGATCGTGACCAGCCGCACGGCGTTGCCGACGCTGGACGTGACCCACCTCGCCGTCGGCGCGCTCGCTCCCGACGAGTCGGTGGCGCTGCTCGCCCGGCACGCGGGGCCAGAACGGATTCTCGCGGCCCCGGAGCAGGCGGAGGTGCTGGCCGACCTGTGCGACCATCTTCCGCTCGCGCTGCGGATCGTCGGGGCCCGGCTGGCCGGTCGTCCGGAGTGGGCCCTCGCCGACATGGTCGCCCGGCTCGCCGACGAGCAGTTCCGACTGGACGAGCTGAGCTGCGACGACCTGGCCGTCCGCGCCAGCCTCGCGGTCACCACCGACGTCCTCGCCGAACGCCCCGGCGGGCCCGAGGCGATGGCCCTGTTCGACCGTTGGGGCATGGTCTGTCCCCCGGCGATCGGTCTCGAACTGGCCCAGGTGCTCACCGGAGCCGATGCCCGTGAGGTGCGCGCGCTGCTGGACCGGCTGGCTGCCGCCGGCCTCGTCGAGGCGTGCGGCACGGACCGCTACCGCCTGCACGATCTCGTCCGGCTCTACGCGATGGAGCGCGGCCGGCGCGACCCGACGACCCGGGCGGCGGCGATCCACGCGGCCCGCTGCTACTGGCTCGGCACCACGCGACGGGCCGGCGACCACCTTCGGCGCGTTCCCGACCGACCCGCCGACGGGTTCGTCGAGGCGCGGCCCGTCGTGACCTTCGCCGACCAGCGGGAGGCCCTGCGATGGCTGGACCGGGAGCGGGAGAATCTGGTCGCCGCCGCACGCGTGGCGGCCCGGGACGGCACCACCGAGGGCGACCTGTTCGCGGTCCGACTGTGCGCGGAGATGTACCCCTTCCTCCCCATGCGGGGGTACTACCGCGAGCTGCGCGAGGTGGCCCAGGGGGCGCTGCGGTGCGCCCGGCGACTGGGCAGCCGCCCGGACGAGGCGACCGCGCTGACCTACTTCGCGGTGGCCCAGTCCCGGCTGGGCGAGACCGACCAGGGGGTCGACAACCTCCGGATCGCGCTCGCGCTGCGCGAGGCCGACGACGACACTCAGGCGGTGGCGGTGACCCTCGACCACCTCGGCGTCCTACTCGCTGCCGCCGGCCGCCTCGACGAGGCCCGGGCTGCCTTCCTGCGAGCCCTCGACCTGCACCGCCGCCGCGCCGACCGCCGGCGGATGGGCGTGACCCTCAACAACCTCGCCGACGTGCTGCTGCAACTCGACCAGTCCGACGCGGCGCTCGTCCACCTTCAGGAGAGCCTGCGGCTGCGCCGGGAGATCGGCGACGAACTGGGCCTCGGCATCACCATCCTGACCATCGGCCAGGCGTACGCCCGCAGTGGCCGGTACCGGCAGGCGTACGGATGGCTCGACCGGGCCCTCACCGCCGCCCGGGACACCGGCAACCGCGAGGCGGAGTGGCGGGTGCTCACCGTGCGGGCAAAGGTGCACCGCGAGACGGGCCAGCAGCTCACGGCCCGCGACGACCTGCACCTCGCGCTCGCCATCTCCGAGCAGACCGGCGACTCCATCGGCGCCGACGAGGTACGCCGGGCGCTGACCGCGCTCCGCGTTCCCGCCACGCCCCGGCGAGCGGCCGGCCCGCGCTGACCCGGCCCCCGCCCCGCCCCCGGGGGCCCGAGTTCGGCGGCGCTGTCGCCTCGGTCGAGACGATGCGGTCGGTGCGTCCTGAGCTGGCGGAGTCGGGTGCGGTGGACGAGCCTCCGCGCTGGTGCCACCGCGGCGAGCACATCCGGGCGGCGGGTCGACGGGCGGCGGTACGCAGAGTGGCCGCTCGAACGGCAGCAACGGCGGTCAGTCCGGCACCTCGTCGAACGCTCCGAGCTCCCAGGTCGACCACGTGCCCCTCCGCCACCGGCGTGGCGTTGCCGTCCCAGAGCCGCTGCGCGGGGGCGGGAGCGGCGCGGACCGCCGAGGTGCCGGCGTTCCAGTGACCGTGCCGGGCGAGGAAGGCGAGTTCGTGCTCCTGACGGCACGGTCCGCCGAGCAACTGGCGGCCTGGACGACCAGCGCGACGCCGCAGGAGGTGACCGACGCCCGCCACCGTCTGGTGATCGCGATGGCGCCGTCCGGCACGTGTCAATGAACCGCCGATCTGCGGGATCCGGCGATTTCCGGTCGCCGCTCTGCGAACTCCGATAATCTCGCGTTCGACTTTCCGGCGGTCGGCACGCTCCCGTCGCCCGACCGCCGCGAAAGGTCCCCTCCCGGTCGCGACGCACGACACAGCCACCTGGGCGACTTCGCTAAGCGACATTTCCCTCCGGCCCGCCGGCCGGATCCGCCCGGCTTTCCGGACCCGCCCGATTTCCGGTCGGCAAGTGGTGCTGCCGGCACGGCATCCGGCAGGCCGTTGCGCCCCGCCCACGGTTGGCGGCACACCACTCCGCGACCATGCCCATCCACGGGCCGGGACGCCGCGAACGCGCCGGTCACGGCGTCCGGCAGCGCAGCTCGGCTGCCCGGCGGACGGCGCCCGCCCAACCCCGGCAATCCGGCGGTGTTGCAGTGCGTCACGACATGAATACGCAATTGGAATAGCCGGACGCCTTCCATTCATGCAAGACTCGGATCAGCCGAAACACCGAGGCGGCAGGTCAGCCTCAGCAATTGCTCGCACTTGTTCGCGATACGTCCGCAGCCGACGGGCCAATGCCCGCTGCGGGTCGAACAACCGGTGAGGAAGTGGTGCCAGGATGGCTGTCAACCAGGAATACGGTCGCTGACCGTAGCGCCTTCACGATCTTCACACCCGGCCGCCGCACCAATCCCCAAACGGAACACCTTCCTACCGGAAGTGCGCGCCCGGACGATTTCACCGCCGGTGGAAACAATTGTCGCCGTCCGACTGCGGCCTGGTTCCTCCGACTCTACAAGTTGACGAACACGCCCGTCTTCGTTCTTTCCGGGGGTCACAATGGATTGGCAGGCCCTACACTCTTTCCGCACCGTCGCCCGGGAGCGCTCCTTCACGCGCGCGGCGGCCCTGCTGTTCGTCAGCCCCAGCACACTCTCGCACCGGATCAGGCGTCTGGAGAAGGACTGGGGCGTCCCGCTGCTCACCCGAACGACGCGGCGGGTGTCCACGACCCGTGGCGGAGAGGCGCTGTTGGCGGCGGTGGAGAAGATCGAGGTCGCGCTCGTCGAGGCCCGGCAGAAGGTCGCCGACATGACGCACACCTAGCGACGACCCCGTCGTCGTCACCGTACGCTAGACCCCTCCGCCAGCAGGCCCTGCCCGCGCAGCGCGTCGAGGCAGGCGGCGGCGACCCGCCCGGGTCCGAGGTCCGCCGTGGGAATCACCTGCCAGACCCGAGGATCGGCCATGCGCAGAAGCTCGCCACGGACCCGGCGCTGGTACCTGGCGAACACCGAGCGGGTGCCCGTGCCCCGGCGGGCGGGGCCGTACTCGGCGTCGTTGATGTCCTTCTTCCGGTCGGCGGCCACCTCCGGCGCGGTGTCCAGCAGCAACACCGTGTCCGGCCGGCGGACGGGGGCGAAGATCGATCGGACCGCCTCCGGGTCGGCGTGCCCGGCCGCGGTGACCCGGGCGATGAACTTGTGGTACCACCCGTCGGCCACCGTCACCTCACCCCGCTCCAACGCCGGACCGACGACGAAACGGTCGACCAGGGCGTAGTAGCTGGCCCGGATCAGCGCCCAGTGCACCGCGCCGAGAGACGCGTAGTCGAACGAGTGCGTCCGCTGCTTCAACGACAGCAACTCGGCGACGTACTGCGACACGGCCGGCTGACCCACATCGGTGCTGTTGTGCGCGACCAGGGTGGCGGGCACCCCGGAACGACGCAGCAGCTCCACCAGATGCGCCGCCGTGGTCGTCTTGCCGCTGCCGTCGATCCCCTCGAACGCGATGAACCGGCCGGCCGCGCCCCGTTCATCCATGATCGGCCGGCTCCACCACTCGTACCCGGCCGGTGGAGCCGTTGACCTCCAGCAGGGTTCCGTCCGCGACCCGCCTGGTCAGGTCCCTGATCTGCACGACGGTGGGGACACCGAGTTCCCGCGCGACGATCGCGACGTGGGTGAGCGGGCTGCCGCGCTCGATGAGCAGCGCGGCGGCGGACGGCAGCACCGCCACCCAGCCGGGGTCGGTGCGGTACGTGACGACCACATGACCGTCGACGCCGTGCGGGGTGTCCACCACGATCGCGGGGCCGGTGGCCGTTCCCGGCCCGGCCGCCACACCGACCATCTCGTCCCGCGGACCCATGGCCGGGGCGTCGTCGACGTCCTCGGGCCACTGCTGCCCGCCCGACGACGGGTACACCGCGCCCGTCGTGGTGAAGCGCTCGGGGGCGGTGGCGCCGCGGGCGTGGTCGGCCGACCGACGGGCGACGATCCCGGCCAGGTCGGACTCCACGAGCGTGCCCTCGTAGGCGCCGATGACCTCGTCCAGGGTGAGCAGGTAGACGTCGGCCGGGGCGGCCAGCCGGCCCGACCGGGCGAGGTCCGCACCCAGCGCGCGGAACATCCGCTTGACCACTCCGAAGGCCATCGTGCGCGAGAACCTGGTCTTCTCCCGGGCGGCGAAGGCGCGCTGAGCCCGGGTGCGGGCCCAGCGGTAGGCCAGGCGGCGGAACGGGCCGAGGCCCCGCAGATGGGGCGCGATGTCCGCGGCGGCCCGCTTCTCGCCGCCGCCGAGCGCGGTCGTGAGCAGCGCGAAGAACGAGGCGGGATCGTGCGAGAGTTCGGGCACCTCCAGCTTCAGCTCGTCGACGCTGCGATACCCGAAGCGGTCGATGTACGCGTCGATCCGGGCCAGGAACGCGTGGTGTCCGGCGTCCGCGAGGGCCTGCCGGGTCGCGGTCCCCTCCGTGTCGCGCACCAACGCCTCCAGCGCGGGGTCGGTCCGAACCTGCTCGGCCAACTCGGCCAGCCGTTCCGCGGGCTCGACGGAGACGACCTTGCCGGGCCCGGCGGCGGCCCAGGCCAGCCAGGGCGGCGCGTCGGGCAGCCAACGACGCGTGAGGTGGGCGAGCAGACCGAAGAAGACCCCGATGGCCTGGTCCGTGATGGACACCGGACCCCAGCGGGTGACGAAGTCGCGCTCCAGCGCGAGATAGCGGCGCAGCACCTCGTCGCCCGGCAGGCGGCCGTAGTCGACCGCGTCGTACGCCGCGAACGCCGCGTCGAAGCCGGTGAGGAAGCGCGCGACGATCCGGTCGCGGCGCAGCAGGCGCCAGGCGAAGACCGTCCGGGTCCGTGCCATCCGGAGCAGGCGGGCCGGCCCCGCGCCCGGCTCGTACGGCACCAGTGACTCCGCCACCTCCCTCGGCAGCGCCTCGCGGACGCCCAGGGTGAGTTCCAGGTTGCGTCGGCCGTTGTCGTAGAAGGGCGCCAGGCCCACCAGGCGGTACCAGTTGTGCAGGTTGTAGTAGACGTGGCCGTCGAAGTAGCCCAACAGGTACGGGGTCCACTGCTCGACCTGGTCCAACGCGGTGCGGTCGAGTCCGAGCGACGCGGCGTAGTGCCGGTAGACCTCGCCGTAGACGCGCCGGGCGAAACTGTAGGTCAGCGGCGAGGTGACACCCCGGAAGCTCTCGATGATGTTGGAGTTGTCCCAGGTGCGGATCTGTCCTGGCGGAGCGTCCAGCGCGCTCGTGATCGGCCGGCACTGCACGACCCAGAGCTGGCCGTCCGCGACGGCCCACTCGATGTCCTGCGGCGTGTCCAACCGTTCGTCGATGACGTCGGCCACCGCGCCGAGCTGCCTGAGCAGGTCCTCGTCGACGCACGCCTGCGCGGCGTCGGCCGGCGCCACCGGGTGCGGTGAGACGCCGCCGCCGGCGGCGGGCACGTAACGCTCGGACTTGTCCCCCAGCACGACGGACCGCACCGAGCCCGCCCGGTCCAGCACCACCGTGTCGGCGTCGACGGCTCCCGACACGAGACCCTCACCGAGACCCCAGGTGCCGCTGACCACCCGCTCCGTCCGCGATCCGGTGAGCGGGTTGGCGGTGAACAGAACGCCACTGACCTCGGCGGGCACCAGACGCTGGAGAACCACCGCCAGCCCTCGGGGGGACGCCTGGATGCCGTGCTGGGCGCGGTAGCTGACGCTGCGGTCGGAGAAGGCCGACGCCCAGCACCCGAGGACCGCGTCCAGCAGGGCGTCGGTCCCGCGAACGTTGAGGAAGCTCTCGTGCTGACCGGCGAAGGAGGTGACGTCGCCGTCCTCCTCCAGCCCCGAGGACCGGACCGCGAGGGGACCGTCACCCAGATCGTCCTCGATCCGCCGGATCGCCGCCCGCACCTGCGGGGCCGGCGCGTGCGTCAGAATGGCCTCCCGGAGTCGCCGGGCCTCCTCGGGGTCTCCGGGCGGGCTCGGCTCGCCTTCGCCCCGGGCGGGCTGGCAGCGTCGTAGGTGCTCGGTGAAGGCGTCGACCGGCAGCGCCCGCCAGTCGGGCACGGCGAGGCCGAGTTCACGCAGGTCACGGAGTCCGGCGGCCTTGCGCCCGCCCAGTGCGGCGACCTCGGCGACCGGCATGCCCGGGTGGAGAATTCGCATCGCGGCTCGCTCTCGTGGGTTCAGACCGTGGCGGCGGCGGTCACCGCCACCACCGACGGCAGGATCACCAGCAACGGCAGGCCCGGCCACCACCGCGGCGGGAGACCGCGGCGGTCGCGGATTCCGGCCTGGTGGGCGGCGGCCAGGCAGAACAGCCCCGCGACCGTCGCGGTGGCGACCGACACCGGACCGTTCAGCAGGCCGATACGGCCGGCCACGGCGGCGACCACCGCGCCGACGGCGGCGATGACGGCGGCAGCCCGGACCCGGCCCTCGGGCGTCAGGTCGAAGGGCGTGTAGCCGGCGTCGCCGGGTTTACGGGAGAACTTCCAGAACTCGTAGGCGCACCACAGCACGACGCCGACGGTCAGCGCGGCGCCCCACGCCACCGGGGCGTCGGCGGCGACCCGTGCGGACGGGAAGACCATGATCGCGAGGGGCACGCTCTCGTAGAGCACGAACAGCAGCACCGGCCGCCGCAGCGCCCGGTGACGCGCCACCAGGGGGCCCACCCACATGCCGGTCAACGCCACGGCGGCGGTCAGCACGGCCGCGGGTCCGGGCAGGCCGAGCAGCAGCGCCAGTGCGCCGGTCAGCACCAGGCCGGCGACCATGCCCGCCCGGGTGACCCGCTGCGGGAGCCGGCCCTGGGCGCGATCGCGGTCGAAGTCGTCGATGTCGTCCACCAGCCGCTGCGCCAGGAACAGCAGCATCGTGCCGGCGGCGCAGGCGGCGAGGGTGGCGGGCGTGGCACCGTCGTGGGCGAGACCCGCGGCGACCCCGGGAAGCGCGGCCACCACCATCAGCGGTACGGGGAACCGGGCGGCCAGGTACGGGCCCACCGCCCCGCTAGGCATGCGCCTGCGCGCCCACGGCCGAGGCGATCTGGACGCAACTGTCCCGCAGCGCCTTCTCGGCGACCGGGTTCAGCATCTCGGCCAGCAGCGGGATGCCGATGTCGAACGTGGCCTCCATCGTGATCACCGTCCCGCCCGACTCGGCGGTCACCCGCCACTGCCCGGTGAACACGTCCATGTCTCCGTCGAGTTGCGCGAAGGACAACGTTCGGCTCGCCTCGTCGACGACCTCCTCCTCACGCCATTCCAGGACCGAGCCCTTGAGCAGCACCGACCACGAGCTGACCCGGCGTCCGTCGGACAGCTCCCGTTCGATCTCCACCGACCGGACCACTGTCATGTAGGTCGGATAGGACTCGATGTCCTTGAGTTTGGCCCAGACCGCGTCGACACCTGCGGCGCAGACGGTCCGGGTGATCACATGCGGCATGACACTCCTCGCAATCGACGGCGGCTCGTGGCGGGACACGCTCTCAGTGCAGCCACCTGATCCAGTCCAGAGGCGGTAGTCCGAGCCGTTTACGCAGGTTCTCGTAGTCCTTGGCGATGCGGACGCCGGGGAAGAACCCGTCGGAGGCGCGTACGGTCGGCAGCGCCGACGGCAGTTCGGCCACGACGAGATCGGTCAGCCTCCGCACCGCCGCGTGGGCCGTCTCGGCCTGCTCCCGCGACGCGCCCACCGCCTCCGGCAGCGACCGGCGGGTCGACTCGACCTCCGCCATCGGATCCCCCGGGCGGGCGTCGGCCAGGTGGATCGCCACCTCGCCGTCGTAGGTGTTGCCCTCCAGGCCCCGCAGCACCAGCAGGCAGTACCCGATCGACGTCACCGCCTCGGCCGCCGCCGCCACGACGGTCTCCCAGTCCCGGTCGACGGTCGCGGCATCCATGTCACCCAGTGAGCTCTGCACGTACGTGAAGTAGACATAGGTCGCGGGGGCCGCCCGGTTGGCCACCCACCAGGTGTCCCGCTCCGGCGCCTGGGTCATCGCGGTTCTCCTTCGGGCCCGGCGTCGGTCGGCGACCGGCGGGCGGAGTGGTCGAGCGCGGCCGGGTCGACGGCGGGACGCACCAGCCCCGCCCGTATCCACGCCAGGACCCGCCGGGCCCCGGCCTGCGCGACGACCTGCCGGAGGCACCCGCCGACCGGCGGCTCGCCGCCGTGCAGCCGGTGGTAGCGCGTCACGGTCATCGCCCGCCGTCCGAGGGGGACCGGTTCGCCGATCGTGCACTCCTGCAACTCGACCAGGGCGAGGGGGTCGTCGATCGGCCACACCAGTCGAGCGACGGCCGCGACCCAGTCGTCGAGGGTGGCCGGGTCGAACGATCGGCGTACGGCGTCGTCGACCCCGGCCGCACGCAGTCGCGCCGGGAGCCACTTGGCGCCCATCGGGGCAAGGCCACGTTCGGTGCACAACAGATCGAGCAGCGCCCGCCCGCTGTGTCCCCACAGCCCCGCCGGGTTCGCGCCACCCAGCTCGGCCAACTCGGCCAGCGCCGCGTACAGCACGGTCAGCTCGACGCTGTGGCGCAGCAGATGCGCCCGGATCACCGCGGCGTCGGCGGTGGTCAACAGCGCGCCGTGTGCGGGGTCGAGGGGAACCGCCGTCATCCAGCGGGACAGGCACATCTTGCGATGGCCACGCGGCGCCGGGTGGAGCGCGATCCGCCCGACCTCCGTGTGCACCGCCGCACGACCGAGTTCGGCGACCATCGTGGCGACCCGGACCGCGGGAAAGAATTCGATGTCGACCGGCACCTGATCGACGAAGAACAGATAGGGGGCACTGTTCGGGTGCGCGGATTCGTCGAACACGTGGATATCGACGTCGCTTCCCCCGTTGCCGAACCCCTGAGCCAGCGAGCCGACCAGATAGGCACGGCCATCGGCCAGCACACTCCCACCCGTGTCCCGCAATTGCGCGAGCGTGATGCCCACCTTCGACAACGCGCTACGTATATCGGTGTCCTGTTTCAGCATCCCCGCTCCCGACGCCGCGGTGACATGTCGGCCACGATTCGACGGCGTGTCGCCGTGATCGGTTGGACGGTAACACCGCCGCCGACACGCATTGCTGAAAAACATTCAGCAATGCCGATGGCCCGCTGCCCTATATTCCGATGGAGCAGGCGTGATCATCGGAGGGGTTCCGGGTGAGCGATACCCTAATGAACTACGACTACCTGTGGCCGGACGTGAGTGCGCTCCTGCCGGCCGGCACGCTCGACGACATCGCGAGTCGCGCCGCGCGGGCCGACGACGACGGGGAGCTGAATCTCGACAGCCTCGCCGCGCTCCGGGAATGCGGGTGGCCCGGGCTGGCCGTGCCGGTGGAGATGGAGGGCCGTGGGGCCGGGCTGGTCGAGTGCTGCGCCACCCAGCGCCTTCTCGGCAGCGCCGACCCCGGTCTGGCCATCGCGGTGAACATGCACGTGTTCTCCGTCGGGATCATGGTCGAGGAGTGGCGGCGGAACACCGACACCTCCTGGTTCCTGCTGGAGGCGATCGCGTCCCAGGGCAGACTGGTGGCCTCGGCGTTCGCCGAACCCGGGCTGGCCGGCAGCGTGTCGCGGGCCGGCATGACGGCGGTTCGACACGCCGACGGCTGGACGGTGAAGGGGCGCAAGACACCCTGCTCACTCGCGGGCGTCGCCGACCTGTACTGCACCCAGGCGCAGAGCGCCGACGGCGACCTCGTCATCGGCCTGCTCCCCGGGCACGCCCCCGGCATCACCGTCGACCGCACCTGGGACGCGATGGGCATGCGGGCGTCGGGGTCACACACCGTCGTCTTCGACGACGTACACCTGCCCAAGGACCTGGTCTTCACCGAAGGACGGGCGGGCGTCGAGGACGTCACGATCGACGCCGGGCTCGTCTGGTTCTGCCTCACCGCCACCGCCGTCTACCTCGGGGTGGCGAAGGCGGCGGCCGATACCGCCGGTGAGATGCTGCACCGCGGCCGGGTCGTGCACACCGGCGGGTCCCGCGCGCAACTTCCCACCTACCAGGGAGTTGCCGGCGGCGCGCTCAGCCGGCTGCTGACCCTGGAGGCGTCGTGCCTCGCCCTGGCCACCCAGATGGACGCCGGCCGCGACGCCACCGCGTTGCTGCCCTTCGCGCTCGCGCTCAAGAGCGAGGCCGTGGACGTCGTCACCGAGGCGGTCGCCACGTTCGGCGAGGTGTGCGGCGGGCAGTCGTACGGCCGGCGTGCTCGGCTGTCCCGACTGTGGCGCGACGCCCAGGCCAGCCGGTACCACCCGCCGACCCGGGCGGCCGTCCGGCAGTACCTGGGACGACGACACCTGGGCATCGACGGGGGCCTGGACCTCTCGGACACCCCGGTGCGCGCGGCCGGGCAGGTGCGCGATGCGCCGTGACCCGGTGGCGGCGGACACCTTCGGCGCCGTCCGCCGGCACCTCACCCCGGCCGCCGCGCTCACCGGCAAGGTGATCGGTCAGGGGGCGGTCGAGGAGTCCGCGGCGGGATGCCGCGTCCGGACCTCCGACGGCCGATCCCTGTTGGACTTCGGCTCGTACGGCGTGGCCCTGCTGGGGCACCGCAACCCGGCGGTGCTGGCGGCCGTGACCCGCCAACTCGGCCAGCAGCCGGTCAGCACCCGGACCCTGGCCAACCCGGCCACGGCCACGGCCGCCACCCGGTTGGGCACCTATCTCGGCGCCGGCCTCACCCGGGTCTACCTCGGCGCCAACGGCAGCGACGCGGTCGAGGCCGCACTCAAACTCGCCCGCCTGGCCACCGGGCGCCCCACCGTGCTGGCGGTCCGCGGCGGCTACCACGGCAAGACGCTGGGCGCCCTGTCGGCCACCTCGACGCCGCTGTTCCGGGCGGGGCTGCACGCGCTGCTGGGCCACGTCGAGCACCTCGACGTGGCCGACACCGCCGCGTTGCGGGTCAGGCTACGCGCCGGGGACGTCGCGGCGGTGATCTTCGAGCCGGTCCAGGGCGAGGGCGGCGTCGTCCCCCTGCATCGCGACGTGCTGGCCGAGTGGTGCGGCGCCGCGCACGACGCCGGCGCCTTCGCCATCTCCGACGAGATCCAGTGCGGGCTGCGCCGCTGCCTCGCGCCGTCAGTCGCCGTCGCGGACGAGCTGCCCGTCGACGCGGTGCTGTTCGGCAAGGGACTCGGCGGCGGGGTGGTACCGGTCTCCGCTGTCGTCTGCACCGACGCCCTCTACCGGCCGCTGCTGGCCGACCCGTACAAGCACACGGCCACGTTCAGCGCCTACCCCCTGGGATGCGCCGCCCTGGTGGCCGCCCTGGACGAGGTCGAGCGGCTGGCCGGCCACGCCGTCGACCTGGCCGAGCGGCTGGCCGGGCACCTGACCGCCCTACGCGGCCGACATCCGGACGCGGTCCGCCAGGTGCGCGGGCGGGGGCTGCTGTGGGCGATCGAGTTCGCCACCCCGCACCTGGGTGGCGAGGTGCTGGTGAACCTCGCCCAGGAAGGGCTGTTGGTCTCGCCGTGCCTGGGCCGACCGGAGTGCCTGCGACTCATGCCGCCGCTGGTCGCCGGCCTCGACGACATCGACACCGCCCACCACCTCATCTCCGCCGCGCTCGACCGCGCGGTGCGGGACGTCGAGACATAGGAGGCCGCGCATCATGTCACCGTCCATCGACAGCATCGTCCGTCACGAGGTGGCCGCCGTACTCGGCATCGACCCGACCGAACTCGCCGGCGACGAGCCGTTCGTGCGGACCTACAAGGTCGACAGCCTGGAACTGACCGAGATGGGTGTCCGGCTCGAACGGTCGCTCGGGCGGCGGCTGCCGGTGCAGACCCTGCGCGACATCGTCTCCGTCGACGACTTCGTCCGGGTGCTGACGGAACACCTGCGGGAAGGTCGATCGTGACCCGGTCGGTGGTGGTGACCGGCTTCGGTCTGGTCACGCCGATCGGAAACACGGTGGGCGACGTCCTGTCCGCACTCGACCGGGCCCGGGGTGTCGCCGCGGTCGTGCCCGAGTTGGTCGCCGACAACGTCGCCGTGCCCTTCGCCGCCACCGTGGCGGACTTCGCCGCGGCGCCGGGGCTGACCGACCGGCGGCGCAAGTACTACAGCCGTTCCGCCGAAATGGCGGTGACCGCGGCGCTGGCCGCCGTCAGCCACAGCGGCCTCAGCGGTGACCCGCTCCTGCGCGGCGCCGGCGTCGCCGTGGGAGTGGGCAGCGGGGGCGCGCCGCCGATGGAGTTCGCCGTGCGGGAGGCCGCGGGCGACCCGACCGGCACCACCGCCCTCCTGGTGCCACTGGCCATGCCCAACTCCCCGGCCGCCGCCCTTGCCCTCACGCTGGGCGCGCACGGCTCCGCCACGACGTACGCCGCCGCCTGCGCCAGCGGCACGACCGCCATCGGCGAGGCGTTCCGCAAGGTCCAGTACGGCGAGCTCGACGTGGCTGTGGCCGGCGGAACGGACGCGCCGGTCACCCCCCACATCATGACCGGGATGGCGCGACTGGGTGTCATGGCCACCGCCTCCGACGACCCCGGCCGGGCCTGCCGGCCCTTCGACGCCGACCGCAGCGGCCTCGTCCTCGCCGAGGGGGCCGCGTTCCTCGTCCTGGAGGAGGAGACCCGTGCCCGGGCGCGGGGCGCCACCGTCCTCGGCCGGATCCTGGGGTACGGCACCACCTCCGACGCCCACCATCCGCTGGCTCCCGACGCGAGCGGCGCGGGCGGTGCCCAGGCGATCGAGTCGGCCCTGCTCGACGCGAAGCTGAACCCCGCCGAGATCGGGCACATCAACGGACACGGCACGGGCACCCGGGCCGGCGACGCCGCGGAGGCCCGCTCCTACCGCACAGTCTTCGGTGACGCCTGCCCGCCGGTCACCACCTGCAAGGGCGTCACCGGGCACCTCTTCGGCGCGGCCGGGGCGATGGAGGCGATCGTCGCCTTCGAGTGTGCCCGGCTGGGCACGGTCTTTCCGGTGGGCAACCTGCGACAGCCCGATGTCGACATCGACGTCGTCGCCGGAACGACCCGCCGGATCGACCCGACGCCGGTGCTCAGCCACTCCTACGGCTTCGGCGGGCACAACAGCTCCCTCGTCCTCTCCCCCGAGCGATAGGAACATCGATGCGCATCCTGGTGACGGGAGCGGCGGGCATCGTCGGCAGTGAGACGGCCCGGCTACTTGCCCGGGACCCGCGGTTCGACGTGGTGCGCACGGTGCGCCGCCGCCCGGAACCCGACGGCGGACCGCCGACCGTCGGCTGGGTGATGGGTGCGGAGGACCCACCCGCGCGACTACGCGGCCCGTGGGACGTCATCGTGCACACCGCGGCGTCCACCCGCTGGACCATGGACCGCGCCGAGGCCACCCGCGCGAACATCGACACCCTGCGCGCGGCCCTGGCCCTGGCCACCGGCCGGACCCGGTTCGTGCACGTGTCGACCGCCTACGCCGACGGACCCGGACCCACCGACGCGCCGGGGCGACCCGAGTACGACGGCTTCCGCAACGGCTACGAGTGGTCCAAGGCCGTCGGGGAGCGGATCGTCACCGACTCGACCGTCGGAGACTGCGTGATCGTCCGACCACCGCTGATCCTGGGTCGACGGTCCACCGGGATGATCTCGGCGTTCACCGGCCCGTACACGCTCTTCCAGGCCCTCGTGTCGGGCCTGGCACCGGCCGTCGTCGGCACCGGCGACGGATATGTCGAGGTGGCTCCGGTCGACGAGGTGGCCGCGGCGCTCGGGACGTGCTGCCTCCGGCCCGGCGGCGGGCGGACCGAGGTGATCGCCGCCGGGAGGGACTGCCTGACCATGGGCGCGTTCCTGTCGGCCTTCCTCGACGAGATCAACGAGTGGCGGCGCCGGCGCGGACGCGACCCGGTGCCTTTCCCCCCGATCGTCGCGCCGGACCGCTGGAAACGCCTGCATCTCCCGCTGGTACGCGAGCACCTCTCCCCCATGCAGATGCGCGCCACCGACCTGCTCGAACAGTTCGAGGCGTACACCGCGATGCGCCGACCGTTCGAGCCCACCTTCCCGGTGGCGGACCCCGCCCAGGTGGTGCGCGCGTCCACCCGTTGGTGGGCGGACCAGGTGCCCCGCCGCGCGGGCCATCCCACCGAGGGCTGGCTCATGGCCCCGTAACCCGCCCGGCCCCAGCGGAACCGGGCCGGCGGCGGTCGTCCCGGATCTGGCCGACCTCGTGGGCATCCACCTGCCCACCCGGCGTGGTCTCGCCTGCTACCTGGCGGCCACATGCGGCCCCTGGGCCACGGCCCACATTCTCGACGGGCCCGTAGGCGCGCGCCTCGGCGCGGGCATCGCGCAGCAACAGACCGTCCTGCCCATCGAGACCGGCAGCGTGCTGGCCCTCCAGACCGACGGCCTGATGGAGGACCGCACCCGGGACATCGACGTCGGCCTCGCTACGCTCACCGACGCGACAGCCACCGTCCCCGGTGCCCTCGCCGACCACCTCCTGCGTCGCGTGCAGCGCCACGACGGGTACGACGACGCCGCGCTCCTGCTCGCCCGCCTGGGCTCGTCAGCCGTTGGAACCTCCTGACCACTGTCGCCGGAAGCACCGGTTCCCCTCGACACCCCGCCGCCGCTAAACACGAAGCGCGCGTTCGCCGCGACCAGCTCGGTGGCCGCGCCAGCCGACGCGGCGCACCACAGGTAGAGGAACTCGTCCTGGTGGGAGGTGGGTCGATGGCGCGCGTGTCCTACCTTGCAGGGTGGAATGTCTGGAGGTACGCATGCCGCGACCGAGGCGGGCCGTGCCGCTGCTGACCCTGGCGGCGGTCCTGACCGTGGTCCGCACCCTGCTGACCGAGGAAAGCCGCCCCGATCCGCGCGCGTTCCGGCGCTACGAGCCGCCGGTAGAGCTGAGCCGCGCCGAACGCGACTACCTGGACTGGGCGCAGGGTCACATCGCGTGGGTCGTGCGCACGGCCCGTGTCCGGGCGATCCGGCACCGGTGCCTGGCGTTCACGTCCGGGCTGTCAGCGCTGGCGGTCCCGTTGGCGCTCGCGGTCGCGGCACCGACCTGGGTGCCGGCGGTGCTCGGGTTCGTGGCCGCCGCCGGGCAGCTCGGGCAGCAGCTTCTGCGGGACTGGGAGCAGTCGCTGCTCGGGCACCAGGAGGCGGTCCGGCTGCAGAAGACGCTGCGCGTGTTCCACAGCGAGTCGGACGGGCCGCTTCCCGCCCCCGAGTTGACGCGGCGGTTCCGTGCCTTCCGCGACGCGTTCGAGGCGACCAAGGAGGAGTACGGCGGTCAGGTCCTTGCCGTCCGCGGCCAGGAGCCACCGCCGGTGACCGCCGCGCCGTGAGGCCGTGGACACATCGGTCGCGGTGAGTTCACGGTCACCGCGCGTCGATGCTCCACGAGGAGGACGCCGCGCCCGGCGACCAGGCGCAGCCCTGGAACGGGCCGGCTACCGGGTGGACGAGGCGGATCCGGACGGCCTGGTCCGCACGTTAGACGCAGTGCTGGACATCGGCCGTCGCTCGATGCGCTGGCCCGGACGGAGGGCCGACTCGTCCTGCCCCGCGTGCCGGCGCGCTTCCCGGCGGTGACGCTCGCCCCCGCGGCGACTGGCCCGGCCCGCCGGACGCGTCGACGCCGTTCCCGGCGCGGATGCTCGTCGACCACGTGCGCGTGTACCGGTGACCGGCAGTCAGGCGACCGCGTCCGGCGCGATCACCAGAGTGCACACTTCCCGCCTGTCACAACATCGTCATTACGCGTATCCAGGCGCCCATCAATGGTTGCCTATTCGCGTCCGGTGATGTCACTGCCGGCTGGCGAAGGGATCGGCGATGGGGCTTTTCGCGCGAACACGCGGGGCGACCCGCAGGTTGACCTGCGTATCGACGCTGGCGTTGCTGGTCGCGGTGGGCGGTTCCGCCGCCACTGCGTACGCGGCGCCCTCCGCCACGAACCTCAGGGCGTGGCAGGCGGAGATCACGAACGTCCCGCACCCGTCGGCGAAGGGCTGCTTCACCGCCGGCTACCCCCGACTGGCCTGGCAGAAGTCCGACTGCGTCGCCGCGCCGGCGATCCCCATGACCCCCAGGCGCAGCATCCGCCCGCTGGTGGTGGGCAACGGCAACGACATCTCCGCCCAGGCGCCGAGTGGATTCATCTCCGAGTCGTCCGGCACGTTCGAGAACATCGTGAACGTGACGAGCGAGAGCTCGCCCATCGCCAACGCCGGGCCGCCCGTCGCCGACGCCTACACCCTCCAGATCAACACCGACTTCTTCACCAGCACGGCCTGTGCCGGATCACCCAACCTCGGGTGCCGGGGCTGGGAGCAGTTCGTCTACGCCAACAACGGCTCCAGCGGCCAGGTGTTCATCCAGTACTGGCTGCTGCAGTACAACGCGGCCTGCCCGGCCGGCGGCTGGACCCAGTTCTCGTTCACCGGCGACCCGGACATCTACTGCTACCGCAACAGCCCTGGCGCGACCGCCGTACCCAATCAGCCGATCACCAACCTGGGCGCGCTGCGGCTGACCGGCACGGTCAGCGCGACCAGTGACAGCGCCACCCTGTTCGTCGGCTCGACCGCATACACCGCGGCGGGCTCCAACTCGGTCAACGCGGCGGCCGGCTGGACCACGTCGGAGTTCAACGTGTTCGGCTACGGCGGCAACAGCGACGGCGGAGGCGCGGCCACCTTCAACGCTGGCGCGTCGCTCAACGTCCGCACGAGAATCACCTACGGGGGCACGGCGGCGCCCATCTGCGCGGCCCAGGGCTTCACCGGCGAGACCAACAACCTCAACTTCGGCTCACCCGCGCCGGCCGCCACCGCGCCCGGCCCGGCGGTCGTCTTCGTGGAGAACACCGCCGGCGGCGCGGCGACCAACTGCGCGGCGGCCTCCGTCATCGGCGACACCCACCAGCACACGTTCGCCGGCCTGCTGTACGACTTCCAGGCCTCCGGCGACTTCGTCGAGGCGCAGGCCGGCAGCGGCTTCGAGGTGCAGACCCGCAAGGCGTCCGGCGCACCGACCTGGCCCAACGCCTCGGTCGACCGCTCGGTCGCCGCGCGGATGGGCAGCACCAAGGTGGCCCTGTGCGACGGCAAGAGCCTCGTGGTGGACGGCCGGACCAGGGACCTTCCGTCCGACGGCGCCCTGCATCTGCCATCCGGCGTGGACATCCACCGGATCGGCAACGTCTACGTGGTGACGGACGCCGGCGGCAACAGCATCCGGGTGACGGTCAACAGCGGCTACATCGACGTGTCCGTCGGCCTCGGTACCTATCCGACCCCGGTGGTCGGCCTGCTCGGCAACCCTGACGGCGACCCGAAGCGCCTCGCCGCCAAGGACGGCACCCAGTTCGCCGTCCCGCTCACCTTCGACGACCTCTACCAGCGCTTCGGCGCCAGTTGGCGGGTCACTCCGACCCGGACCCTGCTGGCATCCTGCGGCGCGGTCGCTTCGGGCAACCCGTCCGCGCCGTTCTTCGCCCGCGACCTCAACGAGGACCTCCGCAAGCGGGCGGAGGCCACCTGCCTGCAGTACCGGGTCCGCCAGGAGTGGCTCGACGCCTGCACGCTGGACGTCGCGGTGGTCGGCGGCCGGGCCGCGCTGACGTACGTCGGCCTGGTCCCTCCGGTCGTCAACGGCAACCGGTAGCGGCGACGCCGGGGGCGGCCCGCTGGTCGCGGGCCGCCCCCGGCGGGGCTGTCGTTCCTATGCGCGCTTCATGAAGCTGGAGCGCGCCCACAGGTAGCCGACGATCGCGATCGCCACGCACCAGGAGACGGCGATCGCCGCGTCGGTGATGTCGGGCGAGCTGTCGAGCAGTCCGCGGATGGTTTCGATGATCGGTGTGAAGGGTTGGTACTCGGCGAACTGCCGCAGGCCCGGGCCCATCTTGTCGGCCGGCACGATGGCGCTGCTGAAGAACGGCAGCATGACCAGTGGGACGGCGGCCATACCCGCCGTCTCCGGCGACTTCGCGAACAGGCCCAGCGCGACGGTGAACCAGCCGGCCGCGATCGCCAGCAGCAGCGCGACGCCACCCACCGCGAGCCAGTCGGTCACGTTCGCCGTCGGGTCGAAGCCCAGCAGAAGGGCCACCGCGACGAGCGCCGCGATGGCGATCATGTTGGTCAGCACGCTGGCGACGACGTGGCCGGTCAGCACCGCACCGCGGGACACGTCCATAGCCTTGAACCGGTTGATGATGCCCTTGGTCATGTCGGAGTTCACCGCCGTCGCGGTACCGCCCAGCCCGTAGCAGACCGCCAGCAGGATCAGGCCAGGCGTCGCGTAGTCGATGTAGTCGACGCCGACGTCGAAGGCGCCGCCGAACATGTAGACGAACATCAGCATGATGATGATCGGCATCAGGACGGCGTTGAACACCGACGTCGGGTTGCGGATCAGGTGTTTGACGTTGCGACGCAGCATGACCAGCGAATGCGACGTGGCACTCACCTCGCGTCCACCTCCGTGGTGTGGCCCGTGAGGGCGAGGAAGACCTCGTCGAGGTCCGGGGTGTGCACCGAGCACTCCTCGGCGCTGAGGGAGTGCTCGTCGAGCCGGTCCAGAAGTGCCCGCAGCGATTTCGTGCCGCCGTCGGCGGGTACCCGCAGGGCCAGCGCGTCGTCGTCGCGGGTCGCCCCGGGAAAGAGCCACGTGGCGGCGTCGAGTTCGGCTACGGTGGCGAACCGCAGTCGTACGTAGGTGCCGGGGATGAGGCGTTTGAGCTCCTCCGGGGTGCCCTGAGCGACCAGGCGGCCCCGGTCGAGCACCGCCACGTGGTCGGCCAACTGGTCGGCCTCCTCCAGGTACTGCGTGGTGAGGAAGACGGTCACGCCGGCGGCGACCAGGTCACGCACGATCGACCACATGGTGCGACGGCTGCGCGGGTCCAGCCCGGTCGTCGGCTCGTCGAGGAAAATGATCTTCGGGTTGCCGACCAGCGTCATCGCCAGATCGAGCTTGCGGCGCATGCCCCCCGAATAGGTGGAGGCCAGCTTGTCCGCCGCCGCGGTCAGCTCGAAACGGTCCAGCAGGTCCGTGACGATCCGCTCGCCGTCACCGACGGCGCTCCGGTTGAGGTCCACCATCAGCCGGAGGTTCTCCCGGCCCGTCAGCAGGTCGTCGACGGCCGCGAACTGGCCGGTGACGCCGATGGCCGCGCGGACCCCCTTGGCGTCGGTGGCCAGGTCGTGGCCGGCCACCCGAACCGTGCCGGCGTCGGCGCCGGCCAGGGTGGTCAGCACGTTCACCGTCGTCGTCTTACCCGCGCCGTTGGGTCCGAGCAGGGAGAACACCGTTCCCGCCCGGACCTCGAAGTCGACGCCGTCGAGGACGACCTTGTCCTTGTACGCCTTGCGCAGGCCCGAGACCGATATCGCCGGGAGTGTCACGGGATCACCTCTGAGGGGGCCGCAGCACCGTCGCGCACCGCGACGGCAGCAGGAGGTTTGGCAAACACAGCAGGGAACTCCTTGAACATTGAGGTGAGTGGAACCGGACGGCGGTGGTGATCATCCGGAGGACCCCGGTCTCCGGCGGAGCCGACGTACTTTCGCTGGTCGACCGGACCTTTCATGACAAACCTCTCTTCGGTGGCACGCCGCAGCCGTCCGTACCGTCGGGTACGGGTCGGATAAGGCGGTTACGGCAGGGCGAGTTCGTAGCGGACGCTGCGCCCGACCGGGTGGAAGCCCAGGTGCCGACGCAGGGCGAGCGTGCCGAGGTCACCGTCGGCGGTTCGGGTCTCAATCTCCTCGACATGCGGGTGGATGTCACACAGTCGCTGGATCAGCGCGGCGTTGACCCAGACGCCCAGCCGCCGCCCGCGATGCCCGACCAGCACGACCGGCCCGTACTGGCGGGCACGGCGCCGCAGCGGCGAGCCCGTCGTCGCCAGCGCGTACGCGACCACGCCGCCGTCCGTCTCCGCGGCGCTTACCACCGCCTCACCGGGGTGGCTCGGGCGTCGCAGCAGGTGCTCGACCCCGGCCGCGCCGCGCAGGTCGCCGGTCCAGTGGCGCAGCCGGTACCTGGGATGCTCGACGTCGACCAGCTCTCCCAGCCAGGCGCGGTGGACATCGCAGCACGGGAGCAGGTCACGGCCCCAGGATCCGACGCGCCGGAAGCCATGACGCAGACAGAACGACTCCCCGGCCGAACCCGCGGCGACGTCCCCGACCAGCCGAAGTCCCACCGCATTCTCCACGACCGCGGTCAGCAGCGTCGAACCGATGCCTCGTCGGCGCCATCGCGGCTCCACGTGCAGGTCCAGCCCGAGGCCGCCCGCCCGCACCGCCACCGGCGACTCGTCGTCGAACGGCAGGACCGGACGCAGGTCGACGACCCCGGCCACCACGCCGGAGGGCGTCACCGCACGCCAGCGGGAGATCCCGGGACGGCCCGGCTCCGCCACGACGTCGATCAGGCGTTCGCTCATGCGTCCACCATCGTCCGGCCGCCCCCGCCGAACAACGCCGAAGATCGCACCGCCGCATTAGCCACCGGTAATCGATCGGAAGCGGGTGCCGCGACGGCCCGTGCCGCAGGTCACGCTCGCGCAACCGGAGACGGTCGTGCACCTACACTGCCGAACCGGGGCCGCGATGATCGAAGGTGGGGCCGGCTGGTGGAACTGCGTGACATCGAGATCTTCCTGACGCTGACCGAAGAGCTTCACTTCGGTCGCACGGCTGAGCGCCTGCACGTGTCCCAGTCACGGGTCAGCCAATCGATCAAACAGCAGGAACGCCGGATCGGTGGCGGACTGTTCGAGCGCACGAGCCGCGCCGTCCGACTCACGCCGCTCGGGGAGCGGCTACGCGACCGCCTCCGCGCCGGCTACGGCGAGATCCTCGCGGGTATCGAGGAGGCCACCGCAACCGCCCGCGGCCAGACCGGCACGCTGACGGTCGGCACGATGGCCACCCACTACCAGTCGATCGAGGCGATCCTCGACCTGTTCCGACAGCGGCACCCGCAGAGTGAGCTGCGCCTACGCGAAATCCTGCCGATCGACCCGCTGGGACCACTGCGGTCCGGCGCGGTCGACATCGGGATCCTCTGGCTACCCGTCCGCGAGCCCGACCTCACGGTCGGGCCGGTCGTACACCGCGAGGAACTGGTCCTGGCGGTCGCCGCCGGCCACCCGTTGGCCGAACGGGGCCGGGCCGAACTGGAGGATCTCGGCGACCATCCGGTCGTCTACCCCGAAGGACCCATCCCGGACTACATCTGGGAGGCGCACACCCCGTCCACCACACCTACCGGCCGACCCGTCCGGCGCGGACTGGGCATCCTCACGCTGGAGGAAGCCTTCCGGGCGATCGCCGGCGGCAGCATCGTGTCACCGATCGGATCGGATGTGGCGTCCACCCGGCAGCGGGACGACATCGTCTTCCTGCCCATCACCGACGCACCGGTGATGCGCTTCGCGCCGGTGTGGCGTACCAGCGGGAGCACCCCGCTGGTACGCGCCTTCGTCCAGGCCGCCGCCGAGGCACCTCGGTAGAACGTCCGCACGCCGGTTCCGCCCGCGGCCGGGACGCCCTGTCGCGCGACTCCGGAAGCGACGCGCGGACCGGCGGTCGCCCGTCCCGAAGGATTCCAGCGGACCCAGCACCCGGAACTGCATGCCATCACCACAACCAGGATTCCCACATGTCCAGTGCCGGAGAGGACCCCGACCCGCCTCGCCGCCACGAGGTCGACACCAGCCGCTCAGGCGCGGCAGCGTCAACCCTGCGTGGCGGCCTCGTGGTGGGCTGTAGGTAGCACGCCCGGTCACACGTCCACGGAGGTGTCGATCCAGGAGTCAGATGAGACCGAGAAGTTTCGCAAGGTCGTGGGCCTTGTTGCCGCCCAGTTCGAGACGCCTGATGTCGAGCTGGAACACGTCGGTGACGACGGCGTGCAGCAGGTTGACGAACTGCTGGTAGTCGGGCTGCGTGAACACCGCCGGGTTCACCAGGTCGGCGGGCACGTGGTACGGCCGTACGATCTGCGGCGCGGCGCCCTCGAACTGGCCGATCTTGTCTTTGACCGAGACCTTCTTGGTCGTCTCGCCGTCCCCTCCGGTGGTCGGGCCTCCGGTCGTCGCGGCCTGGGTCAGGGCCGGGTGGCCCACCCCGAACTCGAAGCTGTACACGGTCGCCGAACGCCCGTCGCCGAGCTGGCCGGTGGCCTTGTCCGCGCTGAAGTCGATCTGCGTGCCGTTGGCCAGCGTCATCGTGAACGTGTCCCGGTTCGACACGACCGTCAACGCCGGGACGACGTCCTCCTGCTTCAGGCGGTTGATCACGGGCTTGACGTGGTCCAGCGCGTGCAGCATCGTACGGCCCACCGCGTTGTCGGCCGAGTCGTCCGTGAGGAGCCGCCGCAGCAGCGCCTGACCGGTCGTGGTCGTCAGTGCGGTGGTCTTCAACTGGCACTGCGCCGCCAGGCGCAGCCGTCGGCCCTCGCCGTCCTGGTGCGTCTTGCCCTTGAGCGCGAACAGGTACGTGCCCCCGGCGTCACTGCTGCGGTGCCGTCGGCGCAGCACGATCCGGTTGGCCAGCAGATCGTATGGGGTGGGCAGGTCGAAGTAGGTGTCCTCGTACACCTTCTGCTCACCGGTCATTTTGAGGATGCCCAGCCGCTTCTGCATCTCGCCGTCGTCGTGCAGCTTGTTCATGGCCACGATGACCTGGTCGAGGTCGCCCTCGCGGGCGAGCCTGTACTCCGCCTCGCACTCCAGGGTGGTCATCATCTCCTTGCCGCCCTGCAGGATCTCCTGGAAGGTGTTGAACACCGGACGGCTGGTGTTGAGCTTCTCGCTCATGTTCCAGGACGTGTTGCGCCGGTTCTCGGTGCCGGCCAGCTCCAGCAGGGTGTACGGGACCAGCCGCAGCTTGCCGGAGCCCCCCTTCTGATCCAGCCCGCCGCTCTCGTGGCGTACCCCGTTGACCTGGACCTTCTGCTGGTCGGCCACGCCGAGCCACTGCGCACGCAGGCCCAGCTCACGGTACCGCTGAATGATCGTGTGAGCGGTCACCGGGCCACCCGGATTGATCTTGAGAATCGTGGCCAACTGCTGCAGCGTGTACTCGACCCGGATCTCCCAGTGGTTGTAGTCCCACGTCGGCTCGATCACCACCACCAACAACTGCCGCTCGCCCGGCTTCTTCGTGTCCGCGGTCGGCGTCTCCAGGTAGATCGGGACCAGGTCGTGAGGCTGAGCCATGTACCGCGGGTTGCCCGTCACGCTGAAGTGCAGCTTCAGGCCCTCGTTCGACAGCAGCGCCGGCGACTCGATCTCCAGGTGCGCGGTGCCTTCCCACTTTCGGTACGACTTCTCGATCGCGATCGCCGGGCCTTGCTGACCGAAAGCCTCCTGCTGCCCCCGCGCCCAGGTCTCGATCATGAACAGTGGCGTCTTGTACACCTGCCGGTCCATCGCCGAGACCAGGTCATCGCCGCAGACCCGGTTCTCGCTGTCGGTCGGCTGGATCGGCTCCACCTTCGGCCGCGGCAGCGCCTTGATCGTCACCGTCTGGTCGTAGCGCAACTGCCCAGCCGTACGCTCTGCCTGCACTGCCCACACTCCTCCTGCCGGCCCCGCTGTGACCTCCACCGCGGGCATTGACCAGAGCGTAGGTGAACAGCCGAACACGTCCTGTCACCATTGCGACCCCCGAGCGAGAAAGGAACGGCAGCCGGTTCGGCTGGGAGTCTGCCGTTGGCACGCCATTGGCGCTGCAGCTCGTCGAGGGCTTCGGGCCGCCCGTGTTCCGCCAGCGCGATGGTCTCCTTCCGGACAGCGGCGTCGAAGTCGTCGACCCGCCCACGGCCACCGGGCGGCAGAGCGTCCTGAGTAGAACGAGGCCGGCGGGCACCGGGGTGCCGGGCGTTCCTATCGGCGTCCGGGGCGGCGACGGCCGACCGGCGGGGGGGGGGGGGGGGGGGGGGGGCGCCCCCCGCGGGCGCGCGGGGGGGGGGGGGGGGGGAAAAAAATAAAAACC
>NZ_JBNCLA010000008.1:38344-186902 GCF_049841835.1 Micromonospora sp. DT227 | reverse complement strand
GGGGCCCGGGGGGGGGGGGGGGGCCCTTTGTTGGGGGGGGCGGGGGGGGGGCCCCCCCCCCGGGGGGGGGGGGGGGTTTGCGCCCCCCCCCCGCCGGGCTCAGCGGGTCAGTACGCCGGACTCGGTGGGCAGGCCGGCGCCCACCCAGTCCTCGATCCCCTCGGCGTACTTGCGCACGTCGGTGTAGCCGAGCGCGGTGAGCCGGTCGGCGACCCGGCCGCTGTTCGGGCAGGACGGGTTGGAGCAGTAGGTGACGATGGGGGCGTCCCGGTCCGGCAACAGCTCGGCGGCCCGCTCGGCCACCTCGGCCTCGACCAGTGGGACGGCGCCGGGCAGGTGCTGCCGGGTGTAGTACTCGCCACCGAGCGCGTCGACGACGGTGACGGTTCCGGCGTCGATGGCGGTACGCAACTCGTCGCGGCTGATGCGGGCAGTCATGACAACCTCCAGAGAAGTGGACTACAGTCCGTTTGTGCCTGAGAACAGTATCGGACCGCAGTCCGTTTACGCCACTCCCCCGGCCGAACTCGTCCAGTTGCGGAGGACACCTCCGCGCGAGCGGGCGGACGCGGCCCGCAACCGGGCCGCCGCGCTGGACGCCGCGGCGGCGCTCTTCCGCGAGCACGGGGTCGAGGCGGTCTCGATGGAGGCCGTGGCCACCGCGGCCGGGGTGGGCAAGGGCACCCTGTTCCGGCGCTTCGGGGACAGGTCCGGGTTGGCCACGGCCCTGCTCGACACCCAGGAACGGGCCCTGCAGGAGGCCATCCTGTTCGGTCCCGCGCCACTCGGACCGGGTCCGGCGGCGGGACCGTCGCCGTCGGCGCGGGACCGGCTGACGGCCTTCGTCGACGCGTACCTGGACTATCTTCTCGACCACCTCGACCTGGTCCGGGTCTCGGAGACCGCCGCACCCGGCGCCCGCTACCGGATCGGGGCGTACCGGTTCTGGCACCGGCACGTGACCCTGCTCCTCGCGGGCCGCCCGGATCCGGCGGCCGACGCACACTGCCTGCTCGCCATGTTCGCGGCCGAGCACGTCCGGGCGACCCTGGAGGACCTCGGGCCTGACCGGCTGCGGGCGGCGACGCTGCGGGTGGCCGACGCTCTGGCCGTCGGGTAGCCGGGCGGCGCGGCCGCCTGGGTTACCCACGCGATGACCACTCGAGCGACACCGGCACGCGGGCTGGAGACGCGACAGCGGGAGCTCGGGGCGGCGATGGCCGAGTTCGCCCGACACGGCGTGGACGGCGCGCGGATCAACCGGATCGCGGAGCAGGCCGGGCGAGCAAGGAACGGATCTACGCCTGGTTCGGCGACAACGACGCCCTTCCCGAGGTCGACTCCCTGAAGCCTTCGGGGCCGAGTTGACGTCCGAGCGTGATGCGGTCCGCGCCGCGTTGCTGGTCACGAAGATTCCTCCCGCGACACGTGGTCGTCTCGAAGAAGGCGAGAGGCGCCGCGGCACCCGACAAGTCGTCAGGTACCGCGGCGCCCGGCAGAGGTGAACCTCAGCCTCCGATGATCTGGTGGCCTACGGGGCCGCTGGTGTTGCCGAGCACGTACCTCATGTCCAGTGCCGAGCACGAGGAGTTGCCGTCGGGGATGTCCGGGCAGCCGGCGGCTTCGATCGTCACCGCCTTGATGTCGTAGTAGTGGTTGGTCTCCATGGTGAACGTGTAGGGCGTGCCCGTGTAGCCATTGGGGCCGCAGGTCCCGCCGGAGGTCCACTGGGGGTCGAGGCTCGTCCTCCTCTGCCACGCGCCACCGGTGGTGAGGTCGCGCGTCCAGATGCTGACGGTCCACTCCGACGGCGTGCAGTTGTAGAGCACCACGGACTTTTACCCGGCGCCCGGCGTCGGGGTCGGCGTCGGTGCGGGCTCACCGGTGCTCGGGAAGCCGGAGCAGCTCAGGTTGTCGCAGTGGGCCAACTGAAGGCGGTTGTTGTCGCCGTTCTATAGCTGATGATCGGCAGTCCGTCGGCCCCGATGAGGACCGAGTTGAGGTTGCCCTGGTTCCCGCCGTTCACCACGGTGCTGGTGCTGGCCGACGTGCAGCCCTGGTCCGCGCACTGCGCGACCTTCAGGTCGTTGCCCGTCCCCTTGAAGGTCGCGATGACCTTGCGGTCGTCGCCGAACGCGAGTCCGAAGTTTCCGTCCACGACCTCGCCGCTGGGCACGAGCGTCTTGCGGTCACCGCTGACGCAGAACCGGAAGTTGCAGCGGCGGAGGATGATTTCCGCCTGTCCGTTGCTGGAGTTTCGCTTCGTCCACGCGACATAGGTGAGGTCGCTCGTGTCGTCACGGACGATGTTGACGGCGAGCGGTTCGCCAGGCGTGCTTGTCCGCCTGTGAAGCGCGGATGCGTGTATGCGCTACGGCCTGGCCGTAGTCATCCCGAGCTGCGATCGCCGAGCTGTGTCACCGCAGCGCGCAGCACAGCGGACGCCCCGTGGGTCACCGGTTCTCCGTGCCCGAAGCAGGCTGTCTCGACATCGAGGTCGGCCTGCCGCTTCATGGACTCGGCCGCCCGCTCCGGATCGACGTTGAACACGCCGAGGATCACCGTCCCGTCGGGCAGTCGCGCGATCGTGTCGCCGGTGAAGAGGACCCTTGACCGGGGCAGGTAGAAGGAAACGCTGCCCGCGGTGTGCCCCGGCACCGCGACGGCGACGGCCGGCTCCCCGCCGAGGTCGACGAGGTCACCGTCGTCGAGCCGGTGGTCGACGACCACCGGCGCAGCCGGCTGCGGGGGCTTCCCGCCGTGGACCTCGTCCCAGATCGGCCTTTCCCAGTCGGTCAGCAGCGGTGGCTGACCCTGCTCCTGGCCCTGCAGCACCGGTGTGTCCGCTTGATGGGCGTACACCGCCATGTCCGCCCAGGTCGTGATCTCCGCGGCTGACCCGGCGTGGTCGGTGTGATGGTGTGTCAGTAGCAGGCGTCGCACGTCGGCCGGTCGAAGGCCGAGGCTCTCGATTCCCGCGGCGACGGCGGGTGCCGACCCCGGGACACCGGAGTCGATCAGCGTCAGCCCGTCCGCACCACGCCACAGGAACGCGTGACCCACGGAAAAACGGAACATGTAGAGGTTCGGCAGCAACTGCATGACGTCCACAACTGGCAACGATAAGGCGGCAGACTCCTACCGACAAAGGCGAGAGTTCCTTGTCAGCTTGCAGCGAAGTTCACCATCGATCGGCGATGAAGTCGGCCCGCCGCGGGCAGCACGAGCGGATGGGGCCGCCTTCCAAAATCCGGAGCACGGCTCCCGGAAGCAACAGCCGAACCGCAGCACCGAATGGGCCGGGGTGGAACAGGACGGAACAGGGTGGAGCGCGGAGACCACAGGTCTTTGTACAGACTTCCGAGGGATCAACGCATGGCATGTGATTCCTCGGCTTTGCGGCGAGGTTCGGCGGCAATTCGTGGGTCTGCGGGCAGTCTCGCGATACGTAAAATAGCGCGACTTCAGGGCTTCCCAATCTCGACGCCGCGTGTACCATCTGGTACATGAATTACGCAGAGTCGATCATCACCACGGCGAGTACCACGGCCGCCTGGGCGGCAGTGGCGGACGTTACGGGCTGGCCCGAATGGACGGCATCCATGTCGGAGGTGGTGCCGCTCGACAGGCCCACTCCGGACCGGGGCAGCCGGTTCCGCATCCGCCAACCCGGCTTTCCCACGACGGTGTGGCGGGTCTACGACCTGCAACCGGGCGCGTCGTTCGCCTGGGAGACGCACGCGCCGGGGGTGCACACCTACGCCTACCACCGGGTGGAGGCCCAGCCCGACGGGACGACCCGGATCAGCATCGGCATCGAGCAAAGGGGGGCCCTCGCCTGGCTGGTCGCGCTGCTGACTGCGGCGCGGACGCGACGGTACCTCCGAATGGAGGCGGCCGCGCTGAAGGCGGCGGCAGAGTCGGGGGCCGTCGAGTCGCCGTCTCCGACCGACGAGGCCGCCCCCGTCGACACGATGGACGAAGGGGTGCACCGCACCGGTGGTTGGTGATGCCCGGGAAGCGCTGCTCGACCGCTGTGTCAACCTCCTGAAGGAAGGCGGGTTCAGCCAGCTCAGCCTCCGCGAGATCGCCTCCGGCGCGGGCACCAGCCATCGCATGCTGCTCTATCACTTCGGCAGCCGGGAGGGCCTGCTCACCGAGGTCGTCCGGCGGGTCGAGGCCGAGCAGCGCGCCGCCCTCGCTGCCCTCGCCGCAGAGCTTGACGACCCGGTCGAGGTGAGCCGCCGTTTCTGGCGGCGCCTGGCCGACCCGGCCCTGGCGCCAGCGGAGCGGCTGTTCTTCGAGATCTACGCGCACGCGCTGTTCGAAAAGTCCTGGACCGACTCATTCCGCACCTCCGTCATCGCCGCCTGGGCACGCCCCGTCGAGGAGTTGTTCACCCACTTCGGCTGGGACGGTCCGGAGGCCAGGCGGCGAGCCCGGCTGAGTCTCGCTGCGACACGAGGCCTGTTACTGGACCTGCTGATCACCGGCGACCGAGACGTCCTGGACGCCGCCGCCGAGCTGTTCGCCCATCTCGTCACGGCACGACCACCGACCGCGACGTGAGACCCGTCGGGTGCACGAGTCTCCGGGGCCGCGCCATCAGCCCTGCACCCTTGCTCGGTGAGCGATCACTGGTTGATCCGCCCAGGTCGTCTCTTCCGATCAGGCGGACGCCCGGCCCCGAGGTCCCCTTACGCGCTGCCGTGTGCCTCGGTGGACCAGATTGTGAAGCCCGGTGACAGTGACGCCCAGCCATCGGGCGACTGCGGCGCCGAGGACACTGGTGCGTTCGGCGGCGATGTGGTCGTTCCCAGCGAGAAGGACATCCGCTGGGGCGGACGCCCACTCACCGCAGCCGCCTGACCACCCCGGCAAACCCTGTACGGCCAGAGCACTAGCCGGATGACGATCCGGCTAGTGCTCTGTACACGTGGAGCCGCACAGCACAGGCGGCGGTGGTCAGCCCTCCCACTCCTCGAAGTGTCCCCAGCCCCAGTCGACGCCGTACTGCATCTGACCGACCAGGTTGGCGCCCCTCGTCAGATTGAAGATCCGCTGGCCACACTCGTGGGGCTCGATCCGCCACTCATACACCGGAGTGGCTGACCAGACCAGATCGATGCCCCACTCGCGCACACCGTACTTCAGGTAGCCTCCGCCCGGCGTGTAGATCGCAGCATTCGTTTCCCGGGTGATCGAGCCGTCATCGGGCAGGCCTTCGCCGAACACGGTTACCCTCGAATGCGGCCAATCGGTCAAGATGATGTTGATTCCCTTGGGCTGGCTGCCGTACTTGAAGGCGTCGCCCCCCCCGCCTCGCCTAGCCTCATAGGCCCGTAGCCCCCACTCCAGGTGGGAAGGCCGTGCCAGTATTTGGTTAGCGCCGACTGGCAATAGCCGGGACCGCAACTGCCGGCCGCCCCTGCAGGTACGGCGGGTAATGCGGCAGTCGCGGCCATCACCGGCCGACGAGGCCACCGCCGTCGTCTTCGACCCGGCTGCGGCAGCACCGTTCCGCTCGTTCAGGATCGCCGCAGGCACGGAGCTGCCAGTCTTCGTCACGATCACGATCCCGGACGTGGAGATGGCCCCCGGATCAGCGCTCTTCTTCGATGACCTCTCGGTCGACTACGAAATACTCGGCCTACGTCGTCACCAGCGGGTGCCGATGGGATTCCGTTTGTTGGTCCAGTCTGCAAACGGCCATGTCCCACGCTGACCCCCGACGGCCATAAGCGGCCGTGGTATCAGCATAAGATCGAAGCTACGCGTTCGGTGACTGCGCTCTGGCCCGATGCCGCCACAGGGCCACGGCGACCCATCCAGCGACGAGGGACATCAGCATCGCACCGGCCGCGAGCCACCAACGGCCCGACCACTGCGCAGACGCAGGTGCTGCTGTGACCGGTGCCCGGCACGCCGTCCGCGGCATGAGAGCGAGTCGTTCAGGGCTCACCACTCTGTCGCAAACCTGATGAGTGCAAAGTAAGCAAGTTGCTTGTCTTCCTCCCTGGAGACGTAGTAAATCTTGTTCCGGTAGTTCCCTTCTTGGAGGTGTCGTGTCGGGATCCGGAGCGCGTCTGCCCCAGCTGGCCGTCTACTATCCGTACATTCACTTCCGCGACGTCCGTTGGTTAAAGGTGGCGGCGTTGTACTGGCCGCGTATGGTGCGGGTCGTTCATCCGGATTACCCGACCCGTAACTCCGCCCTGGTCCAAGCGCTGCAGGATGAGCTTGGATTCGTAGTCGATCACTCGCCCACTCCGGCGGCGCAGGCGGTGGTCGGACCGTTCTCCCGGTTCGTCGACACCCTTCCCGCCAAGCGACATGAGGCCTGGCGGATACCCTCGCAGCTTGCCGCTCCGGATCCGAGCGAGTTCTCCGCACCTCAACCGCTCTCGTTGCACGGCACCGAGCCTGGCTGCATCCCCGACCTGGAACACTATGGACCGGCGCAGTGGGCGCATCCGCAGCGACTTGTCGAACGGATCCAGTCTGGAGCACTGGCCGGCGTGCACTCCAGCGAGGTGCTGCCCAACCTAGCCGAGGACCTGATACATGCGGGCCTAGCAGTACCGGCTCGCGGTGACTGGTACGCCATGCACCCGGAACTGGCCTGGATCTACAAGTGTCGACTGATCGAGGAACTAGCCCGGCGAAACAACCTCGCCACTACCACTGACCAACTGGCCGCCCACGCCATCGTCTCCGGTCCGCTCACCTTCACACCAGCCGATGACGCCAACCCAGCGGGCACCGACCGGCCGGGCATCTCCGAGACGTTCGGCATGCTGTGCGTTACCGCAGTCACGCCGAGCGACCTCGACCACGTCCCGATAGAAAAGATCATCGAGGTTCGACGTCGCTTCGGCGGACAGTTCGATCGGTGGCGCGAATACATCGACACAGTCGGATCTGATTTGGCCGATCAATTGCGGGATGTCGAGTCGCCAACCATCCTCGCCGCGTACCTGTCTGACGCGGTTTCCCGCTACGCCAAGGCACCCGTGGACGAACTCCGCCGGGGTCTCACGGACGTCGGGATCGAGACGGCCACCCTCGCGATGAACAATAAGTTCGAGCTGCCCGCCGGGCTGGCGGCCACCGGCATGCTCGCCCAGCCCCAGCTGGCCCTCGCCAGCGGCGTTGCGCTCGGTGCACTAAGCCTGCGCCGGGCCACGCGAGCAAAGGCGAAGGCGGCTTGGGCCGCCCCAGCCGCCTATCTACTCAGCGTCCAGGAAACGCTAACCCCGAAAACGTGGCTGTCCAGGGTAATCACCGCAGCAAGACGAGCCGCCGGGCTATCGCATTGACCAGCGACAGACGCTACAACCTGACCGCTGGCCCGACACCGGTCCACTGACTGTAGCGCCAAAGTCCACCGGCTAAGCCCGCCCAGCCGTTCGACCGCTACGCACTGGCGCCTGTACGCCGACAGCCGGTTTCTCGACGGCTCGGACCTGCGCGTTCACCCGTTGAAGATCTTGTTCTACCCGGCGGCGTCGAGCAAGGTACCCGGCTCGGCAGAGGCACGCTTTCCAATCCGAGGCCCGGATCTGTAATCCCCTAGTGTCAGCGCTCGTCGGCGGACGTGGCCCACACGCCCATGCCGAAGTCCCACTCCACCACCCCCGGTGACCAGCATCAGCCGGTCTGCTCCTTCCTCACAGCCGCTCTCCCCGCGTACCTCGAACCGGGGTGCCGCACTGGCACGGGCTATCCCCTAGCCACCTCGCCTACCTCATCCGCCGCTACACCCACGTGGGCGATGTGGTGCTCGATCTCGACGCGCACCCCGTCGCCATCGCCGCGACCGCCTACCTGCGCCGAGTGCCGGCCCAGCTGATCACCGGCCGCCCCGGCTCACGCTTACGGATCCTGCCGCCTGCCCCTCAACACGGGGCACGCCGAGCGGAGCGTCGGCCCGATGCAGGTGTCGACCTGATCCTGGCGAGCCTGCCCGAAGAGGCACAGCCCCTTACTTACGACAGTGCGGCCATGGCAATGACCGCTTGGCGGCCCCTGCTGCGTCCTGGTGGGTTCCTGCTCGTCGGGCTCACCAGCGGCCCGGCTCGGCCGGGCGATTTTAGCCACCGCACGACGGTCATCGCCGCAGCCCGCACTGTCGGGCTCTTCTACCACCAACACATCCCCGCGGTCCTCGTCCCGCTACCCGAGCACGAGCCGCGCACTGCCCCGGAACTACCAAACGAAGCCGACGAGAACCGGCGCCTGCTCGACGGCCGTCATCTCCCGGCGTTCCGAGACTTGCTCGTGTTCGGCACCACCGCCACCGGTGAGGAGAGCACCCGTGCCTGAGCCTCGTCCGCCGTTCCACAATGCCGAACCCCACAACTCCGAGCCGTCGCGCTCTGGCGCGTCTGAACTGGCCGCCCTGCTCGCCGAGGGCTACCTCGGTTCGGTCTGGCTTACCGGTCAAACCGCGTCGCGTGACCTGCGACGCGGCCGGTACACCCCGGAGTCGTTGACCCACCCCGGCAAGATGCTGCCCACCATCCCCCGGTACGCCATCCGCAGTGCTGTGGCGATGCGGGCTGCCCGGTCCGGATGGTGGCCGGCGCCGATGGTCAGCAGCTGATGCAGGTGGTGGCCGTCAAGGGCTGGGGGGTGCTTCTCGGCGAGGTCGAGGGCGGCCTGGCTGATCGCGGAGGTCTGTACGTCGCGGAGTTGCCAAACGACGGTGGGTTCGCCCAGCGCGGGGATGAGGATTTTTTCGGCTGCGGCGGGATTACCTTTGAGGCTCTGGTGGATGGCCGTGCGGGTGGGTCCGACGGTGTCGGGCTTGCCCAGCAGCAACGGTAGCCACGCAAGCCAGCGTTCAATGGGGACCACGGAGAGCGCGTGCGCGTCGTACTTGGTCAGGAGGGCATGCGCGGCGTTGAGCCGTTGCCAGCCGGCGGTGGTGGTCGTTTCCGCTTTCGGCGACAGCAGTTGCTGCCGTGCTCGATCGGTAAGCTGCCTTTGCTGGTCTAAGGTGAGTCGGTGCCAGGGGAGGTGGGCCGGACCTTCCTCGCCGATGGCGTCCAGCGCACGGTCGTCGTCGTGAGTGAGCAGCTCGTCGAGACGCTCGAGGAGCCGGTCGGTGGATGACGGCTCAGCCGTGGCGGTGGGTAGTGGCTGCTCGGCGCGTCTCCGGTAGGCCTCAGCGCTGAACCAGTGGTCGAACATCGCGGCCGCGCTGCTGCCAGAGGCAAGTTGCGCCGCAGAGGTTCGCACGGATGGCGGCAGCTGCGTGGGGTCCGTAATGGTTATCGCGATGGTGGCGAGTACTGCCTCCGCTCGGCGGGCGTCCTCGACGGAGGCTCGCTCCTGGGCGATGGCCATGCGTTGTGCCCACCAGACGGCGTCGTGTGGTCCCGTCAACCCCGACGCGACCAAGAACCGGATACTGCTCGGCCGAATCTGACCGACGACGTCGGCCACGAACCGACGCCGCCGCTCGTTGTGCAGATGTTCCGCGTCGGCGGCCAGCCCTTCCGGAAAGCTGTGCTCGTCCACCATGGCGGCGGTGATCGTGACGGCGTGGCGCCAGTCGCTGTCGTCAGACAGGGCGCCACGAAGCACATTTCTGACCAGGCGTGGCGTCTGCTCGATTCGGCGCAGGTGTCGGCGCGTGGACGATGGCAGGGTGGCGAGAAACTGCAGGAGGCCGGCGTCCTGATCTGCGGCAATGGTGCCGGCCCGGAGCACGATGGCCACCAGGGCCCGCGCGAAAGCACCGCCACCCGCCGTGCGATCGCCAGGCGGTATCGCAGCGTCGAGCTCAGCAGCCGTCAGGTGGGTGGGCCACAGCCACCGCGCAAGCTCAGCCCTGAGCGTCCAGTGCGTGCCGGCGTTGCGTAGCAGCGCCGTTCCGCGGCCGACGATTGCGGCGTCATCATTGCCGCGCAGTGCAATCGCTGCCCAGACGGCGGCTTGGACCTCGATGTTGTATTCGTCCGGTCCGGCTTGGTGGGCGACAGTTTCGATCAGCGTCATCAGGTTGGCGTCGAGGTCTCGCAAGTCCGCACCGATCACGACGAGCAGGGCCTCCCTGATCCGCCAAGCGGGCTGACCGGCGGCCAGCAGCGGCGCAAGATCATCGCCGAGTTCAGGGTAGCGCAGGCCGCTGTAGTCCAGCGAGAACGGCCAGGTGGTGATCTCAGGGTCCTCGGCGGGGCTGTAGGGCACCTCGTCGTTCATGAGGTGCTCAACCAGCGTGGCGGCCAGCCGCCACGCTGATCTTCAGGACGGTGCTGCAGGTCCGGGTTGAACAAGAGTTCGTAGCGTCGTTGCAGCGCCCAGTCGAACCAGCCGTCGTCCGTGGAGGCGAGCCAGGCGGCAACACCCACCAGTTGAGGTGCGATGACGTGCGGCATGGCCGGGCTGGCCAGCAGGGCCTGTACCGAGTCTTTCGGTAGAGAGCGCAGCCGTTGGGCGCACAGGAACTCTTCGATGCTGCGGTGGAACCAGGTCCGCTGCTCGGGGCTGCCCTGCATCAAACTGCTGTCGAAGACGGCATAGAGGTCGGTCAGCGAGACGTCGCCGCCGTTGATGTCATCGAGCGCGATGGCCCTTCCGGTCTGATCGACGAGGCGTCGCCGGCAGATGGTTTTCGTGCCGGACAGCGCGGTGGCGGCAGCCAGTCGGCGTGCTGCCTCAAGAACCCGAGCGATCGGAGGACGGTCACCGCCAGTCCGGTCGGGCGATCCGTCCGCCAGCGCCGCGATCCCACCCTCGTATGCCTCGGCCCGTGTGCGGGGCATTGGGCCGCGGCGGCTGGCCTGCAGCAGCAGGCGTAGAGACAGGGGATGTGCTGCCAGCGGACCAATGCCGAGGGTCTCAACATCGCGCAGGAACCCGTCGGCGTTGGAGATCTCTGTCGCTGCTGCTTGCCGGGCCTGCGCGGCCGTCAGCGGCCCGAACTGGTACACAAGGCAAGACGGATCGAACCCGGACAACGCCCGCTTGATCGTCGCCGGCCACGCCGAGCCAATGACCGTCGAGAAACGAAGCCGCGGCAGAGGCCCTTCGTGGCGTTCCAGGGCGTTGCGGATGGCACGAGCGACCGACTGCAGCGTGCCCACCGTCTGGTCGAGCCCGTCGACGAAGACGTCACCGTCCGAGCCGGCATGGCGCAGACTGTAGGCGATCTCGTCCCCGGCCTCATGCGCGTCCAAGCCGGTGAGATCAACGAACACCGCCAATCGGCCAGCATTCTGCAGGCGCAGCGCCTCGGCGCGTAACGCTTGCGTCTTGCCGATCCCCGACTCCCCCACGATCAGGACGACCGGTTCGCTCAGCTCCGCCAGTGGGATGGCAGCCTTGGCCGCGATACTCTGATAGCAGCGCTCCGGGTCCTCGAGGAATCCGTCGCCGAGGATCGGCACGCTGCCCGGGTAGGGGAAAAGCGGACGCGTCCACGGCACCGTGTCGCCGTCCAGGTATCCCACCGGGCCACGATATCGGCATGCGGCGGGCAACGGCGGATGACGCTCGCCGATTCTTGTCAACGGCGGCTGAAAAACTGGCTCTGGCACGAGTTCCGTGATCTGGCTCGGTGGCGGCTGGTCATGATTGAGCAAGGATTCGTTTGCGGAGTAGGCCGATGTTGGCGTGGCCGTACATCTGGCGCTGTTCACCACTCGGGACAGGAGGTCGTGTCATGGCGGTGGCAACAGGAAGACGATGTCTTGGGTCTCGTCGTTCCCGAGGGCCGGGCACGATCGGCGGTCAACGAGGCCTGGTCAATCGCTCGCAGCGTGATTCCGTCAGAGGGTGACGGTAGTGTGCCCGGCGTGCTACACCCTGCTACTGACGTCGGTTTCGCTCAGCGCGTGAAAGCGCTGGCGTGTACGGCGCCGCTTCATGATCTCGACGGTCGCAAGTCTCAGGTTCAGTCGGCGGACTTCAACGTCTATCAGATGAGTGAGCTGGCGTTGAACGCCATCGACTTGGTCACCCTATCGATGGATTTTGATACTGGGGCTCCGCCGGAGAAGATTGTCGCCGATCTGGCCGTGTTCGCAGCCCGGCACGCCCCGGCCCGTGACGACGCCGAGCACCTGCGGGTGTCGCGGTGGGTGTTGGAAAACCTGCTCAACGTCGGGTCGACCGACCGCGGCTTCCGGGCGGTGTATGGGATCACCGCAGGTGACGGTAGCTACAACCGGTTCGAGTTCGACTTCAAGCTCCTCGAAGAGGTTCCGGCGGCTGACGGCAGCATCTTCCTGCGGGCGACAAACGAGGCGGTCAACGTCTTGGTCGGTGCGCTCGAGCTGGACATCGAGTCGGCGCAGATCGCGGCTGACCTCCGCCTGGAGACCCTGATCCGCCGAGGCCGGCTCTCCGACGCGCAGGCGGCAGCACAGTCGGCCCGATACCGCACTATCCAGTACGGCGAGAAGCTGCGTCAGCGTTTGGAAGCCACCGAGCGGGATGTGCGCACGGTGGACTGGCTGACTGAGATGCCGTCGTTCATCGCCGAGGCGATGGAACACATCGCCGCCCGGTTCAAGGCGGAGAACGCGATCCTGGTCAACATCATCGAAGTCCGGGACACCGCCGACGTCGCGTCCCGCAAGCTGCAGGCAGCCGGGCTGGTGGAAGTCGTTAGGGATTGCCTGCGCCGCCACGAGCAGCTGCAAAGCGCGCTGCAGGCCGCTGGCCGCCGATTCCGGGCACAGCAGGACCGGCAGACGTTCGCCCCAGACAGCCCTACCGCGGCACTGGACCTGCATGCCCAGCTACTCGTCCCGGTCCTTGGTCTGCCAGTCGAGCAGGCCGATCAGGTACTGACCGCGTATTTCGCCCGGGGAACCGGTGTGAACGTTCCCTCGGCGGTGCGGCTCAGTGACCTGTTCACCGCGCTGGTAACCCCGCCACCGGAACGAGAGCTGCTCGGCGGGATCATCGACGAGCCGCAAATCGACGAGACCGAGGAAGAGTCCGCCTTCCCCGCCGAGTGCTACGACCTGCTCGACGGCCTTCTGGACCTCGACGTCGACGCGCCGCGCCGACTGTCGGGGCTGCTGGAGGAGGCCCGGTCGCTGCACCCGGACTTACCAAGCCTGGTCATCGTGCGGGTCGTCGCGCTGGCCGCGCAGGAGATCAACCCGGCGTTGCGGCACAAACTGCCGTCCGTGTTCATCGCCGTCGACGACGGCACCGTGCTTGACGACCCGGAGTTCGCCGGTGCGGATCTGATTGTGGCCCGCGCCGCTATCGAACCGGCCGACGCGCCTGGCGCCGCGTGCGCTACCAGCTCCCGGGAAGGATCTGCTGCATGACCACACCATCGCAGGTGACCGCGGACGCGGCCCGGCTCGTCGCGTTCGGTCTGCGGCCGAAGCTGGTCCCGGCCCGCGATGACGAATACCGCGAGCTTGTGGAACGTGCCCGCACCGACGATTTGTTCGCCGCTGTCGTGCAGGCCGTCGCGACCGGCATGGACTTGGTCGTGATGGAGATCAGCGACCGGGCGGGGATCGTGGTCGCGGCGACCGAAGACAGCGTCTTCGCCGTGAAGATGACCGACTACGCCCGCCGGACCGGCGGCGAAGGCAAGGCCGCGGAACGGGTGCTGCACGCGCTGGCTCACCTGGGCGTGGCGACGCTGGCGTTCCCCCGGCCGGCGGACCTGTCCAACGAGACGTATCTGGGCCGAATCACCGTCGAAGGCGTCGAGGCGTTCGTGCGTGAGGCGGCCTCGCGGCTTGCCGAAGCCGCGACGCAGGACGACGCCGCGGACAACGCCGCCGGCGAATCGGGGTTGGAAGCTGCATGGCGGGTCTACACCCGCCGGGCGCGGACCGGGAGCACCGGCGACGGACGCAAACTCGCATCAAGCACGACCGGCATCATCAACAAGGCGTTGATGTTCCTCGCCGACCAAGGCCTGCTGGTCCGCACCGGCGACGAACGCGGCGGCACGTTCCGGACCACACCGCGGTACCGGACTCAGGTCCGTGAGGCCGGTGTGGTGATGTTCGACGAGCTGCTGCGCCTTGGGATCACGCAGGTCACCGACGGCTCCGCCACGATCGTGGTCGGCTGGACGCCCCAGTCGCTGACCGAACTGTAGAAAGAACAGGAGAAGAATGTACGAGCTCAACCGCATTCGGCTGTTCGGGGTCGGGCCGCGAGGTGCCCGGTACACCGACGTCACCCTGGACTTGTCCGGTGTCGGTGCGACCGTCGGCGGGCAGGGGGCACTGTTCGGGGCGTCGACGCGCCGGCCCAGCCCGTACAGTCTGCTGCTGCTAGAGAACGGCGGCGGTAAGAGTGTGCTTCTCAAGCTGCTGTTCTCGGTCGTGCTGCCGGGCCGGCGTAACACGGTCGGCGGACCCGGGTCGGTAATGGAAAAGTTCGTCGTCGGTGACGACGCCGCGCACGTGGTCCTGGAGTGGATGAACGTGCGCACCGGCGACCGGGTGATCACCGGTAAGACGTTGCAGCGGCGCCGGAGCGGCTCTGCTGCGGAGAAGCTCTCCGAGCAGTGGTGGTCGCTGCGTCCGCACGCGGACGTGGAGATCGACAGCCTGCCGTTCACCGCTGATGGCCGGCGGCTGCGCGTCGACGGATTCAAAGAGGCGCTGCAGGAGATCGACCGGACCGCTCCGGTGACGCAGTTGACCTGGGTCGGCGCCGAGATCAGCGGCTGGGAAGGTCATCTGCGCTCGATCGGTATCGAGCCGGACCTGTTCCGCATCCAGCGCCGGATGAACGCTGACGAAGGTGACGCGGCGACCGCGTTCAAGTTCAAGTCCAGCCGTGACTTCATCGATTGGCTCCTCAAGGTCGTCCTCGACCCGGCAGACGCGGTCAGCGTTGCCGACAACTTCGAGTCCTACGCCCGGACCGTCGGTGACCGCACCGCGATGCTGCTGGAACGTGACTTCGTCGACGGAGTTGTCGCGTCGCTGCGGCCGCTCGCCGACGCGCAGGACCGACACCGGACCGCCTGCACCGCTCGGCAGGCCGCTGAGGATGAAGGTTTGATGCTGCTGCGCCAGATCCGGGCGCGGGAAACCGCTGAGGCGGCCGCGACCAGCCGGCTGCGTGAACTCGCCAACGGGGCGGCCGAGATCGCCTCCGGTCGGGAGAAGGACCGTGACCGGGCCCGTGACATCGTCAACGAGACCCGACGGCAGACCCTCGCGCTCGAGCATGCCGCCGCGCAGCAGGAACAACGGGATGCGATCGCCGGCCGTGACGGCGCCGATGCGGACTTGCGGGCCTGGGAGCTCGCCGGGCTGATCGAACGCCGTAACACCGCGGTACAGAGCGCCGCCCGATTCACCGAACAGATCGTCACCGCCGAACGTGAGGCCCGTCCCGCGCTGCAAGGGCGTGACGCCGCAGCTGGTGAGCTGCTGAGCAAGCTCGCCGCTGAGGTCTCCGCCGGCCGTGAAGAGCAGGGCCACCTCAACGACACGGAACGTGAACTTCGTTCCCGCGCCGCCGAGATCGACGATGACCGGTCACAGACGATTCGCGACGCCGAACGGTGGCGTTCGGAGCAGGCGCAGATCAACGACCGGATCATCGAAAGCCGGCACCTGATCGACGCCGCCGTCGCTGATGGCCTGCTCGCCGTCGGCGAGAATGTCAAGACTGCCGCCGCCGATGCGCAGCACGCCGCCACAACCGCGGCGGCTCAGCTGCGGACCGCCGAGTATAACGCCAAAGACGCCCAGGCCGCAGTCCGGGAAACCAGCCGCCTGCTGCAAGAAGCTGGCACCGCCCTCAACACGGCCCGCACCGCTCACGGTGACGCCGCCCGGGCGGTGCAGACGATCCTGGACCGGGCGGCACCGCTGATCAGTGACGACCTCCTCCGCACGGCCCTGTCGGCCGACGATGTCGACGTCGACATGCTCGACGGCGCCGCCGACACGGTGATCGACCGTCTCCACGGCGACGCGAAGATCAAAGAGCAGATCCTCGACGACCTGCGCGCGGAGCAGCGCGACGACCAGCGGCTACTCGAAGCGCTCGGCGACGGCGGATTCCTGCCGCCCCGCGACGCGGTCGAGACGACCCTGACGGTGCTGCACCACGCCGGGATCGGCGCGCACGCCGGATGGCGGTACCTGGCAGAGAACGTACCCGCCGACGAACGTGACGCGGTCATCGCCGATCACCCGCACCTCGCCGACGGTGTCATTATCGTCGACCCCGCCGCACTGGACATGGCCCGGCAGGCGCTGCAGGACGCCCGGCTGCTGCCGGCTGCTGCGGTAGCGGTCGGTACCGGCCTGCTGATGCTGACCGCCAGCGGGTCGGAACCCGCCGCCGGGCAGTTCGTCGTTGAACCGAACCCGGCGCTGTTCGATCCGGAAGCCGCCGAGTTGCGGCGCGAGCAGCTGCGCACCGCGATGAGCACCCGCGGCAGCGAGATCAGCGCCAGCGGCGACGACCTTGCGCATCTGCGTGACGTGCACAGCGACCTGGTCCGGTGGCGACGCGACTACCCGCCGGGCCGGCTCGCCGAGTTCCGCGAGTCGCTCGGCCAGCGCGAAACCGAACTCGGCGACGCTGTCGAAGCCGAACGTGAAGCGCGCACGGCCGCCGACGCCGCCGAAGCGGCCCACGACCGGATCGCCGGGCAGGTCGACGAGCTGCGCACCGCCGAGCGGGCGGCCGCGGACCGGTCTGGTGCCCTGGTCCGGTTGAAGCAGACGACCGCGGCTGCCGAACAGCTGCGGGCCAAGCTGCCGGAACTGGCGCAGCAGATCAGCGAGGCGGACCGGACCGTGCGGGAAATGACCGCCGACCGGGAGCAGAAGCTACGGGAGGCCACCGAGGCGGCCCGTACCGCGCAGGACGCGGCCGCGCGTGTCGAGCGGCACCGCGCCGACATGCGCGACGTGGTCACCTCCACCGGAGAGCATGCCGCCGCCGTCCCGCAAACCTCAGTGTCCGACCTGCGTTCGGCGTACCTGGCCGCCGCCGCAGCGTACGCCGCCGTCGAAGTCGGCCAGGACATGCGCGCAGCAGCCACCACCGCCGACCGCGAAGCCGCCCGGCTGCGGGAGGAAGTCGGCCGCCACGAGCCGGCCGACGTCGACCGCGCCCAGCAGCTGCTGGCGACACCGGAAGGTGCCGACGAAGCGGGCCGGCAGACCGCGATCGCGCGAACTCGCCGGGATCTTGAGCGGTTCGCCGACGCCGTCAGCGCCGCCGACACGAAGGTCGGCGGGCTTGCCAGTGACCTGAAAGCTGCCACCCCGGCCGGTGGTGCCGCCTGGATTCAGCTGCCCGAGTCCCGGCGGCCGACCAACGTCGAGCACGGCCGGCGACTCACCACGACGGCTACTGCCGAGCACCGCGACGCCCAGCACGAGTACGAGACTGCTGCCAGCGACGTCGAGGACGTGAACCGCAAGGTCGAGGTGGCGAAGGAAGCCGCCCGGGCGTTTCGGGAGATCCACGGCCCGCTCGCGGTCCTACTGGCCTACCCGGACGCCGACCCAGCCGACCCGATCGAGGCGTATGACGGCGACTCCGACGGAGCTCGGGCGGCGACCAGCCGGGTCCAACAGACGCTGAGCGCTGCGGTGATCGAGGAGAGCAGGACCGGCCGTGAAGTGAACCGCCTCGTCGATCACACTGTCCGGCACGCGAATCAGGCGAAATTCGAGAAGATGAGCAATGTGTCGCGCCGGGCGATCGTCGGCCTCGACCGTGACCAGCTCGCCGCTCGTGCGGCAGAGTTCACCACGCAGCTCGAGCAACGCTTGGCGACGCTTACCACCGACCTCGACTCCGCCGGCCAGCATCGCAAGATGATCGTCGACCGACTGTCCGCCCTCGTCTTCGGCGCGCTCAAGACGCTGCGCACCGCGTCGCGACTGTCGAAACTACCCGCCGGCCTCGGCGAGTGGGAGGGCAAGGAGTTCCTCCGAATCCGGTTCAGTGAACCCGACCCGGCGCTGCTGCACGCCCACGTCGGTGAAGTCGTCGATGACATGTCGGCGGCAGCGACCGCCCGGGCCAGCAGCGGAACCGCACCGAAACGTGACGGAATGGTGCTGCTACTACGCAGCATCGAAGCAGCAGTCCCGAAGGGCTTCACCGTCGACCTGCTCAAACCCGACGCGGTCCTGCGTGACGAACGGGTACCGATCGAGAACATGAACGAGGTGTTCTCCGGTGGCCAGGAACTCACCGCCGCCATCGTGCTGTACTGCACTATGGCGGCGCTACGGGCCAACGAACGCGGCCAGATGCGCACCAAACACTCCGGCGTCTTGTTCCTCGACAACCCAATCGGCAAAGCCAGCGCCGAGTACCTGCTCGAACTGCAGCAGGGCGTCGCTGCGGCCCTTGGCGTTCAGCTCGTGTACACCACCGGCCTATCCGACGACCGGGCTCTGGCCGCCTTCCCGCTGTGGGTCAGGATGCGTAACGATGCGGACTTGCGTGCCGGCCTGAAACACATCCGCGTGGCCGAAGTCGTCCGGCGTCAGCTACCAGACCCGTTCACCGACGCCGACGCCGCCCCGGGTGAGATCGCTCCGGGCACGGTCACCGCCGCCCGCATTTACCGCAGGCCGGCATGACCGGGACCGTAACTGGCGGCCTGCTGACCCCGCGCGCTGCCCGGCTCGCTGCCGAGTTGGAGGCGTGGGGCCGGCGGACCGTCACCCTAGACGAACTGTGGACGCTGTACGCCCGCGCCGACCCGGCATCGGCAACCCGGGCGTCACGGCGCACGGACCTGGCAGCAGCAGTCGCTGCTCTGACCGCAGCGGGGGTGCTCACCCCGTCGAAGGCGACCGACCGAACCGCGGCCCCGCCGTTACCGGTCCGGTTGACGTTGCCACCCCCGGCCGCCTCGGTTTCCGCGTCACAACTGGCGCGGCAGGTGCCGTGGCGCCCGGAGTTGGCATGGGCGGCCAGCTCCAGACTGACCGTCGGGCAGGTCGGCCTGCTGCAGGCCGTGAACGCCTGGCTGCGTGACAGAGGACGAGGCACCGATGTCGTTCCCACTCGGGAACGTTCGCTGGAACTGTTCGGTTACGAGAAGACCCTGGACGCGATTCTGGGCACGACGCTCTTTGGCGCCGGCCGGCTCAGCCTCGACCTGCTGCGAACGTTCCGCGCGCACCCGCCGCTACCGGTGCGGACCATCAGCGATGGACACGTCCTGCTAGTCGTCGAGAACGCGGACACGTTCGACACGCTGCGCCGCGTCCTCAGCAGTACCGCAGGGCACGCGGTCGGCCAAATCGCATGGGGTGCCGGCGGCGCGTTCGAAGCCTCCGTGCTCAGCATCGCCGAGTTGACGACGGTCTGCGATATCGCCTACTTCGGTGACCTGGATGCTGACGGCCTGCGCATCCCCGCATCGGCGGCCCGGACCGCTGCCGAGGAGCGCCTGCCTGCGGTACGGCCAGCACACGGGTTGTATCGCCTCTTGCTGTCTCATGGAGTACCGCAGAGCGGGCAGCCGTCGGTAGATACCAAGGCGGTTGGGCCCTTGGTCGCATGGCTCGGCACGGAGGTCGCTGCGCCTGCCGAGGCGTTGCTGACCGCCGGAATGCGAATCCCGCAGGAGGCCCTCACCGGTACCGTCCTCGACACCGACCGGACCTGGCTGTGGGATCTAGCCTGATCCGCATTCAACCATGCCTGGTGCTCCGGTAGACGCAGGAGCCCGTGCGACCGTGGCCCGTCTACCGCTGTACTCGCCGCTGCGGCGGGAACCACTATGGCCCGGAGCCCTGATAAAAAGTAGCACCGACGAGGCGCGGGCCCTCAGCGGCTGGATCAAGCCTGGCTCAGGGCTTGAGTGGCGTTGGACTGGCCAAGGTGTCGCTTTACATATGCTGTGACTAACCCGCTAGACCGGTGTCGGTCTTCCGACAGGCGCGCTTCTCGGTGGCCACCATTCCCGGTGGTCCACTATTATCCAACGACGAATCAGGCCCGCCCCTCGGATGCCATGTACGCCTTTGCGGCCCTGGTTTCCGTGACTCCGAGGATTCAAATGCCCCTCAAGGATTTCGTAGCCACGACACCACGTACGCTGCCAGTATTGATTCTGGCGGATGTGAGCGGCAGCATGGCGCACGAATCGAAGATCGAAACACTCAACCGGAGCATCGGGGAAATGATCCGGTCGTTCACCGAGCTACGTGAGGCAACCTACGTGATCACCGTTGCGGTGATCACCTTCGGGGGTGTCGCCCGGATCCACCAGCCGTTCACCCCGGCTGGCAGCCTCGAATGGCGCGACATGCCCGCCGAGGGGCCGACTCCGCTCGGCCGGGCCCTCGGCATCGCCGGTGACCTGCTGGAGGACCGGACACAGGTGCCGGGCCGATCTGCCAAGCCGGTGTTGGTCCTCGCCTCCGACGGTCGACCCACCGACGACTGGGAAGGCGCCATGGAGCAACTGCTCGGGGCGCCTAGAGCCAGGAAGTCCACCAGATTCGCGGTGGCCATCGGCAACGACGTCGACGAGGAAGCGATGGACGTGCTCGAACGGTTCGCCACCGCCGGCGCCGAGGGAGTGGTCCGCGCGGAGAACGCACACCGCATCGTCGAGTTCTTCGACTGGCTGACAATGAGCGTCAGCCAGCAGGCGACCGGCGGCGAGCTCGACTTCCGGCCGCCGCCACTCGCGGACCGCTCGGCCGACATCGTCATCGACTGACGTGGGGACGGGACCAACCACTCGAACCTGGTTCGGCGCCTCGGTCTGCGGGCCGGCGCACCGCCGGCACCATGTCGCCAAGCAGGACGCCTGGTGGGGAATCACCGGGCGGTTTGACTCGCTGGTCGTCGTCGCCGACGGGCTAGGGTCCCGGCCGCACAGCCGACTCGGCGCGGTCGCGGTGTGCCGGGCGGCTCACCGGGCCGTGCGGGGACTCGCAGACCACGAGGTCCCAGACCCGTCGCGCCTCTTCGCGCGCATCGAGACGAACTGGCGCGTCGAGTTGGCTCACCGGGACCCGGCCGAGTGCAGCACCACGGTGATGCTCTCTCTCGTCCACCGCTCCGGAGGTGTGCTGGTGGGCCAGGTCGGCGACGGACTGATCGCCTTCGGCTCTGGGCACGCCACCGAACGGCTGGTGACCGAGCGGGCCGGCTTCGGCAACGAGACCGACGCGCTGGGTCTACCCGGCCGCCGGCCGCTATGGCGCAGCCGGTGGCTGCCGTCGCCGCCCAGCGGATTCCGGGTGTTGCTGGCCACCGACGGAGTGGCCGACGACCTCCGCCCGGAGTCGATCGGCCAGTTCATCGATCACCTGGAACAGGAGTTCAGGCCGCTGCCACCCCCGGAACGGCACCGTCGCCTCGTCGCCGAACTGCGCGCCTGGCCGACGCCCGGTCACTTCGACGACAAGACGCTGGCCCTGCACTGGACGAATCGAGGCGTGTCGGCATGTCACTGACCCTTCCGGGCAAGGTCCGCACGGCAAGCGGCACCACACTGAAGCTCATCCGCGAGCTGGGGCGGGGCGGCCAGGGATCGGTGTACGAGGTCGAGGGAGGCCGGCACGCGGTCAAAGTGCTCCGGGAAGCATCGTCCGAGCGAGCTGCCGAATGGGCGGGACGACTGAAGGCGCTCCGCCGCCTGCCACTCGACGGGCTGTCGGTCGCCAGCCCGATCGACACCCTCGCACCACCACACGTCGGATACGTGATGGACCTGCTCGACGGCCTCACCCCGCTGAGCAGGTTGACCTCCGTTCCGGCAGGGTCCCGTGCGGTCGAGCATTACCGCGACACCGGCGGGCTCAGGCGACGGCTCAGCCTGCTCGCCCGGCTCGCCGACGTGCTCGCCGTACTGCACGCCCGGGGCCTCGTCTACCAGGATCCGTCGCCGAGCAACATCTTCGTTTCCGAGCTGCTCGATCGCGACCATGTGTGGCTCATCGACACCGACAACGTCTCCTTCGCCGGTGCCCGGGGGTGCCCTGTCTACACCCGCCGGTACTCGGCTCCCGAGCTGCGGCCCGGCGCGGGCCGCTGGGCGGACAGCCTCAGCGACATCTTCGCCTTCGCGGTCGTCGCCTTCGAGCTGCTCACCCTGGACCACCCCTTTGTGGGCGACGAACTCTACGAGGATGACGAGGAGGCAGAGGCAGAGGCGTTAAACGGCTCCCACCCCTGGGTCGACCATCCGACCGACCGTTCCAACGTGTCGACTAGGGGAATCCAACCGCGCGGCTTAGTGCTCCCTCCCGCTCTGGAGAGTATGTTCCGGGCGACCTTCGTGGACGGGCTGCGGCGCCGCGACCGCAGACCCGGCGCTGGGCGATGGGCTGACGCCCTGCGCGACGCCGGCACGTCCGTCGTGCCCTGCCCGGCGTGCGGCCTGACGTACCAGCTCGACCTATCGGCGGAGCGTTGCCCATGGTGCGACGAGGCTCCCCGCCCGCCCACCCTGCACGTCCGGCTGCTGCTCGATCTTCCCGACGGCATGACGCCGGACCACTCCCGGCCGCCCGTCGCAGACCGGGGTGAGCTGGTCACCGTCCAGGGCGACGAACTCCGCGTGTCGCGCGGCTTCGTACTCGGCCGAGTGGCCGACCCCAACCGGCTAATGCTCCAGCTCCGCTGGGAGGGCGACCACATGAAGATCGGCAACTACGCCGGCCAGGCGATCGAGCTCGTCGCTCCAGACGGCAGTAAATTCCGCACGTTGCCGCATGAGAGGGTGGCAAGCATCCGGGCCGGCAGGGCGGGCAAGATGTGGAGCCTCCGGCTCGCCCGGCTGGGCCGCCCGAACCGCTGGCTGTGCTTCGCGACGGACCCGGGGGGTCGACAGTGAAGCTCCAGGATCTCCAGTACGGCGCGACGACGAGCATCGTCCTGAAGCCGCTCGACCAGGCACTCTCCGGCAACTCAGTCAAGATCGGTCACGAGGCGACGCTGCGCACGTCGCGGGCCAGCAGTGCGGCCATGCTTGTTGTGGACAAAGACGTCTGGCCGGTCGAGGGCCATGGACCGGCCGACCAGGACCACCTGGACGAGGTTCTCGACAGCGGCGGGGCACGGATCGCCTGGGTGAGCAGGGTCGGGGACGACACGATCACCGTACAGGTGCACCGCTTCGCCCATCACGTCCGGTGGGATCCGGACCTTGTGTTCGGCCTCAGCGACCACAGTCTGCAGGCGTCGGCCCGGTTGCTGCCCGGTCGGCGGCGCGTCGACCAGACAGCGAAGTGGCTGGCTGACCAGTTCCTAGTCGCGGCTCCTGCCGGGACGGACCGGGCACCCCGGTTCCTCGCATCGGCAGCGCCCGAACGCGCGGTGAGCTTCGACCAGGGCTTCCGACTGCACGGGTCGAGGATCACGGCGCATATCGAGAACCGGGACGGTCGGCTATGGCTTCGTACGGTGCGGTGGGCCAACCGGGCCGACCGCACGGCCGTCGCCCTGACGCTGGTCGAGGCGAACGCCTCGTTCCGTGACGAGACCTTCGCCGCCACCTTCCGGGAGCGGCACCACACCGAGTTCGCCGAACTGCTGAGCAGCGGCCGCCAGTACCTCAACCGCTGGGACGAATACAGCGAGAAGGAACGTCGGCAAATCGTCGACCGAGCCTTCACCGTCGGCGTGTCGCGGTATCTCCAGGTGCGCCGGGTGGACAGCCGCACCTACCGCTTCCACCTCGATCCCGGCGGCGGGCGAGAGTTCCTGTCCCGGCTCGGCGACGAGAACACCCTCGCCGCGTCCGACCGGGCGCCCGACGGCCTGCGCGACCACATGCTGAACCTGGAGGACCGGCAACCGGCGTCCGAGTTCAACGGCGATGTCACGCAGATCAACCACTCGGCCTGCACCATTTCCGTCCAGGCCCGGCCGGGGCGGCAGTTCACCCCTCCGCCGCCGACCGGTGATCTCTATCTGAGCCTGACCGGGGATCGGGTCCGAATCAACCGCCAGCGCAACGCCCGGAAACTAATCGAGCAGCTGCGCACCCCGATGCCCCAGCTCGGCCCGATCCTTGAGGGCCAGTTACTGTCCGCACGCACCACGCCCATGCGGATGATCCAGCCTCGGGAACTCGCCGCATTCCGGAAGTACCGCGACTTCACTGCCAAGCAGGAGGATGCGGTCCGGATCGCGCTCAACACCCCGGACGTCGCACTCATCCAGGGCCCGCCGGGCACCGGCAAGACCCGGGTGATCACCGCCATCCAGGAGTGCCTGGCGCAGCTTCGCAAGGAGGCCGGCAACGTCGGGCACAGCGTGCTGCTCACCAGTTTCCAGCACGACGCCGTCGACGAGGTCGTCCGGCGCACGGAGGTTCTCGGGCTGCCGGCGGTCAAGGTCACCGCGCGGCCACGGGCGGGCGACGACCGTGGCGTACAGGAGTGGTGTGCCCGCAAGTCAGCAGAGCTCCGCGCGGAGCTTCCGGCGGAGGGCCATCTGTTGCGCGCCGTTGGCACCGTCGAGACGCTGGTCGTCGGATACGGGCTACAGCCGCCGGCTCCGGAGCGCACCGCCGACCTGATCGCCCAGATCGACAACCTGGTCGGCGGCTACCTGCCCGTCGCGATCCGGGCCCGCCTGACCGCCGTGCACGTCGACTTGACGGAGGCGATCGGCGGGCCCCGGTTTCCTATGGACGACCTGACCCCCTTGCGCCGATCGATCGCGGCGATCCGCGTCGACCCGGTCGCGTTCGCCGACGACGGTCCACACATGGCCCGGCGGGCCCTGCTACGGCTCTCGGCTCAACCAACCGTCCTCGCCGACGCGGACCGGGCGCTGCTGACGGAGGCAGCGGCCTTCGACAACGCCGGACCACCGCCGTTCCTGGACCGTCTCACGGACCTGCGGGACCGGCTGCTCGACCTCGCCGCGCCAGTCACCGGCCCGGTGCAGGCCGTCCCCGACGACGATCTCGTTCAGTTGTTCAGCGACGTCGTCCGCGCCCTCCGGGAGCGCCTGATGTCCTCGGCCGAAGGCGTCACCGCTGCGGTGACCGCCTTCATAGACGAGTTGGAGAACGACCCGCACGGCGTCGCTGAGGCGATCCGCAACTTCACCACCGTGCTCGCCAGTACCTGCCAGCAGGCAAACTCCGGCACAATGGCCGACCAGGTCCGGGGCCAGCAGATCCGGTTCGAGACCGTCATCGTCGACGAAGCGGCCCGGGCCAACCCGCTCGACCTGATGATCCCGCTCTGTCTGGCCAGCCGGCGGATCATCCTGGTCGGCGACCATAGACAGCTCCCCCACCTACTCGAACCCGACATTGAACGCGAGCTCGAGTCCTCGGCGGAGGACGAGATTCTCTCGGCGCTCCGGGAGAGCATGTTCGAACGGCTCTTCCGGTATCTGCGCACCGCGAAGGCCAAGGGCGAGGCGGAGCGGGAGATCACCCTCGACACCCAGTTCCGGATGCACCAGGTGCTCGGCGACTTCGTCAGCAACGCCTTCTACTCGGACGACACCGCACTCCGATCGGGCGCGGACAGCGCCGCGCTGCACCACGGCGTCGACCGGTACGGCGACGCTGTGGCGATCTGGGCAGATCTCCCGCGCACCAGGCACGGCGGGGAGACCGCCGGTCGCAGCAAGTCCCGCAAGGTGGAGGCGGACTGGATCGCCGGCGAGCTGGTCCGGCTCAGTGGCGAGGTTGCAGCCGACCTGACCTTCGGCGTGGTCGCCTTCTACCGTGCGCAGGTGCAGGCCGTATGGGCGGCGCTGGAGGCCGCCGGGCTGGCCGACCGGAACGTGTCGGGGCGCTACGAGGCGATCGGCGCCCTTGCCGGCCGGCTGCACATCGGCACCGTCGACGCGTTCCAGGGGCGGGAGTTCGACGTGGTACTTCTGTCGGTCACCCGCAGCAACGACCTGCCCGGCGGCGAGCAGAGGGCCAATCGCCGCAAGTACGGCCACCTCCTGCTCGCCAACCGGCTCTGCGTCGCGATGAGCCGGCAGAAGCGGTTGCTCATCGCGGTCGGTGACGGGGCGATGTTCGACGCCTCGGCCACCGGTGGTGAGGTCCGCGGACTGGTCGAGTTCCGGAGACTCTGCGAAGGGCGGTACGGCCGTGTCGTTCGCCCCTGACACACCCGTGCTCGAGGTGGGCGCCTTTCGAAAGGACCTGCCACAGGGCGGCCGGTGGATATTGTGGCCGGCCTGGTGCTGGCGGGTACTGGTCCCGGATCTGACGCGACGGCGCCTGGACGCCTTCTCCCGAGTGATTGCCCGGCTCTGCCAGGCCGGAGTCACCGACCCGACGGAGATGGCCCAGCTGACGCGGCTGCACCGCGACCTGTGCAATCAGGTCCTGCTCATGTTGCAGCAGCAGCAACTCGTCGATCAGCGAGGCAATCTTACAAAGACTGGCCGGGCCATGGTGGCGGGAGAGAGCACGGACGCATCGCAGACCCGGCTGGTGCATATCTTCCAGGACCCCTTCGGCGGTCCGTCGACCCATCGGTTGTGGCCTGCGCTGGTCGAAACCCTGGGTTACGCCCACGTCGACTACCGATCGGGTGGCCGGCCGCGGCTGCGGTTGGACAACCGACGAGACTCGCCACCGGTCGAGCCCGTGGTGGTGCAGGCACGCCGGGTCGACTCGCCGTCCCGGCCCAGCCCGGGGGATGTCATCGCCGCAGCGCGCGCCACGGCCACGGCCGGTGCACCCGACGGTGTGAGGGCCGAGGACGAGGCGTCGCCGCCGCCGGCAGCTCAGGTCTCCCGGGTCTCCTTCATCGCCGAGCGGCCCGATCCGGTGCTGCTCGCCGGCTACCTGTATCTGCCCGACGACGCAGTCACCAGCGCCGACTGGGAGGTGCTCGATCCCTTCACGGGCTGGCCGAACGCCTGGCTTAAGGAAAGGGTGCGGGCCCGGCTGGCCGACGACGACTCGCTGGCCGCCCTCGTCGCCGGGATCGAAGGCCAGCTCACCGAAGACGACGCCGAGAAGCGGCGGGCGGAATACACCCGCCGACGTGCGGAGGCGGCGGTGCGGATCGAGCGCCGGCTGGGCGTCCGGATCCACGATCCGGGCCACCGGAAGATCCTCCAACTGCTCACCGAGGTGGAGGCCGACCTCGCCGAGGCTCGCCTGCTGGCCGAGGTCGGCGGCCGGTACCGGCAGACCGCCGTCAACAACCTTGGCAAGGTCCTCGAAAACGTCTTCACCACGGTCCGCGACGCGTATCCGCTCTCCGAGAACCTCCTCCGCCAGCTCCGCGATGCCACGCTGCGGTCGAAGGCACTCACAGCCGCCCTCGATCGGGCCTGCGAGCTGTTGGAGATCGGTGGTCAGATACCGGACGGCATGCGGAAACAGGACGGTGACCAGGTTGCCCGCGCCGCGCGTGGGCACCTGCCGTCGCTCCGCCCGTTGCTGGTCGCGGTGCTGCTCGCCAGCGCCGAGCACCCAGACCATCCGTTACGCAGCAGCATCCAGCACCGCCTCGACCTCCTCGACCGGCTCGACGGCACGACCCAGCTGCGTAACCAGGGTTCCCACAGCGAGGACCGAGAGCCCACGGCGCACGAGGCCGACGACGTACTCGACCTGGCCTACTGGACCGTTTCCCACTTTCTCTTCCAGCAGACGACAGCGAGTAGGGGCCTGGATGTCTCGACGTAAGAACGGCGGCATACCCCAACAGACGAACCCAAAGGCGGACAGCCTCCTGCGAGACGTCCGACGAGGCGCCCGGGACGCCGCAGCGGTGGCGGACCGGGAAGGGGTCATGCCGGATCCGCCGCCGCCCGTGTCGGCGGACCTCCCGCTGAGCCGGGCCCAGGAGGCGTGGGTCGAGGCACAGCAGTTGGCGGATCTGTACCGCAAGGCCCGGCAGCAGATCGACGAAGAGCTCGCGAGGGTCGCCGACCGGCGAGACGAACTCGACGCGGAAGCGAAGCGGATCGCCGACGCGAACAATGCGGCGGCAGACGCACGGAAAGCTGTCGACGCCGCCCGCGCCGAGCTGGACGAGGACCGCCGCCGGTACGCCGAGGCCGAGCGGCAGCTCGACGACCGCCGCGCCGAGCTGGACCGGCGGGAGAAGGAGCTGAACGCCCAGGCACTGGAGGTCGAGCAGGGCCGCCTCGACGCCGAGGCCGGTTACCTCGAACAGGAACGCGGCCACCTGCACCGGCTAACCGAGCAACGCGGTCAGTTGCTGGCGGACCTCACGGCGGAACGCCACCGGCTCCTAGCCGATGTCGAGCGGCGTCACGCGGAGCAGGAGGAGCAGTGGCGCCGCCGAGCGGCCGAACTCGACGCGGCGCGGGCCAGGACGGAGGTCGAGCTGGAGCAACGGTGGGGGGAGGCGGACGCCCGGGAGAGGCAGGTCCGCGAGCGTGAGCGACAGGTGCGGGCGTTGGAGGAGAACCAGGAAGAGGACCGCGCCTATCTGCAACAGCGGGCTGAACTGGCTGTCGCGGTTCAGCTCAGGCAGCTGGAACTGACCCGGGACCGGATCGCCAGGCAGTACGAGGTCGTGGAGGCCCACGCCCGCGATCTGCAGCGGCAGCTCGACGAGCGGAACGAGTCCCTCCGCCTCGCCGGGTTCGAATCACCCGAGCTGCTGCACCAGCGGGTACGTCACCTCACCGAGGAGAACGAACGGCTGATGCAGCGGGTCGCCACGGTGCCCGGCGCAGCCGACCCCGAACTGCTGGTCCAGCTCCAGCGCGAGCACGCCGAGTGCCCGGGGATTCGCGCCAGGCTGGAGTTCGACAACGCGAAGCTGCGCACCGAACAGAACGCGTACCGGATCGCCAACACGGAGCTTGAGGAGCTGCGCGAGCACCGCGACGCGCTCCAGCACTCCGTCGACAGGCACAAGGAGTTGCTGGCTCAGACCCAGGTCGAGCTGGACAAGCTGGTCAGCAGTACGCACGGGGTCAATCCGTTCCCGGGCCTGACAGAGCTGGATGACAATCCGGACCTTCAGCAGGAACGGAGGGCCACCGACAACTCGCCGGACCTCACCGACCTGGTCGCCTACGCCCAGCAACGCATCCTGGCAGACGAGACAAATCGACGCGGCAGTACGCCGCTGGCGTACCGTGCACGGGACATCCGTTGCCTACTCGGCGGCATGGCCATGAGCAGGCTGCACATCCTCCAGGGCATCAGCGGGATCGGCAAGACCACGTTCCCCAAGGCGTTCGCCAGGGCGATCGGCGCCGACTTCGCGGTCATTGAGGTGCAGGCCGGATGGCGTGACCGGCAGGACCTCATCGGCCATCTGAACGCCTTTGAACGCCGGTACTACGAGACCGCATTCACAAAGGCGATCTACCAGGCCGCCTGCCCGGCCCACCGGAACCGCCCGTTCTTCATCATCCTCGACGAGATGAACCTAGCCCACCCCGAACAGTACTTCGCCGATGTGCTCTCCGGGCTGGAGAACGTGGGTTCGCGGTTCCGGCTCCAGCTGACCAGCCACCAAATGGAGCCCAGGCCACGGCTGCTCGATGTGGACAAGGGCATCCACCTGCCGATTCCCGATAATGTATGGTTCTTCGGGACGTCGAACCACGACGAGACGACCGTGCAGTTCGCCGACAAGACGTACGACCGTGCACACGTCATCGAACTGCCCACCACACCGCCCTCGCTGACGCCGCGGAAGGTCCCGCCCCGGGAGGCGATCTCCCGCCGGGCCCTGGTCAGGAGCTTCGGCAACGCGGGCCGTGACCACCATGACGCGCAGGAGCAGGTGGTCTCCTTCCTCCGGGAACATCTCGCCCGTACCCTCGCCATTAATTTCAAGATCGGTTGGGGGCCTCGGCTCGAACAGCAGGTCAGGGACTTCGCTCCGGTCGTGGTGGCTGCCGGTGGGTCACCCGGCGAGGCCGCCGACCACATCCTCGCCACTCGGATCCTGCGACGGCTACGCGGCCGCTACGACCTGCGACCGGAGAAGCTCCAGGAACTGCGTGACCTCATCGACGAGGGCTGGCCCCATCTCGGTGCGACCCAGGTCGACGGCGAGGACGGTCCGGTCACTACGCGGGCGCTGCTCGACGAACTCATCGAAGCAGGGGCCTGAGGATCCGTGGCGCACGAGTTCTGGGACCGGGTAACCGGAGCACGGGCCGGGCGACTACCGGCCCGCCCGCTGCTCGGACGCTACCAGCTGACAGTGCCCGGCAAGGTCAACGGGCACGACGCCGGGCCACACACGCCCGTCACTCCGACGGGTTCCGGCCGCTGGTCGGTCCGCATGTTCGGCAGCGTCGGCGAGGGGTACTTCTCCCGCGATGCGCTGCCCGACCGGATGTTGGCGGCGCGCACCGTCGCCATCGCCAATGCCCTGGGCGCCGCCGCCCACGAATCTCCGGCCGAGCCAGGTTCGCCTGATGAGACGGCCTACGAGCGCTGGGTCGCCGTGCCACCGTTGGCCACCGACCTCATCGCCCAACTGCGTGGGGTGAGCGACGACCCAGTGGACTTGCTGGAGCAGGCCATCGACGCAGACCTGGGCCGCCTGGAAGCCGTGTGCCAGCACCCCGAGACGAGGCTCCGCCCCGAGACGAGCGTCGTTCTCCTCTCGCGCACCCGTCGGATTGCCCAGGATGCCATCACTTACCTCGCCGCACACACCGAGGACTGGCAGCGACGGTCCGTCACTGGTGTGTTCCCCCGACGCCTCCGGGCAATCCACAATGACCCTGACCCGGACCTGTACGAGAATCAGGCCGCAGTCCAGCTGGTTGACCACCTGATCACGTTCCTCGAGTGGCGGCGGCAGAAGCTGGAGGCGACCAGCAGCATCCTGGCCGACCTCGAAGAGCTCGCCGGCCAGCTCAGGGACCGGCCCTGGCGTACCGGACTCCGGCTCGCCCGGCTCGTCGGTGAGTTCGCCAACCACCTGGATCTCAACGACGACGTGCGACGTCTCCTGGGGCGCACCCGGGAGCACCGCCGACGGCTCGGCCGGCTGCTCACCTCTCGACTATACCGGGACCGCCGGGTGAGCCGGCGTACGGAGTTCTCCTCGGACCTCCGACAGACCAACATGTTCATCCACCACGAGGACTACCGCCGCGTGGCGGCGCTGTGGCGGGCCTGGGCGCGGGTCAGGCGCGAGGTAGGGCTTCACTTCTCGATCGCGCCCCGCGCATTCTGCAACAGCTACGACCAATTCGTCGCACTGCTCGCCGCCAGGTCGTTGGACACACTCGGCTACCAGACCACCACTGCCGACGCCCCGACCACCGGCGGACCAGGCATCTACTACACGGGGCCGGGTGACGACACAGTCGTACTGCGCATCAGGACTGACGGCAGCGTAGAGGTGAACCGGAACGACCGCCCGTTGCTGGTCTGCGTACCGCTGCCGCACCCGCTCACCGCCAACGGCGCCCCGGACCTGCTCCCATTCGTCGACGAACTGGACCAGACCCGCACCCACGCCGACGCGCCGCGCGTCGTCGTTTACCCGGGTACCCGCCAGGAGCTTCAGGCGCTACCCCCGCGCCTGCGCGCCCGCGCCGACACCGTCGGCAACGACCTGCCAGGCGGCCCGGGCATCGGGCTGCTGCCGGCGACCCCGACCGAGATCGACAGCGTGGAACGCATAACGCGGGCTCTTCAGTGGGCCCGTATCGCGTCGGACGCCGCCCAATACCCGCCCCGGGTCCACTGCCCCGAGGACCTGCTCGGCGAGCTGGCGGCCGCGGGCGAGAGGTGGCTAAGCGCCACCACGGACGAGCGGCACCTCGCTTTGGAACGTCCACCGACCCAGGCGGAGCGGATGATTCTGCGCGACCGGGTCGCCCGCTGGCGCGCGCAGCGTGTACCTCCGAGCAGGCGCCGGGAACGCCACATCGCCGCGGATGCCCTCAACGAGGCCGTCGAAGCCGCGTTGGTGCGCCTGCACCGACTGGCCCACTGTCCGGTGTGCGGCGCTGAGCTCGGGTCCCCTCGAGACTTCCACCCCAGATCGGGCACATTCGTCGCCAGCTGCCGCAGGTGCCACAACGAATGGGGAACCCGATCATGCGGCTCGTGCGGGACGAACTATCCGGTGATCCAGACAGGGAACCGGCAGACGGTGAAAGGCCGCTCGGACGCGACGAGCCGCCCCGGCAACGAGGTGCTCGCGACGCCGTGCTGGCAGGCCGCCGTAACTGCGGCATACATCTGCCCGAACTGTGGCAAATGCGGCGGATCGGCCGTGCGGTCCGAGCCAGAGTGCCAACGATGCCCGGACTCCGACGAATGGGAAACCAGGAGATGACCATGGGCGCGATCCAGCACGACGTCAAGCTGCGACGAATCCTGCGAGGCGAGGACCGGTGGGATGTCGGATCGCCGTCGGACCAGGCGACGTCCTACTTCCTCAGAGAAATGCTCGACGAGGTGGTTACCCGAATCCGGCGGGAGAATCCGGCCCTCACCCGCCCCGTGGACCTGCTGATCAGCATGAGTGGCTTTTCGCCGCTCACCACGATCCTCGCATATGAGCTGATCCGTCCCACCCGGCTACTCGTGATCTACTCGGTGCAGGCGGACGCGAGCATCGACTTCATCGGTAAGCACGTCGTCGGCGGCGGCCGCCTCCGATACCAGGACTTTATGCATCGACCCGTGCAGCCGACCGATCCGCAGGGCGTGTACCGGGAGGTGAAGGACGTCTTGGCGAGATACGACACACCGGACGGGAGGAAGCTATCGGCGATTATCGACATAACCGGCGGCAAGAAGGTCATGAGCGCGGCAGCCGCCCTCGCCGCCTGGCAGCTGAATCTCGATCTCTGCTATATCGACGGAGAATACGACCCGGAGTTCCGTCGTGTCGTGCCGGGCGACGAACGACCGCTACTGCTGGCCAACCCGACCGCCCTCTTCGGAGAACAGGAGATGGCAGCAGCGCTGGAAACGTTTCGCAGCGGAGCGTTCGACAGCGCCCACGCCCAGTATCACGACCTGTGCGAGCAAATTGCCGAACCAACCCGCGCGCGTTTTATGCGCTCGGTCAGCGCCTTGTACCGCGCGTGGTGTGACCTCGATCTGTCGCGCCTGCAAGAGTGCATCAAGGCAGTCGACGTGGCACAGCAAGCGGCTGAGCGTGAACTGACCCATCAAACCAGCAAGACCATTGCTGATCAGTTAGATTTCCTTCGGGAGTTGACCACCGAACCACCGAATCCGGCAGCACTTTTGGTCTGCTTCTTCGTACTAGGCAAACACTACCGAAAAATCGGGCGCCAGGACTTTGCCGCATTGCTTTTCTATCGGACCATCGAGGGCTGCCTGGCGCGCCACCTTGAACTGACATCTCCGGGCTTCGCCTGCAAAAATCCCGACTACAGTCTCTTGGGCAGCTTGGATACCGTTGCCAGCAGCTACCAGCGGGCACTACAGGCTACAGGGGGTCGGCCCAGCAGCGAATTGCCATCAAGCATCAGCCTCATCCAGTCCGCCACCCTACTCTACTCGCTCGGCGATAGGTTCGCGGCTAAAGCGAAGCTGAACACCCCCTCGGCAATCGCCAACCTGCGCGATCTAGCGGACATTCGCAACAACTCGGTTCTCGCGCACGGATACCGCACAATCACCCCCGAACAATCCGAGCGATTGCGCGGTCGCGCCGAGCACCTACTGTCGATATTCTGGCAGCTACACGGAACAGACACCGACGTCCGCGCACTATGCGGTCGACTACAGTTTATATCAAATGACCGATGAGCTTTCGTAACCACACGGGCCCCCGCCGAAACCTCATCCGGCCTGTGGGAGCCGATGCCTGGGAGGTACCCAGTCGCTAATTCGGACTCTCGCGCGACTGGCGATCGCCGCAGCATGGGTCTGTGACTGCAGGGGTCTCACCCGGTTCGGAGCCTTCTCTGTGGCCGGAATTCCTGGGTGGCTGATGCAGCGGATTGTAGGGCTTGGGTCAGTTTGCGTAGCTGTGCTTCCAGGTCAGCGAATTGCCCCGGAGTTCCGGCTGCCGCCACTTCGCGAAGCAGAGCGGCGAGGTATTGCTGGTGGAGAACGTGCACTCGGTCGCCGGAGAGTCCCCATGTCCGGGCCACTTCGATAAGGGCCGTCACCTCTGCGTGACTGAGGACATGGTCGGCAAGGGCACGGTCGAGTACGTCGAGGTATGCGTCGGCGCGGGAGTCGCCGGTGGTTGCGGTCTGTACGCGGGCGGCTACGCCGGCAAGACTGATATGGGGATTGGGTTTGCGCGCACCGCGGCCGACGCCAGCCGACGGACGCGCCAGGGTGGCGCCGTGGCCGGTCGGCGCTGTCAAAGCGAGAGGGAGTTCGAGGGGATGGCAGCCGAGTTCGGCGAGGTCGGTGACGCCGGCTTGCCGGGCACGATTCAGGTACCTCTTGAGTAGCTGTGCGGTGGCCGTTGCGTCGCCGAGCGCGGAGTGCGCTGCTTGTATGGGAATGTCTTCGGCAAGGCAGAGGTCTGCGAGTCGGCGGGTTGCCCCGCCTCCATACCGGTGGGACATGCTGAGGGTGCAGAGTGCAGGCCAGGCCGGGGCGGTGTAGCCGAGGTGGTGGAACTCGGCGTCGAGGAAGCTGAGGTCATAGCGTGCGTTGTGCGCAACGACGATGGCGCCGCGCAACTGGTTGGCGAGTTCGCCGGCGATGTCACTGAAACGCGGAGCGAGGGCGAGGTCGGCGGCGGTGAGGCCGTGTACGCGGGTGGGTCCTGGGTCTCGGTCAGGGTTGATCAGGGTGGTCCATCGATGTTCGATCTGTCCAGCGGGAGACAGTCGCACGACCGCGACTTCGATGATCCGGTCGCCTCGGTGTGAGGCGAAGCCGGTGGTTTCCAGGTCGATGACCGCGAAGGGGGTCTGTCCGAGCTGAGCCAGCGGCCGTATAACGGGCTGTGCTGCTGATCCGCCAGGTGCGGGGCGGGGTGTAGGCGGCGCGTAGCTGCGATCGTGGTTGACGGTCTCGGCCGCGAGCGCGGAGGCTTGCTCGGGGCGAGGCATTGCGGCCATCGACCGCAGCGCGTGCCAGGCTTCTGGTACGTCGAGGGCCCGCACTGCGTAGGCGATGGTGAGCAGATCTTCCGTTAGGTACTGGTCGTATTTGTCTGACGCCATGTTCGGCACCGCTGCGGCGAGCACCGAAGGGGCGGGTGGCGTCTCGTCTGCGAGGTGCCTGATGGTTTCCCATAGCCCGGCAGGGTCGGTGCCTCGGATGGTCAGAGCGACGCCGTCGTGGCCAACCTCTAGTCCTTCTCGTGTGAGGGCTACGGCGAGGGTGTTCATGATTTTGTCCCCTCGCCAGGGGAACAGGAGGGTGTCGTTGCCCCAGCCGAGGATCGCGTTACTGTCCAGCGCGTACCTGTTGAAGGCTGCACGTCCTTCTTGGAGGAGTGTTTGGGCCTGGCGGTCGAGGTAGCGGGGTATCTCGGTCGTCGCGTAGATCGTGCGCATGCGTTGTCGGACGGCGTCGGCGACTTCGCCACCACTGCCTGAGAAGCTCGGGGGGCGGCCACCACCGGATCTGACCAGGTCGATGACTTTCTGCCTCGTGTCGATCGCGACGATCTTCCACCGTCGGCCGCTGAAGATCAGCAGCATCCCAGGGGTGATCGGGTTGTCGACAGGCAGCGATCCGATGGTGCGGCCATCCGCGACGAGGCGGAACTCTTCCGGGCTTGTGAAGGCGGTATAGAAGCTGTAGTGGTTGACGAGACGGTCGCCGACGCCGCCGGGCAGCAGCAGGCCTTGCGAGTCTTGGGTGAGCAGGTCCTGCTTGCCCATACAGCGCAGGAGAGCGATGAAGGTGCTCTTGTCGACGCGCGCGAACGGGCCGTGTCCGGACAATGCGTCGTAGAGCTGCTGAGGTTGTGCACCGCCGCGTTGGGCGATGACCGACAGGATCTGTTGGGTGAGGGTCGACAGGTGCATGCTCGCGGTGTCCGGTGGCTCGTACCACTTGGCGAGCAGTAGGTCGACCATCGCGACGCTTTGGACGAGCTGGCTGCGCAGCGTGTCAGCGGGGGGTGTGCGGTCGGTGAGTTCAGGCTCCGAGACGTACATCCGCAGCACGGCGGGCTGGTCGGCTCGGCGGCCGGAGCGGCCGAGCCGCTGCCGCATTCCAGCGACGCTGGCCGGCGCTCCAATCTGAGCCACCGAGTCCACGGAACCGATGTCGATTCCCATTTCCAGGGCTGACGTGCAGATCGCGGTGACCGGCGTGGTGCGGTCTTTGAGTCGTGCTTCGACGTGCTCACGGATCTCCTTGGAGAGATTGCCGTGGTGCGGGAGGAACTCGCTGGGGACGTTGTTGTTCTTGCACCGCCGGTCAAGCATGTCGGTGTAGAGCTCGACGGCGCTGCGCGAGTTGGCGAAGACGAGGTTGTCGCTTCCCCGCAGGGTACGGAAGAGGTGGTCGGCGATCCCAGCCTTGTCCCACGATTCATCCTCGTCGTCCGACTCAGCGGTGGCGGTGCCGGATGGAGGTGCGGCGGGCGCCCTACCGGAGGGGGACGGGGCGGCGGCGACGTAGCCCCGAAGCTGCAGTCGTATCTCTCGGGCGTCATCGTCGGACGCGATAACGCTCACCGCCTCGCCGCAGCCCGGGCGCAGGAACTCTGCCGCTGCAGTGAAGTCGCCGAGGGTAGCCGACAAGGCGATACGAGGAATCCTGCGTCGCAGAACGAGGTCCACCCGATGCAGCAGTGATTGCAGTTGGGCGCCGCGTTCGGTGCCGATGAACGCGTGCAGCTCGTCGATGACGACGTGGCTGATGTCCCCGAGGATGCGAGCGACCTTGTCCCCGTGGTTGACGAACAGTGACTCCAGCGATTCGGGCGTGATCAGCAGAATGCCGTCCGGCTCGCGCAGAACGCGCGACTTGCGCGAGCCCGCCACGTCGCCATGCCATCGGTGAACCGGAACGTCGAACCGTTCGCACAGGTAGGTAAGCCGCTCGTACTGATCGTTGATCAAGGCCTTGAGTGGCCCGACGTAGAGCGCGCAGACTCCGGCAACGTCGTCGCTCGCGTCCCGCCGAGCTGCGATGGCTGAGCAGATTGGCAACCAGGCTGCTTCCGTCTTCCCGCTGGCGGTCGCGGCAGCGATGATGACGTCGGTGTCGCCTGCGAGGATCGGTCGAGCGGCGCGTTCCTGCGCGTCCCGCAGTTGGTCCCAGCCTTGATCGTGAATCCACCGCTGCACTTGCGGATGCAGTAGGTGATATGCCGACGATGAGCCGGCAGCGCGTCGCGGCTCGGCTGTTGTCGTGACCTGCTGCTGAGGGTCAGAGGCGGAAGGAGGCAAGTTCGTCGTCATCGGGAGGCAGTTGGCTGGCGGTCACCGTTACGGCTGGTGTGTGAGAGAAGCTATGGCCTCCCGTGGAAGCGGACAGTTTTTGGTGTTGTTCCTCGGCGGTCTGGCTGGTTGGGTCGCCGGCGTCGTCGAGAGGTTCCAGGTCCGGGTCCGTCTCGGCGGCGATGTGAATCGCGCCGATGAGGGACCTCCAGTCTTGTCCGGGGTTCTGTTCGAGGATCGCAAGCAGATCCAGAAAGCCCTTGATGGTGTTTCGCGGCGTGCGAAAGTAGGCGTCCCCGATGCGGGAGGCGCAGTGGTTCATGTAGGCGTGCAAGGCTTCGTCAGGCAGGAGGTAGGCCGCCGGATCGCCGGCGGCGTAGACGTGACGCAGCTTGGCCAGTAGGACGTAGAAGTCCTCAGGTGACAGGTTGGCCAGGCGCAGAACGGGACCGGAGTAGTCGACGAGCCCGGCGGTGGCGTAGGTGTTCTCAGCTAGGCGGGACTGCAGGGCGGCGTAGGAGTAGAGGCCGCGGCGGGTGTCGAGCAGGAAATCGGGTGTTCCGCCGAAGAGGAACCCGAGGCCCGACGCGGTTCCTTGCAGGCTGTCGTTGAGGATGCGCAGGATCTGCTCGTAGTTGGCGTTGCGGGCTTGGGAGTTGGCCAGCTTGTACAGGTTGACCATCTCGTCGAGGCAGACGAGCAGGCCGTCGTAGCCGGCCAGGCGGACGAACCGGGACATCAGTTTGAGGTGGTCGTAGAAGGACGCGTCGTCGACGATGGTGCGCACGCCGAGGGCGTTGCGGGCGTCGGTGCGGGTGGAGAACTCGCCGCGCAGCCACCTGACGGCGTCGATCTTGAGTTGCTCGTTGCCGGTGTCGTGGCCCTGCCAGTACTTGGCGATGACATCGGCGAAGTCGTAGCCGCCCGTCAGCTCGCTGAGCGCGTCGAGGCGGACACGAATGACCACCTGTGGATTCTGGCCAGTGTCGCGTGCCTCGGTCAGCGCCTGGGTCACGAACCGTTCGACGACGCTGGCCAGCGCACCACCGTCGGGCTTGGCGCGGGTGGCCATGTTGCGCATCAGTTCGGCGTACAGGCTGCGTGCTTGACCGCCGGTGGCATGCAGCCGACGGTCGGGCGACAGGTCCGCGTGAACGGTGACCAGACGCTTTTCCAACGCGATGGAGCGAATCAGGTGCAGGAAGAACGTCTTGCCTGAGCCGTACTCTCCGATCACGAAACGACTGCCGGCCCCACCGTCGGCGATGCGGGTGGTGTCGGCAACAAGAGCCTGCACCTCCGCGGCCCGACCGACCTGGACGTGCTGTTGCCCGGCGCGGGGCACCACTCCCGCGCGCAGCGACTGGATGATCGCGTCGCGCTCGCGGGGCCTGATACCGGCGCCCTGGCCGGTGGGGGTAGTAACGCTCATCGCAGTAGCTCCTGAAGCGCGTAGTCGTTGATCTCAATATCATCGTCGCCCTCGGCGACAGGTTCCCCCACAGCGTCGATGGCGACCTCGTTGAGCAGGTCCAACGCTCCAGCCGGCATCACGCCGTGCCGCTCGGCGAGGTCCTCATACGCCGAGCGGGTCCACGTCGGCTGCGTCGCCAGGGACCGCAGGAGTTCGCTGTGCACGGCATCCAAACCGGGAATGAGGGCTTGCGTGGTGGGTTGAGCTGCCGGCCCGCCCTTGGGGACAGCCGACATTGCGGCCAGCTGGGGTGAAGGCGGTTCGTCGTCAGTGAAGATGGTCGACAGCAGCGCCGAGACGGCCGCCGTCTCGGCCAGCTTCACGGCAATGACGTCTTCGTCGAGAACAACGCCGGAAGCCCTTGCTGGTACTTGTTGACCGTTGCCCCAGGTAGAAGATCGGTGAGTTGCCGCTGGTGCGGGCGGCAGCGTGTATCCCGCTGGTGCGGGCCCCGCCGCACGCACGACGACGGGCACTGCGGCTGGAGGTTGGTTCACTGCGAAAGCGGCGGGACCAGTGACCTGTTGATGGAGGCGACCGTAGATGAGGTCCGGGTCAAGGGCGAGAAGCTTGTAGATCTTCGTGAGGCTCGTAACCTCTTCCGGCGAGATGACTCCGTCGGCGGCGGCTACTGTGATCAGGAAGTCGCCGATGTTCTCACGCTGGTCTGCCCGGAGCAGATCGAGGCGTTTCTTCAGCCCGGTGAGCTTGACGCCGGTGACGGCCAGCCACCGTAGGCGCGCCTGCAGGCGGGTTCTTTCGGGGGCTGTCAGATGCAGCGCGGTTTGGAGGTGGGCTGTCAGGTGATGCTGTTCCTGGTCGCTGATGGTGCCGTCTGAGGCGCTGACCGCGACCGCCAGGTGCAGCACGGTGGCTGCGGCGGTGTAGGCGGGCGTTGCGGTATGTGGGGCATCGGCCGTGGTGCGAAACAGGACGGCAGGTCCGGCCGACAGTGGTGATCCGCCGAGTCGGACGTCCGGCTCCACGCCGATGCCGATACGCCCGAGGAGTTGGGCGAGGGACACTGCCTCAGCCTTGGTCGTCTTTCCCGGTTGAGCCGGTGGCCAGAAGGCGACGAGTTCTGCCGCCTCGACCACCACGTCGGTCCCGTCTGCCAGGCGCGCGTCGCACCAAGCGCGCAGGGCGCCGACCTGCCCTGCCTGCTGGTCAAGCAGTTCGGAAGGCAGCACGGCGGCTGCGGCGAGCGACCCACGACCATCTGGGTTGCGGCCAAGCCATCGGCTGTAGGCGTCCAGGTCGTCGGTGACGGCATCGACGAGCTCGGTCAGCTTGCGGGCCGGTCCAGCGAGTTCGACGACGTCAGGCAGATCGAGCTGCACACTGGCGCTGTCGATCCCCGCACTGGCCGTCCGGTAGGTCACCCCGATTCGCGCCTTACCTGGCCTGATACGGAAGCCGTCCTTGAACCGGTCCGCGTACCGCCTGGCGAACAGTCGGTCGAACTCTTCAGGGCACCGGGTCTGCGGGGTGCGTGGGTACAGCGACGGCAGGTACCACGCCCAGACGCGCGCCCATTCGGCTGGTACGGGAGTGCCGCTGGCGGCTAACTCACCTAACGCAAGCCGTAGCTGCATCGGGATGGGCCACCGGTCAGGCGCGAGCTTTGGTGGTCGTGCTTCGCTGGCGCCGGATTCAGCCGCGCCGATCAACTCGAGAACCTCGAGAAATCGGCGAGCGTAGGAGCGGAACGAGCCGTTGGCACCATAAGTGCCGAGGAGCCGACGGACCTCGGCTGCCATCGCCGGTAACTCTCGACGTAGGGCCCGGTCGTTCGGCATGTCGACCAGAACGCGCCGCTCAAGGCCATAGAAGAAGAGGAAGACGTAACCAATGGGCACGGCGTCGAAGCGACGCCCATCGGCTAGCCACGTCAGGTAAGCGGCCCTACTGCTCGCAGGGAGCGAGCCGTACGACGGCCAGTAGTCCAGCCCTTTCCCGTCCCAGTCGGGCCGATTCCTGTCAATCCGAAGCGTCGGGTCAATGAGTGCAGGCTCGGTCCCGCCATTGGGAGCCGTCAGATGCCTGCCGACATAGATCAAGCCTCCCGGGATCGGATATCCGGCGACGGTCGTCGGCTGTCCGGCCGGAACCCAGATCGTCTGCTGGCTCGCGGTCCGGACCGGCGGAGCCACCTGTCTAGGTGTCGCCGGCTGGTGCCACGCAGGCGCAGGCTGACCCGTCGCCACACGACCGGCCGGGCCGGATCCCTGATCCTGCGCCGCAATACGTCGGAGCCTGTCGAAGATGCCCACACAACCCCCACTCCCCCATGACCGGCGACTCTTGTCGCCGCGCAGGTCTGGTGTCGACCGCCTGACCTGGCCCGCCCGACCTCGCACCTTTCCGCCCGGTCAAGGCACCCGCGAACAGAGCGGACCAAAGCCTAGGTTGTGACCCTTCGTGGCGAGGACCGTACTTTCGGTCGGAAAGTGGCACTGTTGGCTCAGGGATGATCGGCCGATGGCGTAAACCGGGTACGCCAGGGGGAGCAGCGAACGCCTGGCTCATCAGCCAAGCGCGAAAACACAGTGACACCTGCGAGGCGCAGTTAACACCCTTCCTGGCGGCACCCGCCGGCGGGTGCCGCGTTGCTGAACCAGCAAGCACCGGGTCGACGACTAGCTCCGTTGTCACGCTGCGCCGCTTGGCGCTGCAGACCAGCCGGAACAGCCCGGGTCAGCCGGGTCAGCCAGGAAAGACAAATATCACCCGAAAGTGTGATCGAACGGCACGAGTTGTGCGATACCTCTTACCCTGGATGTGGGAACCAGGACGGGGTAGACGCACCGATCGTGGAGGTCCTATGGCGACGAGGGCGGCGGCAGAACCGGGACGGAGCACTCTTTCGTCCTGGGCTGCCGGGCAGCGGAAGCTACGGCCACAACGGTTCACCCCGTCCGCGGACGGACTGCGGTTCGCGTTCTATGGACGGATGTCCACCGTCGACTTTCAGGATCGGGCGTCGTCGTGCCGGTGGCAGCGTGACTACGCCGAAGACTTGGTCGCCGGTCATGGCCGAATCGTGGTGGAGTTCTTCGACGAGGGCGTCTCCCGCCGTGCGCCTTGGCCGGACCGGACCGGCCGCAGGCGTCACGGCTGCTCGACGCCGTGATGGACTCGGCACGCGGATTCGACGCGGTCGTCGTCGGGGAGTACGAGCGCGCCTTCCACGGCCAGCAGCTTGAACAGTTGACCCCTACCCTCGTTCGGCACGGCGTGCAGTTGTGGCTGCCGGAAGCCTACGGGCCGGTGGACTTCAACAACCCGCGGCAGCTGGCGTTGCTGGACCTGCTCGGCGTGCACTCCCAGCGGGAGGTGTCCCGAGCCCGGCACCGCACGACCGCGGCCATGCGCGCTCAGGCAGAGGTACAGGGCCGACATCTCGGCGGCCGTCCACCCTACGGCTACCGGCTCACCGACGCCGGCCCTCATCCGAACCGCACCCACGCCGCCTGGGGACGCCGCCTGCACCGCTTGGAGCCCGACCCTGCCACCGCACCCCACGTCCGGTGGATCTTCGAGCAGCGGCTCGCCGGCCGGAGCGTGGCCAGCATCGCCCGCGCCCTCAACGACACCGGCGTCCCGTGCCCGTCCGGCGCCGACCCAGCGCGTAACCCCCACCGCAGCGGCCGACAATGGATGCTCACCACTGTCGCGGCGATCCTGGCCAATCCCCGCTACACCGGCCGGCAGGTCTGGAACCGTCAACGCACCGACCGCGATGCTCTCCCTGACAAGGGAACCCTCGATCGACACCACGAGATCCAACGGTGGAGCGCCTCCACCGACTGGGTCATCTCCCGCGAGATCGCACACACTCCGCTGGTCAGCGAAGAACACTTCGTCGCCGTCCAGACAGTCCATACCGCACCGACCCCAGCCGACGGCATCCCCCGCTGCTACGTGTTGGCCGGAGTGATCTGCTGCGGCGTGTGCGGCCGGAACATGGACTCCCACTGGGTCCACGACCGTGCCGGTTACCGCTGCCGACACGGCAACACCAGCACCCGACCCACCTCATCGAGACGACAGAAGACCCTCTACATCCGGGAAGACCATCTCCTGGACAGAATTCGACACGACGGCCGCCTGCGTCGGCACCACCCCGCGATGCGCGACCAGGATCCAAACAGCGTCGCCGGCTACCTCCGGCTCAACAACATGGTCATCGTTTGCGACCACGACGCCTGGACCATCGAAACCGACACGGAGGTCTTCCCGCTCACGGCCCCGACGAGCGCCCTGACCCGCACAGCAAAAATCCCCGCCCAACGGGACGGGGATCGCTCGAAACGCGAGGAAAAATCACGCCTCGTGGGGAAATAATGTGTCCGAGGGGGGACTTGAACCCCCACGCCCTATACGGGCACTAGCACCTCAAGCTAGCGCGTCTGCCATTCCGCCACCCGGACCTGCTCGTCCAGCCTACCTGGTCGGCCGCGGTGACGTTCACACCGGTTCGGCCGGCCCGAGGGCCGCACGGGGCATTACTGTACACGGGTCGAAACGATCATGCACATCACCTCCGGCGCCGCACGTCTTCGCAGGTCAACGCCGCCCACGGTCGGGCGGGTAGCGCGCAACCGGCGATTCCGGGCAGCATTGCTCACGTGTCCCACCCCTCCCCGCTGACCGCCGCGCAGCACCAGGCCCTCGCGCTCCGCGCCGCGGGAGACCTGACCGCTGCCCGTCGCCTGCTCGACGACGCGATCGCCGCGGCCCGACCGGCGTACGGCGAGGACCACCAGGACGTGCTGGCCACCGGCCATCTGCTGGCCCGACTGCACCGGGAGGCCGACGACCCGGCCGCCGCCCGTCGCGTCCTCGAAGAGGCGTACGCCGCCGGTGAGCGCCGTCGCGGCGACGCCGACCCGCTGATGCTCGCGCTCAGCTTCGACCTCGCGGGGGTCGCGGAGGAGCTGGGCAACCGGCACGAGGCCCGCCGCAACTACGGCCGCGTGGCCACCGCCGGGCCCGCCGTGCTCGGTCCGGACCACCCCGCGGTACGCGCGGCGCGCCACTACCTCGGCGGCTCCGCCGCCGCTCCCGCCGGTTCCGGTCCACTCCCCGGCGGCTCCGCCGCCGCTGCCGGCGGGCACCCCGATCCGGCGCTGGCCGGGCCCACCGTGTCGCTGCCGGCGGTCGCGCCGACGCAGCCGTCCCGGGCGACCCCGCCGCCCTCCACCGTCCCCGCACCGCCTGGTGTCACGCCCGTGCCCGGCGCCGAATGGGCGCCACAACCAGCCCCGGAGTTCCGGGCACCGCAGCCGGCCCCGGAGTTCCGGGCGCCCGGGGCCTCGTCCGGCGCCGGAGCGCACCTTGTTCCACCCCCGCTCCCGTCGCCCCGGTCCGCCCCGGGGCCGGGCCCGCTGCCGCCGCCGGTGGTCCCGTCCCCGCTCCCGCGCACCGGGGCTGACCGGCCGGCAAGCCCCTGGGCGCCCCCGCCACCCCGACCGGGCCTCTCGGCCACGCCGGCTCCGCCGGAAGCGGGCCCGGAGACCGTGCCCTCTCCGTCCGACGCCGGCGGCCCGCCGGCCCCACCGAGCCACGGAGCGCCGCCGATCGCGACGCCCAGCGGGGCGCCACCGATCCCCGCGGCGCACGGGGCACCGCCGATCCCGACGACCCACGGCGCACCGCCGGTCCCGACGCCCCGTGGAGCGCCACCGATCCCGCCGCCCCACGGCGTATCGCCGGTCCCATCGGGCCACGGGACTCCACCGATCCCCGCGGGCCACGGGGCTCCGCCGATCCCGGCGAGCCATCGGGTGACGCCGGTACCGCCCGCTCCCGGCGTGACGCCGGTACCGTCCCGGGCACCGGTCGCCCCGCTTCCGCCTCCCGATCCGGCGGCGTCGACCACCGGCGCCGCCGCGCTACCACCGCCGCCGGTCGTCCCCCCGCCTCGCCGGCCGTCGCCGCGCTCCCCCTGGGCGAGCACCGGGGCGCTTCCGGATGCCGCCGTCCCGCCGCCGACGCCCGCAACGGAGGCTGATGCGACACCGACGTCTCCGTCCACCCTGGCACGCCTCACCGGGGAGGAACGCGAGTCCGGCACACCCGTACCGCCGACGCCACGGATCCCGGAGCCCGGGCCCGGGTCGCCAGCCCTCGGCACCACGTCGGCGGGGACACCCGTTACGCCGTCGTCGACCACCGCGCCGGCACACCGGCCCGACGAGCCGGCCGGGGCGACGGCGGGCGGACCCGGATCCGGGCCGCCGACGCCCGGCCCGGGCTGGGACAAGCCGACCGTTCAGGTGCGGCAGATCGGCCCGTTGCTGCGCGAGGAGGCGGAGCGGCAGGCCGCCGCCATGCCCTCGGCCGGCACCGTCCCGACGAGCGGGCAGCCGGCCGCCCCGCGTTCCGTCGGCGGGGCGCCGGCGAGCACCCACTTCCCGGCGAGCCCGCAACCGACGAGCGGGGCGCCGGGCGGACACCTGCCGGACGGACCGCCGTCGGACGGACCGCCGTCGGTTGCGGGTTCGCCGAGCGCAATTCGGCCGGAGACGGCCCCGGTGAGCGGCCCACCCGCGAGCGCACCAGCGCGCCCACCCGCGCCCCGTCCACTCCCGGAGAGCGGTCCGGCCGCGCCGGCACGTCCGGCCGCCGGAGCGGTGGCACCGGGGTACTCGCCGGTCCCGCCGGGCAGTGAGGCGTTCGTGCACGCCGGCGGCGGGTCACCGACCCGGCCCGTGAGCGGACCGCCCGGCCACCCGGTGAGCGGACCGCCGGAATATCCGGTCAGCGGCATACCCGTGAGCGCCACGCCCGTGAGCGGCACGCCCGTCAGCGCCGCACCCGTGAGCGGCACGCCGGTGCCCCCGTGGGGGATGACCGCGCCGCCCTGGAGCAGCGTGGCACCGCCCCAGCCGGTTGCCGGGCCCGACCCCGAACCGGCGCCGGACACCGTCGACGCCCCCGAGGCGGGACCGAACGTCGTCGAGGAGCGGCGCGGTGCCGTCGCGGAGCACCGGAGCACGGACCGACACGACCGACACGACCGACACGACCGGCACGACCGGGACGTCGACGGCGGTGCGCCGGACCGGGGTTGGCCGCTGCCGGTCCACGACGGGCTGCCGGACTTCCCGGAGACGGAACGGCCGGACCCGGCGGCGTACCCGGAACAGGGTTCCTGGCCGGCGGTGCCGTCGGCGTTCCACCAGCCGGCCGCGTACCCGGTGGCGGTGGAGCCCGAGTCGCGCGGCCGGAACCGGACGGTGCCGGCCCTGGTGGTCGGCGGCGTGGTGCTCGCGCTGGTGGCGGTGGTCGCCGGGGGCGCGGTGTGGCTGAACCGGGACGCGGCGCCGCCCGCTCCCGCGCCCGGCGCGGTGAAGCCGAAGGTGACCGGCCCGCCCCCGGGTGACCTGCGGCTGCGGGACGACACCACCACGATCACGGTGACCTGGACCGACCCGACGGACGGTGGGGTGCCGTTCGTGGTGGCCGGCGGCCGGGCCGGGCAGAAGCTCGGCGTGATGGCCACCGTGGACGCCGGGCAGACCCGGTACACCGTGAACGGGTTGAGCGCGCGGCTGGACTACTGCTTCACGGTGCTGGCGGTCTACTCGACCGACTCGTACGCCACGTCGGGTCAGGTGTGCACGGACCGGGAGGGCGCCGGCGCCACGCCGAACTGACCGGCCACCGAGGACACGCTCGGTGTCCACAGGGGGACGGTGCGGGTTTCACCTGCCCCGGCCGGCCCCTATGATGGCTCCGGCTCTGGGGAGGGTCGGCCGGGCGCGGCACCCTCCTCCACCGACGGGAAGGCAGCCGGCTGTGACCACCATCGAGGACGTCACGAGCACCGCCGGGCCGGAGACGGCCCGCCCCCGGAAGCGGATGCGCGGCGGGCTGGTGACCATCGGCACCGTGGCCGCGCTGCTGGCGGCGATGGGGTTGACGGTGCTCGGGCTGGGCGCAGCCGACAACGCGGTGGCCAACTTCGACTCGTCGTCCTGGCTGTGGAGCACCACGCGCAGCGAGTTGGCCCGGGTGAACGGCATCACCGCCCGGGTGGACACCCGGATGGAGGTGCCCGGCGGGCGGCGGCACCAGACGCAGGTCGCCCAGACCGACCGGCTGCTGATCCTGCGGGACCTGAACACCGGCCAGGTCAGCTCGCTGGATCTGGCCACCTTGCAGATCACCGCCACCACGCCGACCACGCCGGGGCTCGGGGTGAGCGTCGCGCTGCACGACGACGAGGCGTTCGTGGTGGACGCGGTGCAGGGCATCGTCCGGCAGCTCGACCCGCGGGCGTTGACGCCGGTGGGCGAGCCGGTCCGCTACCCGCCGGGCATCACCGGCGGGACGTTCGACGGCGCGGGCAAGCTGTGGATCGCGGTGCCGAGCGAGGGCACCGTCTCGGCGGTCACCGCCGCCGACCTGCCGGCCACGCCGGGTGACGCGCCGGCCGGCGGGCTCAGCCCGAAACGGGTCGAGACGTACGAGGTGGCGGAGCCGGCGCACGAGCTGGTGGTGTCCACGCTGGACGAGGGGGTGGCGGTGCTGGACCGCACCTCCGCGTCGCTGGTGACGGTCAGCGGCGGCCGGACGCGGCGGGCCGGCCTGACCATGACCGCGCCGGGCAGCCTGCCGACGCGGACCAGCGGGCCGCAGGTGCCGGTCACGGTCCCCGGTGACCGGTCGGTGCACGTGGTGCGCGACGGGGCCGAGGTGAAGCGGTTCACGGTGCCCGGCGAGGGCGCCCGGCTCAGCCCGGCGGTCGCCTGGGCGGGTCGGTTCTACGTCGCCGACGAGGGCACCGGCACGGTCTACTCGTTCGACGCCGCCGGACAACTGGTGGAGGCGATCAAGGGCGCCGGCCGGCCGGGCCCGGTGGAGCTGGAGGTCCGCGAGAACCACCTGTTCATCAACCCGCCGGACTCGTCGACCGCGCAGGTGGTCGACGACCACAACCGGGTGCGCGAGGTCGACAAGTACGCCAACGACGTGCTCGGCGGTGACCCGCCGCCGGCGCCCCCGCCGCCGCCCCCGCCGAAGAAGCCGAAGGTGAGCCGGCCGGGCGCGCCGAAGGCGGTCACCGCCGCCGCCGGCGACGCGTCGGCGCGGGTGAGCTGGCAGGCCGCCGCGTCCAACGGCGCCGAGATCATCAGGTACGAGGTGGAGGGTGCCGGCCAGACCCACCAGGTGGGCGCGAACCAGCGCGCGTTGGAGATCACCGGCCTGACCAACGGCGAGACGTACACGTTCTCGGTGCACGCGGTGAACGCCAAGGGCGACGGTCCGGCGCGCCGCAGCAACCCGGTCGTGCCGACGGCCGAGGTGCCGGACCCGCCGACGGCGGTGACCGCCGAGGCGCGCCCGGACGGCACGGTCCGGGTGAGCTGGCCCGAGGCCAACGGCCAGGGCAACAAGGTCGCCCGGTACGCGGTGACCGCGACCTCGGCCGGCGCGAGCGCCCCGGCCGGCGAGTCGCCGAAGCCGGAGCTGGTGGTGCCGGCCGGGCAGTTGGAGTACGGCACGCAGTACGCGTTCACGGTGACCGCGGTCAGCGACAAGGGCGCCGGGTCGAAGGCGTCGCCGGTGAGCAACACGGTGGTGCCGTTCACCGCGCCGAAGGCGCCGACCGAGCTGCGCGCGTCCACGGTGGCCGATCAGCCCGGCACGGTCGCGGTGCAGTGGTCGCCGGCGGTGGAGAACGGTCGCCCGGTGACGAAGTACGTGGTGGAGGCCGGCGGGAAGACGGTCGAGGTGACCGACGTGCGGGCCACCGTGGGCGGGCTCGGCAACGGCCAGAACGTCACGGTGACGGTGAAGGCCGTCAACGAGGCCGGGCCCGGCGCGGAGGCCAGCACCACGGCGCGCACCGTGGCCGCGCCCCGGATCACGGTGACCGGCTCGTCGGCGGACGCCACGTCGGTGACGGTGACGTTCACCGTGGACGCCGGCGGTGGAAAGGCCACCTGCACGGCCGCGACCGGTGGGAAGACGGCCACCGGGAGCTGTGCGAGCCTGCGGGTGACCGGGTTGACGCCGGGCACGGCGTACTCGGTGGCGCTGACCGCGAGCAACGCGGCCGGTAAGGGCACGGCCACCCGCGCCCAGCCCACCGACCCGCTCTACGGCGTCGCCACCTGCAAGAACGGTCCGGACGGCGACCAGCGGACGTACTGCGACAAGGACGTCTCGGGCCGCAACGGCAACGAGATCTTCGAGGTCACCCGGCAGGACGACGACCGCCAGGCGGGCTGGGTGCCGGACGGCCACCGGCTGCGGACCTACTGCAAGGCGAAGGGCGAGAACGTGGACGCCTGGATCTACAACAAGAACAAGCAGAGCACCTGGTGGATCCAGGTCGACTACAAGGGCAAGACCTACATCCCGTGGGCCTGGCTCAACCTGGAGGGCGGCGACAACCTCAACCTGCTGCCCGCCTGCTGACCACGATCTCTTCCTCGAAAGGCACCCCGTGAACACGCACGAACCGCTCAGCCAGCCGGAGGTGCAGGGCTTCGCCGCCCTGGCCGCCCGGCTGGCCGACAACGTCAACGCGGTCGTGCTGGGCAAGCCGCAGGTGGTCCGGCTGGCGCTGACCGCGCTGTTCGCGCAGGGGCACGTGCTGCTGGAGGACGTGCCCGGGGTCGGCAAGACCACGCTCGCCCGGGCGGTCGCGGCCACCGTGCAGGGCGAGTGGCGGCGGATCCAGTTCACCCCGGACCTGCTCCCCTCGGACGTGTCCGGGGTGACCATCTTCAACCAGGCCAGCCGCGGCTTCGAGTTCCACCCGGGGCCGGTGTTCGCGAACATCGTGATCGCCGACGAGATCAACCGGGCGTCGCCGAAGACCCAGTCGGCGCTGCTGGAGGTGATGGAGGAACGCACCGTCACGGTGGACGGCGTACGCCACCCGGTGCCGCAGCCGTTCCTGGTGGTGGCCACGCAGAACCCGGTCGAGATGGACGGCACCTACCGGCTGCCGGAGGCGCAGCTCGACCGGTTCCTGGTGAAGCTCTCCGTCGGCTATCCCGACGAGGCGGTCGAGGTGGAGGTGCTGCGCGGCGCCACGGTCCGCTCCCCCGACTCGCTGAGCGCGGTCACCGACACCGCCACGGTCGGCGAGATGGTGCAGATGGCCCGGCGGGTGCACATCGCCGAGCCGCTGTACGCGTACGCGGTGCGGCTGGCCGCGGCGACCCGTACCCATCCGCAGGTGCGGGTCGGGGTGAGTCCGCGCGGGGTGATCGCGTTGACGCGGGCGGCGTGCGCGTACGCGCTGATCGACGGTCGGGGCTGGATCATGCCGGAGGACCTGAAGGCGCTTGTCGAGCCGGTCTTCGCGCACCGGCTGCTGCTCACCCCGGACGCGCAGGTGCGGGGCGTGACGCCGGCCGAGGTGCTGCGCCAGGCGGTCGCCTCGGTGCCGGTGCCGCTGCCGTCGGGCCAGCCCGCCCCGGTGCACGGCTGAGCGTGGGCATCACCGCCCGGGGGATCGGGTTGCTCGTCGCCGCCCTGGTGCTGCTCGGCGTCGGTTTCCGGTACGCGTACCCGGAGCTGACCGTGCTCGGCGCGGCGGCCGGCGTCGCGGTCGGCTACGCCGGGGTGACCGCGGCCTGGCGGCCCCGGTTGACGGTGGCGCGGCGGGCCGACCCGGACCGGGTGGCCCGGGGCGAGCCGGCGGCGATGGAGCTGACCGTGCGCAACACCGGCCGGTTGCGGGCGGCGAACCTGGTCGCCGAGGACCGCTGCGCCGGCGCGCTGGTGCCGGTGCCGGTGCTGCGGTTGCGCCCGGGGCGGGACACGGTGGTGCGCTACCCGGTGCCGACGCACCGCCGGGGGGTGGTGCCGGTCGGCCCGCTGCGGGTGGTGCGCCGGGACCCGCTCGGGCTGGTGGCGCTGGCCCGTGGCTACGGCGGCACGGTCCCGGTGTGGGTGCACCCGCGTATCCACCCGATGTCCGCGGTGCCCACCGGCGCCGGGCGCAGCCTGGACGGGCGCACCGACAGCGTGCCGCACGGGTCGATCACGTTCGACTCGCTGCGTGAGTACGTGGTCGGTGACGAGTTGCGCCGGGTGCACTGGCGGACCAGCGCCCGGGTGGGTGAGCTGATGGTGCGCGAGAACGTGGACACCAGCCTGCCGCGCCTCGTGGTGGTGCTGGACAACCGGGTGGCCGCGCATCCGGGGCGGGTGGCCGGGGTGGCGGAGTCGTTCGAGTCGGCGTGCGAGGCGGCGGCGTCGGTGGTGGCCGCGGCGGTCCGGGAGTCCCTCCCGGTGCACCTGCTGCTGGTCGCGCCGGCCGACGCCGAGCCCGCCGGGGTGGCCGGGCCGCTGGACCGCCTCGCCGCGACCGAGCTGGCCGGCGGCGGGCCGGAGGTGCTGTCGGCGGCGACGGGCCGGCTGCGCCAGGAGCGGCTCGGCGACACGCTGGTCTTCCTCACCGGGCCGGGGGCCGCCGACGAGCTGGGGCACGTGGGCGCGCTGCGCGGCGCGTACCCGTCGGTGGTGGTGGGGATGTTCGGCGCGGCGGCGCCGACGGCGGCCGGCGCGGCGGGCCTGGTGGTGCTGGACGCGGCCGACGGCGCGGCGTTCGCCGCCGAGTGGGACGGGATCCGCCGGTGGTGACCGGGACGCCGGCCCGGGAGTGGGCGGTCCGGGCGCTGCGGGCGGCGCCGGTGCCGGTGGCGCTGGTGGTGCTGGTCGCGCTCGCCGGCGTGGTGCTCGGCCGGGTGTACGCGGATCCGCTGCTGACCCGGCTGATGGTCGGCGCGGCGGTCGGTTCGGTGGCGGTCAGCGTGGCGGCCCGACGGTTGGCGTCGTGGCTGGTGGCGCCGTTGTCGGTGGCCGCGCTGGCCGGCTGGACGCTGCTGTCGCTGCGGCTGGCGGCGAGCCACGCGGCGCTGCCCGGCGGGCTGGGCGAGGTGGCCGCCGACGCCGCCCGCAACGCGATTCCCCGGCTGCTGACCGCGATGATCCCGGTGCAGCCGACGCCGGACACCGTGCTGGTCCCGGTGGTGGCCGCCTGGCTGGCCGGGCTGACCGCCGCCGAGGTGGCTCTGCGCGCCGGCCGGGTGCTGGCCGGGTACCTGCCGCCGGCGCTGCTCTACGCCGGCGCGCTCTACGTGGTCGGGCCGAACGCGGAGCCGGCGGTCGGCCCGACGGTGCTGTTCGCGGCCGTCGCGGCGGTCGGCCTGGCCGCGCCGGGACGCCGGCCCGACCCGGCGGCGGACGCCGACCCGGTCGCCGGGCTCACCCCGGCGGTACGCGCGGCGGTGCGGCTGCGGCTGGCCGCGGCGAGCGCGGCCGGCCTGGCCCTGGTGGTGGCGCTGGCCGCGCTGCTCGCGCCGGTGGTCGCCGGTCAGGTCGACGCGCGTCCGGTCGACCCACGCCGGTACGTGGAGCCGCCGCAGGTGGAGTCGTTGGACGAGAACCCGCTGATCCGGATCTCGGGGTGGGCGTTGAACCCGGACCAGCGGCTGCTCGACGTGCGCACGGTGGTCGGGCCGGCTGAGGGTGGGCCGCCCCGGATCCGGTTGGCGGTGCTCAGCGACTACGACGGGGTGACCTGGCGGGTCGGGGCCACGTACCGCAACGCGGGGCGGATCCTGCCGGCGGTCGAGCCCGCGCCGGGGGCCACCACCGAGGCGGTGCGTCAGGAGATCACGGTGGGCGACCTGACCGGGCGGCTGCTGCCGGCGGTGCCGACGCCGCGCGAGGTGGGCGGCGCGCGGGTGGCGTACGACCCGGCGAGCGGGACGCTGATCCGCCCGGAGGGGCTCGTGCCGGGGCTGCGGTACGAGGTGTCCTCGGTGCGGGAGCGCCCGGATGTGAACCTGGTGAGCACCGCGAACGTGCCGGCCGGCGACGCGGTGGCCCGGGTGCTGCGGGTGCCGGACGGGGCGCCGGAGCAGTTGCGCCGGCTGGCCGCCCAGCTCGCCGAGGCAAACGGCGCCCCGTACGCGCGGGCCGACGCGATCGCCACGTTCCTCGCCGAGCACTACCGGTTGACCGCGGACGCGCCCAGCGGGCACGCGTACCCGAATCTGACGTTCTTCCTGTTCGGGCCGCGTAACGGCGGCGGGCAGCGGGGCACCTCGGAGCAGTTCGCCGCCGCGTTCGCGGTGCTCGGCCGGCTCGCCGGGCTGCCCACCCGGGTGGTGGTGGGGTTCGCGCCGAACGCGGACGGGCCGGTGCGGGCCGCCGACGCGTACGCCTGGCCGGAGGTGCTGTTCGACGGCGTCGGCTGGGTGTCGTTCGATCCGTTGCCGCGCCCGGACTCCGCGCCCCGCCCGGTGGAGGAGGACTTCCGGCCGCAGCCGGAGGAGCCGCCGCCGTCGGAGGTGCCGGCGCCGACCGAGCAGCCCTCGGCCTCTCCCCCGGCCGCGGCGTCCGGGCCGGACCGGGCCCGCGGCGGCCCGGGTACGCCGGTGCTGGTGGGCGGCGGCGTCGGCGGCCTGCTGCTGGTGGTCGGCGCGGTGTTGGCGGCCCTGGCGGCGACGCGCCGCCGGTTGAGCCGGTCCCGGCTGGACCGGGGTGCTCCCGGCGAGCGGGTCGCCGGCGCCTGGCGGGAGCTGACCGACGCGCTGCGGCTGGCCGGCCACCCGGCCGGGTCGGACCTGGCGGCGGCGGAGGTCGCCGAGCGGGCGCGGGGGGTGCTGGCCGAGGCCCGCGCGGCGACCGGTGCGTCGCCGGCCGGCGACCGGGCTTCCGACGACAGGGCTTCCGGCGACGGGGCGTCCGGTGGCGACGTCGGCGAGCTGGCCGGGTTGGTCAACCAGGTGGCCTTCGCCCCGGGCAGCACCACCGGGCAGCAGGCGGACCGGGCGGCGACGCTCGTCACCGCGTACGGGGAGGCGCTGCGCGACGCCCGGCCACGCTGGCGGCGGCTGTGGTGGCGGGTCCACCCGGGTCCGCTGCGCTGGCGGCGCTGACGCCCGCACGCACGCTGGTTGCCGACCGCGGCACGGTGGCGCGCGGACGCGGACGCGGGCGCGGCGCGGGCCGGTCAGGAGTCGGCGGCGCGCAGCTTGCGGACGAGTTTGCGCAGGCCGGCCTGCCAGCCGTCCGGGTCCTCGGCGCGGCGGCGGGCGTAGTCGGCGACCTCCGGGTGGGGCAGGATGAGGAACCGTTCCTCGGCCAGCCCGGCGACGACCGCGTCGGCGACCTGGTCGGGGGTGAGGATCGCGCCGGACGCGGCGATCACCCGGGCGCCGAGGTGGCCTTCGGCGAGCCCGTCGGCGAGCATCGGAGTGTCCACGCCCTGCGGGCAGAGCGCGCTAACCCGGATGCCGGCGTCCCGGTAGGTGATGGCCAGCCAGTCGGCGAGGCCGACCGCCGCGTGCTTGGTGGCGGTGTAGGGCGCGTCCCCGACGGCGGTCAGCAGGCCGGCGGCCGAGCAGGTGAGCAGCAGGTGGCCCTGGCCCCGGCGCAGCATCCCCGGCAGCACCGCCCGGGCGCTGTGCAGGTGGCCGAGCACGTTGACCCGCCAGGCCCGGTCCCAGTCGGCGTCGGGCGCGTCGAGGCCGCCGCCGGTGGCGACGCCCGCGTTGGCGCAGAACAGGTCGATCCGGCCGTGGCGGCGTTCGGTCTCGTCGACGAGCGCGCGGACCGCCGCCTCGTCGGTGACGTCCAGCCCGACGCCGGCGGCCACCGGGCCGATCGCGTCGGCCGCCGCGCGGGCCGCGTCGGCGGCCAGGTCGGCGAGCACCACGGCGGCGGCGCCCTCGGCGGCGAAGCGGCGGCCCAGCGCCGCGCCGATGCCACCGGCCCCGCCGGTGATCACCACCACCCGGTCGGTCAGGTTCATCTCAGCTCCCGTCCTCGGCGCCGGCCCCGAGCCGGGGCAGCAGGTCGGCCCAGGCCGTCGCGCCGCCCTCGGTCGTCTCCGGGGTGGGCAGCACCGCCAGCACCGGCACGTCGACGCCGTGCGAGGCGTACCGGCGGGCGGCGGCCACGCACCGCTCGGGTGAGCCGTGCAGGATCAGCGCGTCGACCACGTCGTCGGGCACCGCGGCGGCGGCCCCGCGCCGGTCCCCCGCCGCCCAGGCCCGCCACATCTCGCCGAGCGTCTCCTGCCGACCCAGCCAGCGGTGGAAGGCGGCGTACGCGGGCACGGTGAGATAGCCGGTGATCAGGCGGCGGCCCAGCGCGCGGGCGTACGCGGCGTCCTCGGTGGGGCAGACGAAGATCCGGGCGGCGACCTCGAAGCCGGGGCGGCGCTCCCCCAGCTCGGCGAGCGCGGTCGGCACGTCGTCGGCGGCGAGCCAGTTCAGGATCACCCCGTCGGCCTCGGCGGCGGCGAGCCGCAGCATGCCGGGGCGCAGCGCGGCCAGCAGCACCGGCGGTGGCACGGCCGGCGGGCGTTCCAGGGTGAACCGTCGGACCGTGAACGTGTCGTACGCGCCGTCGACGGTCTCGCCACGCAGCGCCGCCCGCAGGAAGCGCAGCACGTCCCGGGTCCGCCGGTACGGCTCGTCGAACGGCACCGCGTTCCAGTCCCGCACCAGCGTCGGCGAGGACGCGCCGACGCCCAGCGCGAAGCGGCCCGGCGCGGCCTCGGCCAGCGCGGCGGCGCTCATCGCCAGCAGCGCCGGCCCCCGGGTGAAGACCGGGGTGATCGCGGTGCCGAGGCGCAGCCGGGGCGTCCAGGCGGCGGCGAGCGCGAGCGGGGTGAACGCGTCCGTCCCGGCCACCTCCGACGACCAGACGTCGGTGAACCCGGCCCGCTCCAGCGTCGCGTAGACCTCGGCGTGGTCGGCGAGCGGCACGCCGCCCAGTGGCACGGTCATGCCCCATCGGTTCGTCACCCGTCGATCGTGCCCGCCCGGCAGCGCCGGAGCAAGATCGGGGGCGATCCGACCGATCCGCGCCGCCGCGGCCGGTGGGGGTGTTACGACTGCCGGGTGGACGCGATCGCGGGCGGGGCACGGCGGTGAGGATCGCCGAGCCCGCCGCGCTGCGCTCGGACGACGGCGACGGCGACCGGGCCACGTTCCTGGAGCTGTTCTTCGACCTGGTCTACGTGTTCGCGCTGACCCGGATCTCCGCGCGCGCCTTCGAGGACCTGGCCCTGGAGGGCGGCAAGACCACCTGGTCGGCGGTGACCGGCGGCGGGAAGACGTTGCTGCTGCTGATCGCGCTCTGGATGCTCTGGCAGGGCACCGCGTGGACCACCAGCCGCTACGACCCGTACCACCTGTGGTTGCAGGTCATCGTGATCACCGCCCTGGTGTCGGCGATGGTGATGGGGGTGGCGATCCCCCGCGCGTTCACCGGGAGCGGCCTGGCGTTCGCCGTCGCCTACGTGGTGGCGAACGTCGGCCGTTCGGCGATCCTCCTGCTGGTGCTGCGCCGGATCCAGTACCGCCGGCTGAAGCTGCGGATGCTGATCACGTACGTCGTGTCCGGGGTGCTCTGGCTCGCCGGCGCGGTGCTGCCCACCAACCCCCGGGTGGTGCTCTGGAGCGCCGCGCTGGTGGTGGAGTATCTCGGCAACCGGTTCGGCTGGCCGGTGCCGGGGCTGGGCCGCTCGACCATCTCGCGCTGGGACATCCACGGCCGGCATCTGGCCGAGCGGTACCAGCAGATCTATCTCGTGGCGATCGGCGAGACGATCCTGGTCGCCGGCCTGACCTTCACCCGCTCGCCGGGCGGCTGGGAGAGCATCGTCGCGTTCTCGGCCGCCCTGGCGACGTCCGTGTTGCTGTGGCGGATCTACGTGCAGCGGGCCGGGCAGATCCTGGGCGAGGCGGTGACCGGGGCCGAGCACCCGGCCACCATCGGCCGCTCCGCCTCCGACACCCACCTGGTGATGGTGGTCGGCGTGGTGGCCACCGCGATCGGCTACGAGCTGGCCGTCGAGCACCCCGCCGGGCACAACGAGCTGGCGTGGCTCGCCCTGGTGCTGGGCGGGCCGGCGCTGTTCCTGGCCGGCCGGGCCCGCTTCGAGTACGAGGTGTTCGGCCGGGTCTCCCCGTCCCGGCTGGTGGCGATCGTCGCGCTGCTGCTGCCCGTGCCGTTGCTGGTGCGCGTCCCGCTGCTGGTGGCGGCCGGGTACGCGGTCGTGGTGCTGGCGGCGGTGGCGGTGGCCGACCTCCGGCGCGCCTGGGGCCGCCCGCCGGAGGCGCCCGCGCCGCCGTTCTGACCGCGCCCGCACCGCTCTCCGACCCCGCCCGCACTGCTGTCCGACCGCCCGCGTCGCCGTGCCGGCCGCGTCCGCCGCCTCCCGCCGGTGTGCCGACGCCGCGCCCGCCGCCGGGCTAGGATCCGCGCGTGACGTTCTCGCTCGTCGCCCGCTCCGCCGACGGGCACCTGCACGGCGTGGCCGTGGCCAGCCGGTTCCTCGCCGCCGGGGCGCTGGTGCCGGCCGCCGAGGCACGGGTCGGGGCGGTCGCCACCCAGGCGCACGCCAACCTCGCCTACCGGGCGCAGGCGCTCGCGCTGCTGCGCACCGGCGTCACCGCCGCCGACACGGTGGCCGGCCTGGTCGCCGCCGACCCGGGGCGTGACGACCGGCAGCTCGCCGTGGTCGGCGCCGCCGGGGCCGGAGCGACCTGGACCGGGCCGCGCTGTCATCCCTGGGCGGGTGGTCAGGCCGGCGACGGCTGGGCCGCGCAGGGCAACATCCTGAGCGGCCCGCAGGTGATCGACGCGCTGCGCGACGCCTGGCTCACCGGCGTCGATCTGCCGTTCCCGCAGCGGCTGCTCGCCGCGTTGACCGCCGGCGACCGGGCCGGCGGCGACCGGCGCGGCCGGCAGAGCGCCGCGTTGCTGGTGGTGCAGCGCCACGGCGGGTACGCCGGCACCGGCGACGAACTGGTGGATCTGCGGGTGGACGACCATCCGGACCCGGTCGCCGAGCTGCGCCGCCTGCTCGGCCTGCACACCATGATCTTCGGCCGGCCCGACCCGGCCACCTTGCGCGACCTCACCGGGCCGCTCGCCGTCGAGGTGGCGGAGCTGCTCGCCGCCGCCGGGCACCCGGTCGGCCCGGCCGGCCTGGACGACGCGCTCGCCGCCTGGTCCGGCCTGGAGAACCTGGAGGAGCGCTTCGTGCCGGGCCGGATCGACCCGATCGTGCTGGACCACCTGCGGCGCGGCGCGGCCGACCGGTCGGGTGCCGACGAAACCGCCGGGCCGGCGCCCGCGACCGGCTGACCGGGCCCGCCCGCGACCGGCTGGCCCGTTCGACCCGGCCGCCGACGGGACCGGCCGACCGGCGTCGGCGATCGGGCGACCCGGCTCAGCCGCCGAAGGCGAGTCGGCGGATGCCGGCCGCCGCCAGCGCCGCCCGCTCCGCGTCGGTCAGCGGCAGCCGGCCGGTGGCCTTGCGCAGCACCGTGAGCGCGTCCCGGCCGAGCCGCTCCGGCACCGGCCGCCCGGCGGTGAGCACGTCGACCGTCACGGCCGCCGCGGTCGGGGCCGTCCAGGGCGGCCGGTCCAGCGCGTCGGCCAGGTCGAGGCCGTGCACCGCGACCTCCACCACGCGGGTACGCAGGAACTCGGTCACCGCCATCGCGTCACCGTGCCGGGTGCGGACCACCCGGTCGGGCGGCTCGGCGGCCACCGCCGCGTCCGTGGCCCGCCAGGCCCGCCCGAACTCCCGTGTCACGTCGGCCGCGCCGGGCAGCTCCCGGGCCGCCGCCCGGGCCCCGTCGATGCGGTCCCGGTCGACCGCGGGCGCGAACTTGGCCGCGTCGAAGTACCCGGCGGCGGTCACCTCGGCCCGGGGCGGCGCGGGCTCGGCAAGCATCCCGGCCAGCCGGCCGGCACCGGTGCTCACGTGGGCCAGCAGGTCCCGGACCCGCCACGGCGGGCACGGGGTGGGCCGGTCCAGCGCCGCCTCGTCGAGCCCGCGCAGGACCCGTTCCAGCCGCTCACACTCGTCGCGGAACGCGGCCCGTGCCGGCTCCATCGGGCCGCCTCAGCCCTTCCAGCGGGGCACCAACCGGTGCACCAGGGCGAGCACCAGCGCGGCCACCACGGCGATCGTGCCGACGATGCCGGCCGCGCTGCCCGCGTACCCGATGAACAGCGGACGGCGGCCGAGCTCCTCGACGGCGACGGTGGACCGGTCCACCAGCCAGGACAACGCCAACGCGGAGGCCAGCAGCGCCACCGCGCCGCCGACCCCGAGCACGGCGGCGGCCAGCCGGTGCGCGTCGCCGGGCTCCACCACGGCCCGCTCCCGCTGGAAGACCAGCAGCACCAGCCCGGCCACCGCGGCCCAGGCGCCGACCAGCAGGTACGCGGCGACCGCGTCGCTGGGTCGGTGCCAGCCGGCGGAGAGCGTGGCCACCCCGGCGGCGGCGGCGTAGCCGGCGCCGAGGAACGCGCCCGCGACCCGCAACTGCCGGGGCAGCACCAGGATCAGCGCGACCGCCACCGAGGCCGCGATCGTGGTGTGCCCGCTGGGCAGACTGTTGCCGGCGGCGGCCCGCTCCGGGTCGACACCGAACTCGGGTCGGGTGAGGACGTACTTGAGCACCTGGGTGCTGACGTTCGCGCCGGCGATCAGCAGCGTGGCGGTGACGGCGAGCGCCTTGCGGCCCCGGATCAGCGCGATGAAGCCGATCACCGCGGTCGCGGCCAGCAACGACACCACCGACATGGCGTTGAGGATGGTGTCCACCGGCCCGTCGACCCGGTCCTGGCCGATCTGGTTGCCGGTCAGGGCGACCGTGTCGAGCCACTGCCCCAGCTCGGTGTGCACGGCGAACCGCCACACCACCAGAAACGCGGCCGTCTGGACCAAGGCCAGTACGACCAACCAGACCGCCGTCCAACCCCTCGCCGTCTCCCGCACCCGGACAACTTAGCGGTCGGGCCGGTGCGGCGCGCGGTGGAGGCCGGGCAAAAAAATAGTGGAGAGGCCGCCACGGGGGGAGCGGCCTCTCCGCCAAATACGTTACTCCGTCCGCGCCACGGATGTGATCCCGTGGAGCGCTGATTTTTCGGTGCCTTTTCGCGCCATGGGTCGCCCCGGGCGGAGTGGTGGGCCGGTCCGTCCGCTGCGTCGGCCGGACGGCCGGCCCACCCGGCCTGACCGTGGGCGTCAGGCCGTCCGCCGACCCGGCCGCTCCGTTCCCCCATCGGCCGGGTCGGCCTCCTCCGTGGGCGGGGCCTCACCCGCCCACGGAGGAGTCGTCATCTCATCCCTGCGGGAAGTAGGTCCCGTAGTCGGCGTACGCCATGGCGACGTCCGCCTGCGCCCAGAACCGGTGGTAGTTGAAGACCGGCTCGGCGCCACCGTTCAGGTACGCCTGCACCTTCGGCCAGTCCGGGTCGTTCTTGTAGAAGGACCGGATGTCCAGGAAGCTCTTGCCGGCGGCGATCGCGTCACCGTTCGGCATCTTCCCGGTCCAGCCCGGCGGGACGTAGAGACCCTGACCGTCGGTGGCGTTGTAGACGTCGTCGAAGCGCTTGTAGTCGCCGCGCTTCTCCGGCATCGAGACGCCCTTGCTGTCGGCGGCCGCCGAGAGCGCGTCCAGCAGGCCCTTGGCGGTGTTCTTCGCCGCGGTGTTGCCGGACTTGGCCGCGTACGCGATGAGCGTGCGGGCGTAGGCGGCGGCGACGCCGACGTCCTGACCCTTGACCGTCACCTCGACGTGCAGGTTGGAGTTCGGCTGCGGGCTGCTCGGGTTCCAGTTGGCCGGCTGACCGGTCCACTTCATGTCCGACGGGATGGACCAGTTGGTGCCCGTGGTGGTGTTGGCGATCGCCCACGGGACCCACTTGTCCAGCAGCGCCTTGGCCTTGGCGTTGCCGGTCTGCAGGTACAGCTCGGCGATGCGCTGCATCGACCAGGCCTGCATGCCGAACCACTGGTTCGACGGCGGGTCGTTGTAGACCGGGTCGACGTCGTAGAACATGCCGTAGAAGGTGGCGGTGCCGGCCGGCGGGGTGCCGTAGTTGCCGTCCCAGCTGTTGGTGGCGCCACCGGCGATGCCGCCCTCGGCGGACTGGAGCCAGGTGTAGAACTCCAGCTGCCGGTCCATGCTCTTCTGCCAGTCGGAGACCGCGGTCGGCGACTTCGGCTTCAGCTCCGGCACGTTGGTCATCGCCCAGGCCGCGAACGGGTTCTGGTAGCCGAAGTGGCTGTGGCTGGAGCCGATCCGCCACGACCAGTTCTGCGACGTGTCGTACGCGCCACCCCAGGCGTAGTACCAGGAGAGCAGGTAGTGCGCCGAGTCACGGCCGCTGCCGGCCGGGCAGGTGCTGGCCCCGACGCAGTTGCCGATCTTCTTGAAGTACTTGTCGAACAACGCGTAGCGCAGGTAGTCGCCCATCTTGGCGGCCTTGGCCACGGTGGCCGCCACGTCGGCCTCCTTGCCCTGCGCCTTGGCCCAGGTCAGGGCCCAGTACGCGGCCTGCACGGCGCGCGCGTCGGCGTCCGGCGCGTTGGTGTACTTCCACTGCTTGGCCGGGGCGTTGGACTCCTTGACGAACAGGTCGAGGTAGCCGTACTGGCCGCCGTGCTTGAACGTGTCGCAGGACGGCTGCGGCACGGTCTCCCACACCGACTCCTGGGTGCCCCGCTGGAACGTGTTGATGTAGGCCGGCTTGGTGGTGCCGTCGCCGCAGCGGCCGAAGCCGTAGGTGTTGTCCACGTCGAGCAGCCAGTGCATGCCGTAGATGTCACCGGTGCCGTAGGTGGACTGCAGCTCCGAGCGCAGCGGGTCCTGGCCGACCGGGACGCTGGCCTCCAGCGCCGACGGGTACTGGCTGGGCAGGTTGTGCTCGGCGGCGTACTGCGGGGTGCCCGGCGCGCCGGCGGTGGGCTGATCCGCGTGGCTGGGGATGATGTACTTCTCCATCACCGTCCACGAGTTGTTGAACGGGCTCCAGTTCTGGGTGACGCGGCCGTACTGCGCCTCCAGCCAGATCCAGAAGCTGAACGCCTCGGAGGTGGTCTCGTGCCCGTGGTCGGGCGCCTCCACGATCAGCGTCTCGACCGAGTGGTACGGCACGCCCTCGGGGCTGAAGTAACCCGAGTTCTTGATCTTGCCGTACTGGTCGAGGAACTTCTTGATGTAGGCGTTGTCGCCGCCCGGGGAGTCGTTGTCGATCTCGGTGGCGACCACCGAGACCCCCGCGACACCGGTCGCCGACGCGGCGATGGTGGCGGTGCCGCTGACCGTGTCGGCGTCCTCCGCCGCGGAGACGGTGGCGGTGACGCCGGTGCTCCAGTTGCTCGGGGTGAGCGTCAGCGAGGCCGGCGAAACGGTGATGTCGCTGTCCCCGGTGACCGCGAGCGTCACCGGGACGTTGGCGGTGGGCGCCGCGCTGAGCGTGTACCGGACGCTGGCGCTGCCGCCCTCGTCGACGCTGACCGCCGACGGGGTGGCGACCAGCTTCGGCCCGGTGGCCGCGCCGACCGTGAACGACTTCTCCGCGATCGCGGTGCCGCCGGCGTTGTCGTACGCCTTGGCCTGCACGGTGTAGCTGCCGGCCGGCAGGCTCAGCAGGTCGTAGCCGTACGGGGCGGTGGTGTCGGTGTTGACCAGCAGGCCGTTGCGGTAGAACTCGACCTTGCTGATGGTGCCGTCGGCGTCGCTCGCGGTGGCGGTCAGCGGAACGTCCGCCGGCGCGGTGAACGGGCCGGCCGGCACGCCGAGGGAGACCGACGGCGGCTGGTTGCTGGAGGCGCCGTTGCAGGCGACCCCGTTGAGCGTGAACGCGGTCGGCTTCGGGTTGCTGCCGCTGAACGAACCGTTGAAGCCGATGCTGGTGGACGCGCCGGTGGGCAGGCTGCCGTTCCACGACTCGTTGGTCGCGGTCACGTCGCTGCCGCTCTGGCTCCACTTGGCCGACCAGCCCTGCGTCACGCGCTGGCTGCTGTTCGGGAACGCGAACTTCAGCGACCAGTTGTTCAGCGCGTCACCCAGGTTCTTGATGGTGACGGTGGCGGTGAAACCGGTGCTCCACTCGCTGGTCGCGTAGGTCACGTCGCAGGCGGGAGCGGCCTGGGCGGCGCTCGCGGGCAGGGTCACCCCGCCGATGGCGAGGGCGGTGGCGGCGAGCATCGCCGTGCGGCGACGTCTGGCCATGAGTCTCATGTGGGCGGTGTCTCCTCGGACCGGGCCGGGGCCGGGGCCCCGGCAGGGCGCCTCCACGCGTCGACGGGCGTACGCGGGGGGACGGAGGCGTCCGGAAAGATGGTCGTCCCGGTCGTGCCGGGAATCGGGGCGCCGCACCGGATGTCCGGGTGCCCTCGGCGGCCCGCGCTCGCGAGATCTGGCTCCTCGTCGCGTGACGAGAGTGTGCCATGGAAGCGCTCCCACCACAATGTCCAGGGCAGATACCCACGTCCATGTTTCGATCTCGTTTAGGGGCTTTCACAAAGCCGTGACGGGCGTTACAGTCGCAGCATCGCCGATGGGAGCGCTTCCATCGACGGACATGTAAGTTACTGAAGCGCCGGGGACACCCGTGCCCGGCTACCGGCCCAGTGGCCGGCGGCGAACCAGCCCGGACGCCGCCGCCGGCCCTCACCCGCCAGACGGAGGGAGGTGGAACCAGAGCCACTCGCGTGGCCCGGCTCCCGCGCGACACGCACGACGGACGCCAATTCCCAATCGTGCGTGTGTGCATCTCAGTGGGGACGGGGGTTGCCCTCCCCCGTCCCCACACTAAACCCCCGTTGTCGACGGCAAAAGAGGCCGACGGGACAGGCGTGACACGCCACCCGGACGGCCTTTCTCGCTATCTGCCCCACTCTCGCCGCTCGCCCCCAGCCCCCGAGCGACACCCGCCCACCCCATTCCGGCCGCCCGCCGGCCGCGCCGCCGCCCGCGCCGCGACCGCCGGATTCGAGGCCGGCCGCCTCCGGCCTATGCTGGGAGCGCTCCCGGCCCCGGGCGGCCCGTCACTTCGAGGAGAAGCCTCATGTCGTTACTTACCCGACGGCGCCTGCTCCGCCGCGCCGCCCTGTCCGCCAGCGCCGCCGGCGCGGTCCGGACCGGGCTCGCCGGTGCCACCGCGGCCGGGGTCGCCGCCACCACCGCCCTCGGCGGCTGCGACAGCCCACCCGAGCGGCGCACCGACTCGGAGCCGGACCGCGGGCTGCGCTTCCCGCCCAACTTCGGCTGGGGCGCGGCGACCTCCGCGTACCAGATCGAGGGGGCCGCCAAGGAGGACGGGCGGGGTGAGTCCGTCTGGGACACCTTCAGCCGCACCCCGGGACGCACCCGCAACGGCGACACCGGCGACGTCGCGGCCGACCACTACCACCGGTACGCCCAGGACCTCGACCTGATGCGCGACCTGGGGCTGCGCAGCTACCGGTTCTCCATCTCCTGGCCGCGCATCCAGGCCGACGGCTCCGGCCGCCCGAACCAGCGTGGCCTCGACTTCTACCGCCGGATCGTGGACGGCCTGCACGAGCGCGGCATCGCGCCGATGGCCACGCTGTTCCACTGGGACCTCCCCCAGGCGCTCCAGGACACCGGCGGCTGGGAGAACCGGGACACCGCCGAGCGCTTCGCCGACTACGCCGACGCGGTGTTCCGCGCGCTCGGCGAGCGGGTGCCGGTCTGGCTGACCATCAACGAGCCGAAGACCGTGGTGCAGAACGGCTACCTCACCGGCCACCACGCCCCCGGCCACCGGGACCCGGCGGCGGCGTACCTGGTCGCCCACCACCTCCAGCTCGCCCACGGCCTCGCCGTGCAGGCGCTGCGCGCCTCCGGCGTGCCCGGGCGCATCGGCCCCGCACTCAACCTGCACCCCTGCTACCCGGCCGACGAGAGCGCCGAGGCGGCCACCGCGACCCGGCTCTACGACGGCTACGAGAACCGCCTCTACCTCGACTCCGTCTTCAAGGGCGAGTACCCGCGGGACGTGCTGGCCGACCTGGGGCCGGGCAGCCGGATGGCCCGGGGCATCCGGGACGGCGACCTGAAGATCATCTCCAGCCCGGTGGACCTGCTCGCGGTGCAGTACTACACCCCGATCTACGTCACCGGCAGCGGCGACACGATCCAGAAGTGGCCCACCTCCGAGGCCGGCTGGCAGCAGATCTACCCCGAGGGCCTGTACGACACGCTGACCCGGGTCACCCGCGACTACGGCCGGGTGCCGATCACCATCACCGAGAACGGCCTGCCCTGCCCGGACGCCCCCGGCCCGGACGGCACCATCGACGACGCCGGCCGGGTCGCCTTCCTGCGCGACCACTTCGCCGCCGCCCACCGGGCCATCCGGGACGGGGTGCCGCTGGAGAGCTACCACGTCTGGTCGCTGATGGACAACTTCGAGTGGAACGAGGGGTACGAGGAGCGCTGGGGCCTGATCTACGTGGACTACCCGACCCAGCGGCGGGTGTTCAAGCGCAGCGCCCACTGGTACCGCGACGTGATCCGCCGCAACGGACTCTAGGCGGGCGTGGCCCGGCCGGCGGCGTCGCCGGCCGGGTGCCCGGTCAGCGCGGAAGCGCCTGGTTCGGCTCAGCGGGGCAGCGCCTGTTGCAGTTCGGCCCGCAGCGCCGGGGTGAGCATCTCACCGGCCTGCTTGGCCAGCCGCGCCATCTCGTAGCCGACCACACCGATGTCGGCGTCGCCGCCGGCCAGCGTGGCCAGGATCGAACCGTCCCGGATCTGCATCACCAGGAAGTAGCCGCGGCCCATCTCGACCACGGTCTGCTTGACGACGTCGCCGTCGAACATCTGGGCCGCGCCCGCGGTGATGCTCATCAGGCCCGACGTCACCGCGGCGAGCTTGTCCGCGTGGTCCCGCGGCAGGTGCGCGGAGAGCGCCACCAGCAGCCCGTCGGAGGACACCACCACGGCGTGCGCCACACCCGGAACCCGCTCGACGAACGCGTTCACCAACCAGCTCAGGTCCCGTGCCTCCTGGCTCAACGTCGTCACTGTCGTCGTCCCCCTTCGTCACGCGGCAGGTACATCTCGGTCGTCTCCTCGGCCTCGGCCCGGCGCACCCCGCCGTAGAAGCGGGACAGCATACCGCCGACCGCCTCCGGGTCCGGCTCGTGCCGTACCGCCGCGCGGTCCGGGCCGGCCGGCGAGGAGACCGCGGCGAGCTGGGCCATCGGCACGCGTACCGGCAGGCCGCGCTCGTTGGTCCCCCCGGTGACCGGCGTCCGGGCCGGCGCCGGCGTCACACCGAGCACCGACGACGTCGGTCCCTGGCGGGTGAACCAGCCGCCGTCGGCCGCCGCCGGAACGGCCGGGGCCAGCACGTCCTCGGCCCGGCCGGGCACCGGCCGGGGCCGCGGGGCCACGCGGGGCGGGCCGGCGGGCGCGAGCGCCGGCGGGCCGGCGGGCGCGGGCTCCGCCACGTCGCCGAGCGGCCGGCCGGTCAGCGGCGACACCGGCAGCGCCGGCTGCGGCGACTGGCCCGAGTGCGGCGACGGACCCGGCTGCGGCCGGAGCAGCGGCGACACCGGGTGCCGACCGGCCACCGGCAGCTCGGCGGTCGCCGCGCCGAGCGCGCGGGACGCCGCGGCGGCCTGGCCGGTCAGCATCCGCGCCGGCACCGGCGGGTCCAGCCCCGGCGCGGGCGCCTCGGCCAGCAGGTGGCCCGGGATCCGGACCCGGGTCACCAGGCCCTCCCGGCCGGCGCGCAACTGCACCCGCACCCCGTGCCGGGCGCCCAGGTGGCTCACCACGAACAGGCCCATCCGCTCGGAGGCGGAGACGTCGGCCGCCGGCGGCGCGGCCAGCACCGCGTTCGCCTCGGCCAGCGCGACCTGGCTCATGCCGAGCCCCTGGTCCACGATCTCCACCAACGCGCCCGGTCCGTCCGGCCCGACCACGACCCGCACCGCCGTGTCCGGCCGGGAGAACGCGGTGGCGTTCTCCAGCAGCTCCGCGAACAGGTGCACCAGGTCACCCACGGCGTGCCCGACCACGTGCAGGCCGGCCCGGTTCTCGTGGCGCACCCGCTGGTACTGCTCGATCTCGGCGCTCGCCGCCAGCAGCACCGCGCCGAGCCCCACCGGGCGGTTCCACCGCCGGGTCGACTCGGAGCCGGCGAGCACCAGCAGGCTCTCGTCGTTACGGCGCATGCGGGCGGCGAGGTGGTCCAGCTTGAACAGGTTCTCCAACTGGTCCGGGTCGCTCTCCTCACGCTCCAGGTCGTCCAGCAGCTCCAACTGCCGCTCGACGAGCACCTGACTGCGCCGGGCCAGGTTGACGAACATGGCGTTCACGTTGCGGCGCATCATCGCCTGCTCGACCGCGACGTCCACCGCGCTGCGGTGCACCGCCACGAACGCCTCCGCCAGCTCGCCCAGCTCGTCCTGGGAGTCGATCACCGCCGGCGGCACGTCGATGCGGTTCACCGGACGGTCCATCACCCGCAGCCGCTCCAGCGTCATCGGCAGCTCCACCTGCGCGATGCGCAACGCCTGGCCGCGCAACTGGCGCATGGCCCGGGCCACCGACCGGCCCACCAGCAGGGAGATGAGCACGGCGACCAGGAGCACCGTGACGATGCCGCCGGCCACCAGCAGCGTCTCGCGCAACTGCCGGGCGCTCGCGTCGTCGGCCCGGCCCACCGCGTCGTCGACGATCTCGCTCTCCAACTGGCGGAACAGCTCCTGCCGCTGCTCGGTGGCCGCCCACCACTGCGGCGCGGACAGCAGCGCCGGCGTCGCCTCGCCGGTGGGCAGCGTCTGCTCCTCCAACCGGGTGGCCGCGACGAAGGCCGGATCGACCGACGTCCGGTCGTAGCGGCGGATCTGCTCGGCGGTCGCCGCCACCCGGAACGCGCCCAACGCGGTGAGCTGCTGGGCCCGCAGGTCGCTGAGCGTCACCTGGGCGTCCGGCTCGTACCGGCCGGCGCGGGCGGCAGCGTACAGCTCGGCGCGGATCCGCGAGGACAGCTCCTTGACGCGGGCGAGCTGCACGTACCGCAGCACCGCCTCGGTCAGCGCCCGCCGCCCCTCCCCCGGCGACGGTTCGGCCAGCAGGTTGAGCAGCGCCGCGACGGCCCGGTGGTAGTTGCCGAGCACGGTGTCGCCGGAGAGCACCGCGGGCGGCACCGCGGCCCGGATGTTCACCACCTGGTCGTACGCCTCCAGCGCCTCCGAGTAGGAGACCCGCCAGGCGGCGTCCGCGTCGGCCAGCGGCTCGGCCGCGGTGCGCAGCTCGTCCACCGCCCGGTCGGTGGCCTCCTGCAACGGCCGCAGCGCGGCGACCGCGGCGTCCCGGTCGGCGCCGGTGCCGGACCGGCGCAACGCGGCCAGCTCACCGGCGGAGCGGTCCCGCTCCTGCTGGAGCCGGTCGACCACAGCGGTGATCTGCCGGCCGATGCCGACCTGCTCGGCGAAGTCGCTCAACGTCGTGGTCTGCCCCACCAGCCCCCGGGTCTGCACGCCGGCCAGCACCAGGAACGCCACCGAGGGGATCACCAGCACCGTGGCGAGCTTGGTGCTCAGCCGCCAGTCCCGCAGCCGGAACCCGGAGCGCCGCCGGTGCGGCGGTGGGGCCGCGCCGCGAACCGGGTCGGGACCTGCGCCCACACTTGCCTCCTCGTCCGACTCCACCACGCCGGGGAGCGGGATCCATCCAACCAGGCCGACGGGCGGTGTCAACGCCCGCCCGGACGGCATGAGCAGGACGGTCAGCGCGTCGGGGTGGTGCCCGGCTCGTCGGCGTACGACCGGTCGACATCACCGACGCCGCCGATGCGGGCCGCCTCCGCGACCCGCCCCAGGGCCACCAGCGCGGCGCCGGTCGCCCCGATCTCCGAGTTGCGCTGCCACCGCACCGTACGCGGGACGAGCACCTCGGCGAAGGCCGCCCGCCACCACGGCGAGGCGGTCAGCGCCCCGCCGCCGAGCACCACCTCCATCGGGTCGGCGACACCGGCCTCCAGCAGCGCGAGGTCGTCGGCGACGAGCCGGCACAGCCCACCCATCAGGCCGGCGAGGAGGTCGACAGCGGTGGTGCCGAAGCTCAACCCGCCCAACTCACCCGACCCGGCCGGCGCCGTGCCCGGCGGCCGGTCGCCGCCGAAGCGGGGATTGACCCGCAGCGTCCGGGCGCCGCCGGCACGGCGCAGCGCGGCCTCCAACTCGTCGCCCTCCGGCAGCCGCAACTCACGGCTCGCCCAGGCGAACAGGTTCCCGCCGCTGGAGTACGCCGCCCCGGTCACCACGTGGTCGTGGTCGACCCGGTACCGCCAGAGCTGGTCCGGCAGCGGCGGCAGCTCCGCGCCGGCCGGCACGGCCTGGATCACCCGGACCGCGGCGGACGTGCCGACGGTGACCGCGGCGCGGGACTCGTCGACACAGCCGGAGCCCACGTTGGACGCCGCGCCGTCGCCCACCGGCGCCGCCCACCGCGCCTCGGCCAGCTGCGGCCAGCGCCGCGCGTGCTCCGGGTTCAACCGGCCGTGCCAGCCCGCCGGGGCCAGCGACGGCAGCCGATCCGGGCGTACGCCGGCCAGCGCGCACGCCTCCGCGTCCCAGTCCAGGCGGCGCAGGTCGAGCAGGCCGGTGCCGGAGGCCAGCGACATCGACATGGGCGCGTCGTCGAGCAGCGCGCCGAGGACGTACTCGGCCAGGCCGACGAAGCGCGGGGACACGTCGCCCCCGCGTTCCCGCAGCCACGGCAGTCGTACCGACCAGTAGCAGCGGTGCCACCAGGTGCCGGTGCGCCGATGGTAGTCGTCCGGGTCGGCCGGGCCGGCGCCCCCGACGGGCGGCGTCGGCCGGGTGTCCAGCCAGGTCAGCACCGGACCCGACGGGGTGCCGTCGGCGGCCAGCGGCAGCACCGAGTGCCACTGCGCGGACGTCGCCACCAGCCCGACCGCCCGCAGGTGCCCGCCGGCGGCCAACTCGTCGAGGCACTCCACCAGGCAGGCCAGGTAGCCGGCGCCGTCCAGCGTCCCGGCGCCGTCGTCGCCGGTGGCCAGGCGCACCTTGCGACGGGCCAGCGCGCCCGGGCGCGGTACCGCGTCCGCGTCCAGCACCAGCCCGCGTACCGACGAGGTGCCCAGGTCCAGAGCGAGAATGTCCATCGCCGGTCAACCTACCCGGCGCCGGCGACGACTCCGATCGGGTTCCCCCGCCCCGAGCGCGCATGGCGGGGCCGATCGCGGGTAGGCCGAAGGACGACCGGTGGTCCGGACGGGTTCGAGAGCCCCCGTCCGGCCACCGGTCACCCGCGCGCCGGGCCGGTCAGCCGGCCATGCCCCGCTTCAGCGCGGCCCCCATCAACACGGCCCGCTTGGCGGTGAGCGCGGTGGCGGCCAACGCGACGTGGTCCGGGGCGACCTCGCCGTTGTTGCTGGTGTGCGACGCGCCGTACGGGTTGCCGGCGACGAACTGGCTCTGGTCGGTGTAGCCGGGCGTCACCACGATGCCGCCCCAGTGGTAGAAGACGGTGTAGAGCGACAGCAGGGTCGCCTCCTGACCGCCGTGCGAGGTCGCGGTCGAGGTGAAGCCGGTGTAGACCTTGTCGGCCAGCGCGCCGTTGGCCCACAGCGGTCCGGTGGTGTCGATGAACTGCTTGAGCTGGGCGGCGATCATGCCGTACCGGGTGGGCGAGCCCATGATCACGACATCGGCCCAGGACAGGTCGTCCGGCTCGGCCTCCATCACGTCCTGGGTCTCCAGCCGGTGCGCCTGCCAGCCCGAGTTCGACCGGATCGCCTCGTCCGGCGCCAGCTCACGCACCTTGCGCAGGCGCACCTCGGCACCGGCCTCCTCGGCCGCCTCGACCGCCGCCCGGGCCATCTGGTAGGTGATGCCGGTCGCGCTGTAGTAGATCACCGCGACCTTGACCTGGCCATCCATCAGAGCTTCTCCTTCGCGATTTCGCCGGTGAGCTTCGGCGACTACCCGTTGTTTGCCACGTCAAACGTCGGCCGTGCCATGCTCGACCGGTGGAGATCCGTACCGCGACGGCAGCCGACTGGCCGCTGATCTGGCCGTTCCTGCACGACATCGTGGCCGCCGGGGAGACGTACACCTGGCCGCGTGACGTCACCGAGGAGCAGGCCCGCCGGCAGTGGATGGCGACGCCGCCCGGGCGGACCCTGGTCGCGGTCGACCCGGACGGCACGGTGCTCGGCACCGCCCGGCTGGCGCCGAACCAGGCCGGCCCGGGCGACCACGTGGCCAACGCCGGCTTCATGGTCGCCCCGGCCGCCGGGGGCCGCGGCGTCGGCCGGGCGCTCGCCGAACACGTGCTGGACGCGGCCCGCGCGGACGGCTACCGGGCCATGCAGTTCAACGCCGTGGTGGCCAGCAACACCCGCGCGGTACGCCTGTGGCGGTCGCTGGGCTTCGACGTGGTGGGGGGGGGGGGGGGGGGGGGGGGGGGGCCCCCCCCCCCCCCCCCGACGGGTACGTCGACCTGCTGGTGATGCACCGCCGGCTGGACTGACCACGGCTCAAGATTTGCGCAAGTTCGGCGGGCAACCGCGCTCCCGGCCGGCCGCGCCGGGGATCCTGGTCAGACCGGCGCCGGCCGACCGCCGCCCCCGCGCCGGGAGCCTGAACGGGGGATCGCGCTCCGTCGGCAACGACGCCGGCGCAGCGCGATCAGGGGTGCCGTGGTCAGCGCCGGCGCAGCCGGGTGCGGCTGAGAACCAGGTCCGCCGCGGCGGTGAACGATTCGACGGGCGACGTCACCCGGAGCTGGTAGAGAAGCGCCTCCGGCGAGTTCGTCCGGGTCTTCGCGAGATAGCCGTACTCGTCCACCACCTCGCTGTCGGCGCACTCGGCGAACGCGACGCAGGCGGCGATGCTCAGCACCTGGGACGCGGGATCGTGCTGCGACGTCACCCAGACGAACACCCCCGCCTCCGGGTCGTCGACGCCCGGCAGGAACTCACTGAGGCTCAGCAGCGCGCCGGCGCGCCACTCGGGAATCTCGAGAAAGAAGTCGACGTCGGCGCCGAGGCCGGCGGGTTCGGCGACGCGGTCCAGGGCGTCCGCCGGCAGCGGCACCCCGGGCCCGCCGCGCCGGCGCTCCGCGGACGCCTCGACGACGCGGACGGGCGGCGGGGCGTCCGGCTGGCCGAGCAGGTCGGCCAGCCGGACGCGGGTGAGATCGACGGCCTCGTGGAGGGTGAACCGACGGTTCACCCGTAGGTGCCACTCGATCGCCATGCCGCAAACCCTAGCTACAGGACCCGGCGAGGCAATGGATCCAGCCGGTGGCGGTCTTGATGTAGACCTCCTTCACGATGCCCTGCCGGGTGATGTCCCTGATCGCCGGCCCACCTTCGATGAAGCTCTGCAACCGGGCATGGTCGAGCTTGTCCGCCCGGACGTAGACGATCGCGTCGCGGTAGTTCGCGTTGCGCAGCTGGGACTCGGCCTTCGACAGGTGCTTGAGCACCGCGCTCGGGCTGACGCTGTCGGTGGCCTTCAGGCTGGTCGGTACGCCGTCCAGCCAGCCGTCGATGCCGGGGGTGTCCCGCACCGGCTGCCCCACGAACTCCTTGCCGCCGACGTGGTTGCCCAGCTCGTGCGCCTGGGCGATCTCCACGTCGTTCATCTTGCCGGTGTTGGTGACCTTGCAGGCGCTGGTGTTGTGCACAAGCGCCGACGTCCGACCGACCCCGACGTAGTAGGTGTGCAGCTCAGCGACGGTCAGGTTGTGCACCCGGGTCGTCACCGTACGGCGGCTGACCTGCTCGACCTGCACCGACGTGCCCGCCGCCGTGCGCAGCCACTGGCCCCGGTGCAGCTCACCGGCGGACACCCAGGCGTTGCGCGCGGGCACCCAGAAGGGGTGGTTCTCGGTCGCGGTGACCGTCGCGGTCGCCCGGCCGGCGGCCCCGTCGACGTCCAACCGGATTCGGACGAGGTTCTTCTCGCCCTCGCTCTGGATGGTCCGGGTGATCTCCCTGGCCCCGGTCACCCGCCCGACCGGGTCGGTGGCCAGCACCCGGTCACCGATCCGCAGCTTCTCGATCGGCTTCCGGCTGCCGTCGGCCAGCAGCACCGGCGTGCCGGGCAGGAAGCTGCTCGCCTTCTTGCACGCCTTGCTGCCGAACTGGTACAGCTCGCGCAGCAGGTCCACGCCGCGTTTGCCGCCGCCGATCCAGCCGACCACCGGAATCATCCCGGCGAGCGACAGCAGCGCGCCCTCCGTGTCGCCTTCGAGATAGGCGATGAGCGCGTCCACCGCGTCGCACGGCTCCCCCACCACGGGGATGAACCCGCAGATCGTCAGCACGAGCTGCCCGACGAGCTTGCCCTCCTCGGCGTCCTTCTGGTCGAAGTACTTGACCACGCCATCACAGAGCGGACCGTGGCCCCACTGGATCGTGCACCAGTTGTCCTCGCGTTCGAGCGCGCCGAGCAACGGGTTGTGGCACATCCGGTTCAGGTGCATGTAGAGGTTGCACTCGACGCTGCCCGGGTCCGTCTGACCGGCCGTACGTCGGGCCTCGGCCTCCTGACGTTGCAGGGCCACCACCGCCTGGAACGCCTCGGTCGCCGCCTGCCGCGCCTCGGCCGCGCTCCGGCCGGCCTCCTCGGCCGACGCCTTCGCCCGCGCCGCGGACTGCTGCGCCGCCGCGGCGTAGTTGGCCGCGCGCCGCTCCGACACGGTGGCCGCCGCGGCGGACTGCTGCGCGGCCTGCGCGTCGCTGCGGGCCCGGGCCGCCGCGGCCTGGGCGGTCGCCGCCGACTGCGCGGCCGCGGCGGCGGACTGCTGCGCCGCCAGCGCGGACTGCTGCGCCTGGTCGGCGTAGCCCTGCGCCGCCGCGGCCGACAGCTCCGCCTGCCGGGCGTACTCCGCCGCCTCGGCCGCCGCCGACCGGGCCCGGGCCGCGGCCTCGGCCGCCCGGGCCGCGTCCACCCGCGCCGTGGCCGCGTTGCGCGCCGCGTCGGCGACGAGCGCCCGGACCTTGGCCACGTGCGCCGTCGTCTCCTCGTCCCGGAGACGGGCCTTGTACTGGCCGGCGTCGATGAAGTGCCGGAGCGCCGCCCGAGGGCCGGAGAGCGCGATGGTCGCCGCGGCCTTCACCTCCGGGCCACCCGCGGTCATGATCTGACCGACCCGGATCCGGTCGTCCTGCTCCGCCGCGTCGTAGCGGCCGGACCGGAGGAACTCGTGCCGGTCCTGGTCGGTCCCGTTCAGCGCGGCCTCGGCGGCCGTCTTCATGGTGGACCCACCGGTGGTGATCAACTGACCGATGAGGATCCGGTCGTCGTCGGCCTTGCCCGGGTACGCCCGGGTGCGGAGGAACTCGCGCACCTGCGCGTCGTCACCGGCCAGGGCGGCCACCGCGGCGGTCTTCGCCGCCGGCTTCGTCGCGGTTTCCGCGAGGTGGCCGACCACCGCCCGGTCGTCCTGGCCGGCGGCCAGCGGCAGCTCGGTCGTCAGGAACGCCCGGACGTCCAGCTCCGAACCGGTGAGCGCGCGCTCGGCGGCCGCCCGGGTCCAGGTCCCCCCGGTGGTCAGCAGCCGGACGGCGACCCGGCGGCCGTTGGTCAGCACCACGTCGGCCGGCGCGTTCGGCGCGGTGGCCTCGGCCAGCCAGCGGCGGGTCTCCTCGTCCCGCTGGGTCTCCTGCGCCTCGTCCCAGGCCGCCTGCGCCAGGCGGGTCTCCTCCTCCTTGCGCTCGACCTCGGCGGCCATCACCCCCTCGGCCGTCATGGCCGCCAGCCGCTCGACGTCCGCCTGACGGGCCGCCGTCTCGACGTCCCGTGCCTGGTTGGCGTACTTCTCCGCGTCCTCCGCGGCCTTCATCGCGTTGACCGCGTGCTGCGTGGCCATCTGCGCCGCGTAGGCCGCCTCCCCGGCGTGCGCGGCGGCGTCCTCGGCCGCCGCGGCGGCGTTGTCCGCGTGGGTGGCCGCCGCTCGCGCGGCGGTCGTCGCCTGGCCGGCCGCGGTCGCCGCGCGCCGCGCCTCGGCGCTGGCCGCGTTCGCCGCCCGCTGGGACTCCTCCGCCTTGGCACGCGCCCGGGCCGCCGCCTCCCGCGCCCGCGCCGCCTCGGCGGCGGACACGTTCGACTGACCGGCGGCCTGCTCGGCCGCGTCGGCCGCCAGCTTCGCGTTGGCCGCCGCGCTCGCCGCCGCGGTGCCGGCGTTGCCGGCGGCGACGGAGGCACGCTGGGACGCCTCGGACGCGTCCGCCGCCTTCCGCGCCTGCTTCGCCGCGTCCCGGGCGATCCGGGCGGCGTCGCGGGCCTGTTGTGCCTTGGTGGCGTCCCCCGCCGCCTTCGATGCCGCCGTGTTGGCGCGGGAGGCGGCGTTCCCGGCGAGCGCCGCCGCCTGCGCGGCACGCGCGGCGGACGCCGAGGCGACCTTCGCCGCGGAACTCGCGGCGTTCGCGGCGCCGATCGCGCGTTGCGCCGCCGCGGCGGCACGACCGGCGGCGGACGCGGCACGCGAGGCCGCCGCCGCCGCGTCCTCCGCGGAGTCCTTCGCCGCCGCGGTCTCGGCCGCGGCACGCTGCGCGGCCTCCTTCGCCAGCCGGGCGGACTCCACCGCACGGTCGGCCGCCTGCTCGGCCTGGAGCGTCTCCTGCGCGGCGAGCCGGCCGGCCTCCTGGGACAGGTCGGCGAGCTGGGTGACGGTGAGCATCTCCTGGTCGCGCGCGCGGGCCACGTGCTGCCCGTACAGCAGGAACTCCCGGATGTCCTCGGCCGTGCCGTTCAGCGCGGCCTGCGCGCCGGCCCGGACGTAGGGACCACCGCCGGTGAGGATCTGCCCGATCCGGATCCGGTCGTCGATCTCCCGGGCCTCGTACTGACCGGTGCGGAGGAACTCGGTGATCGCGTCGTCGGTGCTGTTCAGCGCCGCCTGGCCGGCGCGCTTCACCTCGTTCCCACCGGCGTTGATCACCTGCCCGAGGCGGATGCGCTCGTCGACGGCGAAGGCGGCCTCCCATCCGCCGTTGAGGAACGCGCGGCGGTCCTCGACGGAACCGCCCAGCGCGGCCACCGCCGCCTGCTTCATCGTCGGGCCGCCCAGGCCCGCGTACTCCTCGACCCGGACCAGGTCGTCCTGCTGGCGAGCGGTGAAGTAGCCCTCGTCGAGGAAGTCGGCGACCGCGTCGTCGTCCCCGACGAGCGCCTCCGCCGCCGCTCGCTCCACACTGGCGCCGCCCGACTTCAGCAGGAGAAGCGCCCGGAGCCGGAGTTCACCCGGCTCCGTCTCGTCCGCCGCGTACGACGGGCCGGGCACGACGAGAAACGCGGCGAGCAACGTCAGGACGAGGCTGGTCGCCAGCCCTGCCCGCCTTCGCACCGCACTTGTCCGCCGGATACCACTGGGTCTTGCCGACACGGTCCCTCCCCTGGAACTGACGCGTCAGAGCAGCGAGCACACGTCGCTGCGGATGGCGAGAAGGAGGGAGCCGACCTCGGCGTGCGAGGCCGGCTCCCGGTGGTGCGTCAGTTGGCGGTCGGGAAGCGAAGCTCGAGCAGCGTCGCCGTGCCCCGGGACTGTCCCTCGCCGACGGGCTGCCACTCGCCCGGGTCGACCTGCTCGGTCTCGACCACGGTCGGGTCGTCCTTGACTTCGACCTTCGCGTCGACCGTGTTGGTCGAGTCACCCCGGACGAAGTAGACCATGGGGATCTCCATGGTGAGGTAACCGCTGGCGCCCTTCGCCTTGAAGCAGAAGTTCTTGCCGGCGGGCAGGCTGAAGTCGTTGCTCTGCACCAGGATCAGATCGGCCGGCGGGTTGTTGGGAGTCGCGCCGCAGTCGGCCAGCACGATGTGCCCGTCGCCCTTCAGCAGCTTGATGCCCCGCTGGGTGAGCACCTGCGCGGCGCCCGGGTAGGTGAAGTCCTCCTCCAGGGAGGGCTGGGTGTCGACCGCGGCCGACGAGGACTGTTGCAGGGCCACGACGGCCAGACCGAGTGAGAGCGTTGCCGCGACGGCACCCGCCTTGAACGTGCGAGACGACACTCGCCTTACCCCCGTATCACGTGGAAACAAAATAGCGGTGAGGCGACGACAGGTCGCCGCATCACCGAATGTCACCGCCAGCACACCCGGTGCCGTCGGCGGCGGAGTCATCATTCCACAGGTCGATCGATGTGTGGGGGCACCTCCGGCGGGGGTCCGGCGTCCTAAGCTGACCGTCCACCTGTCGACGGGAGGCCCGCCGTGACCGTACGCCTCACCCGCGCCGAGGCGCTCGCGCTGCGGATGACCGGCCTGCTGCTACGCCCGCACCCGGTCGCCCGGCCGGAGCGGGTGGCCGACGTGGTCGAGTGGTTCGGCGCCATGCAGGCCCAGGACGCGGCCAGCGGCCTGTGGTCGCTCGGCGTACGCCTGCCCGGCCGCACCCGCGACGACGTCCACGCGGCGCTGGAGCGGCGCGAGGCGTTGCGCACCTGGCCGATGCGCGGCACGGTGCACCTGGTGCCGGCGCGGGACGCGCACTGGATGCTGGCGGTGACCGGGGTCCGCGCCCTGGCCGGATCGGCGGCCCGGTGGCGGCAGCTCGGGCTGACGCTCACCGACGGGGACCACGCCGGCGACGTGCTCGGCGCGGCGCTGGGCGGGGGCGGCCGGCTCACCCGCACCGAGTGCCTGGCCGCGTTGCGCGCCGCCGGGCTGGACACCACCGGCCAGCGCGGCTACCACCTGCTCTGGTACGCGAGCCAGCGCGGCATCACCTGCATCGCCCCGCACGTCGGCACCGAGCAGACGTTCGTGCTGCTCGACGAGTGGGTGCCCGACCCGCACCGTCCGGAGCGGGACGAGGCGCTGGCGTTGCTGGCCCACCGTTACGTGCGCGGCCACGGCCCGGTGACCCGGCACGAGCTGGCCCGCTGGAGCGGCCTGACCGTCACCGACGCGACCCGGGCCGTGACGCTGGCCGGTGACCTCCTCGCCCCGGTCGAGGTCGACGGTGAACCCGCCGTGGTCGACGCCGCGCTGCTCGACACCCCCCGCGAGCCGGTCGACGACCTGCACACGCTGCCCGGCTTCGACGAGTACCTGCTGGGCTACCGGGACCGTTCGCTGATGCTCGACCCGGCACACGCCGCCGCCGTGGTGCCGGGCAACAACGGCATGTTCCAGTCCACCGTGGTGCGTGGCGGCCGGGTGGTCGGCACCTGGCGGCGGACGCTGGGGGCGACCACGGTGACCGTGACGGTGCGGCAGCTCGTCCCGTTCGACGCCGAGCTGCGCGCCCGGGTGGACGCGGCCCTGGCCCGCTACGCCCGCTTCCTCGGGCTGGCGCTGCGTCACTCCTGGTGACGCCGCGCGGTGGCAGCAGCCCGGCGGGCACGGTGGGCCGGCACGGCGCGTCCGCCCGGAGACGGCGGAGGGGCCGACGGCACCCGCCGCCGGCCCCTGCACGCGGAGCGCTCAGTCGGCGAGCGCGCCGGCCGCCCGCCCCTCGTGCAGCGTCAGGTTGCGCCCGCTGCCCGGGTCGAACAGGTGGATCTTCTCCAGGTTGAACCACACCCGGCGGGACTCGCCCTCCCGCGCCGGCGACTCCGCCGACAACCGGGTGACCAGGCTGGAACCCGCGCCGGCGAAGTCGGCGGCGCCGGCGTCGGCGGCCAACTCCTCCAACTCGGCGGCGGTGGCCCGCTCCCCCTCCACGGTGAAGTAGACGTACTTGTCCGAGCCCATCGACTCGACGATGTCGACAGGCGCCTCGAACTCCAGGCCCCGGCGGCGGGTCTCGTCGTCGATCAGCGCGGCGTCCTCGAAGTGCTCCGGCCGGATGCCGAGGATCAGCTCGCGGGGCGCGTCACCGGCCTCCAGCTCGCGGCGGACCCGCTCGCCGATCGGCACGTCGCCCAGCGCGGTCCGCAGCTTCCCGTCCTCCACGGCGGCGTGCACGAAGTTCATCGACGGCGAGCCGATGAACCCGGCGACGAAGAGGTTGCGCGGGTGGTCGTACAGCTCCTGCGGCGGGCCGACCTGCTGCACCGCGCCGCCCCGCATGATGACCACCCGGTCGCCGAGCGTCATCGCCTCGGTCTGGTCGTGGGTCACGTAGACGGTGGTGGTGCCGAGCTGCTTCTGCAACCGGGACACCACGGTGCGCATCTGCACCCGGAGCTTGGCGTCCAGGTTGGACAACGGCTCGTCCATCAGGAACGCCTTCGGCTGGCGCACGATCGCCCGGCCCATCGCCACCCGCTGCCGCTGGCCGCCGGAGAGGTTGGCCGGCTTGCGGTCCAGCAGCGCGGTCAGCTCCAGCACCTTGGCGGCCTCGTCGACCTTCTGGTTGATGGTCTCCTTGTCCATCCTCGCCAGGCGCAGCGGGAAGGCCATGTTCTCCCGGACCGTCATGTTCGGGTAGAGCGCGTACGACTGGAAGACCATGGCGATGTCCCGGTCCCGGGGGGCCTTGTCGTTGACCCGCTCGCCGCCGATGCGCAGCTCACCGTCGCTGATGTCCTCCAGCCCGGCGATCATGTTCAGGGTGGTGGACTTCCCGCAGCCGGACGGGCCGACCAGGATGACGAACTCGCCGTCGGCGATCTCCAGGTCGACGTCCCGCACCGCGGTGGTCCCGTCCGGGAACCGCTTGCTCACCTTGTCCAGCAAGATGTCAGCCATTGTTGTCACCTATCCCTTGACTGCGCCGGAGGTCAGGCCGGAGACGATGCGGCGCTGGAAGAAGAGCACGAACAGGATGATCGGTACGGTGATCACCACGGCGGCGGCGCAGATCGCCCCGGTGGGGTCCTCGAACTGCGACTCGCCGGTGAAGAACTGGAGGGCCACCGGGACCGTGCGGGACCGCTCGGTCGAGGTGAGCGTGATCGCGAACAGGAAGTCGTTCCAGCAGAAGATGAAGACCAGGATGGCCGTGGTGAACACGCCCGGCGCGGCCAGCGGGGCGATCACCCGCCGGAACGCCTGCCCCTGGGTGGCGCCGTCCATCTTCGCCGCCTTCTCCAGGTCCCACGGGATCTGCTTGAAGAACGCCGACAGCGTGTAGATCGCCAGCGGCAGCGCGAACGTGATGTACGGCAGGATCAGGCCGGGCCAGGTGTCGAAGAGGCCGAGCTGCCGCTCGATCTCGAACAGCGGCGACACCAGCGACACCTGCGGGAACATCGCGATCAGCAGGGAGACCCCGACCAGCAGTTTCTTGCCCGGGAAGTCCAGCCGGGAGATCGCGTACGCGGCCATCGTGCCGAGCACCACCGCGATCGCGGTGGCGATCAGCGCGATGCCGATCGAGTTGACCAGGGCCCGGACGAACTGGTCGGTGTCGAAGATCGTCCGGTAGTTGTCGAGCGTCCACTCCCGCGGCCAGAAATTGCCGTCCGTGAGCGTGCCCGGGGTCTTGAACGACAGCGAGGCGATCCAGAGCACCGGCACCAGCGCGAAGACGACGACCACGACGTCCAGCACGCCCCAGCGCAGCTTCGCCCGCGTGGTGGTTTCCACGGCCATGTCAGCGCCTCTCCCCATCGTCGCTGCCGGGAGCAGCGGTGCCGAACAGCTTCACGAAGACGAACGCGATGATCGCCACGGTGATGAAGATCAGCACCGACATCGTGGAGCCGATGCCGAGGTTCAGGCCCCGGATCAGGTTGTTGTAGGCCAGCATCGACACCGACGACGTCTCGTTGCCGCCGTTGGTGAGCACGAAGATGTTGTCGAAGACCCGGAACGCGTCGAGCGTGCGGAACAGCAGCGCGACCAGGATCGCCGGCTTCATCACCGGCAGCATCACCTTGGTGAACCGCTGCCACGCCGTCGCGCCGTCGGTGGAGGCCGCCTTGAGCAGGTCCTCCGGCACCAGCGCCAGCCCGGCCATCAGCAGCAGCGCCATGAACGGGGTGGTCTTCCAGATCTCCGCCAGCATGATGATCGCCAGCGAGCTGGCCCGCTCGGTGAGCGGCGCGCTGCCGTCGAACAGGTTCGCCAGGTAACCGGTGCCCGGCGTCCAGGCGTACCGCCAGGAGAACGCCGCGACCACCGTGACGATGCCGTACGGGATCAGCGCCGCGGTGCGGACGATGCCCCGGCCGACAAGCGTCCGGTGCATGATCATCGCCAGGCCCATGCCGAGCACCAGCTCGATCGCCACGGTGACCACCGTGATCAGCATGGTCACCCCGAACGCGGTCCACCAGAAGTCGTTCGTCAGCACGGTGACGTAGTTCTCCAGCCCGACGAACTGCCGCTCGTCGGGGAACCGCAGGTCGTAGCGCTGCAACGACAGCCAGATCGAGTACAGGATCGGGTACGCGGTGACCAGCACCATGACCAGCGCGGCCGGCGCGCACAGCAGCCAGCCGAGGCGACGCTCGGCCCGCTTGTTGTCGCTCAGCGGAGCGCGGGCGCCCCGGCGGGCCCGCTGGGCGGGCACCGCGGCGTGCCTGGCGGCCGGCTGCTCCGCCTCGGCAGCGGCCTCCGCGCCGGCCGGCGTGGCGTTCACGCTCATGGCAGGACACCCTTCGACTCCAGCGCGTCGGCGATCGCCTTGCGCAGCTCGTCCGCGGTCCGCTCGGGGTTGATCCCCGAGGGCGGCGACAGGATCGCCGACATCACCGTGGAGATGCTCTGGTACGCCGGGGTCAGCGGTCGCACCGCCGGCTCCTTCAGCTCCTCCAGGATGGTCTCCTTCATCGGGTACGCCTCGGCCATCTCCGGGTCGTCGTAGACCGCCTCGATGGTCGGCGGCACGCCGTCGTTGACCGCGGAGAACTTCTGGTGCTCCGCGTCGCGGATGCACCGGGCCGCCTCGAACGACTCGGTCGGGCGCTTCGAGTACTTGCTGACCGCCAGGTTGACCCCGCCGATGGTGACCTTGCTCGGGGTGTTCGCGTCGATGCCGGGCACCCGCGCCCACTTGACGTCCTTGGCCAGCTCCGGGTTGGCCTCCTGCATCGCCGGATACACGAACGGCCAGTTGACCTGGAACGCGCCTCCGCCGGACTGGAACTCCAGCCGGACCGGGTCCTCGACCGCGTTGCTGAACGACGGTGAGGTCACGCCCGACGTGGCGAACGTCTTGAGCTGCTCCAGCGCGCGTACGGTGCCGGCGTCCATGACCGCCTTCTTGCCGTCGTCGCTGAGGATCTTGCCGCCGGCGCTCTCGGCGAGCGTGTTGTAGAGCACCACCAGGCCCTCGTACTGGGCGCCCATGGTGAGCACCCGGTAGGGCTTGTTCTGCTCCTTGAGCTGCTGGGCCGCCGAGATCATCTCGTCCCAGGTCTTCGGCGGCTGCGACACCAGGTCGGCGCGGTACCAGAGCAGTTGCACGTTGGTGTTCTTCGGCGCGGCGAAGAGCTTGTCCTCGTACTTGGCGGTGTCCAGCGGGCCGGCGAGCGTGCCCTGCTCCACCTCGGCCTTGTCCTGGCCGGTCCACTCCCGGATCCAGTCCGCGCTGGCGAACTCCTGCGTCCAGGTGACGTCCAGGCCGAGCACGTCCATGCCGCTGTCCTGCGCCGCGAGCCGTCGCACCATCTGCACCCGCTGCTCGTCGGCCTCGCGCGGCAGCACCCGGTAGCTGATCCGGTAGCGCCCCTGGGCCTGCGCGTTGCAGTCGTCGACCACCTTCTGGAGGTTCTGCTCCGGCGGGTAGTACAGGTTGATCGTCGGCGTGCCACCGTCGCCGCCGGACCCGCAGGCGGCCAGCGGGGCCACCAACGCGAGCGCGGCGGCCGCCGCCGCCGCGCGTCCGGCCGGCCGCCGTGCGGCCGTGTCGGGGACTGTCGTCATCACCCTCCCCCTCTCTTCGGCGAGAGCCGGGGAGGTCACCCGTGCCCCGGCGCACGGCGAGACGGTCGAGGCACCGGCCCTGCGCCCGACGCCCCGGGCGTTTCGTGCGGCAGAACGTGCCCGACCTGCGACGAAGCGAAACATCACGGTCACGTGACGGTGACCGCCGCGCTGCGCGCCGACCCGTCCGCCCCTAGGTTGGGGGGATGGACGCCACCTTCTTCTTCGACCCGGTCTGCCCGTGGACCTGGCGCACCTCCCGCTGGCTCGTCGCCGTCGCCCAGGCCCGCGGCCTGACCGTCGAGTGGCGGGCGTTCAGCCTGGCCATCCTCAACGGCGGGCAGATCGCCCCCGAGTACGCCGAGGCGATGGCCGCCTCCGGCCGGGTGCTGCGGCTGGTGGAGGCGCTGCGGGCGCAGGGCCGGCACGAGGACGCGGGGCGCCTCTACACCGAGCTGGGGGCACGCAGCCACGACGCCGGGGACCCGCTCGGCGACCGGACCGTCGCGGCGGCGGTGGAGGCGGCCGGTGTGACGGACGCGGCGCCCGCGCTGGACGAGGAGCGCTGGGACGAGGCGGTCCGCGAGTCGCACGCGCTGGCGTACGCCTCGGCCGGCCCGGACATCGGCTCGCCGGTGCTCATGGTGCCGGACGCCGGCCGGGGCATCCACGGGCCGATCATCACCGAGGTCCCGGGCACCGAGGACGCGCTTGTCATCTGGGACTCGATGCTGCCGCTGCTGCGCCTGGACACGTTCCACGAGCTCAAGCGCGCCCGCCGCTGATGCGTTTTACGCGTTGTACGCTGAGCGGGTGACGGAGCGGGAGTACGCGTGGACCGACGCCGGCAAGGCCAGCGCGGCCCGGCACGACGTGTCCGAGCAGGAGGCGATCGACGCGCTCTATTCCCCGCAGCGGATCGAGAACCACATCGGGACGCTCCTTCTCGCCGTCGCCGGCCTGGCCGAGAGCGCCCGGGTGGTCATGGTGCTCTGCGAACGGATCGGAAAGGTCAGCAGTTACGCGATCCTGGCCGTGCGCCCCGCCACGCCCGATGAGGTCAAGCAGTGGATGGAGGGAACGCGATGAGCGCTGGCCGTGATCCGCGGGCGATGAGCCGCGAGGAGTTGGTCGCCTACTTCGACCGGGGCGGCGACATCTCCGAGTTGCTGCGGGACGCGACCCGGGGGCCCGACCTCGGGCCGACGCCCGCGCCGGAGAGCGTCCCGATGGTGGTGACCGGAGTCAGGCTTCCCTCGACGATCGTCCGGCAGCTCGACGAACTCGCCGGCAACGACAAGGGCGGCCGGTCCGGTCTCATCCGCCGGGCGATCGACGAGTACCTGGCCCGACACGCCGGTGAGGCGGCCTGAGCCGCGTCCCACCAGGTGAACGGCGAGACTACCGGGCGGGACGGGGCTGGACTAGCGTTTCCCTCACTCCGTGGCCCCGCGCGTCGCCACCGTTGTCGACCCGCCGCCGGCTGTCCCCCACAGCCTGCTCGATCGGTGGGTTCTCCCGGGAACCGCCGCCCCCGTGCGTGCCGGTTGGGCAGGATTCGCCCCGAGGAGGTGCCGTCGTGCAGGACACCCGCGCTCTCGCCCTGTCGTTCGAGGTGAGCGGCCTGCCCCCGGTCAAGACCGAGGCCCTGTCCATCTTCGCCGCCGGACACCGGCAGGCGACGAGGGTCCGCACCCTGCTCCAGGCCGCCTGCACGGCGGCCCAGCGCACCGGGTGGACCCCGCTCGCCGGGCCGGTCGAGGTGGACCTGACCCTGCGCTGCCCGCCCGGGCACCGGACCTCCGACGCCAGCACCCTGCTGGGCGGGGTGTGCGCGGTGCTCCAGGACAAGAAGCGGGTGTCCACCATCGGCCTCGCCCACCTCGGGGTGCTGGTCGACGTCGCGCTCTGGTCCGACGACCGGCAGATCCGCCGGCTGTCGTACGCCGAGGAGCCGGCGGAGGACTTCTCGTACCTGGTCCGGGTGGCGGCCGTACCGACGATGGTTTGACCGACGGACGCGGTGGGGTACCGCGGACGCCGACGAAGGGAGCGCCGATGTCGGAGCCACATGTCACGCTCGACCCGAGCGGGCTCGATCCGGTGCAGCAGAAGCTGCGCGGCCCGTTGGAGGATCAGCTGACCTCGGCCCTGCAGGCGGCCACCGAACGGATCCGCGCCGGCTACGCGGGCGAGCCCGTGGAGGACGTCTGCCGGCGGCTGCTCGACGAGACCCGGTCCGGCCTGCACCCCGACATCGCGGCCGGGTTCCAGCCGGACATGGACGAGTTCTGTCGGGTGGCGGTGGCGATCGTCCGGGGCGAGACCGGCTGACCACCGGCCCGCGCCGGCCCCGACCCGGGCGGCGCGGGCCGGTGGTCAGCCGCGCCGGACGTCGACGGAGACGACGTGGGCGCCGTCCGGGCGGGTGGACTCACCCAACCGCACCGGCAGCCGTGCGCCGTCCGGAGGACGCAGGCCGAGCCCGAAGCTCAGGTGCCCCTCGAAGTCGCCGGCCGCAGCCCAGCCGAGCAGCGTCGGGTAGCCGACCGCGGCCGGCGGCACGTCGGCGGTCCGGCCACCCCGCGCGTCGTGTGCCTGCGCCGGGAAGAACCGCACCGACAGGTAGCTCGTGCCGGGCAACTCGACCGGGGCGCCGCGCCCCTCGGTCACCACCTGCGGCACGTACCCGACCCGGTAGGACGGGGTGGGCCCGCGGAACGCGAACGTGATCCGGCTGAACCCCTCGGCGGGGTGGTCGCCGACCTGCACCGACACCAGGACGGGCAACGACGCGCCGGGCGCCGCGGTGACCGGTACCCGCACCGGGTGGGTGATCCGGGCGGACGTGCCGGGGACCCCCCAGCCCCAGGTCACCCGCCAGGGCCCGGCGGTCCCCTGGTCGGTCGACGTCGGTCGGGTGGCGGCCGGGGGCGGTGCGGCGGCCGTCGTGGCGGCCGGGGCCGATGTGCTGGCCGGGGCGGTGGTCGGTGGCGCCGGGGGCGCGCCGTCGTGGCCGGTCGTCGTGCAGGCCGCCGCGAGCAGCACGACCAGGCCGGCGAGCAGCGGTACGCGCTGGAGAGTCATGGTTCAGTGTCGCTCCGTGACCGGCCGGCGCACCAGGGGTGTGCCGCAGCGGCCCGGACGGGTCAGGACCGGGTCCGCAACTCCCCGGCCCTGACCCCGGTCGTCCGGAAGTGGTAACGGCGCACGCCGCGGGAACACGGCGGGTGCGGCACGACGCCCACGCCGGGCTCCAGACGGCGAGCCGCTCTGCCCGCACTCAGCTCCACGGTGCTCTTACCACCGGACTCCGGTGCGCCCCCGACTCACCCCGACGAGGCGTGGACGCCGGCTCAGGTTAGGCGCGTCCGCGCAGGTCGGACAAGCTTCGACCGGGGCGGACGGTTGTGATTGATGTCTATGTCGAAACGCGGCATGTCGACGTAACGGGGTCAGCCGGGCCGACGCTGTTCGTCTTCGAGACGCCGGGCGCGTTCGGCCCCGCGAACCGGCGCGGACCGGGCCGCCGCCGCGCCGGCGATGAGCGCCAGCCCGCCGACGTGGAGCACGCGTACGCCGGCCGGCCCCGGCACGGTGGCCGCCGGCAATCCGGGCAGCAACAGCGCCCCCAGGCCGGTGACCGTCAGGGCGACCCGCCAGAACACCAGCGGGTTCGCGGCCGGGGCGGGCGGGGGTTCGCCGTCGAAGATCTCGCCGTCGCGGGCCGCGCGGATCGCCAGCGCCACCACCAGCAGTCCGCCGCCACCACTGGCGAACACGTCCGCGAACTGGAACCAGTACAGCCCGGTCAGGCCGTGGAAGTCGGCGATGCCGATCAGCCGCGGCAGCCGCTCGCTGTGGCTGACCCGGTCCCACCCGACGTGGCTGAACGCGCCGATCAGCGCGGAACAGACCGTGACCTGCCAGGGATGCCGTACGCCGGCCAGCCCGACGTACCGGGGCCAGCCGAACAGCCGGGGCGCGGGCAGGTGCACGGCGATGCCGGCGACCACCCGGCGGGCGATCCAGGCGTACCCGAGGGCGACCGGCAGGCACCACCAGAGCAGCCCGCCGAGCGTGTGGGTGCGCATCCCGAGGTCGAACCGGGTGCCGGTGAACAGGTAGCCGACGTCCGGCGCGACCGCGCCGGTGGCCAACGCCACCCCGTCGAACCAGCGCGGCCGCCACAACTTCAGCGGCAGCACCGGGGCCAGGTGCGACGGGAACGTGAGCGGCACGTTCCGGACGTTACCGGCCGGCTCAGAAGTGCCGGGCCAGGTCGGGAAAGGCGGCGAGTCGGATCACCCCGGGGTCGGACGGGTCCAGCTCGTCGTGCTCCAGCACCCAGGTGTTCTCGTTCGGGATGAAGACCGCGTTCATGCCGGCGGCCCGCGCCGGCAGGATGTCCGAGCGCGGCGAGTTGCCGATCATCCAGGCGACCGCCGGGTCGAACGCGTGCTCGCGGGCCAGCCAACGGTATGTGGTGACGTCCTTCTCCGGCACGATGTGCGCCGCCCGGAAGTGGTGCAGCAGCCCGCAGGCGTCGAGCTTGCGCTGCTGCTCCTCGCGCTCGCCCTTGGTGAGCAGCAGCAACTCGTGGCGGGTGGCGAGGTCGTCGAGCGTCTCCGCCACGCCCGGCATCAGCTCGACCTGGTGGCCGACGAGCGCGGCGGCGAGCTGCTCGATCTCGCGGCGTTCCCGTTCGGTGGCGGGGCGCTCCCGCAGCTTCGCCAGGCACTCGCCGAGACTGCGCAGGAAGACCTTGCTCCCGTAGCCGTGCGCGACCGCGTTGGCCCGTTCCACGTCGTCGAGCACGGCCCGGAGCTGCGTCCGGTCCAGCGTCGGGTGGTCCAACCAGGTGAGGAAATCCTCGATCACGCGCTCGAACAGGACGTTGTTCTCCCAGAGCGTGTCGTCGGCGTCGAAGACCAGCACCGATCGCATCGCACCTCCCCCGTCGCGGCCCCGCACACCGTACTACTGGAAGGCGGGGGCCCCGCTTAACGTTTTTGGTAGAGGCGGGGCCCCCGCTCAACGCCGGAGTGTTAAGCGGGGCCCCCGCCTTACCGCCGGACGGACCGCGCGGACCGGCCGATCGTCGACCGGCGCGGAGCGGCTGCCCGACTGTGGATCGCCTGCTCCGGCGGGATGCTTCGACCATGACTCCCGCACCCGCCCCACCACCTCCGCAGCGGGCCCGACGCCGGCGAGTCGCGGCCATCGCCGTGGTGACCGCGCTCGCCACCACCGCCGGCGCCCTCCCCCCGGCTCCGGCCCTCGCCGTCAACGCCACGCACACCACCGTGGTCAGCGCCCGGCCGGCGGCCTGGACGCCGCACGCGCTCGACGGCACCGTGTACCGGATCCTCCAGATCGGCGACCGGGTCTACCTGGCCGGCTCGTTCACCAAGGTGCGCAACGCGAACACCACCGCGCAGCTCGCGATGCCCCGGCTGGTGGCGTTCCACGCCGACACCGGCCGGATCGACACCGCGTTCAAGCCGGTGGTCAACGGCACGGTCAAGGCGCTCGCCGCCTCGGCGGACGGCCGCTCGCTCTATCTCGGCGGCGCGTTCACCACGGTCAACGGCGTGGCCGCGCCGCGGGTGGCCCGGATCGACGCGGCCACCGGCGCGCGCGTCGCCGGGTTCGCCCCGGCTGCGCTCAACAACCAGGTCAACGACATGCGGCTGGTCGGCAACCGGCTGCTCGTGGGCGGCGCGTTCCAGACCGTGGGCGGGGTGACCCGGCGCGGCCTGGCCGCCCTGAACGCGACCACCGGCGCCGCCGACGCCTCGGTCGACCTGCGGCTGGACGGCGCGCGGGTCACCTCCTCCGGGGCCACCTCGCCGGTCAAGGTGGAGGCGCTGGACGTCTCCGCCGACGGCGGCCGACTGGTCTTCGCCGGCAACTTCAGCACCGTGTCCGGCGCGGCACGGCACCAGCTCGCGGTGGCCGACCTGAGCGCCACCGGCGCCACGCTCTCCGGCTGGGCCACCACGCGCTACCAACCGCAGTGCGCCAAGACGATGCCGGCCTACCTGCGCGGGGTGGACATCTCGCCGGACGGCGCCTGGTTCGCGGTGGTCACCACCGGCGGCCCGTTCCCCGGGACGCTCTGCGACACCGCGGCGCGTTTCGAGTTCGGCGCCGCCACCGCGGGCAAGCAGCCGACCTGGGCCAACCACACCGGCGGCGACACGCTGCTGTCGGTGGCGGTGACCGGCGCGGCGGTCTACGTCGGCGGCCACCAGCGCTGGCTGGACAACCCGTCGGGGCGCAACTCCGCCGGCCCCGGCGCGGTGTCCCGGCCCGGCGTCGGGGCGATCCACCCGACCACCGGCAAGGCGCTGGCGTGGAACCCGACCAAGGACCGTGGGGTCGGCACCGCCGAGCTGTACGCCACCGACCGCGGCCTGTGGGTCGGCAGCGACACGGTGACCGTGGCCGGCGAGTACCACGCCCGGGTGGCGTTCTTCCCGCTGGCCTGACCGGGCCGGGACAACGGCGCGGGCTCAGCGGCGCAGCGTGAGGATCAGGTCGGCGACAAGCGCCGTCCACCCGGTCTGGTGCCACGCGCCGAGCCCCGCGCCGTTGTCCCCGTGGAAGTACTCCGGGAAGCAGATCAGGTCCCGCCAGTCCGGGTGGGTCTGGAACAACTGCGCCGCGCCGTAGATCGGTCGCCGCCCCCACCCGTCCCGGGTGAACAGCGAGATCAGCCGCGCCGACAGGTCGTCGGCGATCTCGTCCAGCGTCCGCTTGACCCCCGACCGGGTCGGGTACTCGACCTGGAGGTTGTCGCCGAAGAACGCGGCGTGGTCGCGCAACGCGGTGATCAGCAGGAAGTTCGTCGGCATCCAGATCGGGCCGCGCCAGTTCGAGTTGCCGCCGAACAGGCCGCTGGTCGACTCGGCCGGCTCGTAGCCGACGCTGAACTCCTGCCCGCCGAGCGTGACCGTGAACGGCTTGTCCAGGTGGGCGCGGGACAGCGTGCGCAGGCCGTACTCGGAGAGGAACTCGTCGGTGTCGAGCATCCGGGCCAGCAGCCGCACCACCTGCTCCGGGCCCACCATGGACAGCAGCCGCTGCTGGGTACCGTCCGGGCCGAGCCGGCGGGCGCCGATCACGTCCGCGTACTCGGGGCGGTTGGTGAGGAACCAGCGCAGCCGGGCGTTCAGCTCGGGCAGGCGGCGCATGGTGCGCGTGGTGAGCCTGGTGACCGCGGCCAGCGGCAGCAGGCCGACCACCGAGCGGACCTTCAGCGGCACCTGCGTGCCGTCGGCCAGCCGCAGCACGTCGTAGAAGAACGCGTCCTCGGCGTCCCAGAGCCCCTGGGAGTACGCCGCCGCGGCGATGTACGCGAAGTGCTCGAAGAACTTCGTCGCGGTGTCCACGTACGCGCGGTCGTGCTCGGCCAGCACGATGGCCATGTCGAGCAGGTTGAGCGCGTACATGGCCATCCAGCCGGTGCCGTCGGACTGCTCCAGCGTGCCGGCCACCGGCAGCGCGGCCGAACGGTCGAACGGGCCGACGTTGTCCAGCCCCAGGAAGCCGCCCTCGAACACGTTGTTGCCGCCGGTGTCCTTGCGGTTGACCCACCAGGTGAAGTTGAGCAGCAGCTTCTGCATCACCCGGGCGAGGAAGTCGTGGTCCCGGGCGCCGTCGATCTCGAAGACCTTCAACGCGGCCCAGGCGTGCACCGGCGGGTTCACGTCGCCGAACGCCCACTCGTACGCCGGGATCTGCCCGTTCGGGTGCAGGTACCACTCGCGGAGCAGGAGCAGGAGCTGCTCCTTGGCGAACCCGGGGTCGACGCGGGCGATGGTGACGCAGTGGAAGGCCAGGTCCCAGGCCGCGTACCAGGGATATTCCCACGGGTCCGGCATGGAGAACACGTCGAAGCTGGTCATGTGCCACCAGGCGCTGTTGCGCCCGTGCCGCCGGCCGGCCGGCGGCGGCGCCGAGCCCGGATCGCCCTCCAGCCACCGCTTGACGTCGAAGTGGTAGAACTGCTTGCCCCACATCAGCCCGGCGATGGCCTGGCGGGCGACAAGCGCCTCGTCGGCGGTCGCCGCGGCCGGGATGACGCTGTCGAAGAACCGGTTCGCCTCGGCGCGCCGGGCCCAGAGCACGGTGTCGAACCCGTCGCCCAGGTCGGCCGGGGCGGGCGGGTCGCCCGCCGGGGGCGGCGCGGTGCGGGTCAGCCGCAGCCGGATCCGCCGCTGCTCGCCGGCCGGCACGTCCAGCAAGTAGTGCAGCGCGCCCTTGGTGCCGACCCGCTCCGGGTTGACGGTGGCGGCGCCGGCCACCACGTGGTCGTTGATCCCGTCCTTCGGGTACGCCGACCGCCCGCGCAGCCCCCACAGCCGCTCGGCGTTGGTCTCGTTGTCGCACAACAGCGGCGTCGGGTCGCCGTCGCCCTCCAGCAGCACCTGGCCGAGCACCCAGTGCTCGCCGACCAGCCGGGAACCGGCGCCGCGCAGCTCGGGGACCCGGTCGGCGCCCGGCAGGCCCCACGCCCAGGTGTTACGGAACCAGAGCGTCGGCAGCACGTGCAGGGTGGCGTCCTCGTCGCCCCGGTTGGCCACGGTGACCAGGATGCACATGTCGGTCGGGGACGCCTTGGCGTAGTCGACGGTGACCGCCCAGTACCGGTCGTCGTCGAAGATGCCGGTGTCCACCAGTTCGTACTCGGTGTCGTCCCGGCCACGCAGCGCGTTCACCGCGACCAGCTCGTCGTACGGGAAGGCGGCCTGCGGGTAGTGGTACCGCCAGCGCATCCAGGAGTGCGTCGGCGTGCTGTCCAGATACCACCAGTAGTCCTTGGCGTCCTCGCCGTGGTTGCCGCCGTCGCCGCCGAGGCCGAACATCCGTTCCTTGAGGATCGGGTCGCGTCCGTTCCACAGCGCCAGCGCGAAGCAGAACGTCTGCCGGTCGTCGCAGACGCCCGCCATGCCGTCCTCGTTCCACCGGTAGGCTCGGGACCGCGCATGATCGTGGGGAAAGTAGTCCCAGGCCGTGCCGTGCTCGCTGTAGTCCTCCCGTACCGTCCCCCACGCCCGTTCGGACAGATAGGGGCCCCATGCGCGCCAGTCCTGCTCCCCGGCATCGGCCTGGGCGAGCCGGTGCCGCTCGGGGTCGGGGGTCGCGGAGGTCGGGCGGTCGGTGATCACCCGCACATCTTCGACGCCGCCGGAGTACTTCTCCACAGCGGCCATTGTCGTCGTGGCCTGTCACACCTCGCTGCCGGTGGAGGAAAGTTGATCGACATTCGTTTCGGCCCGCAGCTCTGCGGGACGCTGTCCGCCGCCGCCGGGCGGGAATGGCTGGTCACGGACGGGCGCGGCGGCTATGCCACGGGCACCGTGGCCGGGCTGCGCACCCGGCGGTACCACGGTCTGCTGGTGGTGCCCGGCCAGACACCGGCGTCCCGCAAAGTGGGACTCGTGAGCCTCGACCCGGCGGTGACGCTGCCGTCCGGTCGCCAGGTCCGGCTCGGCGCGCACGAGTGGAACTCCGGCGTGGTCGACCCGCGCGGCTTCGAGTTGCTGGAACGCTTCGACCTCACCGACGGGGTGCCGCGCTGGCGGTGGCGCATCGGCGACGTGGTGATCGAGCGGGAAGTCGCCATGACGTACGGCCGGTCCTGCGTCGCCGTGGTCCACCGGCTGGTCTCCGGCGGTCCGGTCCGGCTGGACCTGGCCGCGGCCTGCACCTGGCGGGACGCGCACGGCGAGCGACGGGCCGACGGTCCCGTCCCCCGGCTGGAGCCGGTGGCCGGCGGCGCGGTGGTCGAGGGCGCGTTCCGGCTCGCCGGGCCGGACTGGACCCCGGAGGGCCAGTGGTGGCTCGGCGTCCACCACCGGGCGGAGGCCGCCCGCGGCCTCAATCCCGACGAGGACCTCTGGTACGCGGGCCGGTTCTCCGGCGCGCTCGACGAGCCCGGCGCGACGGTGACGGTGCTGGCCTGGGCGGACGACCTGGCCGAGGAGCCGCCACCGGCGACCGCCGTGGTCGAGGCGGCCCGGCGGCGCAGCCGGGCGGTGGTGGCCGCCGCGAAGCCCGCCGACGCGGTCGAGGCGACGCTGGCGCTGGCCGCCGACGCGTTCGTGGTCCGCACCGCCACCGGCCCGGACGTGGTGGCCGGCTACCCCTGGTTCGGCGCCTGGTCGCGGGACACGATGATCTCCTACGAGGGGTTGTTCCTCTGCGCCAACCGGGCCGACGAGGGCCGGGAGCTGCTGCGCGCGTACGCGGGCACGCTGAGCGAGGGCATGTTGGCGAACACCGCCGACACCGGCCGGGTCGAGCACAACACGGTCGACGCCACGCTCTGGTTCCTGCACGCGGTGAGCCGGCACGTCACGGTCACCGGCGACACCGACCTCGGCGACGAGTTGCTGCCCGCGCTGCACGGCGTGGTCGAGGCGCACGTCGCCGGCACCCGCTACGGCATCGGCGTCGACCCCGCCGACGGGCTGCTCACCCAGGGCGGCCCGCCGGACGTGGCGCTGACCTGGATGGACGCCCGCGTGTACGGGGTGCCGGTGACCCCGCGTACCGGCAAGCCGGTCGAGGTGAACGCGCTGTGGATCAACGGGCTGGCCGGGCTCGCCGAGTTGACCGAGCTGGCCGGCCGGGACGCCGGCGCGCTGTGGACGCTGCACTCCCGGGCCGCCACGTCGTTCCGCGACCGGTTTCCCGCGCCGGCCGGCTGGCTGCACGACGTGGTGGACGCGCCGGCGCCCGCGTACCCGCTCGGCGGCGCCCCGCACCACGACGACGACCTGCTGCGCCCCAACCAGCTCCTCGCCTGGTCGCTGCCGTTCGCGCCGCTGGAGCCGGACGAGGCCACGCTGCGCCGGCTCACCGAGGCGTTGTTCACCCCGCTCGGGCCGCGCAGCCTCGCCCCCGACTCCCCCGGCTTCACCCACCGGCACCGGGGCGGCCCGGCCGAGCGGGACTCCGGCTACCACCAGGGCACGGTCTGGCCGTGGTTGACCGGGCCGCTGCTCGACGCGTACCGGAAGGCGGGCCTGCCCACCGCGGACCTGCTGGTCGGGCTGGACGGGCACCTGGTCGAGGACGGCCTGGGTTCGGTGAGCGAGACCGCCGACGGCGCGGCCCCGCACACCGCCACCGGCTGCCCGTTCCAGGCCTGGTCGGTGGCGGAGCTGCTGCGCGCGCGGCGGATGCGCCGGTAACGCGTTACAGACCGGCAACCGGCGCGTCTCCGCCGGTTAGCGACGCCTGGGCAGGATGGGTCGCGACCCCGCCGGCGCCGACGGGTCGGGACGTCCACAACTCCAAGGGGGCCGCGTGTCAGCTGACGCCGAAGTGATCGACATCCAGCCCGCCCGGCGCCTGCGGGTGCTGCTGCTCTCCTGGGAGTACCCGCCGGTGCTCGTCGGCGGCCTCGGCCGCCACGTGCACGCGCTCTCCGTCGCCCTGGCCGCCGCCGGGCACGAGGTCACCGTGGTCACCCGGCACGCCGAGGGCGCGCCGCTGGAGGAGTACGCCGACGGCGTGCGCGTCGTCCGCGCCGCCGAGGACCCGGTCACCTTCCCGCTCGCCACCGGGTCGCTGCTGGCCTGGACCATGGCGTTCAACCACACGCTCACCCGGGCCGCGCTGCGCGCCGCCGAGTCCGGCGCGTACGACGTGATCCACGCCCACGACTGGCTGGTCGCGCACACCGCGATCACGCTGGCCGAGCACCTGGACGTGCCGCTGGTGACCACCATCCACGCCACCGAGGCGGGCCGGCACCAGGGCTGGCTGCCCGAGGAGATGAACCGCACCATCCACGGCGTCGAGCACTGGCTGAGCAACGCCTCCGCGCGGGTGATCGCCTGCTCCGGCTACATGCGCGACCAGGTGGCCCGGCTGTTCGAGCTGCCGACCGGCCGGATCGACGTGGTGGCCAACGGCGTGGACGACCGCGCCTGGCGGGCCCGCCCGCAGGCGGTCGCCGCCGCCCGCGCCCGCTTCGCCGGCGACGGGCCACTGGTCGGGTACGCCGGCCGGCTGGTCTACGAGAAGGGGGTGCAGCACCTGGTGCACGCCGTGCCGCGCCTGGCCGACCGGCACCCCGGCCTGCGGGTGGTGATCGCCGGGGACGGGCCGTACAAGGACGAGCTGGTCGACCAGGCGCACCGGCTGCGCCTCGGCGACACCGTGCGGTTCGCCGGCTTCCTGGACGCCACCCAGCTCCCGGCGGTGCTCGCCGCCACCGACGCCACCGTGATCCCCAGCCTCTACGAGCCGTTCGGCATGATCGCCCTGGAGGCGGCCGCGGCCGGCGCACCGCTCGCGGTGGCGCGGACCGGCGGGTTGGCCGAGATCGTCGAGCCCGGCGTGACCGGGGTGACGTTCCCGCACGGCGACCCGGACGCGCTGGCCGGCGCCGTCGACCGGCTGCTCGGCGACGAGGTCTTCGCCCGCCGGGTGGCGCGCAAGGCGCGCGCCATGGTGTCCCGGCAGTACGCCTGGTCGGCCATCGCGGCCCGCACCGCCGCCAGCTACACCGCCGCCCGGCGGGAGCACCACACGTTCCAGACCCGGCGTGCCGCCGCGATGCTGGCCGGGGGCCGGTCCGCGGTGGCGATTCCGGAGGGAAATCTGCTGGCCGGAGCGGCGAGCTGAGGCGACCCGCCCGGACGGGATAGGTACCGTCCGATCCGTTGGCTATTGTGGACCACGACCAGCGGTGAGGAGTGCGGTGCGGGACGTGGTGATCGCCGGACGATACCGCCTGATCGAGCTGGTCGGCCGCGGTGGGATGGGCCAGGTCTGGCGCGCCCGGGACGAGGAGCTCCAGCGCGAGGTCGCGGTGAAGCAGGTCGTCCCACCGAACTGGCTGGCCGAGCACGAGCGGGACGAGCTGCGCGCCCGGACGCTGCGCGAGGCGCGCACGGCCGCGCGGCTCAACCACCCCAACGTGGTCCGGGTCTACGACGTGGTGCGGGTCCAGGGCGACCCATGGCTGATCATGGAGTACGTCCCGTCCCGGTCCTTGCAGGAGCTGATCGAGGCCGACGGCCGGCTGCCGCCCCGGCGGGCCGCCGCGATCGGGATGGCGGTGCACGCCGCACTGCGCGCCGCGCACGAGGCCGGTGTGCTGCACCGCGACGTGAAACCCGCCAACGTGCTGCTGGCCCGGGACGGCCGGGTGCTGCTCACCGACTTCGGGCTGGCCGTGTTCGAGGGCGGGGACGGCGCCATGACCCGTCCTGGGCTGGTGCTCGGCTCCCCGCAGTACGTCGCGCCGGAGCGCGCCGCCGAGGGCGTGTCCAGCATCGAGGCCGACCTGTGGTCACTCGGCGCCACGTTGCACGCCGCCGTGGAGGGCCGGTCCCCGTACGCCCGCAGCACCGCGATGGCGACGCTGGCGGCGCTGGCCAGCCAGCCCCCGGACCCGGCCCCGCACGCCGGCCCGCTGATGCCGGTGCTGGTCGGGCTGCTGCGCCGCGACCCGCGCCACCGGCTCGGCCACGACGACGTCGCCGGGCTGCTCGCCGACGCCGCCGAGCCGGTCACCGACGCCCCACCCCGGCCGGCCATCGACGCCCCGACCGTGCCCAACCAGCCCGTCCCGTCCGACCGCCGCAAGTCCGGAGCGGGGCGCGGGTCCGCAGCGGGGCACGGCTCCGGGATCGGGCCGGCCGTCCCGCCGCTGACCGGCTCCCGCATCGGCGTCCCGCCGGTCCCCCGGCCCGCCCCCACCGTCCCACCGCTGAGCGGCTCCAGCATCGGCGTCCCGCCGGTGCCCCGGTCCGACCCGGCCGAGCCGCCGGCGAGCGGAACCGGCGGCGGTGCCCCACCGGCGAGCGGGAGCACCCGGACCGTCCCGCCGGCCAACGGGGCCCGGTCCCCGGGTCGGCCCGACGGTGGGGTCGGGCCGCCACCGAGGGGTCCGACCGGCCGGGCCGGGGCGCCCTCGACCTCCGGTGAGGTGCGGGCGCAGCCGGACGCCGTAGCGCCGGGCCGCCCGGACCCGGCCGACGGCCCGGCTCGGCGAGCACCTGCCGGCCCGGCTGCCGCTGCGGACGACGCGGACCCCGCCGTTCCGCCGACCGTGGCCTACCCGGACCTGATGCCGCCGGCCGCGGCGGCCCGGGCGTGGAGCCGGGCGGCGCTGGGCAGCGAGTGGGCGCGCCCGGCCGACGGCGAGCCGGAGTCGCGGCCCGACCGGGAGCGCCGCTCGGGCGAGCCGGAGCAGCCGGAGAGCGGCGGCCGGGCCCGGGACACCCCCGACCGGCCGGTGGGCGGGTTCGGGCCCACGGTCCTGACCAGCTTCGTGGACCCGGGCAGTCCCACCGGCCCGGAGGGGCCGGCCGCCCGCGCCGACGCCAGCCCGGTGCACGCGCCGGGGCTCGGCGGCGCTCCCACGACGAGCCCGCCCCCGGTCACCTCCGGCGGCCCGGTCGACCCGGCAGCCGGCCGTCCGACCGGCAGTGGCGCGCTCCATGACGACCGCGCGCGAGGGAACGCGCCGTCAGGCGTGGTCGGCGACAGCGGCACCGCCTCCGGCGGCCTGACGCCCGGCGTGCCCGGCCGGCCCGGAACCGGTGGCATCGGCTCGCCGGACGACCCCGCCGACGGCGACCGACGCCGGGCGGCCACCCGGCGCTGGCTCCTCGCCGCGGGGGCCGCGTTGCTGGCGGTGCTGGCCGGCGTCGGCACCGCCCTCGCCGTCGACGGTGACCACCGGCATCAGCCGGACGGTGACGACCAGGGCGCGCCGTCCGGCCAGCCCTGGGAGCGACCGCCCCCGCCCGGCCACGGTCCGGGCGGGCCGCCGCCCCCGCCGTTCCCCTGCATCCGCCCCGACGTGGCCGGCACGCCGGTGCAGAAGGGCCCACCGCCGGCCGACCCGGCGGTGACCATACCGGCCGGCTGGGTCTGGCCCGCCGACACCGGCGGGTTCCACATCGCGCTGCCCGCCGGGTGGCTCCAGCTCCGCTCCGGCGACACCACCTGCTTCCAGGACCCGGCCACCCGGCGCATCCTGGGCGTCGAGCCGTACCCGGGTGGTGATCCGGTCGGTCGGCTGCGCTCGGCCGAGCGGGACCTCACCTCCGCCGGCCGCCTCCCCCGCTACGACAGGGTCCGGCTCGGCGCCGCCGGCGACGGCGCGGAGTGGGAGTGCCGCTGGGACGCGCCGTACGGGGAACGCATGCACGCGCTGCGGGTGCTGCCCGGCGAGGAGGCCGGGTGGACGCTGGGCCTGACCACCTCGGACTCCGACTGGGCCGCCGCCGAGGACCAGTTCGCGTTGATCCGGGACAGCATCCGGCCGATCCGACCCACCCGCACGGCGGGATGACCGGGGCGTCCCGCCGTCGCACCGACTGACTACAGTGGCGTAGTTCGTCGATCAAGATCTTCGGGAAGGGCGAGCCGAGATGATGGGACCGTCCCACGCGCTGTCCGGCGCGGCGGTGTGGCTGACCGGCTCCTGGGCGCTGGACCAGTTCGCCGACTATCACCAGACGCCGCTGGCGCTGGCGGTGGGCACCGCGGTCTGCGCGGGCGGGGCGCTCTTCCCCGACCTCGACCTCTCCGGCAAGGTGACCCGCAACCAGGGCGGCGCCACCGTGGCCCGGACGTTCGGCGTGTTCAGCCTCTTCGTCGCCGAGGTGATGGAGAAGATCTCGCTCGGCGTCTACTACGCCACCAAACTCAGCAAGGATCCGCGCCGCAACAACGGGCACCGCACGCTGACCCACACCGTGCCGTTCACCGTGCTGGTCGGGTGGGGCACCACCGCGCTCTGCGCCCACTACGGCAAGTGGGCGGTGGTCAGCATCCTGTTCTTCATGATCGGCCTGGCGTTGCGCGGGCTCTTCGACGAGTGGGCCGAGCGGGCCGGCTGGGTGGTGGTCACGCTGGTGTCCGCCGCCGCGGCCTGGTTCACGTTCGCCAACCTGCCCGGCGACCGGGGCTATCCGATGATCGGCCTCGCGGTGGGCGTGGGCTGCTTCGTGCACATCCTGGGCGACATGATCACCCGGGCCGGGGTGCCGATCCTCTGGCCCATCCCGATCAGACGGCGGATGTGGACGATGATCGGGCTGCCCAACAAGATCGCGCTGCGCACCGGCAGCAAGGCCGAGACGGTCGTGCTGCGGGGCGCGTTGACCGTGCTGGCCGTGCTCGCCGCGCTGGGCCTGGTCGCCCCGTCGGTGCTGCAACGCTTCGACATCCAGGTCTGACGCCGGGCAGCAGCGCGGCGCACGGGGCGTGGCCGGGCCGATCACCGCGGCGGTGACGCCTCTGGACCTGGCCTCGGACCGCCTGCAAACCTGATGGCGTAAACGACTCAGGACCGTCGGCCGGCGGGAGCCGGGCCTGAACCGTCCACGCCATCAGGTTCGTAGGTGTTCCGCGTCGGCCGGCCTCAGCGGGGTGTCAGCAGGCAGAACTCGTTGCCGTCCGGATCGGCCAGCACCACGTCGTCGGCGGTGTGCCGGCCGGCGCCGACCCGCGCCGCCCCGAGCGAGAGCAGCCGGTCGATCTCCGCCTCCCGCTCGCCGTCGGCCGGCGGCGCGAGATCCAGGTGTACGCGGTCCCGGCCGTGCCTCGGCATCAGCGGCGGACCGCTCCAGGTGACCTTCGCTCCGCCACGCGGCGACTGGATCGCGGTCTCCTGATCCTGGTCCCAGACCAGCGGCCAGCCCAGCGCCGCGCTCCAGAAGTAGCCCACCGCCTGCGTACCGTCGCAGTTCACCGCGCCGATGGACCCGCAGCCGGCGAGGAAGCTGTTGCCCGCCTCGATGACGCAGAACTCGTTGCCCTCGCGGTCGGCGAGCACCACGTGCCCTTCCTCCCCGCCCTGGCCGATGTCGACGTGCCGCCCGCCGAGCCCGATCGCCCGGGCCACCGTGTCCCGCTGCGCCTCCGGCGACGCGCTGGTCAGGTCGAGGTGGATGCGGTTCTGCCCGGCCTTCGGCGTCCCGGTCGGCCGGAACCGGATGCGCAGGCCGGCGTCGCCGTCGGGCCGCAGCGCGACCCCCTCGTACGGGTCGTCGACCACCTCCCGGCCGAGCAGCTCCGCCCAGAATCGCGCCAGCCGTAGCGGCGTCTCCGCGTCGACGCTGATCGCGTAGAGGTGGCTCGTCATCGCGCTGTTCATCTCCGATCCGCCGTCCGGCCCGGTCCGGCTGGTGGCTCAGACTAGGGAGGAACGCCGCCACCCACAGCCGAATATCGGCAGCCGGCTGCGGGCGCTGGCCACCCTGAAGGGCCGCTGGAACGGCTCCCGGATCAGGCGCCGATGCGCTGCTCGGGGATGGAGAGGCCGTAGAGCGCCATCAGCTCCGGGCTGTCGATCCGGCTGCCGTCGGCCACCGCGTCGCAGGCGATGTCGACGATCTGGTCCTTGTGCGCCAGCAGGTAGGGCCGGGCGCCGACGTCGGCGCTGGCCAGCGTCGCGATGCCGGGCCAGTGCCGGCGGCCGAACAGCATCGGGTAGCCGCGCAGGCCGTCGTAGGTGGCGCAGACCAGCACGTCCGGGTACGGCAGCGCGGTCACCCGGCGGACCGCCACCTCGGTGAGCCCGGGCATGTCCACCGGCACCACGACGACCGCCTCGATGCCGTCGTCGGTCAGCGCGGCGAGCCCGGCCCGGATCGAGGAGCCCACGCCGGTGCCCCAGGCGCGGTTGACCACGACGGTGGCGCCGGTCAGGTCGGTGGTCCGCCGCACCTGTTCGGCCGCCGCGCCCAGCACGACCACGACCTGCGCGCAGCCCGCGTCGGTCATCGTGTCGATCATCCGGCGGACCAGCGGCTTCTCGCCCTGGTGCAGCAACGCCTCGGGACCGCCGATGCGGCGTCCCCCACCCGCGGCGATGATCATTGCAGCGATCCGGTTCAGCGGTGCCCCCTCGACCAGGGGGACGGACCGGGCACAGCCGCGCCCGGTCCGTCCCGTCGTACGCACATGGGGCCCAACGAGCACGGCGGCGAGCGGGTAGCGGGGCAAAACGGAAAAATGTGTGACTATGCCGCGTCGGCGTAGCAGTCCACCGTGGACAGGTCGAGCGGAAACCGGACCGGGGTGTCGCCGAACAACAGCCGGGTGGCCCGCGCCCCGGCGGCGGAGACCGCCTCGGTGACCGCCGCCGCCTCGGCGACCGGGCAGTGCACCATCACCTCGTCGTGCTGGAAGAAGACCAGCTCGGCAGCGGTGCCGGCCAGCTCCGTGCGGAGCGTGGCCAACAACGTCGACGCCCACTCGGCGGCGGTGGCCTGGATGACGAAGTTGCGGGTGAACCGCCCCCGGGAACGGGCCGCACGGGCGGACGGGTTGTGCGGGTCCACCTCGCCGTCCGGCGTCGCCTCGTCCCCGTCGACGAAGCCGACCGCGCCCGGTGGGCAGGTGCGCCCGAGCCACGACCGGACCAGCCCACCCGCCTCACCGGTGCGGGCGGCGGCCTCGACGTACCCGAACGCGGTCGGGTAGTTCTTCCGCAGCACCGCCAGCGCCGGCACCGCCGCGCCGCCGGTCTGCCCGTACATGGCGCCGAGCAGCGCCACCTTGGCCCGGGCCCGGTCACCGGCGAACGCGTCCCGGGCCAGCGCGGCGTACAGGTCGCCGGCACCACCGGCGGCGGCCAGCCGCTCGTCGCCGGAGACCGCGGCGAGCACCCGCGGTTCGAGCTGGCCGGCGTCGGCCACCACGAACGTCCAGCCCGGGTCCGCCACCACGGCCCGCCGGATCACCTTCGGGATCTGCAACGCGCCGCCGCCGCGGGTCGCCCACCGGCCGGAGACCACGCCGCCGGGCACGTACTCCGGGTGGAACCGGCCGTCGGAGACCCAGGCGTCGCGCCAGGCCCAGCCGTGCGCCGTCCAGATGCGGTACAGCTCCTTGTATTCCAGCACCAGCGGCACCGCCGGGTGCTCCACCCCGCGCAGCGCCCAGGCCCGGGTGTTCGGCAGCTCCACCCCCGCGCGGGCGAACGCCCGCAACAGCTCCGCGGGCGAGTCGGCGTGCAGATGGCGTACGCCGAACGCGGCGGCGATCCGGGCCCGGAGCTCGGCCAGCCGGCGGGGCGGCCCGCCGACCGGGGACGCCTCGCCGAGCAGCTCGGCCAGGATCGCGTCGTGCACGTCGGCACGCCAGGGCAGGCCGGCCGCACCCATCTCGACGGCGATCAGCGCGCCGGCCGACTCGGCGGCCACCAGCAGCCGGAACCGGCCGGGGTGGGTCGTGGCGGCGATCCGGGCGAGCTGGTCGGCGTACACCCGGGTCAACGCCGTGATGCCCGGGCCCGACGGACCGGACGGCGGGTCGAAGAGCGCGGCCTGGGCGTGGCCGGGCGGCTCGGGCGGGCGGGGCGTCGGGTCCGGCGGGACCGGCGCCCCGGTCAGCCGGGCCCAGGCGGCGGGCAGCGCGCGCGGCTCGCCCCAGCGGCCGGCGTGCCCGAGCAGCAACGTCTCGGTCAGCTCGACGTCGTGGCAGCGGTCGAGCCGGACGCCGGCGCGCAGCAGCGCCGGATAGACCGCCGCCCCGCCGGCCCACACCCAGCGGGGCCGCTCGGCCGCCTCCCGGGCGCCGACGGCGGCGGCGAGATCCGCCACCTCCTCGACCGCCCCGGCGGGACGGCCGTCACCGTCAAGCGGTTGCAGCACACCGCCGCCCCGCTCCCCCGCCCCCACCGCCACCACCCGCACGAACGCGATTCTGCCTCGCCCCACCGACACCCTCCCCACGGATTCACGGAAAGAGTGGCCATCCGACGCGGAATGGCCACTCTTTCCGTGAATCTGCGGGCACAGCGGGTGCGGGGTGGGGTGGGGCGGGGCTACTTGCCGACGCCGGCGGTGAGGCCGGACTGCACCTGGCGCTGGAAGACGATGTACACGATCAGCACCGGCAGCATCGCCATGGTCACGCCGGCGAACAATCCGGACCAGTCGGACTTGTAGCCCTGGTTGACCGACAACTCGATCAGCCCCTGCGCGATGACCTGGTGCTTCGGCTCACCGGCCACCGACTGCATGAGCAGCGTCGGCAGGTACCACTGGTTCCACTGGCCCAGCACGTTGAAGATGCCGATGCTGATCAGGCCCGGCTTGGCCATCGGCAGCATCACGCTGAAGAACGTGCGGGTGTGCGAGGCCCCGTCCACCGACGCGGCCTCCGCGATCGAGTCGGGCAGCGTCCGGAAGAACGAGTGCATGAAGAAGACCGTGAACGAGAGCGACCAGGCCACGTAGACCAGGATCAGCGTGAGGTACTTGTTCGGGCCCAGCAGCGGGAACACCACGTTCATGTTGTAGACGCCCTTGAACAGCGGCACCGCGGCGAGGTAGATCGGCAGCGTCAGCCCCGACAGGAACATCCAGTAGATCAGCCGATTGCCCCGGAACTCGTAGCGGGCCAGCGTGTACGCCGCCATGGAGCCCAGCAACATCGTCAGGGTCACGCTGAAGACGAGCACGATCAGCGTGTTCAGGAAGAAGCTGTCGATCCCGGCTGACCAGGCCCGCGCGAAGTTGTCCCACTGGAGCGCGGCGGGGATCAACGACAGCGGCTTGCGGATCACCTCCGAGTCGGTCTTGAGCGCCGACATCACCACCCAGAGCAGCGGGTAGACCACCATGATCGCCCAGACGGCGAGGAAGATGTGGGAGAAGCCGTTGAAGATGCGGCCGCCGAGGCCGTTCCCGACGCCCTGCGTCCGCCGGCCCGCCGAAGGGCCGGACGGCGGCTCCGTGTCGGGTCGGGCCCGGCCGGAGGTGTCTGTCACCGTGCTCATCGTCCAAACCTCCTTAGAACTCGATCCGCTCACGGCGGGTGATACGTAGCTGGAGTGCGGCCAGCAGGATGGTGAAGATGGCGAGCGCCACCGCGATCGCGCAGGCGTAGCCGAACTGGCCCTTCTGGAACGCGTTGAACTGAATCACCGACGCGAAGATCTCGCTGGCGTGGTTCGGTCCGCCCTGGCTCGGCGTCATGACGAAGACCAGCGCGTACATGTCCAGCGCGATGAAGCCCAGGTAGACCCAGGCGACCGAGATGCTGTCCCGCAGCAGCGGCAGCGTCACCTTGAAGAACGTGTGGAACCGGCCCGCGCCGTCGAGGATCGCGGCCTCGTAGATGTCCTTCGGGATCGACTGCATGGCGGCCGAGAAGAGCACCATGTAGAAGCCGGCGCCGCTCCACACCGCGATGAGCAGCAGCCACCACAGCACCGCCGGCACGCCGAGGAACGGCTCCGGGTCGGCGGTGAACGCGATCGGGTTGTCCGCGTCCACCAGCCCGATCTTGATCAGCAGGCCGTTGATCAGGCCCTGCCCGTCGGTCCGGTAGATCTGCTGCCACATCACGGCGATGACCACAAGCGACAGCACCTGCGGGAAGAAGAAGATCACCTTGTAGAGCGCGGAGCCGAAGACCCCGCGGATGCCGGCCCTGTCCTCGCGTCCGCCCACGTTGAGCAGGAACGCGAGGAACAGGGCCAGCGCGATCGTGAACAGCGGCACGGTGACCAGGAAGAACACGTTGTGCCAGAACGCCTTCCGGATCAGCTCGTCGGAGAACAGCCGGACGTAGTTGTCCAGCCCGACGAAGCGCTGGGAATCCGAGTACCCACCCCAGTCGGTCAGCGAGTAACCCGCCGCCTGGGCGAACGGCCACACCACGTAGAACAGGTACAGCGCGACGGGCAGGGCCAGGAAGCCCGTGACGAAACGCGCGACTCCGTGCCGCATTGGACTCACTTCCTCGAACAGCGTCAGGCGGTGCGGGTCTGCTTCTTGATCGACGAGTCCTTGGCGACCTTGTCGGCGGCCGCCTGCATCTTGTCGACGAACTGCGCCGCGGTGAGCCGGCCGGCCATCAGCTCCTCGGAGAGGTTCTGGCTCTCCTTGTCCAGGTCGGCGTAGAAGTCCGGGAACTTCACCGAGATCAGCTCGCCGCTGCCGCCCTTGACCAGGCTGTTGGCGCTGGCCAGCGCCGTGTCCTGGACGTTGTCACCGGAGCCCTTGGTGGAGGCCAGCGACTTGGTCAGCTCGGCGAACTTCGCCGAACCGGCCTTGGACAGGATGGCCCGCAGGAACTCCTTCGCGGCTTCCTTGTTCGGCGCCTTGCTGGGCACCACGAAGCCCTCGCCGGAGGCGGCGAAGACGTCCTTGGCGGCCTTGTCGCCGGGCTTGCTCCAGTAGTCCGACATGGTCAGCTCGAAGCCGGGCGGGATGGTCGCCGCCATCTCGTTCTTCAGCCAGGTGCCGACCTGGATGAACGCCGCCTTGCCGTCGAGGAACGCCTGCTGCGACTGGGTGTGGTCGAGCTTGCCCGGCAGCAGCAGCTTGTCCTTGACCAGCTTCTCCCACGGCTCCAGCGCGGCGACGATCCCGTCGGCCTTCCAGGCGCCGTCCTTCAGGTTGTCGATGTCGACGACGGCCTGCTTGCCGACCGCCTTCCAGATGCTGGCGAACAGGGCCCAGCGCGGGTAGTAGCCGTGCGCCGCGTCGTGCACGTACGGCGCCATGCCCTTGGCCTTGATCTTCGGCGCCAGGGCGAAGAACTCGTCCCAGGTCGTCGGCGCCGTCCAGCCCTCCTTCTTGAACAGCGCCGCGTTGTACCAGTTGCCCCAGACCGTGTAGGCGACGTTCACCACGTAGAACTTGCCGTTCTGGGTGCCGTCGCCGACGGTGCCCGGCAGCAGCGAGTCGCCGACCGTGCCCTCGCCGTCCCAGGCGGGCGCCGTGAGCAGGTCGTCGAGCGGCTCGATGGCGCCCTCGTTGATCAGCGTGCTGCGGTCCATCATGTCGGCGCCCGAGTTCATCACCAGGTCGCTCGGCTGGGTCGCCATCTTGGGCTGCTCTTCGGTCTTGATCTTCTGGGTGGAAGACATGTTGACCGTGACGTTCGGGTGCTTGGCGTTGAAGACGACCTTGTCCTCCTTGGCCCACTGGTCGCCCAGCCCGCCGTTGAAGACGACCACCTTGACCGCGCTGCCGTCCTTGACGCCGAACGGGTTGTCCTTGCTCTTGGCCGCGCCGCCGCCGTCGGACTTGCTCGGCTCGCTGCCGGCGCAGGCGCTGAGCAGACCGGCCGCCGGGATGGCCAGCAGACCGGCCGCGCCGGCGCGCTGGAGCAGCGTCCGACGGCTCAGGTCAGACTTCTCGGGGATAACCGACATCTTTGTCTCTCCTTGTGGTGTCGGGTCAGGCGGTTCGCCGGAGGCGCCCGGCGTACCGCGACTCGAGGGCGAGGTTGTGCTCGTCCCCACCGGGGACGTTGGCGGAGAGGTAGACAGGGGGTACCTCTCCGGCCTGGTGGAACCGTCGTACGACCTCCGCGGTCAGCAGCTGCGCCAACAGCGCCGCGGTGACCGAGGAGACCGCACAGACCGCGCCGCCGCCCTCGAGCGGCAGCAGTGCGTCGCCGTACGGCGCGCCGTTGTCCAGCACGACGTCGGCGAGGTCGGCGAGCCGGTGCCCGGAGGGGTGCCGAGAGGCGACCCGGGCGGTGTGCTCGACCGAGGTGACCGCGATCAACGGGTGGCCACCGCGCTTGACCAGCGTCGCCAGCTCGACCACCGAGCCGTTGATGCCGGACTGCGAGGCGACCACGAAGACGTCCTCGGGCTGCGGCGCCGCCAACCCGAACAGCCGGTGCGCCACCGTCGGGTCGCGTTCCAGCTTGGGGTCGGCGAGCACGTCGCGGGGCGCGTCGCCGTGCAGCACGAGGTCGTGCAGGGAGAGTCGGTTGCTGGGGACCAGGCCACCGGCGCGGGCCACCAGCTCGGCGGCGAACGCCTCCGAGTGGCCGGCGCCGAACGCCTGGAGGACGCCGCCGGCACGCAGTCCGCCGGCGATCAGGTCCGCCGCCCGGTCCACCGCGTCCGCCTGGCTGTCCACCAGCCGGTCGAGGACCGGTCGGACGGCGTCCGCGTACCGCTGGGCACTGATCATGAGTGGGCCCCCTTGGCGGCCTTGTGCCCGTCGACGGCCTGGGCGGTACGCCGGAAGGCCGCGTGGGCGCGGTCGTGGGTGCGCTGCGCCACCGCGATGTAGAGCAGGTCGAGCACGACGAGCTGCGGATGCCGGGCGGAGAGCGCATCCGGCCGGAACGTGGTGGCCTGGCTGGCGGTGACCAGGACGATGTCGGCCAGCTCGGCCAACGGGGAGCGCGGGAAGCCGGTCAGCGCGACGGTGGTGGCCCCGCGACTGCCCGCCTCGGCGAGCAGCTCGATGGTCTCCCGGGTCTGGCCGGTGTGCGAGATGCCGAGCGCGACGTCGCCGACGCCCAGCAGCGCGGCGCTGGCCAGCCCCTCGTGCACGTCGCTCCAGGCCCAGGCGGCCACCCCGATGCGGTGCAGGCTGAACTGCATCTCCTCGCCGACCAGCGCGCTGCCGCTGGCGCCGAAGATGTTCACCCGGTTCGCCCCGGCGATGGCCATCGCCGCCCGCTCCACCTCGTGCAGGTCGAGCAGCGCGGCGGTGTCGTGCATGGCCCGCGTGTCGGCGGCCATGATCTGGTCGAGCACCCGGGACAGCGGGTCGCCGGGCTGGATCTCCCGGCCGATGTCGACGGTCCAGCCCGCCGAGCGGGCCCGGCCGGTCTCGGCGGCGATGCCGAGCCGCAGGTCGGCGTAGCCCTCGAAGCCCATCGCCCGGCAAAACCGGGTGATGGTCGCCGGTGACGTGCCGCTCCGCTCGGCCAGCTCGACGATGGTGGCCCGGGCCGCCGCCTCCGGGTCGCTGAGCACGTGCTCGGCCACCCGGCGCAGCGCCCCGGTCAGCTCCCCCGCGCCGGCCCGGACCCGGGCCAGCACCCCGTCGACGCTCCGCCGGTCGGCCGGCGCGGCATCGACCACCGCGGTTGCCGCGGAAGTCTCGACCTCGTGCTCGACCATCGGCGAAAGCCTTTCGGAAAAGAGTGTTAACTGTTAGTGGTAAAAGTTCTTACTGACGGCCCCTCCGTGTCAAGAGCGTGGGCGAAGTTTTCAAACTGTTACCTGCCGCGCGACCGCGATCTTGCGCGCGGAGGGCCTGGCCGGACAGCATGAGGACCATGTCGGACACCGTCGTGGTCGGCCTCGATGTGGGAGGCACGTCCACCCGCGCCACCGCCGTGAGCCTCGACGGCGCACGCCTGGGCACCGGCCGGGCCGGGGGCGGCAACCCGACCAGCCACGGCGCCGACCGGGCCGCCGCCGAGTTGCTCGCCGCCCTCCGCGCGGCGCTCGCCGAGGTCGACCCGACCCGGGTACGCGCCGGCGTGATCGGCCTCGCCGGCGCCGGCCGCCTCCGCGCCGATCCCGAGGGACGCGCCGCCTTCGACCGGGCGTGGGCCGAGGCGGGGCTGCGCTGCCCGTACACGGTGCACGGCGACGCCCTGGTCGCGTACGCCTCCGGCACGGCCGCCCCGGACGGCACCGTGCTGATCGCCGGCACCGGCGCGATCGCCGCCCAGGTGCACGCGCTCCGCCTGGACCGCGTCGCCGACGGCCACGGTTGGCTGCTCGGCGACGCGGGTTCCGGGTTCTGGCTGGGCCGGGAGGCGGTCCGCCGGCTCCTGACCGACCTGGACCGGGCCGAGGCGCCGGGGGAACTGGCCCGCCGCGTGCTGGCGGAACTGACCGGCTCGACCGAGGTGGCCGCCCGCCCCCGGGAGACCGCCGGGGCCGTGGTGCAGGCGGTCACCCGACGACCGCCGGTGGACCTGGCCCGACTCGCGCCACTCGTCGTCACCGCCGCCCGCCAGGGCGAGCAGGCCGCCAGGGCGATCATCGCCGAGGCCGCCGCGCTGCTGGCCGAGAGCGTCTCCCGGATCCGTCCCACCGACGCGACCGACCCGGTGGTGCTCGGCGGCGGCCTGCTCACCGGCGACACCCCGCTGGCCACCGTCGTCCGCGCCGAACTGGCCCGCCGCTGGCCGGCCGCCCCGCTGCACTCCGCCGGGGACGGCGCCGCCGCCGCGGCCTGGCTCGCCGCCCGGGACCTGCCCGAGGTCACCGACCCGGCGGCACTGCACGCCCGGCTCGTCCCACCCCCGACCTGACCGCCGCTCCCATGCCCTGAAGCCGACGGGCGACGGGCGACGGGCGACGGGCTCCGGTTCCGGTCACGACGTCACTCATACCGGCGGGGTAACGGCAAGCAACCGCCTCCGGCCGCACTTCCGGTCGAAGTGCCTACGAACTTGAACGCATAGGTGGGTCGGCGCGATGACCCATCCCTGTACTCAAGTTCGTAGGCACTTCGTACCGCTCTCGGGGCTCACCGTCCCACGCCGGCCGACGCCACCGGGGAGGTGCGCCGACGCGGCGTGGGGCGCGGGCGACGCAGTGGACCGGTCCGCAGCGATCAGAATCGGACAAGTGACTGTGTCGCCGGGCAAGCGAAGGGCCGGACGACACGAGGTCGACCGGCCCTGGGCAAACGTGGTCAGCCGTTCGGACCACCGGACGGTCCCGGCTGGCCCGGGTGCTGCGCCATCGGCTGGCCCGGCTGGGCCGCATTCCCCGGCTGGGCCGACTGCCAGCCCTGGGGGGCGGGCTGCCCGTACTGGGGCTGCGGCGCCGGCTGGCCCGACTGGCCCGACTGGCCCGGCTGGCCCGGGTGGCTCTGCGGCGCCATGCCGTACGGCGCCGGCTGACCGGGGGCAGCAGGGGGAAACATGCCGGGCTGCGGCGCGCCGGCGAACTGGTGCGCGGCGGCCTGCTCGCGAGCCTCCCGGCGGGCCTTCACCGCGCGCACGATCAGCAGGATCGGCAGGATGAAGACGTAGAAGAAGATCCGGTAGCTGCCGCCGTCGAAGAGGAACAGCAGGTAGAAGCCGTACGCGAAGAAGGCCAGGCCGACGATCACGTTGAGGACGCGCGACCCGGTCCCCTGCTCCTTGATGGCGACGCCGACGGCGACCATCGCGATGCCACCGAGCAGCAACAACAGCGTGTAGATGAGAAACACTGTCCCGTTGCCTGTGGCAACCACCTCACTTGAGCTGCCCGGCGGTCAGGCCGGCCTGGATCTGCCGCTGGAACGCCACGTAGACCACCAGCACCGGCAGCACCGCGATGGTGAGCCCGGCGAAGAGCTGGGCGTAGTCGCCGGCGTAACCCTGGCTGACCGCCAGCGAACTCAGGCCCTGGGCGAGCATCCGGTTCGGCCCGTCACCGGGGATGAGCACCTGGGGCAGCAGGAACTGGTTCCAGTGACTGAGGAAGTTGAAGATGCCGACACTGATCAGTCCCGGTCGCGCCATGGGCAGCATCACCCGAAAGAAGAGCCGGAAGTGGCCACATCCGTCGATCATCGCGGCCTCCGCCACCGAGGTCGGCAGCGTCCGGAAGAAGGCGGTCAGGAAGAACACCGTGAACGGCAGCGAGTACGCCGTGTAGACCAGGATCAGCCCCGGCCAGGTGCCGAGCAGGCCGACGCTGCGCACCACGAAGAAGAGCGGCACCAGGGCCAGGAACACCGGGAACATCATGCCGCCGACGAACAGGTAGTACACCACCTGGCGGCCACGGAACTCGTACCTGGCGAAGACGTACGCGGCGGTGGCACCGAGCAGCATGGTCAGGCTCAGCGAGCCGGCCACCACCACCAGGCTGTTCAGGAAGAACCGGCCGATGTGGGCGGTGGTCCAGGCGCGCGCCCAGTTGTCGAACCGCAGCGCCTCCGGCAGGCCCCACGGGTCGGCGATGATCTCGCCGTTGCTCTTCAACGAGCTGAGCAGCATCCAGGCCAGCGGCAGGATGGTCATCGCGGCCCAGAGCAGCAGGAAGCCGTGCGAGAAGACGTTGGCCACGCCCGTCTCGCGGCGCGGCGGACGGTCGGCCGGCACCCCGGCCCGTACGGTGCTCACGAGTACTCGATCCGATCACGCCGGGCGGTGCGCAGCGCCAGCACCGCCACCGAGAGGGTCAGGAAGAACATGGCCACGCCGATCGCGGAGGCGTACCCGAACTTGTTCTCGCTGCCGAACGAGGTGTCGTACATCCGCAGGCCGATCACGTCGGAGGAGAAGTTCGGCCCGCCGTTGGTCATGAGCTGCACCAGGATGAAACCGTCGAGCGCGGCGATGGCCAGGTAGATCCAGGCCACCTGGATGGTGTCCCAGAGCAGCGGGATGGTGATCTTCCGCAGCATGGTGGCGCGGGACGCGCCGTCGAGCAGCACCGCCTCGTAGATGTCGCGCGGGATGGCCTGCATGGCGGCGCCGAACAGCACCACGTAGAACCCGACGTTGCTCCACACCATCACGGCCAGCACGCACCAGAACGCGAACCGCGGATCGCCCAGCCAGGCCGGCGGCTCGGCCAGCCCGATCGCGCGCAGGGCGCCGTTGAGCAGGCCGCTGGTCGGGCTGTAGATCTCCTTCCACAGCAACGCGATGATCACCACGGAGAGCACCTGCGGGAAGAAGTAGACCAGCCGGTAGAGCGCGGTGCCGCGTACCCCGGTCACCCCGGCGCGGCCCTTGCGCCCGCCCATGGTGAGCATGCTCGCGAAGAAGAGACCCAGCGCGATGGTCACCACCGGCACCACCGCGAGCAGGATCGCGTTGTTCCGCAACGCGTTCCAGACGTACCCGTCGTGCAGCAGCGTGCGGAAGTTCGCCAGGCCGACCTGGTCGGCCTGCGCGGAGTAGCCCAGCCAGTCGGTGGTGGAGATCTGGAACGCCTGGAGGTACGGCGAGAGCACGAAGATGCCGTAGACCGCCAGCGGTGGCAGCAGGAAGCTGAGGATCAGTGGGTATCGACCGTGGCGCATCCGACCGTCACGCGGCCCGCTTGTACTTCTTGACGGAGCTGTCCTGCGCGATCGAGTCGGCGCCCCGCTGGCACTGGTCGAGGAACTCCGCCGGGGAGATCCGGCCGCTGAAGAACTCGCCGCAGGCCGCGTCGACCAGGTTGCGCTCCAGCTTGCGGTAGTAGTTGTTGTAGACCCAGTTGAACCCGTTGGCGCCGGACGCGTCCAGCGCCTTGACCACGGTGGCCAGCCCGAACGGCAACTCGACGCCGTCGGTGGCGCCGGCGACCACGGGCAGGCTGGCGACCTTCCTCGTGAAGTCCTGGGCGCCCCTGCGCGACAGCATGGTCCGGAAGTACTCCAGGCCGCCGGCTACGTTCTTCGCCTTCGCCGGCACCATGAACGGCTCGCCCGCGGTGCCCCGGATCGCCTCGAACGGCAGCTTGTCGCCGCTGCCCAGGCTCGGCGTCGGCGCGACCGTCATGTTGAAGCCGGCCGGGGTGACGTCCTTCTGCTCGCTCTCCAGCCAGGACCCGCAGGAGATGAACGCGGCCTTGCCCTGGCACCAGGCGGTCTGCGACTGCTTGTGGTCCAGGCCCGGGGAGCCGGCCAGGATGAACTTGTCCTTGACGATCTGGTACCAGGCGTCGGCGGCGGTCTTCATGGCGTCCGACTTCCAGGCGTTGGGCTCCAGGTTGTCGATGGCCAGCGCGACCGACGGGCCGCCCACCTTGATCGCGGTGGAGATCACCGGCCAGCTCATGTAGCGCGGGTGCAGGCCGGCGTACGTCCAGGGGGCGATGCCGGCGGCCTTGATCTGCCGGCAGAGCGCGATGTGCTCGTCCCAGGTCTTGGCGTAGGTCCAGCCGCGGTCGGCGAAGAGCTTGGTCGAGTGCCAGATGCCGTACACCGTGTAGGTGTAGTTGAGCACCAGGAACCGGCCGTCGTAGGAGCCGACCTCGACGGTGCCGGGCAGCAGCGTGTCCTTGACCGTCTTGCCGGGCGTGTCGAGGCTGGGCGCGGCGAGCAGCTCACCGAGGTCGGCCAGCGCGTTCTGCGAGACCAGGCCGTTGAAGTCGATCTGGCCGGCGCCGGAGTTGTTGACCACGTCCGGCGGGCTGCCGTCGACGAAGCGCGGCTGGAGCGTCTTGCTGATCTCCTGGGTGGCCGAGTGCTTGATCTCCGCCTTCGGGTACTTCTCCCGGTACATGGCCTCGTGGGCCTTGGCGTACTCCTCGCCGAAGCCGCCGTTGAAGATCACCACTTCGAGCGGCGCGTCCTCCTTGACGCCGAGCGGGTTCTGCTCGCTCTTGGTGCCCTGGTACGTGTCGCCGTTACCCTTGTCGTCGCCACCGGAGGTGGCGCAGCCGGCGAGCAGACCGGCGGCGGGGGTGGCCAGCAGACCGGCGGCGGCACTGCGCCGGAGGATCTCACGCCTGTTTCATCGCATCTCCTCGGTGATTCCGTCGCTTCTCTTCACAGGGCACATTTTCGTTGAAGAATTTCTACGCCGACGCGGCGCGGACCACAAGACCTCATGGCCGATCCGTTATCCGTCCCGGCCGGAGCCGACTGGCATAGCCTGGGTCCATGCGCCGCCTGCGGCAGCTCGCCGAGCGCACGCCGCCGGGGCGGGAGCGCTACGTCGACCTGCTCCGGGCGCTGGCCATCACGATGGTCGTGCTCGGCCACTGGGGCGTGACCGCGATCGGGTACGACCACGGCCGCCCGGCCGGCCACTCGGCGCTCGCCGACCTGCCCTGGGCCTGGCCGCTGACCTGGCTGGCCCAGGTGATGCCGGTGTTCTTCCTGGTCGGCGGCTACGCCAACGCCGCCTCGCTGGCCGCCCGCCGGGGCCGGGGCGGGACCGCGACCGGCTGGCTGGTGGACCGCAGCGCCCGGCTGGTCCGGCCGACCACCACGCTGCTGCTGGTGCTGGCCACCGGCGCGGCGGTCGCCTCGGCGCGCGGCGCCGACCCGGCGCAGGTCCGGACCGTGGTCTGGTTCGCCACCATCCCGCTCTGGTTCCTGGTCGCCTACTTCGTGGTGGTGGCGCTGACCCCGCCGATGACCGCGTTGCACCGCCGGTTCGGGCTGGCCGTGCCGGTGGTGCTTGTCGCGCTCGTCGCGCTCGGCGACCTCGGTCGGCTCCTCGGCCCGGCGGTCCTGGCCGACGGCAACTACCTGTTCGCCTGGCTGGCCGTGCACCAACTCGGTTTCGCCTGGTTCGACGCGAGCCGGTCGGCGGCCCACCCCGCCGACCCCCACCCGGGTGTCGCCGCCGAACGGGCCGGTCCGCGCCGTCGCCGGCTGCCACTGGGCCGCCGGGCCGGCGGCACGCTGCTGGCGGTCGGGTTGACCGCGCTGGTGCTGCTGACAGTCGTCGGGCCGTACCCGGTGGCGATGCTGCACGTGCCCGGCGAACGGCTGGACAACGCCGCGCCGCCGAGTCTGGCGCTGCTCGCCGCCGCCACCGCCCAGCTCGGGCTGATCCTGTTGCTGCGCCGCCCGGCCGGCCGTTGGCTGCGGCGGCCCGGCCCGTGGCAGGCGGTGATCGCGGTCAACGCGGTGGTGCTCACCGTCTTCCTGTGGCACCTGACCGCCGCGATCCTGCTGATCGGCCTGCTGGACGCGCTCGGCGTGCTGCCCACTCCCCCGGTCGGCTCGGCGGCCTGGTGGGGCTGGCGGGTGCCGTGGCTGCTCGCCCTGACCGTGGTGCTGGCCGCGCTGGTCGCCGTCTTCGGCCCGGTCGAGGCCCGTACCCGCCGCCCACCCCCGACCGGGCCGGCCGGCGACGGCGGCCGGCGACGGCGCACCACGCTCGCCGTCCTCGGGTACGCCGGGCTGGTCGCCGGACTGCTGCTGAACAGCCTCGCGCCGAAGGCCGCGCCGGAGCCGCTCGGCCTGCCCGTCCCGGCGGTGGTCGCGTACCTGGCCGGGGCGGGTCTGCTGCGGCTGCTCAGGTCTGGGTGGGGAAGCCGAGGTTGACCCCGCCGTGGCGCGGGTCGAGCCAGCGGCTGGTGACCACCTTGCCCCGGGTGAAGAACGCCACCCCGTCGGCGCCGTGCGCGTGCAGGTCGCCGAAGAGCGACGCCTTCCAGCCGCCGAAGGAGTAGTACGCCATCGGCACCGGGATCGGCACGTTGATGCCGACCATGCCGGCCTCCACCTCGTGCTGGTAGCGCCGGGCCGCGCCGCCGTCGTTGGTGAAGATCGCGGTGCCGTTGCCGTACGGGCTGGCGTTGACCAGTTCCACCGCCTCGTCGTACGAGTCGACCCGCAGCACGCTCAGCACCGGGCCGAAGATCTCGTCGGTGTAGATCGACATCTCCGGCGTGACATGGTCGAACAGCGTCGGGCCGAGCCAGAAGCCGCCGGGGTCGCCGTCCGGGGTGACGTCCCGCCCGTCCACCACCGGCACCGCGCCGGCCGCGATCCCGGACTCCACGTAGCTGCGGACCCGCTCCGCGTGCGCGGCGGTGACAAGCGGCCCCATGTCGCAGCCGCGTCGGCCGTCCCCGGTGCGCAGCCGGCCCATCCGCGCGGCGATGCGGGCCACCAGCGCGTCGGCCACCGGCTCCACCGCGACCAGCGCGGAGATCGCCATGCACCGCTCCCCCGCCGAGCCGAACCCGGCGTTGACCGCGGCGTCGGCGGCCAGGTCCAGGTCGGCGTCGGGGAGCACCACCATGTGGTTCTTCGCCCCGCCCAGCGCCTGCACCCGCTTGCCGGCCAGCGCGCCGCGCTGGTGCACGTACCGGGCCACGGGGGTGGAGCCGACGAACGACACGGCCCGGACGCCGGGGTGGTCGAGCAGCGCGTCGACCGCCTCCTTGTCGCCGTTGACCACGTTGAACACCCCGTCGGGCAGGCCCGCCTCGGTGAACCACTCGGCCAGCAGCAGCGCCGCGCTCGGGTCCTTCTCGCTGGGCTTGAGCACCACCGCGTTGCCGCAGGCGATCGCCACCGGCACGAACCAGAGCGGCACCATCACCGGGAAGTTGAACGGGGAGATCACCGCGACCACGCCCAGCGGCTGCCGCAGGCTGTACGAGTCGACCTCGGTGGAGACGTTCTCGCTGAACCCGCCGCGCAGCGCCGGGGCGATGCCGCAGGCGTACTCGATCACCTCCAGGCCGCGCTGCACCTCGCCGGCGGCGTCCGCGAGCACCTTGCCGTGCTCGGCGGTGATCGCCTCGGCGAGCCGGTCCCGGCGGGCGTGCACCAGCTCCCGGACGGCGAACAGCACCGCCGTGCGCCGGGCCAGGGAGGCGTCCCGCCAGCCGCGGGCCGCGCGCTCGGCGGCCTGCACCGCGCCGGCCACGTCGGCGGTCCCGGCGAGCGCCACCCGAGCGGTACGCCGGCCGGTGGCCGGGTCGAAGACGTCCCCGCGCCGCTCGGAGTCCCCGGTGGTCCGCTTGCCGTCGACGTAGTGCCCGAGGACGGTCATGCCGCCTCCTCGACGGACGAGCGGATGGCGTCGACCAGGACGGCCAGGCCCTCGCGGGCCTCGTCCTCGGTCAGCGTCAGCGGCGGACCCATCCGCACCACGTTGCCGTAGAGGCCGCCCTTGCCGACCAGCAGACCGCCGGCCCGGCACGCCTCGAAGACCCGGGTGGTCAGCTCCGGGTCCGGCTCGACGGTGCCGGGGCGGACGAACTCGACGGCCAGCATGAGGCCCTTGCCGCGGACCTCGGCGACCCGGTCCAGGCCGTCGGTGGCGGCCCGCAGGCCGTCGGCGAGGATCGCGCCGACCCGGGCGGCGTTGGCCTGGAGGTCGTGGTCGAGCAGGTAGTCGAGCACCGCGTTGCCGGCGGCGGTGGAGACCGGGTTGCCGCCGAACGTGGAGAAGCTGATCGCCGGCACCGTCTCCAGCACCTCGGCCCGACCCACCACGCCGGCCAGCGCGAAGCCGTTGCCGATGCCCTTGGCGAAGGTGAGCAGGTCCGGCGTGACGCCGTGCGCCTGGTAGCCCCAGAAGTGCTCGCCGGTGCGCCCCCAGCCGGTCTGCACCTCGTCGCTGACCAGCAGGATGCCGTGCTCGTCGAGCACCTTCTTCCAGGCCGCGAACAGCCCGTCCGGGGCGTAGGTGAAGCCGCCGACGCCCTGGATCGGCTCGGCGATCAGGCAGGCCACGTCGCCGGCGGTCTGGGTGGCGAGCACCTCGCGCAGGTCCTCGACCGCGGCGTCCACCCGGTCGGCGGCGTCGAGCCGGGCCAGCAGGCCGCGCAGCCGCTCGCCGGAGTGCAGCCAGGCCACCTGCAACGGGTTGAGCGCGCTGGCCGTCCAGCCGCGGTTGCCGGTGATGCCCATGGTCGCGTACGACCGGCCGTGATAGCTGTTGCGCACCGCGAGGATCTGGTGCGAGCGGCGGTGGTTGGTGGCGACCAGCAGCGCCGCCTCGTTCGCCTCGGTGCCGGAGTTGGTGAAGAAGACGCGGGCGTCCGGGATGCCGGAGAGCCGGGCGATCTTCTCGGCCAGGTCGACCTGCTGCCGGATCAGGTAGAGCGTGGAGCTGTGCACCAGGCCGGTGCGCAGTTGCCGCTCCACCGCCTCGCGGATCTCCGGGATGTCGTAGCCGATCATGTTGGTCAGCACGCCGCCGAAGAAGTCCAGGTAGCTGCGGCCGGCCGAGTCGGTCACCCGGCGGCCGGAGCCGGCGACCAGTTCGAGTGGTTCGGCGTAGTAGAGCGGCATCCAGGACGGGAGCACGGCCCGGTGCCGGGCCAGCAGGTCGTCGGTCATCGGGCGCACCCTTCAGCGGCGGTCTGGTTCCCGCACGCTGCCACCGCGCCGGGGCCGGGACAACTGTCACTGTGTCGCGCGGCGACCCCGCCCACCTGACACCACGTACCCGATCGGGTCGGCGCACGGCGGGGGGCCGGTGCACGGCGAACCGCCGCGCACCGGCCCGTGGGCCGGGCGGTCAGTTGACGAAGACCGCCGGGCTGCCGGTCTTGCTGGTGTCGCGCACCGGCGAGTACGTCGCGGTGAAGTACGCGGTGCTGAAGCAGAGCGACGTGCCGGAGAACTTGGTCAGGGTCTGGTTGGTGAACGCGATCGAGTTGGTGGCGTTGGCCGCCACGCCGGTCAGCTTGTTGGTGCTGGTCCGGTAGACGCAGGTGATCGGGCCGAGCAGCGAGTTCAGCACCACGGTGCTCTGGATCGGCGCGGTCGTGGTGCCGGAGATGGTGACCACGCCGCCGCTGGTGACCGACGTGGTGTACGGCAGGTTGTTGACGGTCACGCTCTGCACGCCGGTGGTGCCGATGATGTTGCTGGTGCAGCTCGTGAACGACTGCGCGGTGAGGCTCTCGGTGGCGGTGCCGGGAGCGGTCGGGTTGCTCAGCACCTTGGCGCTGAACGTGGACGCGGCGCACTTGACGCCGGTGGTGCCGCTGGCCGAGGAGTAGAAGGTCGCGCTGGTGCCGGTCTTCAGGCTGGCCTGGATGACGTCGTTGACCGACACGGCGGTGCCGGCCGCGGTGGGGTAGGTCAGCACGGCGCTGGCCAGCGAGGTGGAGGGGGCGGCGGTGGCGGGGGTGGCGCCGACCAGACCGGTCAGCAGCGCCAGGGCGGCGAGGCCCGCGCCGATGCGTCCGTACCTGGGCATGGTGGTTCCTTCCGGCGGTGGGACGGGGGTGGTGGTGGAGCCGGACGGCGATAATGACGGCCGTTCGGGCCCTTCCGTGGTGATCACCAATGGTGACGGGTTGTGAACTGAGCGTGTCGAAAGTTATAAACCTCAGAGGGTCGTAAAGTCAACGCATCAAGGAAGGCCGATATCTTGACCATGCAGAGCCCGCCCCCGCCGGCACCGCTGCCGGGCGCCCGGCACGGCCGCGATCCGGACCGCGCCATTAAGCGCGGGCCCCGGCGGGTACCGGCCGAGGAGGTGGCCGCGACCCAGCGCGACCGCCTCTTCGACGGGCTGGTCCGCGAGGTCGCCACCCGGGGGTACGACAACGCCCGGGTCACCGACATCTGCCATGCCGCAGGCGTCACCCGGCCGGCCTTCTACGCCCTGTTCAGCGGCAAGCAGGACGCGTTCCTCGCCACCTACCGGCACGGCATCGCGGTGGTCTCGCAGCTCATGGAGACCGCCTACGCCGACGCCGGGCCGGCCTGGCCGGACGCCGCCCGGGCCGCGCTGCGCACCCTGCTCGACGTGCTGGCCAGCGTGCCCGCCTTCGCGCGGATGGCGCTGGTCGAGGTGGACGCCGCCGGCCCGGACGCCCGCCGGGAACGCGACGCGCTGCTGCACAGCTTCCGCCGGTTCTTCGCCGACGCCGGGCCGGGGCCGGCGGTCGCCGGGGTGGACCGGGACGTGCTGGTGTCCACCGTGGTCGGCGGCATCCACGCCACCATCCGCGCCCGGGTGGCGCAGGGGCGGGCCGAGGAGCTGCCGCTGCTGCTGCCGGTGCTCACGTACGCGGCCACCGCGCCGTTCCTCGGCCCCGAGGGCGCGCGCCGCGCCACCCGGCGCGCCGGCCCGGACGACGGCCCGAGCACGACCGCGCCGTGCGCGGCCGACTGACGATCCGGTGAGAAACCGCTGCGGTTTTTCACTTTGGCCGCATTTGGCACATGCCGGCGAACTCTCTGTTGACCGCCACTTTACCCAGCGGTAACTTCGGCCTGCGCCCCTGGCGCGAAATCCTGCGAAGCCAATTCACATCGTCGCACATGAATTGATCTCGAAAGGAAGCCGCCATGTCGGAGCAGACCGCACCGATCGAGCCCGGCCAGCCGAGCAGCGGCGTACGCTGGCGCCGCTTCGCCGTCACGCTCGGCGCCGTCGCGGCCGGCGCCGCCGGCATGGTCGTGCTGACCGCGCAGGGCGTGCTCGGCGCGCAGTTCGCCATCTCCGGCATGCCGTTCACCGTCACCGCCGACAAACTCGAAGGCACCGGCTTCGAGCAGTTCGCCACGCTCGACCAGATGATCCCGGACAGCCCCAACCAGGGCGACACCGGCGGCCAGGTGGTGGTGATCGTGTCGGCCATCGACAAGGCCGAACTGACCAACCTCTGCCAGAGCATCAGCCTGGGCGGAATCAACCTGCGGATCACCGCGGGCGGCTCCGGCAAGCCGGTCAGCGCCCGCACGCTCGTCGTCGACGGCGACGAGGTCGCCGGCAACGCCTCGTTCCGCAACATCAACGTCGGGCAGGACGCCAGCACCGTCGACCAGGTCCCCGGCGTGAAGGGCAACCCCGGCGTCTTCGCCCAGCAGGCCGACTCGGTGACCATCACCAACCTGCGGCAGAACAACTACGCCACCACCGCCGCGGTCTTCACGCTGCCCAACCTGCACATGGGCTTCAGCTCCGACGGGTGCTGACGATGTCCGTCGGACAGCACGCGGCGCCGGCCACCCGCCCCGGCGGGCGCTGGCGCCGCTGGCGGCGGGCCCGCCCGTTCACCGCCGGCCTGCTCATCGCGCTCGGCGGCATCGAGATGCTGGTGACGCTGCGCGCGCCGCTCGGGGTGCTGCTGCACGTCGGGCCGCAGGGACTGGCCGCCTACCTGGTCCCGGCGATCCTCGTGCTCTGCGGGGCGCTGCTGATCGCCACCCCGCAGCAACGCGTCTTCTACGCGCTGCTGTCGCTGCTGCTCGGGCTGGTCTCCTGGCTCACCTCGAACCTCGGCGGGTTCGTCATCGGCATGCTGCTGGCGCTGGTCGGCGGCGCGCTCGCGTTCGCCTGGACGCCGGACAAACAGCGGGCCGGGAGCGCCCCGCCGGTCGCCGCGCCGCCACCACCCGCGCCGCGGGAGCCGGCGGACGACCCGACGGAGGTCATCCCGCTGGACCGGGGCTGACCGCGCCGCCTCGCCCGACCCGACCGGGACGGGCCGGGCGAGGCGGCACCGGGCACGCTCAGGCGACCGCCTGGTACAACACCCGCATGGACCGGATGGCGGACCGGACCTCCTGAAGGATCGCGGAGGTCGCCGGCGGCGGCACCCAGGGATCGTCGCCGCTGTCGAAGCCCACCGTCTCCACCGCGCAGCCGTACCGCAGGCCCAGCAGCCGGACCGCGTCACAGTGCTGGAACGGCACGAAGATGTCGGTCGTGACCACCAGCAGCCGCGCGCCGACCGACGCCGGCCGCACCAACTCCGCCCAGCCGACCAAGGTGTCCGCCGTGTTGGCCCGCTCCCCCGGCCGGGTCGACGGTGCGGCCAACACGTGCACCGGCGGGTCCACGTCCCGGTGGGACCGGACCCACCAGGGCTGGCCGGCCCCGGTCGTGCCGGAGCGCCGCTCGGTGGCGGGCGCCGCGCCGAAAGCGTGCCGCAGCGCCTCGTCGACCGCGTCGCCCTCGGTCGCGACAGCGCCCAGCCCGAGCCCGGCGGCGACCACGTTCTGCTCCGGAATCGGCCGCAGGCTGCCCAGCCCCGCGACCGAACCGGCGCGGACCCCCCGACGCAGGATCGTGGCGGCCAGATGTGCGCGGGCCATCATGGTGCGGACGCCACCACCGAGCACCAGGACGTGGTCGAACGACCGGTGCCGCGGCGTCACCCGGCCGGCCAGACCCAACGACCTCGCCGCCGACCGGATGCGCGCGTCGGTGTCGGCGGCGAAGCTCTCCCCCACCACCTGGTGCCGCTCCAGCCGCCCCTTGCGGTGGTCCCACCGGGCAGAGAACTCCTCCAGCGCGTCCAGCCGGTCGCCGAGCGGACCGACCGGCCGCGGTCCACCACCGAACTCGGCCAGCAGCGCGGCCATGGCCGGTGAGTCCACCCAGGAGGCGATCCCCTCGGCGATCCCGGCCCGGTCCGGTGGACCGGAGCCGACGCCGGCCCCGTCCACCCGGCCCGCCGGCGGCCCGGTGGTGGGCAACGGCACCGCGCCGAAGACCGTCGCCGTCACGCGGCCAGACTCCCGGCCAGCGCCCGGTGCAACCGCTGCATCGACAGGATCCCGGACCGGATCTCCTGGAGGTAGCGGTCGGGGTTGGTGGCGTCCGGCGCGAGCGGCACGGTGGCCCGCGCCGGATCGAACCCGACCGTGTCGATCCCGCAGCCGTAGCGCGCCGCCAGCATGCGGATCGCGTCGCTGTGCTGGAACGGCACGTAGATCGGCGAGGTGACGACGAGGATCCGGTCCGACGGGCGGAGGCGGGAGCGCCGGGCCCAGAAGTCGTACGTGTCGGGGGTGTTGGCGCGACGCAGCTCGGGCTCGCTGGACGGCGCGGCGAGCACCTGCACCGGCGGACCGCCGGCGGGGCGGTAGGTGCGCACCCGCCAGGACCGGTGCGTCACGGCCCCCTCGGAGGACTCGTCGCGCGCCGGCTCGGTGAGCCCGAACGCGTGGCGCGCGCCGACGTCCATCGCGTCCATCTCGAACCGACCGTCGGCCAGGCCGGGCAGCGTGGTCTCCGGCTCGGTGAGCGGTCGGAAGCTGCCCAGCGCCGCCACCTCGCCGACGGAGACGACACCGTCGCGGACCAGCCGGGCAGCGTACTCGGTGCGTTGCAGGCAGGCCCGCCCGAGACCACCCAGGACGAGCAGGTGGTCGTACGCCGCGCGGGGCGGGTCGACCGGCTCGACGAGACGCAGGGCGGTCGCCGCGGCGAGCACGAGCGCCGCCCGGGCCGGCTCGAACGTCGGCGCGGTCACCTGGTCGCGCTCGACGTTGCCCCGCTTGCGGAAGTCCCAGTGCCGGTCGGAGAACGCGTCCAGCCACTCCAGCAGCTCGCCCACGTCGGCCGACGGCAGGGCGTCGCCGTACTCCTCGACCAGCGCCCGCATCGGCGGCGACGAGATCCAGGCGAGAATCTGCTCGGTCGTCGCCTGCTGACGGAAATTCGGCTCGCAAGTCGGAAGGGCGACAGCGTCGAAACTGACCATGTTTCTCCTTCGCGGAACTCGTCGCAGACGGGCCGAGAAGTCGCGACCGCGCCTCGCACTCTAGACGACAACGACGTCCGTCGGTCGCTGGCGCTCCCGGCGTCGGACCGTGCATCGTGGCCGGTCAACACGGATCCGACCGCACGTCGCCCGGCCGGCCCCACCGCATTCGCGACACCTGCGGAATCGATCGGGAGGACCCGCACGGCGGGCCGGTCGGCACGTGTCGTGGCGTGCCCGCTCGGTCGACCGGTAACGGCGGCTCACCCGTTCATAGGATCGACAGGCGTGCGGCCCCGGGCCGAATCTCGACCGATGCCGAACGCTTCCTTCTCCACCCCGGAACGGATCGCGGAGGAACTCGCGAGGTTGAACTACCTGGCCGATCCCGGACTCGCCGCGGCGATCTTCCTCGCGATGAAACTCAAGCTGCCGCTGTTCCTCGAAGGCGACCCGGGCGTGGGAAAGACGGTGCTGGCCAGGAAGATCGCCGAGCTGCTCGGCGTCACCCCGATCCGGTTGCAGTGCCACAGCGGCATCGACCGGTCCCAGGCGCTCTACGAGTGGGACTTCACCCGCCAACTGCTGCATCTGCGCGGCACGCCGGACGGCGAGTCGATCTACCGCAAGGAGTTCCTGATCCCCCGGCCCATTCTGCGGGCCGTGCAGCAACGTCCGTCGGTGTTGCTCATCGACGAGATCGACCGGGCCGACGACGAGTTCGAGGCCTTCCTGCTGGAGGTCCTCGAAGGCGAGACGCTCACCATTCCCGACTACCAGACCATCACGATCGACGAGCCGCCGTTCGTGGTCCTCACCTCCAACGGCACCCGGGAGGTGCACGGCGCCCTCAAACGGCGGTGCGTCTACCACTGGGTCGACCATCCGGCCGAAGCGGACGAGGCGGAGATCATCCGGCGCAACGTGCCGGAGGTGGCGGACACGCCGTTGGCCACGCAGATCGCGGCCGCCATGGCCAAGCTGCGGCACCTGTCGTTGGTGCGGCCGCCCGGGGTCGCCGAGTCGATCGCCTTCGCCCGGGCCGCCGCGGCGCTCGGCCGGCGCACCGTCGCCGAGGCCGCCGACGACGCGCTCGGGGTGCTGGTGAAGCAGCGCGAGGACCAGGAGACCGTCCGCGACGTCCTGCGCGCGGAGGCCCCGTGACGTCGGACGACGACCCGGTCCGTGACCTGGTCGGGTTCGCCGGTCGGCTCCGCGCCGACGGGCTCCGCGTCGAGGTGGCGCGGGTGACCACCGCGATGCGCGCGCTCGGCGCGTACGAGCGGCTCGACCGGGACGCCGTCTACTGGGCGACCCGGTTGACGTTGTGCTCGCGCCGCGAGGACCTGCCTGTCTTCGACGCCGCGTTCGCCGCCTGGTTCGGGCCGGCCGCGTCCACCGGGCCGGGTGACTCCGCGCTGCCCGGCCCCGCGCGGGTCCGCCCGGCGACGGTCGAGGAGCCGGGTCGGGACGACACCGCCGACCCGGGACCGGCCCGTTCCCGGGCCGGCTCCGGCGAGCGGCTGGCGACCGCCCCACCGTGGACGTTGAGCGCCGCCGACCGCGCCGAACTGGCGTCCTTCGTCGCGGCGTTCACCACGGCGGTTCCGCTGCGCCGCACGATGCGCCGTGCCTCCGGCGGGCGGCGGCACGTCGACGTGTCCCGCACCGCGCAGACGATGATGCGCACCGCGGGTGAGCCGACCCGGCTGTGGTACCGCCGTCGTCTCCACGCGCGACGTCGCCTGGTCCTGCTGCTCGACCTCAGCTACTCGATGCGGGCGTACCGCGCTCTGCTGCTGCGGTTCGGGTACGCGGCGGTCGCCGCCGCACCGCTGACGACCGAGGTGTTCACCATCGGCACCCGGCTCGACCGGATCACCCGGGAGCTGCGGTCCCGCGATCCGCAGGCGGCGATGCGCGCGCTGGCCGCCCGCCGCACGGACTGGGACGCCGGCACCCGGCTCGGGAGCGCCGTCACCGTCTTCGGCCGGGTGTGGGGCGGCCACCGAGTCGTGCGCTCGGCGCACCTGGTGATCGTCTCCGACGGGTGGGAGCTGGCCGATCCGACGCCCCTGGTGGCCCAGGTCAGCCGACTGTCCCGGCTGGCCCACGCGGTGATCTGGGGACACCCGAAGGCCGGCGATCCCGGGTTCATCCCGTACGCGCCGGCGCTGGTGGGCAGCCTGCCGTACGTCCACCTGGTCGCCACGCCCGACGCGGCGGCCCTGCGTGCCCTCGCCGGCATGCTGGCCTGTCCGAGCTGCGGGCCGCGCTGCCGACGTCACCGCGACCACCTGAAGTGGAGTGTCCCGACGTGACCCAGGCCCTCGCCGACGCGGTACGCCGCGCCCTGGCCCGCGACACCATGCTGCGGCTCGCCCACGACGCCGAGCAGGCGTTGGTCATCGTGCGCAAGGACGACCACAAGGCCCGGGTGTTCGACAACGAGGAGGCGTTGCTCCGGGTCGCGGTCGAGCGGTACCTGGTGGAGGCGACCACCCGCCGCGAATGGACGGGACAGGTCGACCACGACTGGTCCTTCCGCAGCGACGGCAACGCGAACGCGGCCACCATCCTGCGGTTCTGCGCCTACCTGGGTCATCCGCTGGCCGCGACGCCCGCCGTCGAGGAGCTGTACGGGACGGCGCTCGCCGAGATCCGTCCGGCCGACGGGCCGGTGCGCGACAGGTGGACCGAGGTCACCGTGACCTACCGGCTGATCCGCAGCCTCCGGGCGTCGGGGCGACCCGCGGACGCGCTGGCCCTGGCGGCGGCCCTGGACCGCGAGTTCTTCTTCGCCAGCGGCGCGGAGCCGTGCGCCGGCGACGTCGACTTCGAGACCGGCGCCTGCCTGCTGGAGCTGGGCCAGGCCGCCGAGGTGCACAGCGCGCTCGGCGAGCTGGCCCAGACCTACTGGGAGTCGACCGAGGCCAGCTCCTACTCGACCCGGCACCGCTACGGCTTCATCCTGGCGCTGGCCGACCAGGCCACCGGCGACACCGACGAAGCCGTCGCCCGGATGACCGCGGCGCTGGCGCATCTGGAGGAGTTCCGGATCGCCGACCCCCAGCACGACGTCTACGAGTTGTCGCTGGCGCTCACGCTCGCCGAGCTGCTCGCGCTGACCGGGCACGGGAACGATCGCGCGGTCGGGCTCGCGGGGCGGGCGCTGACGGTCGCCGAGGGAATCCGGAGCCGATGGGGGGTGATCTCCCGGGCCCGTACCCCGTTGTCGACGGCGTTCCGCCGGGTCTACGGCGACATCGCGCTGCTGGCCGCGGCCCTGCCCGGTCCGGCCGCCGCCGAGCTGGGACTGCGCATGTGCCTGGCGGCCAAGCAGACCGGGCTGGCCGCGCAGATGCGGGCCGAGGTGTCGTTGCTGCCCAACCAGCTTCAGGGCCTGATCGACGACGTGCTCAAGGCCGAACGGGACGACCCCCTCGACCACCGGGCGGACGCGCGTGCGGTGCAGGCTCAGCGGGAGGAGCAGAACCGGGAGATCGACACCCTGCACCGGCGGATCGAGAAGCGGGTGAACCCGATCTTCGCGGAGATGACGCTGCCCACCCCGACGGACCTGACCACCCTGCGCCGCGCGTTGGACGACAGGTACGCGCTCGACTTCGCCGCCCTGCCGGACAGCCTCGCCACGGGGACGAACTGGTTCCGCGCGCTGATCACCCCGGGCGACGGTGTCTTCTTCGAACGGTTCACCCCCGGTGCGCAGCTCGCCGCCTACGTCGCCGGTCGACGGGCCCGGGACCCGCAGGCGCCGATCGACCTCGACCTGGGTGACCCGGACTGGCACCGGCTGGCCCTCGACCTGCTCCCCGCCGAGCTGCGCGGCCGGCTCGACGCGGTGACCGGGGACCCGCTGGAACTGGTGATCTCGGCGCACCAGGAGCTGTGCCTGGTGCCCTGGGCGGCGCTGGTGCTCGACAGCGGGGGCACCCGACTGGTGCGCCGGGCCGTGCTCACCCACACCCCGGTGCTGACCTGCCTGTCCGGCTCGCCGCCCCCGGTGGTCACCGGCCCGGCGCTGGTCCGGCTGGTGCCGCTGGCCCACGACGGCCCGTCGGACAACCTGGAACGCAGAGCCTGGAACCTGAACCGGGGGGACGTCCCGCTGAGCCGCTGCCCGTTCGACGAACAGGAACCCACGGCCCACGCGTCCCCGCGGATCAGCGTGGCCCTCCGGCGGGGAACGGAGTGCGGACTGCTCCACGTCAAGGCGCACGGCACCGGCCACGGCCTCGGGCAGCACCTGATCCTGCCGGAGGAGACCGACACCGGGACGCAGTTGTCCGCCGCGTACGCGTTGGCCCTGCGCTGGCCGGCGTCGACGCTGATGGTGTCCTGTCAGGTCGGCGCGGTGACCAACGTGGCGGACATCGAGCCGGTCGGCCTCGTGGTGGCGGTGCTGGCCGGTGGTGGGCGGTCCGTCGCCGCCGCGATCGAGGAGGTGGCGAAACTCCCGGCCAGCCGGATGGCCGCCCATCTCGTGGGGCTCATCCGGCGGTCCGGGATCCGCCTCGACCACGCGCTCCGGCTCGCCCAACTGCACTACCTGCGGTTGGGCGAGCCGGTGGCGAACTGGGCGCTGTTCAACGCCTACGTCAGATAGGGCGGGTCCGGTTCACCGGCCGGCCCAGCACGGCCGACACCCGCCCGGCCCGGCCCGGCTCGTTGGCGTACTTGTCGAGGATGAACCAGCGTGCGCGCCACGCGCGGTAGCCGGGCCGGCCGCCGAACGCGACGCGGCACTCCTCGACGCCGTCGAAGAAGTTGGGCATGACCGAGCCGCCGAACCCGCGCAGGTGGCTGCGCTGCGTCTCGCGGCCCTTCGCGTCGGTGACCGGCTCCGTCAGCCAGGCGGACATGGCTTCCACGGCGTCGTCGTCGAGCACCTCGTGCGCCAGGCACGGCGCGAAGGACAGCGTGCTGGGCAGCCGGTGGCCCGGCATCAGCAGGCCGGCGGCCAACCGGATCTGCACCACGGCGAGCCGGAGGCCGTGCCGCAACTCCTGCGGCTCGCCCCCGCTGGTCAGGATCGGCCTCTCGATCTTGGAATAGGCGTGGTCGAAGCGGGCCGCCAGGGCCTTCCGACTGTCGTCCCAGGACTCGTCGTCGCCGAGCGGGAAATAGCCGAGCCGCTGCATCTCCGGATACAACCCCAGCATCAGCAGGATGGCCCGGGCGGTCATGATGCCCGGGTTGACGAAGCTGGTGGGCAGCGCCAGCCGCTCCTTCGTCGGCCTGTCGACGAAGCCGTGCTCCGCGACGCGCTCGGCCGCCGTGAGCGCCTCCTCGCCCCGGGTCGCGCCCTCCGCCAGGTCACTGAAGATCATCTGTACGCGTTCCTCGCGGCGCTGCCGGTCCGCGTCGTCGCCCTCGGCCGCGAACTCCTCCGCCCACCTGTCGATCACCCGCTCGGCGATCCGGCACGCGGTCCCGGTCTCCGCCAGCACCAACTGGAGCAGCATCTCGTCGTAGTGCAGCTCGAACCCGGCGAACGGGGAGGGGACGTTCTTCGGATCCCGGTGGTAGGAGAGACAACTGGCGTGCCGGTTGCGGGCCTTCTGGTGAAAGGCCTGCGCGCGGTCGTAGGACGCCTGTGTGTCCTCCTTCGACTCGGCGAGCGCCAGCGACCGCAACGCGCCCAACGACCGCGGGGCGTACTCCGGCCACGGCAGGTCGAGGGCGGCGTTCGCGATCCGCAGGATCCACTCGTGGTTCCGGTCCCGGTCGCCGTCGCTCCCCCGCCGGTTCGGGATCCGCTCCAGGGCCGACCAGGTCGCCTCGTACATCAGCCAGCCCATCAGCGGCAACAGTTCGGCGACGTCGTCGGGCGGCACCTGGGTACGCGGGTCACGGTCGTACGCCACCACGTCGGCCTCGACGGCGGCCACCAGGTCGTCGTCGCAGGTGATCTCGCCCCGGCGCAGGGCAAGGCAGAGTTCCTCGAGGCGCTCGGCGTTCATCACGGTCACGGATCCTCCTGCGGTCGTCGCACACGGTCGGGATGGGTCATCGCAGTTCACGTCGGGACCTGATCGCCCGGCGGACCAGCCAGCCGGCGAGCGCCACCGCCGCGGCGGCGACCGACCAGCCGCGGGTGAGCGGTGCGGCGGGCGGATGCGCGGTCTGCCACCGGACCAGCCAGGTCACCACGAACCAGGTCACCGAGGCGGCGAAGCCGGCGGCGGCCAGGCCGACCCAGCGCCGGCGGGTCGACCGGAGCGCCGCGGCGAGCAGCAGGAGCAGCCCACCGGCGGCCACCGAGACGATGAACGGCGCCCGCAGCGACGCGTACATCGGCCAGTCGTAGCTGAGCGACTGGGACGCGGCCAGCAGCAGGCCGACGGCGGCGAGGACCGACGTGTGCAGCGCGGTCAGGAACTCGTTGCGTTCGGCGAGGGCACGCAACCGCCGTTCCAGGTCGGCGGCGCCGATCTGGGCCATCGGCTCCGCGTAGGCCACCGTGTTGCGCGCCGTGTCCGCCGCGTCGTCGATCTCGGTCAGCAGCCAGGCCACGTACGCCAGGTCCGCGGCCACCGGCCCGGCCAGGCCCTCGATCCAGGCGAGGCGGTCCGGCACCGCGAGCGTGTCCGCCCAGTCGCGCAGCCAGATCCGGGCGTTGTGCTCCTCGGCCGTGACCGTCCGGGACATGATGCGCAGGTCGGCCTCGTCGGCGGCGCCCAACGCCGTCTCCCGCCGGAGTTTCCGGAGCCGCTCCTCCCGGGCCTCGGTCGGTTCGGGGTCGGCCCGCTCACTGGCCTCGACGCGGGACGCGAGATCGTACAACCGGGCCTGTCGGTCCGGCGAGCGGCGCTCCGCGAACCGGCGGGCCTCGTGGCGGACCTTGGCCATCTCCCAGAGGTAGCCGGGCAGCGGCCGGAGCCGCGCGTCGCCGTCCGGCCACACCCAGGAGTCGCTCAACGACTCGCCGGCGGTCGGCGCCAGCAGCACGAGGACGCGTTCCAGGCGGGCCGGGTCGGGCGACGGAACCTCCCACAGCCAGGTGCCCGGCACCGGCTCGGTCGGTTCCGCCCCACGGAGGTCCGCGCCGGCCGGCAGCGCGGCCTCCGCCGCGGCGGCGAGCCGGTCGGCGTCACCGTCGCCGTCGTACAGCGCGTAGAACAGCCGCACCCGACCGGTGCAGTCCTCGTCGGCCGTCGCGCCCACCGCCGTCCGCCACGTCCGGTCGAGGTCGCGCCAGTCCGCGGTGCCGTCGACCGGCGCCAGACAGACCAGGAACGCGTCGAGGCGGGCCGTGGTGTACCGCAGCGCCTGCCGGGTGCCGTCGCCCGGGGCGGTGAGGAACTGCCGGGCCCGCAGGCCGTCGCCGCGCACGAGCGGCACCCGGTCGGGCTCCCGCATGCCGAGGCTGCGGCAGGCGGCGGTGATCCGGGTCGCGATGCCGGTGTCCCGGAGGCCGTCGAAATAGGTGTACGCGTTGAGCGCGTACGCGTGCAGTCTCATCGGCCCCGGCCGTCCGGTTCCGACCCGTCTCCCTTCTCCTGGCGCAGCCGGTCGGTCAGCCGATCGGCCTGCCCCCGCAGCGGCACCGACTGCCGAACGTCCCTGGTGAGGTCCGCCTTGGCGCCCAACAGATTCTCGAGCGCCTCGATCCGTTGCCGGCACCGATTGACGGCGACCAGGTCGCGCCGATCCAGTGCCTCATTCATCAGCACCAGACAACTGCGGAACTGTTCCCATTTCTCCGGCGGGAGCGTCGCCTCACGGATGTCGGCCAACGCGTCGATGGCGTATTGCAGGATGTCGTCGGGGTCGGGCGCACCGGTCTCGTTCATCGACAGTCACCATAGGCGAGGACACCTGTGGGGAAGTCGCCCGTCGGAGGCGTACCGACACCGGAACGGTCGCCCGACGCTCATCCGATCCGGTCGCGAATTGCCGGACGTTCAGCCCTTCGACCAGTTCGACCGCAATCACCGCAGCCACTTCGCATCGACGCCGGCACATTGTCGGTTAACCGACACGCCGAGAAAGACCGTTCAGAAGGAACAGTTGACCAGATCGCATTCGGGACCCAGCCGGATACCGAAACGCGCCTCGACGCCCGCGCGGATGTGCGCCGCGAACTTCATCACCTCGGCCGTGGTGGCGCCACCCCGGTTGGTCACCGCGAGCGCGTGCCGGCTGGACAGCGCCACCGTGCCGTTGCCCCAGTCGTGACCGTAGCCCCGGGGGAAGCCGGCCCGCTCGATCAACCAGGCGGCCGGCAGCTTGGTGCCCTTGACGTCCGGATAGCGGGGGCACTCCCGGGCCTGCTCCGGCACCTCGGCGAGGACCGGGTTGATGAAGAACGACCCGACGCTCCAGGTGTCGTGGTCCGCCGGGTCGAGAACCATGGCGCGGCTGCGCCGCAGCGCGAGCACGGCCTCGCGGACGTCCGCCGGCGCGGCGGTGCCGCCGACGTCGATGCCCAGCCGCTTCGCCAGTTCCACGTACTCGATCGGCCGCGACTGGTCACTGCGGCGCAGCCGGTACGTCACCTCCACCACGACCCACCTGTCGCTGTGCTTGAAGACGGACTGCCGGTGGCTGCCGAAGCCGCAGCGCTCCGGCGTCCACCGCTCCAGAGCGCCGGTCTGCCGGTCGTAGACGGAGAGCGAGTCGAGCACGTCCGAGGTCACCGTGCCGAACGCGCCGACGTTCTGCACCGGCGTGCCGCCCACCAGCCCGGGGATGCCGGACAACGCCTCCAGGCCGGCGAGCCCCGCGTCGACGGTGGCCGCCACCAGATGGTCCCACTCGACGCCGGCGGCGGCGGTGACCAGCTCCCCGTCGATACGGAACTCCGAGGTCGCCAACCTGACGACCGTTCCGTCCCAGCCGACGTCGCCCACCACCAGGTTCGAACCGCCGCCCATGACCAGCAGCGGGTCCCCGGCGGCGGTGGTCCGGCGCAGCAGGTCGAGCAGATCGGGGGTGGTCTCCGGCACGTACATGCGACCGATCGGACCACCGACCCGCATCGTGGTCAGGTCAGCAAACGTGGTTGTCACCGTGCCAGCCTACTGACCGGCTCACCGCCGCCCGCGGCTTCCTCGGCGCGACCCGTCGGTCAGGCGCCGGCGGCCGACCGGAGCCGCCGGGCCGCGATCCGCACCGCGCGCTCGCCGATCGCGTGCCGGTCGGCGGCCGGGGTCCGGCGCAGGACGAGGCCCGCCAGGATGTTCACCGGCCAGGCGGCGAGATCCTCCGGCGGCCGGCCGTTGACCTCGAGGAACAGCTCCACGTCGTGCTCGTTCGAGGTCTGCGCCAGGTAGTCCTGCACCACGGCGAGGAGGGCGTCGGCGAGGGCCTGGGCCGGGGCGCGGCCGTCACTGACGTCGACACCGGGACCGGCCGCCGTGAGGATCCGGTCCTGCAACGTCTTGGCGTCCATGGCCGCCGTCCGGTACAGGTCCTCGGAGGACATCGGACCGCCCGTCTCCTCGATCACGGCTGGCACCTTCCGTCGAACCGGCCGCCCGTCCGTGGAACCGGTGCGGTGACGCCTGGCGATGCGTCCTCGGCGTGGGCGAGAACGGCAGTATTGAACCGTCGCCCGCCCGGCGGGACAAGACCACCGTCGGGATTCCGTCACCGTGCGGCCCCCCGGGGCCCGGGGGCCGGATCAGGGACGGGGAAGCAGCACGGCGAGCGTCGCGTCGTCGTGCTGCTTGACCGGGCCCCGCCCCGGCCGCGCCAACAGCTCCGGCCGGCCGGTCTCGTGGCGGCGGACGGTGTCGATGACGGCGCCGGGCCCGGACCGCTCGGCGATCCCGAACACCTCCGCCCAGTCGAGCGCGAAGAACTCGGTCAGCCGGGAGACGCCGTCGGTGCAGAGCAGCAGCCGACGCAGCCCGGACCGGGCCACCCGGCCGGTCACCGCCTCGGCCGCCGCCGCCGGATCGGTCGACGCCACCCAGAAACCGCCCGGCCGGTTGCGCAGCCGGGCCACCGTGTGCCGGTCGTACGCCGGCAGGGTGTCGGTGCGGTCGTCGTGCACGACCGTGCGGCCGTCCGCGTTCTCGAACACCACCGACGAGTCGCACAGCACCAGATAGTCCACCTGGTCGTCTGCGGCCCGGACCATGGCGACCGTCGACGACGGACTGTGCGGGTTGGACAGGTCGCAGCGACCCCCGTGGCGGCCCCGCAGCCGGTCGATGGCGGTGGCCAGGACCCGGTCGAGCGGTGCCGCCGGGGCGGCCGTCAGCGCGCCCCCCAGGCAGTCACCCAACTGCCGCACCAGCCAGGCCGGACCGTGTACGCAGCCGGTGTCGAGACCGGGCGGCCGGGTGACGCCGTCCAGCACGAACGCCCAGTCGGCCGACACCACGACGTGGTCCTCGTTGGGCCGGTCCGATCCGGGCGCGGTGGCGAAGGCGAAGTCCACTGTCGCGGCCGGCTCAGCCGGCCATGGTCTCCGCGATGGCCTCGCGGAACGCCTCCGACCGGTGCTCGAAGTTGCGGAACCGGCCGTAGCTGGGCGCGGCCGGCGACAACAGCACGACCCCGCCGGTCGGGGTGATCTTGCGGGCCCGGCGCACCGCGTCGGACAGGTCGTCGACGATCTCGCACCGCACGCCCGGCAGCCCGGTCAGCGCCTCGATGATCCGCGGGCCGCTGTCCGGAATGCCGATCACGGTGATCTCGCGCTCGGCCAGGTGGTCGCGGAGCGGCGCGTAGTCCACCCCCCGGTCGGTGCCGCCCAGGATGACCGTCAACGGCCGCCCGTCGTACGCGTCGATGGCGTGCATGGCCGCGTACGGGCTGGTGGCGAGCGTGTCGTCGACGAAGGTGAGCCCGGACGGGTCGGGGATCTCGGTGAGCCGGTGGGCGAGTCCCTGGAACTCCGCGACCGCGACGGCCAGCGTGTCCTTGCGCGCCGCCACGTCGACGCCGAGCACGTCGAGCACGGCGAGCGCGACGCAGAGGTTGCCCTCGTTGTGCCGGCCGACGAGCGGCAGCACCGCGCGGGGGAAGAGCGGCGTGTCCCGCAGGTGGAACCAGGGCGTGCCGTCCGGGCCGGTCGCCACGTGGGTGGTGTCCGGCGAGCCGGCGCGGACCGCCGCCCGGTCGCCGAGCTCCGCGGCGAGCCGGGGGTCCGCCCCGTTGACCACCACGGCGTGCGGGCCGTGCGCCAGCAGGTTCAGCTTGTCCCGGTAGTACTCCCGCTCCCCGCCGTGCGCGTCCAGGTGCTCCGGGAACAACGCGGTGACCACGGAGATCCGCGGCGAGTCGGTCAGGTCGCTGCACTGGTAGCTGGAGAGTTCCAGCACGTACAGCTCCGCGTCGGGCAGCTCCAGCGTGGGCACGCCGATGTTGCCGCCGAACACGTTCGGCCGGCCGACGGCGACCAGCAGATGGCTGATCAGGCTGGAGGTGGTGCTCTTGCCCTTGCTGCCGGTCACCCCGATGGTCCGGTCGGCGTGGTCGGCCATCCAGAGCGCGGTGCCCTGCGTCACCGGGACGCCGCGCTGCCGCAGCTCGCTCATCCACCTGTGGGTCTGCGGCACGCCCGGCGAACGGACCACCACGTCGGCGGCGAGGAGCGCGTCCCGCCCCGGCTCGCCGGTGACCAGCGGGGCGGTCTCGGCCAGCGCGCCCTCCCAGGGCAGCGACAGGAAGTTCGCCCGGTCGTCCACCGCGACGAGACCGGCCGGACCGTGCGCGGCGACCGCTCGGGCGGCGGCCATGCCCTCACGCCCCGTGCCCCAGATCGCCACAGAGCGTCCGCGCAGGTCAGACAGGCGCACGTTGAATCTCCTTGCTCACGTCCCGGTAGGTCCGGACTAGTATGACCTGTGCTTAACGGACAGCTCGGACGGATGGCCGCCTTCACCTTCCCGTCGTACTCGATCGACTTCGCCACCGGTGAGGTGCTGTTCGACTACGCCCTGACCGGCCCCGACGGCGATCAGCGGTTCACCGAGGTGATCACGCTTCCGCTGCCGGCGGAGCCGGTCTCCGACGCCACCGCGACGCGGCTGGCCCGGGTCCTGGAGCTGCTGCACGTGGTCGCCGGCGTCAGCTACTACAAGGCCGCCGCGCCGCCCCGGCTGGTGCTGCCGGCGCCGCTGGGGTCCGCCGCCGTCGAGCTGGTCACCGCCGTCTACACCAAGGGCCTCGCCGAGTACGCGTACCGCAACGCGCTGCCGCACGTGTTGACGCTGCGCCCGGAGGTCCCGGCCGGTTCCGTCGAGACGGCGGCGCCGTGGGACAACTCCGACCGGCGTCCGCTGTCGGCGGTGGGCGGCGGCAAGGACTCCATCGTCACGCTGGAGGCGCTGCGCCGGGCCGGCCTCGACCCGGTGCCGTTCTCGGTCAACCCGAACCACGTGATCGTCTCGGTGAACGAGGCGTCCGATCTGGTGCCGCTCGCCGCCCGGCGGCGACTCGACCCGGTGCTGTTCGAGCTGAACCGGGCCGGGGCCCGCAACGGGCACATCCCGGTCACCGCGATCAACTCGCTGATCGCGGTCGCCACCGCCGTGCTGCACGACCTCGGGCCGGTGGTGATGTCGAACGAGCGCTCCGCGTCCGACCCGAACCTGGTCTGGCAGGGCCACGAGATCAACCACCAGTGGTCCAAGGGCGTCGAGGCGGAAGGGCTGCTGCGGGCCGCGCTGGCCGAGCACGCCGGGCTCACCGAGCCGTACTTCTCGCTCCTGCGTTCCCTGTCCGAGCTGCACATCGCCCGGCTGTTCGCCGAGATCGACAGGTACGACGCGGTGGTGACGAGCTGCAACGCCGCGTTCAAGCTGCACGACGCGAGCGAGCGCTGGTGCCGGAACTGCCCGAAGTGCCGCTTCGTCTTCCTGGCCATGGCCCCGTTCATGCCCCGCGAGCGGCTCACCGGCATCTTCGGCGGTGACCTGCTGGCCGACGAGTCCCAGGTCCCCGGCTACCGGGAGCTGCTCGGCGTGGACGGGCACAAGCCGTTCGAGTGCGTCGGCGAGGTGGAGGAGTCGGTGGTGGCGCTGAGCCTGCTCGCGCAGCAGGACCAGTGGCGGGACGCCCCGGTGGTGCGCGCCCTGGTGGCGGCGCTGCCGGACACCGCCTGGCAGGCCGCCGCGACCTCCGACGTGTTCACCCCCACCGGCCCGAACTTCGTCCCCGCCCCCTACGCCAAAACCCTCCAGTCCCTGATCTGACCCTCCCCCGCGAATGGCCGCTCTTTCCCGGAAAGCGTGGACATTTCGCGCGCCATGGGCCCGCTTTCCGGGAAAGAGCGGCGTACCCGCCCCGGTCACGGGGTGCGGACGGCGTCCAGGGCCAGCAGCGCGACGTGCAGGGAGAGGCACTGGTCGACCGAGTCGAGGTCGGCGTCGAGGATGCGGCCGATGCGGGCCAGCCGCTCGTAGAACGCCGGCCGGGACAGGTGCGCGGCCACCGCGCCGGCCGACTTGTTGCGGCCCTGCTCCAGGTACGCCCGCAAGGTGCCGAGCAACTGCTCCCGGGGATGCTGCGCGTCGTACGCCAGCAGCGGGCCGAGTTCCCGCTCCACGAACGTCTGCAACCGGGGTTCGTCCCGCAGCAGGTGCAGCAGGCCGGCCAGCCCGACGTGCGGCAGCCGGAAGCAGGGCAGGTCACGCGGGTCCCGCCGGGCCGCCTCGGCGATCTGCCGCGCCTCGACCAGCGACCGGCGTGCCTCGCGCAGGCTGCTCACCCCGGAGCCGGCCGCCACGACGACCGCCGGACGGGCCGGCACGTCGACCGGCCGCACGCCCCCGGTGGCGCCGCCCCGGCCGGTCCCGTCGACCGGGCGCGCCGGGCCGGGAGCCGCGCCCCGACCCGCCCCGTCGACCGGGCGCACGCCCCCGGTGCCCGCAGCCCGGCCGGCCCCGTCCGTCGGGCGGGCCGGGCGGGGGGCCGGCGGGCGGGGCGGGGCGGCGTCGAGGCGTACCCGACGCAACGCGGCGGCGAACGCGGCGAGCGCCCTCTCCTCGTCGGCCGGGTCGGGCAGCGCCAGCAGCGCGCCGACCGCGTGGTCGTCGACGGCGCTGGTCAGCGCCGTCAGTTTGGCCTCGCGCATGGCCTGGCCGACCGCCTCGGCGAGATCGCGGAGGCGGGCCGGACCGGCCTCCGGGCCGACGGCCTCCGGATCACGGCGGCGCGTCGCACCGGAATCGTCGTGGCCGTCCGGCCCGGCGTCCCCGGCCGGGTCGTCGCTGCGGTGCCGGACCACCACGCCGACCAGGTGCCGCCGGTCCAGGGTGACGCCGAGCGCCTTGGCCCGCAGCGCCACCTCGTCCACCGGGCGGGAATGGTCGATGAGCGCGGTCAGCAGCGTCCGGTGGATCTGTCGTTCCAGGCCCTCGGCGTCGCGGCGGATCAGCCGGCCCAGGGCGAGCGTGGAGGCGGCCCGCTCGATCAGGATGGTGAGCCGGGTGGGCGGCGCGGCCTCGGCCGCCGGCCAGCGCAGCAGCAGCCGACCCCAGTCCTGCCCCCGCGCGCCGACGGTGGTGACCAGCCAGCCGCTGTCCGGGTCGTACGCGGTCCGCCCGGCCGGCCGGATCCGGCGGGAGTGCTGCTCCCAGCCGTTCAGCAGCAGTTCCGCGTTCTCCCCCGCCGGGTCGTACGCGAGCACCTGCCGGGACAGGTTCTCCAGCACCACCGGGCAGCCGGCCAGCTCGGCGGCCTGCCGCAGCACCTCGGCCGGCTCGGCGCCCTCCACGGACAGCTCGGTGAACCGTTGGTGGATCTCCTCGGTGGCCCGCAGTTCGGTGAGCTGGGCGTCCACGATCAGCGCGTGCACCGCCTCGGTGATCCGCACGAACGGGGTGGCCCGGCGCAGCTCGACCAGCGGCAGTCCGCGCCGTTCGGCGGCGGCGGCCATCACCCGGGGCACGCCGCCGACGTAGCGGCGGCCCAGCTCGACGACCAGCCCGGAGACCCCGACGTCGGCCAGGTCGCCGACGAACGCGCGCAGCCCGGCGTCGTCGGCGGGCAGCCCGATGCCGGTGGTCAGCACCAGCTCGCCGCCGCCGAGCAGGGTGGCGATGTCCGGCACCTCGGTGACGTGCACCCACCGCACCGGGCGGTCCAGCCCGGCGTCGCCGGCGACCAGGCGCGGCGCGCCGTGGCGCACCGGCACCAGGCCGAGCACCTCACGCACGGTAGGGAACACGGGCGACACGCTACCCTGCGTCACCACCGGAACCGAAGCCCCGTCCGTGCGGTCCCGGTTCAGTCGACGCCGAACTCCATCGCGGCGCGGTCGAGCCACTCGTCCTCCGCCGAGGGGACGCCCCGGGAGGCGATGGCCTCCGCGCCGCCCTCCGGCATCGCGCCGATCAGGCCGGTCGAGGCCGCCTGCGCGGCGCCGACCATCCGCTGCGGGGCGGTGCCGCCGACCATGCCGAGCGAGGCGTACTGCTCCAGCTTGGCCCGCGAGTCGGCGATGTCCAGGTTGCGCATGGTGAGCTGGCCGATCCGGTCCGACGGGCCGAACGCCGAGTCCTCGGTGCGTTCCATGGACAGCTTGTCCGGGTGGTAGCTGAACGCCGGGCCGGTGGTGTCCAGGATCGAGTAGTCCTCGCCCCGGCGCAGCCGCAACGTCACCTCGCCGGTGACCGCCGTGCCGACCCAGCGCTGCAACGACTCGCGCAGCATCAGCGCCTGCGGGTCGAGCCAGCGCCCCTCGTACATCAGCCGGCCGAGGCGGCGGCCCTCGGTGTGGTAGTTGGCCAGGGTGTCCTCGTTGTGGATGGCGTTGACCAGCCGCTCGTACGCGGCGTGCAGCAGCGCCATGCCGGGCGCCTCGTAGATGCCCCGGCTCTTCGCCTCGATGATCCGGTTCTCGATCTGGTCGGACATGCCCAGGCCGTGCCGGCCGCCGATGGCGTTGGCCTCCAGCACCAGGTCGACCGGGCTGCCGAACTCCTTGCCGTTGATGGTCACCGGGCGGCCCTGGTCGAAGCCGATCGTGACGTCCTCGGTGGGGATCTCCACCGTCGGGTCCCAGAACCGGACGCCCATGATCGGGCTGACCGTCTCGATGCCGGTGTCCAGGTGCTCAAGCGTCTTCGCCTCGTGGGTGGCGCCCCAGATGTTGGCGTCGGTGGAGTACGCCTTCTCGGTGCTGTCCCGGTAGGGCAGGTCGCGGTCGAGCAGCCACTCCGACATCTCCTTGCGCCCACCGAGTTCGGTGACGAAGGCGGTGTCGAGCCACGGCTTGTAGATGCGCAGCTGCGGGTTGGCCAGCAGGCCGTACCGGTAGAACCGCTCGATGTCGTTGCCCTTGAACGTCGAGCCGTCGCCCCAGATCTGGACGTCGTCGGCGACCATCGCCCGCACCAGCAGCGTGCCGGTGACGGCCCGGCCGAGCGGGGTGGTGTTGAAGTAGGCCCGCCCGCCCGAGCGGATGTGGAACGCCCCGCAGGTCAGCGCCGCGAGACCTTCCTCGACCAGGGCGGCTCGGCAGTCGACCAGCCGGGCGATCTCGGCGCCGTAGCTGAGCGCGCGGCCGGGCACCGAGGCGATGTCGGGCTCGTCGTACTGGCCGATGTCGGCGGTGTAGGCGCAGGGCACGGCGCCCTTGTCGCGCATCCACGCGACCGCGACCGAGGTGTCGAGGCCGCCGGAGAAGGCGATGCCGACACGTTCGCCGGTGGGCAGGGAGGTGAGGACCTTGGACACAGGAAGATTATGCACCAAGCCGCATGGTCATGCAAGCGACCGTCACAGTGGGTCGTCGCGGCCGAGTTCCCAGCAGGCCACCGCGGTCGCGGCGGCGACGTTCAGCGAATCCACGCCCCGACGCATCGGGATCACCACGCGCACGTCGCTGGCGGCCATCGCCGCCGCCGTCAGCCCGGCGCCCTCCGCGCCCAGCAGCAACGCCGCGCGGGCCCGCTGGTCGCCGGTCAGCCGCTGGATCGGCACCGCGTCCGGCGCCGGCGTCAGGGCCAGCACCGTGAAGCCGGCCGCGCGGACCCGGTCCAGCCCGCCCGGCCAGGGCTCCAGCTTCGCGTACGGCACCGCGAACACCTCGCCCATGCTGACCCGTACGCTGCGCCGGTAGAGCGGGTCGGCGCAGGTCGGCGACAGCAGCACGGCGTCCACCCCGAGCGCCGCCACGGCCCGGAAGATCGCGCCCAGGTTGGTGTGGTTGTTGACGTCCTCCAGCACCACCACCCGGCGGGCGGCGGCCAGCACCTCGTCCGTCGACGGCAGCGGCTTGCGGTGGAACGAGGCCAGCACGCCCCGGTGCACGTGGAAGCCGGTGGCCCGCTGGAGCACCGCCGGCGTGGCCGCGTACACCGGCGCGTCGCCGGTGTCGAGGTCGGCGAGCTGGTCCGCCCGCTTCGCGTCGACCAGGTACGACCGGGCCGGGTAACCGGCCCGCAGCGCCCGCCGCAGCACCAGCTCCCCCTCGGCGATGAACAACCCGTGCGGGGGCTCCCAGCGGGTCCGCAGCTCCACGTCGGTCAACGCGCGGTAGTCGGCGATCCGGTCGTCGTCGGGGTCGGTGATCTCGTGGACGGGCACCCGACGATTCTGCCCGGTGCCCCGACCCGACCCCCGGCGCGGGCCGGGTTTCCGCCGCCCGAGGCGGGGAACGGAGCCGGGGAAGCGGACACCGACGGAGGGACCACCACGATGGGCGCGGACCACCCCGACGACGGCCGGCTGCCCCGCGGCGCCACCGTGGCCGATCACATCGTGGCCCGGCTCGCCGAGTGGGGCGTGCACCGCTACTACGGCTATCCCGGGGACGGCATCAACGGCCTGACGTCGGCGCTGCAACGCGCCGAGGGGCGCGCCCGGTTCATCCAGGTACGCCACGAGGAGACCGCCGGCTTCGCCGCCGGCGCGCACGTCAAGTACGGCGGCGGCCCGCTCGGGTGCGTGGTGGTGACAAGCGGTCCGGGGGCGATCCACGCGCTCAACGGCCTCTACGACGCCAAGCTCGACCACCAGCCGGTGGTGGCGTTGCTCGGGCACACCGCGCTGCCCGCCGAGGGCGGCGGCTACTACCAGGAGGTGGACCTGCTCTCCCTCTACAAGGACGTGGCCGGCGGCTTCCTGGCCCAGCTCGACGACCCGTCCCAGGTCCGGCACCTGGTGGACCGGGCCTGCCGCACGGCGCTCGCGCGGCGTACCGTGACCGCCCTGGTCCTCCCCTCCGACGTGCAGGACGAACCGGCGGTGCCGCAGCCGCCGCACGCGCACGGGTATTACCACACCAGCGCGGTGCCGAGCAGCGCGCCGACCGTGCCGCCGGCCGCCGACGTACGCCTCGCGGCCGAGACGCTGCGCGGCGGCGAGCGGGTGGCGATGCTGGTCGGGCAGGGCGCGCTCGGCGCGGAGAACGAGGTACGCCGGATCGCCGACCGGCTCGGCGCCGGGGTGGCCACCGCGCTGCTCGGCTTCGCCGCCGTGGACCACCGGCAGCCCTGGGTGACCGGCGCGATCGGCCTGCTCGGCACGCGCCCGAGCTGGCAGCTCATGCAGGAGTGCGACCGGCTGCTGATCGTCGGCAGCCAGATGCCGTACTCGGAGTTCTACCCGCCCGAGGGGCAGGCCCGGGCGGTGCAGATCGACCTCGACGGCAGCCGGATGGGGCTGCGCTACCCGACCGAGGTGAACCTGACCGGCGACGCCGGGCCGACGCTGCGGGCCCTCCTGGACGAGCTGGGCCCCGGCCCGGCACCGACCGCCTGGCGGGCCACCATCGCCGACGCCACCGGCAAGTGGCGGGCCGCCCAGCGGGAGCTGGCCGGGCAGCCGGCCGACCCGGTCAACCCGCAGTCGCTGTTCGCCACGCTCGACGACGCGCTGCCCGACGACGCCATGCTCGCCGTGGACTGCGGCACGGCCACCGCCTGGTACGCCCGGCACCTGCGGGTCCGGCCCGGCATGCTGGCCAGCCTCTCCGGCACGCTGCTGTCCATGGGCGGCGGCCTGCCGTACGCGCTGGCGGCGAAGTTCGCCCACCCGGACCGCCCGGTCATCGCGCTGCTCGGCGACGGGGCGATGCAGATGAACGGCGTCAACGAGCTGATCACGGTGGCGAAGTACTGGCGGGAGTGGGCGGACCCCCGGTTCGTGGTGCTGGTGCTCAACAACCGGGACCTGTCGTTCGTGAGCTGGGAGCAGCGCTCCGGCGAGGGCACGCCGCGGTTCCCGGACAGCCAGGACCTGCCGGACGTGGCGTACCACCGGTGGGCGGAGGTGCTGGGGCTCGGCGGCGAGCTGGTCGACGCGCCCGAGCAGGTCCCCGACCTGTGGCCACGGGTGCTCGGCGCGGACCGGCCGGTGGTGGTCAACGCGGTGGTCGACCCGGCGGAGCTGATGCTGCCGCCGCACTTCACCGCCGAGCAGGCCCGCAAGACGGCCGCCGCGCTGCTGCGCGGCGACAGCGACCGGGCGGGCATCCTCCGGCGTGGCCTGCCCGCCACCGTGGCCACCTACCGGCCCCGCCGGCGCGGCCGCTGACCGCTCCCGCCGCCGCCCGCCCGGGATGCTCGCCGCCGGCCGGTCACGCCCGCGCGGGATGCTCGCCGCCGGCCGGTCACGCCCGTTCGTAGCGCAGCAGCACCGACCGGCCGTCGAAGCCGCGCGTGGCGACCAGCCGCAGGGCCTGCCGGTCGAGGCCGGGCAGCAACCGCTTCCCACCACCGAGCAGCACCGGGTGCACGATCACCTGGTACTCGTCGACCAGCCCGAGCGCGGCCAGCGCCGCCGCCGCGCCGGTGCCGCCGGTGACCAGCAGGTCGCCGTCGAGCCCGGCCCGCACCTCGGCCAGTTCCGCCGCCAGGTCGCCGCCGCCGATCACCCGGGCGCCGTGGTCGGCCGCGGCGAGCGTGCGGGACACGACGACCTTCGGGGTACGCCGCCAGATCGGCGCGAACGCCAGGTCGTGCGGATGGTCGGAGATCGACTCCACCTGCGGCCAGTAGCCGGCCATCAGCTCCCACACCCGCCGTCCGTACCCGAACGCGCCGGCCCGCCCGGCCAGCTCCAGGGAGTACGCGGACAGCTCGTCCCCCATCGCCGGCCAGTCGAACTCGCCGTTCGGTCCCTCGACGAAGCCGTCGACCGACTGGTGCACCCAGTAGATGACCCTGCCCATGCTGCGCTCCTCCACCTCACAGGGGCACCCAACCGCGCCCTTCCCCCACCGAGTCGGAGCCCCCCACCCAAATCCGACACCTCCGTGCCCGCTGTTTCACGGAAAGCGTGGCCATCGGGGCGCGGATGACCCCGCTTTCCGTGAAACAGGGGGGTGGTGGGGTGGGGTGGGCGTGTGGGGGCTAGTTGCGGTTCTGGAGCCAGCGGAGGATGTCTGCGGGGAGGTTGTCCCGGGTGTCGGGGCGGGGTTGGGTGGGCTGCTGGGGCTGCGGGCGCGGCTGGGGGCGCTGCGGGTCACCGGCCAGCTCGCGGCTCGGCGCGGTGAAGTCCCGCACCGGCTTGCCGGCGACCGCCGCCTTGATGGTCCGGGCCACCGCGTCGATCACCTTCGCCTGCACCGCGGAGCCGACCAGGTCGGTCGCGTCGTCCGGGTTGGCCGCGATGCCGGCCACGGCCACCTGCGGGGTGAACCCGACGAACGTCTCGGTGGCGTTCCGCTCCGAGCTGCCCGTCTTGCCGGCCACCGGCCGGTCGACGATCCCGTCGACGCCGGTGGCGGTGCCGCCGTTGCACTGCCCGTACGCCGACTGCTGGCCCACCGGGCAGCGGGCCGCGTCGGTGGCCGCCCGCGCCACGTCCGGTTCCAGCACCTGCTTGCAGTTCGGCTGTCCCACGTCGACCGCGTCGCCGTCCGGCGCGGTGACCGAGACCACCGGCAGCGGCGTGCAGTACGTGCCCTCGGCGGCCACCGTCGCGTACGCGTTGGCCAGGTCGAGCGGGGTGGTGGCGGCCACGCCGAGCGTGAACGCGCCCCAGTTGGCGGCGTTGTTCCGGGCGAACGCGGCGTCGGAGTCGGCCCGGAACGTGATGCCCAGGCGCTGCGCCATCTCCACCACCTTGTCCTCGCCGACCTGCTCGGCCAGCCAGACGAAGTACGTGTTGACGGAGCGACCGAAGCCGTCCCACATCATCCGGTAGCCGTCCATCCACTCCGGGTTGGCGTTGCTCGGGCACCACATGCCGTCGCAGTTGCCCTCGGCGTCGGAGGCGTACCGGGTGGGCAGCTTGGCCGGCGCGTCGAAGCCGGTGGCGAGCGGCTTGCCGGCCTCCAGCGCGGCCAGCATGGTGAACAGCTTGAACGTCGACCCGGCCTGGTAGCCGTCCACGCTCGCGCCGCCGGAGATCAACGGGTTGACCGTGTTCGGGTGGTTGGCCTGCCCGCCCGGGTTGTCGGCGAGGCTGTAGTGCCGGTTGACCGCCATGGCGAGCACCCGACCGGTGCCGGGCTCGACCGCCGCGATCGGCAGCGCGCGCTTGTCGTCGTACCCGTAGACCTTGGTGGCCTGCGCCTGCGCGGTCTGCTGGATCTTCGGGTCGAGCGTGGTGACGACCCGGTAGCCGCCGCGGCGCAGCGCCTGCTCGCGCTCGTCGGCGGTGTCGCCGAACGCCGGCTGGGTGAGCCACCACTGGCGCAGGTAGTCGCAGAAGAAGCCCCAGTCGTCGTGGCCCTGCGCGGTCGCCGTGCAGCCGTTGGGCTGGGCGGTCGGGCGCAGCCTCAGCGGCTCGGCCTTGGCCGCCGCCGCCTGCGCGGCGGTGACCGCGCCGGTCTCGGCCATCGAGTCGAGCACGTACGCCCGGCGGGCCAGCGCCGCGTCCTTGTCGCCGTCGATCGGGCTGTACTCGTCGGGCGACTGGACCAGTCCGGCGAGCAGCGCCGCCTCGCCGAGCGTCAGGTCCGCCGGCGCCGTGCCGAAGTAGCGCTGGCTCGCGGCGGCGACGCCGTACGCGCCGGAGCCGAAGTACGCGATGTTGAGGTAGCGGTTGAGGATCTCGTCCTTGGACAGCGACTGCTCCAGCGCGTTCGCGTACCGGATCTCCTGGAGCTTGCGCCCGACGGTCTGCTCGGTGGCGGCCTGCCGTTCCTCGGCGGTGCGGGTGGGGTCGGTCTTGAGCACGTTGCGGACGTACTGCATGGTCAGCGTGGAGCCGCCCTGCTCGGTGCCGCCGCCCTTCACGTTGGCCACCAGCGCACGGGCGATGCCGCGCAGGTCGGCGCCGCCGTGCGAGTAGAACCGCCGGTCCTCGGCCGAGATGATCGCCTGACGCATCACCGGCGCGATCTCGGCCAGCGGCACGTCGGTGCGGTTCACGTCGTAGAACGTGGTGATCAGCGTCTTGCCGTCGTTGGCGTAGAGGTAGGAGCGCTGCGGCTGCGCGGGGGTGCGCAGCGCGTCGGGCAGCTCCGCGTACGCGCCGAGGCTCGCCTTGGCGACGAACCCGCCGAGCAGGCCGGTCGGGAGCGCGGCGAGCGCCAGGACGAGCCCGGCGAGCAGGCCGGCGAGCAGCACGGTGAACAGCCGCGACAGTGGGGACCGGGGAGACGGCATGGAGCCAAGGATTGCCACGAAAGCCGCCTACCGGCCACTTCGCCAGGCAACTGTCAGTTACCTCACGGCAACTGTCCAGCTCCGCCGGCGCCCGCGAACCGGTCAACCGGCGGCAAGCGGGCCGTCCGGTGACGGGGGCGGGGCGGCGACGCTGGCGCTTGCGGCGTCGCGGGCGATGGTCTCCGGGACCAGCCGGCCGCTGCGGTAGCCGATACCGATGCCGGCGACCAGCACGAAGATCGCGCCGAACGTCTGCAACGAGCCGAGCAGCGCGCCGCCGAGGCCGAGCAGCGGCGCGGCGATCATCAGCATGGTGCCGTCGCCGTAGGAGAACATCCCGGAGCGGGCCACCGACCAGCCGGTCAGCACCCAGCCCACGCTGTAGCAGGTGGCCCCGAACAGCACGATGCCGCGCGCGGTCAGGCCGAACACCGGCGTCTGCTCGGCCAGCCCGGCGAACGGCAGCATCAGCACCATGCCGCCGATGCTGGCCAGCAGCCCGGCCAGCGCGACGCGGCGGCACCGGGTGGCCGCGAGCAGGCCGGTGAGCGCGAGCAGGGCCAGCAGCCCCAGCCAGACCGACAGCACCCAGCCCACCAGGTAGAGCGGCTGGCCGTCGGCCGGGTAGGGGTCGTTGCCCACCCCGCCGTCGCTGGCCATCGCGACCACGCCGTAGAGGACCGCGTACGCCGGGAGCAGCCAGACCGCCGCGCGGGCGAAGCGCCGGACGGACCAGGCCCAGCTCGCGTCCGTGGCCGGGGCCCCCGGCCCCGGTTCGGAGACGAACGGCAGGACCCGGAACCCCCCACCGGTACGCCGGGAGCCGAGCGGTCCGCCGGGGTCGTGCGCGCCGGGGACCGGGGTACGGGAGAAGAGCCGATTCGCCGGTTCCGTCATGCGCCACCTCGCTCGCGCCACGGGTGGCCCGGTACGCGCAACGACGCCCCGGCCCTGGTCACCACCCGTCCCTGAGACCGATGGTGGCAGGCGCCGGGGCGCCGGATGAGCGATTCTCGGATTTGCCGGGATCAGCCCCGTTCGCGCTGGTCCGCCGGGTCGTTGAGCAGGGACTCCGGGGACACCGGCTCCGGGGCCGGCAGGCCCTTCGCCGTGCTGCCGCCGGTGGCCTGCGCCTCCGCCACGCGTACCTCGTCGTGGATCTCCTGGGCGGCGACGGCCGCGGCCTGGGCGGCCTCGGCGGCCTCCCGCTCGACCTCGCTGGCGGTCCTGGCCGCTTCCGGCGACGGCTGGTCGCCGACCATGTTCGCCAGCCCGCCCAACGCGCCGCCCATGCCCTCCAAGGCCCGGGTCAGCTCGGTCGGCACGATCCAGACCTTGTTGGCGGTGCCGTTGGCGATCTGCGGCAGCGCCTGGAGGTACTGGTAGGCCAGCACCTTCTGGCTCGGGTTGGCGGTGTGGATCGCGTCGAAGACGGTGCGGATCGCCTTGGCCTGACCCTCCGCCTGGAGGATCCGGGCCTGCCGGTCACCGTCGGCGCGCAGCACCGCGGCCTGCTTCTCACCCTCGGCGGTGAGGATCTGGGACTGCTTGTGCCCCTCGGCGTTGAGGATGGCGGCGCGGCGGTCCCGCTCGGCGCGCATCTGCTTCTCCATCGAGTCGCGGATGCTCGGCGGCGGCTCGATCGCCTTGATCTCGACCCGGGTCACCTTGATGCCCCAGCGGCCGGTGGTCTCGTCCAGCACGCCGGACAGGTGCCGGTTGATCTCCTCGCGGCTGGTCAGCGCGCGCTCCAAGTCCAGCGAGCCGATCACGTTACGCAGCGTGGTGACGGTGAGCTGCTCGATCGCCTGGAGGAAGTTGGAGATCTCGTAGGTGGCCCGGACCGAGTCGACCACCTTGAAGTAGAGCACCGTGTCGATCGAGACGACCAGGTTGTCCGAGGTGATCACCGGCTGCGGCGGGAAGCTGACCACCTGCTCGCGCATGTCGACCTTGGTGCGCACCGCGTCGACGAACGGCACCAGCAGGTTCAGGCCGGGGCTCAGGGTGCGCTTGTACTTGCCGAGCCGCTCCACCACGTCCTGGCGCTGCTGCGGCACGATCCGCACCGCCTTGGCCAGCGTGACCACCACGATCAGCGCCACGGCGATCAACAGGACCGCTGCAAACTCCATATCTTCACCCTCTCGCTTCGGGCAGCTCGCCCGGGGCGGAAATGTCGTCCTGCCAGACCAGGGCGGTCGCGCCCCGGACCTTTATCACCTGCACCCGCTGGCCGACGGCGTACGTCTGCGTCGCGTCGAACGAGCGGGCCGTCCACAGCTCACCATCGATCTTGACCATGCCACGGTCGGCGTCCACCGGCTCCAGCACCACCGCGCTGGACCCCTCGATGGCCTCGACGCCGAACGGCTGTTCGCCGGCCTCCAGCGCCGACCGGGCGTTGCGGCGGATCGCCGGCCGGGCCAGCGCCAGGGACAGCGCCGACACCACCGCGAAGATCACCGCCTGGAGCGCCACCGGCGCGCCGAGCGCGGCGGCGCCGGCCGCGGCGAACGCCCCGACCCCGAACATGATCAGGAAGAGCGTCGTCGTGAAGATCTCGGCGACCGCCAGTACCACACCCAGAACGATCCAGAACACGGCGTCCACGTGGCCAATCGTGACACGTCGGAGCACGTGTCATCGAACTGTCATGATCGCTAGGCTGGCCGGGCCGGACGGCGACGAGGAGGACGAGATGGCTCTGCTGCCCGAGACCGCACGCCAGGTGGACCTGCTGGTCGCCCACGCCCAGGCGGACGGACGCGGACCGTCGGTCGCCCTCGGGGTGGTCCGCGACGGCGAGCTGGCACACGTGTCGGTCGCCGGCGAACAGCCCCGCCCCCACGTCGACACGCAGTACCGGATCGGCTCGATCACCAAGACCATGACCGCCGTGCTGGTGATGCAGCAGCGCGACGCCGGGCGGCTGACCCTCGACGACCCGCTCGACAAGCACCTGCCCGGCACCCCGGTCGGCGCGCTCACCGTGCGCCAGCTGCTCGGGCACGCCAGCGGGCTGCAACGCGAGCCGGACGGCGGATGGTGGGAACGCGCCGACGGCACCGACCTGGACACGCTGCTCGCCGGGCTGACCCCGGACAAGATCGCCTACCCGCCGCACCGGGTCTACCACTACTCCAACCTGGCGTACGGGCTGCTCGGCGGCGCGCTGGAACGGATCACCGGCACCCCGTGGCGCGCGTTGCTGACCGAGCGGCTGCTGACGCCGCTCGGCATGCGCCGCACCACCGTGCTGCCGACCGAGCCGTACGCCCGCGGCTTCGTCGTGCACCCGTGGCACCAGACGCTGCGGGAGGAGCCGCTGACCGACACCGGGGCGATGGCGCCGGCCGGGCAGCTCTGGTCGACGGTCGAGGACCTGGCCCGCTGGGCGGCGTTCCTCGCCGACCCGGACCCGGCGCTGCTCGACCCGGCCACGCTGACCGAGATGTGCGTCCCGGTGGCGATCAGCGACCTGGACTCGTGGACCGGCGGCCACGGCCTCGGTGTGGAGCTCTACCGGGTCGGCGACCGGGTGTACGTGGGCCACGGCGGGTCGATGCCCGGCTTCGTCGCCGGCCTGGTGGTGCACCGCCCCACCCGGACCGCGGTGGTGGACTTCGCCAACGCGTACGGGCTGCGCGGGCACCACGTCGTGGGGATGGCCCGCGACGTGCTCACCCGGGTGCTGGACGCCGAGCCGCCCGCGCCCGCCCCGTGGCGTCCGGCCGCTCCCCCCGCCGCCGACGCGGCCGAGTTGACCGGCCGCTGGTGGTGGATGGGCGTCGAGTACGAGTTCCGCGCCGATCCGGCCGGTGACCTGGTGGGTGGGCCGATGGGCGGCCCGCCGCTCCGCTTCACCCCGCAGGGGCCGGACCGCTGGCGGGGCCGGTCCGGCCCGCAGGACGGGGAGGTCCTCACCGTCGTCCGCGACGACTCCGGCGAGGCGGTCGCACTCGACATCGCCACCTTCGTCCTGACCCGCTCCCCCGACCAGGCCCCCTGACCCGGGGCGCCTACCAACTTGAGTACATGGACGACTCACCCCCCGACCCGTCCACGCCATCAACTTCGTAGCGCCCCGCAAGACCTCACCCACGACTGCGGAACCGAGCCGCGGACACGGCACCCGACGGGCCGGGGGCGACCGTGACCGGCGCAGGGATCAAGCCTGACCGCCCCGCGCCCGGCACCGGCGCCCCCCGCCC
>NZ_JBNCLA010000008.1:0-38334 GCF_049841835.1 Micromonospora sp. DT227 | reverse complement strand
CTGCGAGATGTGTATAAGAGACAGAGCCTGACCGCCCGGAGCCGGGCACGGTCGCCCCCGGCCCCGACCGCAACCACTCACCCAGGCAAGGTGACGAAATCGATCAACCGCTCCATCGCGTTGATCAACGGCGTCTCCACGTCCGCGAAACTGTCCACCCGGGACAGGATGTGCCGCCACATGTCGGCCGGCTCGGCCACCCCGAGCGCGGCGCAGACGCCCTCCTTCCAGGGCTGCCCGGGCGGCACCACCGGCCACGCCGCGATGCCCAGCGCCGCCGGTCGCACCGCCTGCCACACGTCCACGTAGGGGTGACCGGTGACCAGCACGTGGGGCGAGGTCACCCGGGCCACGATCCGGCTCTCCTTCGAACCGGGGACGAGGTGGTCGACAAGCACCCCGAGCCGGCGGCCCGGTCCGGGCGCGAACGCGCGCACCTCGTCGGCGAGCGCGTCGATGCCGTCGAGCGGCTCCACCACCACGCCCTCGATCCGCAGGTCGTCGCCCCAGATCCGCTCGACGAGCGCGGCGTCGTGCACACCCTCCACCCAGATCCGGCTGGCCTTGGCGACCTGCGCCCGTACGCCGTCCACGGCGACCGAGCCGGAGGCGGTCCGCCGCCGGGCGGCCGGGACCGGGGCGCGGGCCGGGCGGCGCAGCGTGACCGGCCGGCCGTCGAGCAGGAACGCGGCGGGCAGCAGCGGGAAGTTGCGCCGCCGACCGTGCCGGTCCTCCAGCACCACGGCGCCCGAGTCGAAACCGACCACCGCGCCGCAGAACCCGGAGTCGGCGTCCTCGACCACCAGGTCGGGCTCGGCGTCGACCTCGGGGGTCACCTTCCGCCTCCGCCAGTCGCCCGCCAGCACGTCCCCGTCGTATCGCCCCGCCATGACGATCACGCTAGTCACCGGGCCTGCGGCTCGCCCGCCGACGCGCCGGTCCGGGCACCGCCCGAGGGCATACGAAACGGTGCGAACGGGGTAGTTGGGGGCAGGCCACGCCACCCGTGCGGCAGCCGAGACAGCGGCGGCGGCCACCACGTACCCTTTCCGCATGTCCTCCCCCGCAACGGGCGCGGCCACGCTGGCTGCGCGCCGGTCAAGCCGGTTCGTCGCCTGGGTACGCGCCTGGCGCGCCGGCCTGGTGCCGTTCGACGAGGTCGCCGACGCCATCGCCGGCGACGAGGAGCACCTCGTCGCGGACGCGCCCGGCACCTGGACCGACGTGTCGCTGCGGGAGGCGCTGCCCAGCCTGGCCAAGCACTCCCCGGACGAGATCCGCCTGGTCCTGCCCGCACCGGGCGACCCGCGCGGGCTGCCCGGGCCCGGCGCGTTCGCCGGGGCGGCGCTGCTGGCCGGCGAGGCGGTGGTGGCCAGCGGGCTCGGGCTGGTGCCGGAGGTCCGCACGCACACCTCCGGCTCCGGGATGACCTGGGAGACGGTGCTGTGGCGGGTCCACGCGCTGCCGCCGGACGCGCCGAAGGCGTCCCTGACCGCGCCGGGCGCGGCGGAGGCCGAAGCCGAACTGGCCACCGCGCTGGCCGAGACGACCGCGGCCCTGACCCGGCTGGACGTCGCCCAGTGGCGGCCCGAGCTGGCCGGCGCGCTCGCCGCACTGCGTCGCCCCGACGGCACCACCGACCTGCCACCCGGCTTCGACCCACGGTCCCGCCGGTTGTTCGCCCGTGCCGCCGTGCTGGACCGGGTGCTCGCCCTGGCCGGCGAGAGCGCCCCGGGCGGGGCGGTGAACACCCACGAGGCGCAGCAGCGGGACGCGGCGCTCCGACCGCTGACCACCGCCTGCCGGCAGGCGCTTGTCGCCGCCTGCAACGCCCCGCTGCGGCTCTAGGCCCGCCGGCTCAGAGCTCGTCGATCAGGTCGGCCACCGAGTCGACGATCCGGGACGGCCGGTACGGGTACCGCTCGGCCTCGGCCCGGGTGCTGATGCCGGTGAGCACCAGGATCGTCTCCAGCCCGGCCTCCAGCCCGCACAGGATGTCGGTGTCCATCCGGTCCCCGATCATCGCGGTGGACTCCGAGTGGGCGTCGATGGTGTTCAACGCGGAACGCATCATCATCGGGTTGGGTTTGCCGACGAAGTAGGGCTCCACGCCGGTCGCCTTGGAGATCATCGCGGCCACCGAGCCGGCCGCCGGCAGGGCGCCCTCGACCGACGGGCCGGTGGCGTCCGGGTTGGTGCAGATGAACCGCGCGCCGTCGTCGATCAGCCGGATCGCCTTGGTGATCGCCTCGAAGCTGTAGGTGCGGGTCTCCCCCAGCACCACGTAGTCCGGGGCGAAGTCGCTGAGCACGTACCCCACCGCGTGCAACGCCGTGGTCAGGCCGGCCTCACCGATCACGTACGCGGTCCCGCCCGGCCGCTGGTCGGCCAGGAACTGGGCGGTGGCCAGCGCGGACGACCAGATCGCCTCCTCCGGCACGTCCAGCCCCATCCGGGCCAGCCGGGCCTGGAGGTCGCGCGGGGTGTAGATGGAGTTGTTCGTCAGCACCAGGAACGGCTTGCCCGAGGCGCGCAGCTTCTGGACGAACTCCGGGGCGCCGGGCACCGGCTGCCCCTCGTGCACCAGCACGCCGTCCATGTCGGTGAGCCAGCTCTGCACCGGCTTGCGGTCATGCATCGTGTCGTCCCCAGGGGTGTGTCGGTGGTCGGTCGGGCTCAGGGCCGGCGGGCCGCGGGCACACAGCACAGCGCCGGGCAGGTGTCCCAGGCCGGCAACTCGCCGAGCCGGCGGCGCAGCCGCTCCCCGTCCGGGGCGGTGCGCTCCAGGACCAGCTCCCGGACCATCGCCACGAAGCGCGGGTCGGTGCCCGGGGTGCCGGCGCGGACGAAGTCCAGGCCGAGCTGCTTGGCCGTCTCCAGCGCCTCGGTGTCCAGGTCCCAGACCACCTCCAGGTGGTCGGAGACGAACCCGATCGGGCTCACCACCACACCGGTCACGCCCTGCTCGGCCAGGCTGGTCAGGTGGTCGTTGACGTCCGGCTCCAGCCACGGCACCTGCGGCGGGCCGGACCGGCTCTGCCAGACCAGGTCGTACGGCAGGTCCGGCGCGGCGGCGGCGTGCACCAGCCGGGCGGTTTCTTCCATCTGGGCGGTGTACCGGCCGCCGTGCGGGCCGGCGGTGGCGGCCGCCGAGGCCGGGATCGAGTGCGCGGTGAACACCAGCCGGGTGCTGTCCCGCCGGGCCGGGTCGAGCTGGGCCAGCGCGGCGCGGACCGCGTCGACGTGCGGCTCGACGAAGCCCGGATGGTCCCAGAACTGGCGCAGCTTCTCGATCAGCGGCGCGTCCGCACCGACCGCGGCCCGCGCCGACGCGATGTCCTCCTGGTACTGCCGGCAGGAGGAGTAGCCGCCGTAGGCGCTGGTGACGAACGCCAGCGCGCGGGTGATCCCGTCGTCGCGCATCTGCGCCACCGTGTCGGCGAGCATCGGGTCCCAGTTGCGGTTGCCCCAGTAGACCGGCAGGTCGACGCCGTTGGCGGCGAAGTCCGCCCGGATCGCCGCCAGCAGGTCGCGGCACTGCTGGTTGATCGGGGACACGCCACCGAAGTGCAGGTAGTGCTCGGCGACCTCGGCCAGCCGCTCCGGCGGCACCCCCCGGCCGCGGGTCACGTTCTGGAGGAAGGGAAGCACGTCCTCGGGCCGCTCCGGGCCACCGAAGGAGACCAGCACCAACGCGTCGTACGCCATGGCCCCATTCTTCCCCGCCCGCCGTGACGCGCGTGCGACGCCCCCTGCTCAGCGCGGTAACGGGTGTGAGGCGGGGCCCCTTCTTATGCAGAATGCGTTAAGAAGGGGCCCCGCCTCACACCTCAGGCGCCGAGGGCGTGGTAGCCGCCGTCGACGTGCACGATCTCGCCGGTGGTGGCCGGGAACCAGTCGGACAGCAACGCCAGGCAGGCCCGGGCGGCCGGCTCGGAGTCGGACAGGTCCCAGCCCAGCGGCGCGCGCTCGGACCAGGCTTCCTCGAACTGGCTGAACCCGGGGATCGACTTGGCGGCCATGGTGCGCAGCGGGCCGGCGGCCACCAGGTTGCTGCGGATGCCCTGCTTGCCCAGGTGCAACGCCAGGTAGCGGGAGGCGGACTCCAGCCCGGCCTTGGCCACGCCCATCCAGTCGTAGACCGGCCAGGCCTTGGTGGCGTCGAAGGTGAGGCCGACCACCGCGCCGCCGGCGGACATCAGCGGCAACGCCGCCATGGCGAGGGACTTGTAGGAGAACGTGGAGACCTGCAACGCGGTCGCCACGTCGGCCCACGGCGCGTCGAGGAACCCGCCGCCGAGGCAGCTCTGCGGCGCGAACCCGATCGAGTGCACCACCCCGTCCAGGCCGTCGACGTGCTCGCGCACCTTGTCGGCCAGCCCGGCCAGGTGCTCGTCGTTGCTGACGTCCAGCTCGATCACCGGCGCCGGCTCGGGCAGCCGCTTGGCGATCCGCTCCACCAGGGAGAGGCGGCCGAAGCCGGTGAGCACGACCTGGGCGCCGTTCTCCTGGGCGAGCTTCGCCACGGAGAACGCGATCGAGGCGTCGGTGATGACGCCGGTGACCAGCAGCCGCTTACCGGCCAGGAGTCCGGACATGCGCATTTCCTCCGTGCTCTCGTCAGTCAGTGACCCATGCCCAGGCCGCCGTCGACCGGGATGACGGCGCCGGAGATGTACCCGGCCGCGTCCGAGGCCAGCCAGGTGACCACGTCGGCCACCTCCGCCGGCTGGGCGAACCGGCCGGCCGGGATGGCCTTGCGGTATTCGGTGCGGCGCTCCTCGGGCAGCGCCGCGGTCATGTCGGTGTCGATGAAGCCGGGCGCCACCACGTTCGCGGTGATGTTGCGCCCGCCCAGCTCACGGGTGATCGAGCGGGCCACCCCGACCAGGCCGGCCTTGCTCGCGGCGTAGTTGACCTGGCCGGCGCCGCCGTAGAGGCCGACCACCGAGGAGATGAAGATCATCCGGCCCCACTTGGCCCGGAGCATCTTCGTCGAGGCCCGCTTGGCGACCCGGAAGGAGCCGGCCAGATTGGTGTCGAGCACGCGGGTGAACTGCTCGTCGGACATCCGCATGATCAGCGTGTCGTCGGTGATGCCGGCGTTGGCGACGAGCACCTCCACCGGGCCCAGCTCGGCCTCCACCGCGGCGAACGCGGCGTCCACCGACTCGGCGTCGGTCACGTCGCACCGCACCCCGAACAGCCCCTCCGGCGCGTCCCCGCTCCGGTGGGTCACCGCCACCCGGTCACCCTGCTTGGCGAATGCCTGCGCGATGGCCAGACCGATGCCGCGGTTTCCGCCGGTCACCAGCACGGTACGGGCCACGGGTCCCCCTGAAGCTCGGTCTGATCTCTCGGTCGGTGGCGAGCCTAGGGGTTACCGACAGGTAAGCGCTAACCCGCCCAGCTCAGCGGCCGGGCCGTGTCCTCCCGCCCGGCCCGGCGCGCGACACCGCCACCCCCGGTGTACGCTGATCACTGTCTGCGGGCCGGTCTGCGCCCGCGCTCCGGGCTCCGCCGACCGCAGGAGGTGATCGCTGTGCGAGATAGCGATCCTCCCAGTCGTGGCCGGGCCCACCGTCAGCCCCGCTGAGCCACGGCTCGGTCGACGCGGCTGACCCGCTTCCCGCCCTCCGCACCGCACCCGCTCTCCGGCGTCCACCGCCGGGGGTGGCCCTGCCGCGCGGCGGAGCACCCGGTCACGACTTCGTGTGTGTCCCCCGGTCCCCCGCACGGCCCGCCTCACCGGGCCGAAGTCGCCACGGAGCACAACCATGAGCCGTTACGCCGCACCGCTGGGTTTCACCCTCGCCGCCGTCTGGGTGGCGGTCCTCTTCGTGTTGGCCGGCGGCGGTCACTGACCACCGCCGGCCCGCCCCGGCTCAGATCAGGCGGGACGTCCACAGCAGACTCAGCGCGCCGGCGCAGAGCGCCAGCAGCAACGCGACCCCCGCGTACCACTGGGTGACCTCGCGCGGCTCGGTGCGGTAGCCGATCGAGCTGCCCATGTCCTGGTAGACCTGCTTCAGCTCGCTCACCGAGGCGGCCTCGTAGAAGAAGCCCTGGGTGGTCTCCGCGAGCTGGGACAACGCGCTGCGGTCCACCGGCACCCGCTGGAGCTGACCGCCGATGTCCACCTGGCCCGAGTCGGTGCCGAACGCGATGGTGGAGACCGGCACGTTGGCCGCCTGCGCCGCCGCGGCCGCCTCCTCCACCGAGCGGCCCGACGTGCGGTAACCGTCGGAGAGCAGCACGATCCGGGCCGGCGGGATGCCGGCGGCGCCGTCGGCCGGCACCGACCGGATCGCCTCCAGGCAGGTGAACACCGCTTCCCCGGTGGCGGTCGCCTCGGCCAGCACCAGCCCGTCGATGGCGGTGGTCACCGCGCCCCGGTCCTTGGTGGGCGGCACCAGCACGTTCGCCGACTTGGCGAACGACACCAGCCCCAGGTTGTAGCTCTCCGGCAACTCGCCGACGAACTGCTTGGCCGCCTCCTGCGCGGCCTCCAGCCGGTTCGGCGCCACGTCGTCGGCCTGCATGGACAGCGACACGTCGATGGCGAGCATCACGGTCGCCCGTTCCAGCGGCTCCCGGGTGTCGATCGCCGGTCGGGCCAGCCCGGTGGCCAGCACCAGCAGGCAGAGCAGGAACGCGGTCGCCGCCGCGTGTCGCCGCCAGCCGAGCCCCTTGGGCGCGACGGTACGCAGCAGGTCGACGGTGGTGAAACGCAGCGCGTACTGCCGGCGGTGCAACTGCCGCCAGACGTACGCGGCGGCGAGCGCCAGCACCGGCAGCACGGCCAGCAGCCACCACGGTTGCAGAAAACGGATCATCGGGTCGTCCCTCGGGTACGGGCGTGCCGCTGCGCGGCGACGAAACGCACCATGTCCAGCAGCCAGTCTCGGTCGGTACGCAGGCGCAGGTGGGCCGCGCCGGCGGCGCGCATCTCGGCGGCGATCGCCCCGCGCTGGGCGGCCGCCGCCTCGGCGTACCGGCGGCGCAGTCCCGGATCGGCGGTCTGCACCTCGTGCAGCTCCCCGGTCTCCGGATCGACCACCGGCAGCACCCCCACGTCGGGCAGTTCGAGTTCCCGCGGGTCGACCACCTCGACGGCCAGCACGTCGTGGCGGACCCGCAGCTTACGCAGCGGCCGGCCCCACTGCGCCGGCGGCGACAGGAAGTCGGAGATCACCACCGCCACGCCACGCCGGCGGGGCGGCCGGTTGAGCGCGTCCACCAGCGCGCCGAGGTCGCTGCGCCCGGGGCGGATCTCGGTGCCGGCGACGGCGCGCAGCAGCCCCTGCGCCTCCTTGCGTCCGCCCCGGGCGGGCAGCCGCAGCAGCGTCCCCGGCGCACCGGTGGTCGCGCCGGTGCCGACCACCGCGCCGATCCGGTTGCCGCCGCGCACGGTGAGGTGGGCCAGCGCGGCCACCGCGGCGACCGCCACGTCCCGCTTGAGCCACCGCCCGGTGCCGAAGTCGAGGCTGGCGGAGAGGTCGACCGCCAGCCACGTCTCCAGCTCGCGGTCGGCCACCGTACGCCGCACGTGCGGCATGGTGGTGCGGGCGGTCACCGGCCAGTCCATCCGGCGCACGTCGTCGCCGGGCCGGTACTCCCGGGACTCCCCCGCCTCGCTGCCCGGGCCGGGCAGCAGGCCGGCGTAGTCGCCCTGGAGCAGCCCGTCCAGCTTGCGGGTGACCATGAGCTGGAGCCGGGCCAGCACGGCGCCGGAGCGCTCGCCGGCGGCCGGCAGCCGGGTGGGCGGCGTCACGGGCGCTGCCCGGGCCACCCGTTGTGCGGCACGGCCGGTGGCGGTGGTGTGGCCTGCTGACGGGGCGCCACCGCGGGCAGCGGGATGGTCGACATCACCCGGTGCACGATGTGGTCGGCCGGCACGTCGTCGGCGAGCGCGTCGTAGCTGAGCACCAGCCGGTGGCGCAGGATGTCCGGCGCGATGTCCTGCACGTCCTGCGGCAGCGCGTAGTCCCGGCCGCGCAGCAGCGCCAGCGCGCGGGTGGCCCGGACCAGGCCGAGCGAGGCGCGCGGGCTGGCGCCGTACTGGATGAGCTGGGCCACGTCGGGCATCCCGTGCTCGGCCGGGGCGCGGGTGGCGAGCACCAGCCGGACCGCGTAGTCGACGAGCGCGTTGTGCACGAAGACCTGGTCGGCCTTGCGCTGGAGCGCGATCAGGTCGGGGGTGTCGAACACCCGGGCCGGCTCGGGCGGGGCCACGCCCATCCGGTAGACGATCTCCCGCTCCTCGGCGTCGGTCGGGTAGCCCACCACGATCTTCATCAGGAACCGGTCCCGCTGCGCCTCCGGCAGCGGGTAGACGCCCTCCTGCTCGATCGGGTTCTGGGTGGCCATCACCAGGAACGGGTCGGGCACCCGGTGCGACTCACCGCCGATGGAGACCTGCCGCTCGCTCATCACCTCGAGCAGCGCCGACTGCACCTTCGCCGGCGCCCGGTTGATCTCGTCGGCGAGCAGGAAGTTGACGAAGACCGGGCCCAGCTCGACGTCGAACTTCTCGCTGGACTGCCGGTAGATCCGGGTGCCCATGATGTCGGCGGGCACCAGGTCGGGGGTGAACTGGACGCGGGCGAAGGACCCGCCGACGACCCGGGCGAGCGTCTCCACGGCGAGCGTCTTGGCCACCCCGGGCACCCCCTCCAGCAGGCAGTGCCCCCGGGCCAGCAGCGCGACGAACATCCGCTCGACCATCCGGTCCTGCCCGACGATCACCCGTTTGATCTCGAACAGCGCACGTTCCAGCAGCGTGGCGTCCTGCGCCGGGGTGGTGACGGCCGGGGGCGGCGGGTCCGGCGTCGCCTCGGTCGGGTTCGGCACGTCGGGCGTGGTCGGCTGGGCCACCGGTCCTCCACAGCTGGGTAGTCGTCGCGGCGTGGTGCGTGTCAAGACTGTCATGCCTTGCTGAGAGCCGAGGGTGGGAGAGGCACGATTTTCGCCACGCCGTCGGAGTCCGGTGGAAAACGCTGAACACGGGTGGACAACAAGGGGTCCGGCGCGTGTACGATTCACCCCGTCGCCGGGCGGCTCCCCCCGTGGCCGCCCGGCGCTAAAACTCCCCGGTGTGCGGCTCTAGACTCGCCCCGGTGACCACTCCCCACCCTGACGACGCGCCGATCTGCTCGGCGCGGGGGTGTCGCGCCCCCGCGGTGTTCCAGTTGCGCTGGCGTAACCCCCGCCTGCACACGCCCGACCGGCGCAAGACCTGGCTGGCCTGCCCGGCGCACCGCGCCTCGCTTGGTGACTTCCTCGACGCGCGCGGCTTCCTGCGCGAGGTGGTGCCGCTGCCCGGATCGCCTACGCTCGAAGCGTGAGCGCGCAGACGATCGGATTCCGCGCCGCCGGCGGACGCGGCGGTTCCCCCCGGTGAGCGCCGACGGCCACGCCGGCCGGCCGGCGTCCCCGCCCGGCCCGTTGGAGCCCTGGCCGGACACGGTCCGCTGGCAGCCGATCTCCCGCGACCTGATCTGGGTGGAGCTGATCCGGCTCGGCATCGGTCTCGCCGTGGCGCTCGTGGTGCTCGGCACGGCCTGGGCGCTCTCCGGGCACTGGCTGCTGGGCGCCGCCGTCGCGGTGGCGCTTCTGCTGTCCGCGTGGCGGGTGGTCACCATCGTGCGCGCGGTGCGGGCCTGGGGGTACGCCGAGCGCGCCGACGACCTGCTGGTGCGCCACGGCCTGCTGGTGCGGCGGCTCTCCATCGTCCCGTATTCGCGGATGCAGTTCGTCGACGTGAGCGCCGGTCCGCTGGAGCGCGCCTTCGACCTGGCCACCGTGCAGTTGCACACCGCCGCGGCGGCCAGCGACGCCCGGGTGCCCGGCCTGCGGCCGGCCGAGGCGTCGCGGCTGCGCGACCGGCTCACCGCGCTGGGCGAGGACCGGGCGGAGGGCCTGTGAGCGCGAGGAGCGAGCCGGTCCTGCGAGCCCCGCAGCCGCGAACGAAGGACGGCACCGCGAGCGCGAGGAGCGAGCCGTGACGAACGGGCAGTCGTGGCCGCCACCGCCGGGCCACGGTCCACCGCCCGACCATGCCCCACCGCCCGACCATGCCCCACCGCCCGGCCCGGGTCCGTGGGCCGGCCCGGGTCCGCAGCCGGTGCCGCCGCCTCCCGGAGCGTGGGTGCCGGCGCCGTGGGGGCCGGCGGGCGAGACGGAGCCGCGACAGCGGCTGCACCCGTTGAGTCCCGCGCTGCACGGCGCGAAGTCGCTGGTCGTGGTGATCGCCGGGCTCTCCTGGTCGACCCTGTCCCGGGTCGGGTTCGGCTGGTTCGCCGTGCTGGTCGCGGTCTTCGTCCTCGGCGCCACCGTGCTGTCCGTGGTGAGCTGGTGGAACACCGGTTACCACGTGGTCGGCCGGGAGCTGCGGGTGTACGAGGGGCTGCTGTGGCGGCGTACCCGGGCCATCCCGCTGGAGCGGTTGCAGGCGGTGGAGGTGGTCCGGCCGCTGCTGGCCCAGCTCACCGGGCTGGCGGAGCTGCGGCTGGAGGTGGTCGGCGGAGGCAAGACCGAGGCGCCGCTGGCGTACCTCGGGGTGGCCGAGGCCGCCGCGCTGCGCCAGCGGCTGCTCGCCGTGGCCGGCCGCGCCCCGGCGTCCGCGCCGGCCACGGTCGGCGCGCCACCCACGCCCGCCCCGGCCGGCCGGCGGCTGCACGCCGTACGCAATCAGGATCTGCTGGTCAGCCAGTTGCTCACGCCGCAGGCGTTCCTGCTGCCGTTCGGTGTGGCGTTCGTGGTGGCGCAGTTCCTGTCCGAGGGTTCCTGGTCGTTCATCGCGGTGGCCAGCACGCTGACCGCGATGGCCGGCGTGCTGCTGCAACCGGTCCGCCGGGTGCTCGACGACTGGAGCTTCCGGTTGGACGCCGACGGCGACACGCTGCGGGTGCACAACGGGCTGCTGGAGACGCGGGTGCAGACCGTGCCGCTGCACCGGGTGCAGACCGTCGGGGTGACCTGGCCGCTGCTCTGGCGGATGAAGGGCTGGTTGCGGCTGCGGCTGGAGGTGGCCGGCTACTCGGCCGGCGAGCCGGACGACCGGAACCGCCCGGACCGGCTGCTGCCGGTCGGCGACGCCGGCACCGGCGAGCGGGTGGTGGCGGAGGTGCTGCCCGGCGTACGGCTGGACGCGCTGCCGGGCACGCCGCCGCCGCGCCGGGCCCGCTGGCTGCGCCCGCTGAGTCGGGCGGTGGTCGGCGTCGGGCTCGACGAGCGGGTCTTCGTGGCCCGGTCCGGGTTGCTGACGCGCTCGGTGACGCTGGTGCCGTACGCCCGGATCCAGAGCGTGCGGGTCACCCAGGGGCCGGCGCAGCGGCGGCTGCGGCTGGCCACCGTGCACGCGGACACCGCCGGTGGGGCGGGCGCGGCGGCGGTCGACCGGGACTTGGCCGACGCGTGGGAGCTGGCCGCGGAGCTGACCGCGCGGGCGCAGGCCGCGCGGGCGGCCGACCGGAGCCGCTGACCCGGCGCCGCCCGGGGCCGGTCAGCGGCGGTCGGCGGGCACCGCGTCCTGGTCGGCGGCGAGCGTGGTGTCCGGGCCGGCGGCCGGCGCGGTGACGCCGGTCACGGCGGCCGGCGTCGGGTCCCGGCGGGCCCGTCGGGCCCGCCACCAGCGCTCGGCCAGGCCGACCACGAGGAACGTCATCCCCACGTACGCCCAGCCGACCAGCACGTCGATCAGGTAGTGCTCGCCGCTGTACATCAGCGTGAACGTCATGGCCAGCGGGTACGCCAGCAGCAGCGGCCACCACCGCTTGCGCACCGAGCGGAGGAAGAACAGCACCACGAACAGCGCGAACGCGGTGTGCAGCGACGGCATGGCGGCCACCGGGTTGGAGGCGATCTGCCCGGCGTTGAGCAGGTTGCCCGCGCCGTGCATGCCGATCTCCTTCCAGCCCCGGGTGGAGATCCGGGCCACCTCGGTCAGCAGCCCGTTCTGGGCCGCCCACCACGGCGGGGCGGCCGGGTAGACAAAGTAGGTGACCAGCCCGGCCGCGCACAGGAAGCCCCACCGGGCCATATACCCGATCCAGCGCTGCCGGTTGCGTATCCAGAGCACCGCGGCGGCGGCCAGCGTGGCCACGAAGTGCGAGAAGTAGATCCAGCTCACCAGCACGTCCCACCAGCGCACCTGGCTCGGGTCGTAGAGGCGCTGCTGGAGCCAGACGGTCGGCACCTCACCGCCGGTGGCCCATCCGGTCAGGAACCGGTCGGCGACGATCAGCTCCATGGCGTGCGGGGTCGCGCCGTTGTCGGCGAACCCGCGGGACAGGTTGTACGCGGCGAGCAGCAGCACCACCGGGATCCAGTCCCGGGCGAAGCGCAGGTGGCTGCGCCACGGGCGGTTCGAGTTCCACGCGACGGTGCCGGCCCAGATCCACAGGAACGCGTACGCCGGGTCGGTGGGCAGGCCGATGGCGAGCCAGGTGGCGACGAAGGCGACGCTCCAGACAGCCATCGCGATCACGCGACGGCGCCCGCCGTCGGGGGACGCGGTCGGTCCGGCGGGGGCGGGGGGCGGGGGATCTGTCAGCACGGCCATCGCCGACAAGGTTAACGGCGGGCGTCCGGCCGGCCGACGCCGACCGTCCGGGGAACGGCCCGGGCGGCCACCCGGACGCGGTACGACTCGGACCGCGCTGCACTAGGCTCGGCCGCATGCAGGAGCAGTCGGAGTCGCCCTTCGCACCGGGCCTGACCGCCCGCGTCGAGCTGACCGTCACGGACGCGGACACCGCCGAGGCGGTGGGTTCGGGAGACGTGCCGGTGCTCGGCACGCCCCGGGTGGTGGCGCTGGCCGAGGCGGCGACCGTGGCGGCCGTCGCGCCCCGGCTGCCGGCCGGGTCGACCACGGTCGGCGTCCGGGTCGAGCTGGAGCACCGGACGGCCACCCCGGTCGGGCGGACCGTGTCCGCGCACGCCGAGCTGGTGAAGGTGGACGGCCGCCGGCTGGTCTTCGAGGTGACCGTCACGGACGGGCCCGCGGTGGCCGCGCAGGGGCGGGTGGAGCGGGCGCTCGTCGACCGGCGGCGCTTCGTCGAGCGGGCCGGGCGCACGCCGTGACCGTCCGCTTCACCGAGATCGCCGCCGGTGTGCACCTGCTGCGCGAGCCGCTGCTGCGGGTCAACGTGGTGCTGGTGGTCGGCGACGGCGCCGCGCTGCTGGTGGACACGCTCTCCACCGCCGGGCAGGCGCGGGAGCTGGCGTCGGCCGCCCGGGCGGTGACGCCGCACCCGTGGGTGATCGTCAACACCCATCACCACTTCGACCACTGCTTCGGCAACGCCACGCTGGCCGCCGAGCCGGGCACCGAGGTGTACGCGCACGCCCAGGCCGTCGCGGCGTTGCGCGACCAGCCCGACGCGCTGCGCCGGGCGGCGTACGAGGAGATGCGCGCCGAGCAGCCGGCGTTGGCCGAGGAGCTGGCGCGCACCGAGCTGCGGACGCCGACGCACGAGGTCCGCGAGGAGACGGTGCTGGACGTCGGCGGGCGCCGGGTGGTGCTGCGCCATCCCGGGCACGGGCACACCGACGCCGACCTGGTGGTGCACGTGCCGGACGCGGACGTGCTGGTGGCGGGCGACCTGGTGGAGCAGAGCGGGCCGCCGGCGTTCGAGGAGTCGTACCCGTTGCAGTGGCCGGACGCGGTGGCCGACCTGCTGCGGCTGACCACGCCGGCCACCGTGGTGGTGCCAGGCCACGGCGAGCCGGTCGACGTGGCGTTCGTCCGCGAGCAGCACGCCCAGCTCGCCCGGCAGGCGTGGCTGATCCGGGCCGGTCACACCGGCAGCGCCCCGCCGGAGCGGGTGGCGGCGGAGTCGCCGTTCGGCGCCCGGCCCGGCCTGATCGCGGCCCGGCGCGGCTACGCCGAACTCGACGGCGCGGCCTGATCGCCGCCCGGCGCGACCACGTCGAACTCGACGGCGCGGCCTGATCGCCGCCCGGCGCGACCATGTCGAACTCGACGGCACGGCCTGATCGCCGCCCGGGCCGGCCTGGTCGAGCTCGACGGCACGGCCGGAGCCGGTCCACCGGTCCCCGGTGCCCGGCCCCGGTCAGGGGCGGGCGCGCAGCGCGGTGAGCAGCGCGTCGAGGTGCGGGGCGGCGGCCAGCACGGCGGTCCGGGCCACCGGGTCCAGCTCGGCGAGCGCCTCGGCGAGCAGCGCGGCGCGGTGGACCTCGTGGTCGGCCATCCGTCGGCGGGCGGCCTCGGTGAGGCCCAGCCGGACAACCCGGCGGTCGGCGGGGTCGCGGTCGCGGACCAGCAGCCCGGCGTCGGTGAGGTCGCGGACCAGTGTGCTGACCGTGTTCGGCGCGGTGCCGAGCCGCCGGGCCACCTCCTTGCCGCTGATCCCCGGCGTGGCCCGGACCAGCAGGAGCACCTCCACCTGCGCCTCGGGCAGCGGCTCCCGGTCGGCGCGGGCGACGGTCCGGCGGCGCAGCAGCCGGTGCAGCTCCCCCAGCCCCGCGCCGAACCGCGCGATCTCCTCGTCGCCCGTCACCGAGTCACCTGCTTCACATCGCAACAGTTCTGACTACAGAGATAAGGTAACCCGGACCACCGGATCCAGGGGGACCTCTCGTGCACCAGACCGTGCGGCCCGCCGCGCGTCCACCCGTCGACCGACCCGCCGGACGGGGCGGCGGCGTGAGCCTGCTGGTGCTGCTCGGCACGCTCACCGCGATCGGCCCGCTCTCGCTGGACATGTACCTCCCGGCGTTCCCGGCGATGACCCGCGAACTCGACGCCGACCAGGCCGGCATCCAACTCTCGTTGACCACCTGCCTGATCGGCCTGGCGCTGGGTCAACTGGTCACCGGCCCGCTCAGCGACCGCTGGGGGCGACGCCGGCCGGTCCTGGTCGGCGTCGTCGCGTACGCCGTGCTGGCGCTGGCCTGCGCCGCGGCGCCGAGCGCCCCGCTGCTGGCCGCCGCGCGGTTCGCCCAGGGGCTGGCCGGCGGCACGGGCATCGTGGTGGCCCGCGCGGTCGTCCGTGACCTCTACGCCGGTCGGGACGCCGCGAAGTACTTCTCCCGGCTCACCCTGGTCTTCGGGGTGGCGCCGGTGGCCGCGCCGGGCGTCGGCAGCCTGGTGCTCCGGTTCGGCTCCTGGCGGGCGGTCTTCCTCACCCTGGCCGTCATCGGGGCGGTGCTCGCCGTGGCGGTCGCGCTGCGCCTGCCGGAGACGCTGCCGGCCGAGCGCCGCAGCACCGGCGGCCTCGCCGCCACCGCGCGGACCATGCGGGCGCTGGCCGGCGACCGGGTCTACCTCGGGTACGCGCTGACCCAGGGCTTCACGTTCGCCGGCCTGTTCGCGTACATCTCGGGGTCGTCGTTCGTGTTCCAGGACGTCTTCGGCGTCTCGGCGGTCGGGTTCGCCGTGGTCTTCGGCGTCAACTCGCTCGCGCTGATCGCCACCGGGCAGGCGAACGCCCGGCTGCTCGACCGGTTCAGCCCGCGCCGGCTGCTGGTCACCACGCTCGCGGTCAGCCTGGTCGCCGCGCTCGGCGTGCTGACCGGCGCGCTCACCGGCAGCCTCGCCGGCACCGCGGTGGCGCTGTTCGTGTTCGTCGGCTCGCTGGGCATGGTGATGCCGAACAGCACCGCGCTGGCGCTGGACGCGCACGCCCGGCACGCCGGCACCGCCGCCGCGCTGATGGGCGGCATCCAGTCGGTGGTCGGCGCGCTCGCCGCGCCCCTGGTCGGTCTCGGTGGCGAGGGCAGCGCCCTCCCGATGGCCGTGGTCCTGACCGGCGCCGCCGCGCTCGCCCTGCTGGCCGTCCGCACGCTCGCCCGCCCCCGCTGACCGCCCGCCTCGCGCCCCACGCCGTTGTTAAGAGGGGCCCCCTCCTATACCGAATGCGTTAAGAAGGGGCCCCGCCTTTCACGCGAAGCGGGCGGTGACGGCGGCGCGGGTGGGCATGGCGGTGGCGCCGCCGGGGGACTCGCAGACCAGCGCGGCGACCCGCAGGGCGAACGCCACGCGGTCCTGCCAGCCGCGCGCGTCGGCCGGCTCGCCGGCGGCGAGCAGCTCCGCCACCAGCGCGCCCATCACCGAGTCACCGGCGCCGGTGGCGTCCACCGCGTCGACAGTCGGCGCGGGCACGCGTACCACGTCGTCGGCGGCGGCGACCAGCGCGCCGTCTGCCCCGAGCGTGACCACGACGGTGGTCGCGCCCAGTTCCCGCAGGTACGCGGCGACGCCCTCGACCGGCTCGTCCGGGTAGAGCACCCGGGCGTCCGCGCTGCTCAGCTTGACCAGGTGCGCCGCGGCGGCGAACTCGGCGACCACCCCGCGCAGCCCGTCCAGCGCGCCGGGCGCGGTGAGCAGGCTCGGACGCACGTTCGGGTCGAACACGCGCAGCCCGCCGGCGATCGACCAGGCCCGACGCGCGGCGGCCAGCACCGGCGGGTCGAGCAGCACGATCGAGCCGCAGTAGAGCACGTCCGCGCCCTCGACCAGGGCCACGTCGAGGTCGTCCGGGCCGAGCAGGGCGTACGAGCGCGGCTCGCCGTAGAAGCGGAACTCCGGCTCGGGGCCGGCGAAGGTGGCCACGGCCAGCGCGGTCGGGGCCGGCACGGTCACCGCCCCGGCCACGCCCACCCCGGCGTCGGTGAGGAAGGCGCGGACCCGGCCGGCGAGCGCGTCGTCGCCGAGCGACCCGACGAACTGCACGGCCCCGCCGAGCCGGGCGATCGCCACCGACACGTTGAGCGGCCCGCCACCGACCGCCTGCCGGTAGACGGGCGCCCCGTCGTGCTCGGCGTCGAGCAGGTCGACGAGCGCCTCGCCGAGCACCACCGCGTACCCCATGCTGGCTCCTCCCGGTTGTCCTCCCCCGATCCTGGCGCATGCCGGGAACCGGCGCGACGGAACCCCGACGCATCGACCAGTGGCTATTGCGTGCGGCGGTCGGACGTGATGGGATTGCGCTGACGGGAGGGCGCGGTGGGCTGCCGCGCCGCCGGGTCGAGCCGACGCGAGGGGCATCCGCGGTCCGCGACACGGACCGCAGGCAGTGCGCGTTCCCCGACGGCCCCGGCCGCACGCCGACCGCCGGGCGCGGGCACCGCGATCGTCGCATCCGCTCGTCGCAGCGGGGCGGGCCGAGGGTGGGCCGCTCCGCGAGTCAGGAGATCCCCGTGCACCGATCCCGTACGGCCGCGCTCGTCACCGCGGCCCTCACCCTGGCCGTGGGCGCGTTCGCCCTGGCCAGCGGGCCCGACCCGGCCGCCGCGCACGGCGCGGCGATGACGCCGGGCGCCCGCACCTACCTGTGTTGGAAGGACGGCCTCACCGGCACCGGTGAGATCCGGCCGAACAACCCGGCCTGTTCCCAGGCGGTCGCCCAGAACGGGGCGAACTCGCTCTACAACTGGTTCAGCGTGCTGCGCTCCGACGCCGGCGGCCGGACCACCGGGTTCATCCCCGACGGCAAGCTGTGCAGCGGCGGCAACCCGAACTTCAGCGGCTACGACGCGGCCCGCAACGACTGGCCGGTCACGCACCTGACGGCCGGGCGGTCGATGGAGTTCCGCTACAGCAACTGGGCGCACCACCCGGGCACGTTCTACTTCTACGTGACCAAGGACAGTTGGAGCCCGACCCGGGCGCTGGCCTGGAGCGACCTGGAGGAGCAGCCGTTCCTGCAGGTGACCAACCCGCCGCAGAGCGGCGCGGTCGGCACCAACGACGGGCACTACTACTTCAACGGCACGCTGCCGAGCAACAAGAGCGGCCGGCACATCATCTACTCGCGGTGGGTCCGCTCGGACAGCCAGGAGAACTTCTTCGGCTGCTCGGACGTGACGTTCGACGGCGGTAACGGCGAGGTGACCGGCATCGGCTCGGGCAACAACCCGACGCCGACGCCGACCAACCCGACCCCGACCCCGACCAACCCGACGCCGACGCCCACCAGCCCGACGCCGACGCCGACCGGCCCCACGCCGACGCCGACCATGCCGGCCGGCAACTGCATGGCGGTCTACAAGGTGGTCAGCGCCTGGGGCGGCGGCTTCCAGGGCGAGGTCATGATCATGAACCACAGCACCCGCACGTACAGCGGGTGGACCGCGAGCTGGACCTGGCCCAGCGGCCAGACCATCAACCAGGTGTGGAACGGCACGCTGAGCGGAAGCGGGTCGTCGGTGACGGTCACCAACGCCGCGTACAACGGCAGTGTCGCGCCGGAGGGCACCACCACGTTCGGCTTCACCGCGAACGTCTCGGGCCAGAACACCCTGCCCACGGTCACCTGCACCGGTCGGTGACACCGCGGTAGCGAAGGGCCCCCGGCAGCGCGCCGGGGGCCCTTCGACACGCCTGGATCAGCGGACCATGCTGCCCACGACCGGCTTGGTGAGCAGCGCCGACTGGTTGCGCTGGATGCCCGGGTCGAGCGTCTTCGCCACGAAGATCGCGTGCCAGACGCAGAAGATCAGCACGGTCCACACCTTGCGGGAGTGGTCGGCCTCCTCCCGCTTGTGCTCGTCGAGCAGGCGCATCGCGTACGACAGGTCGATCAGGTCGCCGGCGCCGGAGGTGGCCAGCACGTGCCGGGCCCACTCGTACATCTCGCCGCGCAGCCAGACCCGGGTCGGGGTCGGGAAGCCCAGCTTCTTGCGGTTGACGATGGCCGGCGGCACGACGCCCTGCAACGCCTGGCGCATGGCGTACTTGGTGGCCTCGGAGCGCGGCGGCAGCTTCAGGTCGACCGGGATGCCGGCGGCGACGTTGAACACCTCCCGGTCCAGGAACGGCACCCGGACCTCCAGCGAGTGCGCCATCGAGATCCGGTCCGCCTTGACCAGGATGTCGCCGCGCAGCCAGGTGTAGAGGTCGACGTACTGCATCTTGGTGACGTCGTCCAGCTCGGTGCACTCGGCGTAGATCGGCGCGGTGACGTCGGTGTAGCGCACCGACGGGTCGTAGCGGCGCAGCAGGTGCTGCTTCTCCTCCTCGGTGAACATCCGGGCGTTGCCGTAGTAGCGCTGCTCGATCGGCGTGGTGCCGCGCTCCAGGAAGCTCTTGCCCTTGACGCCCTGCGGGATGGCCTTGGAGACGGCCCGCAGGCCCTTCTGCACGCCGTCCGGGAGACCGTTGACCGAGCTGAGCGAGAGCGGTTCCCGATAGATCGTGTAGCCGCCGAAGAACTCGTCCGCGCCCTCGCCGGAGAGCACCACGGTGACGTGCTCGGCGGCCTTCTTCGCCACGAAGTAGAGCGGCACCAGGGCCGGGTCGGCGACCGGGTCGTCCAGGTGCCAGACGATCTTCGGCAACGCGTCGATCATGTCCTGCGGCCCGATCTTGGTCGGGATGGTGGTCACGTCGAGGTGCCGGGCCGACTCCTGGGCCACGTCGATCTCGGAGTAGCCGGGCACGTCGTACCCGACCGTGAAGGTGAGGATGTTCGGGTTGAACTCGCGGGCCAGCGCCACCACGGCGGTGGAGTCGATGCCGCTGGACAGGAACGAGCCGACCGGCACGTCCGAGCGCATGTGCATCCGGACGCTCTCCCGCAGCGTCTCCCGGATCTCGTGGTAGAGCTTCTGCTCGTCGGTGACCGGGGCCGGGCGGAACACCGGCCGGTACCAGCGGCGCACGTCGATCCGGCCGTCCGGGGTCCAGGTGAGGTACTCCCCCGACCCGATCCGGCTGATCCCCTTGTGCAGCGTGCCCGGCTCCGGGACGTACTGGAGGGTCAGGTAGTGGCTCAGGTTCGCCGTGTCGATCCCGGCGTCGCCCTGGTAGGCGGAGTGCGCGAACGGCAGCAGCGCCTTCTTCTCCGAGGCGAGGTAGAGGCCGTCGGCGGTCTGGAGGTAGTGCAGCGGCTTGATGCCGAAGTAGTCGCGGGCGCCGAAGGCCCGCCGCTCCTGCCGGTCCCAGATCACGAACGCGAACATGCCGCGCAGCTTGGTGAGCACCCGCTCACCCCAGTAGTGGTAGCCGGCGACGATCACCTCGCCGTCGCCGTTGGTGGCGAACTGGGCGCCGTGGTCACGGATCAGCTCGTCGCGCAGCTCGATGTAGTTGTAGATCTCGCCGTTGAACGTGAGCAGGTAACGACCGCCCGCGTAGGGCAGGGGTTCGTGGCTGAGCGCCACGTCGATGATCGCCAGCCGCTTGTGCGCGAACACACCGTCCGCGTACCGGCCGGAGGCGTCGCCGACCACCTCGACCCCGGTCTCGTCCGGGCCACGGTGGTGCAGGCACTCCAGTGCGCCGGCGATGTTGTCGCGGTGGGCGGCGGCGTCACCGCGCGCGCTGAAGAAGGCCAGGAGTCCGCACATGACGGCCATCTTTCCACGCGCCGGAAGCCGCCGTCGCGGCACCGCAGGCACTCCCCGCCGACGTGTGCGCGGTACCGTCGGGACCAGCGATGGGGCTCAAGGGAGGGGCGGATCATGACCGAGGAGCGGACGCAACAGGGCAAAGCGGCGGACGGCACGGAGTCGCACGACCCCGACTTCCCGGAGGCGTTCCTGACGTTCATGCGGCAGGGCTGGCGGGACACCGAACTGCCGGTCACTCCGCGCCCGGAGGTGCCCAACCACGCCAAACGGCGGGCCGCGCTGGCCGAGGCGTTCCCGGGCGAGACGCTCGTCATCCCCACCGGCAACGAGAAGGTCCGCGCCAACGACACCGAGCACCGGTTCCGGCCGGGCAGCGACTTCGCGTACCTGACCGGCGACCTGGAGCCCGACAGCGTCCTCGTGCTGCGGCCGGGCGGCGAGGCCACGCTCTACATGCGGCCCCGGTCGTCCCGGGTGACCGACGAGTTCTTCCGCAGCCGCCACGGTGAGCTGTGGGTGGGTCGCCGGCCGACGCTGCGCGAGAAGTCGACCGAGCTGGGCCTGCCGACCGCCGACCTGAGCGAGCTGGACGCGGCGCTGGCCGAGCTGGCCCCGGGGCGCACCCGGGTGCTGCGCGGCTTCGACGCCCGGGTGGACGCCGCCGTGCGCCGGTACGACGGCACACGCGCCGAGGGCCAGCCGGGCCGCGACCGGGAGCTGGCCATCGCGATCTCCGAGCTGAAGCTGGTCAAGGACGAGTGGGAGATCGCCCAGCTCCAGGAGGCGTGCGACGCCACGGTGCGCGGCTTCGAGGACGTGGCCCGCGCGCTGCCGGCCGACCGGTCGATCTCCGAGCGGCTGCTGGAGGGGCTGTTCGCGCTGCGGGCCCGGCACGACGGCAACGACGTCGGCTACGGCTCGATCGTCGGGGCCGGCGAGCACGCCACGATCCTGCACTGGGTGCACAACCACGGCGCCACCCGCCCGGGTGACCTGCTGCTGATGGACATGGGCGTGGAGAACCGCAACCTCTACACCGCCGACGTCACCCGGGTGCTGCCGGTCGACGGCCGGTTCACGCCGTTGCAACGTCAGGTCTACGACGCGGTCCACGCCGCCCAGCAGGCCGGCATCGACATGTGCAAGCCGGGGGTGGGGTTCCGCGACGTCCACCTCGCGTCGATGCGGGTGCTCGCCGAGGCGCTCAAGGACCTCGGGCTGCTGCCGGTGAGCGTGGACGAGGCGATGGATCCGGCCTCGACGGTCTACCGCCGCTGGACGCTGCACGGCACCAGCCACATGCTCGGCATCGACGTGCACGACTGCGCGAACGCGCGCAAGGAGACGTACCGCGACGGGCCGCTCGGCGAGGGGTACGTGCTCACCGTCGAGCCCGGTCTCTACTTCCAGCCGGAGGACGAGCTGGTCCCCGAGGAGCTGCGCGGCATCGGCGTCCGGATCGAGGACGACATCCTGGTCACCGCCGACGGCCCGGTGAACCTCTCGGCCGGGCTGCCGCGCGCCTCGGGCGAGGTGGAGACCTGGCTGGCCGAGCAGCGCGAGGCGGGCCCGCGCCTGCCGGGCTGACCCACCGACCGTTCGTGTCATCGGCCCCGTGACGCCTGCCGCGTCGCGGGGCCGATGCCGTCGGCGGCACAGCCGTCCTTCAACGCCCTTTATGCGGGCTTTCTTCGGATAAGCGCTTCTCGCGAGGATCCTTCTCCTACGGTGTCGTTCAGGGGCTGCAACCGTTTTACAGTCGTTCGTGCGGCTCATGGCGGTACGCCCCGTTCGAGGAGACACCGAAGGGTGGAGGGCGCGCATGTCCAACGACGTAACGGCACCCGAAGGCGGGGCGCCGATCGTGGCCCCGCCGGCGAACAGGCGGCGGGCACTCTGGGTCGCCACCGGCGTGGCCGGGCTGACCGGGGTCGTCGGGCTGGCGGCGCTGGGTGGCCTCGCCGCCCGCAACGACCGGGCCGGCGATCCGGAACGGGTGGCGGAGAACCGCCCCGCCGCGCCGCAGGAGGCCGGCGACCACCCGTCCGCCGCCGACCCCAAGGGTGGGAACGGGCCCGGCGGGGAGCGTCGGGCCCGGGGTGAGTGGGACGGCGAGGACGAGCCCGGGACGGCCCGCGAGGTTCCCTGCGACGACGACGCCCTGGTCGACGCGCTCGAACTGACCAACCGCGACCACGGCGGCACCCTCAAGCTCGCCGAGAACTGCACCTACGAACTCGGCGTCCAGGACCGCAAGGTCGGCGGCGGCCTGCCCGAGATCACCCAGGACGTCACCATCAAGGGCAACGGCTCCACCATCACCCGCGACGCCGAGGACGCCTTCCGCATCTTCCGCGTCGCCGCCGGCGGCCACCTCACCCTTGAAGACCTGACCGTCTCCGGCGGAAACGCCTCGGTGTCCGCGTACCCGGGTCGACAGGCGACGACGGGCCGGGCGGACGCGGACGGAGACCGGGGCGCCGGTGACGGCGGCGCGCTGCTCGTCGAGCGCGGCGGCAAGGCCCACCTCCGGCGGGTCGATCTGACCCGCAACAACGCCGAGCACGACGGCGGCGCGGTGGCCAACTTCGGCCGGGTGTGGCTCACCGACAGCACGGTCCGGCGCAACCACGCGCGGGGCGACGGTGGCGGCGTCTTCAACCGGGGCCTTCTGACCATCGAGAAGTCCCAGGTCGACGACAACACCGCCGCCGGCAGCGGCGGCGGCGTCGCCAACGGCAACGACGTCGGCGGGCGGCACGGCACGGGCCGCACCGCGACGCCGACCGGTCCCGGCCGCGACCGCGGCGTCGTGGAGATCGCCGGGGCGTGGGACGGCAAGGAGGGCGAGGGCTCCTCGTTGTCGGACAACCGCGCCGGGAAGAACGGTGGCGGCCTGTTCAGCAGCGGCGGCTACGTCACCGTCTCCTTCACCCACATCACCGGCAACACCGCCTGCGAGAACGGCGGCGGCATCTACGCCGAGAACACCGACCTCGACCTCGACAAGGTCGTCGTCGCCAACAACCACGCCGACGGCGACGGCGGCGGCGTGACCAACAGCGGTGACGCGACGATCGCGGACAGCGTCATCGTCGACAACACCGCCAACCGCTTCGGCGGCGGCATCTACAACGGCGAGTGGCTCGTCAAGATCGAAGACGGCTTCCCCACCCGCCAGCACGACGAGGACGACAACGCCGCCCTCACCCTGCGCAACACCGTGGTCAAGGGCAACACCGCCCTCAACGGCGGCGGCATCTTCAACAACAAGGCCACCATCACCCTGACCAAGACCCACGTCACCAAGAACACCGCCACCGACACCGCCAAGCTCCACCGCGTCGCCGGCGGCACCCTCAACAACGAGGGACACGTCACGCTCGACGACGAATCCCTCATCAGCGACAACGACCCCACCAACTGCGCCAACACCGTCAAGGACTGCTTCGCCTGATCGCACCACCACATAACCGGGAGCCCTCCTTCCGCCCCGACCGGCGGAAGGAGGGCCACCAACCCGCCGGCAGGCGCGGGGTCGCACCGCCCGCAGGTCGCCACGTCGGGCGAAACGGAGTGGAACGACCTTGTGGGCACCATCGGGTGATCCCGCCCTCGCTGCGTCAGCCCGCCCCACCCGCACCCTTATGCGGGTTTTTTTCGTATCTGGCCACGAGGCGAACAAAGCTCTCATAAGTTCGTCTTCAGCAGCTACAACCGATTTGTAGCGAAGGCCGCCTCGCCGTGGCGAAGCGACCTTGTCAGGTACAAGGAGAGGGCAGAGAGCTCCGATGTCCAACTACCTTCGCAATAACAATGACGCCACCACCCGCGAGACCAGTTCCCCACTCCGGCGCCGCCGGCTGTGGCTCGCCACCGGCGTCGTGGGCCTGACCGGAGCGGTCAGCCTCGCCGGCGTTGCCTACGCGACCACCGGGGTGACCGGTCCGCACCGGCTCGCCGACGTGAAGTGGTCGACCGCGCAGCAGCTCAGCGACAGTGACCACGGCGACGAGGCCACCGGGGACGAGTACGGCAAGGACGAGCACGGCAAGGACGGCAAGGACGAGCACGGCCAGGAAGGCCGGGACCGGGGTGAGTGGGGCCAGGACCGCGGCGAGTGGGGCGGCGAGGGTGACCACGGCAAGGCCCGCGAGGTTCCCTGCGACGACGACGCCCTGGTCGACGCGCTCGAACTGACCAACCGCGACCACGGCGGCACCCTCAAGCTCGCCGAGAACTGCACCTACGAACTCGGCGTCAAGGACCGCAAGGTCGGCGGCGGCCTGCCCGAGATCACCCAGGACGTCACCATCAAGGGCAACGGCTCCACCATCAAGCGCGACGCCGAGGACACCTTCCGCATCTTCCGCGTCGCCGACGGCGGCCACCTCACGCTCAAGGACCTGACCGTCAAGGGCGGGAACGCGTCCGGGTTCAAGTACCCGGGCGACCCGGCGTCGGTGGCGCCCTCGGCGGCGAACGGCACGGCGACCCTGCCGGCCCCCGTCGCCCCGGCGCAGCCGGCGGTCGCGGGTGCGTCGGCCGCCACCGCGGCCCAGTCCGCCACCGCGCCGGCGCAGCCCGCTCCGGTCGCGGCGCAGGCGGCACCGGCGCAGGCCACGACCGCGTCCGTCACCGCGCCGGCCCAGGCCGCCACCGCGGCCCAGGCCGCACCGGTTGCGGCCCAGGCCGCCACCACGGCGGCGACCGCGACCACGGTCTCGGGTCCGGCCGACGAGGAGGAGAAGCGGAACGAGGGTGACGGCGGCGCGCTCCTGGTCGAGCGCGGCGGCAGCGCCCACCTGTCCAACGTCAAGCTCACCGACAACAACGCCGAGCACAACGGCGGCGCGGTGGCCAACTACGGCCGGGTGTGGCTGGAGGACAGCAAGGTCGTCGACAACCACGCCCAGGGCGACGGTGGCGGCGTCTTCAACCGCGGCATCCTCAAGGTCGAGGAGACCAAGGTCGACGACAACACCGCCGGCGGCAACGGCGGCGGCATCGCCAACGGCAGCGGGCTCGCCGGCAAGCACGGCGCCGACGCCGCAGAGCTGAAGAGCTACGTCCCGTCGGGCAAGCACGACGAGGCCGGCACGGTCGAGATCATCGGTTCCGACCACGGCAAGAACGGTGGCAAGGAGGGCGAGAACTCCTCGCTGTCGGACAACCGCGCCGGGAAGAACGGTGGCGGCCTGTTCAGCAGCGGCGGCTACGTCACCGTCTCCTTCACCCACATCACCGGCAACACCGCCTGCGAGAACGGCGGCGGCATCTACGCCGAGAACACCGACCTCGACCTCGACAAGGTCGTCGTCGCCAACAACCACGCCGACGGCGACGGCGGCGGCGTGGTCATCACCGGCGGCAAGCACTGGGGCTACCCCAACACCAAGGACCAGGGCAGCGCCACCATCGCCGACAGCGTCATCGTCGACAACACCGCCAACCGCTTCGGCGGCGGCATCTACAACGGCGAGTGGCTCGTCAAGATCGAAGACGGCTTCCTCACCCGCGAGCACGACGAGGACGACAACGCCGCCCTCACCCTGCGCAACACCGTCATCAAGGGCAACACCGCCCTCAACGGCGGCGGCATCTTCAACAACAAGGCCACCATCACCCTGACCAAGACCCACGTCACCAAGAACACCGCCACCGACACCAGCAAGCTGCACCGCGTCGCCGGCGGCATCCTCAACAACGAGGGCCGCGTCAAGCTCGACGACGAGTCCCTCATCAGCGACAACGACCCCACCAACTGCGCCAACACCGTCAAGGACTGCTTCAACTGACCTGACGGACCCGGGGTACGGACCGGCCCCCCAGCCACACGTGGCTGGGGGGCCGGTCCGCTGCCGCGATCAGCTCTGCACGAAGACGGCCACGCTGCGCGCCGGCACGGTGAACGTGCCACCGGCCCGGTCGAACGAGGCGGTCCGCAGCGCCGGGTCGGCGGAGTTCCGCAGCACCGGGTGCAGCGCCACATTCGCCCCGCGCAGGCCGGTCACGGTCTGCTTCGCCGTCTCCGGGGTGGCGTTGAAGACCACCGTCACCGACTTCCACGTGCCGCCCAACCCACGGGCGTCGAGCGTCATGGTCAGCACGCCCGGGGTCTCCTTCGCCCCGGACAGCGGGAACGCGACCCGCTTCTGCACCTGCTCGGCGGTGGGCAGGCCGAACACCGGCGAGGACCGGCGGATCCGCAGCAGCTCGGCGTACCGGGCGTCGGCCAGGTCGACCGCCGCGCAGTCCGGCACCAGCTTCGGATCGGCCAGCAGCGGCTTCGCGTACGGCCACTTGTCCTTGTTGTCCTGCTCCGGCGGGAGGCCGGCGCCGAAGCCGTTGCCCTGGGCGCAGTCCCAGCGGATCTGGTTGAACCAGTCCCCGGAGTTGAACGAGTTGCGGTCCAGCGACTTCGAGCGCAGCCGCTCCGAGCCGGCCGTGACGAACCCGGTCCCCTGCCCGAACGCGGTGGTGGCCAACGCGAGCACCTGCATCCGGGCCCGGTCCTGCGCCGAGGTGCCCTGCGGCAGCTTGTACGCCAACGCGTCGTACAGGATCTCGTTGTCGTGCGCGTCGACGTAGGTGACCGCCTCGCCCGGCGCGGCGGTGTAGCCGGCCGGGGAGCCGTTGTAGTCGACCTGCGCCCCGGTGACCGTCTTCCCGGCGGAGTCGGTGAACCGGTAGTCGCGCAGGTTACCGGTCAGGCCCACCTTGATCAGGTCGTGGGCGTGCAGCAGCCGGGCCTTCTGCTCGGCGGCCGAGCCGTTGACCTCGTCGCCGTTCGGGTCGGTGTACAGGCCGGAGGCGAAGCCCTGCACCCGCGGGTTGGCGTCGAACGGGCCGCCGCCACGCACCGCGTCGCGGAGCCGGTCGTTGAACGTGCCGATCCCGGTGCCGGCCATGTTGGCCTGGGTGGCCTGGACGAACCGGGCGTCGTTGGCGACCTCGCCGAAGTTCCAGCCCTCGCCGTACAGCATGATCTTCTTGCCGTCGACGCCGTCGCGGGCGGGCGTGAGCTTGTCCAGCGCGGCCCGCACGGCCAGGATGTTCGCCTTCGGGTGGTGACCCATCAGGTCGAACCGGAAGCCGTCCACCTTGTACGCCTTCGCCCAGGTGACAAGCGAGTCCACCACGAGCTTGCCCATCATGGCGTGTTCCGGGGCGGTGTTGGCGCAGCAGGTCGAGTTGGCGACCGTGCCGTCGTCCAGCAGCCGGTGGTAGTAGCCCGGCACCACCTGGTCGAGCACCGACTTCCCGTCGGTGCCGGCGGCCGAGGTGTGGTTGTAGACCACGTCCATGACCACCCGCAGGCCGGCCTGGTTCACCCCGGCGACCATCTGCCGGAACTCGGTGGTGCGCTTCGCGCCGTTCGGGTCGACCGCGTAGCCGCCCTCCGGCACCGTGTAGTGCAGCGGGTCGTACCCCCAGTTGTAGCCGTCCTTGTCGGCCACCGCCGCGACGCACTTCTGCTGCTGGTCCGAGTCCGGCGGCAACGTGGCCAGGTCGCAGGCCGGCTGGGCCTGGTCGGCCCGCTTCTCCGGAATGGTGGCGAAGTCGAACGCCGGCAGCAGGTGCAGGTAGTTGACCCCGGCGTCGCCGAGCGCCCGCAGGTGCTTCATCCCGGCCGTGTTCGGGTCGGTGAACGCGAGGTAGGTGCCCCGCTTCTCGGCCGGCACGGTGCCGTCGGCGATGGAGAAGTCGCGTACCGACAGCTCGGAGATCTGCGCCTTCGACGCGGGCACGGCCGCCGGCTTACGCAGCTTCGCCCAGCCGGCCGGCGCCAGCGCCGGGTCGGTCAGGTCGACGATCTGGCTGTGCGTGGAGTCCGGCGCGAGCGCCACCGAGTACGGGTCGGTCACCGACGCGGTGACCACCTTCTGCGCCGCCGGCTGCCAGGCTTCGACCTGGTAGCGGTAGTAGCGGCCGGTCCACGCCGTGGTGCCGCGCACCGACCAGACGCCGGTGCGGTCGTTGCGGCTCATCGCCACCGTGCTCGGCTGCGCGGTGGGCGAGTCGAACAGTTGCAGCGACACCTTCCGCGCGGTCGGCGCCCACACCGCGAGCGTGGGCACCCGGCCGGCGAACGTCGGGCCGAGCTTCACCCCGATGGCCGCCGCGTAGACGTCGTCCAGCACGCCGGGGATCTGCACGCCGGTGGCGCTGAGCAGCGCGCCCTCGGCGTCCCGCTCGGTGACCACGAGCTGCCCGCGCAGCGCCGCCGGCACCTTGGCCAGGTCGGCGCGGTCAAGCGTGAACGCGTGATAGGCCCAGAGCTGGGGGTACGCCTGCCGTTGCGCCTCGGTCAGCCCGTTGCGCTGCGCCCGCAGCGGCAGCGTGGTGTACGTGCCGGTCAGCTCGCCGTCGGCGACGCCGATCCCGCCGGCCGGAGCCGTGACGAGCGCGTACTTCTTGCCGTCGGTCGGGCCGGTGGCCCAGGCGACGGTGGACCTGTCGATCCACTGCGCCTTCTGCTTGGCGATGTCGACGTCCTTGGCCGTGCCGGAGCTGGTCGCCGGCAGCAGCCGGCCCTTGACGCCGGCCAGCAGCCAGACCTCGTGCCCGACGCCGGTGAGGTCGAGCCGCTGGTCGTCCGGCTGATCCTTCTCGTCGCCGTGGTGGATGATGTAGCTCAGCCCGGTCGCGCCGGCCGCCAGGGGCACCCGGAACACCGCGCCGTACGCGTCGATCTTCTCCGGCTTCAGCGGGGCGGCCCAGTCGGTCGGGTTGGCCGCGCCGTCCCAGAGGTGCAGGCCCCAGCCGTCGTAGTTGCCGTCGGCCTTGCGCCAGTGGATGACCGCGGTGTTCTGGTCGACCGGCGGGGCGGGCTCGCCGGTGGCCGCCTCGCGGGTCGGGTAGAGCGTCGGGTCGCCCTGCTTGACCCAGACCTCGCCGGTCTGCGTCACGTCGATGGTGCGGTCGTTCGCCACGTCCTTGTTGCCGTCTCTGTCGACCACCAGGAAGCCGACCGACTTCGCGCCGGGCTTGAGCTTCACCCAGGCGAACCGGCCGTACGCGTCCTCCCCGGCGAACGGCTGCCCCTTGGGCCACTCGGTGGCGTACGCCGGGTCGATGTCGCCCCAGGCGTAGAGCCCCCAGTCGGCGTAGCCGCCGGCCGGGCGCTGGTAGTGCACGATCGCCCAGTCCCGGGACGCGCCCTGGGCCGGGGTGCCGACCGTGCCGGTGGTGCGGGCGGTGGCGGTCCGGCCCTTGCCGTCGCGGACCACCGCCTTGTATTCCACGGTCGCGCCGCCGGGCAGGCCGGTCAGGTCGTGGTGGACCGTGTACGGCGCGCGGTCGGCGGTGCCCAGCAGCGTCCACTTCCCGCCGGGGACCTTCGCGGCGAACGTGACGGTGGCGAGCGGGTCGCCGCCGATCTGGGCGGTGATCGCGGTCTTGCCGGCCACCGGGGCGTCACCCGGCTCGGTCAGCGTGATCGTCGGGGCCGCGCCGGCCTGCGGGATGGCCCGGTCGGCCTTGAGCACCACTGCCGACATGGCCGGCACGGTCAGGCTCAGCTTGCCGTCGGCGCCGGCCGTGGCGGTCGCGGTGTCGCCGTAGATGCCGGTGAAGCGGGCGCCGGCCGACCAGGTGTCCACCGTGACAGTCTGCGGGGTCGAGGCGTTGTTCACCGCCGCGACGTGTTCCACCCGCTGCGAGGGCAGGACGCGGGAGAACGCGAACACGCCGGGGCCGTCGGCCGCGTACCGGGTGACCTGGATGCCGTCGCGCAGCGCCGGGTGCGCCGCCCGCAGCCCGCCCAGCTCGGCGATGGTGCGGTAGAGCGGGTGCCGGGTGTCGTACTGGTCGGCGGCGTGGGTGCGGGTGGTGCCGATCAGGTCGTCGTCGAGGTAGTCCGCGGTCTTCGAGGCGAACATGTCCTGGCGGGCGTCCTTGTCCCCGCCGGGGCCGGTGAAGCCCTGCTCGTCGCCGGAGTACACCACCGGCTGGCCGCGGGTGAGGAACATCAGTTGGTGCGCGAGCTGGTCGCGGCGGAGCTGGGTGGCGTCGTCCCCGCCGGCCGCGGCGATGAACGAGCCGATCCGGCCCATGTCGTGGTTGCCGAGGAACGTGGGCAGCCGGTTGGCGTCGGTGTCGCGCGCCGAGTAGAGGTCGTCCTTGGCGTACACGTCGGCGAGGGCCTTGGCCGAGCCGTCGGCGGCGGTGTAGCCGCGCGCCGCCTCCTGGAACGAGAAGTCGAGCGTGGCCGGCAGGCCGCCCTGCCGCACGTACGTCGACTCGATCTCCTGGTCGGCGCTGTAGACCTCGCCGAACATGAAGAAGTCCTTCTTGCCGGCCTTCGCCGCGTAGGCGTCGATGCCGCGGGTGAACTGCGGCCAGAAGTCGAGGTTGGCGTGCTTGACGGTGTCCAGGCGGAAGCCGTCGACGCCGGCCTTGCCGATCCACTGCCCGTAGATGTCGGTCATACCGCGGACCACCTCGGGACGCTCGGTCCACAGGTCGTCGAGGCCGAAGAAGTCGCCGTACTCGCTGTTCTCCCCGGCGAACGTGGAGTCACCGCGGTTGTGGTACATGGTCGGGTCGTTGAGCCACGCCGGGACCTTGACCTTCGCGTCGGCCGGGCTGGCGAACGTCGGGGTGTACGGGAACGAATCCCGGTTGACCTGCGGGAACTTCCGGGTGCCGTCGGCGTAGTTGCGGTCCTCGAACGCCCGCCCCTGCGCGTCGGTGTAGGGCGCGGTCTTCTTGTCGACGTAGCCGTACTTGTCCTCGGCGTAGCGGATGACGTCGGCGGTGTGGTTGACGATGATGTCGAGGTAGACCTTGATGCCGCGCCGGTGCGCGAGGTCGACCAGCTTCTTCAGCTCGGCGTTGGTGCCGAAGTGCGGGTCGACCTGGGTGAAGTCGGTGATCCAGTAGCCGTGGTAGCCGGCCGAGACGTCGGCGCCGGTGCCCTGCACGGGCCGGTTCTTGAAGATCGGGGCGAGCCAGATGGCGGTGGTGCCCATCCCCTGGATGTAGTCCATCTTGTCGATGACGCCCTTGAGGTCACCGCCGTGGTAGAAGCCCTTGTCCGCCGGGTCGAGGCCGGTGGCGAGCCGGTCGCCGCGCAGGCCGCCGGTGTCGTTGCGCTTGTCGCCGTTGGCGAAGCGGTCCGGCAGCACGAAGTAGAACTGCTCCGCCTTGGCGGTGGTGGCGCCCGCCTTCAGCAGCGCCTCGGCGGACGGCTCCCGGTTCCACTGGGGGGCGTTGCCGGCGGCCAGCACGTCGGGGGTGACGGCGCGGTCGGTGCCGTCGGCGCCGAGCTGGTGGAGGGCCACCGGCACGCCGACGAGGGTGAGTACGAGGGAGGAGACCAGGGCGAGCAACGCCTTGGGGGATATCGGCGTCGGTTTCATCGACGGCCTTTCTCTGGTCGCTGATTCGCCCGCACGCTAGCTCTTGCCGAAACATTCTGCAATAGCTTGCAAACAAAGTCGAAACACGACAGCCGTCTTGCAAAACCGTCCGGACCACGCGCCGTCGTCCGGACGGCTGGATCAGAGCCCGGCGCAGGTCACGCCGTCGACCGTGCAACTCTCCGGACGGGTGGTGCCGGTCCGTTCCAGGTGGAAGCGCACCGGCACCGACGCGCCCGCCGCCAGGTCGACGCCGCTGCGGTACGTGAAGACGCCGCCGTCGAAACCGAACGTGCCCTGTTCGACGCCCTCCACCCAGGCGGTGACCAGCCGACCCTGCGGGAACGTCAGCCGCACCGTCCAGCCGTGCGGCGTACCCCCGGTGTTGACCAGCCGCACCTCGCCGATGAAGCCGCCGTCGAAGCTGCTCGCCACCGCGTACCGGCCGGTCACCGCGGACGGCGGCGCCGGCGGGGGCGGGGGCGGCGACTGCGGCGCCGGACGCACCTCACCCCGCGGACCGCCTGTCGACACGGCCGGCGTCGGCCTGGCCGGCAGCACCGTCGACCGGGGCGACAGCCCCGGGACCACCGGGCGGCCGGCCGTGCTCGGCGGACCGCCCGGCACGCTGGGTGAGGTCGCCGTGGCGGTCGGCAGCTCCGGCAGCGACATCGCCGGATCGGTGGGCGACGCCGGGAACGTCCGCCGGCCCCGCACCGAGCCGAGCGCCACCACCAGCAGCACCACCATCACGATCACGCCGATCGCGACGACCACCCAGGGCGACGAGGTGATGGCGGACCCGGTCGACGGGGTGGCGCGACGCGTGCGGGACATGTTCCTCCTGTTCGCCGGGCCGGGCCAGCCTAGCCACCGACACCCGGGTGCGGCGAGCGGTCCGTTCGGGTCTGACCCGCGGCTCGGCGACCTGATACGTTGCACGCCGATCGATGACCACAATGGCTCGTGCAGCGGCAGGACGGGTGGCCAGTGACAGAGTGGCAGGGCAACATCCGGCGGGCGTCCACAACTGACGCCGCCGTCGTGACCGGGATCCTCGCCGAGGCGTTCATGCGGGACCCGGTGAGCGGTTGGATCTTCCCGGCGGACGACCACCGGGCGCGGGTGCACCCCGCCTTCTTCGGGCCGTTCGTCGCGTTGGCGCTGCGGACCGGCGAGGTCCACGTGGCCGGCGACGGGCTGGGCGCCACGCTCTGGCTGCCGGTCGGCGACGACCACGGCGCCGACGAGGGCGACGAGTTCGCCGAGCTGGAGGCCACCATCGGGCCGGACGCGATGAAGCGGTTCGGCATGCTCGACGAGCAGATGAGCGCCAACCACCCGGCCGAGCCGCACTGGTACCTGCCGTTCATCGCGGTGCACCCGGCACACCACGGCAAGGGCGTGGGCTCGGCGCTGCTGCGCGACAAGCTGGCCGAGTTGGACCGGGCCGGCACCGCCGCGTACCTGGAGGCCAGCTCGGCGCGGAACGCGGCGCTCTACGAGCGGCTCGGCTTCCGCCGCCGGTCGACCACCCTGGACCTGCCGGACGGGCCCAGCCTCTACCCGATGTGGCGCGAGCCGGCCTGACCTGGCCCGTCCCGTCCCGGTCCGCCGGGGCGGGACGTCATCGGCGGCAGGTCACCGACGGACCGTCGTGGTGCTGGCGTCCAACGCGCCCACCACGGCGGCCAGCAGCCCGTCGAGCTGCGCCGGCAGGAACCGACGGCAGTCCCGCATCCGGCCGCCGACCTGCGGGTCGAAGATGTGCGCGGCGAGCCCGACGGCCTCGGCGAGGCTCGCCAGCAGCAGCGTGCCCGGGTCCAGCTCGGCCGGGGACGAGTGCATCAGCATGGCGGTCAGGCGTACCCGTGGCGAGGCCGCCTGGTTCGGGTCGGTGGCCGGCCAGCGCACCTGACGGCCGATCAGCTTGCCCTGCTCCCGACGCAGCACGCCGGCGGTGACCAGCCGCGTCCCGACCCGCTCGTTGATGTTGAGCTGGGTCCGCAGGTAGCGGATCCACAACCGGGCCGGGTGCGCGCCCTCCCGACGCAGGATCTCGGTGATCAGCAGATCGGTCAACGGTTCCTGCCAGAGCCGCGGGTCGACCGCGGCGATGCCGCCACCGTCGAGCGCGATCCGTCCCTCGAACATCAGCTCGGCGAGCGCGGCGCCGGCCAACCCGCACTCCAGCCGGTCGACGGCGACATGCGGCTTACCGGTGAACTCGTCATGTCCGATGAGGAACAGCGCATCGGCTAGCCGGTACGTGGCTTGTGCCCCGGGGTAGGTCATGGTCCATCCTCGAACGGTGGCCGTGATCGTCGACACGGGACGGTACGGCATGACCACGCACAGCTCAATTCCGGTCGTACACACGCGCCCTAATCGATATCGAAGCGGGGTTGTGACGATCCGTGATCACCAATACCCTGCCTGAGGCTGTTCCGAAGTAGACATCCTCAACCCCTTCCCCTCCCCTGGAGAAGCCTTGTCCTCCGATCCGTTCTTCTCCGACGGTGGGCTACGCCGCGGCCGTCTCGGCACCGCCCATCTCGTCTTCTTCACCGTCGCCGCCTCCGCCCCGCTGACCGTTCTCGGCGGTGGCGTCACCACCATGTACGCGGTCAGCGGCAACATCGGCGCCGCGCTGGGTTACGTCCTGCTCGCGGCCGTGCTCGCCATCTTCGCCACCGGCTACGCCGCGATGAGCCGGTACGTCGCCAACGCGGGCGCGTTCTACGCGTACATCGCCAACGGCCTCGGCCGGGCCGGCGGGGTGGCCGGCTCGGCGGTCGCGCTGGCCGCGTACAACGCCATCCAGATCGGTCTCTACGGGCTGTTCGGCGCCATCATGTCGGACTTCATGTCGACCAAGGCCGGGCTGGACCTCAAGTGGTGGGTCTGGGCGCTGCTGGCCTGGGTCTTCATCGGCGTGCTGGGCGTGCTGCGCATCGACCTGAACGCCAGCGTCCTCGCGGTGCTGCTGGTCCTGGAGTGCGTGGCCGTGCTGATCTTCGACCTGGTGGCGTTCGCCCACCCGGCCGGCGGCGCCGTCACCACCGCCGGCATCAGCCCCGGCCACCTGTTCGGGGCCGGGTTCGGCGCGGTGCTGGCGTTCACCATCGCCTCCTTCACCGGCTTCGAGAGCGGCGCCATCTACAGCGAGGAGGTCAGGGACCCGCGGCGCACCGTGGCCCGGGCCACCTACATCGCGGTCGCGTTCACCGGCCTGTTCTACGCCTTCTCCGCCTGGGCGCTGACGGTGCTGACCGGGCCGGAGAACGCGCCGCAGGCCAGCGCCGAGGCCGGCCCCGGCGTGATCTTCGGGGCGCTCGACCAGTACTCCGGCGCCGTGGTCGCGGACATCGCCAACGTCCTGTTCATCACCAGCGTGCTGGCCGCCCTGCTGTCGTTCCACAACGGCGTGGCCCGCTACCTGTTCGCGCTCGGCCGGGAGAACGTCCTGCCCCGCTTCCTCGGCGCGACCTCCAGCCGCAGCGGCGCCCCGGTCGCCGGTTCGCTGGTGCAGAGCATCCTGGCCGTGGTGGTCTTCGTGGGGTTCGCGATGTCCGGGCGGGACCCGGTCATCGACCTGTTCACCTGGCTGTCCGGCTCGGCCGCGGTCGGCGTGGTGCTGCTGATGACGCTCACCTCGGCCTCCGTCGTCGGCTTCTTCCGGGGCCGTGGCGGCCCGGAGTCGGCCTGGCAGCGGGCGATCGCCCCGGCGCTCGGCACCGTCCTGCTCACCGCCGTGCTGCTGGTGCTGCTGTTCAACTTCGACGCGCTGCTCGCGCCGGACACCGCCGGCTACCTCAAGTGGCTGCTGCCGGCGATCCCGGTGGTGGCCGGCGTGCTCGGCCTGATCTGGGGCGGCGTGCTGCGCACCAGCCGGCCGGACACCTACCGGCGGATCGGCCAGCTCGACGAGGAGGGCCTCCACGAGCCCGGCCTGCACTCGGCCCCCGAGCCCGACCGCTGGGCCCGCAGCCACCGCTGAGCACGTAAGGCGGGGCCCCTTCTTAACGCCTTCGGTAGAGGAGGGGGCCCCGCTTAACACCCGGGGTGGCGGCTCAGGCGGTGCGGATGACGGTGCAGATGGCCGGGCCCTCGTCGGTGGCCCGCAGCAGGTAGCGGTAGTGCTCGCCGGGCACCGCGCCACCCTGGCTGTCCAGGAACTCCCACCGCACCGCCACCTCGGTGAGCAGCGCCGAGACCTGCTGCACGTCTTCGATCTGCGCGTTCGCGGCGACCAGCTCCCGCTCCTGGTAGTCGGGCGCGGCGCCGACGAAGCTCAGCGCCACCGCCGCCGGCGAGGTGAACGAGAAGCTGTAGGTGTCGGCGACCACCAGCCCGGGCAGGGCGTAGCAGGCGGCGATGGCCGGCACGTCGGCGGTGGTCAGCGCCACGCCGTACCTGTCGAAGAAGTCGGAGAGCGTGTCGAGGTCGGTGGAAGCCGTCACGACGCTCTCCATTACCGGCCCGCCAGCCCGGCAAACCTGGTCAGCGCGGTGGGATGCGCACCTCGATCTCCTTGCCGAGCTGCGCGCCGCCGGTCAGGGCCAGGTCGTCACCGCTCCAGAACCGTCCCGGGTCGTACCAGTTGGGCCGGCGGCCGGCCGGCAGCAACCCCATCGCCTCGTAGGTCACCGCCACCACCTCCGCGCAGTACGCGGTCTCCAGCGCCCGGTCACGCACCGACGCCCCGTCCGCACCCGGTGCGCCGGCACCGCCCGCTGCCCGGCCCGCGCCCGGTGTGCCGCCAGCGTCCGGGCTGGACGGTTGCCGGCGCGGCATCGGCACCCGACCCCGGGCCCAGCGCCAGGCGAGCTGCGCGGTCGACGGGAACGGGGTGCCGTCCAGACGCGCCACGGTACGCAGCACCGCCTCCTCCATGGCGACGTCGGCGGGCGGTTCGAGCTGACGCAGCCAGCCCCGCTGGCCGTACCGGTTGGCCCACACGCAGACCGCGTCGCGCAGGTCGTGCAACTGCACCCCGCGCTGGCGGGTGCCGGTCCACATGTCCGGCAGCGAACGGCCCAGCTCCGCGTGCCACATCAACGGCGGCATGTCGTCCAGCACCACCGCCATGCCCACGTGGTTCACCGGGCTGTTGGTGGTGAACTGGATGGCGCGATCGGGCACGCTGCGCCCACGGAACACCCACAGGTCGCCGGTGCGGGTCAGCTCCACGGCCTCGTCCAGGCTGATGCTCATGGAGGACTACCCTAAGCCGATGCGGCAACGGATGCGGTGGTGGAAGGTGCTCGGCCTGGCCGGCCTGGCGGGCGTCGCGGCGACGGGCGTGGTGGTGGCCCGGGCGGAGCGGCAGCGCCGGGCGTACACACCGGAGGAGATCCGGGACCGGCTGCGGGAACGGCACGCCAAGGCGTCCTCCTCCTGATCCGGCGAGAACCGGGGCGGCGCGCGACGACGCGCTGCCCTAACATCGCCGTCATGGGAAACAGTTTCTGGGAGACACAGTTTGTGCTCGACCCGCCGGCTGCCCCCGTCGAACGACACGGCGAGGTCGACCTGCACCTGCCGACCGGCGACGGCCCGCACCCCGCGGTCGTGGTGGTGCACGGCGTTCCCGGGCCGCCCGACGCACCCGACACCCGGGACTGGCCGCTCTACCGGGGCTACGGCGCGCTCCTCGCCGACCAGGGCGTGGTGGTCGCGCTCCCCCGGCTCGCCGTGACCAGCCCCGACGACCTGCGCACGGTCGCCGCCCGCGTCGCCGACGCGGCCGACCTGCTCCGCGCCGATCCCCGCGTCGACCCGCAGCGGCTGGCGCTCTGGTTCTTCTCCGGCGCCGGGCTGCTGCTCGGCGACTGGCTCCGCGACCCGCCCCGCTGGCTGCGCGGTCTCGCCGCGACGTACCCGCTGCTGGCCCCGCTCCCCGAATGGCCACCGGTCGACCCGCGTTTCCACCCGCTCGACGCCCTGACGACGGTCGACGCCGGCCGGCCACCGCTCGTGCTGACCCGGGCCGGTCGGGAGCGGCCCGAGGTCACGTCCACCATCGCGGCGTTCACGGCTGCCGCAACCCGGCACGGGCTGCCGCTGTACCTGGTCGACGTGCCGGACGGACGACACGGGTTCGACGCCCTGGACCACACCGAGGAGTCGCGCGCCGCGGTACGCGACGCCCGCGACGCACTGCTCGCCCTGCTCACCGCATGACCACCCAGCCGAAGTGCCGACACCCTCGGCGCACCCAACCGGTCCGCCTGGGCGGCAGGAGCCCGCCTCACCACGCTGATCATGAAGTTGGCTGCCGGATTGTCGGCGTGTCGACCCGCCAACTTCATGATCAGCGCGGTGGGTGAACGTTTTGCTCAACGGGGGCGGTGGAGATCTTGGTACGTATTGGGCCGCGGAGGTGCGGTTCGGTACCGAGATCTCCACCGGGTTCACCCTTCGGCGGGCTCCGGGTTGAGGGGCGCCCTGGGGTGCGGGATGTGCGGTTTCGTGGCACTTGGGCGGGGCTGCGGTGAGGTGCCCCGGGGGCGAGTGTCGGGTTTGGGTCGGTGTGGGGTGGTCGGGGTCACTGGCTCGGCGGAATGGCCGCCGGGGGCGGGGTGTTATACCTGGCAGACCGCGTGGAGCCCGGCCCTCGGGCCGCTGGGCAGCCCCGGTCGGAATG
>NZ_JBNCLA010000007.1:0-368550 GCF_049841835.1 Micromonospora sp. DT227 | reverse complement strand
GCCTTCCTCGGCCGTGCACCGGGATACAACGCCGCGACCCCCCGACCCATTCCACCGCCAGCGTGCCGCCCACCACCACCCAACCGGACAAACCACGCACCGGGCCCTTTCGGCAGCACACCACCGGCACCTCGGAGCGCCCCAGACACCCACACCGTTCCACCCACCGAGAACTCCCCGCACCACATCCGACAAAGCGCCAGCGATCATGAAGTTGACCGGACCTGGCGTCCGATTTGTCGGCGCCAACTTCATGATCGACGCAGGCGGGCAGACGGCGGGCGGCAGGCGGCGGGCGGCGGGCGGCGAGCGGCGGGCGGCGGGGCCAGAGAGTCGGGGTGGTTACGGCTCGAACTTGTAGCCCAGGCCCCGGACCGTGACGATGTAGCGCGGCGCGGACGGTTCCGGCTCGATCTTGGAGCGCAGCCGCTTCACGTGCACGTCGAGCGTCTTGGTGTCGCCCACGTAGTCGGCACCCCAGACCCGGTCGATGAGCTGCCCCCGGGTGAGCACCCGGCCGGCGTTGCGCAGCAGCAGCTCCAGCAGCTCGAACTCCTTGAGCGGAAGCTGGACGCTCGCGCCCTCCACGGTCACCACGTGCCGCTCGATGTCCATCCGGACCGGGCCGGCGGCCAGCGTCGGCGCGCCCGACTCGCTCGCCTCGGTGCTCTGCCGGCGCAGCACCGCCCGGATCCGGGCGACCAGCTCACGGGGCGAGTACGGCTTGGTCACGTAGTCGTCGGCGCCGATCTCCAGGCCGACCACCTTGTCGATCTCGCTGTCCCGGGCGGTGACCATGATGATCGGGACGTGCGACCGCTGGCGGAGCTGGCGGCAGACCTCGGTGCCCGACATCTCCGGCAGCATCAGGTCGAGCAGCACGATGTCGGCGCCGGTCCGGTCGAACTCGGTGAGGGCGGAGGTGCCGGTCGCGGCGACCGAGACCTCGAACCCCTCCTTGCGGAGCATGTAGGACAGGGCGTCGGAGAACGACTCCTCGTCCTCGACCACCAGTACGCGGCTCAACGGGTGTTTCCTTTCCTGTGGTCAGACCTGCCGGAGCTCGGCCGGGCCGGCCTCGATCCCAGCGGAGGCGAGTGTCGCCTCCAGGTCGTCCGGGGGGCGGGCAGGCAGCCGGAGGGTGAACGTCGAGCCCCCACCAAGGGTGCTCGACACATCCACCCGACCGCCATGGTTGCTGGCGATGTGTTTCACGATGGCCAGCCCCAGGCCGGTGCCACCGGTCGCCCGGGAGCGGGCCTGGTCGGCGCGGTAGAAACGCTCGAAGATCCGGTCGACGTCGTTCGGGGCGATGCCGATGCCCTGGTCGGCCACCGCGATCTCGACGTGTTCGTCGGTGGCCCGCGTGGTCACCCGGACCGTGGTGTCCTCGGCCGAGTAGGTGACCGCGTTCTCCACCAGGTTGGCCACCGCGGTGGCGAGCTGGCTGTCGCTCCCGTACGCGGTCAGGCCCCGCTGCCCGGCCACGACGATCTCCACCCGGCGGGCGGTGGCCGCGGTGCGGGTCCGGTCGACCACCTCGGCGAGCACCCAGTCCAGCGAGACCGGCTCGGGTGGGGGCTGGGGTTCGGCGCCCTGGAGCCGGGTCAGCTCCAGCAGCTCCTGCACCAGCCGGCCGAGCCGGGTCGACTCGTGCTGGATCCGCTCGGCGAACCGCCGCGCGGCGATCAGGTCCTCGGACAGGCCGGGCCCGTCGTCGGCGGCCGGCTCGGTGGCGTCCACCAGCGCCTCGGCGAGCAGTTGGAGCGCGCCGATCGGGGTCTTCAGCTCGTGGCTCACGTTGGCCACGAAGTCGCGGCGGACCCGGGCCAGACGGTGCGACTCGGTGACGTCGACCGCCTCGATCGAGATGAAACCGGCGCCGAGTCCCATGGCTCGCAGGTGCACGCCGAGCGGGTTGTCACCGGCGCTGTCGCGACCTCGGGGCAGGTCCAGCTCGATCTCGCGACGCACGCCCGTGCGGCGGACCTGACCGGCCAGCGTACGGATCAGCGGGTGCGCCGCGATCGAGCCCGGCGTCGCCCCGGCCCGGAGCAGGCCCATCGCGCGGGCCGCCGGGTTCACCAGCACCGGCACGTCGTTCGGGTCGAGCACCACCACGCCTGCGCGCAACGAGTCGATCGTCTTGCGGCCGAGCCCGGAGAGGCCCCCCTGCGCTTCGTCCGGAATCGTCGGCCTCCCTGCGTCACGGCGGGCGGTCCCGCCGCCCCTCGACGCCCACCGGCGCCGCCACTGCCCCACCGGCCCGGACAGCATCGACCCGGCGACCAGTCCGGTCACCAGCGCCACGGCCACCGCGATGGCCACTGCCCACTCCACCCGGCGATCGTAGGGTCATTGTTAACCCAGGGATCGGTCAGAAAGGGATGAATCACCCTCGCTTCCGGGAATGTTCACCCACGGGTCCCGCGTCGTTCATCCGCGTTCACCCTGGTGCCGGCCGTCCGGCCTACCGTGGGGCGCGCACCTGCTCATGCCGTACCCGAAGGAAGTGACGATGCGCGACGAGTTCCGGGCCGACCTGCAGATTGTCAGCCAACTGCTGGTGGACATGGCCGAGGCGGTGCGCGCGGCCATGCGGCAGGCCACCAGAGGGCTGCTCACCGCGGACCGCGTGGCGGCCGAGACGGTGATCGCGCGGGACGCCGAGATCGACGATCTCTACCGGCACGTGGAGGAGCGGGTCTGCGACCTGCTGGCGCGGCAGGCCCCGGTCGCCTCCGACCTGCGGGCCATGATCACCGCGTTGCACGTGGCGGCCGACCTGGAGCGGATGGGCGACCTGGCCGACCACGTGGCCAAGACGGCGTTGCGCCGGCACCCCTCCCCCGCGGTGCCGGCCGAGCTGCGGCCGGTCTTCACCGACATGGCCGGTATCGCGGACCGGATGGCCGAGAAGATCGGCGCGGTGCTGGCCAAGCCCGACGCGGACGTCGCCGCCGAACTGGACCGCGACGACGACGCGATGGACGACCTGCACAAGAGCCTGTTCGGCGTGCTGCTCGGCGACGACTGGCCGTACGGGGTGGAGACCGCGATCGACGCGACGCTGCTGGGCCGCTTCTACGAGCGCTTCGCCGACCACGCGGTGAACGCCGGAGAGCACGTGGTCTACCTGATCACCGGCACGCCGTCCGCCTGACCCGCCCGGCCCCGGGGCAAGGAGGGGCCCCTTCTTAACAGGGGAGTGTTAAGAAGGGGCCCCTCCTCTACCGCAAGCGTTAAGAAGGGGCCCCGCCTTACATCAGCGGCCCTGGTTGGCTACTGCGGCGGCAGCCGTCTTGGCCGCGTCGGGGTCGAGGTAGGTGCCGCCGAGCACCTGGGGGCGCAGGTCGGCGTCCAGGTCGTAGCGCAGCGGGATGCCGGTCGGGATGTTCAGCTTGGCGATGGCCTCGTCGGAGATCTGGTCGAGGTGCTTCACCAGGGCGCGCAGCGAGTTGCCGTGCGCCGCCACCAGCACCGTCCGGCCGGCCAGGATGTCCGGCACGATCGAGTCGTACCAGTAGGGCAGCATCCGGTCGACGACGTCCTTGAGGCACTCGGTGCGCGGCATCAGCTCGGTCGGCAGCAGCGCGTACCGGGGGTCGCCGACCTGCGACCACTCGTCCGCGTCGTCGATCGGCGGCGGCGGCGTGTCGTACGACCGGCGCCAGAGCATGAACTGCTCCTCGCCGTACTCGTCCAGGGTCTGCTTCTTGTCCTTGCCCTGGAGCGCGCCGTAGTGGCGCTCGTTGAGCCGCCACGACCGGCGTACCGCGATCCAGTGCCGGTCGGCGGCGTTCAGCGCCAGCTCGGAGGTGCGGATCGCCCGGCGCAGCAGGCTGGTGTGCACCACGTCCGGCAGCAGGCCGTGCTCACGGAGCAGTTCGCCGCCGCGCCGCGCCTCGTTCTCGCCCTTCTCGGTCAGGTCGACGTCCACCCAGCCGGTGAAGAGGTTCTTGGCGTTCCAGTCGCTCTCGCCGTGCCGCAGCAGGACCAGCGTCCCGATGGTGGGCCCTTCGCTCGCAGTCATGCCGATCATCCTGCCGTACCGGCCCGGTGGACACGCGGGGACCGGTGGTGACGACCACCACGTGGAAATGCGGGTGACCGGCGTTCCGGCAGGCCACTAGGTTGTAAGGCATCTGCGTTTGATCGGTCATTACCAACGGGGGCGTCGGGGATGCGGACGGTACAGGGCTGGTTCCGGGACACGGCGGGCGGCTTGCCGCGTTCCTTCTGGTACCTCTGGACCGGCACGCTGATCAACCGGCTCGGCTCGTTCGTGCTGATCTTCCTCGCCATCTACCTGACCCGGGAGCGGGGCTTCTCGGCGGTCCAGGCCGGCCTGGTGATCGGCCTCTGGGGCGTCGGTGGCGCGATCGGCACCACCATCGGCGGCACACTCACCGACCGCTGGGGGCGGCGGCCCACGCTGCTCACCGCGCACCTCGGCGCGGCCACCATGATGGTCGGGCTCGGCCTGGCCCGCCCGCTCTGGGCGGTGGCCGCGGGCGCGCTGCTGCTCGGCCTGTTCGCCGAGGCGGCCCGCCCGGCGTTCGGCGCGATGATGGTCGACGTGGTGCCGGAGAAGGACCGGCTCCGCGCGTTCTCGCTCAACTACTGGGCGATCAATCTCGGCTTCGCCTGCGCCGCCGTGCTGGCCGGGCTCGCCGCCCAGGCCGGGTACCTGCTGCTCTTCCTGGTGGACGCGACCACCACGCTGGTCACCGCGCTGATCATCTTCACCCGGGTCAAGGAGACCCGGGTCGCGCCGACGGTCGTGGTCGCCAAGGGCGCGGTGGTTCCGGCCGGCGCGCTGCGCACCATCCTCCGGGACCGGGTCTTCCTCGGCTTCGTGGCGCTCAACCTGTTCGCCGCGCTGGTCTTCCTCCAGCACATCTCGATGCTGCCGATCGCCATGGGCGACTCCGGGCTCAGCCCGGCCACCTACGGCTCGGTGATCGCGCTCAACGGCGTGCTCATCGTGGTCGGGCAACTCTTCGTGCCCCGGCTCATCGCCGGCCGCAGCCGGTCGCACGTGCTGGCGTTGTCCGCGCTGATCATGGGCGTCGGGTTCGGGCTGACCGCGTTCGCGGACACGGTCTGGCTCTACGGCCTCACGGTGCTCATCTGGACGCTCGGCGAGATGCTCAACTCGCCCTCCAACGCCACCCTGATCGCGGAGCTGTCGCCGGCCGCACTGCGCGGTCGCTACCAGGGCGTGTTCTCCCTCTCCTGGCAGCTCGCCGGCGCCAGCGCGCCGATCCTCGGCGGCCTGCTCCGGGAGCAGGCCGGCAACACCGCGCTGTGGCTGGCCTGCGCCGCGATCGGCGCGCTGACCGCGATCACCCACCTGGTCTCCGGCCCGGCCCGGGAACGGCGGGCCGCCCAGCTCCGCGCCGCCGGCACCCCGGTCGCACCGGTCACCCTCACCCGCACCCCGGCGCCGGAGTCGGCCGAGGCCGCGGCGGCGTCCCCCGCCGCGCCGGTCCGAGCCGGTTCCTGAGTACGCCCGCGCGCGCCCGCCACCGACCCGGTCGCTACCGTGTCGGAAGGGATCAGTAAGGAAACTTTCCTGGAGGACGGGTGCGCGGCCTAAGGCGCTGGTGGGACGACACGGCCGGCGGGCTGCCCGCCACCTTCTGGTACCTCTGGTCCGGCCTGCTGATCAACCGGGCCGGCGCGTTCGCGCTGCTGTTCCTGTCGCTCTACCTCACCGCCGCGCGGGGCGCCTCGCCGTCGCTGGCCGGGCTCGTCGTCGGCGCCTACGGGGTCGGCGGCGCGGCCGGCACGCTGCTCGGCGGCGTACTGGCCGACCGCTGGGGCCGGCGGGCCACCCTGCTCGCCGCCCACCTCGCCGCCGCCGGGCTGATGGCCGCGCTGGCGTTCAGCCGGCACCTGGCGGTGATCGCCGTGCTGGCCACGCTGGTCGGGGTGGCGCACTCGATGCCGAGCCCCGCGTTCGTGGCGGCCATCGTGGACGTGGTGCCGGAGGCCCGCCGGTCCCGCGCGTTCAACCTCCAGTTCTGGGCGTTCAACCTGGGCATGGCGGTCGCCTCGCTGCTGGCCGGGGTGCTCGCCGAGGCGAGCTTCCGGGCGCTGTTCCTGGTCGACGCCGGGGCCACCCTGGCGGCGGCGGTGGTCATTGCGCTCACGGTGCCGGAGACGCTGCGCCACCGTCCGGCGGTGACCCCGGAGGCGGTGGTGGGGCGGCGACCCGGACTGCACACCGCGCTGACCGACCGCACCTTCCTCACCTTCGTCGCGCTGACGTTCCTGCTGGCGGTGCTGACCATGCAGACGTCGACGATCATGCCGCTGGCGATGCGCGCGGACGGCCTGCGCCCGTCGGCGTACGGGCTGGTGGTGGCGCTCGGCGGGGCGCTGATCGTGGCCGGGCAGCTCTTCGTGCCACGGCTGATCGAGCCGTACCGGCGCTCGACCGTGCTGGCCGTCTCGACCGGGCTGATGGCGCTCGGCTTCGGCACGCTGACCGTCGCCGACGGGCTGCCGCTCTATCTGGGGGCGGCGGTGGTCTGGACCGCCGGGCAGATGCTCGCCGCGCCACCGAACGCGCAGATCAACGCGGATCTCGCGCCACCGGAGCTGCGCGCCCGCTACCAGTCGGTGTTCTACCTGACGTTCCCGGCGGCGTCCTTCGTGGCGCCGGCGCTCGGCGGGCTCAGCCTGGAGCGACTCGGCGACCGGCACTGGCTGGTGGTGGGCGGGCTGGGCCTGCTGGCCGCCGCCGGCCACCTGATCGCCGGGCCGCCACGGGAACGCCGGGTCGCCGCGCTGCGGGCCGCGTCCCGACCGGTGGCGACGATCCGCCGGTGAGAACGGCCGAGCGCCCACCCCGACCCCCGTCGAGATGGGCGCTCGCACCGTACGCCCGGCGGCGGCGGGCGACACTCACCCCCGTAAGCGTCGCCCGCTCGCGCCGCCGGTTTCCCCGGGCGGCACCGTCCCCCAACGGTGTGCTCCGCCCGATCTTCGCGTCGCGCCTGCGCGGATCTGATCGATCCGCCGCTCCCCCGAACGAAAACAAGCGGGACGCGGTGCAATAAAGTTAGTTCGCCCGGATTCCGGATTCAACCCGGATCGCTGTCTTACCCGTCACAGCACCCGTGTCGGGAATCCGGCTCCCTGCTGCGGCCTCCCGGGGTGGCCAACACGCGGATTCCCGCCGGCCATTCCCGTAAACCTCAGCCGTCCTCGCGATTCGGGTTCTCGGTACGGAAGAAGTTGCTCTGCCGGCCGTCCCGCAGCTGCTCCTGGTAGATCAGATTGAGCCGCCGTGAGTCGAACGTCCGGAACCAGGCGTCCCAGGTGATCTCCCGGAGCCGGCTGCTCTCCCGGTAACCCGGCAGGTTGAACGTCAACACGCCGGGCCGGTCGCCCCGCTCGGTGCCGGCGATGGTGGCCGGTTTCGCGCCCCGGGCCCGCGCCCAGCGCTGGATCACCTCGTGGTTGCGGGTCACCAGGCTGCGCCCCGGGCGCTCCGGGCGGTCCGCGAGCGACGTGATGAGCTGGGACGATCCGATCGACCGACTGGACGCCGGCCCGCGCGTCGGCGCGGCCTGCGCCCGTGCCGGAGCCGACTTCCGTGCCGGCGCCGCCTTCGCCCGGGAGGGCACTGCCCCGGCCCGCGCCGGTGCCGCCTTCGCGCGGGCGGGTGTCGCCTTCGCGCGGGACGGTGTCGCCTTCGCGCGGGCGGGGGCCGCCTTGCGCGTACCCGTCGCCTTGGCCCGGGCGCCGGTGGCCCGGGTGGCCGGCGCGGCCTTGGCCGCGGAGGTGGCCTTCCGGCGGGCCGGCGTGGTCTTCCGGGCGGCGGTCTTCTTCGCGGCGGTGGTCTTCTTCGCCGCCGCCGGCCGACCGGCCGGGCCGGTGCTCCGCCGGGCCGCGCCGCCGCGCCCCTCCGCGCGCATGGTGCGCGCGAGCGTCCTCACCAGCTCCGGCTTGCGCAGCGTGGAGGTCCCGGAGACCCCGCGCCGACGGAGCTGGCCCCGGATGTCGTCGACCTTCATCCGGGAGATCTCGGACTCCGACACCTTCGGGGTGTTCGGCGTCCGGTTACCGGTGTGCCGCTTGGTCCGGGTCGCGGTCGTGCCGCGACCTGAGCTGTTGCGCTGAGCCATGGGACACGCTCCTCGACAGTCCGTCCTCGGCGCGCGGCGGGTCCCGATGCTCCGCACCGCGCGAGGCGGCATACCCGTCAGGCGGGCCCTGAACCTCCGGCGGCCGGACCGGCCGGGGTCGACGGCTCGAAGAGGTGGGCGAACGCGGCCAGGTTGGCGGTCGACTCGCCGCGCTTCACCCGCCACTCCCACTCCCGGCGGATGGCGGTCCCGAAGCCGATCTCCAGCATGCTGTCGAACGACTCGTCGGCATAGGTCAGCACGGAGCCGAACAGGCGGTCCAGCTCGTCGGCGTCGAGCCCGGCCAGGTTGACCCGGCCGGTCAGGTAGACGTCGCCGACCGCGTCGATGGAGAACGAGACGCCGTACATCCGCGCGTTGCGCTGCAACAGCCAGGCCCACAGCTCCTCGCGGCGCTCGTCGGGCTGGCGCATCACGAACGCCTCGATCCGCAACGCGTGCTCGCCGACGATCAGGTTGCAGATCGTCTTGAGCTTGTGCGTGCCCGGCAGGGTCACCGCGTACGACGCCTCGCCGGTGGACTCCCACTCCAGCTCGCGCTCCGCGCAGACGGCCTCGATCAGCGCGGCGACCTCACTCGTACGGCTCATCGCGTCCACTCTACGGTCGGCCGGGCCTCCTCGCCCGACGGGCGGTCACCAGGAGCAGCTCAGCGCCGGGTCGCCGAGCCGGCCGGCCAGCCGGGCCCGATGCTCGGTGATCGCCTCCCCGTAGACCGCGAGCAGCCCGGCGACGGTCCGGTGCCAGGAGAAGTCGCGGGCGTGCCGCTCGGCGCCCCGGGCCAGCACGGCGCGACGCCTCCGCTCGGGCAGCAGGCGGGCCAGGGCGTCGGCCCACTCGACCGGGTCGTGCCCGTCGATCAGCATCCCGCTGACGCCGTCGCGTACCGCGGTGACCAGCCCGCCCACGGCGGCGGCCAGCACCGGCGTGCCGCAGGCCTGCGCCTCCAGCGCGACCAGCCCGAACGACTCGTTGTGCGACGGCACCGCGACCAGGTCGGCGGCGCGGTAGAGCGCGGGGAGGTCGTCGCCGGTCCGCGGCGGGAGGAAGCGGACCCGGTCGGCCACGCCGAGCGAGTGGGCCAACTCGATCAGCGCGGTGGGCCGGTCCAGCCCGCTGCCGCTGGGGCCGCCGCAGATCACCACCGTCAGCTCGTCGGCGAGTGCCGGATCCCGTTCGCGCAGCGCGGCGACGGCGCGGACCAGCACGTCCGGGGCCTTGAGCGGCTGGATGCGGCCGACGAACGCGACCACGTACCCGTCGACCGGCAGGCCGAGCCGGCGGCGGGCGGCCCGGGTCGCGGCCTCCCGGTCACCGGCGGCCGGGCGGAAGCGGTCCAGGTCCACGCCGGGCTCCACCACGGCCACCCGGTCGGGGTCGGCGGCGTACCTGTCGAGCAGGTCGCGGGCCTCCACCCGGGTGTTGGCGATGAGCCGGTCCGCCTCGGCGACCACCTGCTCCTCGCCGATCACCCGGGCCTTCGGCTCCGGCCGGTCCCCGGCCGCCAGCCGGGCGTTCTTGACCTTGGCCAGGGTGTGCGCGGTGTGCACCAGCGGGACGCCCCAGCGCTCCTTGGCCAGCCAGCCGACCTGGCCGGAGAGCCAGTAGTGCGAGTGGATCAGGTCGTAGTGGCCGGGCGGGCGGGCCGCCTCGGCCCGCAGCACGCCGGCGGTGAACGCGCAGAGCTGCCCGGGCAGCTCCTCCTTGGTCAGCCCCTCCAACGGCCCGGCGGTGACGTGCCGGACGGTCACCCCGGGCGCCATCTCGACCACCGGGGGCAGGTCACGGGCGGTGGCCCGGGTGAAGATCTCCACCTCGACGTCGGCCTCGGCCAGCCGCCGGGCGACCTCCAGGATGTAGACGTTCATGCCGCCCGCGTCGCCCGTGCCGGGCTGGTGCAACGGCGAGGTGTGCACCGACAGGGTGGCGATGCGACGCGGCCGGGGCCACGGCAGAGCACCTCGCTGACGACCGACACCGGTGTGCACATCCGCCACGTCCGCTCCCTCTGTCACGGTTGATGCCGTCCCGCACGACCGGCGCCTCTCGGTCAACCCGTACGCCGGGTGTCATCTTCCCCATCGGGGTTCGGAAATGCCTGTCGCGGGTTCCCGGGCGTGACGGACCTCATCACGTCGCGGGCCGCGACGGCGGGAGAGAATGACCGGATGACCTCAGTCGCCATCGTCACCGGAGCGTCCAGCGGGATCGGCGCGGCCACCGCCCGCCGGCTGGCCGCCGAGGGTTTCCACGTGCTGGCCGCGGCGCGGCGTACCGACCGGCTGGCCGCGCTGGTCGCCGAGATCGAGGCGGCCGGCGGTACGGCCACCGCGGTGGCGTGCGACGTGACCTCGGACGAATCCGTCGCCGGCCTGGCCGCCGCCGCGGACGCCGCGCCCGGGCCGGTCACGCTGCTGGTGAACAACGCCGGCGGCGCGCGCGGCCTGGACCCGGTCGAGACCGCCGACGTCGGCGACTGGCAGTGGATGTACGACGTCAACGTGCTCGGCACCCTGCGGGTCACCAAGGCGCTGCTGCCCGCGCTGGAACGCTCCGGCGCCGGCACCGTGGTGATCGTCAGCTCGACCGCCGGGCACGTCGTCTACGAGGGCGGTGGTGGCTACACGGCGGCCAAGCACGCGCAGACCGCGATCGCCGGCACGCTCCGCCTGGAGTTGTGCGGCCGGCCGGTCCGGGTGGTCGAGATCGACCCGGGCATGGTGCGGACCGAGGAGTTCGGCCTGGTGCGGTTCGACGGTGACGCGGAGCGCGCCGAGGCGGTCTACGCAGGGGTGGCCGAGCCGCTTGTCGCCGACGACGTGGCCGACTGCGTCGCCTGGTGTGCCACCCGCCCGCACCACGTCAACGTCGACCGGCTCGTGGTCCGCCCGCTGGCCCAGGCCGCGCAGCACAAGGTGCACCGGGTCTAGCGTGAAGCGCGAGGAGTGAGCCGGGTCTGCGAGCCCCGCAGCCGCGAACCGGGGAGGCGCTGATGAAGCCCCTGGGCGTCGTCACCCGGGGCACGACGAACCCGAACCGGCTCCGGCGGGTGGACAACTGGATCGTCGGGGCCTGCGGCGACGCGCTCCGCGCCGCCGCCGACCCGCTCGTGGTGGACCTCGGCTACGGCACCACCCCGGTCACCCCGGTCGAGCTGCGGGCCCGGCTCGCGACCGGCGTCCGCGCGGACGTGCGGGTGGTCGGGCTGGAGATCGATCCGGTACGCGTGGCCGCCGCCCAGCCGGCCGCGGACCCGCCCGGGCTGACGTTCGCCCGGGGCGGCTTCGAGCTGGCCGGGTTGCGTCCCGCCCTGGTGCGGGCGTGCAACGTGCTGCGCCAGTACGACGAGAGCGAGGTCGCCGACGCCTGGCGCACGATCACCGGGCAGCTCGCGCCGGGCGGGCTGCTGGTCGAGGGGACCTGCGACGAGCTGGGCCGGCTCGGCGCCTGGGTGCTGCTGGACGCCACCGGCCCGCGCACGCTCACGTTGGCCGCGAAGCTGACCACGCTGGAGAGCCCGGCGTCGCTCGCCGAGCGGCTGCCGAAGGCGCTGATCCACCGCAACGTGCCGGGTGAGCGCGTGCACGAGCTGTTCGGCGCGCTGGAGCACGGCTGGCGCTCGGCCGCCGGCTACGCCCCGTTCGGCCCTCGCCAGCGCTGGCTGCGCACCGTGGCCGCCCTGAAGGAGGCCGGCTGGCCGGTCCAGGACCGCCCCCGAGCCTGGCGCCACGGTTACCTGACCCTCCCCTGGCCCGCCCTCGCCCCCACCTGACCCACCCTGCCCTGCCCCGCCCCGCCTGTCCTGCCCCGCCCCGCCCTGCCCCGCCCTGCCCCGCCTCAGCGATCTTGCAGTTGCGGCCCTCGAAATGCGGCATTGGCGATGATTGTCCGGGCCGAAAGTGCAAGATCGACGGGCGGAGGGGGCGGAGGGGCGGTGGGGGCGGAGTGGGGCGGGTGGGGCCGGAGGGACGGGGGTTAGAGGGTGCAGTTGATCAGGACGGGCTCGGGGTGGAGGGGGACGCCGAAGCGGGCGTGCACGCCGTCGCGGATCTCCCGGGCCAGCGCCACCAGCGCGGCGGTGCTGGCGGTGCCGGACCGGTTGGTGAGCGCCAGCGTGTGCTTGGTGGAGATGGCGACGCCCTCCGGGCCGGCGTACCCCTTGCCGAAGCCGGCCTGCTCGATCAACCAGGCCGCGCTGATCTTCACCACGTCACCGGCGCCCGGCCAGGCCGGCGGCTCACCCACGCCCAGGTCGGCCGCGCGCGCCCGGAGCAGCTCGTACGCCTCGCGGTCGAGCACCGGGTTGGTGAAGAACGAGCCGACCGACCAGGTGTCCGGATCGGTCGCGTCGAGCACCATGCCCTTGCCGGCCCGCAGTCGACGCACGGTGGCCCGGGTGTCGGCCAGTGGCGCCCGGTCCCCCACCTCGACGCCGAGCGCGCGGGCCAGCTCGGCGTAGCGGATCGGGGCGGACAGCGGCGAGCGGGTGAGCCGGAAGTCGACCGAGAGCACCACCCAGCGGTCGCTGTACTTGAAGATGCTGCCCCGGTAGGCGAACCCGCAGTCGGCCGCCGGGATGTGGACCACCTCGCGGTGCGCGCGGTCGTACGCCTCGACCGCGACGATCGTGTCGGCGACCTCCTGGCCGTACGCGCCGACGTTCTGGATCGGCGTCGCGCCGGTCGAGCCGGGGATGCCGGAGAGGCACTCCAGGCCGGCCCAGCCGCGCTCGACGGTGGCCGCGACCAACTCGTCCCACGGCTCGCCGGCGGCGACGCGTACCGTGACGGTGTCGCCGTGCTCGGCGACGACCGTGAGGCCCCGGGAGCGGACGAGCACGACGGTGCCGGGGAAACCCTGGTCGCCGATCACCACGTTGCTGCCGCCGGCCAGCACCAGGACGGCCTGGTCGCGGGCCTCCGCCGCGCGCACCTTCGCCACCAGCTCGGCGGCGTCGCCGGCGATCTCCAGCCGCCCGGCCGGGCCGCCGAGCCGCAGCGTGGTGTAGCGCGCCAGGCTGGCCGGATCGGTCGGCCCGGCGGCGGTCGTCGGTTCGGCGTAGACGTCTGGCACGCCTTTCACCCTAGGCTGAGGGGTAGCCGTGGCACCCACTGGTGGCCCGGTCACCCCCGGGAGGATGGCGATGAGCAGACTGCACCACACGAAGGACTTCTGGATCGGCGCGTTGCGGACGGAGGGGCCCGCGTTCGCCACGGCGGTGGCGGAGGCGCCTCCCGAGACACCCGTGCTGTCCTGTCCCGGCTGGACGGTCACCGATCTCGCCCATCACCTGAGCCGCGCCTACCTCTGGGTGGGCACGGTGCTGACCGCCGGTGGCACCGCCCGTCCGGAGCGGCACGAGGTGGAGCCGCCAGCCGGTCTCACCCCGGCCCAGTGGTACGCCCAGGAGTACGAGCGGCTGACCGCGCTCCTGGAGGGGCTGGACCCGGAGGCGCCGGCGTGGAACTTCGCGCCCCAGCCGAAGAAGGCCGGTTTCTGGCCGCGCCGGGTGGCGCACGAGACGGCCGTGCACCGCTGGGACGCCCAGCTCGCCATCGGCGCGGGCGACCCGATCGAGGCCAAGCTCGCGTCCGACGGCGTGAGCGAGGTGCTGGACACCTGGCTGCCGGCGGGCCGGCGGGTGCGGCCCGGCCAGTGGCACGGGGTGGTCCAGTTGACCGCCACCGACGCCGCGCAGGAGTGGTACCTGCGGTTGCGGGGTGAGGGGGTCGCGCTGCTGGACACCGCGACGATCCTGGACCACGACGACCACCGGGCGCGGGCGCAGGTGACCGGCACGGCAAGTGATCTGCTGCTGGCGCTGATGGGCCGGATCAGCTTCGACACGCTGGGCGTGGCCGGTGACCGCACCCTGTTGGAGGGGCTGCGGGTGGGCTGACCGAGGCTGTGATACCGGGCGGAGAGGGGCGGGAACGGCTCCTCTCCGCTTTTTTCGGGCAGTAAGAGAGCGCTCTCTTGACAGGATCGAGGGCATCGACCACGCTCTCGTGAGAGCGCTCTCTGAGTACCGGAACCGCCCTCCACCACCAGTTACGACCCCGAGAGGTCAGGACAGCATGCTCACCTTCACGCGCCGTCGACTGGCGGCGGTGGCCCTCGTCGCCGCCACCGCACTGCTCGGCACCACCGGCTGCGGCGGCGGCGACGAGCCCGCCGCCGACGGGCCGGTCACGCTCACCGTCGACGTCTTCGGCCAGTTCGGCTACGCGGACCTCTACCAGGAGTACATGGCCAGCCACCCCGACGTGAAGATCGTCGAGCGGGGCACCGGCAGCAACCTCGACGAGTACTCGCCGAAGCTCACCCAGTGGCTCGCCGCCGGCAAGGGCGCCGGCGACGTGGTCGCCATCGAGGAGGGGCTGCTGGTCGAGTACAAGGCCAACCCGCAGAACTTCGTGAACCTGCTCGACCACGGCGCGGCCGACCTGAAGGGCAACTTCCTCGACTGGAAGTGGAACCAGGGGCTCACCGCCGACGGCAAGCAGCTCATCGGCCTCGGCACCGACGTCGGTGGCATGGCCATGTGCTACCGCAAGGACCTGTTCGCCAAGGCCGGCCTGCCCACCGACCGGGAGGCCGTGTCCAAGCTCTGGCCCACCTGGCAGGACTACGTCAAGGTCGGCGAGCAGTTCACCGCGAAGAAGACCGGCGCCGCGTTCCTCGACGCCGCGACGAACACGTTCAACACCATCCTGCTCCAGACCGCCGGCAACACCAGCGGCTACAGCTACTACGACACCGGCAACAACCTGGTCGTGGGCAGCAACCCGGCGGTACGGCAGGCGTACGACACCACCATGGACATCATCGACTCCGGCCTCTCCGGCAAGTACGGCTCCTGGTCCGAGGAGTGGGTCTCCGCGTTCAAGCAGTCGAAGTTCGCCACCATCGCCTGCCCGGCGTGGATGACCGGCGTGATCGAGGGCAACGCCGGCCCGGCCGCCAAGGGCAAGTGGGACATCGCCCAGATCCCCGGCAACGGCGGCAACTGGGGCGGCTCCTTCCTCGCCGTGCCGAAGCAGAGCAAGCACCAGGCCGAGGCGATCGAGCTGGCCAAGTTCCTGACCAGCGCCAAGGGTCAGATCGGCGCGTTCAAGCTCAAGGGCCCGCTGCCCTCGTCCCCGCAGGCGCTGGCCGACCCGGCGATCGTCGACTCGAAGAACGCCTACTTCTCCGAGGCCCCGGTCGGCAAGATCTTCGCCGAGGGCGCCAAGAACCTGAAGCCGGTCTACATGGGCCCGAAGAACCAGGCCGTCCGCACCGAGGTGGAGAACGCCGTGCGCACCGTGGAGCTGGGCAAGCGCTCCCCGCAGCAGGGCTGGACCGACGCCGTCACCAACGCCGAGAAGGCCGCCGCCAAGTAACCCGAGCAGCGCGTGCGGGCGGTCCCGGCGACGGGTGCCGCCCGCACGGCGGAGAGGAGTTCTCAGGTCATGGCCGTCCAGCTCGACGCCCGCCCGCCGGTCACACCGGCCCCCCGGCACAGCCGTCCCGTCCGGGGCGCCCGGCTCAGCCGGTTCGACACGAAATACTCGCCGTACCTGTACATCGCCCCGTTCTTCCTGCTCTTCGGCGTCTTCGGGGCGTACCCGCTGGCGTACACGTTCTGGGTCTCGCTGCACGACTGGGACCTGCTCGGCGCGGAGCACCCGTTCATCGGCCTCGACAACTACAGCCAGCTCCTCGCCGACCCGGACTTCTGGCACTCCGTGGTCAACACGCTGGGCATCTTCGTCATCTCCACGGTCCCGCAGCTGCTGGCCGCGCTCTGGCTGGCCAACCTGCTCAACCGCCAGCTCCGGGCCCGCACCACGTGGCGGATGGCGGTGCTGGTCCCGAACGTGACCTCGACCGCCGCGGTGGCGATCGTGTTCGCGGTGCTGTTCGGCCGCGAGTTCGGCATGATCAACTGGCTGCTCGACCACGTCGGCGTGAGCGCGATCGACTGGAAGGCGAACAGGTTCGCCGCCTGGGTCGCCATCTCCACCATGGTCGACTGGCGGTGGACCGGCTACAACGCGCTGATCTTCCTGGCCGCCATGCAGGCCATCCCGCGCGACCTGTACGAGTCGGCGTCGATCGACGGCGCCGGCCGGGCCCGGCAGTTCTGGTCCATCACCGTGCCGCTGCTCAAGCCCACCATCATCTTCGCGGTCATCATCTCCACCATCGGCGGCCTGCAACTCTTCACCGAGCCGCGGATGTTCAACTCCGGCACCAACGCGATCCGCGGCGGGCCACTGCGCGAGTCGCAGACCGTGACCATGTACATGTTCGAGAACGCGTTCGCGCCGCACTACAACTTCGGTTACGGCTCCGCCATCGCCTGGCTGCTCTTCGCGCTGATCGCGGTGGTCGCGGCGATCAACGTCCTGCTCCTGCGCCGGCTCGGCGGCGGCTCCCGCAAGGAGGTCTCCCGATGACCCGCGTCTGGTCGGCCAGCCGGCTCACCTACCTGGCCCTGGGGCTGTCGGCCCTGCTGTCGATCTTCCCGATCTACTGGATGTTCGTGGTGGCCAGCCGCACCAGCGACGCCATGGGTCAGGTCCCGCCGCCGCTCACCCCCGGCGGCAACCTGGGCGCCAACATCGCCCGGCTGTTCGACAACACCGACGCGTACTTCCTCACCGGCCTGATCAACTCGACGATCGTGGCCGTCACGGTGACCGTCTCGGTGGTCTTCTTCGCCACGCTGGCCGGGTTCGCGTTCGCCAAACTGCGCTTCCGCGGACGCAACGCGCTGCTGCTGGTCATCGTCGCCACCATGATGGTGCCCACCCAGCTCGGCGTGATCCCGCTCTACCTGCTGATGACGAAACTGAACTGGAACGACCGGCTGCCCGCCGTGATCGTGCCGGCGCTGGTCACCGGCTTCGGCGTGTTCATGATGCGGCAGTACGCCGGCCAGGCGGTCAGCACCGAGCTGATCGAGGCGGCCCGGATGGACGGCTGCAACACCGCCCGGATCTACTGGAACGTGGTGCTGCCCGCGCTGCGCCCGGCCGCCGCCGTGCTCGGCCTGCTCACGTTCATGACCACCTGGAACGACTTCCTGTGGCCGTACGCGGTGCTCAACGACCCGGAGAACCCCACCGTGCAGCTGTCGCTGCGGGCCCTCTCCGACGGTTACTACCAGGACATGTCGCAGGTGTTCACCGGCACGGCCATCGCCACGTTGCCGCTGCTGCTGGTCTTCGTCCTGTTCGGCCGCCAGATCATCGGCGGGATCATGGAAGGTGCGGTCAAGGCATGACGGATCTCCGATTTCCCGAGGGCTTCGTCTGGGGGGCGGCCACCGCCGCGTACCAGATCGAGGGCGCTGCCCGCGAGGACGGCCGCGGCCCGTCGGTCTGGGACACCTTCAGCCGTACGCCGGGCGCGGTGCACTCCGGCCACACCGGCGACGTCGCCTGCGACCACTACCACCGGTACGCCGAGGACGTCGCGTTGATGGCCGAGCTGGGGCTGCGCGCGTACCGGTTCTCGGTGGCCTGGCCCCGGATCCAGCCGGACGGCACCGGCCCGGTCGAGCCGCGCGGGCTGGACTTCTACGACCGGCTCACCGACTCGCTGCTGGCGCGGGGCATCGACCCGATCGTCACGCTCTACCACTGGGACCTGCCGCAGTCGCTGGAGGACCGGGGCGGCTGGACCGTCCGGGAGACCGCCGAGCACTTCGCCGACTACGCGGTCGCGGTGCACCGCTGCCTCGGCGACCGGGTCCGCACCTGGACCACGCTCAACGAGCCGTGGTGCTCGGCGTACCTCGGCTACGGCAACGGGGTGCACGCGCCGGGCCGGCAGGACGCCGGGGACGCGTTCCGGGCCGTACACCATCTGCTGCTCGGCCACGGCCTGGCCGCGCGGGCGCTGCGCGCGGCCGGCGCGGAGACGCTCGGGATCACGCTCAACCTGGCCGACGTGCAACCGGCCGACGCCGCCAGCGCCGCCGACGCCGAGGCGGTACGGCTCGTCGACGGGCTGCACAACCGGATCTTCCTGGACCCGCTGACCGGCGCCGGCTACCCGGAGGACGTGCTGGCGCACGTCAGCCGGATCGTGGCGACGGACTTCGTGCGGGACGGCGACGAGAAGATCATCGCCGCGCCGCTGGACCTGCTCGGCCTGAACTACTACTCGCCCACCTACGTCGCCGGGCGGGCGGACGGCGCGGGCGGCAGCGCGTACCCGGGCACCGAAGGCGCGGTCGAGTTCCTGCCGGCGGCCGGGCCGCTCACCGACATGGGCTGGGCCATCGAGCCGGCCGGGCTCACCCGGCTGCTGGAACGGGTGGCCGCCGACCACCCCGGGCTGCCGCTGATGATCACCGAGAACGGCGGCGCGTTCCCGGACGCCACCCGGGACTCCTCGGGCCGGGTGGCCGACGCCGACCGGACCGCCTACCTCGACGGACACCTCCGCGCCGCGCACCGGGCCATCGCCCGCGGGGTCGACCTGCGCGGCTATCTCGTATGGTCGTTGCTGGACAACTTCGAATGGGCCGAGGGTTACCGGAAGCGGTTCGGGATCGTCCACGTCGACTACCTGACCCAGCGGCGCACACCCAAGCAGAGCGCCCGCTGGTACCAGGAGGTGATCGCCCGGAACGGGCTGTGACGAGGTGGTGGTAACGGGGATGACGACGGCACAACGGCCGACCCTGGAGGCGGTGGCCCGGCGGGCCGGCGTCTCCCGGGCCACGGTCTCCCGGGTGGTCAACGGCTCGACCACGGTCGCCGAGTCGATCCAACAGGCGGTCCGCCGGGCGGTCGAGGAACTCGGGTACGTCCCGAACCTCGCCGCCCGCAGCCTGGTCACCCAGCGCACCGACTCGGTCGCGCTGGTCATGCCCGAGGCGGCCACCCGGGTCTTCTCCGACGACCAGGTCTTCCCCGGCATCATCCGGGGCGCCGCCCAGGAGCTGGAGGCGGCCGACAAGCAGCTCGTGCTGATGCTGGCCGGCTCGCCGGCCGGGCACGAGCGGGTCGAGCGGTACACCACCGGGCGGCACGTCGACGGCGTGCTCTTCGCCTCGCTGCACGGCGAGGATCCGCTGCCCGGCCGGCTCGCCCGGCTCGGCATCCCGGTGGTGTGCAGCGGCCGGCCACTCGGCGGCGCCGACGTGCCGTACGTCGACGTGGACCACACCGGCGGGGTGACCCGGGCGGTGGAGCACCTGATCGCCACCGGCCGGCGGCGGATCGCCACCATCGCCGGCCCGCAGGACATGGTCGCCGGCATCGAGCGGCTGATCGGCTACCGCGCCGCGCTCACCGCCGCCGGGCTGCCGGAGCTGGTCGCGTACGGCGACTTCACCCGGGAGTCCGGCACCGCCGCGATGCGCGAACTGCTCGCCGCCGACCCGGAGCTGGACGCGGTGTTCGCCGCCTCCGACCTGATGGCGCACGCCGCCCTGCGGGCCCTGCGCGAGGCCGGGCGGCGGGTGCCCGAGGACGTCGCGGTGATCGGGTTCGACGACATCGAGACGGCCGCCTACACCGAGCCGCCGCTGACCACCGTGCGGCAGCCGATAGTGGAGCTGGGCCGGGCGATGACCCGGCAGCTCCTGCGCATCGCCGCCGGCGAGCACGTCGAGCAGGCGCTGATGCTCCCGACGGAGCTCATCCTGCGCGACTCCGCGTAAGGCGGGGCCCCCTGTTAACGCATTCTGCATAGCAGGGGGCCCCGCTTAACAAACCGGTCGCGGGGTCGACGTGGGGTGGCTAGCGTCGCCCGGATGAGTGAAGCCCTGATCCGGCCCGCCCACGTCGACGACGCGCCCGCCGTGGTGGCGCTGCGCGCGCTGGTCTTCCCCTACCTGGTACGCGGCGTCGAGTCGACCCGCCGGATGATCGGCCAGCCGCCACCCGGCGAGGACTGGGCGGCCTGGGTCGCCGAGGCGGACGGGCAGGTGGTCGGCTGGACGTCGGCGTACCGCAACACGCAGACCTCGACGCCCGGGGTCGGTGAGATCTCCACGCTGCACGTCCACCCGGGCCATCGCGGCCGGGGCACCGGCACCGCGCTGCTCGACACCGCGCTCGACCATCTGCGGACGCTCGGGTCGACCCGGGTCCTCGCCCACGCCCGCGCCGAGTCGCTCCCGTTCGCGCAGCGGCACGGCTTCACGCCCAGCCGGGAACTGCGCTACTCCGCGCTCGACCTCGACCCGGCCCCACCGGCGCCGGAGCCGCCGCCGGGCGTACGGCTGCTGCCGACCGCCGGGCTCGACCCGCTCCGGGTCCACCGGGTGGACTCCGAGTCGGCCCGCGACGAACCGGGTGACGTGCCGACGGACGCGCTCGGCTACGACCTGTGGCTCCACGAGTGCTGGGAGAACCTCGGGCTGGACCGGGAGGCCAGCACCGTCGCCGAGATCGACGGCGAACTGGTCGCGGTGAGCCTGGTGAAACGCGACGGCGACCGGATGTGGTCGGACTTCACCGGCACGCTGCCCGCGTACCGGGGTCGGGGGTTGGCCCGGCTGACCAAGCAGGCCGCGCTGCACGCCGCCGCCGCGCGCGGGGTGCGGACCGCGTACACCTCCAACGACGAGGCGAACGCGCCGATGCTGGCCATCAACGCGGCGCTCGGCTACCGGCCGGTCGACAGCCAGTGGTCGTGCCGGCGCACGCTCACCTGAACCGCCCGGCAACCCGGTGGCCGTGCCGGCGCACGCGCTCAGCGTCGTGCCGGCGCACGCTCAGCTCAGCGGCCCGGCGGCGACCCGCACCGCGGTCGCGTACGCGTCGGCGCCGAACAGCACCAGCCGGGCCTCGACCAGGTGCGCCGGGTCGGCCGCGTGCAGCACGGTCAGTGCCTGCGCGACCGCGTCCTCGACCGGCCAGCCGTAGATCCCGGCCGAGATCAGCGGAAACGCGACCCGGGTCGCGCCCAGCTCGTCGGCGACGCGCAGGCTGTTGGCGTAGCAGTCGCGCAGCAACGCCGAGCGGTCCTCGCGCGGCGAGAAGACCGGCCCGACGGTGTGCACCACCCAGCGCGCCGGCAGGTCGCCGGCGGTGGTGGCGACCGCCTGCCCGGTCGGCAACCCTCGCCCGTAGCGGGAAGCGCGCAGTGCCCGGCACTCGGCCAGGATCGCCGGCCCGCCGCGCCGGTGTATCGCGCCGTCCACGCCCCCGCCGCCGAGCAGCGACGAGTTCGCCGCGTTGACGATCGCGTCGACCTGCTGGGCGGTGATGTCGCCCTGGATCAGCACGGTGTCCATGGTGTCAGCGCTCCTCGTCAATGGTGTCAGCGCTCCTCGACGTGCTGGCCGAGCGACCGGCGGGTCAGCAGGGCGGCCCCGGCGACGGCGGCCGGCATGACCAGCACCGCGCCGAGCGGGATCAGGAAACACAGGAAGACCGCCACCCCGAAGCCCAGCGCGGTCGGCCGGTCCGCCCGGAGCTTCGACCGCCGGTCCGGCAGCCGCATCCCGCGCCGCTGGAACGGCGCGCCGACCAGCTCCAGCGCCAGGAACCAGCCGCCGACCAGGGCGCCGACCACCGGCACCACCGTCTGCCCCACCAGCGGGATGAAACCAGCCACGAACAGGGGTACGCCGACCAGCGCGGAGATGGCCACCAGGCGCAACGAGTCGGCGATGCTGCGCCGCATCGAGGCCCAGAACGGCACGTCCACCATGCCCGGGGTGCCGCCGAGCCGGTCCTCGACCCGCTCGGAGATGGCCTCGTAGAACGGGTCGCCGACGGCCAGCGTGACCGCAGTGAACGTGAGCACCCCGACCAGTGCGGCCACCCCGACGACGGCCAGCCCGGCGGCGACCCGCAGCAGCCCGCGCGCGGTCGACGACCAGTCGTCGGCGAACGGGGTGAGCCAGGCGGCCAGGTCGTCCACGAAGTAGAGCAGGGTGGCGAAGAGGGCCAGGTAGAGCACGCCGGAGATGAGCGCCGGCACCACGCCGAGCAGCATCAGTTTCGGACTGCGGACGTACATGCCGAAGCCACGCAGCAGCAGGCCGGCGCCGCCGAGGAAGCGGGTCGCCGCGCCGGTGACGGGCGCGACGGTACGGGAGGCGTTCACGACGGCACAGCCTAGTGGGCTCACGCACGCACAATGGGTGGGTGCGTGCGTCGCGGCTGATCTCGTTGGTGCTGCTGCTCCAGTCCCGGGAGACGATGACGGCGGCCGAGCTGGCCCGCGCGCTTGAGGTCTCGGAACGCACCGTCTACCGGGACGTGCTGGCGCTCTCCGCCGCCGGGGTGCCGGTCTACGCCGACCGGGGCCGGGCCGGCGGCTACCGGCTGCTCGGCGGCTACCGGACCCGGCTGACCGGGTTGAGCCGCGACGAGGCCGAGGCGTTGTTCCTGGCCGGGCTGCCCGGACCGGCCGGCGACATGGGACTGGCCGACGCGGTGGCCGCCGCCGAGTTGAAGGTGCTGGCCGCGCTGCCGCCGAGCCTGCGGGACGCGCCCGCGCGTACCGGTCAGCGGTTCCACCTGGACGTGCCGGGCTGGTTCCGGGAGAGCGCGCCGCCGCCCCGGCTGGCCGAGCTGGCCGGGGCGGTCTGGCGGGACCGGACCGTCGAGCTGCGCTACCGGCGCGGTGACCGGGAGGTGACCCGCACGCTGGCGCCGTACGGGCTGGTGCTGAAGAACGGCGTCTGGTATCTCGTCGGCCGCGTCGGCGACGGGTGGCGGACGTACCGGGTGGACCGGGTGGTCGACGTCGAGGTGGGCCCGGAACGCTTCGACCGGGACGAACGCTTCGACCTCGGCGCGTACTGGCGGGAGCAGGCCGGGGCGTTCCTGCGCGACCTGCTGCGGGACCGGGTCACCGTACGGCTCGGGCCGGCCGGGCTGCGCGTGCTGCGGCACCTGGTGGACGCGCCGTTCGTGTACGAGGAGGCGGTCGCCGCGGCCGGCCGGCCCGACGGACAGGGCCGGCTGGTGCTCCGGCTGCCCGTCGAGTCGGTCGACGTGGCGTACGCCCAACTGCTGGCGCTCGGCCCCGAGGTGGAGGTGCTGGCGCCGCCGGAGCTGCGGGCCCGGTTCGCCGAGGCGGCCCGCCGCGCGGCGGCGCTGTACGCGGACCCGCCGCCGGACGCCGGGCCGCCCGGAGACGGACCGTCCGGGGATGCCGGTCAGCGGTAGCCGGTGTCGTCGGCCGGCTTGCCCGGCGCGACCACCTCGTCGTGGTAGCGGGCCCAGTGCGGGCGGGTGCCGTCGAGGTCGGTGAAGCCGTACACCTGGGCCAGCCCGCCGCTGTCAAGCGACTGCCCGTTCCAGCGGTGCCGGTCCGGGTCGGCGGCCAGCGCGGCCACCGCCCGCCCGACGAACGCCGGTGTCTCGGACATCACGAAGTGCGGCTCCGTCGTCGCGCCGTCGCGCCAGTTGGCCTCCGTGACGCCGAAGTGCTCCAGCATCGCCTCGGAGCGCAGCCAGCCGGGCGTGAGCGCGACCGCGGTGCCGCCGTGCGGGGCCAGCTCGTGCGCCTGGGTGAAGCCGAGCCGGTTCACCGACACCTTGGCCAGGTCGTAGAAGACGGAGAGGCGGTACGTCGTGTCGTTGTACGCCTTCGTGCCGTCGCCGATCTCGACGACCAGCCCGCCCGGGTTGCGGATCAACAGCGGCAGCGCGAAGTGGCTGGTGATGATGTGGGTGTCGACGGCCAGCCGCAGCGTCCGGAAGCCGGCGTCGAGCGGCTGCTCCCAGACCGGCTTCTCCCAGGTGATCAGCGGGTCCGCGCCCCAGATGTCGTTGACCAGCACGTCGAGCCGGCCCTGCTCGGCGTCGATCCGCTCGACCAGGCGGCGTACCTGTTCCGGGTCGAGGTGGTCGACGGCGACCCCGATGCCGGTGCCGCCGGCGGCGGTGACCAGCTCGGCGGTCTCCTCGATGGTCTCCGGCCGGCCCATCTCCGAGCGGCGGTCCCGGGTGGTGCGGCCGGTGGCGTAGACGGTGGCTCCGGCGGCGCCGAGCTGGACGGCGATCTGCCGGCCGGCGCCCCGGGTCGCGCCCGCGACGAGCGCGACCTTTCCGGTCAGTGGTGAGTTCATGGGTTCACCGTGTCACCGATACCTGACAGCCGAAGTCCGGTTTCCCGACGACTGTGGATCGGCGATCATGACGGCATGCACCTGCTGCTCTCCGGCATCGTCGGCTCGGTCGCGTACGGGCTGGCCGGCCCCGGCTCGGACACCGACCGGCTCGGCGTCTTCGCGGCGCCGACGGTGGCGTTCCACGGCCTGCGTCCGCCCCGGGAGTCGGTGGTCACCACCGACCCGGACGTCACGCTGCACGAGGCCCGGAAGTACGCGCTGCTGGCGCTGAGCGGCAACCCGACCGCCACCGAGCTGATGTGGTTGCCGGACGACTGCTACGAGACCCGGACCGGGTTCGGCGAGCGGTTGATCGGCATCCGGTCGGCGTTCCTCAGCGCGCCCCGGGTCCGGGACGCCTATCTCGGCTACGCCGCCCAGCAGTTCCGGAGGCTGACCACCGCGCCGGCGGACGTGGGCGGCCGGCGACGGTCGGCCAAGCACGCCCGGCACCTGGCCCGGCTTCTGCACCAGGGCCGGGTCCTCTACGCCACCGGCGTGCTGGAGATCCGGCTGGCCGACCCGGAGTGGTTCCGGGCGTTCGGCGAGCGGGTCGCCGGTGGCGCGCTGGCCGAGGCGCAGGCGCTGGTGGCGAGCGCCGAGGCAGACTTCGCCCGGATCCGCACACCGCTGCCGGAGCGCCCGGACGAGGAGCCGGTGGAGCGGTGGCTGCTCGACGTCCGGGCGGCCCACCTACCGCACTGACTCAGTCCGCCAGGCGGACCCGGACCCGGCGGTTGGCCCGGCCCTTGCTCTCCACCTTGACCACCTGGACCTTGCCGATCTGGGCGGTGGAGGCGACGTGCGTGCCGCCGTCGGCCTGCACGTCCAGCCCGACGATGTCGACGATCCGCACCTCCTGCTCGTCCGGCGGGATCAGGTTGGACTGGGTCCGGATGATGTCCGGCAGCGCCAACGCGTCGGCGCGCGGCAGCACCCGGACCGCGACCGAACGGTCGGCGGCCACCTCGGCGTTGACCAGCTCCTCGATGCGGGTCTTGAAGTCCGACGGCACCTCGGGGAGGTTGAAGTCCATCCGGGCCTCGCCCGGTTCCATGTTGCCGCCGGTGACCAGCGCGCCGAAGTCCCGGAACACCACGCCGCAGAGCACGTGCAGCCCGGAGTGGGTCCGCATCAGCATGGTCCGGCGGGCGTCCTCCACCGCGCCGGTGACGTCGACGCCGACCGGCGGCACCGGATCACCCTCGGCCGGGATCAGCCACAGGTCGTCGCCCTTGCGGGTGCCCACGATCCGGGTCTGTACGCCCTGCCAGAGCAGCACCCCGTGGTCCGGTGGCTGGCCCCCGCCGCCCGGGTAGAACGCCGACCGGTCCAGCACGATGCCCTGCTCGGGGTCGGCCGCCAGCACCCGGCACGTCCACTCGCGCAGCGTGGGGTCGGCGAGGTCGAGGCGGTGCGTACGGCCGTGGTGTGTGACGCCCATGCCGCCCGACGTTACCCGTTGAGGAACGACGAGACGCGCTCCCGCACGTCGGCGCGTTCGGTCCAGAGCACGCCGGGCCGGTCGTACACGTGCAGGGTGGCGGCCGGCAGCGCGGCGGCGAGCTGCTCGGCGACGGCGACCGGGTGCAGGTCGTCGTCGACGCAGCCGATCACCAGCGCCGGGGCGGTGACCGCGGCGAGCGCGCCGGCGTCGTCCAGCGGGGCCTGGTCGGGCAGGCTGGCCAGGCCGGGCGCGAGCCCGTCGCGCAGCAGTTGGTCGAGCCGTTGCCGCAGGTAGGCCCAGCCGGCCGGGGTGTTGCGGACCGACGGTGGCAGCTCCAGCGACACGACCTCGGCGAGCGCGTGCGCGTCGCCGTCGGCCACCGCGTCGAGCAGGCCGGTGAGCCGGGCCCGCGCCACCTCGCCGCGCGGCGCGTCCAGCACCGCGGGGAGGAAAAAGACGAGTTTCTCGAAGCGGGCCGGGCTCTCGGCGAGCAGCCGGCACAGCGCGCCCGCGCCGAGGCTGGCGCCGAACGCCCGGGTGGCGCCGCCCAGGTCGGCGACGGCCCGTAGGTCCCGGGCGAGGTCGAGGTAGGTCCACGGCCCGGGTGGGGAGTCGGACCGGCCGTGCCCGCGGAACTGGAAGAAGATCCGCCGGCCGGTGACGCCGCTGCCGAACGGCCGGGTGGTGGCGATGCCGTTGCCCAACCCGTGCGCGAACACGGTGACCGGATCGCCGACGCCGGTGACCAGGCGTTCCAGGCTCACCCCGTGCGGGGTGTCGACAAGTTCGGTGTCCGGCTCGGGCAGCGCCGGCCGGCCGGTCCGTGGCCCGCCGGGGCCAGGCCCCCAGGTGCGGGGGCCGCCGTCCGGCGGCGGGGGCCAGCGGAAACCTCTCACCAGGACCCTCGGCCGTCGTGCAGGTCCCGTAGGCCGGGTCGCACGTCGAGCAGGTAGATGAGGCCGGCCGCGATGCCGACCAGTCCGAAGAGGCTGATCGGGCCGAAGCCCAGCAGGGTCAGCAGCAGGCAGACCGCCAGGATGGCGATCCAACCGCCCTTGGGCAGCGTGCCGAGGGCGGCGAAGCCGTCGCCGCGCTGGGTGAGTGCGTGCACCAGGGCCACGCCCTGGATGACCAGGGCGAAGACGAGCAGGATCAGCTGAATCACGGAGCGGACTTCGAACGCGAAGATCGGCGCGGCGTAGGCCATGTCGGCAAGCTTATGCCGAGACCCCGGAAACGTCCGACAGGACGCTGTCCGGGGTCTCGGTGGAGAGTCGGGTCACTCGGCGGCGGGGCGGGTCCGCTTCGTGGCCTTCGGCAGCTTCGCCGACGGGGTGGCCGGCTTGCCGGCGGCGGCCCGGGTGGCGGTCGCCTTGGTGGCCCGGGTCCGCTTCACGGCGGCCGGCTTGGCGGCCATCGCCTCGGCGACCTCGGCCGGGCTCGGCACCTCGGTCTTCGGGGCCTCGGTCGTCCCGGTCTTCGTGGCCACCGTCGACACGGCGGCCGGGGCGGTCTCGGCGGTCGCCTCGATGTCGGCGTTCACCGTGTCGGCGGCCTCCAGCACGCCGGCGCCGACGACCCGCTCGCCCCGGGCGACCAGCTCGGCGTACGCGGCCAGGGCGCGCTCCTGCGCGGCGTACGCGCCGGCCACCACGGCGGCGGCGTTGCGGGTGGCGGCCTCGCGGAGCTTGTCCAACTGAGCAGCCTCGCGGAGCTTGTCCAGATGAGCGGCCTCGCGGAGCTTGTCCAACTGGGCGGCCTCGCGGAGCTGGTCGAGGTCGGTGGAGCGCAGCCCGGTGGCGGTCAGGTTGGCCGTCTTCAGCGTCTCGGTGGCCTTCTGGCGCAGCTCGTAGCCGGTGCCGACGGCCTTGCCGCCGAGGTCGGCCACGACCCGCGTGCCCAGGCCGCTGACCACGGTGGGCAGCTTGCGGAGCTGCTCCAGGGCCAGCTCACCGGCGCCGGCGGCGGCGTAGAGGGGGGCGGGGATGCGGTTGGTCTTCGGCTGGGTCATGACTGCTGCTCCTCTTCGGCCGCACCGGCGGCCTTCCGGGCCGCCCGGCGGGCGGTCGTGCGTTCACGGGCGGCGGTGGTCGGCGCGGGCGCGGGGCCCGCCTCGGTGACGGCTACCGATTCGAGGACCGCCTCGGTCGGGGTGCCGTCGGGTGTCACGGGGCCGGTCGCGGCCGGCGCGACGGTGGCCGGGGCCTCGGGCGCGGCAGCCGGCTCGGCGGGCTCGGCGACCTCCGCAGCCTCCACCGGCCCGGGCGTGGCAGCCGTCGGCTCGGTGGGCTCCACCGGGCCGGCCGTGCCGGTCGCCTCGGCCAGGCGCGCGTTCTCCCGGCGGAACGTCTCGTAGATCTGGGTGAGCGACTGCTTCTGGGCCATGGTCAGCTCGGCGTCGACCGCGATGGCCGCGAGCACGCCCTGCCCCTCCTTGTCGTCCAGCAGTCCGGCCCGCAGGTACATGGCCGGGGTGGAGACGCGTAGCGCGCTGGCGAGCTGCTGGAGCACCTCGGCGCTCGGCTTGCGCAGCCCGCGCTCGATCTGGCTCAGGTACGGGTTGCTGACGCCGGCCTGCTCGGCGAGCTGACGCAGTGAGATCTTCGCGTTGCGCCGCAGGTCGCGAATGAACCCGCCGACATCGGGAAGGTCCTTGCTGGTGGCCATGACTCAACGCTAGCGCGGACTGCTAGCTGCTGCAAGCAAAGTGCTAGCCAGAGTTAGCGACGTCACCCGAAGTCGGTTGCGGGGTCGGCGTCCGCCTCCGTACCGTTCCGCCGTGAAGAAGATCGAGATCAACGGCGCGACGCTCGCCTACGACGAAGCGGGCAGCGGCAGCGCCGTGGTGCTGCTCCACGCCGGCATCGCGGACCGGCGGATGTGGCGCGACCAGGTGCCGGCGCTCGCCGCCCGGCACCGGGTGATCGTCCCGGACCTGCGCGGCTACGGCGAGTCGGAGCTGCCGCCCGAGCCGTTCGCCCACCACGACGACGTGGTCGGGCTGCTCGACGCGTTGGGCGTCGAGCGGGCCGCGCTGGTGGGCTGCTCGTTCGGCGGCCGGGTCGCGGTGGACACCGCGCTGGCCCACCCGGATCGGGTGAGCGCGCTGGCACTGTTCGGCGCCCCGCTCTCCGGCCACGAGTGGTCCGAGGAGACCGAACAGCTCTGGGAGAACCTGGTCGGCGATGTGGACCCGGAGGACTTCGGGGCCACCGCCGCCGGCGAGGTGCGGTTCTGGGTGGTCGGCCCGAGCCGGCAGCCGGCCGACGTCGACCCCGAGTTGATCCGGTTCGCCGAGGAGATGGACCGTCGGGCGCTCGCCGCCGAGCAGGCGCTCAGCGCGATCGAGGTGGGCGAGCTGGACCCGCCGGCCGTCGACCGCCTGGGCGAGCTGCGGATGCCGGTGCTGGCCGCGGCCGGCGCCGACGACATCCCCGACATCCGCCGCCTGGCCGACCGCATCGCCGCCGAGGCCCCCCACGTGGTACGCCTCCCCGACATCCCGAACGCCGCCCACCTGTTCCCCCTGGAGCACCCCACCGAGGTCAACACCGCCCTCCTCGCCTTCCTCCCCTGACCACCCCTCGTTGATCTTGCACTTGCCGCCCCGGCAAACCGGGCACAACGGGCGGGACAGGGGCCGCAAGTGCAAGATCAGCGGGGTCACCAGAGGGGGCGGACGGCACCTACCGGGAGGCCGCCGCCCAGCAGGGGCACCTCGGCGTACTCGGTGAGGATGGGGGCGGTCAGGCCCAGGCGGGTCAGGGCGGAGGTCAGGACCGGCATCCTCGGGCGGGCCGCGCCGTCGTCGATCTTCAGGGCCACCGCGCCGACGCCCGGAACCGCCGCCGCGATCACCCCCTCCGCGCCGATCTTGGCGAGCAGACCGGGTACGCCACGCATCAGCCGGGTGTCATCGGCCTGGGTGCCGCCGACCAACTCCGGGTACGCGCGCATGGCGTCCGCCACGGTCCGCTCCACGGTGCCCGGCTCGGCGGTGACCAGACGCAGGAAGGCGCGCGCCAGCCCGGTCACCGACACGGCGTGCACGGGTGCGCCGCAGCCGTCCACCCCGATCGCCGCCGCCCGCTCCCCGGTGAACTCCTCCACGGTGGCGGTCAGCCGGTGCTGGAGCGGGTGCTCCGGCCGCCAGTACCCATCCTGCGGCCAGCCGGCGGCCCGGCAGGTCAACAGCATGCCGGCGTGCTTGCCGGAGCAGTTCATCAGCACCCGGGACGGGCCGCCACCGGCCCGCAGCACCGCCTCCCGGGCGGCCTCACCGAACGGCAGGTCCGGCGGGCAGTGCAGCGCCTCCGGGGTCAGGCCGGCGCCCCGCAGCAGCGCGGTGACGCGTTCGACGTGGAACTCCTCACCGGCGTGGCTGGCGGCGACAAGCGCCACGTCCGCCGGGTCGGTCAGCGCGAGCCCGGCCCGGAGCATGCCGATCGCCTGCATCGGCTTGTTCGACGACCGGGGGAAGATCGGCGAGCCGACGTCGCCGGCGCCGGCGACCGGCGTGCCGGTGGCGTCCAGCACCACCACGGAACCACGGTGGACGCCCTCCACGAACCCGGACCGGACCACCTCGGCGAGCGGCACGCCACCCTCGTACGTCTTTCCCACGAGATGGACGGTACCGACGGGACGATCACAGCCGGCAGCGGGGTGACCTGGGATGTCGGCCGCGCGCGTACAGGTGCGGGTGTTTGTGCGCCGCTTACACGCCGAGCAGCGCGCGGGCCTCGGTGGTGGTCAGCGGCGGGCGCTGCGCGAGCTGGGCGAAGCCGACCGCGCGCGCGACGAGCTGCATGTTGGACTCCACCGGGCGGCCCTTCGCGTAGGTGACCGTGTCCTCCATCCCGACCCGCAGGTGACCGCCGGTGGCGAGCGAGGACAGCATCACCGGGATGGTGCTGCGGCCGATGCCGGTGGCCGCGAACGTGGTGCCCTCGGGCAGGTCGCGGAGCATCTGCTGGGCGGCGACGAGGGTGGCGGTGGTGCCCGGCATGCCGCCCGGCACGCCCATCACGAAGTCGACGTGGACGTGCCCGCCGTGCGGCAGGCCGTACTTGCCGAGCAGCCGCTGCAACGCGGTGAGGTGACCCAGGTCGAAGATCTCGTACTCGGGGACGACGCCCCGCTCCTGCATCCGGGTGTGCAGGTCGACGATGAACTCCCAGCGGTTGAGGAACACGTCGTCACCGAAGTTGACCGTGCCCATGGTGCAGGAGGCCATGTCCGGCCCGGCGTCGAGCACCGCGAGCCGGTGCGCCTCCGGGTCGGTCACCGCGCCGCCGGAGGAGAGCTGCACGATCAGGTCGGTGCTCTCCCGCAGCGCCGACACGGTGTCCCGCAGCCGGCCCTGGTCGAGCGTGGGCCGCGCCTCGTCGTCCCGGATGTGGACGTGGATCACGGCCGCGCCGAGCGCCTCGCACTCCTTGGCGGTCAGCAGCAACTCGTCGAGCGTCACCGGCAGCGCCGGCACCTCCGCCTTGGCCGACTCCGCACCGGTGGGGGCAACCGTGATCAACGTCCCTGTCGTCATGCCCCGGATCCTAGACCGCCCGCCAACCGCAAGTCTTCCCGTGTATGACGTGTTAAGCGGGGGCCCTTCCTCTACCGGAGGCGTTAATAGGGGGCCCTTCCTTACACGTCGACGGCGGCGGCGGTGTCGCCCACCATCAGGCGGGCGTCGTCGGAGGTGTTGCGCTTGAGCACGGCGAGCGCGATCTGCCCCAGCTCGTAGTGGTGCACGGCGGTGCCGACGAAGCCGACCGTCCGGCCGTCAAGCGTGACCGGCGTGCCGGCGGGCGGCGGCTGGTCGGTGGTCACGCCGTCCAGGTGCAGCAGCGCGAGCCGGCGCGGCGGCTTGCCCAGGTTGTGCACCCGGGCCACCGTCTCCTGCCCCCGGTAACAGCCCTTGTCCAGGTGCACGGCCGGAGCGATCAGGTCCACCTCGGCGGGGATGGTGCGGTGGTCGGTGTCCACCCCGACCCGGACCCGCCGGGCGGCCACCCGGATCGCCTCGTACGCCCACAGCCCGGCCACCGGCACGCCCGCGCCGCGCAGCGCGGTCACCACGTCGGCCATGGCCGGACGCGGCACCAGCAGGTCGACGCCGAGCGCCACCCGCCGGGCCCAGCCGCCGGACGGCAGCGGCTTGACGTCGTACACCACGGTGGGCCGCGCGGGCAGCTCGCCGGAACGGAACTTCGGACCCGGCACCCCGACCAGGTCGGGTGCGGCCAGGCCGGTGACGCCGAGCGTGCCGAGCGCGTCGACGGCCTCCGGCCCGACCAGCGAGAGCACCGCGTGCTCGGCGGTCGCGTCGCGCGGGTCGACCTTGCTGAAGAAGCGCATCTTCTCCAGGTACGACAAAAGCCCGCCGGTCATCCCCGGCTCGGTGTCCAGCCAGGTGGTCTCGCCGTCCTCGGCGACCAGCGCGTGCTGCTCGACGTGCCCGTGCGGGGAGAGCACCAGCAGCTCGGTGCCCTGCCCGGGCGCCAGCGCGGCCAGGTGCTGGCTGGTCAGCGTGTGCAGCCAGCCGATCCGCTCCTCGCCGGGCACCGCGATGACGCCCCGGTGCGAGCGGTCGACCAGGCCGACGCCGGTGGCGAGGACGCGCTGTTCGCGCATCGGGTCGCCGTAGTGCGCGGCCACCGGCGCGACGCCGGCCGCCCGGTGGACCGGCTCGGGCTGGTCCCGGGTCTCCTCGTCGATGGCGTCGGCGGCCACCGCGCCCGCGATGTCGATCATTTGCGTTCCCCGTCCTGTGCGCACCGGCCGCAGACCCCGAAGAGCGCCACGTGCCCGATGTCGACCTGAAATCCGCGCTGCCCGGCGAGCTGGTCGGCGAGCGGCCCGAGCATCTCCGGGGAGATCTCGTCGATCGCCCCGCACTCCCGGCACACCAGGTGCACGTGCTCGTGCTCGCCGGCCGCGTGGTAGGTCGGCGAGCCGTGCGACAGGTGGGTGTGGGTCACCAGGCCGAGCCGTTCCAGCAGCTCCAGCGTGCGGTAGATGGTGGTGATGTTGACCCCGGCCGCCACCTCGCGGACCGCCGTGTGCACCTGCTCCGGGGTGGCGTGCCCCAGATCCAGGACGGCCCGGAGGACGAGCTGCCGCTGCGCCGTGAGCCGCAGCCCGCGCGAGCGGAGCAGTTCCGCCAGGGAGGATTCCGACACCCTCCGATCATAGTTCGGCCGCCGCGCCGGTCCCGGTCGCCGCCGGGGTACGCCGCTACGCTGCGCCGGTGGAGGGTGCTCGGCGGCAGCATGGCCGGCCTGATCGCCGCCCGGGTGCTGAGCGAGGCGCGACCCGGGTGGCGGTGCCCGGCCGAGGGCTGGTCCCGGCCGGCGAGCCGGTGCTGCGCGGCGACGACCGGGGCGTCCTGCACGGCGACGGCCTGTTCGAGACGCTGCACCTGCGCGACGGCCGGCCCTGGCTGCGCGACGCCCACCTGGCCCGGCTGCGGGCCGGCGCGGCGGCGATCGACCTGCCGCTGCCGCCGGTCGAGGCGCTGTTGGAGCTGCTGGACGCGGTGCGGGTCGGCTGGCCGGCGGAGACCGAGGGCGCGTTGCGGCTGGTCTGCACGCGCGGGCCGGAGGACGACGGCCCGCCCACGGCGTACGCCACGCTCGGCGAGGTGCCGGCGGCGGTTCGGCGGGCCCGGCGGGACGGGGTGACGGTGGCCACCCTGCCGCTCGGCGTGACCGCCCGGTCCCGCCCCGAGCTGGGCTGGCTGCCGGCCGGTGTGAAGTCCATCTCGTACGCGACGAGCACTGCGGCCCGGCGGTGGGCGCGGCGCGTCGGCGTGGACGACGTGCTCTGGGTCTCGACGGACGGCTACGTGCTGGAGGCGCCCACCGCGAACGTGGTGTGGCTGACCGCGGGCACGCTGCTGACCGTGCCGGCGGCGGCGACCGGCGTGCTGCCCGGCGTGACCGCCGACCACCTGCTGGCAAGGGCCACCGAGCTGGGCCTGACCGCGGCCGAGCACCTGCCCACCGTCGCCGACCTGCACGACGCCGAGGCGATCTGGCTGACCAGCTCCCTACGCGGCCCCACCGAGGTCACATCCCTGAACGGAACCCCCCGCCCCCGCTCCCCCCTGACCCCCCGCCTGCAATCCCTCCTGGGCTTCCCCGCCCCGGGCCCCCTCTCCCACCCCGAGCGTCGATCATGAAGTTGGCGGTCTCGGCTGTCCGATTCGTCACCGTCAACTTCATGATCGACGAGGCGGGGTGGGGGTGGGGTGGGGTGGGGTGGGGTGGGTGGGGGTCAGCCGGCTACTCGGGTTAGGCGGGCGGAGAGGTGGGGGGTCAGGGGGTGGCCCACGGCGGCCATCTCCTGCGCGTAGAGCAGGGCGCCCTCCACGATGCCGAACAGGCGGGCACCGGCGGTGACCTCCTTCGCGGTGGCCGTGCGGACCACCGCGTCAGTGGCGAACTCGATCTGGGTGCCCTTGCGCTTGCCGATGTGCAGCTCCATCACGCCGGTCGGCACGCTCATCAGCGCCTCGATCTCGTCGGTGACCCGCTCGCCGTCCAGCACCGGACGCCACCAGCCCACCTCGCGACCGGCCGGGCGGACCGGGCGGCTCTGCTCGTCCAGGATCCACGCCCGGGACTCGTAGAACAGGAACGGCCGGCCGTCGTGGCTGATCCGGATCTCCTGCGCGTAGTCGAAGTCCTCGATCGTCGGGAACCCGCCCCGGCCCCGGCCGCGCCACACCCCGATGTACGGCAGCAGCCCGTCCAGGCTCGGGTGCAGCTTGGGACCGACGCGCAGGTCGTGGCTCTCCTCGTACGGGTACTCCTCGACCGGCGGCGCGTTCAGCCACGGCGGCTGGAGCGGATTCTCACTCACGGCTTCACCACTTACCTCTTGCTATCCGGACTGCGACGTAGACCAGACCGCCGGCGAGCGCGCCCAGACCGGCGACCAGCAGGCTGACGAACCCGATCTCGGTAACCATCCGGGCCATCCTATGCTGGGCGGTATGACGCGCACTCTCGTCGTCAAGGCCACCGCCGGCGCGGACGCCCCGGAGCGGTGCGCCCAGGCGTTCACCGTCGCCGCCACCGCGGCCGCGACCGGGGTCGACGTGTCGCTCTGGCTGACCGGCGAGTCGACCTGGTTCGCGCTGCCCGGGCGGGCGGAGTCGTTCGAGCTGCCGCACTCGGCGCCACTGGGCGAGCTGCTGCACGTGGTGCTGGCCACCGGCCGGGTGACCGCCTGCACCCAGTGCGCGGCCCGGCGGGACATCGGCCCGGACGACGTGATCCCGGGCGTACGCATCGCGGGAGCGGCGGTCTTCGTCGAGGAGGCCATGGCCGACGGCGCGCAGGCCCTGGTCTACTGACCCACGCGCCGGGTTGTCCATTCTGACCGGTGCGCCGATCCTGACCCGATATGCCGGGACCCCGCCTACCATTCGGATGTGAGTGAGGCGATCGAACGGTTCTTCGCGTCGTTGCCGGCGCGCGCCCCCGCCGTGCTGCGCAGCCCGATCGGCGGCACGCTCCGGATCGATCTGGCCGACGGCAACCGCACCGAGCACTGGTACGTGACGCTGGCGCCCGGGTCGGCCCGGGTACGCCGGCAGGAGGACCGTCCACCCGACGCCGTGCTGACCGTCCGCACCGAACTCTTCGAGCGGCTGATCACCGGCCGGGAGGCCGGGCTGGCCGTGGTGCTGCGCAACGAGGCCACGTTCAGCGGGCACGTCGTGCTGTTCCTGGCGCTCCGCCGCTTCCTGCCCGACCCGCCCGGCGTGCGGGACCCGAGGGAGACCGCCCGCGAGCACGTCCGGCGGTCGACGTGAAGGAACGGGTCAGCATCCTCGACGGCAACACGTTCCTGGTCAGCGACCGACGCGGCAACATCGAGCCGTCGTACGACTTCCCGACCGGGTTGTTCTCCTTCGACACCCGGTTCCTCTCCACCTGGATCCTGTCCCTGGACGGCCAACTGCTGCACGCGCTCTCCATCGACGACTCGCTGTCGTACAAGACGCGGTTCTTCATGGTTCCCGGCGAGCCGACGCACTACCTGGACGCCGACGTCTCGGTGATCCGCAGCCGCTCGATCGGCGGCAGCTTCGACGAGGAACTGACCCTGCTCAACCACTCCGAGCAGGAGAAGGAGTTCCGCCTCCGGCTCGACATCGCCTCCGACTTCGCCGACCTGTTCGAGATCAAGCACCAGCGGGAGAAGAAGGGCAGCACCACGCCCACCGTGGAGGAGAACGGGCTGCGGCTCACCTACCGGCGGCAGGGGTTCCACCGGGAGGCGAGGATCAGCAGCACCGCCCCGGCCGAGGTGGACCGGGGCGGGATGACGTTCCGCATCCGCGTCGGGCCGCACGGCGAGTGGACCACCCGGCTGCACGTCGCCACCATGATCTACGGGGCCCGGGGCGAGGACATCCGGGCCACGCTGCCACTGGGCGGCCACCGCTCGGTGGCGGCCATCGAGGCCGAGCACCACGAGCTGATCGAGCGCGCGCCGACGCTGGGCTGCGACTGCGAGCCGCTGGCCGGCGCGTACCGGCGCAGCCTCACCGACCTGGCCGCGCTCCGGTACGAGTCGATCACGCTCGGCGTCCGGCTGCTCGCCGCCGGCCTGCCCTGGTTCATGACGCTGTTCGGCCGGGACAGCATCTTCACCTCGCTCCAGATCCTGCCGTTCCTCCCCATGGTGATCCAGCCGACGATCCTCATGCTGGCCGGGCTCCAGGGCGGCCGGATCGACGACTTCCGCGACGAGGAACCCGGCAAGATCCTGCACGAACTGCGCTACGGCGAGACCGCCGGCTTCGAGGAGCAGCCACACTCGCCGTACTACGGCGCGGCCGACACCACCGCGCTCTTCGTGATCCTGCTCGACGAGTACGAGCGGTGGACCGGCGACGGGAAGCTGGTGCGGCAACTGGAGTACGAGACGCGGGCGGCGCTGGACTGGCTCGACACGTACGGAGACCTGCTCGGCACCGGTTACGTCTGGTACATGTCCCGCAACCCGGAGCACGGGCTGCCGAACCAGTGCTGGAAGGACTCCCCGGACGGCATCTCCTACTCCGACGGCCGGCTGCCGGAGTTCCCGCTCGCCACCTGCGAACTACAGGGATACGCGTACGACGCCAAGCTGCGCGGGGCCCGGATGGCCCGCGAGTTGTGGGGCGACCCGGCGTACGCGGACCGGCTGGAACGCGAGGCGGCGGCGCTGAAGGAGCGGTTCAACCGCGACTTCTGGATTCCCGAGCGGGAGTACTACGCGCTGGCGCTGGACCCGCAGGGACGACGGGTGGACGCGCTCGCCTCGAACATCGGGCACCTGCTGTGGAGCGGCATCGTCGACGAGGCCAAGGCGCCGGCGATCGCCGCCCACCTGCTCGGCCCGCGCCTCTTCTCCGGCTGGGGCGTGCGCACGCTCGCCGACGACCAGGGCCGGTACAACCCGATCGGCTACCACGTCGGCACGGTGTGGCCGTTCGACAACTCGATCATCGCGTGGGGCCTGTGGAAGTACGGCTTCCGCGAGGAGGCCGGCCGGATCTGCGAGGCGATGCTGGACGCGTCCCGGTACTTCGACGGGCGACTGCCCGAGGTGTTCGCCGGCTACGAGCGCGGCCTCACCGACTACCCGGTGGAGTACCCGACCGCATGCAGCCCGCAGGCCTGGTCCGCCGGCACGCCGCTCCTGCTGCTGCGCGTCATGCTCGGGCTGGAGCCGCAGGGCGAACACCTGATCATCGACCCGGCGGTGCCGCCGGGGATGGGCCGGGTGGAGCTGCTCGACATCCCGGGCCGGTGGGGCCTGGTGGACGCGCTGGGCCGCAGCCGCACCCCGGACGACGAGAACCGTGGGCACTGACCACTCGGGTCAGGCTCGGCAGGGGCTGGTGACCGCCACCCGGACCCGCCCGTCGACCCGCTCGGCCAGCACCGCCGGGTCACCCTGGCGGGCGTACCGGTCGGCGGAGTCCACCACCGGCGCGGCGCCGGCGCCGAACGCGGCGGCCAGCGGCTGGTCGGCCGCCAGGGCGGCCTCGCCCCGGGCGGTCCGGGCAGTCCCACCACCCGGGCACGGCGCGGCCAGCACCTGGACGGTCCCGACCGGGCCGCCCCAGCGGCCCAGCGCGCGGGTCAGCGCGGCCGACTCGACGGCGGCGTCGACGGCCGGCGCCCGGTAGCCGTCACCGACCGGACGGCAACCGGTGTCGGCGGTCAGCAACACCCGGCCGGGCCCGCCCGAGCGGCCCTCGACCGCCACGAAGTCACCGGCGTCGGCACGTAGCAACGGCTCACCGTCGAACGTCGAGACGCCCGCCCGCCACTCCGGCGGCAGCCGGTCGGCCACCCCGCGCAGCAGTTCGCGGACGTCATCATCGGCGGTCGCCACCTCGATGCCGCGTTCCAGCGACGTGCCGGCGTCGATCGGCGTCACCCGGCAGCCCCGCTCCAGCCGGTCGGGCAGGAGCGCCGGCACCCCGGCCGACCCGATCGCGGCGGTCAGCTCGCCGATCGCCCGGTCCACCACCGGGCCGGCCTGACTCAGCGAACGCTGCTCCTTGACGGTGGGCGGATCGGTGCGCACCGACCACCAGGTCAGCCCGGCGAGCAGCACGGCCCAGACCACGGTGGCGACCACCAGCCAGCGCTGCCGTCGCCGGCCGGACGGCCGGTCGGGCGCATGCTGGTCGGGTCGGGACGGCGGGGCGTACCCCGGCTGGACAGCACCGCTCACCGGGCCATGGTGTCACGCCCTCACGACCCGCCGACCGTGACCGGTCACCCCGACGTTCGGATCTTGGAACGAAACGGCCCCCACCGGGGCACTTTCGGTCCCGGCACGGCTCGGGCCGGTCACCCCTGTGCGGGGCGACCGGCCCGAGCCGATGCGCGTGGTGCGGAGGTGTCAAGCGGGGGCCCCTCCTATACCGGAGGCGTTAACAGGGGGCCCCTCCTTACGCCTTCACGGTGATGGTGACCTCGTTGATGCCGCGGGCCGCCGTCACGGGCGTGTCGCCGTTGCCGTGGCGGGAGAGCGCCCGCAGCGTCCACGAGCCCGGCGCGGCGAAGAACCGGAACTGACCGGCCGGGGACGTCACCACCTCGGCGGTGAACTCGCCTGTCGAGTCGAGCAGCCGGACGTACGCGCCGGGCACCGCCTCGCCGGACTCGGCCAGCACCTGACCGGTGATGACGGTTTCCTTCTCCAGGTCGAGGCTGGCCGGGAGCGGGGCGGCCTGGTCCGGCGCGGCGCAACCGGCGGCGGTGGGAGCGGTCGGAGCGGTCATGTCAGGCCTCCCCAGGCTCGTCGCCGAGCGCCACCGGCACGCCGACCAGCGAGCCGTACTCGGTCCAGGATCCGTCGTAGTTCTTCACGTTGCGGTGCCCGAGCAGCTCCTGGAGCACGAACCAGGTGTGCGAGGAGCGCTCGCCGATCCGGCAGTAGGCGATGGTCTCCCGGCCGTCGTCCAGCCCGGCGTCGGCGTAGATCTTGCGCAGCTCGTCGTCGGACTTGAACGTGCCGTCCTCGTTGGCCGCCTTGGACCACGGCACGCTGATCGCGGTCGGCACGTGGCCGGCGCGCTGCGCCTGCTCCTGCGGCAGGTGGGCCGGGGCGAGCAGCCGGCCGGCGTACTCGTCGGGGCTGCGCACGTCGACCAGGTTCTTGGTGCCGATGGCGTCGACCACCTCGTCGCGGAACGCGCGGATCGAGGTGTCCGGCGCCTGCGCGACGTACTGCGTGGCCCGGCGGGTCACCGCGTCGGTGACCAGCGGGCGGGCGTCCAGCTCCCACTTCTTGCGACCGCCGTCGAGCAGCTTGACGTCGCGGTGGCCGTAGAGCTTGAAGTACCAGTACGCGTACGCGGCGAACCAGTTGTTGTTGCCGCCGTAGAGGATGACGGTGTCGTCGTTGGCGATGCCCCGCTCGGAGAGCAGCTTCGCGAACTGCTCCTGGTTGACGAAGTCACGGCGGACCTGGTCCTGGAGGTCGGTCCTCCAGTCGAGCTTGATGGCGCCGGCGATGTGGCCGGTGTCGTAGGCCGAGGTGTCCTCGTCGACCTCGACGAAGACGACGCCCGGGACGTCGAGGTTCTTCTCGGCCCACTCGGCCGAGACGAGTGCGGTGTCGCGACTCATCAGATCACTCCCTGGTGACGATGGGTGGTGAGCCTGCGCGCGGAGATCGAAGCCGGTGGTAGTCGCACCACGCGCGGGACCCTGAGCTAGGAACGGATCACGGGTATGTGCGACGGCGCCGCTGCCGGGCGTTCGGGGGGTGTGAGAAACCCTTTGGTGCCGGTGGTCGCTCAGGCGACCGGGGACAGCCCCGCCGTCAGATGACGGGGCGACACAGGCAGGTGGCCACGCGGCACAGGTCGACCGCGCGCCGTTTGGTGAGGTGGGTCCCCATGGGAAGGGACACTACCAGCCGACCCGGCGTGTGCCACCGGGCCGACCAGCATGCGAGACGTCAGCGGGCGGAGTTGATCGGCACGTTCGCGGCGTCCGCGGTGACCACCAGGCCCTCCGGCCTCGGCTCCACCTTGCGGACGTTGAGCTGGAACGGCAACTCCGGCAGCGGCACGTCGATCGAGATGCTCCGGGCGTAGTTGGCCAGCAGCGTCCGCGCCAGCGCCACGTTCGGCAGGCCGTCGGCGGTGAGGTCGCTGAAGCGCAGCGCCACCTTGCCGTCGGCCACCGTCACAGCGGCGGTGCCGTTGACGGTCAGCTTGACGCCGAGGATGTCCACCGGGGCGGTGACCGCCAGCTTGCCGTCCCGCTCGCCGAGCGTCAGGCCGGGCCGCTTCAGCAGCTTGGCCAGGCTGTCGTAGGTGACGGTGCCCCGCCCGTCGACGCGCTCGGCCACCACGTCGCCCCGGCCGGAGCGGATCGTGTCCAGTGACGCGGTCACGTCGCGGGCGTCCACGTCCAGTCGCGGCACGTCGACCGTGTCGCCCTGCACGCTGCCCTTGACGTCGGTCAACTGGATGGAGATGCGCTCGTACTTGCCGGCGAGCACCTGGTTGAGGAACGGGAAGCCGCCCACCTCGACCTTGGGCGCGGCGGACTGGGCGTCCTGCTTGGCGACCTCCTGCCGGACCTGGTCGGCGATCGCCCGCTCGGCCACCCCGGCGGCCACCCGGTCGGCCACGACCAGCAGCCCGGCGAGCACCAGCAGCAGCACGAGGAAACCGATCAGCACCTTCCGACCCCGGCGACGGGGCCGGCCCTCCGCCGGGTACGCCTCTGCCACGCCGCCTCCAGTCCTCGCCGCCGTCACCGCGCCTCGCGGCGCAACCGTACTTACCCGGGGCGAGCTTCCCGCAACCGGGCGATCAGAGGAAGAGCACGCACATGGCGTACGCGGCCGGCGCGGCGAGCGCGAAGCCGCCCAGCGGCCCCTGCATGTGCCGGGCCGCCCACATGGTCGGCGGCTCCCCCGCCATCAGCCGGCCCGCCTCGGCGTACCCGACGGCGAGGTCGGCCAGCACGGCGGTGGCGGCGGTGACCACGCCGACCAGCGCGGCGCTGGTCGGGGTGAAGCCGACCAGGTAGCTGCCGAGCACGGCGCTGGTCAGCGTGCCGAGCATGGCGCCCGCCACCACGCCGGTCGCGCCGCGCGGCACCTGCGGGGCGAGCCGGGGCCACGGGGCCACCGCGTCGGTCAGCCGGGCCACCAGCAGGGCCACCCCGGCGGCGGTGAGGCAGACCGTGATCGCCTGGGTGCCCTTGGGGATCCGGCTGAGCACGATGAGCGAGGCGAAGGCGACCACCCCGACCACGATGAGCAGGGTGCCGCCCAGCGAGTCGGTCACCCGGACCCGGTCCACCCGGCGGACGAGCTGGCCCAGCACGCCGAGCACGAGGCCGGCGACCGCGGCGTACCCGAGGGGGGCCAGGCCGGCGACGTCGGCCCGTACGGCGGCGACGTCGGCGATCACCGCGGTGCCGGCGCTCACCAGCGCGACGACCAGCAGCGCGGGCGGTCGCATGGCCATCGTCCAGGCGAGCACGTAGAGCAGTTGGACGCCGAAGATGACTGCCGCGAACGGCAGCCGGTGCCCCGGGCCGGCGGTCTGCGCGCCGAGCACCAGGCCGACGCCGAGCAGCGCGGCGAAACCGGCCACGGTGAGCGCCAGCGGCCGGCGGAACTCCACCGGCGGCACCTCGTCCTCGGGCGCCTCGTCGGGGGCGTCGTCGGGGCGCCGGCTCGGGCCGCCCTTGCGGAGCCGACGGGGGCCCTTCCGCTCCTGCGGCTCCCCCTCCTCCGCACCCGTCCCGGCGCGCGGGGCGGGCGGGTAGCCACGGGCCGGGCCGGACGGCCCGGAGGACGGGTCGTCGTCGGCCCACGGTTCACGACCGGCGTCGGGCGAGGTGGAGGGAAACACGCCCCGATCGTGCCAGACCCGGGCGGCCCGGCGGAGGTCACGGTTTCGGCAACGTTAAAACCTAGGCCGCGATCGAGGGCAGAAAGGGCAAACGGGAAAAGGCGCGAAGGTGACGGCCGGACCATCGGTTACGCTCAACCCGTTACCCCGCCCGTCAGCGACGCCGGGACCCACGCAAGTTCACAGCGCCGCCCCCACCCGGGCGTGCCGCTGGTCGCGCGCGGCCGAAGGGCCGCCGGGACGGAGGTGATCGTGGAGCTCCTGCTGCTCGTGACCGCACGGGCCGGTGAGCCGTCGGCGGTGTTGCCGGCACTCGACCTGCTGCCGCATTCGGTGCGCACCGCACCCCGTGACGTCCGCACGCTGGTCTCCGGCCCGACGCCGGACGCCGTCCTGGTGGACGCCCGCTCCGAGCTGAGCGAGGCGCGGGCCACCTGCCGGATGCTGCACGCCACCGGGCTCGGGGTGCCGCTTGTCGCGGTGGTCACCGAGGCCGGCCTGATCGCGCTGAACGCCGACTGGGGCGTGGACGACGTGATCCTCGCCGGTGCCGGCCCGGCCGAGGTGGAGGCGCGGCTGCGGCTCGCGGTCGGCCGGCTGAACAACGCCGTCGCGGGCGCCGGCGGCTCGATCCGGGCCGGCGAGCTGAACATCGACCCGGACACGTACGCCGCCAAGCTGAAGGGCCGGCCGCTCGACCTGACGTACAAGGAGTTCGAGCTGTTGAAGTTCCTCGCCCAGCACCCGGGGCGGGTGTTCACCCGGGACCAGTTGCTGCGTGAGGTCTGGGGCTACGACTACTTCGGCGGCACCCGCACGGTCGACGTGCACGTCCGGCGGCTGCGCGCGAAGCTCGGCTCGGAGTACGAGTCGATGATCGGCACGGTCCGCCAGGTCGGCTACAAGTTCGTCGTGCCGCCGTCGCGCTCGCTGCCGGAGTCGGAGCCCGCCCCGCTGCCGGTCTGATCGGCGTCGACCCCCACCGGGGGGCACTTTTCCCATATGCCCTATTTGCCCACCGAGCCCCCCATATCCTGACTGCCTGATTTGTCAGGATAGAGGGGGGCCACGGTGCGCGCGGTGACCACGGGGGCGGCGAACGGCCGGTACCACTGATGTCCGGCTCGACGCTCAAAGCGGTGACGGTGGTGACGGCGGTGCTCATCGGGCTGCTGGCCTCGGCGTACGCGCTGGGCCGCGGCCTGGTGCCGCAGCGGCACCCGACCGCCACCGGCGTGACCACCTCCGCCAACGCCCCGCACTACGCCGACCAGCCGCCGGACACCGCCCGACCGAGCCCGGACGCCGCCGCGAGCGCGCCAGCCGTCACCGGCGACGGCGACGGCCCGTACGGCGCACACGTCACCACCGGCTCGTCCCGGGTCGCGTTGACCTTCGACGACGGCCCCGACCCCCGGTGGACGCCACAGGTGCTCGCCCTGCTGAGCCAGTACGGCGTCAAGGCCACGTTCTGCGTCGTCGGCGAGAACGCGGAGAGCTACCCCGACCTGGTCCGCTCCATCGCGGCCGAGGGGCACACGCTGTGCAACCACTCCTGGAAGCACGACGTCAACCTGGGCCGCCGCACCCCGGAGACGATCCGGGCGGACCTGACCCGCACCAACGACGCGATCCTGGCCGCCGCGCCGGGCGCCCGGATCGCGTACTACCGCCAGCCGGGCGGCGCCTGGACCGGCCCGGTGGCGTCGACCTGCGCGGAGCTGGGCCTCACGCCGCTGCACTGGAGCGTCGACCCGTCGGACTGGCGGGCGCCGGGGGCGGCGACCGTGGCCGCGCGGATCCGCGCGCAGATCGCGCCCGGCGCGATCGTGCTCATGCACGACGCGGGCGGGGACCGCTCCGGCACGGTCGCGGCGTTGCAGCAACTCCTGCCCGAACTGCTCGCGCGGTACGAGCTGGAACCGCTGCCCACCCGCGCCCCGTGACGAGCGCCACCGCACGCCGTCGCCGCTCACCGGGACCGACCGCCCGCCGGCCGCTACCGTGACGGGGGTGAGCAGCACCGAGCCGACAAGCGGTCCCGAATCCGAGACAGCGACCCCGACCGGCCCTGTCGCCTCCACCGACCGGCTGACCACGGCCGAGATCGCCGACGTGCTGGCGCTGGCGGGCGCGGCCGGCGACACCGACGGCGCCGATCCGCTCGACGAGCACGTGCTGCTGCGGCTGCGCGACCCGGCGGCGCCGGCCATGCACCTCACCGCCCGTGCCGCCGACGGCACCCTGACCGGGTACGCGCACCTGGACACCACCGCCCCGGCCGAGGGCGTCGGCGTGGAGCTGGTGGTGCACCCGGCGCACCGGCGGCGGGGCACCGGCCGGGCGCTGGCCCGCGGCGTGCTGACCGCCGCCACCGGGCCGCTGCGCGCCTGGGCGCACGGTGACCACCCGTCCGCCGCCGCGCTCGCGGTCGACCTCGGCTTCACCCGGGCCCGGGTGCTCTGGCAGCTCCGCCGCCCGCTGACCGAGGCGGTGCCCGCGCCGGCCCTGCCGGCGGGTGTGGAGTTGCGCGCGTTCCGCCCCGGGGAGGACGACGAGAACTGGCTGGCGGTCAACAACGCGGCGTTCGCCCAGCATCCCGAGCAGGGCCGGTGGACGCTCGACGACCTGCGCGTACGCCTCGCCGAGCCGTGGTTCGACCCGGCCGGCTTCCTGCTCGCGGTGGACGCCGCCACCGGCCGGCTGCTCGGCTTCCACTGGACCAAGGTGCACGAGCGGCCCGGCTCGGCCCGGATCGGCGAGGTCTACGTGCTCGGCGTCGACCCGTCCGTGCACCGTGGCGGGCTCGGCCGGGCACTCACCGCCGCCGGCCTGGCCCACCTGCGCGAGCGGCGCGGGCTGGACCGGGTGATGCTCTACGTCGACGAGAGCAACACCGGCGCCGTCTCGCTCTACGAGCGGACCGGTTTCGCCCGCTGGTCCGCGCACGTCAACTACCAGCGCGGCTGAGCACCGACAGGGCGCCGAGCGGCGGTCACGGGAGCATCACGCCAGGGGCTCGGCGGGATAACGGCCGCCCGGATAAATCACGCTAAAAGCGATAGCGGGTCGCGAGTTCACGAAATGGACAGGCCCGCCTCAGCATACGGCCACCTCGCCGGCCGGACGTGTTCATCCCGCGTTCACTTCCGACCGGCGAACCGTCCACCTGGTCCTCCTAACTTTCACGTCAAGCCGGTCAGCGCCGGCCCCCGGCAACCCCGGGCGACCTGACCAAAGACGTGAAGGGAAACCCCTCAAGTGAAGCTCCAGCGGCACGGCGCCATCGCCTGTCTCGCTCTTACCGCGGTTCTCGGTCTCAGCGCCTGCGGCTCGGACAACAACGAGCCGGCCGGCGCGTCCGCCTCCGGCTCCGCCGCCGCCGTGGACTGCGGCAAGGGCACGCTGAACGCGCAGGGCTCCTCCGCGCAGAAGAACGCCATGGCCGAGTGGATCAAGGCGTACCAGCAGAAGTGCGCGGGCACCACGATCAACTACGAGCCGAGCGGCTCCGGCGCCGGCATCCAGGCGTTCATCGCCGGCACCGCCGACTTCGCCGGCTCCGACTCCGCGCTCAAGCCGGAGGAGCAGCCGCAGGCCGACGCCAAGTGCGCCGGCGGCCAGGCCCTCAACCTGCCGATGGTGATCGGCCCGGTCGCGGTCGTCTACAACGTCAGCGGCGCGGACAACCTCCAGTTCAGCCCGGCCACCCTGGCCAAGATCTTCGCCGGCAAGGTCACCAAGTGGGACGACCCGGCGATCAAGGCCGACAACCCGGACGCCAAGCTGCCGTCGGCCGCGATCCAGGCGGTGCACCGCTCCGACGAGTCGGGCACCACCGACAACTTCACCAAGTACCTCGCCAAGACCGCCGCGTCCGACTGGACCTTCGAGAACTCGAAGGCGTGGAAGGCCCCGGGCGGCGTCGGCGCGGCCAAGTCCGACGGTGTGGCCAGCAAGGTCAAGAGCACCGACGGCACCATCAGCTACGTCGAGTGGTCGTACGCCGAGAACTCCGGCCTGAAGATGGCCAAGGTCAAGAACGGCGCCGGTGAGTTCACCGAGCTGACCGCCGAGTCGGCCGGCAAGACCATCGCCGGGGCCAAGTTCGAGGGCCAGGGCAACGACCTCAAGATGTCGATCGACTACAACACCAAGGAGGCCGGGGCGTACCCGATCGTCCTGGCGACCTACGAGATCGTCTGCAGCAAGGGCCTCGCCGCCGACAAGCTCCCGCTGGTCAAGGGCCTGCTCGGCCACGCGGCCAGCGCGGAGGGCCAGCAGGAGCTGGTCGAGCTGGGCTACGCCCCGCTCCCCGACGAGGTCCGCACCAAGGTCGAGGCCGCGGTCAAGAGCCTCTCCTGACGCCCTGATCGACACCACCTCAACGCGAAACGAGCGAGCAGATGGGTGACACCCCTCAGCGCTCGGCGCACGCCGGCACCGGCGGGACCCCCGTGGCCACGAGCCACGAGCGGCCCGCCGGTGCCTCGGCGCGTGTGGCCGAGCGCTCCGGCAACCCTGGCCGCCCCGACGGCGGCCTCGGCGGGGGCGGCGGCCTGCCCCGCGCCCGCGCCTTCGGCGCGGAACGGGCGTTCCGTGGCCTGACCCTGGCCGCCGGCAGCACCGTACTGATCGTCATCGCGGCCATCGCGATCTTCCTGATCGCCAAGGCCGTACCGGCGCTGCGGGCCAACACCGAGTCGTTCTGGACCTTCGAGGGCTGGTTCCCGAACGACAACCCGCCGAAGTTCGGCATCGGCGCGCTCGCCTTCGGCACCGTCCTCAGCTCGCTGCTGGCGCTGCTCGTGGCCGTGCCCGTCGCGCTGGGCATCGCCCTCTACCTGTCGCACTACGCCCCGCGCCGGCTCGGCAACAGCCTGGGCTTCCTGATCGACCTGCTGGCCGCCGTGCCGAGCGTGGTGTTCGGCCTCTGGGGCCGGGACTACTTCGCCGGCCCGGTCGCCGACCTCTCCGTCTGGCTGAACAAGTACTTCGGCTGGATCCCGATCTTCGGCGAGGGCCCGTACGGCAGCTCGATCCTGCTCGGCTCCGTGGTGCTGGCGATCATGGTGCTGCCGATCGTCACCTCGCTCTCCCGCGAGGTGTTCCGGCAGACCCCGACCGCCAACGAGGAGGCCGCGCTCGCGCTCGGCGCCACCCGCTGGGAGATGATCCGCACCGCGGTCCTGCCGTACGGCCGGCCGGGTGTCATCGCCGCGGTGATGCTGGGCCTGGGCCGGGCGCTCGGCGAGACCATCGCGCTGGCGCTGACGCTCGGCTCGACGTACGCCATCTCGTTCAACATCCTCGAAGCCGGCGGCAACTCGATCGCCGCGAACATCGCCAACCGCTTCGGCGAGGCGAACGACACCGGCCGCGGCGCGCTGATCGCCTCCGGCCTGGTGCTGTTCGCGATCACGCTGATCGTCAACATCACCGCGCGGGCGATCATCTACCGTCGCCGCGAGTTCACGGAGTCGGCTGCCTGATGACCACCACACTCCCCACCCACCGCCCGCGCCCGCCGGCCCAGCCGGCCACGCTGCGGGCGAGGCGGCTTCCCGCGTACGCCGCGCCCGCCATCGCCGTCGCGGCGCTGCTGCTGTCGGCGGGCCTCGTCTACGGCGCCGGCATCGGCGGTCCGGTCCTGGTCGTGGTGGTCGGCGCGCTGCTCTACCTGGCCGGTCTCTTCGTCGCGGCGAACGCGGTGGAGGGCCGCCGGTCGGCCCGCGACCGGACCTGGAGCGCGCTGATCCACTCCGCGTTCGTGCTGGCCGTGCTGCCGCTGGCGTCGGTGGTCTGGACGCTGGTGAGCAAGGGCTCCGAGCGGTTGGACGCGAACTTCTTCGGCACCTCGATGAACAACATCGGGGCGCGGGACGCCAACGGCGGCGCCTACCACGCGATCATCGGCACGCTGGAGCAGGTCGGCATCGCCGCGCTGATCACCGTGCCGCTCGGCGTGCTCTGCGCGATCTACATCGTCGAGTACGGCCGCGGCCGGTTCGCGTTCACCATCCGCTTCTTCGTGGACGTGATGACCGGCATCCCGTCGATCGTCACCGGCCTGTTCGTGCTGGCGTTCTGGGTGCTGATCGTCTCGCCGTGGTTCAACGACGGCCGGCCGGGCTTCTCCGGCTTCGCCGCCGCGCTGGCGTTGAGCGTGCTCATGCTGCCCACCGTGGTCCGCTCCACCGAGGAGATGCTCCGGCTGGTGCCGGCGCCGCTGCGCGAGGGCGCCTACGCGCTCGGCGTGCCGAAGTGGAAGACCATCCTGCGGGTCGTGCTGCCGACCGCGCTGCCCGGCATCGTCACCGGCATCATGCTCGCCATCGCGCGGGCTGCCGGCGAGACCGCGCCGGTGCTGCTCGTCGCCGGCGGCGGCGCGGCAATCAACTTCAACCCGTTCGAGAACAACCAGTCGTCGCTGGCCCTCTTCGTCTACCAGCAGGCCGGCGAGGCGTCGAAGTACTCGCCGGCGCGGGCGTGGACCGCGGCGTTGACCCTGGTCGCGCTGGTGCTCGTCCTGACCGTCGCGGCGAAGCTGCTGGCCCGTCGAAACCGGCTCGGCCGATGAACCCCGGAGGTACCGCCACCATGGCCAAGCGCGTCGAAGCCTCGAACGTCACCGCCTACTACGGCAGCTTCAAGGCGATCGAGAACATCAACCTCACCGTCGAGCCGAAGACCGTGACCGCCCTGATCGGCCCGTCCGGCTGCGGCAAGTCGACCTTCCTGCGGTCGATCAACCGGATGCACGAGGTGCTGCCCGGTGCCCGGGTCGAGGGCAACCTGACCATCGACGGGCAGGACGTCTACGACCGTGACGTGGACGTCACCGCGGTCCGCCGGATGATCGGCATGGTCTTCCAGCGGCCGAACCCGTTCCCCACCATGAGCATCTTCGACAACGTGGTGGCCGGCCTGCGGCTCAACGGCGTACGGCGCAAGTCGATCCTGGAGGAGGCGGCCGAGAAGGCGCTCCGCTCGGCCAACCTCTGGGACGAGGTGAAGGACCGGCTGGGCAAGCCCGGCGCCGGCCTCTCCGGCGGCCAGCAGCAGCGGCTCTGCATCGCCCGGACCATCGCGGTCGAGCCGCAGGTGGTGCTGATGGACGAGCCGTGCTCGGCGCTGGACCCGATCTCCACGCTGGCCATCGAGGACCTGATGTTCCAGCTCAAGGACAAGTTCACCATCATCATCGTCACGCACAACATGCAGCAGGCCGCGCGGGTGTCGGACCGCACCGCGTTCTTCTCGATCGAGAAGACCGGTGACCCGGGCCGCCTGATCGAGTACGACAACACCCAGAAGATCTTCAGCAACCCCACCCAGAAGAAGACCGAGGACTACATCACCGGCCGCTTCGGCTGAGGTGTAAGGCGGGGCCCCCGGTTAACGCATTCCGCATAGGAAGGGGCCCCGCTTAACAACCACGCTCAGCGCAACACGAAGCGCGGCTCGGCGCCGTCCAGGCCCTCGATGCGCGGCACGATCGGCGTACCCGGGTCGCGTTCCGCCGCGGCGCGGGCGACGCCGCCGAGGTCACCGGCGGCGGCTATCTCGCCGAGCGTGACCATGGTCGGCGGCAGCATGGTCAGCTCGCCGGCCTCCGCCCGGGCCGACGCGTCCGCCGGGCGCAGCCACAGCGTGTGGTCGGCCTCGCCGGAGACGTCCCGGGTCCGCTGCCCCTCGGGCAGCAGGGCGACGAAGAAGTACGTGTCGAAGCGGCGCGGCTCGAACTCCGGGGTGATCCACCGGGTCCACGGCAGCAGCAGGTCGGACCGGAGCGTGAGCCCTCGCCGGGCCAGCAGGTCGGCGAAGCCGGTACGCCGGCCCACCAGGTCCTGCCGGGCCGCCTCCCAGTCGTCGCCGCTCACGTCGCCGACCACCGTTGTCTCGTCCGGGCCGGCCAGCAGCACACCCGCCTCCTCGAAGACCTCGCGGGCGGCGGCACAGACCACCGCCTGCGCGGCCGGCGGGTCGAGTCGGAGCCGCTCGCCCCAGGCGGCCGGCGTCGGGCCGGCCCAGCCGAGGTGCGCCTCCGAGTCGGAGCGGTCCACCCCGCCGCCGGGGAACGCGTACATCCCGCCGAACGTCATCGCCGCCACCCGCCGGATCAGGTAGACCTCGAAGTCGTCGCCGGCCGGGCGGAGCAGCAGCACGGTCGCGGCGACCCGGGGCACCGCGGGCATGCCACCCTCGGCGTGGAACCGGCGGGCGTGCTCCACCAGGGCGGGGGGTGCGGCGAAGCCGTCGATCGTCATGCGCCGAGCCTAGTTCCCGGCCAGCCAGCCCGAAGCGCGCCGGGACGGGCCGGTCAGCGGCAGGGCTCAACCCAAGCCGTGAAGCGGTCGTCAAGGCCCGCCGGGCGCTGACCGCTGTCCAGCTCAGCGAGGTCATCGGCGGCGGTCTCGCGCTGTCTCACCAGGAACTTCCTCAGCTCGGTCTTCCGTTCGCGGTAGCGGGCAAGGAGGCACAGCTTCGCTGTGGAGCACGGCCAGGCCACCCCGCACGCCCGGCAGCGCCAAGTAGGGCGCGACGGGACGTGGTCGGCTGGGCGAGGGCGACGCACCATCAGCCACCCACCCGGACCGGCGTGCGGCGGATCGGGGTACGGCGGCGGGTCAGCGTCGGGCCCTGCGGCTCGGTCAGCAGGCGCACCCCGGAGAGCATCACGAACAACTCGCGGCGGGCGACCGCACTACCGTCTGGGCCGAGCTGGTAGATGTCGATCCACTCCCACCCGTACGGAGGCGGGGAGGGCAGGTCGCACAGGCGGATCACGCGAACCACGATGGGTGTCACGAACTGCGGTGAGGCCGCGCGGGTCAGGTGAAGGACGTCGCCGCCCCGAATCTCCCGCACACCCGGCGGTACGTTCTCACGGCGGGCCGACGCTCTCACCGCTCGCTCTCCCGGCGTGGGAAGACGGTCGTCGCGGCCGGCGACGACAGCCAGCGCGACACCGGAACGCGGTTCGGTCGGGCCGGCGGTGCCGGCTGCGGGTCGGTGATCGGCTTCTCCTCGGGCACGGCGCGCTCCTCTCGTGTGGGAACTGGGAGGGGGACCGCCCCGCGCTACTGCCTGCGGGACGGGGCGGTCCCCTTGACTGGCACGACCGCCGGGCCCTTCCCCTGCCGGCCGCGCCGCCTGGTGACACTCTGCTGTGGATCCCGTTACGCTCGGAAGGTCGATCGAGTGTCCGGGCTGAGCTGGCCGAACACGCTCCCGCCGTGGGGCGCGATGAGTAGTCGATCTCTACTTTGGGAGGCTCTGAGTGGGCTACGTACCGAGTCCCCTCGCGGACTTCATCGTGGGCGAGATCCGCCGCGCCCGCGGAGCCGGCGGCATGACGCAAGAGACGTTCGGCCGTCAAGCGGGCTTCAGCGCCTCACACGTGAGCGCCGTGGAGAGTGGCACGCGGGCTCTCACCATGGACTTCATCCGCGGCGCGGATCGGGCCTTCGGCAACGGCGGCATGTTTGAGCGTCTGGTGGCGAAGCTCGGTGCGCCTTCGTGGTTCCTGCCCTGGCTCGACGCAGAGCGGAGCGCGCGGCAGCTTCGGCTCTTCGAGCCGCTTCTGATCCCGGGCCTCCTGCAAACCGAGAACTACGCTCACGTGGTGATGCGCCTGAACGACCTCATGTCTACGGCCGAGGTCGACCAACAGGTGAGCGCCCGCATGAGCCGTCACAAGATCCTGACCGGCGAGACGCCGCCTCAGGTGGTGGCCGTCCTCGACGAGACCGCGCTTCGTCGCGGGAGCGAAGAGCACGCCGGCATCATGGCCGAACAGGTCGCCCATCTGATCGCGGTCGCCGAGCTTCCCCACGTTCACGTCCATGTGATCCCGGCAGCGGCGGGCCTCCACATCGGACTCTCGGGGCCGTTCGCGATGGCACGGGTCAGCGACGGGAATTGGGTAGGACACCTCGAAAACCAGCTAGGCGGGATCGTGGTCGACGGCGAAGATGGGCTGGATACTCTTCACGCGAGGTGGGAGAACGTTCGGAACGAAGCGCTCCCGCGCCGGCCGTCCATCGAACTGATGAAGGAAGTGCACAGCGATCATGGACCTCACTAACGCCACCTGGCGCAAGTCCAAGCGCAGCGGTTCGAGCGGCGGCAACTGTGTCGAGGTCGCCGACAATCTTGCCGGCGTGGTCGGCGTACGCGATTCGAAGGACCCGACCGGGCCGGCGCTGGTCTTTCCGGCGGCGTCGTGGCGGGTGTTCGTCGCGGAGGTAGCCGGCCGGGCCTGACGTCCCGACGGGTGGATCATGCTGCCGGCGAACGGGCCGGGCGGGATAGCGTCTCGGGCATGACGCGTTGGGGAATCCTGGCCACCGGGCACATCGCCGCCTGCTTCGCCGCCGACCTGCGCCTGGTGCCGGACGCCGAACTGGTGGCGGTCGGGTCGCGTACCCGGGAGAGCGCCGAGGCGTTCGCGCGGCGGTTCGACGTGCCCCGGGCGTACGCCTCCTGGGCCGAACTGGCCGCGGACCCGGACCTGGACGCGATCTACGTGGCCACGCCGCACGCCGCGCACCACGAGGCGGCGCTCGCCTGCCTGGCCGGCGGCAAGGCGGTGCTGGTGGAGAAGCCCTGCACGCTGGACCTGCCCACCACCGTCGAGTTGGTGGAGACGGCGCGCGCCCGCGGGCTCTTCTTCATGGAGGCCATGTGGATGCGGACGAACCCGCTGATCCTGCGCGTGCTGGAGCTGATCTCCGACGGCGCGATCGGCGAGGTCACCCACGTCCGGGCCGACTTCGGGGTGGCCGGGCCGTTCCCGCCGGAGCACCGGATGCGGGCCCGTACGCTCGGCGGCGGTGCGCTGCTGGACCTCGGCGTCTACCCGCTGAGCCTGGCCCATCTGGTGCTCGGGGTGCCACAGCACGTGCAGGCGTGGGCCCGGCTGGGCCCGGAGGCGGTGGACGAGAACACCGGCATGGTCCTGGGCTGGGACTCCGGCGCGGTGGCCACGCTGAGCTGCGGCATGGTCGGCGCCACCGCGATCACCGCGTCGATCACCGGCACCACCGGCCGGATCGATCTGCCGGAGCCGTTCTTCCGGCCCGGGTCGGCGGTGCTGCACCGGCTCGGCGCCGAGCCGGAGACGATCCCGGCGGACCTGACCGGTGGCGGCTACCAGTACGAGGCGATCGAGGTGGGGCGCTGCCTGGCCGCCGGGCTGACCGAGAGCCCGCTGGTGCCGCACGCCACCACGCTGGAGATCATGGCTTTGATCGACGACATCAAGGCCCGGATCGGCGTCTCCTACGTGTAAGGAGGGGCCCCTTCTTAACACTCGGTGTTAAGAAGGGGCCCCTGCTATGCAGAATGCGTTAATAAGGGGCCCCGCCTTAGAACAGCGGGCGGACCAGCAGGTACGCGAGGCAGGCGATGGCGGCCGCCGCCGGGAACGTGATGATCCACGCGATCACGATGTTGCCGGCCACGTTCCAGCGGACCGCGGAGAGCCGCTTGGTCGCGCCGACACCCATGATCGCCGAGGTGATCGTGTGGGTGGTGGAGATCGGGGCCTTGAGCACCAGCGCGTTGAAGTAGAGCACCGCGCTGGCCACGGTCTCGGCCGCGAAGCCCTCCGCCGGGCCCAGGTCGATGATCTTCCGGCCCAGCGTCCGGATGATCCGCCAGCCGCCCGCGTACGTGCCGAGCGCCAGCATCGTGGCGGAGGTCCAGAACACCCAGCCGGGGATGTGCGTCTTGCTCTCCTGGAAGCCGCCGGTGTAGAGCGCCAGCACGATGATGCCCATGGTCTTGGCGGCGTCCTGCATGCCGTGGCCGACCGACATGGCGGCGGCGGACACGGTCTGCGCCCAGCGGAAGCCGCGGCTGAGCTTGCCCGGCTGCCCCTTCCGGAACAGCCACATGATCGCCAGCATCACCAGGAAGCCGAGGATCAGGCCGACCACCGGCGACAGCACCATCGGGATGAGGACCTTCTCCACGATGTTGCCCCACTGGACGATGCCGTCGGCGGCGAACAGGGTCGCGCCGACCAGGCCGCCGAAGAGGGCGTGCGAGGAGGACGAGGGCAGGCCGAAGTACCAGGTGATCAGGTTCCAGGCGATCGCGCCGAGCACGCCGGCGAAGACCACGCCGAGGCTCTCCACGCCGGTCGGGAGCGTGACCAGGCCGTCGCCGACCGTCTTGGCGACCCCGGCGCCGAAGTGCGCGCCGACGAAGTTGCCGACGGCGGCCAGGCCGAGGGCGATCCGGGGTGTCAACGCCCGGGTCGAGATGCTGGTGGCGATCGCGTTGGCCGCGTCATGGAAGCCGTTCGTGTAGTCGAACGCCATGGCGACCGCGATCACCGCCAGCACGGCGATGAGTTCGGGGCTCACAGGATCAGGACTCCTTGACCGCGATGGTCTCGACGGTGTTGGCGACGTGCTCGAAGGCGTCGCAGGCGGCCTCCAGCTCGTCGGCGACCTCCTTCATCTTCAGCACCGTGAGCGCGTCGTACTCGCCGGAGAAGAGCCGGACCAGCAGCATCCGGTACGCCTGGTCGCCGTCGTTCTCCAGCCGGTTGCACTCGATCCAGTAGTCCTCGAGGTCCTTCATCGACTTCAGCCGGGGCATCGCCTCGGCGGTGAGCTTGGCCTGCTGGTCGAGCACGTTGACCAGCTCGTGCAGCTCTCGCGGGAGCGACGGGAGCTTGGTCAGGCCGTACAGGTAGAGCAGGTTGCCGACCGCCTCCAAGTGGTCCATCACGTCGTCGAGCAGCGAGCCCAGCCGGTAGATGTCCTCCCGGTCGAACGGCGTGATGAAGGTGGAGTTGATCTTCTTGTAGAGGTCGTGCGTGATCTGGTCGCTGTCGTGCTCGACCTCGGTCAGCCGCTCGCTGATCGACTGCACGTCGGCGCCGGGCAGGCCCAGCTCGTTGAGCAGGTCGGTCCCCTTCACCAGGTTCTGCGCGGCCCTGGTGAAGAGCTCGTAGAAGGCGCCCTCGGTGGGACGGAAGGAAAACTTCACAGCACGGACCTCGTCGTGTCGGTGGAAGGGTGGCCGTCGCCTGGCAAGGCGCCTGCTCTGGGCATGCTAGGGACCCGGTGGAACCGGGCATCGACCGGCCCACCCCTGGTCAGACCCGATTCACCGCTCGTTCACCTGCTGTTCACCTGAATGCTCGAAGCCCTGGTCACGTAACCGGTCACGCTCCCGTTCCACGTCGAAATCGGCAGCCGGATACCCGAGATCCAAGCCGTCGAACGTCTCGCGCAGCAGGTGGGCCAGCGCCCAGTCGCGGTACCACTTGCGGTCCGCCGGCACCACGAACCAGGGCGCGGCGTCCGTGCCGCAGCGCTCCAGCGCCTCGGCGTACGCGGCCTGGTAGTCGTCCCACCGGGCCCGGGTGTCCAGGTCGCTCGGGTTGTACTTCCAGTACTTCGTCGGGTCGGTCAGCCGCTCCATCAGCCGCTCACCCTGCTCGGCGTAGGAGATGTGCAGCATGACCTTGACCACGGTGACCGCCTGCTCGGTCAGCTCCCGCTCGAAGTCGTTGATGATCTCGTAGCGGGACCGCCAGGTGGCCTCGTCGACCAGCCCCTCCACCCGCGCGATCAGCACGTCCTCGTAGTGCGAGCGGTTGAACACGCCCACGTAGCCCGGGGGTGGCAGCGCCCGCCGGATCCGCCACAGGAAGTCGTGCCGCAACTCCTCCTCGGTGGGCGGGCCGAACGAGCGGATGTGCAGCCCGAGCGGGTTCATCGCGCCGGCCACCCGCTTCACCGCGCCGTCCTTGCCGCCGCAGTCCATCGCCTGGAGCACCAGCAGCACCCGGCGCGGCCGGCCCGCACCCAGGTGCGCCCCGGCCTGGACGGGCGCGCTGGTGGCGCTGCCCGGGCCGGCGGCGACCTGGGCGGCGGCGTACAGCATCTCCTGCTGCCGGGCCAGCTCCGCGCCGATCAACTCGACCTGACCACGGGCCCATTCCTTGCGCGCCGACCCGCGACCGGCCGCCTTCGGCAGCCCCGGCGTCGAGCGGGGGTCCACGGCCGTGAGGTCCGTCGACCCCGGCCCCACCCGCAGCAGCTCCCGCATCGACCCGTCCTCGGGCCTCACCAGTCCACTCATCCCCCGATCCTCACCCTTACGGCCCAGCCATGGGCACGACGCGTCCGGTACGCCCGCTTTGCGGTTCCACCCGGCCGCGCCCGCCCGCCGCCAAGCGGCGCGGCGCGGAGGAGATCTTGGTACGAAATGGCCCTCATAGGGGCCGATTTCTTCCAAGATTCACTGCAATCCTGCTATTCGGAAGATCGATCTCGTATTCCAGGAGACGGGCGGGGGTGAAGGCGGCGAATGGAGATGTGGGCGATCGCGGGGGAGTCCGGGTGGAACGCGGGCACCTCCTGGCGGTGGCGCGGCGGATGCTGGGCAGCCGCAGCGAGGCCGAGGACGCCCTGCAGGAGACCTGGCTGCGGTACACCTGCGCGCCGCTCGTGCCCGCGTCCGGGACCTGCGCGGCTGGTTGACCACCACCTGCTCGCGGCCCTGCCCGGACGTCCTCCGCTCGGCGCGGGTGCGCCGCGAGGCGACCGGCGCGCTGGTGAGCGCGGCTCAGACCACCAGGGCCAACCACTTCCGGTACGAGGTGGCGAACGGCTCGGTGCCGTCGCCGAGCGCGCCGAGCAGCCAGCGGGACGCCGCCTCGGCCTCGGCGACCAGGTCGTCCGGGTAGTTCCACCGGGCCCGGTGCTCGGCGAACTCGTCCTCGTCGCGCAGCTCGACCAGGCCGGTCTCGCGGCGGCGCACCACGTCCAGGTCGAGGTCGACCAGGTGAACCGTCTCGTCGCCCTCCCACCGGGCCGGAGTGGTGATGTCGCAGTAGACCTCGCTGGTGCGCGGCGGCGGGTTGAACATGCCCGTCCACCAGGCGTTCCGGGGCACCAGCAGGACGAACGGAATCTGCTCGACCGACGGCCGGCCGTGGTAGACCGACTCGGTGCCGACCGGCACGCCGAGCCAGATGCCGAGGTCGTCCTCGGCGAGCCGACGGGCCGGGTAGTCGCGGTGGGCGCTGCCGTCGTACTTGCGGTAGATCACGCGGACCACATCGCTCGGCATGCCTGGCACCCTAACCGATTCCGGCCACGCCACGCGATCGGCAGGTAACCGGACGCGACCCGGCACCGCGCCACGCCGCCGGAGCGGCCGGACCGGCGTCGGTGCCGGCGGGTACGGTCGCACGGTGAGCCCGTCCCGCACCGCCACCCCCGTCCCGAAGAAGCGCCGGAGTGGCCGCGCGAGCGGCACGGAGCTGCTGGCCGCCGCGGTCGGCGCGGTCCCGGGCGGCGCGACCCGGCCCGGCCAGCAGCTCATGGCGGAGGCGATCGAGCGCAGCATCGCCTCCGGCGAGCACCTGCTGGTGCAGGCCGGCACCGGCACCGGCAAGTCCCTGGCCTACCTGGCGCCGGCGCTGACCGTGGACGGCCCGGTGGTGGTCTCCACCGCCACGCTGGCGTTGCAGTCCCAGCTCGTCGACCACGACCTGCCCCGGCTGGCCGACGCGGTCGAGCCGGTGCTCGGCCGTCGACCCACGTTCGCCGTGCTGAAGGGCCGGCACCACTATCTCTGCCTGGCCCGGTTGGACAGCTCCGTCGAGGACGAGCCGGACGACGCGCTGTTCGACGCGCCCCGGCCCGGCGGCACGAAGTGGCTCGGCGAGGCGGGCCGGCTGGGCAAGCAGGTGCAGCGGCTGCGCGACTGGGCGGAGGAGACCGCCACCGGCGACCGCGACGAGCTGGATCCGGGCGTCGACGACCAGGTCTGGCGCAGCGTCTCGATGCCGGCCCGGGAGTGCGTCGGCGCGAGCCGGTGCCCGTTCGGGCAGGAGTGCTTCGCGGAGGCGTCGCGGGCCCGCGCCCGGGAGGCCGACCTGGTGGTGACCAACCACAGCCTGCTCGCCGTGGACATGCTCGCCGGACGGCACATCGTGCCCCCGCACCGGCTGCTCGTGGTGGACGAGGCGCACGAGCTGGCCGACCGGGTCTCCTCGGCGGCCCAGGCCGAGCTGGTGCCGGAGCTGATCGACAGGTCCACCCGCCGCGCCCGGCCGCTGTTGCGCCCCGACCACGCCGACCGGCTCACCGAGGCCGGCGACGCGCTGGCCGTGGGGCTGGCCGAGGCGCCCGCCGGTCGGCTCACCGCCGGCCTGCCGCCCGCGCTGCGCGAGGCGTGCACGTTGCTCGACTCGGCGACCCGGGCCGCGCTGGAGGCGATCGGCGACGTGAAGGCCGACGACCCCGACCCGGTCCGCAAACAGCAGGCCAAGGCGGTGCTGGACGAGCTGTCCACCACCGCCCAGCGGTTGCTGGAGGAGGGCGACCACGACGTGGCCTGGGTGGAGAAGCCGGAGAACGGCAGCCGCCGGGCGCTTGTGGTGGCGCCGCTGTCGGTGGCCGGCACGCTCGCCACCCACCTCTACGACGAACGCACCGTGGTCGCCACCTCGGCCACGCTGGCGCTGGGCGGGCGCTTCGACACGGTGGCCCGGGCGCTCGGGCTGGACGCGCCGCCACCGGCCCCGCCCTCGCCGGCCGCCGCCGCGGCGGCCACCGCTGCCGCCGCCGGCCGCGGCACCGACCCGGCGCCGGTGGCGAGCACCGAGGGCAGCCGGGCGGCGATCGGCACCGTACCGGCCACCGAGGGTCCGGGCTGGCGGTCGCTCGACGTCGGCTCGCCGTTCGACTACGCCCGGCAGGGCATCCTCTACGTGGCCGCGCACCTGCCCCGCCCCAGCGTCTCCGGGCTGCCCACGGCGGCCGGCGAGGAACTGCTGGCGCTGGTCGGCGCGCTCGGTGGGCGTACCCTCGGGCTCTTCTCCTCCCGGCGGGCCGCGCAGCAGGCGGCGGAGCTGCTCCGCGCGCGGACCGACCTGCCCGTGCTGCTCCAGGGCGAGGAGGCGTTGCCGCTGCTGGTCCGCCGCTTCCGGCAGGAGCGGGAGAGCTGCCTGTTCGGGGTGATGTCGCTCTGGCAGGGGGTGGACGTGCCGGGCGACGCCTGCCAGCTCGTGGTGATCGACCGGCTGCCGTTCCCCCGGCCCGACGAGCCGCTCGCCGCGGCCCGGGCGGCGGCGGTGGACGCCGGCGGCGGCTCCGGGTTCGCCGCGGTCAGCGTGCCGATCGCGGCGGTCCGGCTGGCGCAGGGCGTGGGTCGGCTGATCCGGGCCACCGGCGACCGGGGTGTGGTGGCGGTGCTCGACTCGCGGCTGGAGACGGCACGCGGCTACGGCCCGTTCCTGCGCCGGTCGCTGCCCCCGTTCTGGTACACGACCCGGCCCGAGGTGGCCCGGGGCGCGCTGGAACGGCTGGCCAAGAGCTGACGCCCGCGCCTCCCCGGGCGGGGTGACGCGGGCGTCGGCGGATCGGGCCGGGTCAGGGCGCCTGGGAGGCGACCACCACGGCGTCCGGTGGGGTGTCCGGCACGGTACGCGCGGCGAGCCGGCGGACCGCGGTGTTGAGCACGGCGATCAGCGGCACCGAGACCAGCGCGCCGGCGATGCCGGCCAGCACCACCCCGGCGGCGATGCCGATGATCACGGCGAGCGGGTGGATGGCCACCGCGCGGCCCATGATCAGCGGCTGGAGCACGTGGCCCTCGATCTGCTGCACGCCGACCACCACGCCCAGGATGATCAGGGCGGTCACCGGGCCGCTGTCGACCAGCGCGACCAGCACGGCCACCACGCCGGAGAGGAACGCGCCGACGATCGGGATGAACGCGCCCAGGAAGACCAGCGCGGCCAGCGGGAACGCGAACGGGATGTCGAAGATGACCAGGAAGATGCCGATGCCCACGGCGTCGATGAACGCGACAAGCACGGTGGCCCGCACGTACGCGCCGAGCGTCGCCCAGGACGCGCGCCCGGCGTCGTCGACCTTCCAGCGCGCGGCCACCGGCAGCAGCCGGACCAGGAACCGCCAGATGTTGTTGCCGTCGCGCAGGAAGAAGAACGTCGCGAAGAGCACCAGGACGGTGCCGGTGAGGACCTCGGCGAGCGTCGCGGCGGTGCTGAGCGCGCCGCTGGTGAACCGCTCGGTGTTGCCGTTGATCCAGGCCTGCGCCTCGTTGATGTAGCGATCGAGCTGGCTGTCGGACAGGTGCAGCGGCCCGGTCTTGAGCCAGTTCTGGATCTGCCGGACGCCCTGCGAGGACTTCTCGCTCAGCTCCGGCACGCCCTGGATGAACTCGTTGACCACGAGCGTGAGCGTGCCGATCACCGCGGCCAGGCCGCCGACCAGCACCACGCCGGTCGCCAGCGAACGGGGGAACCGGGCCTTCAGCAACCAGCCGACCGCCGGGGCGAGCAGCGCCGAGAGCAGCAGCGCGACGGTCAACGGGATGATCACGATGCTGATCGTGCCGACGATCTTCAGCAGGGCCCAGGTGACGATGCCGATCACGATCAGCCGCCAGCACCAGGCGGCGGCGATGCGCAGCGCGTGCGGCACCTCGGTGTCGTCCCGGCTGACCGTCGAGGAGTGCATCGCGGCCGGCGGCGGGGCACCCACCACGGTCGCCGACGGCGACGCCACCGGACCCGGCGAGGTCGGCGACGCCACGCCTGCGTCCGCCAGCGTCGGGTCGTCCTCGTACCGGCGGGACCGGGCCGACTCACGGCCTGTCTCGTACGCGCGGCGGAGCCGTCCGCGCATCCGCTCGAAGCGGCTCAAGCGCACCTCCCGCACAGTTGACCCACCCACGTCACAGGGGGGACAGGATACGTCCGACCGCCCCACCCTAGGGCGGTCCCGCCACACATTGCCCCGCCGCCGCTCCCGGCAACCACGACGGAAGCGGCCGATCGGCACGCGGTAGCGTTTCGGTGTGACCGCCGACCAGAGTCTCGACGCCGGGCTGCCCATCCGCCTGCTGCACGATCGCGTGCTGGTGCGTACCGAGGGTGGTGAGGGGGAACGCCGCTCCACCGCCGGCATCGTGATCCCGGCGACCGCGGCGGTCGGCAAGCGGCTCGCCTGGGCCACGGCGGTCGGCGTGGGGCCGCACGTGCGCTCGATCGTGTCCGGGGACCGGGTGCTCTTCGACCCGGACGACCGCTCCGAGGTCGAGCTGCACGGCCGGGCGTACGTGCTGCTGCGCGAGCGCGACGTGCACGCGGTGGCGGCGGAACGGGTGGAGGACAGCGCGACCGGCTCCACCGGGCTCTACCTCTAGTCCGCCGCCCCTCCCCCGGCGCCGTTTGCGGCGCTGCCCGGCGGGAAGCCCAGGCACCTCAGTGCGCCCTGGGGAGGGACCATGCCGATCGTGATCAAGAGGATTCTCGCCTGGGGGTTCCTCGCGTTCCTGATCTACTTCATGGCGTTCCGGCCGGACGGCGCGGCGCAGCTGTTCCGGGGGATCGGGGCCGCGCTGATGGCCATCGCCCAGGGGCTCGGCGACTTCCTCACCGGCCTGATGGCCTGACCCCGCTCGGGCCGGCGCGCGACAGGCCGCTCAGCCGCGCGCGACAGCGGGCCCGGCTCAGCCGTGCGGGTGCCAGGCGTGCGGGCCGTAGCCCGGGGGCGGGGGCGGCGGGGCCAGCACCACCGGGATCGGCACCACCGGCTCGTCCGGCGCCTCGACCGCCCGCCGGGACCCGTCCGGGAACCGCAGGTGGTAGCGCTGCCCGTCCCAGACCCCGACCGGCGCCTGCGGATCACGACCGACGAAGAACGACCGGTACGCGGCGATCGCGTCCAGCAGCTCCCGTTCCTCCCGTGCCGTCCGGTCCCGCTCGGCGGGCTTGCGGTCCAGCCCCCGGCGCATCCCGTCGCGCAGCAGCGCCAGCCGGGTCGCGGCGAACTGGTAGCCGCGCATCGCCTTCACGCCGCCGTCGCCGGCCACCCGCCGGGCCCAGGTGCGGGCCGCGTGTCGCCGGCCCAGGCTGCCCAGCGCCGCCACCTCGGGCGGGGTGAGCCAACCGGCCCGGACGTAGTCGGGCAGCGTGCGCTCGGTGAGCCGGCCCTCCCAGGCCCGCAGCCAGACGGCCAGCCCCACCATGCCGAAGAAGATGGGCACCATGACGCCGAGGTAGCCGTAGAGCACGATCACCTGCTGCCCGGTGGCCTGGGCCAGTGACGGCAGCAGGTTCCAGGTGCCGTGCAGCATCATGGCCAGCAGCAGGCCGGCGAGCGGGGCGAGGATCCGCACCCGCCGGTCGGCGGTCCGCGCGGCCACGCCCAGCCCGACGCCGGTCATCGAGGTGAACAGCGGGTGGGCGAAGCCGAAGAGCAGGATCCGCACGATGAAGATCGCGATCACCTGCTGCGCGCCGGTGGCCGGGCCATACTCCTCCACGCCGGTGCGGTAGCCGTATCCGCCGAGGTAGAGGATGTTCTCGACCATGGCGAAGCCGACCGCGGACAGCCCGCAGTAGACCAGCCCGTCGGTGATCCCGGAGATCTCCCGGCGCCGGAAGATCAGCAGCAGGATCGGGCCGGCCGCCTTGGTCAGCTCCTCGATGAACGGCGCGACGAGCACGGCGGTCAGCGCGGCGGGCAACCCGCGGTCCTCGAACAGTCGCGCGCCGGTCTCGTTGACCAGCAGCGAGATGGCGGTGGAGACGAACGCGCCCCAGGCGAAGCAGAAGATGAGGTATTTCAGCGGCTCGGGTTCGTAACGGTCGAGCCAGAGGAAGCAGGACACCAGCACCGGCACCGGCAGGATCGCCGCGATCACGCCGACCAGCAGCGCCTCCGCGCCCAGGCTCTCGCCCAGCGTGAAGACCATGAACAGCGCGCCGGCCGCGATCAGCAGCACCACCGCGGCCAGCGCCAGGAAGCGCCGCCAGCCGAGCCGGCGCAGCGGCATGCGCGGCGTCGACGCCCCGGGCGGCGGGACGGCGGGCGCGGGCGGCGGCGGTGCTCCGCCGGGCGGGGTGACGGCCATGCGGTCAGCGTAGCCACCCGCGCCCCACTGGTCCGGCCGCATCGTGACGGCTATGCTGCCGGGCAGGTCACGAGCGCCAGCGTCAAGCCCCGGCTTGCTGGCCGGCAACCCTCGTCGAGTTCGCGGTGGGGTGCCCCGGGTGATGACCGGGCCCAGCGCCGTGTCGCGTGCTGGGCAAGCGCGGACCCCGTCCCGGCACCCCGGGGTCCCCGGTTACCCGGAGGCTCCGCCATGACCGTCACCCTCGTACCCGCCATCCCCACGCTGCCCGTTCCGGTCCGGCCGGACCCGCTCGGCGTGCTCGGCGTACCGGGAGAGATCAACCTGGACCACGCCGCCAGCGCGCCGTGCGCGCGGGCCGCGGCCGACGCGGTGGCCGAGCTGCTGCCCTGGTACGCGAGCGTGCACCGCGGCGCGGGCGCGCTGTCCCGGCGCTGCACGCTCGCCTACGAGCGGGCCCGGCAGACCGTGGCGGACTTCGTCGGCGCGCGTCCCACCGACCACGTGATCTTCACCCGGAACACCACGGACGCGGTGAACCTGCTGGCCCGGGCGCTGCCGGCCGGCACCACGGTGGTCACGTTCGGCGGGGAGCACCACGCGAACCTGCTCCCCTGGCCGCGCGGCTCGGTCCGGCTGCCGGTGCCGGACAGCCCGGCCGGCGCGGTCCGGTCGCTGAGCCTGGCGCTTGCCGAGCTGGCCCGCGACGCCCGGCCCGGCCGGCCGGTGCTGGTCGCGGTGACCGGCGCCAGCAACGTCACCGGCGAGTGCTGGCCGGTCGCCGAGCTGGCCCGGGTGGCCCACCGGTACGGCGCACGCGTCCTGGTGGACGCCGCGCAGCTCGCCCCGCACGCCCCGGTCGACGTGGCCACGCTGGACGTGGACTACCTGGCGCTCTCCGGCCACAAGCTGTACGCCCCGTTCGGCGCCGGCGTGCTGGTCGGGCGCGCGGACTGGCTGGACGCCGCCGCGCCGTACCTGGCCGGCGGCGGGGCCACGGGTCACGTCGGCGCGGCCACCCACGAGGTGCGGTGGGTGACCGGCCCGGCCCGGCACGAGGGCGGCACGCCGAACCTGCTCGGCGCGGTGGCGCTGGCGGCGGTCTGCGCGGCGTTCACGGCGGCGGACCGGACCGCGCAGCACGCCCGGGAGCAGGCGCTGCTGTCCCGGCTGCGGTCCGGCCTGGCCGCGCTGCCGGACGTGGTGGAGCTGCGCACGTTCGGCCCGGACTCGCCCCGGGTGGGCATCGTCAGCTTCGTGGTCGCCGGGTGGGACTCCGCCGAGGTGGCCGCGCACCTGGCGGCCCGGCACCGGATCGGCGTGCGGGACGGCCTGTTCTGCGCCCATCCGCTGACCCGCCGCCTGCTGACCGAGGCCGCCGCCCGCTCGGCCCGCACCGACCTGCCCCCCACCGCGCTGCGCGCCAGCCTCGGCCTGGGCACCACCGCCCACGAGATCGACACCCTCCTGACCGCGCTGGCCACCCTGGCCACCCTCCCCCATCCCCGTTGATCATGAAGTTGACCGCCCCGGAAAACGCTCTCCCACCCGCCAACCTCATGATCACCGAGGCGGGGGCAGGGGTGGGGGGTGGGGGTGGGGGTGGGGGTCAGCCGACCGGCGGGGCGGTGGGGGCGGTGGGGGGAGCTTCGGCGGGCTGGTCCTTTCCGTGGAACGCCTGCCGGACCAGGCGGTTCGCCTCCTCCTGGTCGATGCCGGACGCCACCATCAGGTCGCTGGCGGCGGTCCGCACCTGGGCGATCACCACGCTGCCGGAGAAGCCGACCCCCTCGGCGTACGCCCGGCCGGCCTCGCTGACCGCCCGCAGCGCCCGCTCCCGGGCCTGTTCCGGCTCCTCGCCGACGGCGAACTCGTGCCGGAGCAGGCGTACCGACTCGGCGAGGTGGGCGACGGAGTCGGGCATCGGCTCGGGGATCGACTCCTCGTCCTCGATCATGGTGACCGCGCGGCGGATCAGCGTGCCGCTGTTGCGCATCGCCCGGTCGATCGGCTCGGCCGCCTCCGCGTAGTGGGTCAGCTCGCTGCGCCGGTGCCAGCGGGCCGGCGAGATGGTGATGGTCTCCTTCGCGCCCTCGATCGCCTCGCTGAGCGCGTCCAACTCCTCCTTGTTCTCCCGGAGCCGGAACAGCGCCCGCTGGGCCGCGCCCCGGTCCCGGTTGCGCAGCGCCTCGGCGCACACGTCGAGCTGCTCGGCGAGCAGGTCCAGCGCCGGCCGGGCGGCCCGGTTGATCACCCGGAGCGGGTTGAGCGGGAGCAGGACGGCGGTCACCAGCAACGCGATGCTGCCGCCGATGAAGGCGTCGACGAAGCGCGGGAACTCGATGTTCTGGGTGGACGGGCTGAGCGTCACGATCAGCACCGCGGTGGCCGCCGCCTGGATCACGATGGCCACGCTCGCCCCGGCGAAGATGGTCAGCAGGATCGCCGAGGTCACCACCAGCGCGAGCTGCCAGGCGCCGGTGCCGAGGAAGTAGATCAGCACGTCACCGACGAGGACGCCGACCGCCACCCCGATGATCAACTCGACGGTACGCCGGAACCGCTGCCCCACCGAGGCGGCGAGCGTGCCCACCGCGGAGATCGGGGCGAACACCGGCTGCGGGTTGTGCAGCAGGCGGTGCGAGACCAGGTACGCGAGGCCGGCCGCGAGCCCCGCCTGCAACGCCAGGCCGAACGCGGTCCGGACCCGGTGCAGCCGGTCGTGCAGCGTGGCCTTGCTCCGGTGGCGCAACTCGTCCATCGCGGCGGCGATCCGTGGCCCGTCGAGGTCGCCAAGCGATTCGCGCGACGTCATGCGCCGCAGGAACGGCGGTTGTCGGTCCTGGGCCATGGCGGGTACTACCCGTCCCGCCCCCGGTGAATCCTCGCCCCGACGACGGAGTGGGGCAGACTGCACCGGATGGACGAGCTGACGACGCGGTGGCGGGCGACGGCCCGGGCGGCCGGCGCGACCGATCCGGACGCCGTGGCGCGGGCCGGGGCGCGGCTGCTGGCCGGCTGGCGGGAGCCGCACCGGCACCACCACACGGAGGATCACCTGCGGGCGGTGCTCGACGTGGTCGACGCGTACGCCGATCGGGCCCGCCACCCGGACCTGGTCCGGCTCGCGGCGTGGTGCCACGACGCGGTCTACGACCCGCGGGCCGGCGGCGACGCCAACGAGCGGGCCAGCGCCGACCTGGGCGACGCGCTGCTCACCGCCGCCGGGCTGCCGGCCGCGGCGGTGACCGGGGTACGCCGCCTGGTGCTGCTCACCGCCGGCCACGCGGTCGGGCCGGACGACCCGGACGGCGCGTTGCTCTGCGACGCCGACCTGGCGGTGCTGGCCGCCGCGCCGGACGACTACGACAGGTACGCCGCCGCGATCCGCCGCGAGTACGCCCACGTCCCGGAGCCGGACTTCCGCGCCGGCCGAGCCGCCGTGCTGCGGCACCTGCTGGCCCTGCCGGCGCTCTACCGGCTACCCGAGCCGCACGCCCGCTGGGAGGCGCCCGCCCGCGCCAACCTGACCCGCGAGCTGAGCACGCTGAGCTGAGACCGGCGCGGCCGGGGCGGAGACGTGTTTCGGGCGGCGCAGGCCGCCGGCGCGCAGCAGGCGGACGATCTCGCGGGACGGGACCACCGTCGCGCCCAGCCAGACCGCCACCCGGAACCGCTCGGCGGGCAGGTCGTAGTGGTCCCGGTCGAAGCCGCGCCGGCCGGCGCCGAGCAGCTCGGCGAAGGCGTGCAGCTCCGCGAAGGAGACGTCGCTGATCAGGTGCGACCAGAGCCGGCCGCGCCAGGGCACCGCGGGCGGGTCCAGGTAGAGCACCGTTCCAAAGTACGCCGGTAGCCTTCCCGGCATGGCTGCCCATCCCCTCCTCGACGAACTGCGGGACGCGCTCGGTGAGTCCGCCGTGCTGACCGACCCGGACCTGCTGGCCGGGCACGAGCGGGACGAGGCCGACCTGTGCGCCTCGGGCACCCCGCTGGTGGTGGTCCGCCCCCGGGACACCGCGGGCGTGGTGGCGGCGGTACGCGCGGCGGGCCGGCACGGCGTACCGGTGGTGCCGCAGGGCGCCCGGACCGGGCTGGCCGGCGCGGCGAACGCGGTGGCCGGCGCGCTGGTGGTGAGCACGGTGGCGATGGACCGGATCGTGGAGATCGACCCGGTGGGCCGGATCGCCGTGGTGCAGCCCGGCGTGGTCAACGCCGCGCTGGCCGCGGCGGTGCGGGCGCGCGGGCTCTGGTACCCGCCGGACCCCGGTTCCTGGGAGTCGTCCACCATCGGCGGCAACGTGGCCACCAACGCCGGCGGCATGTGCTGCGTGAAGTACGGCGTGACCAGCGAGTACGTGCTCGGCCTGGAGGTGGTGCTCGCCTCCGGCGAGGTGCTGCGCACCGGCCGGCGCACCGCCAAGGGCGTCGCCGGGTACGACCTGACCCGGCTCTTCGTCGGCTCGGAGGGCACGCTCGGCGTGATCACCGAGGTGACCGTGGCGCTGCGTCCGGCGCCGGAGGCGGCCCTGACCCTGGTGGCGGTCTTCGGCACCACGGCGGCGGCCGGGGGCGCGGTGGCCGGCATCGCCGAGCGGGGGCTCACCCCGAGCCTGCTGGAGCTGCTGGACCGGACGCACCTGCGGGCCATCGAGGCGTACCAACCGATGGGGCTGCGGACCGACGCGGAGGCGCTGCTGCTGGCCGCGGTCGACACCGGCGGCCGGGCGGCCGACGACCTGGCCCGGATCGCCGAGGTGTGCACGGCGGCCGGCACCGACGAGGTCTGGGCGGCCACCGACGCGACCGAGGCCGCCGCGCTGCTCCAGGCGCGGCGGCTGGCCCACCCGGCGATGGAGCGGTTCGCCGCCGAGACGTTCCCGGCCGGCAACGGCGGCCTGGTCATCGACGACGTGGCGGTGCCACGCGGTCGGCTGGCGGAGCTGCTGGACGGCGTGGCCCGGATCGCCGTCGCGTGTGACGTGCCGATCGGGGTGGTCGGGCACGCCGGCGACGGCAACATGCACCCGAACATCGTGGTCGACCGCGCCGACCCGGCCAGCCTGGAGCGGGGCCGGCGGGCCTTCGACGAGATCATGCGGCTCGGGCTGGACCTGGGCGGCACCTGCACCGGCGAGCACGGCGTCGGGCTGCTCAAGCGGGACTGGCTGGCGCGGGAGATCGGCCCGGTGGGCGTCCGGGTGCACCAGGCGATCAAGGCGGCGCTGGACCCGGCCGGGCTGCTCAACCCCGGCAAGGTGCTCTGACTCAGCCCTTGTCGTCGGCGGGCGTGGCCTGGGTGAGCAGCAGCAGCACCTCGTACGCCACCGGCGGCGCCGGCTCGCCCGGGCAGTCCTGGATGGTGACGGTCAGCCCCGGCGGGATCAGCAGCGTCGAGGTCAGCACGCCGATGCAGAGCTGCCGGTACCGCCGGGCCTGGTCGGTCTCCCGGGCCAGCGCCGGGTCGGCGAGCATCCGCTGCAACCGGGACGTCTGCTCCGGGTTCAGCGAGCCGGTCGCGTCGACGCCGTCGCCGGCGCAGTCCCGGCACTGCCACCGGCCGGTCGGCTCCACGTCGAGCGTGCGGACCGGGCCGTCCCCGCCCAGCCGCTGCATCAGGGTGACGATGTTCCCGGTCGGTGTCGGGGTGGCCGAGCCCTGCTGACCTGAGGTGGCGGCGCTCCCGGCGTCGCCGAGGAGCGCGCAGCCGGTCAGGGCGGTCGCCAGCAGGACACCGGCGGACAGGGCGGGGACGCGCGACCACGATGGGCGAACCACGCGGGAAACCTACACTTCCGTAGGTAGCGCGCACTAGCCGTCGAGCGGCCGTTAGGGGTAGGGCCGGCTAGCGGGGCGAGGCCGGGAGGTCGGTGCCCCGGTCGGCCGCGAAGCCCCGCACGTCGGGCGCGCCGAGCCGGGCCGCGTCGGCCCCGATGTCGTCCGGCATGAGCTGCGACGCCCGCTCGGCCTCCACCCGCGCCCGGTAGTGGGCGACCTCCCGGGCGCGGGTCGCCGCGTCCCAGCCGAGCACCGCGCCCATCAGCTCCGCGACGTGCTCCGCCGACTCCAGGCCGCGGTGGCTGGTCTCGATGGAGATCCGGGTACGCCGGGTGAGCACGTCCTCCACGTGCAACGCGCCCTCGGCCCGGGCCGCGTACGTGACCTCGGCGGCGAGGTACTCCGGCGCGCCGGCCAGCGGCGAGGCGAGCAGCGGATCGGCGTCGACCAGGGCGAGCAGGTCCAGGGTGAGCGTGCCGTAGCGCTCCAGCAGGTGCTCCACCACCCCGACCGGCACCCGGTGCCGGCGGGCCAGGTCGGCCCGGTCCCGCCACATGGCGGCGTACCCGTCGGCACCGAGCAGCGGCAGGTCGGCGGTGCGCGACGGGCGGGTCCGGCCGAGCCGGCGCGCCGCGTGGTCGACCACGTCGGCGGCCATCACCCGGTACGTCGTGTACTTCCCGCCGGCCACCAGCAGCAGGCCGAGCATCGGCTCGACCACGGCGTGTTCCCGGGACAGCTTGGAGGTGGAGTCCGCCTCGCCGGAGAGCAGCGGGCGCAGCCCGGCGTAGACGCCCTCGATGTCGGCGGTGGTCAGTGGCCGGTCCAGCACGGCGTTGACCTGCTCCAGCAGGTAGTCGATGTCGCGCGCGGTGGCGGCCGGGTGGGACCGGTCGAGCTGCCAGTCGGTGTCCGTGGTGCCGATGATCCAGTGGCCGCCCCACGGGATGACGAAGAGCACGCTGGTGGCGGTGCGCAGGATCAGCCCGGTCTCGCCGACGATCGCCGAGCGTGGCACCACCAGGTGCACGCCCTTCGACGCCCGGACGCGCAGGCCGGGACGCAGCCCGACGTCGTTGAGCATCCGCGACATGTCGTCGCTCCACACGCCGGTCGCGGCGATCACGGTGCGGGCCCGCACCTCGAACTCGGCGTCCGGCGAACCGGCCGGCGCCTCCAGGTCACGCACCCGGACGCCGGTCACCTCGCGGGCCTGGCGGATCAGGCCGACCGCCCGGGCGCTGGTGACCACCGTCGCGCCGAGGCTGGCCGCGGTGCGGGCCAGTGTGACCACCAGGCGGGCGTCGTCGACCTGGCCGTCGTAGTAGCGGATCGCCCCGGCCAGCGTGTCGGGCCGCAGGCTGGGGAAGATCCGGCGGGCGCCCTCCCGGGTGAGGTGCCGGTGCAGCGGCATGCCGCGTCCACCGCCGAACACGCCGGCGAACACGTCGTACGCGGCCACGCCGAGCCCGTAGTAGGAGCGGCGGAGGATCCGCCGGGGCAGGTCGCGGACGCCGCCCTCGGTCGGCAACGGCACCAGGATCGGCACCGGGCGGACCAGGTGCGGGGCGAGCCGGGTGGCGAGCAGCCCGCGCTCGGTCAGCGCCTCGTGGACCAGGTGGAACTCCAACTGTTCCAGGTAGCGCAGGCCACCGTGGATCAGCTTGCTGGACCGGCTGGACGTGCCTGCCGCGTAGTCGCGCGCCTCCACCAGGGCGACCTTCAGCCCTCGGGACGCGGCGTCCAGCGCGGCGCCCGCCCCGGTCACCCCGCCGCCGATGACCAGCACGTCGAACCGCTCGGCGCGGAGCCGGCGCAGGTCGGCGGCGCGGCGCTCGGCGGAGAGCTGGCCGGCCTCGGATCGGGACACATTGGGGTCGCGCACCCGTCCACGGTAGCCGTCCGCACGCCACGGCGACACGTCCCGGCCGTACCGTGATGACCATGCTGACCGGCCCGCCCGTTGCCCCCGTACCCCCGCCGCCGCCGCGCGAGACCGGGCCGTGGCCGGTCGTCGCGGCGGTCGCGGCCGGCGTCTGGGTGGTGCTGGTGACCGTGCCCGGCCAGGTCACCGGCTGGCTGGTCGACCAGGTGGTGCTGGTCACCGGGCTGGACCGCGCGGTGGCCGTCTGGCCGGTGGTCGCGGCGGTCACCGTGCTGCTGGTCGGCGCGCCGGTGCTGGCGCTGGCGCTGGTGCCGCGTTCCCCGGCGCTGCGGGCGACCGGGCGGGCGTGGGCCGGCGGCGCGCTCACGCTGGGCGCGGCGACGCTGCTCCGGGCGCTCCCACCGGTGCACCACGAGGCGTACCTGGCGGCGCTGGCGGCGACCGCCGCGCTGCTCGCGCTCGCCGCCGCCCGGCTCGCCCGCCGCCGCCCGCCCACCCCGGCGGCCACCGCCGGGCCCTCCGGCCCCATCCCGGTGGACGGGCCGGCGACGGCCACCGGGGCAGCCGGCCCGGGGGCGGCGGACGGCGGGACCGGGCCGGCCGTCCGCCGGGGCGCGCGTCCCGGCGCGGTGACGTTGCTGGCGGTGGCCGCCGGGCTGGCGATGCTGCTGCCCTGGGTGTGGGTGGGCGCGCTGGGCGGCGCGCTGGAGACGCTGCTCGCCGGCCTGGCCGCCGCCGCGTTCGGCGTGCTGGCCGGCGTGCTGCTCGGCCCCGGGTTCTGGGCCGCGTTCGCCGCCGGGCCGACGCCCCGGCCGGTCCGGCTGGTGCTGCTCGGCGGTCTGGTCGCCGGCGTCACGCTGACGATGCTGGCGGCCGGTGCGGGGCAGTCCGGCGCGCAGTTGCCGGGCCTGGTGCTGCTGCCGCCGCTCGGCTTCGTGCTGGGCGCGCTGGAGGCCGCGGCCCGACGCGCCGGCCGCCCCGCCGGGGCCGCGCCGGCGCGCTGGCTGGTCGGCCTGGCGCTGGCCGGGCCGCTGGCCTTCACCGACCCGGAGGAGATCACCCTGCTGCTGGCCAGCAGTCGCGACGTGCCGTTCTGGGTCGCGGTGGGCACCGGCGCGGCGTTCGCCGTCGCGGTCCTGCTCGCCGTCGGGTACGCCGTGCTGCTCGCCCGTCGCCATGCCGGCGCGCCCCGGCGGGGGGTGGCCGGGCTGGCCGCCGGGGCCCTGCTGGCCGCCGTGGCGGTGGTGTACGTGGTCCCCGGCCAGCCGGGCCTGTACGGCGAGCGGCTGCTTGTGGTGCTGCGCGAGCAGGCGGACCTGAGCGGCCTGCCGGCCGGCGCGCCGGGCCGGGCGGGGCGGGACGCGCGGGCCGCCGAGGTCTACCGGCGGCTGGTGGCGACCGCCGACCGCACGCAGGGCGACCTGCGCCGCACGCTGACCCGGCTGCGCCTGAACCCGACCCCGTACTACCTGGTCAACGCCATCTCCACGGACGGCGGTCCGGGCGTCCGGGCGTGGTTGTCCGGCCGGCCCGAGGTGGCCCGGGTGCTCGTCGACCAGCGCCCGCGTCCGCTGCCCGCGGCGGCGCCGCCGGCCCGGGGCGACACCCCGGCACCGACCGGCCCCACCTGGAACGTGTCGCTGATCGGGGCGGACCGGGTCTGGTCGGAGCTGGGCGTGACCGGCGCCGGCGTGGTGGTGGGCAGCTCCGACTCCGGGGTGGACGGCCGGCATCCGGCGCTGGCACCCGGTTTCCGGGGCGGCGACGACTCCTGGTACGACCCGTGGGAGCACCGCCGCACGCCGGCCGACCAGGGCGGCCACGGCACCCACACGCTCGGCAGCGCGGTGGGCCGCGACGGGATCGGGGTGGCGCCCGGGGCGAGCTGGGTGGGCTGCGTCAACCTGGACCGCAACCTCGGCAGCCCGGCCCGCTACCTCGACTGCCTCCAGTTCATGCTGGCGCCGTTCCCGCCGGGCGGGAACCCGCTGACCGACGGCCGGCCGCGGCGCGCGCCGGACGTGCTGACCAACTCGTGGGGCTGCCCGCCGCTGGAGGGGTGCGATCCGGGGGCGCTGCGCCCGGCGACCGCCGCGCTGGCGGCGGCCGGCATCCTGGTGGTGGCCGCCGCCGGCAACACCGGCCCGTACTGCGGGTCGATCGTCGACCCGCCGGCGCCGTACCCGGACGTGCTCACGGTCGGCGCGGTCGACCGGGCGCGCCGGCTCACCGAGTTCTCCAGCCGGGGCCCGACCGGGGATGCCCCCAAGCCCGACCTGGTGGCACCGGGCGCGGCGGTGCCGTCGGCGTTCCCCGGCGGCGGGTACGCCACCCTGGACGGCACCTCGATGGCGACACCGCAGGTGGCCGGCGTGGTGGCGCTGATGTGGTCGGCGAACCCGGCGCTGGTCGGGGACCTGGCGCGGACCCGCCGGATCCTCACCGAGACCGCCACGCCGGCCACCGCCCCGGCCGGTACGACCTGCGGAGGCACCCGGGACCTGGTCGGCGCCGGCCTGGTCGACGCGTACGCGGCGGTGCGAGCGGCGCGGAACGGTTAACAACCCTGCCGGAATGGCCTAGGGTCGGCGACCATGGACGTGGAGATCATCGAGCTGGGTCCGGACCGCCTCCCCGAGGTCGTCGCGCTCTGCCGGCGGTCGCTGGACCTGCCGGAGGACGCGGCCGAGGCGCCGGCCGTGGTGGCCACGCTCGCGGAGCGGGCGGCGGCCGACCGGCCGGTGCTGCGGCTCGGCGCGGTCCGCGACGGCACGCTGGTCGGCGTGCTGGTCGGGTCCCGGTCGGCGACCGATCCGCGGCTCGGTCACGTCGACCTGGTCGCGGTGGCCCCGGCGCACCGACGCCAGGGGATCGGCGCGGCGCTGCTGGCCGGCGCGGAGGCCCGGCTGGCCGCGCTCGGCGCGTCCGAGGTGCTGCTCGCCGGCAACCCGCCGCACTACGCGTGGCCGGGCATCGACGTCCGCTACACGCCGGCGGTCTGCGCCGCGTTGCGGCTCGGCTACCGCCAGGACCGGACCGCCTGGAACATGACCGCCACGCTGACCGAGGGGTCGGCCGCGCTGCGCCCCACCGAGGCCACCGAGCGGCGGCTGGCCGAGCGGGGCGTGACGGTACGCCGGGCCGTACCCACGGACCTGCCGGCGCTTGAAGCGTTCGCCCGCGCCACGTTCGGCGGCGTCTGGGACGGTGAGCTGGCCGGTTCGGTGGGCCGCCCGGACGCCGGCACCCACCTGGCCGAGCGGGACGGCGAGATCCTCGGCTTCGCCGCGTACGGGTCGGCGCGGCCGAGCTGGTTCGGGCCGATGGGCACCGCCCCGGCGGTCGAGGGTTCCGGGATCGGTGGGGTGTTGCTGCGCCGCTGCCTCCGCGACCAGGCGGCGGCCGGGATCACCGAGGCGCAGATCGGCTGGGTCGGCCCGGTGCCGTTCTACTCGAACGCGGTCGGGGCCCGGATCGAGCGCGTCTTCTTTCTCTACCGGAAGGCCATCAACGGGGCATAACGCCGTTCGCCCTCCGCGCCTGCCGGCCGGCCCCTACCGTTCGAGGGGCAGAGGAGGCCCGTTATGACCACCGAGAACGAACGGACCGACGACCCGGCGACGGGCCGACGCCCGAGCGGCGAACTGCCCACCGAGCGGCTCGACGTGGGCGACGCCGAGCAGGACGCGGCGGACCAGCCGGCCGTGGAGGAGCCCCGGCAACCGGTGGACGAGCCGAGGCGGCTGCTGCCGCCGTACGACCGGGCGCACAAGCGACGCAACCAGCGCCCGCTGCCCACCTGACGCGGACGCGGAAGGGGGCGGACCGCTGACGCGGCCCGCCCCCTGTCGGCGTACTGGGTGGAGCTGGACTCAGAAGTCCATCTCCCCGCCACCCGGGCCAGCCGGGGCGGCCGGGGTCTTCTCCGGCTTGTCCGCCACGACGGCCTCGGTGGTGAGGAACAGCGCGGCGATCGAGGCGGCGTTCTGCAGCGCGGAACGGGTCACCTTGGCCGGGTCGATGATGCCGGCGGCCAGCAGGTCGACGTACTCGCCGGTCGCGGCGTTGAGGCCGTGACCCGGGTCGAGGTTGCGGACCCGCTCGACGACGACGCCACCCTCGAGGCCGGCGTTGACGGCGATCTGCCGCAGCGGGGCGTCCAGCGCGATCTTGACGATCTGCGCGCCGGTCGCCTCGTCGCCGGCCAGGTCCAGCTTGTCGAAGGCGGTCTTGCCGGCCTGCACCAGCGCGACGCCACCACCCGGGACGATGCCCTCCTCGACGGCGGCCTTCGCGTTGCGGACGGCGTCCTCGATGCGGTGCTTGCGCTCCTTCAGCTCGACCTCGGTGGCCGCGCCGACCTTGATCACCGCAACACCGCCGGCCAGCTTGGCCAGACGCTCCTGCAGCTTCTCCCGGTCGTAGTCGGAGTCGCTCTTGTCGATCTCGGCCCGGATCTGGTTCACCCGGCCCTGGATCTGCTCGGCGTCACCGGCGCCGTCGACCACGGTGGTCTCGTCCTTGGTCACCACGACCTTGCGGGCGCGGCCCAGCATGTCGAGGTTGACGGCGTCCAGCTTGAGGCCGACCTCCTCGCTGATGACCTGGCCACCGGTGAGGATGGCGATGTCGGTCAGCATGGCCTTGCGGCGGTCACCGAAGCCCGGCGCCTTGACGGCGACCGACTTGAAGGTGCCCCGGACCTTGTTGACGACCAGCGTGGCGAGGGCCTCGCCCTCCAGGTCCTCGGCGATGATCAGCAGCGGCTTGCCCGACTGCATGACCTTCTCCAGGATCGGGAGCAGGTCCTTCACCGACGAGATCTTGCTGTTGACGATCAGGATGTACGGGTCGTCGAAGACGGCCTCCATACGCTCCGGGTCGGTCATGAAGTAGGCGGAGATGTAGCCCTTGTCGAAGCGCATGCCCTCGGTGAGCTCAAGCTCCAGGCCGAAGGTGTTGCTCTCCTCGACGGTGATGACGCCTTCCTTGCCCACCTTGTCCATCGCCTCGGCGATGATCTCGCCAACGCTGGGGTCGGCGGCGGAGATGGAGGCGGTGGAGGCGATCTGCTCCTTGGTCTCCACGTCCTTGGCGAGCTTGAGCAGCTCCTCCGAGACGCTGGAGACGGCGGCCTCGATGCCCCGCTTCAGGGCCATCGGGTTGGCACCGGCGGCCACGTTGCGCAGGCCCTCGCGGACCAGAGCCTGGGCCAGGACGGTCGCCGTCGTCGTGCCGTCACCGGCGACGTCGTCGGTCTTCTTCGCGACCTCCTTGACCAGCTCGGCGCCGATCTTCTCGTACGGGTCCTCGAGCTCGATCTCCTTGGCGATGCTCACACCATCGTTGGTGATGGTGGGGGCACCCCACTTCTTCTCGAGCACGACGTTGCGGCCCTTGGGTCCGAGCGTCACCTTCACGGCGTCGGCGAGCTGGTTCATGCCCCGCTCGAGGCCGCGGCGCGCCTCTTCGTCGAACGCGATCATCTTGGCCATACGGCGTTGTCCTCCTGGACACTCACGGGCCACCCGGGATGCCCGGATGGGCCGTCTGGTGTACGCACCTTGGGGACGTCGCCACCTGGCGACGACGACGTCCTCCTCGGTCGGGCCGGACAGCCCGCGACGACCGGCCCCGTTCCGCTCCGGCACCCCTGAGGCACCGGCGCGGCCGTGGCCCTACCGCCCCGACCATTGGCACTCACCGTACGCGAGTGCCAATGACTTGTTTAGCACTCTCCCTAGCCGAGTGCAAGCACGACCGCACCGCTCAGCCGAGTTCCGCAGCCAGCCGGGCCGCGTTCACCGGGCCTTCGTGGGCCCGCTGCTCGGCGTACGCGACGACCAGCCCGACGAGCTGCGCGAGATAGGCCGGCGCGGCCAACGCGGCACCCACCACGGCCAACGTCACCGCCCCGACCGCGGTGCCCAGCCCGGACATCGGATCGGTGCCGAACGCCGCGCCGCTCACCGCACCCACCACGGCGTCCAGCACGGCAGCCGCGACCAGCGCGCACGCCACCAGCGCCACCCGACCCAGCACCATGCCGAAGCGGTTGTGGAACATCCGCCAGGCCCGTCCGATCGGCTCCTGCCGCTCGAACAGGTAGACCGGCCCGAACAACGCGACCGCGAACCCGGCGTAGATGCCGGGCAGCAGGCAGAGACAGGCGCCGACCGTGATCAGCAGCGAGACGACGATCGTCCAGCCCCAGAGGCCGAGCGCGCGCCGCGCGCCGTACCGGAGCGCCCCGCCCAGGCCGGCCGGCTCGCCGGCCGCCTGCCGGGCGACCACCCAGGTGCCCGCACCCCAGCCGAGCGCCTGGAGCGGACCGAAGACCAACGCGGCGAACAGGACCGCGCCGTAGAACACGAAGACGTGCTCCAGGTAGCCGTCCGGCAGCACCAGCGCGCCGTCCGGGCCGGTCGCCATCTCGTCGGCGGGAACCAGGAAGAGCGAGAGTACGGAGATCACCGCCGCCGGGACGCCCTGGGTGAGCAGCATGATCGGCAGGAGGTGCCGCCACCCCCGCCGCACCGCGCCGGCGCACCGCGCGAACCATCCCCCGACGCCCGCGTACGGCGGGGTGACCAGCGGGTCCTGCGGATCGAGACCGGGGTACCAACCCCCGGACACCGGGTGCCCCGGATACGTGGCGCCCGGCATCGGCGGCCCGGGGTAGACCGCGCCCGGCATCGGCTGACCCGGATACGGCACGCCCGGCATCGGCTGGCCCGGATACCCCGCACCCGGCATCGGCTGACCCGGGAACGGCACGCCCGGCATCGGCTGGCCCGGATACGGCACGCCGGGCATCGGCTGGCCCGGGTGCGCCGGCCCGGCGGCGGGCCCGGGCCAGCCGGCGGGTGGCGTGGAGCCCGGCGCGGACCCGCCCGGCGGGAGAGCCGACGCGGCGGGCCAGCCGGGCGGCGGGGTACCGGGCGGGTTCGGCACCCCCGGGTCGGAGCCCGGCGCGGACCAGCCCGACGGGACGTCCGGCGCGGCCGGCCAACCGGGCGGCGCGGGCTCCGGCGCGGGCCAGCCGGCCGGCGGGGCCGAGTGGGGCCAGCCGGCCGGCGGGGCGGAGTACGGCGGATCGGCGGTGGTCAGGTCGGCCCACGGATCGACGGGCGTCTGACCGGCGGGCGCCTGACCGGCGGCGGGCAGTTGCGGCCCGGACGGCCCGGACTGCTCCGGCACCGGCCCGGCGGGCGGCTGGCCGGCAGCGGGCGGCTGCGGCCCGGACTGGTCCGGCACCGGCCCCGCGGGCAGTTGCGACCCGGGCGGACCCGACTGCTCCGGCACCGGCCCGGCGGGCGGCGTGGGCCGGGCCGGGTCGGCCGGGGGCACCGGCTCGGTGGAACCCGACGGGGGCAGGTCGGACATGGGCCCTCCTCAGCGGCAACGGCTGGAACGGCTCATGATCTTCCACGGTGCGGGGCGGCATCGCAGCCCCGGTCGGGGTGGTTCGGCCGTGGGCGACGGCCGGTAGCGATCAGGCGATGACGCGGACGTGCTCGGCCTGCGGACCCTTCTGGCCCTGGGCGATCTCGAACTCGACCCGCTGGCCGTCGTCCAGAGCCTTGTAGCCGTCCATCTCGATCGCGGAGAAGTGGACGAAGACGTCCTGACCGCCGTCGACGGCGATGAAGCCGTAGCCCTTTTCGGAGTTGAACCACTTCACGGTGCCCTGTGCCACGGTGCACTTCCTCACTCTGCGCGGCGTCCAACACCCGGAGACCGGCGGACCGGCACCGGCGGCGCACCGGTTTTCGGCGATCGGCGAGGGCCGCTGAATCGGTGACCGAAATCGCACGCTACACGAGGAGTGACGACCGCGCACGACCACAAATCGGGCATATTCCGGGCGCGACACGGCACCCGGACGCGCCTGCTCCGACCCGGTCCGGTATGTATGCGGCATGACCAGCGCGCCCGTCCCGCCCACGGTCCGGCGGATCCGTCCGGAGGACGCCGCCCGGATGCGGGCGCTCCGGTTGGAGATGCTGGCCGACAGTCCGCTGGCTTTCCTGGAGACGGTGGCCGAGGCCGCCGCCCGCCCGCACGCGGACTTCGCGGCCCGGGTGGCGACGGTCTCGCGCGGCGACCAGATCGCCCAGTTCGTCGCCGAGGCGGACGCCCGCCTGGTCGGTCACGCCGGTGGCATCGCCGCCCCGGACGAGCCGGGCCTGACGCTCGTCTACGCGGTCTACGTGACCCCGGCTCGCCGGGGCACCGGGCTGCTGGCCGGGTTGGTGGACGCGGTGGCGGCCTGGTCCCGGGCCTGCGGGCGGCCCGAGTTGATGATGGAGGTGGTGGTCGGCAACGACCGCGCCTGCCGGGCCTACCGCAAGTTGGGCTTCACCGACACCGGGGTACGCGTCCCGCACCCCCGGCTGCCCGCCCTACGCGAACTTCAGATGCGCCGCCCCGCCTGACGGGCGGTGCTAAGAGGGGGCCCCTCCTCTACCGAATGCGTTAAGAAGGGGCCCCGCCTTTCATGCGTGGCGGCGTGACTGGACGACTCGGAAGCGGTTGGCCACGTAGGCGCCGTCGGTGAGGGCGGAGTTGGCCGCCGCGTTTGCGCCGGAGCCGTGGAAGTCGGAGAACGCCGCCGACTGGTTGACGAACACGCCACCGGTCAGGTTGCAGGACAGGTGCACGCCGGCGTCGATCGCCGCCGCCTCGGCCGCGTCCAGCACGGCCTCGTCGGTGGAGTAGACGGCCGCGGTCAGCGCGCCCTTCTCCCCCACCGTCTCGCGCAGGATGCGCAGGCTGTGCGCGGTCGAGTCGGTCGCGATGGCGAACGAGATCGGCCCGAACCACTCCCGCGCGTACGTCGCGGTGTCGCCGGCGTCCAGCTTGACCACGGTCGGCGTACGCACCACGGCGCCCGGGAAGGACGGGTGCTCGACGGTGCGGGACTCCAGCACCGGCTCGCCGACCTTGGTGACCTCGTCGAGGCGCTCCAGCACCCCGTCGTTGACGATCGCGCCGGTCAGCTCCACGCCCCGGGCCGGGTCGGCGGTGAGCTTGGCGACCGCGCCGGCGATCCCGGCGGCCACCTCGTCGAAGCTCTTGTGCCCCTGGTCGGTCTCGATGCCGTCGCGCGGGATGAGCAGGTTCTGCGAGGTGGTGCACATCTGGCCGCTGTAGAGCGTGAGCGTGAAGCCCAGGTTGCGGCAGAGCCCGGCGAAGTCGTCGGTGGAGTCGATCACCACCGTGTTCAGGCCGGCCTTCTCGGTGTAGACGGCGGCCTGCCGGGCGTTCGCCTCCAGCCAGTCGCCGTACTCGGTGGAGCCGGTGAAGTCGACGATCTTCACGGCCGGGTGCAGGGCCAGCGTCGAGGCGAGCTTCTCGCCGTCCGCCTCGGGGGCGAGCTGCACCAGGTTCGGGTCGAAGCCGGCCTCGGCGAGCACCTGGCGGGCGTACTTGACGGTGATCGCCAGCGGCAGCACGGCGCGCGGGTGCGGCTTCACGACCACCGGGTTGCCGGTGACCAGCGACGCGAAGAACCCGGGGTACGAGTTCCAGGTCGGGAACGTGTTGCAGCCGATGACCAGCGCCACCCCGCGCGGCACCACGTGGAACGTCTTGGTCATCCGCAGCGGGTCGCCCTTGCCGGCGGCCTTCTCCCAGCCGGCCGTTCCCGGGTGGCGGCTCATCTCGGCGTACGCGTAGGCGACCGCCTCCAGCGCGCGGTCCAGCGCGTGCGCGCCGCCGGCCTGGAACGCCATCACGAACGCCTGGCCGCTGGTGAACTGCACGGCGTTGGCCAGCTCGAACACGTTCTTGTGCAGCCGGTCGAGGATCTCCAGGCAGACGCCCGCGCGGGCCTTCGGGCCGGCGTCGCGCCAGGCCGGCAGCGCGGCGGTGGCGGCGGCCACCAGCTCGTCCGCGCCGGCGTGCGGGTAGCGGACGTCCAGCGCCACGCCGAACGGGCTGGCCTCGGTGGCCACGGTGGTGCCGTCGCTCGCCTGGTCGAGCGGGAAGTCGCCGCCCAGGTACGCCTCGAAGGCGGCCTTACCGTCGGCGGCGGCGGTCTCGCCGTACACCCGAGGGCTGGGCGACTCGGGATAGGCGGACCAGTACCCGCGCTCCGTGATGGCGGTCAGCGCCCGGTCGAGGGTCTCGGCGTGCCTGGCGTACAGGGGGTGCGGGGTCTCCGTCATGCCCGCCATCATGCAACAGGAAGGCACCAGATCAGTAGGGGCGTGTCACAACTCAGATCGTCAACTGCCAGTCGACCGAGCCGGCGACCGGACGGAAGCCGAGCTGCTCGTTGATCGCGATCATGTGATCGTTGGCGGCGGCGTTCCAGGTGTCGACCGTCCGCAGCGCCGGCTCGTGGCCCAGCGCGTACGCCAGGTTGGCGACCTTGCAGAGCAGGCCGAGCCGGTGGCCGCGGTGGCCGGGGTCGACGATGGTGATCTGCTGCCAGGCGTGCTCGGTGCTGCTCGCCTCCAGGCTGAGCTGGCTCCAGCCGACCAGCCGGCCGGACGCCTCGTGCACCGCGCCGGTGTTGTAGCGGCGCACGCCCCGGGCGTCGAGCGCCCGCTCCACGCCCCGCTTCCGCTGCGCGTCCATCTTCTGCTGCTCCCACGCCAGCTCCCCCATCGGCGCGTCGAGCAGCAGCCGGCCCTCCAGGTGCGCGGTGTCCGCGACGTACTCGTCGGGCGTGTGGTCACGCCAGTGCACGGTGCGGTAGCCGGTGGCCGCCGCGCGGGCGTCGGCCAGCAGCGCGGCCAGCCGGGGCCGGTCGAGCGCGGTCACGTCGAGCCGGCGGCGCACGTCGGCGTTCGCCGGCTTCGCCCCTACGGCGGCGGCGAACGCCGCGCCGGGGAACACCGGCCCTTCCGCGCCGGGCAGCGCGGCGGCGGTGGAGCCGACCAGCCGCTTGCCGCCGTGCTCCCGGAGCAGGCGCACGCCGTGTTCGTGCAGCGCGCGCCCGATCCCGCGACGCCGGTGGATCGGATCGACCACCAGCTCGGCGCTGGCGTTCTCGGTGTTCTCCAGCGTGTGCAGGTGGAGCCGGAGCCAGCCGACCGGCTCGCCGTCGAGGCGGGCGACGAGCCACCGCCCGTCGATGCCGGGCATCGGGTGCCGCAGCAGCGCCTCGAACCGCCGCCGGCAGGTCGGCGGCAGGTCCGGCTCGTCGACGGCGCGGGCCGCTTCCGCGATCCGGTACGCCGCGTCGAGCGTCGGCAGGTCGGCTGCGTCCAGCGGGGTGACGGTCAGGCCCATGGCGGCGAGCCTGCCCCGGAAAAAGCGACAGGGCCAGCGGTTTTCCACTGGCCCTGTCCTACGTTGGTCGGGAGGGACGTTCGCACAACGCCTCCGGCGTTGGGTCGCAAAACTTTGAAAAGTCTCCGGCGAATGCCCTCCCGCACCGAGCATCTTGCGCCGTCCGGTTCCTGCCGTCAAGTCCTGCGGTGACAGTTTTCCGACACGCGCCGCACATCCCCCGTCACCGCTGGTCGCCCGCGATCCCCCTCCCGGGCGAGCCACCCCCCACCGGCCCTTCACCCCGCCGACCCGCGAGTTGATCAAGGAGTTTGCGTCGGGGCAGCACTGCGCACCGACACAAACTCCTTGATCACCCTCTCGAGGGCGGGGCGGGGCGGGTTAGCCCAGGAGGCCGGCGTCGCGGGCGGCGCGGAGGCTGGGCTTGATGCGGTGAGTGGGGCCGGAGGCGGCGGCCACCGCGTCAAGCGTCTTGAGGCCCTCGCCGGTGTTGAAGATCACCGTCTCGGCGGTCGGGTCCAGCCGGCCCGACTCGATCAGCTTGCGCAGCACCGCCACCGTCACGCCGCCGGCCGTCTCGGCGAACACGCCGGTGGTCCGCGCCAGCAGTGTGATCCCGGCGCGGATCTCGTCGTCGTCGGCGTACTCCATCCAGCCGCCGGTGCGGCGGACCGCCTCCAGGGCGTAGAGGCCGGCGGCCGGGTCGCCGATGTTGAGCGACTTGGCGATGCCGGTCGGCTTGACCGGGACGATGGTGTCGCGGTCGTCGTGCAGCGCGGTGGCGATCGGGTTGCAGCCGGCGGACTGCGCGCCGAACACCTTCCAGCCGCCGGCCGGCGCCTCGACCAGGCCGATCTCCACCAGCTCGGTGAACGCCTTGTCGATCTTGGTGAGCAGCTCGCCGCTGGCCATCGGGATCACCACCTGGGCCGGGATCCGCCAGCCGAGCTGCTCGGCCACCTCGTAGCCGAGCGTCTTGGAGCCCTCGGCGTAGAAGGGCCGCACGTTCACGTTGACGAACGCGGTGTCCTCGAACTCGTCGGTCTCCACCAGCTCGCCGCAGAGCCGGTTCACGTCGTCGTACGAGCCGTCGATGGCGACCAGGTCACCGCCGTAGACGGCGGTGGTGACCACCTTGCCCTGCTCCAGGTCGCTGGGGATGAAGACCACCGACGGCACACCGGCACGGGCCGCGTGCGCGGCGACCGAGTTGGCCAGGTTGCCGGTGGACGCGCAGGCGTAGCGGGTGAAGCCGAGCGCCCGGGCGGCGGTCAGCGCCACCGACACCACCCGGTCCTTGAACGAGTGGGTGGGGTTGGCGCTGTCGTCCTTCACCCACAGCGGCGCGGTGATGCCCAGCTCGGCGGCGAGGTGACCGGCGGCGACCAGCGGGGTGAGCCCCGGGTCGAGGGTGACCCGGGTGGCCGGGTCCTGACCGGCCGGGAGCAGGGCGGCGTAGCGCCAGATGCTGTTCGGGCCGGCCTCGATCTGCTCCCGGGTGACGGCGGCCAGGGCGGCGGTGTCGTAGTCGACCTCCAGCGGGCCGAAACACTCGTAGCAGGCGTGCTGGGCGGCCAGCGGGTAGCGCGCGGAACAGGCGCGACAGACCAGGGCGCGGGCCGGGCTGCGGGAGGTGTCGATGCCGGGGACGGCGGAGAGCGTCGACGTCATGTCGAGGAAATTCCTCTCATCTTTCCCCGCATCGCCGGGTGCGGCGGGGACGGAATTGGCACCTGCCCGCAGGGCGCTCGGCGTCGAGCGTGCGGGTGGTTGCCGGGGCGTCGTCGGGCCGTATCCCTCAGCCCCTCTGGATGAGGTATGCAGTTGTGCCGCCGATTCTATGCGCCGCCCACCGCCCCGCCACCCCGGGTCTCACGCATTGGGCCGCCCCACCGACCCCGCCTCCCACCCCTGACCTCGGTCGATCATGAAGTTGGCGGCGACAAATCGGACGGTGCCCGCGGTCAACTTCATGATCGCCGGGAGGTGGTGGGCCACGGGGCGGGCGGTGGGGTGGGATGATCGCCGGATGCGACGGGTGGTTGGCCGGGTCGGGGGGCTCGCGGGGGTTGCGCTGCTGGCGGGCTGTACCGCGATGCCGTCCCGGGTCGAGCCGCTGCCCGGGCGGCCGGGCGCCGAGGTCGCGCCGTCCCCCTCGGTGGCCTGCGCACCGGAGGGCATCCGGATCACCGAACTCGGGGTGAGCGCCGCGATGGGGTTGCGGGCCATGGGCCTGGACCTGGTCAACTGCGGAACCCAGCCGTACGCGCTGCGCGGCTACCCGGCGGTCAGCCTGCGGGACGCCGACGGGGACCCGATCAAGGTCACGATCATCCCGGGCGCGACGGGGATCACCTCCGGCTTCGACGCCCCACCCACAGGGCTCGTGCTGCGCCCCGGCGAACGGGCCGGCGCCGCGCTGCTCTGGCGCAACACGTTCACCGATCCGACCGTGGAGGCCACCGAGGGCGCTCAGCTCGACGTCGCGCCGGTGGCCGGCAGGCCGGCGTACGCGGTGGCGATGGACGGGACGATCGACCTCGGCAACACCGGCCGGCTCGGGGTCAGCGCCTGGAAGCGCCGCGACGCCGACCCGACCACGGAACCGGTCACGCCGAGCGCCCCGCCCTCCCCGGTCGAGACGCCGGACAATCCGCTGTAGCCGGTCAGCCCGTCACTCGGCAGCGTCCGGCACGAACACACCCAGGCCCTGGTGGCCGTACAACTCTCCGGTCTCGATCAGGATCGTGATGGCCTGCCGCACGGTCGACTGACTGCCCACCTCATACAGGTCAGCCAACTCCTTGGTGGAGGGCAGCTTGTGTCCGGGCGGCCACTCGCCATCGGCGATGCGCCGCCTGATGTCGGCGATGATCCTGCGGTAGTGCGGTTCGAACCGGCGCGGTGTGGACATGCGGGTACTCCCAGCTAGGCATGCCCATCTGATCACGAGGCCCGGAGAAACCTCAAGCGCATCGTTGACTTTACCAGCATTATCGGTAAAGCTGCCCACGGGAGCGCCCAGCTAGGCACTGGTCGATCCCCCGGCCGGGGCGGCGCGGATCTCCACCGGAATTCGCGCTGTCCCGGCACCCTGCCAGGCGAAGGAGACGTGGTGTGACGGATGCGGAGACGAGTTCGGAGGTGCCCGCCGCGAGCGCGATCTGGGCGGTCGAGCAGGTCACCGGTGAGCTGCGGGAGGCGTACCTCGGGGTGGCCGCCGCCACCGTGCTGCTGGAGCGCGTCGGCGCGGGCTGCGCCCATCCGGCGATCAAGCTGGCCCGGCGCAGCGGCGAGGACGCCCTCGACCTGGCCGGGGACGCGGAGTTCCAGGTCAGCGACGGGATACGTCGGCTGCGCGTCGCCGCCGGCCACCGGGAGACCGCCACCATCGGCGGGCTGGTCGAGGCGCTCGACGATGTGCGGGACCGGTTGGGCACGGCGGCCGATCGGATCGGGCGGCTCCCGGCCCGGATCACCGCTGCCGGGCAGCAGCTCTCCGACGCCGGCCGGACCGACGACCCGGTCACCGGGACGACCGTTCGGCAGTGGCAGGACGGCGCCGAACGCCTCGCCCTGATGGCGAAGAGCCTGACGTCGGCCGCGGCGGCGCTTTCGTCGTACACCGAGGGGTTGACCGACGGGGGTCGACCACGGTGACCGAGCCGCACTGGATCATCCACCTGCCCACCACGCTGACCAGCGTGGACGAGGCCGCTGCGCTGTCCATGGCGTTGCGCCGCTCGCTCGGTCACGTGCTCGCCATCGACTTCGGCGAGACCACGCTGTCCGAGGAGGACCGGCAGTCGGTGCGTACCCGGGTCTGGTGCGACGCCCCGCTCCCCCGCTCCCGACGCTGCCTGCTCCCCGTCGCCCATTCCGGCCGCTGCCGCTGACGGATCTTGGTACGGAACCGCCCTCGGAGGGGCGCTCCCGTACCAAGATCTGGGACGCGCGGCGGGTCAGGCCGGGACGGACGCGCGGCGGGTCGCCGGGGCGGCGTCGGCGGGGTCGGCGGGGGTGCGGCGGCGGGAGATCAGGGCGTCGAGCGCCCAGGTGCCCGGGCCGAGCACCGCGACCAGCAGGAACGACCAGCAGAAGAGCGCGGCCAGTTCGCCGCCGTTCTTCATCGGCAGCAGGCCGTGCGGCTGGTGCACCACGAAGTACGCGTACGCCATCGAGCCGGAGGCGAGCAGCGCGGCGGGCCGGGTGACCAGGCCGACGAGCACGAGCACGCCGCAGACGAGCTGGATCAGCGCGGCCCACCAGCCGGGCCAGGTGCCGGCGGGAACCGCGCCGCCGGTGGCCGGGTTGCCGCCGAGTATTCCGAAGATCGACGCCGCGCCGTGGAGCAGGAAGAGAAAGCCGACGACGATGCGGAACAGGGAGAGCACGGGACCGTTCAACTGCGCCGGGACCATGGGAAACCTCCTGGGACGGGTGTGGGACGACGTCCAGGATGGCCGGCATAAACATTGAAGGTAATAAATTCCTTGCTGGCGGGACAATCTCGTGGGAACGCTCCCATGATATGGAAGTCGGGTAGCCGACAGGAAGACCTCGGACCGGTCGGAGTGTGGCGGCGGTGCATTAGCGTGCTCATTGCTCCCCAGTGGACCTTTCGGGAGGTGGCCGGTGGGATCGGAGCGGGTCACGTTGGTGGCGGTGTGCGCCGAGGAGGCCGCACAGCCGCTGGTCGACACACTGACGGCGCGGGGGGTCGCGGCGCAGGCGTCCGGGCGGCGCAACCTCGACGGGGCCGCCGTCACGTCGTGGATGGTGGTCGCCGGGGTGGCGCTGAAGATGGCGCCGGACATCCTCCGCGCCCTGGCGGAGCTGGTCAAAGAGTTCCGCGTCGGTCGGGTCGAGGTGAACCTGGCCGAGCGCACCTTCGCCGTCGACAACCCGGGCCCGGCGGACATCGAGGAGCTGTTGCGCCAGTTCCGGGCCGCGACGGAGCTGCCGGCGGGCGACGACGCGGCGGACCGACCACCGGATGCTTGACGACACCGCCCTCGACCACGTCGTCCGGTCGCAGGTGGGAGCCGCCGTCCGGACGTGGCGGCACGAGCGCGACGGTCACAGCCCGATGAACGTGGTGCTGGACGTGGTGGACGAGGTGATCGGCCACCCGTACGCGGTGTACTGGGTCGACGGCGGCGTGCCGGAGATGTTCTCCCTGCCGGGCCTGGACCCGTCGGTCGTGCTGTTCAACACGCGGTACCTGGAGATGATCGGGCACCTGCGGGAGATCGTGACCGCCCGCCACCTGTCTCCCGAGCTGATGGCGGAGGTGGCCGAGCAGGTCAGCCTGCGCATCATCGCCGAGCTGGCCCTCCGGTACGGCGACCCGGGCCTGGCCTGTCACCTGCTGGTGGAGTCGCTGCCGGCCAGCACGACCTACTACGCGCCGGTGACGCTCAGGGATCTCGAACGCGCGCCGGTCGGCCACCCCTACATGTCCGTGTGGTTCTACCCGCTGCTGCACGAACTCGGCCATGTCCACGCCGTCACCCACCCGCCGGGGCGGCCGGAGCCGGCCGACGCCGCGGAGCACCTCGACTGGCTCATCGACGAGGTGACCCGCGGGTTGTTCGCCGCCGACCGCCACGACGACGTCCGGGAGTCGCGTCGCCGCAGATCGCGGCCCGACTCGCTGGACCACGGGGTGCTCCGGGAGGAACTCCACGCCGACATGTTCTCGGCGCAGGTGCTGTACACGGCCACCGCCCGCGTGCTCCAGCGCGACGGCACGCCCGACGCGTTCCGCGCCGACCAGCTCGCCGGCGAGATCCTGCTGATGTTCGGCCTGATGCAGTTCATGAACAGTTGCGTCATGGTCGCCCGCTACGGGGCCCGGCTCGGGCGGGAGGCGATCGACGCATTCAACGCCGTGGCGCACAGCGTCCGCCTCAACGTGATGATCGACTTTCTGTCGGTGCACCTGGCGTCCGGCGGTCGCCCCGTACGGGGCGCCGACCCGCAGGCCGTCGAGGAGATGCAGGCCGCCCTGCTGGCGATGCACGCCCGGATGAACGAGCAGTTCACCGCGTTCGAGGTGGGGCACATGCGGGCGATGCGGCACAGCGTGCTCCCGGAGGAGCGGGGGCTCAACGTCTTCGACCGCCTGGCCGAGGCGTTCACGCACGAGGCGACCGCGGCCGTCATCCGGTCGGAGACCGAGCGGTTCCTCGACCTGGCCCGGACGCTCGACGTCCAACACCCGGACCTGGACCTGCTCGCCGCGTTCGTCGCCCGGCCCGCCGACGCGGCGGAGACACTCGGCCGCCAACAGCGCGTCTTCCTGGTCCCCTGGGTGACCGGCGAGGGCGTCGACCAGCCGTTCGGCCTGCCCGCACGCGACGAGCTGGTGGTCTTCGTCTTCGCCACCCAGCGCGCCGTCAAGTACTTCATCGAGGAGTCCCGCCCGATGCTCGCGCCCGGCCTCGACCTGAAGCTCGCCGCCTTCGTCAGCCCCACCAACCAGAACGTGATCACGCTGCTGTTCCAGCTCCTGCCCGAGCACCGGCCGCACATCGAGGTGGTGTTCCAGGACAGCGACACCTTCGCCGAACGCTTCCGCCAGCTCGGCGACGGGACGTTCTGGCCGCCGGAGTGACGGCCCTCAGCTCGTGATGTCCTTGCGGGTGAAGCGCCAGAACGCCAGCCCCCAGAACAGCGTGGCGTAGACGATCGCCGAGATCGCGCCCTTGACCACGTCGTCGGTCTGCATCGGCGACGACAGCAGCCCCAGCCAGGCGCTGCTGTAGTGGGTCGGCAGCAGGTTGCGCAGCCCGCCCAGCGCGGTGATCTGGTCGAGGATGCTGGACAGGATCCAGAGCAGCACCGCCCCGCCGACCGCGCCGAGCGCCGCGTCCGTGGTCACCGAGAGCAGGAACGCCAGGCCGGCCACCACCAGCAGCACCACCGCCAGGTAGCCGAGCACGCCGACCAGCCGCAGCAGCCCGTCGGCCGGGGCCAGCTCCGCGGAGACCTGGCTGCTCAGCGGCTTCCAGCCGTAGCGCAGCGTGCCGGCGAGCAGCGCGGTGCCGGCCAACAACACCAACGCCAACCCGGAGTACGCGAGCGCGACCACCAGCTTCACCGCCAGCAGCCGGGCCCGGGGCACCGGCACGGCCAGCAGGTAGCGCAGGCTCCCCCAGCTCGCCTCGCTGGCCACCGTGTCCCCGCAGAACAGCGCCACCACCACGACCAGCAGGAACGACGCCGACACCAGGATCGAGAACAGGGTGAAGTTGAGCCCGCCCGAGGTGGCCAGGTCGGCCAGGCTGGCGAACTCGCCGCGCCCGCCGCCGTCGTCGTTCCCGGAGTCGAACTGGAACGCCACCAGGATGATCAGCGGCAGCAGCACCATGAACCCCAGCGCCAACTGGGTACGCCGCCGCGACGCCTGCCGCCGGAACTCCGCCCCGAACGGCATCGTGGCCGACGGCCGGTAGCCGCCCGCCGCGCCGCCACTGCCCTTCGACGCCACCGAAGAGTCCACCATCACCGGTCACCGCTTCCCCGAGAGTTCTCGCCGACCAGGGCGAGGAACGCGTCCTCCAGGCGGCGCCGGGGCACCACCCGGTCCACCCCGATGCCGGCCCGGACCAGTTCGGCCACCACCTCGCGGCGGGCGGTGCCGTTGGTGTCCACCACCAGCCCGCCGTCGTCGTCCGGCAGCACCCGTACGCCGTCCAGCCGCTCCAGCACGGTCCGCGCCGCGTCCGGGTCGCTCACCTCGAACAGCACGCTCGGCGACTCGCCGACGATGTCCTCGACCGGGCCGGACGCCACGATCCGGCCCTTGTTCACCACCACCGCGTGCGTGCAGGTCTGCTCCACCTCGGCCAGCAGGTGACTGGAGACCAGCACCGCCCGGCCGTCGGTGGCGTAGCGCTGGAGCACCCGGCGCATCTCGGCGATCTGCGGCGGGTCCAGCCCGTCCGTCGGCTCGTCGAGCACCAGCAGTTCGGGCAGGCCGAGCATGGCCTGCGCGATGGCGAGCCGCTGCCGCATGCCGTGGCTGTACTTCTTCGTCCGCCGGTGCACCGACGCGCCCAGGCCGGCGATCTCCAACGCCTCGTCGAAGTGCGCGTCCGCCCAGGGCCGTCCGGTGGCCCGCCAGTACGCCTTGAGGTTGTCCAGCCCGGACAGGTGCGGCAGGAAGCCCGGCCCCTCGACCAGCGCGCCGATCCGGGAGAGCACCGGCGAGCCTGGCACCAGCCGGTGCCCGAACACGTAGATCTCGCCGGCGGTGGGCTGGGTCAGCCCCATCAGCACCCGCAGCGTGGTGGTCTTGCCGGCGCCGTTCGGCCCGAGCAGGCCGACCACCTGCCCGGGGTGCACCTCGAAGTCCACGTCGGAGACGGCGACGAAGCCGTCCGCGTACTCCTTGCGCAGGTTGCGCACGGCGAGCGGGACGCCCGCGTACTCCGGGTGGATGGAGCGGTCCTGGCGGCGGTGCCGGCGGCGGGCGAGCAGCACGACCACGACGAGCCCGACCGCGATCGCGGCGAGCAGGCCGGCCAACACCCAGCGCCAGATCGCGGCCGAGGTGGGGATCGGCGTGGCGTCGACGGTGGGCAGCACCAGCGGGCCGTCGCCGAGCGCCACGGTGTGCACCGCCGGCTCGGCCGGCGTGGCGTACGCCTGGTCCGACGTCGCCACCACGAGCCGCAGCCGGTGCCCGGCCTCGATCCGCCGGACGATCGCCGGCAGCGTGACGGTGACCGGCGCGGCGGCGTCGAGCGTGGCCGGCAGGCCGGTCAGCCGCACCGGCGCGACCAAGCCGTCCGGCAGCGTCGACGCGCCCTGCGGGTCGACGTCGTAGAGCTTGACGAAGAGCACCGCCTCGCCGGTCCGCGAGGCGACCCGGATCCGCACGTTCGGCGCGCCCACCACGTCGACCGGGTCGTCCAGCGGCGCGGACTCGAAGCGGGCATGCTGGCCGGGGATGTCGCCGGCCACGCCGTCCAGCAGCGAGCCGAGCGCGCCGGCGAACGGCACCGCGGAGATCGCCGCCGGGTTGCCGTTCGGCGGTACGGCGACCGGCTGGGCCGGCCCGGTCAGCGTCACCTCGCGACGCTCCTGCCCTCTCACGCCCGGGTAGTCGTCGGTGCGGTAGCCGGTGGCCACCAGGCCCCGGTCCAGCGCGTCGAAGCCGGCGATCCGGGAGAACGTGAACGTGTCGCCGGGTGCCGCCCCCTCGCCCTTGACGTAGTGGTCGAGCCACTGCGCGGTCAGGAACTTCACCCGGTCGGAGTCGGACGTCGGGCCGGCGCCGCCGTCGTGGCCGCCGGTGAACCAGGCGACCCGCACCGGCGTGCCGGCGGCGGCGATGCCGCGCGCGTTGGCGTCCGCCTCGGTGAGCGGGAACAACGTGTCCGCCTCGCCCTGCACCAGCAGCGTGGGCGCCTTGATCCGGTCCAGCACGCCGGCCGGCGAGGAGCGGCGCAGCAGTTCCACCGCGGCGTCGTCGGCCCGGCCGGTGGTGGCGATCCGCAGGTACGCGGCGCAGACGTCCTCGGCGAACCGGCCGCAGGACGGGTCGGCCGCGCCGCCCGGCGCCCGGCCGGAACCGCTGCCCGGCCCCGCGCCCGGCTGGGGACTCGCCGGCCCGGCCGAGGCGGGCGCGCCCTCCGGCACGGCGGCGGTCGCGCCGGACAGCCCGGCCGGCCCGGAGCCGGCGTTGCCGCCGCCGCCGAAGAAGATGCCGGCCCAGCCCTTCTTGAACACGCCCTCGGTGGGCGGCTTGCCGGTGCTCTCCGGCAGGAACGCCCGGGACAGGTCGTTCCAGGTGATCATCGGGACGATCGCGTCGACCCGCTTGTCCTGCGCGGCCAGCAGCAGCGCCAGGCCGCCGCCGTACGAGCCGCCGACCACGCCGACGCGCGGGTCACCGGCCGCGTCGAGGCGGACCTCGGGGCGGCCGGCGAGCCAGTTCAGCAGGCGCTGCGCGTCGCGTATCTCGTAGTCGGGGCTGTCCAGGTGGATCTGGCCGCCGGAGCGGCCGAAGCCGCGGGCGGTCCAGGTGAGCACCGCGTAGCCCCGGGCGACCAGGTCCTCCGCGTCCGGGCGGACCGACTCCTTGGTGCCGCCGAAGCCGTGCGCCAGCAGCACCGCCGGCACCCGGTTGGCGTCGGAGGCGTCGTCCGGCAGGTAGAGCGTGGTGTCCAGGTCGACCGGCTCGGTCCCGTCCGGCCCGGACCGCACGGTCAGCAGCGCCGACTCGGTCCGGAAGTCCGTACCCTGCGGGCGGACCGCCCAGACCAGCGCGGCGGCGACCAGGGCGACCACCAGCACGGCGGCGACGATCCGGCGCGGACGGCCGGCCAGAGCGCGCCGGACCCGCGCGACGGGTGATCTCATGCGGCACACGGTACGGCCCGCCGGCTGAGCGTTCCCTGAGATCCGCCGTACGTTCGTCCGGTTGCGCCGTTCGGCGCGTGCCGCCCGTCGTCCGCAGAAGGTCCAGAGCATCCCAGCGGGATGTATTCGGATCACGTGAATTTACATCTACAGCCGCAAATCAGTGCTCAAGTCGCGACTCGACGACCCGATCGGACGCTGCGTGGCGAACAACTCGACGTTCGGTCACCCCGGACGAACTGACGTGAAACCGACTGCGCGCCCCCGGTTCGCACCGCGCCCGGTTCGACTAATTTTCCGGTCCGGTGCACGGGACTGCTTGCGGCGACCTCCCGGGGCATCGACCGCCCCGCCGTCGCCGGAGGAGACAGACCATGACAGTTCCCGCGCCGCGGGTGCGTCGGCGGCCCTCCATGTCGGGCCGTGTCCTGCCCCTGCTGCTGGCGCTGGCGCTGGTCGCCCCGCTCGGGCTGCTCTTCGCGCTCGTCGACGGCACCACCACGGACGACCACGACCTGGCGTCCCGGGAACGGCTGGGGGTCCGTTACCTGCGCGCCCTCGGGCCGGTCACCGACGCGCTGGTGGAGGCCCAGTCCACCGCCGTGGCCGGCGCGCCGGTCTCCCGTGCCTCGCTCAACGCCGCGATCGAGCAGGTGGCCGCCGTGGACACCGCCGTCGGCGACGAGCTGCGCAGCCACGAACGCTGGGCCGGGCTGCGGGCGAAGCTCGAAGGGCTGCCGGACCGGGGGCTCGCCGACCCCGAGGCCGCCTACCAGGCGTACGGCGAAGCCAACGACCTGCTGCTCGCGCTCTACCGGAAGGTACGGGAAAGCTCCGGCCTGATCCGCGACCCCCGGTCCGACACGTTCTTCCTCCAGGACGGCATCGGCGGCGACCTGCCCACCGCGACGGTGTTGGCCGGCCGGCTCGCCGACCTGGTCCGGCTGGCCGCCGCGCGTCCCGCCGCCGAACGCGCGAAGACCGGCATCGAGCTGGCCGAACTGCGGTCGTCCGCGTTCGGTCCGGCCAACGACCTGGTCGCCGACCTGCGCGCGGCGGTGGACAGCTCGGAGAGCACCGACCTGGGCGCCAACGTGCTCACCCCGCTGGACGCCTACCAGCGGTCGCTGGAGGCGTTCACCGCCGCGGGCGGCGGCCGGGCCGCGCCGAACCCCGCCCAGCTCACCGCCGCCGGGATCGCCGCCCAGTCCGCCGCCAAGCAGCTCCGCACCGTCATCCTCGACCAGCTCGACACGTTGCTGGAGGAACGGGTGGACGCGCTCGACCGGGACCGGCTGCTGGCCCGGATCGCGGCCGGCGTGACGGTGGCGTTGCTGGTCGGGCTGGCCGTGACGCTGCTCCGGCGGCCCGCCGCCGAGGCACGCCCGACGCCCGCCGACGCCGCGCTGCCCCCGGCGGTCCGACCCGACCCGACGGCCGCCGGCCGGAGCGCCGACCGCCAGCCCGTCGCGGTGGGTCGGGGCGTCGAGGCCGAGCGGTGGAGGCCGTTCGATGCTGCTCGCTAGGTTGCGGATCCGGGGCAAGCTCGCCCTGCTGGTGATCATCCCGCTGCTCAGCATGGTCGGGCTGGCCGTGCCGGTGGTCATCGACCGGGTGGCCGCCGCGGCCCGCGCCGCCGACACCGTGGAGACCGTCCGCGTCGCCAGCCGGATCGGCAGCCTGGTGCAGGACCTCCAGCAGGAACGTCTGCTCTCGATCGGGTTGCTGCTCGGCCGGGTGACCCGCACCGAGCTGATCCAGAAGTCGGCCACCGTCGACGACCGGGTCGCCGACCTGCGCGCCGAGTCGCTGCCGACGCCGGTCCACGAGTCCCTCGACGGGGTACGCCGGCTGGAGGACGTCCGGACCGCGACGCTCGGCGGCCGGGCCACGCCGGAACAGATCCTGAACACCTTCGCCCGGGTCGACCTGGCGCTGATCGAGGCGCTGCGGCTGCCGTTCCGGGTGGACACCGACACCTCGGCCGGGCGGCAGGTGCTCGCGCTGGACGCGCTGCTGCGTACCGACGAGGCGCTGAGTTCGTGCGCCACCCAGATCGTGCTGGTCCGCGCGTCAGGTGATCCGCGGGTGGCCGCCTCGTACATCGCCTGCATGGCGGCGCTCGACGTGGACAACGACCGGTTCCGCAGGCTGATCACGCCGGAGCAGTTGAAGCTGGCGCTGCTGGACGACGCGGCGGTGGCGGCCCGAACCAGCCAGACGTTCCTGCGCGACAGCGTCCGGGACCCGGTCGCGGCGATCGCCCCGCTGCCGCTGGAAGCGCTCTTCCCCTCGGTCCGCTCGATGATCACGCTGGGCCAGTTCGTGGAGAAGAAGGTCGTCGCGGACGTCATCGCGGAGACGCGTACCGAGGAGCGGAACGCGCTGACCACGGCCTGGCTGGTCGCCGTGGCGGCGGCCACCATCCTGCTCCTGGTGGTGCTGCTGAGCATGACGGTGGCCCGTACGGTGTCCCGGCCGCTGAGCCGGCTCACCAGGTCGGCCGAACGCGTCGCCCGGGTCGCCGAGGCGGAGCTGACCCGGGTGGCCGACGACGAGACCGAGTCGGTGCCGCCGGTACGCCTCGACCCGGTCGACGTCCGCGCCCGGGACGAACTCGGCGACCTGGCCCGCGCGTTCGAGCGGGTGCAGCACACCGCCGCCCGGCTGGTCGAGCGGCAGGTGGCCGGCCGGCGCAACGTGGCGCAGATGTTCGGCCACGTCGGCCGCCGTACGCAGAACCTGGTCGGCCGCCAGATCGCGCTCATCGACCGGCTGGAACGGCAGGAGGTCGACCCGGGCCGGCTGGAGCATCTCTACCGGCTGGACCACATCTCCAGCCGGCTGCGCCGCAACGCCGGCAGCCTGGTGGTGCTCTCCGGGGCCACCGGCTCGGACGGCCACGTGGCCCCGGTCCCGCTGGCCGACGTGGTCCGGCTCGCGCTCGGCGAGATCGAGGACTACACCCGGGTCGACGTGCAGGTCCCGCCCGGCGTCTCGGCGGCGCCCGCGATCGCCGGCGACCTGGTGCTGGCGCTGGCCGAGCTGATGGAGAACGCGACCGCCTTCTCGCCGCCGCACACCCGGGTCGTGGTGGCCGGCGAGCTGACCGACGGGGGCGCCCGGCTCACCGTGGTGGACCACGGCATCGGCCTCACCGAGGAGCGGCTCGCCGAGGAGAACGCCCGGCTCACCCGCCGGGAGCGGCTCGACCTCGCGCCGACCGAGGTGCTCGGGCTCTTCGTGGTGGGCCGGCTGGCCCGCCGGCACGGCTGGGCGGTACGGCTGGTGGCGACCGCGGGCGGCGGGATCACCGCCGGCCTGGAGATCCCGGCCGCCTCGCTGGTGATCCGCCGGCCGGAGCCGGCCGGAACCGCCGTGGCGCGGGCCGCCGCGCCGACCGTGGAACGGCCTCCGGACCCCACGCCGGTGAGCCGCCCGACCCGGCCGGCCGCCGGCGAGCCGGCCGGCTTCGACGCGGCGCTGCTGAGCCGGGCCACCCGCAGCATCTCCAGCGGCGACTCCTGGAACGCCTTCGGCCACCTGGGCGACGACGCCGAGGTGCCCGACGCGCCGGCCCCGACCGCTCCGACCGTCCCGACGGCACCGGCCGCCCGCCGGGAGGCCCCGGACCCGGCCCTGGACCGCCCGGCAGCCGTCGACGGGACGACGGACCGGGACCGCGCGGCGAACGCCGGGAGGCCGGTCGCGACGTCGGCCGTCACCGGGCCGCCGGTCGAGGACTTCCGCTTCCCCACCGGCGGTCCGCCGCCCGCCTGGCCGCCGGCCACCGCACGGTCCACCACGCGGCCCACCGGCCCGGCGACACACCCCGCCGGCACCACCCCGCCGACACCGGTCGTCGGCCCGGCACCGGCCGCTCCCCCGGCCGCCGGACCGACGACCGGCCCCACCCGCACCCCGCCGCCGCGCGGGCCACTGCCCGCCGCGCCAGGTCCGGTCGGACCGACGACCGGCCCCGCCTACACCCCGCCGCCGCGCGGGCCACTGCCCGCCGCACCAGGTCCGGTCGGCCGGCCGGCCGGACCGCCCGGGAACCGGCCGATCCGGAAACGGGTGCCCGGCGCCAACCTGCCGCCCGGTCCGATCACCGGACCGGCCGGACCGGTGATCGGGCCGCCGATCGGTGTTCCGGACGACCCGGCCGCCGTCCGCGCCCTGGTGGAGGCGTTCCAGGACGGGGTACGCCGGGCCGAGGACGACGTCAACCCGGCCGACCCGGCACCCGCGCGGCCCCGGCTCAGCCGACGCGTCCCGGGGGCGAACCTGGCCGTCTCCGCGGTGCCGCCCGCGCCCCCGGCCAGCTCCGACCCCGGCGACCCGGTCGAGGTCCGCGACCGCATCACGGAATTCGAGGCGGGCGTCGCCCGTGCTCTGCGCGAAGTCAGTACCGACCACCGCTATGAAGAGGATCCCTCACGGTGACCAGCCCGTACCTGCACGACAACGTCGAACAGAGCGCGACCGGCGACCTCAGCCCCGAGGCGCGCACCTTCAACTGGCTGCTCGACTCGTTCACCTCCAGCACGGCCGGGGTGATGGAGGCGATCGCGGTCTCCTCGGACGGGCTGCTGATGGCCATGTCCGCGATCAAGGACCGGTCCAACGCGGAACGGCTCGCCGCCGTGGTCTCCGGCATGACCAGCCTGGCCGGTGGCGCCGCGAGCTGGTACGCGCTGGGCGGGCTCAACCGGGTCATCGTCGACATGGCCGAGGGCTACCTGCTGATCAGCGCGATCAGCAGCGGCTCGGTCCTCGGCGTGGTCGCCGACCGCTCGGCCAACCTGGGCACCGTGGCGTACGAGATGACGCTCTTCGCCGGCCGCGCCGGCGGCGCCCTGAGCCCCCGCCTGATCGCCGAGCTGAAGAACGCCGTCCAGCAATGATCCCGGGGGTCGGCGGCGAGGACCCGGAGCCGGAACCCGGCGTCCGGATCCGCCCCTTCCTGCGCGCGTCCGCCCCGGGTCCGGGACCGGACGCGGGCGACGGGGAGCAGCCGACCGGCCCGCGTCCGTTCGTGCTCACCTCGGGACGGGTGGACGGCGACCCGGCGATCAGCCTGGAGACCCAGGTGACCGCGCGGCCGGGCAGCGGCTCGTGGGCGGTGACCGCCCGGCTGGCCCCGGAACTCGCGGCGATCGTCGCGATCTGTGTCGAGCCGGTGTCGGTCGCCGAGATCTCCGCCCGGACCCGGATGCAGTTCGGCGTGACCCGGGTGCTGGTCGGCGACCTGCGCGCCGCCGGTCACCTCGACGTGCACGTCGCGGACGTCGACGACGCCCTCGATCCCGATCTCATCCTGCGAGTGATTGATGGACTTCGTGCGATCTCCTGAATGGCGGGCGTCCGCCCCGGGCGGGCCGGCCGCGAACAGCGTCCCCACCCGCTACGGCAACCCGGCCCCGCTGATCGGCCGCGCCACCCCACCGCCACCGACCGGGCCGCCGCTGCCGTACCGACCGCCCGGCGCACCCGGCGAGCCGGCCCCGATCGTCAGCCGGGTGCCCGCGCCACGCCCGCCGATCCCGGTGAAGATCCTGATCGCCGGCGGCTTCGGCGTCGGCAAGACCACCACGGTGGGTGCGATCTCCGAGATCGCGCCACTGACCACCGAGGCGGAGATGACCACCGCCGGGATCGGCGTCGACGACCCCGACGGGGTGCCCGGGAAGACCACCACCACGGTGGCGATGGACTTCGGCTGCGTGACCATCGACCGCAGCCTGAAGCTCTACCTCTTCGGTACGCCCGGCCAGGCCCGGTTCGGCTTCATGTGGGACGACCTGGCCCGGGGCGCGCTCGGCGCGCTTGTGGTGGTGGACAGCGCCCGGCTCGACGACTGCTACCCGGCGATCGACTTCTTCGAGCGGGCCGGGCTGCCGTTCGCCGTGGGCGTCAACGCCTTCGACGGGCGGCTGGCGCTGGACCTGCCGTCGATCCGCTGGGCGCTGGCGATCGCCGAGCACGTGCCGCTGGTGCAGTTCGACGCCCGGGACCGGCTCTCCGTACGGGACGCCCTGCTCGTCGTCCTGGACCGGGCGCTGGATCGGGCGACCCGGTCCCGGGAACGCTGAACCGCCAGCCGGTTCGGCCCGTGCGCTGCTAAGGGGTGGACGCGATGAGGGGTGATCTGGACGAGACACTGGCCCGGCTGGCGCGACGCGAGGAGGCGCAGCGCCGACGCGTGCCGCTGCCCGGCGAGCCGGTCGAGCACGCCGACACGGGCACGCCCGCCGAGCCCGCCGACGCGGACAGGCCCGCCAAGCACGCCGACACGGGCAGGCCCGCCAAGCACGCCGAGCCGGGCGCACCCGCCCGGGTCGAGCCGCTGGAGGACCGGGCGGGGCACGGCGCGTACCGGCTGCGGGGCGGCCACGCGTCGCCGCGGCGGGACCCGGTGGAGGAGGTCGCCGAGGCGGTCCGGCGGGTGGTCGCCGCGCATCGCGGGCTCGCCGTGACGCTGCGGGTGGAGCTGGGCGATCAGGCGTACCCGATGCGGGTCTCCTGGGCCGGGCCGGAGGTGACGGTGGGCCCGGCGTCCACACCGGCGCCACCGCCGACCTGGCCCATGTCGGTGAAGACGGTGGCCGCCCCGGGCCACGACCCGCGCGCGACCGATCCGGCGGCCCGGCTCGCCGAGCTGATCCGCCGCGACCCCTCGCTCCTGGACCGCCCGGGCCCGCACTGACCCCGGCGGGCCGTGGTGCCGGCGGCTACTGTCGGCGGGTGGCGGAACCCGACCTGACCCTGACCGCGAGCCTGCGGCCGGCCGCGCTGGACGCCCGTCGTGGCGTCGTGCGCCTCCACCCCGAGGTGCTGACCGCGTTGGCGCTGCGGCCCGGCGACCCGGTGCGGCTGACCGGCCGCCGGGTGACCGCCGGCATCGCCGCCGCCGCCGACCCGGGCACCAGCAGCGCCCTGCTGTACGCCGACGACCTGCTGCTGGGCAACCTCGGCCTGCGGGCCGGCGGCCAGGTCACGGTGAGTCCGCTGCCCTGCGCACGGGCGAGCCGGGTCACGCTGGCCGGCCCGGTCGCGGTGACGGCCGCGGTCCCACCGGAGATGCTGCGGCTCGCGTTGCTGGGCAAGATGGTCACCGCCGGCGACGACGTCTCGCTGCTGCCCCAGGACGTGCTCCCGGACGCCGCCGTGCGCGGCCTGGTCGAGGCGGCACGGCACAGCCTCGCCAGCTCCGTCGGGTACGCCTGGACGAGCACGCTGCTCAACGTGGTGGCGGCCGAGCCGGCCACCGGCGCGCTGGTCACCATGGACACGGTGGTGGCCTGGGAACACGGCCCGGCCACCCACGGCCCCGCCGCGTCCGGCTTCACCGGCCCGACCGGCTCCACCGTTCCGGCCGGTCCGACCGGCTCCGGCGACCCGGCCGGTCCGCGCGTCCGGCCCGGTTCCGGCGGCTCGACCGGCTCCGGCGGCTCGACCGGTGCGGGTGGCTCGACCGGTGCGGGTGGCTTCACCGGCTCGGCCGGCTCGACGGCTCCGGGAGCTGACGGCCTGCTCGGGCCCGAGGACGCGCCCGACGTGGACGAGCTGCCCGGCCTGCGCGCCCAGGCCGAGGAGCTGACCGAGCTGCTGGACCTGGGCTTCCACCACCGCGAGGTGCTGGGCCGGCTGGGCACCACGGTCGCGCTCGGCGTGCTCGTCGAAGGCCCGGCCGGCTCGGGCAAGTCGTCGCTGGTCCGCGCCGTCGCCGCCCGGGTCGGCGCGCGGGTCCGCCCGGTCTGGGCCCCGGAACTGGCCGCGCTGTCGAACGACGCGGCGGCCCGCCGGCTGCGGGAGGCCGCCGAGGCGGTACGCGCGGGCGGGTCGGCCGTGCTGCTGGTCACCGACGTGGAGGCGCTCGCCCCGGCCGAGGATCCGGGCCCGCTGGCCACCGTGTTCCGCCAGGTGGTCGCCGAGACGGTACGCGCCGGGGCGGCGGTGGTCTGCACCACCGGACGCCCCGAGGCGGTGGACCCGGCGTTGCGCGGACCGGATCTGCTGGCGCTGCGGATCAGTGTGCCGCTGCCCGATCCGGCGCTGCGCCGGGAGCAGTTGACGGTGCTCACCCGGCAGGTGCCGCTGGCCGGTGACGTCCGGCTGGACGAGGTGGCGGCGCGTACCCCCGGTTTCGTCGCCGCGGACCTGGCCGCGCTGGTGCGGGAGGCCGGGGTGCGGGCGGCGCTGCGGCAGAAGACGGCCGAGACGCCGACCGTGGCGATGGCCGACTTCCTCGCCGCGCGGGAGGTGGTCCGGGCGACCACGATGGCCGCGTCCACGCTGGAGCTGGCCTCGGTGACGCTCGACGACGTCGGCGGCCTGCACGAGGTCAAGCAGACGTTGACCGAGTCGGTGCTCTGGCCGCTCACCTATCCGGACACCTTCGCCCGACTGGGCGTGACGCCGCCGCGCGGGGTGCTGCTCTACGGCCCGCCCGGCTGCGGCAAGACCTACCTGATCACCGCGCTGGCCGGCTCCGGGCGGGCGAACGTGCTGTCGGTGAAGGGCGCGGAGCTGCTCTCCAAGTGGGTCGGTGAGAGCGAACGCGCGGTCCGTGAGCTGTTCCGCCGGGCCCGCGAGGCGGCGCCCACGCTGGTCTTCCTGGACGAGGTGGACGCGCTGGCGCCGATCCGCGGCCAGGCCACCGACGGCGGTACGACCGATCGGGTGGTGGCCGCGTTGCTCACCGAACTGGACGGGGTGGAGGCGCTGCGCAACGTGGTGGTGGTCGGCGCGACGAACCGGCCGGAGCTGGTCGACCCGGCACTGCTGCGTCCGGGCCGGCTGGAGCGCCTGGTCTACGTGCCGCCGCCGGACGGGTCGGCCCGCGCGGAGATCCTCCGGGCCACCGCCCGGGACGTCCCGCTCGCGCCGGACGTGGACCTCGACGCGCTCGGCGCGGAGCTGGCCGGCTTCTCCGCCGCCGACTGCGCCGCGCTGGTCCGGGAGGCGGCCCTGGCCGCGATGCGCGAGTCCCTGACCGCCAGCACCGTGACGGCGTCACACGTGGAGTCGGCCCGCACCCGCGTCCGGCCTTCGCTGGACCCCGTCCAACTGGCCCACCTGGAGTCCTACGCCCAGACCCGCCACTGACCTCACCGCTCACGACTGGTCCACCCGAGGAAGCGGTCGAAGAGGTCCTTCGGGCTCGGCACTCCGTCGGGGTTGAGTTTCAGCAGGTCGGCGGTGGCGTCGAAGAGGCAGCCGGCCAGGTGGACCGACAGCGTGACCCGGTCACGCCGGAAGTCCATCAGCAGCAACAGGCGGGCCGGCGGGCACGGCCAAGGGGCCGCGCACACCCGGCAGAGCCAGAGCGGTCGGATCGGCACGTGCGGCCGCACGGCCCGGCGACTGCGATCGGGTACGGAGGAAGCACGCTGCGCGGTCATCCCCCGATCGTGCTCGCGTTGTTATCGATCGTCAACCCCGATCGCTGTTAACGATAGTCAGACAATCGGCGATACCTACCGTCAAGACGTGGTGGAGTTCGTGGGGATCGCTGAGATCCGAGACATGCTCGGTGGCGTCTCGCGTGCCCGCGCGTCGGTGATCGCCTCTCGGCGCGACTTTCCCGCCCCGTACCAGGTGCTCAAGATGGGCCAGATCTGGCGTAAGACAGACGTCGAGAAGTGGGTCAAGGAGCACCGCCCGGACCTGTCGTCCGACTGACCGCGGTCCGAGATCTTGGTAGAAATCGGCCCCCATAGGGGCCCTTTCGCACCAAGATCTCCCCTGCTCCCATCATGCAAGACGGCTCGCCCACCTCGTGCAGGCAGCCGCCCCGCGACCGGCCAGGGCACGCGCGCGTGGAACACCACTCGATCATGAAGTTAGCGGCGATGTGGATCCTCGTGGACACCGTCAACTTCATGATCGACGCGAGCGGGGCGGAGTGGGGGCGGGGAGGGGTCAGTCGGTGGGGAGGAGCGGGCCCAGGGGGCCCAGGTCCAGGTTGAGGTCCTCGGGGGACAGGCCGAAGTACGCGCGGAGCTGGGTCATCTGCTCCTCCAGCGCCATCAGGGTGGTGCCGATCCGCTCGATCTGCTCGTCGGTGAGGTCGCCGAGGTCGACCCGGCGCAGCGCCTGCCGTTCCATGAGCTGACGGAGCAGTTCGACGACGGTGAGCACCAGGCTGGCCAGGCCGCGCTCGACCGAGTCCTGGTCGACGGCGAGCCGGCGGTCCAGCGGCTGGACCCGGGGCGCCCGCCACTGCGGCTCGCCGAGCGCCGCCGCCAGCTCGGCCGCCTCGTCCCGGCCGGTCACGACGCCCCACCGCCGTCACCGCGACGGCTGGTCACGACGCCTCCACCGGTGTCGCCGACGCCAGCGGGTCGGTCGGCGGGGCGAGCGCGCCGACGGATGCGATCAGCGCGCGCAACGAGATCCGGACCAGGTCGACGTCGGCGACGGCCAGCGTGATGTCGCCGCTGACCACCACGCCGGCGGCGAGCACCCGGTCGAGCAGGTCGACCAGGGCCACCGTCCGGTAGCCGGGGTCGTCGGCCGCGCTGGGCGCGAGCGTGGTCACGCCCATGCCGGCGCCGCCTCCGGTTCCGCCACGAAGGAGTACGGCGGCCACGGGCCGGTCAGCTCCAGGCGTACCGCGGGGTGCTCGTCGGCCAACCGGCGGGCGGACGCGGCGAAGTCGGGCCACCGGTCCCGGTCGATCAGGTACGCGCCGTTGAGCACCATCGCGGTGGCCGCGCCGGAGAGCCGCCGGTCCTGCGGGGCGTGCCGATGCGCGGCCACCGCCAACCCGGCCAGCGCGGCGTGCACGGCGGCGGCCGCGTCGGCGGCGGCCTGCTGCCCCAGCTCCCGCGCGTCGAGCTGGGCCCGGCGCCGGCGCAGGTACGCCGCCCCGGCGCCGCCACCACCGGCGGACTCCTCGGCGCTCGGCAGGGCGCCGGGTACCACGTACCCCTTGACGCCCCACTCGGTGCGGTCGGCGAGCCGGGCCAGCGTGCCGGCCAGTTCGTCGCGCCGCTCGGCCAGCACGCCGGTCACCCGGGCGTCGTCGCGGTGCACGGTGGCGAGCCGCGCCGGCACCACCGCCCCGGCGCGGGCCAGCGCGTCCACCACCGCGTGGTGCGCCCGGGCGGCCCGTTCCAGCCAGGCCAGGTCCTCCAGGTTGCGGCGCAGCGCGGTCTCGCCGTACTCGTGCAGTGGCACGTCACTGACCACGGCGGCCAGGCCGGCCCCGGGCACCGCGCGCACCGGCGTCCCGGCGATGCCCGGCAGGTCGGTCGGGCCGGTGCCGCCCGCGACCACGCCGTGCAGCCAGACCGCGGTCCCGGCGTCCGGCTCACTCATCACGGTCCCTCCTCACGGCCCGGGCGGCGACGCGCGGCCGGCGGGACGCCTCGACCTCCTCCGGGTCGCGCGGACCCGGCTCGACCGGCGGGCGGGCCCGGGAGCTGAGCCACGGATCGTGCTCCCACCAGTCGATGCCGATCTGCCGGGCGGTGTCCACCGAGGCGATGACCAGCCGCAGTTTCAACGTCAGCAGCTCGATGTCGAGCAGGCTGACCCGGATGTCACCGGCGATGACGATGCCCCGGTCGAGAACCCGCTCCAGGATGTCGCCGAGGTTCGCCGGCTCGTGGCCGGCCGGCAGCACCTGGCCGGAGTTCTGCACCACCGAGGGCTCCCGTGCCGTGCTCATGTCAGCCCCCGTCGCCCTTGCCGCGCTGGTAGCGGCGCGTCCGCCGGTAGCCGAGCAGGCTGCCGGTCATGTCCAGCTCGACCTCGTAGAGCCCGAGCAGATCGGTCGACGCCGGGATGCGATGGTCCTCGACCACCTCCACCCCGACCAGCCAGCCGTAGTCGGCGGGCTGGATCGAGGTGATCCCGAGCGCGTCCTTCCCGGTCAGCGCCACCACCTGACGCAGCCCTTCGCGGGCGGCATCGGCGGTGTCGAGCACGTCCTCGTCGTCCTCGTCGAGGTACCGCTCCCGGTCGTCCCGGGCCCGCGCCGACGTCATCGTGGTCCCCCTCGTGGCCGGCGCGACCCACCGCCGCGATCGGTGGCCGGCCGCCGCTCGGGCCCGGGCCGCCGTGGCGGGCCGCCGCGCCGCGAGGGGGTACGGCCGGCGGCCGGCCCGGTCAGCCGCTCCAGCACCTGCTGCTGCCCCCGGTCCCGTTCCTCGGGAGTGATCTCACCGGCGGCGGCGGCCCGGTCCAGCTCCTCCAGCTCCCGCCGGACGGTGACCGGGCTGTGCTGCTGCGACTCCGCCTCCCGGGCAACCACCTTGACGATCGCGGTGAGCCCGCGCACCGGCGCGTACGGGAGCGTGAGAAGCGTCCACAGGATGTCCACGGTTCACTCCGCCAGTTGGTGCGCGCTCACGAAGTCGTACGGCGCCAGCGGGCCGATCAGGCGCATCCGGATCAGCTCCCGGCGCTGCTCGGCGAAGTCCTCCACGGCCCGGATGAACTCGTCCTCGTGGTCACCGGCGACCAGGAAGGCGACGCGTACGGCGTCCATCTCGTGGCTCGGCGGCCGGACCGCGTCCGCCTCCGCGTACCGGCCCACCGCGTCGAGCAGGTCGCGGTTCTGGGACTCCCGGTTCAGCTCGACCGCCTGGCTGATGATCTCGCCGAGCCGGATCCGCTGCTCCCGGCTCTGCGCCTCCGGCCGGCCGCGCACCTGGTCGGCGAGCGCGGCGGCGTCCGGGTTGCCGGTCAGCATCCCGCCGATGAACTCCGGCTCGTCGAAGCGGCCGTGCACGGTGTACTGCACCCGGTCCTCGAACTCGTCGAGCGCCGCGGCGAACCGGTCGTGGTGCGCGTCGAGCAGGTCCGCGACCGCGTCCTCGCCGGTCACCACCGTGCCGAACCGCACCGGCAGCACCGGCGCGACCTCCGCCGTGCCGTCCAGCAGCCGCTCGTACGCGGTCAGGTCGGCCGGCCGGCCCAGCGGCTCGTCCAGCCCCACCGCGCTGACCAGCGCGGCCAGTTCGCCGTGCCGGACCGCGCTCACCTCGCCGGGCGGGGAGCCGACCCCCTCGGCGTCGGGGGTCGGCTCCACGTCGGACGGCACGATGCCGTAGATGAACAGCCCGTTGTCCTGGCTCATCTCAGTTCTCCCCGTCCCGCCGACGCGGCCGGCCCTGCCCGACCTCGCGGTCGCGCGGCGCGTCCACCACCGCGCCGCCGACCCCGCCGACCGCCTGACTGACGTCGCCGGCCGCCCGGCCGACCGCGCCGGCGACGCCGTCGATCAGGTCGGGCAGCGTCTGCTGGTCCTTCGGCACGATGTTCATCCGGTCGACCGTGTCGGCGAACCGCAGGTACGTCTCGATGCTGGAGATCGCCACCCGGGCGTTGATCTCCAGGAGCTGGATCCCGACCACGGCGATCGACACCTGGGCGTCGATCACCACGCCCTTGTCCAGCACGGTCTCGACCACGTCGGCGAGCGCGCCCCCCGCGCCGCCGCCTGCGGTGCGTTCCAGCGCGCTGCCCGGCTGGTCAACCGTCGCCACGCTCATTCGCCACGCTCCTCACGGCGACGCCGGACAACCGGCCGGCGGGGTGCCTCGGGAGCACGCCGGGCCCGTTCCTCGCGCGGTTCCCGCTCCTCGCGCTGCGGGCGGCGGGCCCGCTCCGGCTGACGGCGGCGCGGCGGCGGCTGCTCCTCCACCGGCTCCTCGTCGTACTCCTCGTCGTCGAAGTCGTCGCCGGCGTCGTAGTCGTCGTACTCCTCCTCCTCGACCGGGCGGCGGCGCTGCGGCGGACGGCGGCGGCCACGCTCGGCGGGCTCCTCGTCACGGCCCGGCTCCGGCTGCGCGCCGCCCTCCTGCTCCTCGCGGAGCGCGGTCTCGTGATCCTTGACCACCTGGGAGTCCTGGATCTCGCCGCGCCAGCCCTCGACGGAGTCCGGGTCGAGCACGGTCTCGGTCATCACGTGCCGGACGAAGTGCTTCAGCTCCAGCCGGACCCGGCGGCCCTGCGCCCGCCACAGGTTGCCGGTGTGCTCGAAGAGGCCCTGCGGGTGGTACTCCAGCACCACCAGGATGCGGGTCAGTTCCGGGGCGACCTCGTGGAAGCTGACCGTGCCGTCGACCGAGCCCTTCTCGCCCTTGGACCGCCAGTGGATGAGCCGGTCCGGGATCTGCCGGACGATCGTCGACTCCCAGGTGCGGTGCGACCAGAGGACCTGTGCCTTCCAGGTCATCTTCTCGTCTTCGTCGTTGTCGGCCTGCTCGACCTTCTTCATGAAGCTCGGGAAGTCGCCGAAGGTGGTCCACTGGTTGTACGCGACCCGGACCGGCACGCCGACCTCGATGGTCTCGACGATGTTGGTGACCTTGAGCTTCTTGCCGCCGCCCTTGCCACCCTTGCCGCCGCCGAACGCCGACATCAGCTTCTCCTTACCGCCGGCCAGGCCGGCATGGAACATGGCCTTCAGCGGGGAGTGGCCGTCGGCGAGCTTCTGCGCGCCGGTGGCCGCGGCGACCAGGCCGGGGCCGCCGCCCTGCTTCGCGTACTCGCTGAGTCGTCCGGTGGCGCCGGTGACCCGTTCGGTCACCACCTGCACGGCGCGCTCGCCGATCGCGGAGGCGAGGTTGCGCAGCTCGCCGCCGATCTGGTCGCGGGCCCGGTCGTTGAGTCCGGTGGGGGGCATGGTCACCGCCCCCGTCGCCGGCGCACGGGGGCCGGTTGCTCGTCGTAGTCGGCCTCGTCGTCGGCCCCGGGCTGCTCGTCCAGCTCCGGCTCCTCGTCGGGCGCCGACCGCCGACCGTCAGCGGGCTGCTCGCCGGACCCGGCGGAACGACGGCGCAACGAGTCGGCGCTGCCACGCAGCCGGCCGCTGACCGCGTCGATGCCGCTGCCGGCGGCGGCGGTCGCGGCGGCCCGGCCGGCGGTGACCAGCGGCGCGCCGAGCCGGGAGAGGTTGGCCAGTTGCGGGTTCGACCCGAGCAGGCCGGTGGCCATCTGCTTGAGGCCGCCGGGATTCTGGCTGGCCCGGCCGGCGGCCACGGCGGCGGCCAGGGTGAGGGCCGTCCGCAGCTTCCTGCGCCGGCCGAGGACATATCCGAAACCGACCGCCAGGGCGATCCGAGCTCCGCTCTTCATCAGTTCTCCTTCGCTCCCCGGCGGAAGGGACACCTCATGCGTGGAGCAGGCCCGGAAAAAGCCGCCGAGGATCAGCGAAAAGGGGGCCTGCGGCCGGTGTCCCGCATCAGCGGACCCGGCGGGCAGTACCCGCCATGCCATTCACAAAACATTTCTTCGGCGAACTGGAAGCGCTGCTCAGGATGGCCGAAACCCCGCATTGAAGCGCGAAGGAGCAGGGAGTACGCGCGAAGGTTGTCGCGCGGCAAGCAACGGCCTCAGTGGGTCGGGAGGGCCGAATCCAGACACATCCGGGCGAGCAGCTTTCCACCTTCTTCGTGCAATTCCGCGCCGCATTTACGAAGGACGGAAATGGCCCCGGCATTGTCCGGCGTCGTATCGGCGACGACCGTGCGCATGCCGGCCGCCGCGGCGGCGTGCAGCAGTTCCCGCAGCGCGGCGGCACCGAGCCCGCGCCCGCGCGCCGACCGGCCCAGCCACATCCCGGTCTCCACCGTTCCCGGCTCGTCCCGACGGGTCATCCGCACCATGCCGACCACCTCGCCGCCGGACACGATCGCGTACATCAGCGTGCGGGTCGGGCCGTCCAGGCCGCCGAAGCTGGCGCGGTGGAACTCGCGGAACGCGTCCCGACGGGCCAGCGACCAGCCGGCCGGGGCGTCCACCGGAGGCATGACGTCCTCCGGTTCCGCCTCCGCCGCCGCTACGGAGAGCAACGGTTCCAGGTTCCGCTCGTCCACCGGCTCCAGCCGTACCGCACCCGTCACCAGCCGGAGTCTGCCGGCCGTTCCGGCGCACGTCCACCCCTTTGCCGACTCATTGCCGGTACGGCGGAGCGGGTCGACCGGTCGTACCCCCGGGGTGTTCCGCCTCACGCTCCGTTGTCATCCGACCGGTTCTTCCGGCGTGAGCGTGCTCACCTCAGGGGCGCGAACTCACAGAGCGCCACCGTGGCGTCGTCGGTCCGCTTCCGGCGGCGCAACCGGTCCGGGTGGTCCCGCTCGGCCGCCCGGACCCGGTCGACCAGCCCTTCCGGCCCCTCCACGGTCACCACCTCCAGGAGTCCGGCCCAGTCGAAGAGGCCGAACTGCTCGACCGCGCACGACGCGCCGTCAGTGAGCAGCACGGCCCGCCGCAACGCGTTCGGCCCGCGCAGCGGCACCGTCCCGGTCACCGCGTGGTACGCCGCGTCCGGGTCGCCGGCCGCCGCCCAGTAGCCGTGACTGCGGTTCATCCGGGTGCGCTGCACCGTCACCGCGCGCCGGAACCGGGTCGCCGGGTCGACCCCGCCGTCGGGCAGCGCGGCGGCGGTCCGACGCAGGTCCGCCAGCGCGTCCGCCAGCCGGTCGTCGGAGACCACGTCGACGCCGACGCCGGTGTCGAGCACCAGCGGACTGTCGCAGAGCACCAGGTAGTCGACCTGGTCACCACCGCAGCGCAGCAGGCAGACGGTGGACGACGGGGTGCCGGGATGGTCGAGGTCGCAGGTGTCGCCATGATCCGCCCGCACCGCCAGGATCGCCGCCGCCAGGCTGCTCATCAGCGTGGCCGCGGGGCGGGCCGCGACCGCCAGGCCGATCCGGGCGGCCAGGTGCCGGACGTACCACGCCGGGCCGTGCACGCAACCGGTGTCGAAGCCGTCCGGCACGGTGGCCCCGTCGAGGACGCCGACGAGCGGACCGAACCGGAAGACCACGTCCTCGTTCTCGAGCCGCCCCGGGGCCGGATCGGACGCGGAACGCACCCGCATCATCGGCGCCTCACCGACCGGCCGGGCCGTCCCGCTGCCGGTCGCGTACCGGCGGTCCGGTGCTCCCATCGCCCCACTCCCTCCGTCGCCGCCCGCCGCCTTACCCGGCCGCCGCACGACCATGCGACGCATCCCGGCAACTCTCCGTCACCAGAGCGGGACTGGCGGTAGCGTCGGGAGTGACCGATCGGACCGGGGACAGGGGGATCGCCATGTTGGAGCGGTTGCACGAGTCGGGAATCCGGGCGGAACACGCCTACATCGCCGGATTCGTCAGCATCGGACTCTCATTCACGAGCTGGTTCCTGTCCAAGAGCCTGGAACGCGCCGGCGTGGACCGGGCGGACCGCTGGGGCATCTTCATCGGCGAGTGGGCGCCGACGTTCTTCGCCATCGGCAACGGGCTGCGCTCGTACGAGAAGTGAGGCCGGTCAACGCCGCCGGTTGCGGGCCCGCGACGAGCGGAGCCTGCGCAGCCGGCCGATCAGCACCGGCTCGGCCGCCAGCGCGGCGGGATGATCCAGCAGCCCGTTGAGGAGCTGGTAGTAGCGGGTCGCGGAGAGACCGAACGTGTCCCGGATGGCCTGCTCCTTGGCGCCGGCGTGCTTCCACCACCGCGACTCGAAGGCGAGGATCCGCAGCTCCCGCTCGGTGAGCCCCACGCTCTCCACCGAGGGCGCGGGCTCGGGCTCCACCGACGGCGCGGGCCCGGTCGGCGGCAGGGACTCGGTCGGCGGTACCGACTCGGCGGGGGGCGCGGTGCGGGGCGGGGGGACGGCGGCACCGGGCGCCGCCCGCGTACCCCCGACGGGTGGTGGTGGGTCGGACCGCCCGGCGGCGGTCCGGTCCGTGGCGTCGGCGGACATGGTGCTCCTCTCCGACGGCGACTGACCGGCGCGAAGACGCGCCGGCCGGGGAGACCCCAGCGTAGCCAGGGCCGTCCCCGGCCGCATCGTCCCGCGCGGTCCGCGCCGCCGGCGTCCGGCCGGCGGCGCGGAGAACGTCAGGCGACGTCCCGCCGACGCATCGTCCAGAACGCGGCGACCAGGGCCGCCACCACGCCGATGCCGAACACCACCGCCGACTGCTGCCAGGTGACCACGTACTTCGCCGGCTCGCAGGCGCCCCGGGCGAACTCGCAGGTGTCGTAGTCGAACAGCTCCGCCTGCTTCATGAACCACGACTGGGCGTACGTGGAGAGCACGTAGCGGTCGCCGAACGGCACCGACAACACGCCGACCGCGATCCGGATGCCGACCTCGCTGACCGCGAACAGCGCCACCGCCGCGCCCAACGCCATCGCGGTGTGCCGGCCGAGCGAGGCGAGCGCGAACGCGACCGCGCCGACGACCAGGATCAGCGCCACGGCGCGCAGCCCGTCCAGCCCGATCGAGCGCCACACCCCGGCGGTCATCTTCGCGGTGGTGCCCCGTTGGGTGCCGATCAGCCAGAACACGGCCGTCCACAACGCGCCGAGCACGACGCTGAGCCCGAGCACGGTGGTGAGCAGCGCGGCCAGCTTGGTGCCCAGCACGGCGAGCCGTTTCGGCCGCCAGAGCAGCAGGTTCATCATCCCGCCGGTGTTCCACTCGGCGCCCACGAAGGAGGCGCCGACGATGAACGCGAAGAGCGCCACCGCGAAGGCGAACACGGCGATGAACGTGGGGAACTCGGCCCGGAAGTCGAACTGGTACGGCAGGTTCCACTTCGGGTCGAACATCTCCGGCTGCGGCTGGAAGTCCTTGCCGCAGTTCGGGCCGTAGCGCTCCTCGGTCTGCTCGCCACGGGCCTGGGCGGCCTCGCACTCGGTGACGCTGCGCTTCCACTCCTCCACCGACTTGCGGTACTGCGCGTCGGAGTCGGCCTGCGCGGCGGCCACCACCTCGGGCGAGAGCTTGTGGCTGGAGAAGCTGAACGCGGTGGCCACGGTGGCGAGCCCGACCACCAGCAGGACGAGCAGCAGGCGGGTGACCCGGCGCTTGGTGAGCCGCCGCAGCTCGGTGACGAACAGGCTCATGCGCCCCAACCTCCTGCGGTGCCGGTCTGGTCGACCTTGGCGGACTGATCGACCTGACGGTTCTGGCCGGGGACCGGCGCGGTGGCGGTCAGTTCGAGGAAGACGCTCTCCAGGTCGACCGCGACCGGGGTGAGCTCGCTGACGTACAGGTCCTGCTCGGCGAGGAGCCGGCTGACCGCGGCCGGCTTGTCCACGCCGGACAGCATCAGGTGGTCGGCCTCGGCGGCGACGCGGATCCCGGACCGGGTCAGCGTCTCCTCGGCCCGGGGCAGGTCGGCGACCGCCTCCAGGCGTACCCGCACGGCGCCCTGGGAGTGCGCGGCGAGCACCTGCTCGACCGGCCCGAAGGCGACCCGCCGGCCGAGCGAGATGATGGTGACCGAGTCGCAGATGAGCTGGATCTCGCCGAGGATGTGGCTGGAGAGCACCACGGTCATGCCGGATTCGGCCAGCTCCCGCATGAGCCGGCGCATCTCCCGGATGCCGCCCGGGTCCAGACCGTTGGCCGGCTCGTCCAGGATGAGCAGCTTCGGGTCCTTGAGCAGCGCGGACGCCACGGCGAGCCGCTGCTTCATGCCGAGCGAGTAGGTCTTCACCCGCTCGCCGGCCCGGTCGCGCAGGCCGACCAGCTCCAGCACCTCGTCGACCCGCCGCTTCGGCAGCTCGCCGGCCTGGGCGAGCAGGCTCAGCGTGTCCCGCGCGGAGAAGTGCGGGAAGAACTGCGGGCTCTCCACGATGGCGCCGACCTGGCCGGCGACCGCCGGCAGCGACCGCGGCAGCTCCTGGCCGAGGATGGCCATCCGGCCGCCGTTGGGCCGGATCAACCCGAGCAGCGTACGCAGCGTGGTGGTCTTGCCGGAACCGTTCGGGCCGAGGAAGCCGTGCACCTGGCCGGCCTCGACCCGCATGTCGAAGCCGTCGAGCGCGTGGCGGACCCCGCGTTTCCGGCTCCGGTACGTCTTACGGAGACCCTCGATCTCCAGGACAGCCGACACAGCTGACCTCCCCCGATGTAGGTGACAGCGACACCATACGCGGTATGCACCGGAAGGCAATACCCGGTATGCATGGGTGGTCGGCGTGTCACTCTCAGGCGCAGACGACGTGCACGCCGGCGTCGCGGAACGCCTGCACCACGTCCGGGGCCGCGCCGGAGTCGGTCACCAGCGTCTCCACCCGGTCCACCGGGCAGATCCGGGCGAACGCGTGCCCGCCCAGCTTCGACGAGTCGGCGATCACCACGACCCGCTTGGCCCGGGCCACCATCAGGCTGTTCATGGCCGCCTCGCCCTCGTGGTGTGCGGCGGCGCCGAGCTGCGGGTCGATCGCGTCCACGCCGAGCAGCGCGACGTCGAGCGTGACCTCGCGCAGCAGCGCCCCGCCCAGCGGGCCGACCAGCTCGAACGACTTCGGCCGGACCACGCCGCCGGCCACCACCACCTTCATCCGCGAGCGCACCAGCAGCTCGTTGGCGATGTTCAGCGCGTTGGTGACCACGGTGAGCTGGGCGCCCTCGGCGCTGGTGTTCAGATCCGGGCGGACGGCCAGCGCGCGGGCCACCTCGGTGCTGGTGGTGCCGCCGTTCAGGCCGACCACCGTGCCCGGGGAGACCAGCGCGGCGGCGGCGGCCCCGATCCGCTGCTTCTCCGCCGAGTGCTTGGCGGTCTTGTAGCGCAGCGGCAGGTCGTACGAGACGCCGTTGGCGACCGCGCCACCCCGGGTCCGGGTGATCATTTGCTGCTGGGCGAGCTGGTCGAAGTCCCGCCGGATGGTGGCCTGGGAGACCGCCAGCCGCTCGGCCGCCTCCTCGACGCTGACCCGGCCGCTGTCGGTCAACATCTCGAGCAGTGCGTTCCAACGCGCGTAGCGGTCCACCGCGGGGCCCTCCCCTGACTGTGCACGTACGGTGATTGGTTGCGTGCACAGTAGTGCGCGAAACTACGTCTGCGCAAAACCCTGGCCTGCGCGAATGAGGAGACGGTTGCCACGCCCGCCCCACTTCGCGCAGAATGACGCGCGAAAGAAGGCCCTATCGCGCCGTATTGCGCAAGGTCTCCCCCGGCGAGGAGTTGTCATGCCGTACGTGCACGCGGAGATCGCGAGCCAACCCGACTGCTGGCGCGAGGCGGCCCGGCTCGCGCCGACAGTCGCCGACCACCTGCCGCGCTCCGGCGAGCGGGTCGCCGTGGTCGGCTGCGGCACGTCGTGGTTCATGGCCGCGGCGTACGCGGGCCTGCGCGAGCAGGCCGGCCAGGGCGAGACCGACGCGTTCCAGGCCAGCGAGTTCCCCACCGGCCGGCGCTACGACCGGCTCATCGCGATCACCCGCTCCGGCACCACCACCGAGGTGCTCGACCTGCTCGCCGCGCTGCGCGGGCGGATCCCCACCACGGTCCTGGTGGGCGACCCGGACTCACCGGCCGTGTCGCTCGCCGACGCCACCGTCGCGCTGCCCTTCGCCGACGAACGTTCGGTGGTGCAGACCCGCTTCGCCACCACCGCGCTCGCGCTGCTCCGCGCCCACCTCGGCGAGGACCTCGGCCGGCTGGCCGCCGACGCCGAGGTGGCCGTCCGGGCGCCGCTGCCGATCGACCCGGCCCGCATCGAACAGGTCACGTTCCTCGGTCGCGGCTGGACGGTCGGGCTGGCCCAGGAGGCCGCGCTGAAGTGCCGCGAGGCGGCCACGTTCTGGGCCGAGGCGTACCCGGCCATGGACTACCGCCACGGCCCCATCTCGATCGGCGCCCCGGGCCGGCTGGTCTGGGCGTTCGGCGACATCCCGGACGGGCTGGCCGAGGACGTGGCGGCCACCGGCGCGGCGTTCGTGCACAGCCGTACGCACGGCTGCCGCACGGTGCTGACGAGCTGGGCGGCCGGCCGCAACCCGGTCGACCCGATGGCCGACCTGATCCTGGCCCAACGGTTCGCCGTGGCGCTGGCCACCAGCCGCGGCCTCGACCCGGACGCGCCCCGCCACCTCACCCGCTCCGTCGTTCTCGCGTGAGGGCGCGCGACGAGGTCGTCGTCGCGCTGGACGTGGGCGGCACCGGGATGAAGTGCGCCCTGGTCCGGCCGGACGGCGCGACCGTGCACACCGAACGGCACGCCACCGCCGCGCAGCGCGGGCCGGACGCCGTGGTCGGCACCATCCTCGACGTGGCCGAAGGACTGGCCGACAAGGCCCGCGCCGACGGGCTCACGCCGGTGGCCTGCGGCATCGCCGTGCCGGGGGTGGTCGACGAGGCCCGTGGCGTGGCGGTCTGGTCGGCGAACGTGGGCTTCCGGGACGTACCGCTGCGGGACCTGGCGGCCACGCGCCTGCGCCTGCCCGCGGCGCTCGGCCACGACGTGCGGGTGGGCGGCCTGGCCGAGGCCCGAGTCGGCGCCGGCCGGGACGCCGGCCACGTGCTCTTCGTGGCGATCGGCACCGGCATCGCCGCCGCGCACGTGGTCGACGGGTCGGCCGCCGTCGGCGCGCACGGCGCCGCCGGGGAGATCGGCCACATCCTGGTACGCCCCGACGGCCCGCGCTGCGGCTGCGGTCGCGTCGGCTGCCTGGAGGCGGTGGCCTCGGCCTCGGCGATCGGCCGCCGCTACACCGAGTTGGCCGGCGCGCCGGCGACCGCCGCCGAGGTGGTCGACCGGGCGGCGTCCGGTGACCCGCTCGCCGGCACGGTCTGGCGGGAGGCGGTCGAGGCGCTCGCCGACGGCCTCGCCACCGGGCAGGCGTTGTACGACGTGGCGACCGTGGTGATCGGTGGTGGACTGGCCCAGGCCGGTCCCCGGCTGTTCGATCCGCTGCGCGACGCGCTGCGCGAGCGGTTGACGTTCCACCGCGAGCCGCGCCTGGTCGCGGCCGCGCTCGGCGACGAGGCCGGTTGCCTCGGCGCCGCCCTGCTGGCCCTGGACACCCTGGCGAAGGAGAGTCGATGACCCGGCGTGTGACCGGCAAGGTGGTGACCCCGACCGGTGTCATCCGGCAGGGCTGCGTGGAGGTCCGGGACGACCGGATCACCGCGGTCGCCGACTACCCCTCGGTACGCGACGGGCACTGGATCGTGCCCGGCTTCGTGGACATGCACACCCACGGCGGCGGCGGGCACACGTTCACCACCGGCGACCCGGAGTCGGCCCGGCAGGCCGCCGCGTTCCACCTCGACCACGGCACGACCACGCTGCTGGCCAGCCTGGTCAGCTCCCCGTTCGCGCTGATGCGCGACGCCACCGCCGCGTTCCGGCCGCTGGTCGAGGCGGGCGTGCTCGCCGGCCTGCACTTCGAGGGCCCCTACCTGTCGGCGGACCGCTGCGGCGCGCAGAACCCGGAGTTCCTCCGCGACCCGTCCACCGCCGAGCTGACCGAGCTGATCGAGCTGGGCGGCGGCACGGTGCGGATGGTCACGATCGCGCCGGAGCGGGACGGTGCCACCGAGGCGATCGAGCTGCTGGTGGCGAACGGCGTGGTGGCGGCCGTCGGGCACACGGACGCCACCTGGGCGCAGACCCGCGCGGCGGTGGCCGCCGGCGCGAGTGTCGGCACCCACCTGTTCAACGGGATGCGCCCGGTGCACCACCGTGAGCCCGGCCCGGTGGTGGCGCTGCTGGAGGCCCCGAACGTGGTCTGCGAGCTGGTCGCCGACGGCGTGCACCTGCACGACGGCATGCTCGGCTTCGCCAGCTCGGTGGCCGGCCCGGACCGGGCCGCCCTGATCACCGACGCGATGGCCGCCGCCGGCATGCCCGACGGCGAGTACGAGTTGGGCGGCCAGGCGGTCACCGTCACCGGCGGTGAGGCCCGGCTCAGCCGGGACGGTGCCATCGCCGGCAGCACGCTCACCATGGACGCCGCGCTGCGGCACGCGGTGGGCGCGGGCGTCACGCTGCCCGACGCGGTCCGGATGGCGGCCACCACCCCGGCCCGCGCGCTCGGGCTGGGCGACCGGGTGGGCGCGCTCCGGGCCGGGCTGCGCGCCGACCTGGTGGTGCTGGACGACGACCTGAACGTGGTGCGGGTGATGCGCGCCGGCGAGTGGGTGCGGTAGGCGGCCGGTCGCCCGGCGGGCCGGCATGCGCCGCACGCCTATGCTCGGGCTCTGTTCCGCCACGCCGGTGGAGCTGTCCCGAGTGAGCGAGGACGCACATGGCCCGCCCGTACCATCCCGGACCGAAGCAGTTCGTCTTCTCTGCCGGCGACGGCGACGACCAACCCGTCTCGGTGGGTGACCCGCAGGAGGCGTACGAGGCGTTCTCCGTGTTCTTCCGGGGTCGGGAGTCGGACACCTACACGATCAGGGACGAAGCGGCGGGGCAGCGGCTGGTGCTCATGCCCCGTCGGGGGGCGATCTCCCGGTTCGCGGACGCGGACCCGCCCCGGTCGGAGCATCTCCTGGTGGACCGGGGCAACCGCTACCTGCCGGGCGCGATGCTGTTCTTCGAGAACGGATACGCCGGCCTCGACTACTTCGGGCAGTGGCTCCCCGACCTCGCCGACCTCGACGCGTCACCGGAGACCCGCGGCGCCGCCCGCGCCGCCATGTTCACCACGGAGGCGGCGGCGATCGGCGAGGTCGGCCGGATCTGGGCGGATTCCGGCATCGTCGACCCGACCGGCAGGTACCACGTCTTCTTCGAGTCGCAGGACGTCGACGACGACCGGGCCGAGCGGGCCGAGCTGCTCCAGTTGATCGCGTTCCTCGGTCTCGAACGCGTCGACGCCCCGGCCGGGGCCCGCGGGGGCGAGGTCTGGGTGCGTACCGAGCCGCGCCTGGACGCCGAATGTGCCCGGTGGGCGTGAACGAATCCAGGCGAGACGTCGTCTTCGCGCGTGGCGGCTGGATCCCGAGCGTGGTCCGCGAGGACGGCGGGCTGAAGCTCATGCTCGGCGCCGGGGCCGACGCCAACCACGAGCCCCGCACGTTCACGTTCCCGATCTCCGAGGCCCATCTCGCGGTGATCCGGGACGACCTGGCCCGGCACCTGCTGCTGTGGAGCGCGGTCCTTCCGTTGTGCGACGCCGCCGGGACCCGGGGCCGGCTCGACGAGGACGCCGCCGTCGCGCTGCTGGACCCGGTCCTGCTCGACCCGCCCGGGGACGTCGACGCGCTGTTCCGGCGCATCTCATGGGAACGGAGCCGGCTCGTCGCCCATGGCGCCGACCTGGGTCTCCTGGAGCGCGGTCGGGTCTGCGAGGCGATGCGCGCGGCGACGGAGGCGCCGAACGAGAAGCGCGCCCAGGAGCATCACGCGAACCGGCGTCGCGCCGAACGCGGAGTGGTCCTCGGGCCGCTCGACGCGGGGGTCCTGACGTTCACCGGCCAGTATCTGCACGGCGCGACGATTCCCCGGCGGCTGCCCGAGGCCGTCGACCCGGCGCTGCTGCCGCAGGTCATGCACGTGATCGCGACCGCCGAGCAGGCGTGCGCGGGGATGCGGATCGGCCTGGACCCGCGGCGGGGGAACCGGGGCACGGACAAGCGCGACTGGGATGCGATGGCGGCGACGGTCGAGGCCGCGGTGCGCCGAGCACATCCCGGGCTCGCCGATGACGCGGTGCGTACGGTCAGCTTCCTGATGTGTTCGGAGGCTGCGGCCCGGTCGCGGAACGCGCCGGTGGAGGACGACGACGCCGCGCCCGACGCGGGCGCGGGAAAGACGGTCCTGTCGTTCACCGACGACAAGGGTGGCGAGAAGACGTGGCGACGGGACGGTACGCGTACCGCCTCCGCCGAGTTCTGGCAGTTCGTCGCCGACCGCTCCGCCGGGGACAACGACGTGTTCACCATCGAGGACGAGGAGCTGGGCGAGGGGATCCAGTTGCACTTCTACGCGGACTCCATCGCCCGGATCACCACCGTGCGGCCCGGGGAGGGCGGCTCGGATCCGCAGTACCGGGTCGAGTACCGCCTGGTCGACGGCATCGGCGGGTACCGGGAGCTGGTGAGCGCCTTCGTCCGTGGCGGTTACGCCGCACTCGACCGGCACGGCCCGTGGGTGTCGGACGTCGCCGAGTTCGAGCGCTCGCGTCGTCGACGGTAGTCACACCGTCGGGGTGGGAACCTCGACGCCCAGCACGGCCTGCTCGTCCGGGCGGTGCACCAGCACGTCGGCCAGGTAGGAGTGGACGGCCCGGCGCATGCCGACGTCCCGGCCGGCCTGTTCGGAGAGCAGCCACTTGTGCTCGATGATCTGGGCGAACAGCTCCTGCGGCTCCAGCTTGCGCCGCAGGTGCGCCGGCACCGCCCGGACCACCGGCTCGAAGACCTCGGTGAGCCAGCGGTGCGCCGCCTGCTGTTCGTCGGTCAGATCGCTCTCCACCCGGTAGGCGTCCAGGTCGTTGAGGAGCTTGCGGGCCTGGTTCTCCTCGGCGTCCAGGCCGGTGAGCCGCAGCAGCCGGCGGGTGTGGTAGCCGGCGTCGACCACCTTGGGCCGCACCAGGTAGCGCCCGTTGTCGACGGTCGACAGCGCCACCTCGGCCACGTCGAAGCCCAGCTCGTTGAGGCGGCGGATGCGGCCCTCGATGTCGTGCCGGGCGGCGCGCTCGACCTGCTGCTCGTAGGTGATCTCGTGCCAGAGCCGCTCGTAGCGCCGGACGACCTCCTCGCAGACCACCTCCGGGTCGATCGACTCGTGCAGCAGGCCGGCGGCCTGGAGGTCGAGCGCCTCACCGAAGATGTTGACCCGGGCGATCTCCAGGTCCTCGCCGCGCTGGCCGTTGGAGAGCGACGGGTGCAGCGCCCCGGTCTCGGCGTCGACCAGGTAGGCGGCGAACGCGCCCGCGTCCCGGCGGAACAGCGTGTTCGACAGCGAGCAGTCGCCCCAGAAGAACCCGGTCAGGTGCATCCGCACGATCAGCGCGGCGAGCGCGTCGAGCAGCCGGTTCATCGTCTCCGGGCGCAGCGTGTTGGAGAACAGCGCGCGGTAGGGCAGCGAGAACTGGAGGTGCCGGGTGATCAGCACCGGGTCGAGCGGCTCGCCGTCGTCGGTCTGCCGGTCGGCCACGATCGCGATCGCCTCGACCGACGGGAAGTCGATCCGCTCCAGCGCCCGCAGCAGGTCGTACTCGCGTTCGGCGACCCGCTCGCCGGTCTCCTTCACCGCGTAGACGAAGCCGCCGAGCCGGACGAACCGCACGATGTGCCGGGAGATGCCCTGCGGCAGCGCCACCAGGTGCTCGGCAGGCCACTGCTCCAGCGGGGTCGACCAGGGGAGGTCGAGCAGCGCCGGGTCGACGAGGGCCGAGGTGATCCGCACGGCAACCAGTGTGACCGCTGACCCGGCGGAGCGCTTCCCTTCGTGGTTCGGCACACAACCGCCTCGTGGTCCGGCACACAACCGCCGATGCCCGGCCGCCGTCGCCGGCCGGTAGCGTGGTCGCGTGCGCCAGACCTCAGGGGTACGCCGCGACCTGCGGCTGCGGCCCGTCCGACCGGCCGGTTGGTGGTGCGACGGGCTGCTGCTCGCCGCGCTGGTGGCGCTGACCGTGGCGCTCGCCGCCGGGCACCTGTTCGGGCTCGACCGGGCGGTCGCCGACTGGTCGGCCGCGCACCGGCCGACCGCTGCCCGGTGGGTGGCGATGGCGTTCAACCTGCTCGGCCAGGGCACCCCGCTGACGCTGCTGGCGGCCGGGCTGGGCGTGCTGCTGGCGTGGCGGGTGCGCTCGGTGCGGGCGGTGCTGCCGCCGGTGACCGCGTTCGTGCTGACGTTCTTCACCATCGGCCCGCTGAAGGTGTGGACGGCCCGCCCGGCGCCGAGCGCCAGCGTCAAGGAGCCGTTCCTGCCGCCCGAGCAGACGCTGCCGCTGTTCCAGCACGAGTTGCCGGTGCGCTTCGCCCAGTCGTACCCGTCGGGGCACGTGGCGAACGCGATCGTCTGGTACGGCGTACTCGCCCTGCTGTTGGTGCCGCTGCTGCGCACGGTGGGCCGCACCGTGCCGGCCGGGCTGGTCACCGTGGTCCGGGTGGTGCCCCCGACGGTGGTCTTCTGCACCACCGTCTACCTGGGCTGGCACTGGCTCACCGACTCGGTCGCCGGGCTGCTGCTCGGGCTGCTGCTGGACCGGCTGCTGCGCCGGGTGCCCTGGAACGGCCTGCCGCTGCCGGCGCGGCTCGGTGGCTGGGCCCGGCCGGTCGACCAGCTCGACTGAAAATCCGCCTCTTGTCCCGGCGCATCGACGCCGGTATACATTTAGCAACCTTAACAGTTAAGTTTGTTAAATGTAGGAGGTGCACGTGCTGGCGAGACGAATCAGCCGCTGGCTGTCGGCCGGCGCCGCCGGTCTGCTGACCGCGGCCATGGCGGTGGTGGTGGCCGCCCCGGACGCCCGGTCGGCCGTCGCCGACGACGAGGCGTGCCGGCCCGACGGGCTCTACCGCACGCCCGGGGTGTCGGTGCCCTACTGCACCGTCTACGACACCGCCGGCCGGGAGAAGATGGGCGCGGACCACACCCGCCGGATCATCGGCTACTTCACCAGTTGGCGGACCGGCCGCAACGGCGCCCCCGCCTACCTGGTCAACCAGATCCCGTGGCAGAAGGTCACCCACATCAACTACGCGTTCGCGCACGTCGACGGCAGCAACAAGATCTCCGTCGGCAACCCGGCCGCCGCGAACAACCCGGCCACGAACATGACCTGGCCCGGGGTGGCCGGCGCCGAGATGGACCCGGCCCTGCCCTACACCGGGCACTTCAACCTGCTCAACAAGTACAAGAAGCAGCACCCGAACGTCCGCACGCTGATCAGCGTCGGCGGCTGGGCCGAGACCGGCGGCTTCATCGACGACAGCGGCAACCGGCTCGACTCCGGCGGCTTCTACCGGATGACCACCACCGGCACCAACACGGTCAACACCGCCGGCATCAACACGTTCGCCGACTCGGTGGTGACGTTCCTGCGCACGTACGGCTTCGACGGGGTGGACATCGACTACGAGTACCCCACCTCCAACAACAAGGCCGGCAACCCGCTCGACTTCGCCCAGGCCGACGCCAAGCGGGCCGGCCTCAACGCCTCGTACCAGGTGCTGATGCGCACGCTGCGGGAGAAGCTCGACCGGGCCGCCGCCACCGACGGCCGGCACTACCTGCTCACCGTGGCCGCGCCCGCGTCCGGCTGGCTGCTGCGCGGCATGGAGTCCTACCAGGCGTTGCAGTACCTCGACTACGTCAACGCGATGTCCTACGACCTGCACGGCGCGTGGAACCACTTCGTCGGGCCGAACGCGGCGCTCTACGACAACGGCGACGACGCCGAGCTGGCCGCCGGCGGCGTGTACGGCGCGTACTCCGGCATCGGCTACCTCAACACCGACTGGGCGTACCACTACTTCCGGGGCGCGCTGCCCAGCGGCCGGGTGAACATCGGCGTGCCCTACTACACCCGGGGCTGGCAGGGCGTCACCGGCGGCACCAACGGGCTGTGGGGGCGCGCGGCGCTGCCCGACCAGACGAAGTGCCCGGCCGGCACCGGCGGCTCGATCGGCTCCACCACCCCCTGCGGCAACGGCGCGGTCGGCATCGACAACCTCTGGCACGACCTCGACGCCGCCGGCAACGAGGTGCCCGGCGGCGCCAACCCGATGTGGCACGCGAAGAACCTCCAGGCCGGCATCACCGGCGACTACCTGACCGGGTACGGCCTCACCCCGGCCACCGACCCGGCCGACCGGATCAGCGGCAGCTACGCCCGCAACTACTCGGCGGCGCTGGCCGCGCCCTGGCTGTGGAACGCCGACAAGAAGGTTTTCCTCTCCACCGAGGACGACCAGTCGCTCGCCGCCAAGGCCGACTACGTGGCCGCCAAGGGCATCGGCGGCGTGATGATCTGGGAACTGGCCGGCGACTACGGCTACGACGCCGCCAAGGGCCGGTACGGCATGGGCGGCACGCTCACCACGCTGCTCTACGACAAGCTGAAGACCGCACCGGCGTACGGCGCCCGCAAGGCGGGCATCACCATGCCCACCCGGACGCTGGACGTGGCGGTCGACATGGGCGGCTTCGCGCTCGGCGACAACAACTACCCGATCAACCCCGAGCTGCGGCTGACCAACAACACCGGCGCGCCGATCCCGGCCGGCGCGCAACTGGAGTTCGACTACCCGACCACCACCCCGGCCACGCTCAGCCAGCAGTCCGGCTGGGCGCTCACCACGGTCTCCACCGGCCACACCGGCAGCAACGTGGGCGGCCTGAAAGGCGACCACAACCGGGTACGCCTCACCGTGCCGGCCGCCATCGCGCCCGGCGCGTACGCCGAGGTGACGCTCAACTACCAGCTCCCGATCTCCGGCCCGGCCAACCTCACGCTCGCGTTCGGCGGCCAGACGTACGCGCTGGCCGCGGACCGGGCGCGCGGCGGCGAGGTGGTCAGCCCGTCGCCGAGCCCGACCGGCTCCACCCCGCCCGGCGGGGGCACCTGCACCGCGCCGGCCTGGTCGGCGGCCACCGCGTACTCCGGTGGGGCGACCGTGTCGTACGCCGGGCGCACCTGGACCGCGAAGTGGTGGACCCAGGGCGAGACGCCTGGTAGCGCGGCGGTCTGGGCCGACCAGGGCGCCTGCGCCGGCTCCCCCACGCCCACGCCCACCGCCTCCCCGACGCCCACCGGCACGCCCTCGCCGACGCCCACCGGCGGGACCTGCACCGCGCCGGTGTGGACCGCCGGCACGGCGTACTCCGGTGGCGCGGTGGTGTCCTACGGCGGGCACCGGTGGACCGCGCGGTGGTGGACCCAGGGCGACGTCCCGGGGACCAACAGCCAGGGCGTCTGGACCGACAACGGCCCCTGCTGACCTCGATCCCGGTGCCGCCGGCGGAATCCCGTCGGCGGCACCGGCCGTTCACGTCCGGCCCCTAGGCTGCCGGTGTGGAACAACTGGCACGCCGGCTCGGCGTACCCGACGCGGTCGTCATCGGTCTGGGGGCGATGCTCGGCGCGGGCGTCTTCGTGGTCTTCGCGCCGGCCGCGTCGGCGGCCGGCGGCACCGGGCTCCTGGTCGCGCTCGCGCTGGCCGGCTTCGTCGCGTTCTGCAACGCCACCAGTTCGGCGCGGCTCGCCGCCCGCTACCCGGAGTCCGGCGGCACGTACGTGTACGGCCGGGAACGCCTGCACCCGTTCGCCGGCTTCCTCGCCGGCTGGGGGTTCGTGGTCGGCAAGACGGCGAGCTGCGCGGCCATGGCGCTGACCGTCGGGGCCTACCTGTGGCCGGGGCGGGCGCGGCTCGTCGCGGTCCTCGCGGTGGTGGCGGTGACCGCGGTGAACCTGCGCGGCATCGGCAAGACCGCGACCGCCACCCGGATCCTGGTCGCGGTGGTGCTCACCGTGCTGGCCGTGGTGGCGGTGACCGGCGTGCCGCAGGTGACGGCCGACCGGCTCACCGCCCCCGCCGATGTCGGGGCGCACGGCGTGCTCACCGCCGCCGGCCTGCTCTTCTTCGCGTTCGCCGGGTACGCGCGGATCGCCACGCTGGGCGAGGAGGTCCGCGACCCGGAGCGCACCATCCCCCGCGCGGTGCCGCTGGCGCTCGGCGCGGTGCTGGCGGTCTACCTGACGTTGGCCGTGGTCGCGCTCGGCGTGCTGGGCACCGACCGGCTGGCCGCTTCCCCGGCGCCACTGGTCGACGTGGTGACCGCCGCCGGCCACCCCGGACTGGCCTGGCTGGTCCGGGCCGGGGCCACCGTCGCGGTGACCGGGGTGCTGCTCTCGCTGCTGGCCGGCGTCGGGCGCACCACGCTGGCGATGGCCCGCCGACGCGACCTGCCGGCCGCGTTGGCCGCCGTGCACCCCCGCCACCGGGTGCCACGCCGGGCCGAGCTGGCCGTGGCCGCCGTGGTGATCGTGGTGGTGGCGCTCGCCGACGTCCGGGGCGCGATCGGCTTCTCCAGCTGCACCGTGCTCGTCTACTACGCGATCACGAACGCCGCCGCGCTGACGCTCGACCGTGACCCGGCCCGGAAGCTGCCGGTGCGGGCGCTCGCGGCCCTGGGGCTGGCGGGCTGCCTACTGCTCGCGGTCAACCTGCCGCTGCCCAGCGTGCTCGGCGGCTTCGGCGTGCTCGCCCTCGGCGCCGTCGGGTACGCCCTCCGCCGCGTCCGCACGACCTGAACCCGGGTCACTCGGTGGCGCGTGGATGGCCGGCACCCGCGTAGGTCAGCCACAGCGTGCGGCGCTCGTCGTCAATCAGGTACCAGATCCGGCCGCCGCCGGTCACCTCGTACTGCCAGCGTTCCAGGTCCTGGCCCTTCCAGTGGCTGGTCGCCAACGAGCCCTTGAGGCGATGGTGACGGTCGGGGTTCGCGGTGGATCGCGGGCTCGCCCGAAGCGATTCGAACGCCCGGCGCAGGTTCGTCGGCACCTGGCGGGCCAGTTGCTCCCAGCCCTCGGCGGCAGCCGAGTCGGCGAAGCGCAGTTCGTACTCCCCGCCGACGGATGGTGGGGCCGCCCGGTCGCCCCGCTTGGGGCTCACGGCTGGGCGCCCGGCTCGGGCACCGGGCCGAAATCGCCGCTGGGCTCCCGACCGACGTGTTCGAGCAGGGTGGGATCGGCGTGCACCTCGGCGGTGTGTCGCCACTGGGTGAGCAGGACCGCGACCGGCGACAGGTTCTCCAGCGAGGCGGCACCCTGCGCGGTCGTGGTCAGCTCGGCGAGCAACTGATCGACGTCCTCGTCGGGCAGGAAGGCCACCCAGGGCAGCGCTTCGCCCAACACGCGGCGGACGACCACCGACGGCTCGGCCCGCACCATGCCGGCCAGCAACCGGGCGGTGAAGTCGACGACGACGGCGTCCCGTTCCAGCTGGTCGGCACGAGTCAGCGCCAGATCACCGGCACCCCGGCGGCGTAGCCGCAGGGCGCGAACCTTCTCCAGCCGGTCCGCGGTGGCGGCCGGATGGTGGAGGAATTCACTGAACGGAAGCTCTTCGTAGACCGCACCCACGAGTTCCACACTACCGTGGAAGTCGACTCGACGGGGTCACTCGTCCGGGTGTCTGGGCGGCGGCACGGGCGTGGTCTCGCGCAGCAGGGCGGTCAGCCCGGCCCGCCGGGCCACCACCGTCAACCGGTCGCCGACGCGCAGCACCACGCGCGGATCGACCGACCAGTCGCCCTTCTGCCCGACCCGGGTGTGCGCGAGCAGGCGCACCTCGCCGGGGCGGGCCACCGCGCCGAGCGGACGCCCGTCCAGCGGCGAGCCGGCCACCACCGGCACCTCGGTGACCAGCAACGCGTGCCGGTCGACCGGAATGGTGGCGATCACCGCGCGGTCCAGCAGGGCCGCCGCGAACGACGGCGCGGCCAGGTAGGAGACGCTGCGTGAGATGCCGATGCCGAACGCCTGCTGGATCCGCTCGGCGAAGTCGCCGTCGAACAGCCGCAGCACCACCCGCAGGTCGGGGTCGAGGGAACGGGCGATCAGCGCGGCGCGCAGGTTCGCCCCGTCGTCGGTGGAGACCACCACCAGCGCCTGGCTGGTGTCGACCGAGGCGGAGCGGAGCGTCTCCTCCAGGCCGGCGTCACCGACGATCACCGGCACCCCGAGCCGGTGCGCCAGCGCCGCGCCGCGCGCGTCCGGGTTCTTGTCGATGGCCACCACCTCGACGCCGAAGTCGTGCAACTGGGCCATCACCCGGGTGCCGATGTTGCCCAGCCCGACCACCACCACGTGCCCGGAGCGGTCCGGCTGGATCCGGCCGGTGTGCAGGGCCAGCCGGGCGTTGACGATGCCGTCGACCACGGCGGCCGTGATCAGCGGGATCAACGCCAGCCCGGCCAGGTTCAGCACCACCTGCATGACCTGCGCGGCGACCGGCTTGTTGACGTCCGGGTCCTGGCCGCTGAGCGTGGTGACCAGGGTGAGGTAGAGCGCCTCACCCCAGGTGACCGCCGCCGCGCGGGCGTTCAGCCAGCCCAGCACCGCGATCACCCCGAGCAGCACCAGCACCGCGATGCCGATCTTGCGGGTGGCGAAACTGCGGATCGCGCGGAGCAGCACCTCCACCGGCTGCCGGCGTCGCCGGGCCCGCACCAGCCGGCGCGCGGCCAGCTCGGTGCCGGGCGGCCGGCCGGTCGCCTCGGCCAGCACCACGTCGGCCGTGGCCTCGTCGGCGGGCAGCACCCGGACCAGCTCCGGGTCGGTCGTGACGGCCAGGCCGCAGACCACGTCCTGCGGGCGTACGTCGGCGCGGCGGGCCACGTAGAGCGTACGGCCGGCGTGCCGGAAGTGGGTCGGGGCCAGCTCGCCCAGCGCGGCGGCGACGAAGGCGGGCGCGGCCATCGACGCGTCGGAGAGCACCGCCGAGCCGGGGAAGAGCTGCCGCAGCCCGTCCGCGAGGTTGGTGTTGAACATCCGGGCCACCAGGCGCAGCCGGGGCTCGACCTCCTGGGCGCAGAGCGCGGCGTGCATGTTGCCCACGTCGTCCTGGTGCAGCAGGGCCAGGCCGTCCGCGTCGGCCAGCCCGGCCCGGCGGAACGTGGCCTCGTCGAGCCGGTCCGCCGCGACCACGCGTACCCCGGGCACGTCCCGCCCGTCCGGGCCGTCGGAGCGGCGGCGCTCCGGCACCACGAGCGTGACCCGCACCTGACCGGCGGTCGGGCCGGCGCCCAGCAACGCCCGGACCACCCAGTAGGCCAGCGGGTCGGAGCCGCAGACCACGAAGTGGGGGCGCTCGTCGCCGTTCGAGCGGAGCCGCCACCCGGTCGCGCGGCGCGCACGGTCGCGCAGGGGCTCGGCCATGCCCGGATCGTAGTCAGCCGCTCGCGGCACGCACAGCCCCCTGCGATCTTGAAGGCATGGTGCCGCCGGGTACGGGTAGAGCACCGCCATGCAGACGTTCCTGCCGTATCCGGACTTCCTGGCCAGCGCCCGGGCCCTGGACCAGAAGCGGCTGGGCAAGCAGCGCGTGGAGGCCATCCAGGTGCTGCGCGGGCTGACCCGCCCGGACTACGGCTGGCGCAACCACCCGGCGGTGAAGATGTGGGCCGGATACGAGGAGGCGCTCACCCGATACGGGCTGGACATGTGCGCGGTGTGGTGCGAGCCCGGCCGGGCGGACACCTGCGCCGCCACGCTCGTCACCGACCTCGCCACCGCCTGCGGCCTCACCACGATCCGGACCCAGGACGCGCTTGCCGCCACCGGTGACCTGCCGCCCTGGCTGGGCCGCGACGACCTGCACCGCAGCCATCGGTCGTCGCTGCTGCGCAAGGATCCCGCCCACTACGCGCCGCTCTTCCCCGCCGACACCCCGCCCGACCTGGACTACGTCTGGCCCGCCTCGGACCGCCCCCGCCGGTGTCTGCCGGGATAGGACGTCCCCGCCTAGGCTGTGCGGATGACGACCGCACCGCGGGAGGCGGAGACGCGCATCGGTCCGGTCGGCGCGCTGCTCTGCCGAGTGCTGTTCCTGGCGATCTGTCTGGCCGGGCCGGTCCTGTTGGTGCCCGTCGTGTGGCACAGCCGGAGCCTGTCCACGGTGGACTTCTGGGGCCTGCTCGGCGGGGACCTCCTGATGACGGTCGTCGGCGTCGGCTTCGGCGTCTGGGGCTTGCGCCTCGTCACCCGCTCGCGCCGCGACATGCGGCGGCTCGCCGCCACCGGCGTCGCCGCCACCGCGGAGGTTCTCACGGTGGCCAACAACCTGGGTGGCGAGGAACCCGGGTTGAGACTCCGCCTGCGGATCAGTGGCCCCGGGTTCGCCGCCTTCGAGGTCGAGGCGGTCCGCCCCGACGACCCGGCTCTCGTGCCGGGAGCGATTCTGGCCGTGGTCGTGGACCCGGCGGAACGCGTCTTCTCCTTCAGGTAGCTGTCGGGTCGCCACAACTGTTAAGCGGGGGCCCCGGCACATCCGTATGCGTTAAGCGGGGGCCCCTCCTTCGGCTCGGGCACACTGGGGAGCACTGTTGAGCGGAGGGTGGGGCGTGGGGCTGTCGCAGAAGGTTGGTCGGCTCATCGGCGTACGTGAGCACGTGGTGGACCCGGGCGGTGGTGGCGCGCCGCGCGTGCCGCGCCCGGCGTCGGCGCTGGTGGTGGGTGGTGGCATCGCCGGGATGTCGGCGGCGGTGGTGCTGGCCGAGCGCGGCGTGTCGGTGACCGTGCTGGAGGCCGCGCCGCACCTCGGCGGCCGGCTCGGCGCCTGGCCGGAGGCGCTGGCGGACGGCCCGCAGCAGAACGAGCACGGGTTCCACGCGTTCTTCCGGCAGTACTGGAACTGGCGCGCGATCCTGCGTCGCGTCGACCCGACGCTCGGTTTCCTCAAGCCGATCCCCGGCTATCCGATCCTGTCCGCGCAGTGGCCGACCGAGGAGTTCGGCAAGTTGCCGCCGGCCCCGCCGGCCAACCTGCTGGCGCTGCTGCTGCGCAGCCCGAGCCTGCGCCTGACGGACCTGCGGGCGATGGACCGGGACGCCGCGTTGCCGCTGCTCACCTACGACCCGGTGCGCACCTACGCGGAGTTCGACGAGCGCACCGCGGACGAGCTGCTCACGTCGCTGCGGTTGCCGGACCGCGCCCGCGCCATGCTGTTCGAGGTCTTCTCGCACTCGTTCTTCAACCACGAGGCCGAGATGTCAGCCGCCGAGATGATCGCCCAGTTCCACTTCTACCTGCTCGGCAACCCGGAAGGGCTGGCCTTCGACTGCCCGGACGAGGACTATGCGACGGCGATCTGGGAGCCGCTGACCCGGTACGTGGAGAAGCACGGCGGTCGGGTGCTGACCGGCACGCCGGCGGCCCGGCTGGACCCTACGCCTGAGGGTTGGCGGGTGACCGGCGCCGACGGCGACGGCTGGGAGGCCGGGCATGTGGTGCTCGCGGTCGACCCGCCGGCGCTGGCCGCGCTTGTCGACGCCTCCCCCGGCCTGGTCGCGACCGCGCCCGAACTGGTGGCGCGGATGCCCGCGTTCGGCCGGCCCGGCCCGCCGTACGCGGTGGCGCGCTACTGGATGGACGGCGACGTCCGCCGGGACCGGGCGGTGTTCAGCGGCGTCTCCCGCCAGCCCACGCTGGACTCGGTGACGCTGTACCACCGGCTGGAGGCCGAGCCGCGCCGCTGGGCGGAGCGCACCGGCGGTTCGGTGGTCGAGTTGCACGCGTACGCCTGCGAGCCGGACGTGCCCGCCGACGAGTTGGCCGCCCGCATGCTGCGGGAGCTGACCGCGCTCTGGCCGGAGGTGGCCGACCTGCGGGTGCGTGAGCTGCGTGCCCGGGTCGAGGCGCAGGCCCCGGCGTTCACCCCGGGCAGCCACGCCGGCCGGCCGGGGGTACGCACCGACGCCGAGGGGCTCTATCTGGCCGGGGACGGGATCCGGACCGAGTTCCCGAGCGCGTTGATGGAGCGTTCGGCGGCCACCGGGATCATCGCGGCGAACCACATCCTGCGGGCGGAGGGGGCGGCGGCCGAGCCGGTTCGGTCGATCCGTCCGCGCGGCCTGCTGGCGGGCCGGTCCCGATGATCCGTCGGTAAACGGTCAAATCACGCATTAAGGTCAAGCGGCGAGCACCGCGACCCGGACGGAGGAGCGGCGGGACGAACGTTCGGTCGTGGTCACCGCGCTGCGGCTCGGCTGGTCCATGGCGGACGCCTACCACCACGCGCAGACCGCCGACCTGACCGACGGCGGGGATCGACCGGCGACCGCCCCGGCGAAACTGTCCAACCTGACCGAGATGTCGGGCCGGCACCGGCTCGGCATGTACCTGGACGGCGTGGACGTGGCGCTGGCCCGGATCGCCGCGGGGCATCTTCTGGCCGGTGCTGGCGCCGCTGCTGGTGGTGCTGCTGGCGGTGGTCGGGGCCAGCGCCGCCGCGGCGGTCGGCTCCCCCACCACCCGGGCGGCGGTGGCGCTCGTCGGTCTCGGGGCCGGGCTCACCGCGATCTGGCGGTCGATCTCCACCCCGACGCTCTCGGTGGCCGCCGAGGTGAACCGGCCGCTGCTGGAGAGCGAGCTGGTGGCGCAGATGAGCGCCCGGATCGACCGCCCGCTCACCGCCGCCCGCCGGGCCGGACGGGCCGGCCGGCAGCGACCGCCCTCCGACGGGAGATCGAAATACGTTGCCCACGTCTCCGGCGTGGACCTACCGTGAACGCGCAAGGTCAACCACCGCTCCGGGAGCCGTCCATGTCGCTGCGATCCGCCACCACGAAGACGTCGTGGCTGCTCGACGACGGCTGCCCGGGGTCCGGACGGCCCGACTGACGCGCACGTCGCGCGCCCACGTCGTCGCCGCCCGGTCCCCGTGGACCGGGCGGCTTTTTCGTCGCCGCACCACCTACCGATCGTGAAGGGAGAGCCCGGTGGACGCCGTCCTCGTCATCAACGCCGACCTCGGCCCGCTGCACCGGGTCACCGTCCAGCACGCGATCCGGATGCTCTGCCGCCGGGTCGCGGAGATCCACGAGTCCGAGCCGGACCGGCTCATCGGCGTCTTCCCGATGCCCCGGGTGGTCCGCCTCGTCCGGTACGTGGTGACGCGCTGGCGGTTCAGCGCCGGCCCGGCCTGGTCCCGGGCCGGGGTGCTGGCCCGCGACCGCCGCCGGTGCGCCTACTGCGACGGCCCGGCCAGCACCGTCGACCACATCGTGCCCCGCTCGCGCGGCGGCCGTAACACCTGGGGGAACACCACCGCCGCCTGCTACGCGTGCAACCAGCGCAAGGGGGACCGGACCCCGGCCGAGGCGGGCATGCCGCTGCGGCGGGAGCCGGCGACGCCGAGCTGGGTCGCGCTGGCGCGGTGACGGACGGCCGGCGGGCACAGGGGGCGGCGCCGGGGGTACGCCTCCGGCGCGGCGCCCGCCGGCCCCGTCCGCCCCGCTGAGATCTTGGTACAGGTCGGCCCCCCGGAGGGGCGGTTCCGTACCAAGATCTAGGCATTTCCGGGACTCCCCGGTGTGGCGCGCGGTCGCGGTGGGCCTTCGCGTTCCGTCGCCGGGTCGGCGGGATGCGCCCGCAGGAACGCCTCGGCCCGGCGCGCGTCGCGGAGAATCCACCAGCAGCCGATGCCGAACATGACGCCGGTGACGCCGATCAGGGCCAGCCAGATCGGGGCGAGACTGAGCAAGGCTTGGCCGATGTTCATCGTCAGCAGGCCACCGAACAACGGGACGAACCACCGCTGGCGGACCATCTGCGCCGCGGTCGTGCGCAGCCAGGGCAGATCCTCCGGGGACTCGACCACGTCGCGACGGACCGCCCGTGCAAGCTCACGGCGGCGACCCCAACTCACCGCCCACAGCCGGAACTCCCGACCGGCCCGGTAGCTGCCGGCCCCGTACCGTCCATCATGGCCCCCGATGTGAGAGATCTTGGAAGGAAATGGCCCTCGCAGGGGCCGAAATCTTCCAAGATCTAGTGCGGCACGCGGGTCGGCTCGGTCGAGTGGTGGCGTAGGAACGTCGCCGCGCGGCGGGCGTCCCGGTGGACCTGCCAGCCGGCCAGCGCGAACAGCACCGCCACCAGGCCGAAGATGCCCAGGGTCACGGGCGAGGTGATCTGCGCCAACGCCTGCCCGAGGTTGACCACCACGAGCCCGGCCGCGAGGATCGCCCACCAGCCGCCGTCCACCATCTGGCGGGCGACGACGGTGAGCGTCGCCAGGTCGGTGCCGGCATCGATGTCGCCATGTCGCACCTGCTTGACCAGCCGGGACCGTTCCCGCATCCCCATCGCCCACAGCGGGGACTGCCGACGCGACCGGAGTCGCCCGCGTCGGGCGGCCCACACCAACGCACCGACCTCGACCAACAGGCCGAGGACGGTGAGCGCGATCCCGGTGACCGGCGCCCACTCCGGCGGCTGCCCCCACGACCAGGACGGCAAATTGCCATCGCCCACCTGCCGGGCGATCAGCACGCCGAGCACGCCGCCCAGCAGCGGCACGCCGAGCATGATCCAGAAGAACCGGCGTCGGCCGCGCCGGATCAGGTGTGCCTGGTCGCTCCGACCGTCCATCATGGCCCCCGTTCGTCACTCGGGGCGTACCCAGCGGGGGCGGCCGGTCAAACGGCGGTCAGCGAGGGGCCCAGCCGAAGCGCGGCGGTCGGCGTTCGTTGGCCGCCGCCACCCCCTCGCGGGCCTCGCCGCTGTCCCGCACCTGCGCGTGCCACCAGGCGATCCGGTCGGCGTCGGCGCGCCCGTCGATGATCTCCTTGGCGGCGGTCACGGTGAGCCGCGAACGCCCGGCGACGGTGGCAGTCAGCGCCGCCACCCGGTCGGCGAGCGCGGCGGCCGGCAGCACCTCGTCGACCAGGCCGATCCGCAGCGCCCGCTCGGCGTCGACGAGGTCGCCGGTGAACAGCAGGTGCTTGGCTGCCGACGGCCCGACCAGGCCGGCCAGCCGGCGGGTGGTCGGCGCGGGATAGACCAGGCCGAGCCGCGCCGGCGGTACGCCGAACCGGGCGTCCGCCGCGGCCAGCCGCAGGTCGCAGGCGACGGCGAGCTGGCAGCCGCCGCCGACGCAGGCGCCCTCGATCGCGGCGACCGTGGGGCGGCCGAACGCGGCGAGCCGCTCCTCGGCGGCCACCGCGATGCTGTGGTCGCCGGCGGCCAGCAGCTCGTCCAGGTCACCGAGGTCGGCGCCGGCGCAGAACGTGCCGGCCGCGCCGGTGAGCACCAGCACCCGGACCGCCGGGTCCGCCTCCAGGCCGTCGAGCAGCACCGGAAGCTGCCGCCACATGGCCGGGGTCATGGCGTTGCGCCGGGCCGGGTTCCGGATCACCACGGTCGCCACCGGGCCGTCCACCGTGACGGTCAACTCCGCGTCGGACATGGTGCGACCGTAACGGGCGGGGCCCGGCGACCACCCGCGTGGGGTGGCCGCCGGGCCCCGGGGTCGGGCGGTCAGGTCAGGAGACGTCGACCGCGGTGTCGTCGATGACGAACGACGTCTGGAGGGACGCGTCCTCGGTGCCGGTGAACTTCAGCGTCACGGTCTGCCCGGCGTACGCGGCCAGGGAGAACGACTTCTGGCTGTAGCCGGTGGCCTTGTTCAGGTTCGAGTAGGTCGCCAGCGTCGCCAGCACGGTGCCGGACGAGTTGAGCACCTGCACGTTCAGCTTGTCGTACTGCACGCTGGTGGTGGACTCGGCCGAGTCGATGTGCAGCCAGAAGCTGAAGTTGTAGGTCGAGCAGCCGCTCGGCAGCGCCACCGACTGCGCGATGTTCTCGTTGCTGCTGTAGCCGTAGCCGTTCAGCCAGGCGAACCGGGTGCCGCCGTGCGCCGACTGGCCGCTGAAGGCGCCGATCGCGCCGGTGGTGCCGGTCCACGGGCTGGTGCCGCTCTCGAAGCCCGCGTTGCCGAGCTTCTGGCCGGCGCCGGTGCAGCCGCCGCCGGTGCCGGTGACGGTCAGCGAGTACGTGGCGGACTTCGCGCCCGACGTCGCGTTACCGGTGACCGTCACCGCGTAGGTGCCGGTCGGCGTGCTCGCGCTGGTGGCGATGGTGAGCGTGGACGAGCCGCCCGAGGTCACCGAGGCGGGGCTGAACGACGCGGTGGCGCCGGTCGGCAGGCCGGACGCGGAGAACGTCACGGTCTGCGCGGTCCCGCTGGTGGTGGCGGTGGCGACGGTGGCGGTGGCGGAACCGCCCTGGACGACCGAGCCGGCGGTCGGGGAGAGCGACACGGAGAAGTCGTTCCCGGTGGAGCTGCACGGCGCGTCGCTGCCGGCCACGTTCACCGCGGTCCACGCCGCCTGGACGGCCTTGTACTCGGTGGAGCAGTTGCCGTACAGGTCGGTCGCCGCCCGCAGGCTGTACGCGCGGGCCGTGTTCGACGGGGTGGTGGTGTTCACGTACGAGGTGTTCGAGGTGAAGTACACGTCGAGCGCCCGGTACCAGATCTTCTCCGCCTTGGCGCGACCGATGCCGGTCACCGCCGGGGCCGAGCCGCAGACCGGCGAGGTGCCGTACGCGGTGGCGCCGGTGCCCTCGGCCAGGTTGAAGTAGAAGTGGTTGCCGACGCCGGAGGAGTAGTGCACGTCCTTGTTCTTCGTGCTGGTGGACCAGCAGGAGTCGGACGAGCCGTCCAGCGACGGGTTGTACATGTAGCGCAGCGGCGTGCCGTTGCCGTTGATGTTGATCTTCTCGCCGACCTGGTAGTCACCCGGGTCGCTGGGCGCGGCGGCGTAGAACTCCATCATGTTGCCGAAGATGTCGCTGGTGGCCTCGTTGAGGCCGCCGGACTCACCGGAGTAGACCAGGCCGGACAGCGCCTCGGTGACGCCGTGGCTCATCTCGTGGCCGGCCACGTCCAGCGAGACCAGCGGGCGGGAGTTGCTCGACCCGTCGCCGTAGGTCATCTGGGACCCGTCCCAGAACGCGTTGACGTAGTTGTTGCCGTAGTGCACCCGGCTCGGCACTCCCTGGCCGTTGCCGAAGATGCCGTTGCGGCCGTGCACGTTGAGGAAGTAGTCGAACGTCTTGGCGGCGCCGAAGTGGGCGTCCACGGCGGCCGACTGCCGGTTGGAGTTGGCGCCGTTGCCCCACGCGTTGTCGGCGTCGGTGAACGTGGTGCAGGTCGAGGTGCCGTTGTTCATGTCGCAGGTACGGCCGTTGCCGTGCGACGGGTCGATCATCTGGTAGGTGCTGCCGGAGAGCGTGGTGTCGATGCTGACCGAACCGGTGTAGATGCCCTGGCCGCTGCCGACCACCGACTCGATCTCGTCGTACGAGCCGATCACCTTGCCGGTGGTGGCGTCCGTGACGACGTGCAGCTTCGACGGCGTCTGCTTGTCCGCCTTCCAGCCGGAGGCGACCGTCTCCCAGGCCAGCCGGCCCTTGCCGCTGCTGGCGTCCACGAACAGCTCGGGCGCGCCGACGGAGGTGAGGCTGCCGGAGAACGCCTTGCGCGCGCTGGCCTTGGCGGCGTCCGCGCCGACCTTGGCGCTGGTGCCGAGCGTCAGCGGGGCGGACAGGCCGACCGAGGTGCCGCTCATGGTGCCGTTCGGGGCGGTGTGCACGACGAAGTCGCCGCCGTAAACCCGCAGGCCCTGGTAGGTCCGGGTGTAGCGGGTGTGCGCCGCCCCGGAGGGGTCGACCTTGGTACGGACGGCCTGGTACGCCTCCCCGCCGGCACCCTGCACGGCGCCGGGGTTGGCGCGCAGCAGGCTGTCGGCGCGTGCCGCGGCGGCACGCTCGGGGCTGGGGGCGCTGGGCGCTGCCGCTTGCGCCGTGCTGGTGACGCAGGCCAGCACGCCGCTGGTGAGCAGCGCTGCGCTGACGGCGGCGACGGTTCTTTTCACATGCCCTCCTGAAAGGAAGTTGTGACGGGGGTAGTCACTCATGTAGATATAGCTGAGACATCGACAGACGTGAAAGAGGGCGACGGCTTCCCGCCTCAGACACTGACCGAACGGATGAGGGGGGCGCGGTGGTCCGGAACCGGGTGGCCCCGTCGTGCGTCCGATCGGTATGAGAGCAGCCCCCGCCGCGGCGATCGCCCTCGCCGCCGTCCTCACCCCGCTCGCCGGCTGCGCCCGGGCCGACACGCCGGCCCCGGTCGGACCGGCCGCCACCGGACTGCCCGGCGTCGAGGTGGTCCTCGTGCGTTCCGGCGGCATCGCCGGGCTGACCGACACCATCACCGTGCGGCCGGACGGTCACTGGACGAAGACCGACCGGGCCGGCGCCACCCGCGACGGCCGGCTCGCCGACGCCGACCTCGACCGGCTGCGGCAGCTCACCGTCGACCCCCGGCTGACCGCCGAGGCCGCCGTCACCGTGCCGGCGACCATGTGCGCCGACGCGTTCAGCTACCGGCTCACCATCGGCCCGACCACCAGCTCCTACGTGGACTGCCCGCCGCAGGCGACCCCGCCGGCCGCCACCGCCGAGGTGGTCGGCCTGCTCACCCGCGCCACCGGCTGACCCGGGCCGGTCACCAGCCGGCCGCCGCCGCGTGCAACGTCCGCCGCACGGCCTCCGTCTCGCGCCGCCCGGCCGCCGCCGGCCGGGCCGCGAGGAAGAGCGTGTTGAGTGGCGGCACCGGCGGCGCGAGCAGTGCCCGCACCGCGCCCGAGGCCAGCTCACCCCGGCAGAGGTACGCCGGCAGCACGCTCACCCCGGCGCCCGCCACCACGGCCGACCGGACCGCCCGCAGGTCGGCCACGACCAGGCTGGGAGTGCGGGTGAGCCGGGTGTCGAAGACAGTGCGCCAGTAACGGCGCAGGATCGGCGCCTCCTCGCCGTAGGCGACCAGCGGCACGTCGCGCAGCGCCGCCGGGGTCACCGGGCCGGCCAGCCGCTCCGCCCAGACCGGCGCCGCCACCAGCACGAACTCCTCGTCGTAGAGCGGCTCGACGACCACCCCGCGCCGGCGTGGCCGCACGCTCGTCACCGCCAGGTCGAGCCGGCCGGCGACCAGGTCGTCCAGCAGCCGCTCCGGCATCCCGGCGACCACCCGCAGCTCCAGGCCGTCGGCCACCAGGCCGGCAAGTGCCGGCAGCACCCGCTCACCGAGCAACTCGGCCGGCCCGCCGAGGAAGACCGTCCGGGCGTACGCCGCGTCCGGTTCCTCGATCAGCACGGCGGCGAGCCGGTCCAGTGGCTCGGCCACCCGGCGGGCCAGCTCGTCCCCGGCGGCGGTCGGGGTGACGCCCCGGGGCAGCCGGTCGAACAGCGGTCGCCCGACCGCCTCCTCCAACGCCCGGAGCTGCGCGGTCACCGTGGGCTGCGCCACACCGAGCAGTTCGGCCGCGCCGGTGACCGACCCGGCCCGGTGCACGGCGAGGAAGCTGCGGAGCAGGTCCAGCGACACCTTCACATCAGCAAACCTATCGCCAACGTGACTCTCGCCTATTGGTCAGCTATGGCTCGGCGCGTCAGCATGGTGGACATGACTCGTGCACTCATCGCGCTGACCAGCCATTCCGACCTCGGCACCACGGGCCGCAAGACCGGCTACTACGTGGGCGAGGCCGCCGAACCGTGGGAGGTCTTCCGGGCCGCCGGGTACGACGTCGACCTGGTGTCGGTGGCCGGCGGCGAGCCGCCGACCGACGGCCGGGACAGCGACGACAAGACCCAGAACGACTTCCTCGCCACCGCCGGCGTGACGGACACCCCGAAGGCGGCGGACGTCGACCCGTCCGGTTACGACGTGATCGTCTTCGCCGGCGGCCACGGCACGATGTGGGACTTCCCCGACGACCCGGACCTGGCCCGGATCGCCCGCTCGGTCTACGAGCGCGGCGGCGTGGTCGCCGCCGTCTGTCACGGCCCCTCCGCGCTGGTGAACCTCACCCTCTCCGACGGCGCGCGGCTGATCGCCGGCAAGCGGGTGGCCGGCTTCACCAACGACGAGGAGGCCGCCGTCGGCCTCACCGACGCGGTGCCGTTCCTGCTCGCCGACAAGCTCGCCGAGGCCGGCGCGCAGCACGTGCCGGCGCCGAACTTCACCGAGCACGTGGTGGTCGACGGCCGCCTGGTCACCGGCCAGAACCCGCAGTCCGCCCGTGCCCTGGCCGAGGCCGTGGTGAAGCTGCGCGGCTGAGCGGCGGCGCGGCGCCGGTCGCCCGTGCCCGGCCCGGCGCCGACGTGCGGGTGGCGGCGCGCAGGTGCCACTCCGGCTCCCCGCCGACCGGGTCGGGCCGGCCCGCCGGCTGCCCGGCGCGGACGGTGCGGTGCACGCCTCAGAAGCGGTAGTCGTCCGGCAGGCCGGTGGCGCGCAGTTCGGGCGGCAGGTGGGCGGCGTCGTTCAGCGCGACCACCGTCGGCGGGCCGGCCGAGCTGTAGCGGATCACGGTCAACGCGCAGTTGGCGTGGTTGAGCCCGATCCACCGGCGCTCCGGCGCCTCCAGGGCGTGCCGCACCAGCCAGGCGACCAGGAAGTTGTGGGTCACCACCAGCTCACGGACGTCGCCGGAGGCGGGGGCGGCGGCGAACCGGGCCACCGCCCCCGCCGTCACGCGCGGCCCGTCCCGCCGGTCCCGCTCGGAGAACTGGGCGAGGAACGCCGCGTACCGCTCCGGCAGGCCGGCCGGGTCGGTGTCGTGCGGCATGTGGTCACCGGCCCGGTCGTCGACGCGTACCGGAACACCCGGCAGCTCCGCCGCGACCAGCGCGGCGGTCTCCGCGGCCCGGGCCAGCGGCCCGTGGTGCACGGCGTCGAGACGCGCGCCGCGCAGCCGCTCGCCGAGCAGCGTCGCCTGGCGCCGACCCCGCGCGGAGAGGCCGATCTCCGGAGCCTCCGTCCCGGCATCCGCCTGCTCACCGTGCCGGGCCAAGAACAACAGTCGGCTCGACATCGGTCATCCTCCAAGATCGGAAGAGTCCGACCCTAGTCGGCCGCTCCCCGATCCCGCAGCCCGTGGTCAGCCGTTCGCCCACTGCTCCCGCGGGTGCATCTGGCCGATCCGGATCCGGTTGCCGAACGGGTCGCGGATGCCGAAGTCGATCCCGTACGGCCGGTCGGTCGGCTCGTCGGTGACCTCCACGCCCTTGGCCACGAGGTCCGCGTACGTCTGGTGCGCGTCGTCGGTGGTGAGGAACAGGAAACCGCCGGTGGCGCCCTTGGTGAGCAGCTCCCGGACCTGCTCCGCGGTCTTCGGGTCCAGCGCCGGCGGGCCGGGCTTCTCCAACAGGATCTCCCGGCCGGGGTCGCCCGGCACGTTGACCGTGAGCCACCGCATGAAGCCGAGATCCTGGTCGGTGTTCACCTCCATGCCCAGCTTGCCGACGTAGAAGTCGAGGGCCTCGTCCTGGTCGAGCACATAGATCTGAGAGCGGGAGATCGAAGTCATCGTCATGACGAGGACGCTAGAGCAGGCCCCCGGCCTGCTGCTTATCCAAAACTGCACGTTTCGCGTCGCGGCCCGCGGCGGCGCTCGGGCGCATCCATGCCCTGGTGAAGCAGCTCGGCACGTCGGCCGGGGCGGCCTTGCGACGCCGGTAGGCCGACGGGGACTCACCGACGATGTCGTGGAACGTCCGGCTGAACGTGCCGAGGCTGCCGAACCCGACCAGGTGGCAGATCTCGGTGACCGGTTCCGCGGTGCGCACCAGGAGGTACATGGCCCGCTCGATCCGGCGGCGTTGCAGGTAGCGGTGCGGCGTCTCGCCGAACGTGGCCCGGAACGTGCGGATGAAGTGCGCCTCGGAGACGTACGCGATCCGGGCCAACGCGGGAATGTCCAGCGGCTGCGCGTACGCCCGGTCCATCGCGTCCCGGGCGCGCAGCATCGCCCGGTTCGACTCCTCCACCGCCCGACTCATCCCACCTCCCGCTGTGCAAGGAAGGGCACCCTGTTAACGCATTCTGCAGAGGAGGGGCCCCCTGTTAACACCACTCATCGTTCCACCCGATGACGCGGCGAGGACTGCCCGAGCGGCCGATCCGCCGACGCGCCGATCCGCAGCAGGGTGAAAGCGTGACATCCGTCGATTGACCGATCGCGCCGGACGGAGCCGCCATGGACGCACTGCGGAAGACCTCACTCGTCGCGGGCGGGTGCTACGTGCTCACCTTCGCCTCGATCCCGACCCTCACCCTGTACGCCCCGGTGCGCGAGGCGGACTACCTCGTCGGCAGCACGTCGGAGACCCCGGTCGTGGCCGGCGGCGTCCTTGAGGTGATCGTCGCGCTCGCCTGCATCGGCACAGCCGTCGCGCTGTTCCCCGTGCTCCGGCGACAGGGCGAGGCGCGGGCGTTGGGTTTCGTCGCGGCCCGGGTCCTCGAAGCCGGCGGCATCTTCGTCGGCGTCGCCAGCCTGCTGACGGTCGTGGCCCTGCGCCGGGCCGGCGCCGGAGCTGACGCGCTGGTCACCGGCCAGGCGCTTGTCGCTCTCTACGACTCGATGTTCCTGCTCAGCCAGAGCCTCATGCCGGCCGTGAACGCGCTGTTACTGGGATCCCTGCTGTACCAGTCCCGCCTCGTCCCGCGTGTTCTGCCGCTGCTCGGGCTCGTCGGGGCGCCCCTGCTCGTCGCCGCCGACATCGGCGTGCTCTTCGACCTCTGGGACCGGCTGTCCCCGGTGACCGCGATCGCGGCCCTCCCGATCGCGGTGTGGGAGTTCTCGCTGGGCGTCTATCTGATCGTCAAAGGCTTCCGGCCCGCGCCGATCACCACCGGCACCCGGGACGCCACCGGCTGACCGTCGTGCGAGCGCTGTCGGCCGGGGAACGTCCTGTGGAATTGGAGCCCCCGGCCGGGATCGAACCGGCGACATCTCGCTTACAAGGCGAGTGCTCTGGCCAGCTGAGCTACAGGGGCGCGTGTGACGGGCTCAGCATAGCGACTGGGCTCGGGAAATCCCGCCTGGCAGGGCTCCCGAGCACGGAAAACGTCAGTTACCTCACCGGGTCGGCCGGCCGATCGTCCACTGATAGCGCTCACAGCGGGGAGATTGATGCCTCTCAGTGCTCGACTGACCGAAATGTGTATGCCGTCCGTCCCACCCGCTGCGTCTCGTCTTGGCACGAACGCGAAAGCCGTTTACGGTGCAGTGACACGGACGACACTCCGGCCGGCCTCGGCTGCCCGGGCGACGCTCCCGTTGGCCGGCACCCTGGGTGCCGGTCGCTCCTTCACTCGGATCGTCCGGCACGTTCCTGCCGGTGAAAGGAAGCGCTTCATCATGGCTACGGTCACCTACGCGAAGGCGTCCCGGATCTATCCGGGCACCGAGCGCCCCGCCGTCAACCAGCTCGACCTCCAGATCGGTGACGGGGAGTTCCTCGTCCTGGTCGGCCCGTCCGGCTGCGGCAAGTCCACCAGCCTGCGGATGCTCGCCGGCCTGGAGGACGTCGACGACGGCGCCATCTACATCGACGACCGGGACGTCACCCACCTCCCGCCGAAGGCCCGCGACATCGCGATGGTCTTCCAGAACTACGCGCTCTACCCGCACATGACGGTGTACGAGAACATGGCGTTCGCGCTCAAGCTGCGCAAGACCTCGAAGTCGGAGATCGACCGGCGGGTCAAGGAGGCGGCCGGGCTGCTCCAGCTCGAGGAGTTCCTCAGCCGCAAGCCGAAGGCGCTCTCCGGCGGTCAGCGCCAGCGGGTCGCCATGGGTCGCGCGATCGTCCGCGAGCCGCAGGTCTTCCTCATGGACGAGCCGCTGTCGAACCTCGACGCCAAGCTGCGTGTGCAGACCCGTACCCAGATCGCCTCGCTCCAGGCGAAGCTCGGCGTCACCACCGTCTACGTCACCCACGACCAGGTCGAGGCCATGACCATGGGTCACCGGGTGGCGGTCATGCTGGACGGTGTGCTCCAGCAGGTGGACACGCCGCGGGCGCTCTACGACACCCCGGCCAACGTCTTCGTCGCCGGCTTCATGGGCTCCCCGGCCATGAACATCAAGACGGTGAAGCTGACCGACCAGGGCGGCGTGTTCGCCGAGATGATCATGCCGCTGACCCGCGAGCAGATCGAGGCGGCCCGCGGCGAGGGCGGCGACGGCAAGGTCACCGTCGGCTTCCGCCCGGAGGACTGCGACCTGGTGAGCCCGTCCGAGGGCGGCATGCCGGTCGTGGTCGAGCTGGTCGAGGACCTGGGCTCCGACGCCAACATCTACGGCCACGCCGCGCTGGAGGGCCACAACGAGCGGTTCGTGGTCCGCACCGACCGGCGCAGCATGCCGAACATGGGCGACACCGTGTTCGTCAAGCCGCGCCCCGGCCGCAGCCACGCCTTCCACGCCACCACCGGCCAGCGGATCTGACGTACGCGAAGTAAAAGGGGCGGCCCGCCACGGCGGACCGCCCCTTTTTCGTGCTTGCGGGTCAGCCCTCGACCGCGCGGCGGCGGGCGACCTCGGCGAGCGTGACCGCGGCGGCGACGCTCGCGTTGAGCGACTCCACGTCGGAGATCATCGGAATGCTGACGGTCAGGTCGCAGGTCTCGCCGACCAGGCGGGACAGCCCGCGCCCCTCCGAGCCGACCACCACGACAAGCGGGCCGACCGCGGCCTCCAGGTCGTACAGGTCGGTCTGCCCGTCGGCGTCCAGGCCGACCACGATGAAGCCGGCCTCCTTGCACGCCTTCAGCGACCGGGTCAGGTTGGTGACCTGGGCGACCGGAACGCGCGCGGCCGCGCCGGCGCTGGTCCGCCAGGCGGTCGCGGTGATCCCGGCGGCCCGCCGCTCGGGCACGAAGACACCCTGCGCGCCGAACGCGGCGGCCGACCGGATCACCGCGCCGAGGTTACGCGGGTCGGTGACCCCGTCCAGCGCGACAAGCAGCGGGGCGGCCTGCTCCAGCGCGGCGGTGACCAGGTCGTCGAACGACTCGTAGGCGAACGGCGGCACCTGGAGGCCGACGCCCTGGTGCAGCACCCCGCCGGTCATCCGGTCCAGCTCGGCGCGGCTCACCTCGAGGATCGCGATGCCCCGGTCGGCGGCGGTGCGGACGATCTCCTTGACCCGGTCGTCCATGTCGATGCCCTGCGCGGTGTAGAGCGCGGTCGCCGGCACCTGGGCGCGCAGCGACTCCAGCACCGGGTTCCGGCCGACGAGCAGCTCGGGGCTGTCCTTCGCCGGGTTCGACTTGCGCCCCGGGGAGACCCGGGGCCCGCCGGACCGGCCGCCCGGCTTGCCGCCGCTGCGGCCCTTGGCGGTGGGTACGCCCCGACCGCCGCCCCTGCCCCAGGTGGTGTCCTTGCTGCCGGGCTGGCCGATCTTGGGCGCGCGGCCCTCCTCGGCCGCGGCGCGGCGCTCCTTGTCCTGCTTCCAGGCGGTGCGCTGGGGCAGCTTCTCGGTGCCCGAGTAGGCCTTGTGCCAGGGACGCTCGTCGGCCGGGAGGGTGCGCCCCCGGCCGGCCAGGGAGTCCTTGTTCTTGCCACCGGTGCCCTTGGGGGCGCCCGCCTTCGGCGTCAGTCGCCGGCCACGGCGCTGCGAGTTGCCGGCCATCAGTCCTGCTCTCCAATAGTCCAACGCGGGCCCTGGGGGGTGTCCTCGACGACCACCCCGGCCTGCTTGAGCTGGTCACGGACCGCGTCGGCGGCGGCCCAGTCCTTGCGGCCACGGGCCTGCGCGCGCTGCTCCAGGGCCAACGCGATGAGTGAGTCCACCACGCCGCGCAGGTCGTCCGTGCGGTCGCCACCGGTCCAGGCCGGATCCAGGGGGTCGACGCCGAGGATATCCAGCATCGCCCGCGTGGCGGCCAGCGTCGTGCGGACGGTCACATCGTCGCCGCCGCTCAGCGCGGTGTTGCCGTCCCGGACGACCTCGTGCAGCACGGCGAGCGCCGCCGAGGTGTTGAGGTCGTCGTCCATCGCCGCCACGAACCCGGCGGGCAGCTCACCGGGTCGGCCCACGCCGACCCGCTCGACCGCCCGCTGCACGAAGCCCTCGATCCTCCGGTACGCGACCGCGGCCTCGCGCAGCGCGTCCTCGGAGTAGTCGATGCGGGACCGGTAGTGCGCGGCGGCGTAGTAGTAGCGCAGCTCCACCGGGCGCACCCCGAGCGAGGCCACGTAGTCGAGGTCGAGCGTGTTGCCGAGCGACTTGCCCATCTTGGTGCCGCCGATGCCGAGCAGGCCGTGGTGCACCCAGTAGCGGGCGAACGGCAGGTCGGCGGCCTGCGACTGGGCGATCTCGTTCTCGTGGTGCGGGAACGTCAGGTCGAGCCCGCCGCCGTGGATGTCGAACTCGGCGCCCAGGTAACGCCAGCACATCGCCGAGCACTCGATGTGCCAGCCGGGCCGGCCGCGGCCCCACGGCGACGGCCAGGCGGCCTCGGTCGGCTCGCCCGGCTTGACGCCCTTCCAGAGCGCGAAGTCACGCGGGTCGCGCTTGCCCCGGTCGGGGGCGTCGCCGGCCGGCTGCATGTCGGCCGGGGCCTGCCCGGACAGTGCGCCGTACGCCGGCCAGGACGCCACGTCGAAGTAGACGTCGCCGGAGCCGTCGGTGGCCGGGTAGGCGTGCCCGGTCTCGATCAGTCGGGCGATCAGCTCGTGCATCTCCGGAATGTGACCGGTGGCCCGCGGCTCGTAGGTCGGCGGCAGCACGTTCAACGCCCGGTAGGAGGCGGTGAGGATCTGCTCGTTGGCGTACGCGATCGACCAGAACGGCCGACCCTGCTCGATGGCCTTGGCCAGCACCTTGTCGTCGATGTCGGTCAGGTTGCGGATGAACGTGACCTCGAACCCGTTGCCCAGCAGCCAGCGACGCAGCACGTCGTAGTTGACGCCGGAGCGAAGGTGGCCGATGTGCGGGGGCGCCTGGAGCGTGAGACCACACAGGTAGACCCCCACCTTGCCGGCTTCCCGCGGGACGAAGTCCCGCACCGATCGGGTGGCGGTGTCATACAGGCGTAGCGTCACCTCCCAAGGGTAGCCCTCCACACATTTCCGGGTTGGCCCGAGCCGGGTCGTACGCTGCGTGCTGTGGACACGGCGGCACGCCCGGGAGAGACCGCGCAGACCCTGGACCGGGGTCTGCGCCTGCTGCACCTCGTCGCGGACGCGCCGGGCGGGCTGACCGTCACCGAGGCCGCGCACCGGCTCGGCATCGGCCGGGCGGCCGTCTACCGGCTGGTCGGCGCGTTGACCGCGCACGGCATGCTGCGGCGCGACGGCGAGGGCCGGCTGCGGCTCGGTATGGGCGTGCTGCACCTGGCCCGCCGCGCGCAGCCGCTGCTCGCCGAGGGCGCGCTGCCGGCGCTGCGCCGGCTCGCCGAGCGGACCGGCGCGACCGCCCACCTGACCGTGGTGGAGGGCGGCGAGGGGGTCGCGCTGGCCGTGGTCGAGCCGAGCTGGACCGCGTTCCACGTGGCGTACCGGACCGGTTCCCGGCACCCGTTGGAGCGGGGCGCGGCCGGCCGGGCCGTGCTGGCCGGGCGGGCCGGCGAGTCCGGCCCGGTGAGCACCAGCGGGGAACTCCAGTCCGGGGCGTACGGGGTGGCGGCGCCGGTGCTGGGCGTGCCGGGCCTGGAGGGCAGCGTCGGCGTGGTCTCGCTGACCCCGCTCGACGTGACCGAGGTCGGCGCCCAGGTGACCGCCGCCGCCGAGGCGGTCGCCGCCGCGCTCTGCTGACCGCGCCCGCCCCGCCGGGCGGCCGGGCCTGTGGGGTGGGCTGGCTGGCGGGCTGGCGGGCTGGCGCAAGTTCGGGGAGCTTGTCTCATCCTGTTTGTGCTGGTCGGGAGGTGTTGCCGTGGTGGTGTGAGGTGTTTCCTGGCTGGTCGGTGGGTTGTTGATCTCATGGTTGATCGTTTGCCTGGTGCAGGCTCAGCGGGCGATCTGGGCGTGGGTGAGGACGAGCAGTGCTCGGACCAGGGTGGTGGCGTGGGCGCGCCAGTCGCGGCGGAGTCGGTGCAGGATGCGCCAGTTCTTCAGGTGGGCGTGGGCGTGTTCGTTGGCGACGCGTTCGCGGGCGATGATCGCGTTGGTGTTTTTCTCGGCGGGGGTGAGTTTGTGGTTGCGGCTGGCGCGGCGGCCGACGATGACGGTGGGGTCGGTGTCGGGTTGGTCGTCGAGGCGGGTGTGGAACCGGTCGCAGATGACCGCCAGGTGGTGTCGGCGTAGTCGTGGGGGCAGGCTTAGGCGTTTGGCGTGGGTGGCCTCGTGCAGTCGTGCTGGTTGCGCCGCGGAGGCCCACAGCAGCCGGCCGTGCTGGTCGGTCACGGTGATCACCCGCAGGTGGTGGGTCTTGTGTTTCGGGCACCAGAACCGTTTCTCGGCTCTGCCGGCCGGGCTGTGCACCGGGATGCAGGTCCCGTCGAGCAGTAACACCGGATCCTCGTTGGCGCGCCGGGCGGCCAGGACTCGGTCCAGGCGGGGCGCGCTACGTGCCAGGACACCGACGACCTGTCTGACCCAGCGGCGCACGCTGTGATGCGACACCCGGTACGCGGCGGCGAGATCAGCCGGTCGTTCTCCCTTGCGTAGCACCGCGAGAACAATCAGGACGCAGGTCAGGTCGGGCAGCTTGCGCCACCGTGACCTCACCTCGCGACGGTGGCGCCGCAGGGCCTGTCCGGCGATCGTGAGGGTCTGGGTCGACAACGGCAACCGGGCCTGATAGACCAATGCCGTGCCCTCGGCGGGCAGATCGATGTGTGTCACGACCAGCGATCCTCGCCGAGGGCTCCCTTCATGCCCGGATGCCACGCCCACACACCGACCAACACCCGGCAGATGATCACCGCGGAGATCAACACACCCCTGGTCAGCGACTCGACACCCACCACACCACCGTCAAGACCCCCTCACCAGCACAAACAAGATGAGACACGCTCGGGGAAGTGGCGGCATCCGCCCGGGTCGTATATGCCCACCTCGGCGAAATGACGGCGCCACCCGCCGCGGATACGCCCATCTCGCCGGAACGGCGTCGCTCCGCGCCGCGGCGCGTTTCGGGGAACGGGTGCAGGTCCCTAGCACATCGCGGGTGTCGGTGGGGGCTGTCCACAGGCGTGGTACGGACTCGGCCGTGGTGGTTGTCCACAGGGGTGTCGACAGCCGCCTCGGAGCCCCACGCTTGCCGTATGCCACCTCACCCTCATCGCCCGCCGCAGTTGGCCTGGCAGGTCTTTCGTGGCTCGGACGCGGTCCGGCGCGGCCTTCTCTCGCGCCACCACCTCCGGGGCGCGTCCTGGCTCCGACTCCGGCATGACGTCTACGCCGACGCCCGCCTCGACCGCGACCACGAGCTGGCCTGCCGCGCCGTGTTGCTCCGCATGCCGCCCGGCACGTTGATCGCCGGACCGTCGGCGGCCTGCCTGCACGGGGTCGAGCACGCCGCCGACTTCACCGACGACGTGCACGTCCTGCTACCGGCCACGGTCCGAGCCGACTCCCAACCCGGCGTCCGGGTGCACCACGCCCCGGTGTCCAGCACCCGCAGCGGCCTGCTGGTCCCCGCCGGCACCGCCACGGCACCGACGAGCACCGCCGCGCCGACCGGCTTCGGCCCGATGCCGGCACGCGCCGCCATGTCGACCGGCACGACCACTCGGCGCGGCGCGGGCAGACGACTCCCGGCCGTCCGGCCACCCGACGCGGTGGACCCGGGCCGGCCGCCGGTTCGGCACCGCCCGCCGCGTCCGGCCGGTCCGACGACTCCCCCCGGATCGCCGGCCGGACCGACCGGTCCCCCGGAACTGATGAGACCACCCGCCCCGGCCGGGCCACCGAACCTGAGAACGCCCCACCTGGCCGGGCCGCCGGACCCGAGAACACCCGCCCCGGCCGGGCCACCGGACCCGAGGCCGCCCGGTCCGGCCGGGCCGCCGCCCCGCACCGCACCCGTCGCCTGCGCCTGGGAGACGGCGGTCTGGGCCGATCCCGTTCGTGCCGTCGGCATCATCGACGGGCTGCTGCGCATCCGTGCGGTCAGCCCGGCCGGGCTCGCCACCGAGGCGGCGCGGAACGCCGGCCGTCCGGGCGGCCGGCGGGCGTCCTGGGTGTTCGGCCTGACCGACGGATGCGCCCAGTCACCGCCCGAGTCACATCTGCGGGTGCGGCTCGTGCTCGCCGGTCTGCCGCGCCCGGTGGCACAGCACCCGGTACGCGTGCCGGCCGGCCCTGTCCTGCATCCCGACCTGGCGTGGCCGGAGTTCCGCGTGGCGGTCGAGTACGACGGTCGGTGGCACGCGGATCCCGATCGGATGCACCTCGACCGGTGTCGGCTCAACCAGTTCGTGAGGGCTGGCTGGCTGGTGCTGCACGTGACCGGTCGACGCCTGCGCCAGGAGTTCCCCGCCCTGGTCCGCGAGATCCGCGCCGCGCTGGTGGCCCGCGGCTGGCGTCCGTGACCTCTCCACTCCGGCGCACCGGTCCGAACACGCGCACCCCGTCGCGCCACCTCGCCGGTGTCGCCTCACCACTCGGACAGGCGGCGACGCCCGGGAGATCCGGACGCCGCCGCACCGGTTCCGGTCAGGCCGGCGTGGTCACGGCGATGGTGCCGCTGAACGCCGAGCTGCCGAACGAGTTCACCGCCTGGATCCGGTAGTAGTAGGTGGTGGACCGGGCCCGGCCGGTGTCGCTGTAGCTCCGGGCGCTTCCGCCCAGGGTGAAGGTGGCCAGGTTGGCGGTGAACGCCACATTGGTCGCCCGCTGGAGCACGAAGCTGGTGACCACGCTGCTGGCGCTCTCCTGCCAGGTGAGGTTCACGGTCGCGGTGCCGCCGGCCACGGCGACGGCGGTGCCGGCGAGGTTCGTCGGGGCGGCCGGCGGCCCGCCGACGGCGATCGTGGCGGTGTTCGACCAGGGCGAGCCGACGCCGAGATAGACGGTGCGCACCCGGTAGTAGTAGGTGGTGCCGGCCACGACCGTGGTGTCGGTGTAGCTGGTCGCGTTGGCGGCCAGGGTGACGGTGGTCAGCCCGGTGGTGAAGGCGGGGTTGGTCGCGCGCTGGAGTTCGACCGAGGTCGAGTACGACCGGTTGATCCAGCTCAGGGTCACCCGCACCGGGCTGTTGCCGGGTTGGGTGGCGGTCAGGTTCGTCGGGGCGGTCAGGCTGGTCACCCCGGAGGCGGTGTTCGACCAGGCGGAATAGCTGGCGCTGTTCTCCCGCCGGACCCGGTAGAAGTAGGTGACACCGGGCACCGCGGTGGTGTCGGAATAGGTGGTGGCACCCGCCGCCAGGGTGACCGTGGTGAGCCCGGCGGTGAAGGAGGAGTTGGTCGAGCGCTGCACGACGACCTGGGTGGCGGCCGGCAGCCCGGTGGGGTTTGTCCAGTTCAGCACGATCGCGGGTGGGACGGTGGCCGAGCCGGCGTTGACGGTCGCGGTCAGGTTGGTGGGTGGCGCCGGGGACACCCGGATCACCATCGGCCGCATCATGTCGAAGTCCTCGTGGTCGACCATGTGGCAGTGCCAGACGTACTCCCAGCCGAAGTTGTAGGGCTCGTTGGTGACCACGGCCGGGTCGCCGGTCTGTGGGTCGATCTGCGTGAAGCCGTTGGTGGTGCCGGGGGGCTGCGTCGGGTCGAGCAGCCGGACGCTGTCGCCGACCTTGAACGGCAGGTTGACCGGCAGCGCGGGCCGCATGGCGACGATGCAGTCCTCCAACGGGTTCATCCGCACGGTTTCCTTCCAGCCGACCTCGTTGGCGTCCGGCGGCTTGTAGACGCCGTCCCAGCCGACCCGGTTGACCAGTTGGACGTTGAAGTAGTGGAAGTGGACGAAGTGGGTGTCCACCCCGTTGTGCGTGATCTTCCAGATCTGGGTGCCGTCACCGGCCGAGCCGACCGGGGTGGCCAGGTTGGACATGGAGAGGATCTCGGTCGGCGGGTCGATGTAGCCGAGCGGGATCGTGGTCTGGATGAACGCGCTGGTCTTGGGCAGCTCGACGCCGAGCGTCGGCAACATCCGCCCGTAGACCGGGTCGAACTCCTCGACGATCGCCTTCGGCTGAAGGTCGAGGGTGACCGGGGTGGTGCCGCCCAGCGGGACGTAGGTGATGGTGGTGTCCTGGATCGCCACGTAGTGGTTGGTGGAGTTGGTGCCGAACGCGGCGTTGTACGCCTCCTCCGGCACGATCGGCTTGGGCTGGCTCTGCCCGTACGCCTGGGGCAGTCGCGTCCGGAGCCGGGCCAGGTCGAACGGCGCGGCCGGCGTGCCCACGACGCGGATCTGCATGAGCGTGCGGGTGTTCGGGCCGTAGCCGGGCTGGGTGGTGGGTGCCCCGCCGGTGTCGGTCTGGTCCGGGTCCCCGGTGTAGTAGTCGTACCGGGTGTCGTAGGCCGGCATCGCCGCCGGGGCGTCGTTGTAGAGGATGAGCGTCGAACCGGGTGCGACGGTGGAGAAGTCGACGATCACGTCCGCGCGTTCGGCCGGCCCGATCAGCAGCGAGTGGTCGGAGACGTTGAGCACCGTGATCGAGCGGCGGTCGTACTCGTAGTTGATGGGCTGGGGCGGGATGATGGCGACCTCCGGCAGGAGCCCGCCCTCGTTGCCGATCTGGATCCAGTCCGGGCCGACGGCGGCCGGGTCGGGCACGCCGCCCTCGCGACCGTCCGTGGGCCAGGTGGGCGGGAAGGCCGGGTTCGGGCACGCCTCGACCATCGGCACCTCGCCGGCGGCGCCGTCGTTCAACGTGCCGTCCGGCTTCCACATCGTGCCGTTCGAGGCGGCGTGGTAGAGCTGGAGGTTGAGCGCCCGGTCGTTGCAGGCATTCAGGATCCGGAACCGGTACGCCTTCGGCTCGACCTGCAACGTCGGGTAGGCGCAGCCGTTCACGACCGGGGTGTCCATGAACGCCTCCTCCGTGATGGTGGGCAGCGGTGTGCCGGGCTGCACCGGCGGCTCCCAGGGCCGGGTGACCGGGTCGTAGTACGGGTTGGGCACCGGGCCCTGCTGGATGCCGGTGAACGGTGGCCAGAACCACGGCCCGTAGTCCCAGCGGCCCATCGGGTTGGCACCGGCGGCGTTGTACGGGTTCTGGTTGGGCATGTAGACGTGCGGCATCCACAGGCTGCTCTGCCCGCCCCAGTTGACGGTGTCCCACGTCGGGTCCTGCCGGGCGAGCTGGGCCGGTGGCGGCACGAACGTCTTGTCCTGGATGACCAGGGGGAGGTCGCCGGGCGGGATGACCCCGTCGGTCACCATCTGCTGTTCGACCGGGTCCTGGAGGATCAGGAGCGCGAACTGCCCGCTGTACGGGGTGAGGCGGGTGATGCCCTCGGTGTGGTCGTGATACCACATCATCCGGGCGCTCTGCTGCATCGGGAAGTAGAGCGTGACCGCGCCCGGTCCGGGGTCGGGCATGTCCGGCACGTTGGCGTAGCTGGCGCCGCGCGGGTAGGACGTCACCTCCCCGGCCGGAGTGAACCACTGGAGCGGGGTGCCGTCGCTGATCCACGGCGTCTCGGAACCGTGCATGTGCATCACGGCGCGGTTCTGCGTGTAGAGCTCGGTGTTGTTCAACGGGCCGGTGCCGGCGCCGGTGAGGGTGGTGTCGACGGGCAGGAACAGCTTGCCGGCCGCGCCGGTGGGCAGCAGGTTGAGGAACTTGATCCGCACCGGCCGATTCCGGCGGGCGTAGATGAGCGGCCCGCAGTAGTAGGGGCGGACCGGCGGCGCGATGGTGTTGTGCCCGCTGGGGTCGGTGCCGTTGTTGACCTGCCGATATCCGCGCAGGCGGGTGGGGGGCGCGAGGTCCCGGTTGAACATCTTGCCGTAGTCCTGGACGCAGATCTCGTAGTAGTCGCTTCCGGGGTAGGTGATGGTGTCGGGCACCGCCACCGGGATGTAGTGGTTGAGGTCGTTGGCGTTGTTCGGCCCGACGCCGGGCAGCGAGTCGACGAACTTGCGGACGCCGGTGCCCGGCTGCACCACGCCGCCGACGACGGTCGGGAGCGCGGTGTTGGCGTAGTTGGGCGTGAATCCGAAGTAGTCGGGCGGGTCGCCGGGGCCGAGCGCCGGCTCCTCGGCCGCGTTCTGCTTCGGGATGGCAGCCTTGCGGATGGTCTCCTCGGACATGGTTCTCCTCCTCGCCGAGGGCCGCCGCGGCACCACAGCCCGTCGACCCAATGATCACTCTCGGTGATAATTCGAGTCGAAGAGGTCGGTCAATGGAAGGGACCTTCGGCCCTCACCGGGGGTTTGAGCTGCACAAATGCCATTTCGCACCAACCGGACAGCGACCGGCGGGAAGACCACTGTGTGCAATCGCCGACACGGAGAAGCCCGGGCGACGTACGTCGCCCGGGCTTCTCGGAACCGCGAATGTCGTTACGGCCGCGCGTTGGGCTTCAGCGGCGTCTTCACCGCGGCGAAGGCGTCGACGATGCCGTAGCCGTAGAAGCCGTTGAAGTTCAACGAACCCGCGCAGTACGCGTTGTACGTCTCGTCCCGGCCCTCGTTGGTGTAGGTCTGGAGCCGCGGCTCCGGGCAGGCGTGCTCGGCCGCCGTCCGGTAGAGGTGCTGCTCGACCTGGTCCGGCGCCATGCCGTAGCCGTTGCGGCCCTGCTGCTTGCCGTACCGGCTGACGATCAGCGCGGCCACGCCGGAGACGTGCGGGGACGCCATCGACGTGCCCTGGAGGTAGGTGTAGTAGCCGCACTCACCCTTGGCCGTGCACTGCTTGAACACCGAGTCCTCGAAGCCGGCCACGATGTTGCCGTCCTCGTCGACCGACCCCTCCTCCTGGAGCACCTTCTTCGGGTACGTGGAGAGGATCATGTTGGCGTCGGTGCGGTAGGTGTCGGTGCCGAAGCCGTCCCGGAACCAACCACCCGGCGCCGCCACCGAGATCTGCTCGGTGCCGTAGTTCGAGTAGTCGGCCTTCTTGCCGGACGGGCCGACCGCCGAGACGCCGATCACGTGCGGGCCCTCGACCGGCAGGTCCCAGCAGCTCGCGTTGTCGATCGGGCGCGGGTACGGCGGGGTGTCACCGTAGTCCGGGCTGCTCTCGTCGGTCCGCGGGGCGCCCAGGTCCTCGTTGTTGTTGCCGAGCGAGCCGACCAGCGTGACGCCCTTGCGGTGGGCGAAGGTCAGCGCCCGCTTCATGGCCTCGATGATGGTCCGCTGCTCGGCCTGCTGCTCCGGGTTGTCGGCCGGGTTGGCGGTGCAGTTGTAGAGCCACGGGTCGACGTAGAAGGACATGTTGACCACGTCGAGCCCGGAACGGCCGGCGTGCACCAGCGCGTTGACCACCGGGTTGAGGAAGAAGTAGCCGCTGTCCTGGCCGCCCTTCAGCTCGACCAGGGAGACCTTCGGGGCCACGCCGGAGAGGCCGAAGCCGTTGGCGGCGGCGCCGATCGTGCCGGCCACGTGGGTGCCGTGACCGCCGTCGTCGGTGCCGACCGGGTCGAGGCAGCTCGCCACCTCGCACGGGCCGTCGACGTCGGGGATGTCCGGCGCGAAGTTGCGGGACAGCGCCCAGTTGAAGTTCGGGGCCAGGTCGGGCTGGCTGGCGTCGACGCCGGTGTCCAGGACGCCGACGGTGACCCGGCGGTCGCCCGGCTCGATCTTGCGCGCCTGGTCGGCCCGGATCATGTCCAGGCCCCAGAGCTTGTCGTCCAGCGGGTCCATCTTCTTGGCGTTGCCCTTGGCGACCTTGCCCTTGGCCGCGGCGGCGGCCACCAGGTGCTCCTGCTCGACCCGGTCGAGCTTGGGCTTGCGGCCGATCGCCTTCTCCTCGGCGGCGCCGAGGAGCGCGCCGGCCGCGGTGGCGCGGCTGGCGAAGTCCGCCCGGTCGCTGCGCACCTGGAACAGGCCGACGTCGTCGGTGCGGGAGACGACAGTGCCGCCGGCCGCCTTGATCGCGGCGATCGCGGCGTCGGTGGAGACGCCGCTCTCCGCCAGCACGGTGAAGGTCCGGGTGCTGGTCGGCGCGGCCGTCGCCGGAACCCCCAGACCGGTCACCGTGAGTGCCAGCGAGGCCGCGACCGCGACCGCACCGGCGGTGAAGCGCTTGCTCACCACATTCAGATCCTCTCGTTGAGGGACGTGGCAGTCATCCCACATCACGGGAGCGGGTTTCGCCAGGTGTGCGCCCGGAATACGCCACAATCAGGCATTCGCGCTCGTCAACGCGGCGATCACCCCGGGCAGCTCGGCCAGCGTGGACACCTCGGCGTCGGGTTCGAGGCCGGCCGGCCGGGGCAGTCCGGCCCGGTTGAGCCAGACGGCCCGCAGGCCGGCGCGCTGGGCGGCGACCACGTCATGTTCCGGCGAGTCGCCGACGTGGACGATCCGGGTGGCGGGCAGCCCGGCGGCAGCCACCACGGCGGCGAAGAACGCCGGTGCCGGCTTCTTCGGCAGGCCACCCTCGTGCGCGTACAGGGCGAAGGCGAACCGGCCGTCGAGGCCGCAGCGTTCCGCGCGGCTGTTGCCGTTGGTGGCGAAGCCCAGCAGGTGGTGCGGGCGCAACGCGGCCAGCGCCGGCAGCACGTCGGGGAACGGCCGGCTCAGGGCGTACCGGCGGGCGAAGAAGAGCGCCGCGAACTCGTCCAGGTGGGCGTCCAGCCCGGCCCGGGTCAGCGACCGGGCCAGCGCGGCGCGGCGGATCTCCCCGACCGGGGCCGCGCTGAGCGCGCCGAAGACCGCACCCCAGTCCCCCTCCAGGTCCGCGAGCGACACCTCGGCCGCCGCCGGGGTCCACCGCCGCATCTCCTCGAGTACGGCCACCAGCGCGCCGGTGACCGCCGGGCGCAGGTCGACAAGGGTCTCGTCGGCGTCGAAGACGACGGCGGTCCGGGGTGCGGTCACCGCTCACCGACCAGCGCCGCCCCGGCCGGGGCCGGTGACGCCTCCCCGGGGCCGGCCCGCAGCTCGTCCACCCGGACCAGCGCGACACCGCCGACGATGAGCACGCCGCCGACCAGTTGGATCGCGCTCGGCAGCTCGTTCAGCACCAACCAGGCGATCAGCACCGCGAACATCACCTCGGTCAACCCGACGAAGGAGGAGAGCCGGGCGCCGAGCAGCCGCGCCCCGGCGACCCCGGCCAGGTATGCGACCACGGCGGCGATCAGCGACAGCCCGACGATCGGCACCAGCCAGCTCACCCGGTGCCCGGCGAAGCTGACGTCGGCGGTGCCGGCAGCCAGTGGGAGCACCCCCAGCCCACCGAGCAGCAGCAGCGCCACGGCGCCGACGGCCATGCCACCGCTGGCCATCACCGCCGAGGGCAGTTCGGCGTCGACACGGCCGGCGATGACGTAGTAGCCGGCCAGCCCCACGCCGGCGCCGAGCCCCCAGAGCACGCCGGCCGGGTCGAGCCGACCGGCGCCGGTGAGGTCGAGGACGAACACCAACCCGGCCAGCGCGGTGAGCGAGCCCGCCACGGTCAGCACCCGGGGTCGCTGGCCGTGGACCAGCCACATCCAGCCGACCACCAGCACGATGCCGAGGTATTCCAGCAGCAGCGCCACGCCGACCGGGAGGTACCGGACCGCGTTGAAGAAGCATGCCTGGGCCAGGGCCACCCCGAGCAGCCCGAACAGCACCACGGTGAGCGCGTTGCGGCGCAGCACCGGCCAGCGACCGCGCAGCACCAGCAGGGCGGGCACGGCCAGCACCAGCGCGGCGATGCCGACCCGGGCGATCACCACGGCGACCGCCGACCACTCACCGGTGATCAGCGGTCGGGCGAACGTGCCCGAGGTGGCGAACGTGAGCGCGGAGAGCAGGGCCAGGCCGAGCCCGGTGCCGGACCGTTCGCGCATCGACATTCCCCTGGTCATGAGTGAAGAAGCGTTACGCTGATGACGTTAGGGGTGCCGTCCGACAGGAGTCAAGTTGCTTTTCGCTCATGACACCGAGTGCGGGCTGGTGGCCGCCGCCGCACTGGTGAACACCACCGGCCCGGGTCGGGAGGACCTGCCGGACGTCACCGCGCTCGACGAGTTCTTCACCGCGTACGGCTGGAGTGGCCGGCACGAGCACACCGAGGCGGAACTACGCCAGGTCCACACGCTGCGGCCCCGGCTGCGCCGGATCTGGTACGCCGACACCGACGAGGTGGTGGAGACCGTCAACGGGCTGCTCCGCGAGTCGCACGCCCTGCCGCAGCTCATCCGGCACGACGACGAGCCGTACCATCTGCACGCCGTGCCCCGCGACGCGCCGCTGGCCACCCGGATGGCGGTCGAGGCCGCGATGGCCGTGGCCGACCTGGTCCGCTCCGGCGAGCTGACCCGGCTGCGCCGCTGCGACCACCCCGACTGCGACAACGTGCTCGTCGACCTGTCGAAGAACCGGTCCCGCCGGTTCTGCGACGCCGGCTGCGGCAACCGGGCCGCGGTCAGCGCCTACCGGGCCCGCAGGGCGGCGTCCCACTCCTGACGGATCGCGGGCCAGTCCGCCCGGAGCAGCTCGTACTCCACCTCGCCGTGCTCCGTACCCGGAATCGGATCGTCGAAGACCAGGTGGAACGTGCGGGCGTAGCGCAACCCGGCACGGGCCATCACCGCGCGGGAGCGGTCGTTCACCGCCATCGTCTGCGCCCACACCCGCCGCACGCCGACCGTGTCGAACGCTTGCCGCACCAGCGCCCGCGCGCCCTCGGTGGCCAGCCCGTGCCCCCACACCGCGCGGCGCAACCGGTAACCCAACTCCGCCTCGCCGCCGTCGTCGGACGGATCGAGCGCCAGCCAGCCGAGGAACTCCCCGGTGAACCGGTCGAGCGCGGCCCACCGACCCAGCCCGGGATGCCGGCCGTACTGCGCGAGCAACCGGGGCAGCACCTCGTCTCGGATCGTCGCGGCCGGCGTGGGCACACCGTTGGTGAGGAACCGCATCACCTCCGGGTCGGCGTCCAGCGCGACCAGTCGGTCCACGTCGGCCATGGTGAACCGGCGCAGCGTCAGCCGGCCGGTCTCCCGCAACACCCCGTCGTCGTCAGGCACGGTCGGATCATCCCGCCGACCCGTCGCCCGGGGCGAGGCAATTACCGCCAGGGTGTGGCCGTTGCGGCTGGGTTGCGGTAGATCTTGGAAGAATCGCGCCCCTCCGAGGGCCGTTTCGTACCAAGATCTGCTTCCTCGGCTGGGCGCGACGACGGGCCATGCCCTGACCTCAGGGGTGCGTCATCCGGAGCAGGTCCAGCGCCTCGTCCAACTGGGTCTCGGTGAGCTTGCCCGAGTCGACGTGCCCGCGCGAGATCACCACCTCGCGGATGGAGATCTGCTTGGCCAGCGCCTCCTTGGCGATCGAGGCGGCCTCGTCGTACCCGAGATGGCGGTTGAGCGGGGTGACGATCGACGGCGAGCCCTCCGCGTACGCCAGGCAGACCTCGGCGTCCGCGACCAGGCCGGCCACCAGGCGCTCGGCGAAGAGCCGGCTGGACGCGGCGATCAGCTTGATCGACTCCAGCAGGTTGCGGCCCATGACCGGGAGCATCACGTTCAGCTCGAAGTCGCCCTGCGAGCCGGCGAAGGCCACCGCCGCATCGTTGCCGATCACCTGCGCGCAGACCTGCCGCATCGCCTCGGCCACCACCGGGTTGACCTTGCCCGGCATGATCGACGAGCCGGGCTGGAGGTCGGGGATGCGCAGCTCGCGCAGGCCCGCGCGGGGACCGGAACCCATCCAGCGTACGTCGTTGGCGATCTTGTAGAGGCCGACCGCGACGGTGCGGAGCTGCCCGGACGTCTCCACCAGCGCGTCCCGCGCGCCCTGCGCCTCGAAGTGGTTGCGTGCCTCGGACAGCGGCAGGCCGGTCGAGTCCCGCAGCCGCCCGATCACCTTGCCCGCGAACCCGAGCGGGGTGTTGATGCCGGTGCCCACCGCGGTGCCGCCGAGCGGCAGCTCGCCCAGCCGGGGCAGCGCCGACTCCAGCCGCTCGACGCCGTAGCGGACCTGGGCGGCGTACCCGCCGAACTCCTGCCCGAGCGTCACCGGCGTGGCGTCCATCAGGTGCGTCCGGCCCGCCTTGACCACGGTCTCGAACTCGGCCGCCTTCGCCTCCAACGCCATGGCGAGCTGCGTCAGGGACGGGAGCAGATCCTCCACCACGAACTGGGTGGCGGCCAGGTGGATCGAGGTCGGGAACACGTCGTTGCTGGACTGCGACGCGTTCACGTGGTCGTTCGGGTGCACGTCGCGGCCCAGCTCGCGGCTCGCCAGCGACGCGATCACCTCGTTGGTGTTCATGTTGGACGACGTGCCGGAGCCGGTCTGGAACACGTCCACCGGGAACTGGTCGTCGTAGCCCCCGGCGGCGACGTGCGCGGCGGCCGTGGCGATCGCCTCGGCCACGTCCGCGTCGATCACGCCCAACTCGCCGTTGACCTGGGCAGCCGCCCCCTTGATCTGGGCCAACGCCTTGATCTGGGCCGGTTCGAGCCCGCGCCCCGAGATCGGGAAGTTCTGCACCGCGCGCTGGGTCTGCGCCCGCCACAGCGCCTCGGCGGGCACCTCCACCTCGCCCATCGAGTCACGTTCGATCCGGTAACCGGTCGCCTCTGGAGTCGTCACGCGTACCATCCTGCCGCGCCGCCGGCCGGTACGCAGGGAAAGCGACGCGGGCCTCAGCCCAGCTCGGCCAACAGCTCCTCGGTCGCCCGCCGGCCCGGGGACTCGATCTGCCGGAACAACACCAGCGCCCGGCCGGCGTACCGGCGGGCCTGCCCGGCATCCGTGTCGCGCAGGCACCGGGCCAAGCCGTGCAGCGCACGGGCCTGCTCGTAGCGGGCCCCGAGCCGGGTCGCGTCAGCGAGCACCCGGCGGTGCAGGTCGAGCGCGCTGGCCACGTCACCCTGATCGAGCAGCGCCTGGGCGAGCAGGTTGCGCGAGGCGCACTGACCGATCCGATCGCCGGAATCGGTCACCACCACCAACGCCTCCCGGTGCAGGTCGGCCGCCCGCTCGGGCCGGCCGACCCGCCGCTGGAGGGCGCCCATCTCGTTGAGCACCTCCGCCTCGCTGTACCGGCCGACGTACTTCTTCTTGAGGCGCAGGGCGACCCGCAGCAGTCGTTGGGCCGGCTCCAGGTGACCCATCCGGTGCCGGATCATGCCGGTGTGCGCGACCGCGTTCGCCAACTGCCGGAAGTCCCCGTTCTGCCGCGCCAACACCAGGTGGGACCGGCTGAGACGCAGCGCCTCGGCGTGGCGGCCGGCCGACAGCAACGCGTAGGCCACGTTGTTGATCAGGTTGGCCAGCTCCGCCGTGTGGTCGGCGCCGCGAATCATCTGCATCGCGGTGTCGAGGCACTCCATCCCCTGCTGGTGATCCCCGTTCGCCGAGTAGGACACCCCGAGGTTCCACAACGACACCCGCATCTCGTCGCGGAGCCCGAGCCGCCGGCGGATCTCCAGGGCCCGCCGCATCAACCGGATGGCCTCGGGAAACCGGGCCTGCCGGTAGTAGACCGAGGACAGGTAGTTGTAGATGGTGCCCACCGCCGCCTCGTCACCGAGCGCCTCGGCCGCGCGCAGGCCGACGGTGTGCGTCTCCAGCAGGTCGTCCAGGTGTCCACTGTCGAAGTTGGCCCGCCAGCATGCCCGGGCGAGCTGCCAGCAGTGCCGCCGGAAGCCCTCCGCCTCGGCGAGCTGGACCAGCGCGGTCAACAGCGCCGCGTGCTCGTCGAACCAGGCCCGGCCCTGCGGCAGCGTGGCGGCCACCAGATCCGGCCGGCGCGGCGGGTTGGCGGGCAGGGACCGCAGGCTGCCCGCCGACTCGATCGTCCGGGAGATCGCCGAGGCCACGTCGAGATGATGGTCCAGCAGCCGTTCCAGGGCCGCCCGGCGCTCCCCGGCCCGGCCCGGCTCGACGAGCAGCGTCCGGGCGTACTCGCGGATCAGGTCGTGCAGCCGGTAACGGCCCGGGTCGGCCTCCTCCACCAGGTGCGCGTCCACCAGCTCGTCGAGGAGATCCTGCGCCTCGGCCAGGGGGATGTCGGCCAGCGCGGCGGCCACCCGGTTGTCGAACCCGCCACCCGGCGGCAGACCGATCAGCCGCAGCATCCGCTGCGCCGTGGGCGACACCTGGGCGTACGAGAGCGCGAACGCCTGCCCGACCGAACGCTCCCCGGCGGCCAGCTCGGCCAGCGGGTCCCGGCTGGTGGCCAGCCGTTCGGCCAGGTCCGCGACCCGCCAGCGGGGCCGGTGTGCCAGCCGGGCCGCCGCCAGCCGCAGCGCCAGCGGCAGGTGCCCGCAGCGCCGCGCCACCTCGGCAGCCGCCTCCGGTTCGGCGGCGACCCGGTCCCGGCCGACGATCCGGCCGAGCAGCTCCACCGCCTCCTCCGGGTCGAGCACGGGCAGGGACGACGGGCGCCCCTCGTCCAAGCCGACCAGTCGGCCGCGGCTCGTGATGAGGACGAGGCAGTCCGGGCCGTTCGGCAACAGCGGCGTGACCTGCGCGCTGTCGGCCGCGTTGTCGAGCACCACGAGCGCGCGGCGGCCGGCCAGCTCGGTACGCCACAGCGTCAACCGGTCGGCCAGATCCAGCGGCATCCGCTCCGGCGGCACCCCGAGCTGGCGCAGCAGGACCGCCACCGCCGCCGAGGGGGTCAACGGCATGCGCTCGCTGTGCCCGTGCAGGTCGACGAAGAGATGCGCGTCCGGGTAGCGGTCACCGAGGGCTGCGGCCAGGTGCACCGCCAGCGTGGTCTTGCCGCTGCCGGCCATGCCGTCGATGAGCTGGACCCGGACCCGGTCCTCCTCGATCTCCTTCACCAGCCGGACCACGGTCTGCTGCCGGCCGGTGAAGTCACGTATCGCCCGCGGCAGCGAACGGACCGGCACGGTGGACCGGTGCTCCGCGACCCCCAGGGCCAGATCGCCGGCGAGCACCCGCTGGTGCAGGTCCTGCAACTCCGGACCGGGCTCGATGCCCAGCTCCTCGGCGTACAGTCGGCGACCCTCGCGGTAGACGGCGAGTGCGTCGGCCTGCCGGCCCACCGCGGCGAGGGCCCGCATGAGCTGGCCGCGCAGCCGCTCCCGCAGCGGGTTCCGCTCGACGCTCTCGACCAACTCGTCGACCAGGTCGGTCGCCGGCCGCAGCCGCAGCTCGATCTCGACGCGCTCCTCCAACGCCGCCAGTCGCTGCTCGTCGAGGGCCAGCGCCCGCCGGCGTACGCTCCGGCTGGGAATGCCGCTGAGCGCCGGCCCCCGCCAGAGGGCCAGCGCGGCCCGGTAGTGGCGACGCGCCTCCTCGGACTGGCCGGCGGCGACCGCGGCCCGCGCGGCGTCCACCCCCCGGCCGAAGATGTCGGCGTCGAGGTCGTCCGGTGCGACCCGGATGCCGTAGCCGGCCGGATCGGTGACGATGACGTCCGGCGGCAACCCCAGCACCGCGAGGCGCTGTCGCAGTCGCGACACGCAGATCTGTAGTTGGGCCCGGGCGGTGGCCGGCGGCCGGTCCTCCCAGACGGCGTCGATCAGCTCGTCGAACGGCACCACACGACCGGCGCGCAGCAGCAGGAGGGCGAGCACGGTCCGATCCCGACCTGCGGTGACGGTGGCTTCGCCCCCGCCTACCCGCAGTGGTCCCAGGATCCCGAACCGCATGCGCCGCCCCCGTACGCCCTTTGTGCACTTACTGCAGCGTAACCCGCTGGTCACCGAACGGGCTCTGGCACACATTGACGCGTCGGCACGCCCGTCACACCGTCTTGGCGGCGGGCGACCTGGAAGCCGGTCGCGGTGGCGTGGGGCGGTCGAGCGCTACCAGCTGTGAGGCTCACTCAGGAACACGACGACCATGGATCCTTGCCCCTCACCGAACTCCCAGCCGGCGATCACCTCGCTGCCTGGCAGGTCGGCGATCGGCCGACAATCGCCTGGGCACTCACCGGGGCCGAGGTAGTACCCGCCCGCACTCCGTGCCCAGTGAGCGTCGAGGCACAGTCCGCGAAGGTGGCGTCGCAGCGCATCGTCGCCGACCTGGTCCAGGGCCGACTCCCAGCGAGGGTCGACCACACTCACACCGGGCTTGACGTACCCGTGCCGTACGAGGCTGTCACCGATGTCGCTCAGGCCGTCCGGAGCGCTCATCGTCCACGTCGCCGCCCGCATCGCGTCCAGCAGCGAGCCGTCCGTCCGCGGTCGCAGGAGCAGATGGGGATACCGTCGGTAGCCGTCGGGGCTGAGCTCGTCGAGACTCAGCGAGCCAGCCTGCAGCGCCCTACCGAGGTCCCTGCCCCACACCATGGCCCGGCCGTCATCAGTCGTGGCGGTGAGCAGCGGCTGAAGCGCGGCGGGCCGCACCTGCGTGGCGATGAACGCCGACCTGGCCAGGTCGGGCACCCAGCGGCCCGGGTAGAGCCACTCACCGCCGGTGTCGCCTGAGCTTCCGTTGACGTCGGCGACGAGTTCTCCGGGATCAAGGTCCTCGAGCACCTCGCCGGCGGTCTCGTCGTCGTAGTGGAAGACCGCGTACGTCCCCGCCACGTCGAACTCCGCCAGCGGCCGGCCGAGCATCAGCCCGAACGCGTGACCCAGCAGATCGTCCCAAGGGGACACACCGTCTCCTTCCGGTAGCTGCCGCCCAGCGTGACCGGTAACCCGTACTCGATTGCCTGACATGCCGCCAGGATGCCCCGAACGACGCGTCGAGGCGATAGTGATCTGATAGCGGATCGACAGCGCCGCCGGACAGACTCGTCGCGGTTGTCGGTGACGACATCCGACGGGGGCGGTGCGCCCGTCCGGTCGCGAGGCCGGGCGAGCGCACCGATGTCGGAAAGTGGAACCGGGCCGCGCGGAGCGGGTAGTATCGCAGTCGCCAGGAGCAGTAGCTTCTGGAAGTGGACCCGGCAGCCTTCCGGACGGTGGGTGGGCCGGGTCTCGCGTTTCAGTGGCCCAGTTTCAGTGGCCCACCGGTCGCACCTCGTTCACCATCCGATTCCTGAGAACTCAAATTTCTCAGCGACGGCCGACGGTGAGCACCGGCTTGGTGACCTCGGCGAAGAAGTCGTTGCCCTTGTCGTCGACCACGATGAAGGCCGGGAAGTCCTCCACCTCGATCCGCCAGACCGCCTCCATGCCCAGCTCCGGGTATTCGAGCACCTCGACGTGCTTGATGCAGTCCTGGGCCAGCCGGGCCGCCGGGCCGCCGATCGAGCCGAGGTAGAACCCGCCGTGGGTGTGGCAGGAGCGGGTGACCTGGGCGGACCGGTTGCCCTTGGCCAGCATCACCATCGAGCCGCCGGCCGCCTGGAACTTCTCCACGTAGGCGTCCATCCGGCCGGCCGTGGTGGGGCCGAACGAGCCGGAGGCGTAGCCCTCGGGGGTCTTGGCCGGGCCGGCGTAGTAGACCGCGTGGTCGCGCAGATATTGCGGCATCGGCTCGCCGGCGTCCAGCCGCTCGGCGATCTTGGCGTGCGCGATGTCCCGCGCGACGACCAGCGGGCCGGTCAGGGACAGCCGCGTCTTCACCGGGTACTTCGACAGCTCGGCGCGGATCTCGTCCATCGGCCGGTTCAGGTCCACGCGGACGACGGTCTCGGTGTCCAGCGTCTCGTCGGTGACGTCGGGAAGGTAGCGGGCCGGGTCGGTTTCGAGGCGCTCCAGCCACACGCCCGACGGAGTGATCTTGGCAACCGCCTGCCGGTCGGCGGAGCAGGAGACCGCGATGGCGACCGGGCAGGACGCGCCGTGCCGGGGCAGCCGGACCACCCGCACGTCGTGGCAGAAGTAGCGCCCACCGAACTGCGCGCCGATGCCGAAGTTGCGGGTCAGCTCCAGCACCTCCGCCTCCAGCTCCAGGTCGCGGAAACCGTGCGCGCTCATCGAGCCCTGCGTCGGCAGCGCGTCCAGGTACTTCGCGGAGGCGTACTTGGCGGTCTTCAACGCGTACTCCGCGGAGGTGCCGCCGATGACGATGGCCAGGTGGTAGGGCGGGCAGGCGGCGGTGCCGATCAGCCGCAGCTTCTCCTCCAGGAACTGCATCATCCGCGTCGGATTCAACAGCGCCTTGGTCTCCTGGTAGAGGTAGGACTTGTTGGCCGAGCCCCCGCCCTTGGCCATGAACAGGAACTTGTACGCGTCCGGGTGGCCGCCCGGGTCCTCGGCGTACAGCTCCACCTGGGCCGGCAGGTTGCTGCCGGTGTTCCGCTCGTCCCACATGGTCAGCGGCGCGAGCTGCGAGTAACGCAGGTTCAGCTTCGTGTACGCCTGGTAGACGCCGCGCGAGATCGCCTCCGCGTCGGTGCCGTCGGTGAGCACGTGCCGGCCGCGCTTGCCCATCACGATCGCGGTGCCGGTGTCCTGGCACATCGGCAGCACGCCACCGGCCGCGATGTTGGCGTTGCGCAGCAGGTCGAGCGCGACGAACCGGTCGTTCGGCGAGGCCGCCGGGTCGTCGATGATCGACCGGAGCTGGGCCAGGTGGGCCGGGCGCAGGTAGTGGGCGATGTCGTGCATGGCCTCGGCGGTCAACGCGGTCAACGCGGCCGGCTCCACGGTGAGGAAGCGGCGACCACCCGGGCCGTTGACGACGTCCACGCCCTCGTCGGTGACCAGGCGATATTCCGTCTGGTCGGGGCCGGTCGGCAGGAGGGGCGCGTACGAGAAGGCGGTGGCACTGCTCATGACCGAAAAGCCTAGGGCAGAGCGGTCGATCGGTGACACCCGCCGGTGGGGTCCTGGGACGCCGATCTCACCCGGCGTCACTTCCCGTCGGCGCAGAGTTCCTTCTTCGGCCCGCAGTCGCCCCGGCCGCCCGGGGGACGCCAGGTGTCGCCCGGGTCGGGCGCCGGCACGGCACCCTGGTCGGCCGGCGGCGCTCCGGTGCCACCGGTGCCCCAGCGGACGTACCCGATCTCCCGCCCCTCGCCGACGATCATGCCGTTCGGGCCGACCGCCAGCGCGTTCGCCGACGTGCGCAGCTCGGCCAGCACCCGACCGCCGCGCGGCTCGACCGCGACCAGCCGGGACGGTTTCTCCTCCGTGATCACCACCGCGTACGGGGTGAGCGCCGCGCCGCTCTTCTGGCCGGCCGGCCGCGTCCACCGGGTCCGGTCGGCGGACAGCTCGCGGCCGAGCAGCGAGTCCTTGTCGGCGCTGCGCACCACCGCGTACCGGTCGTCGACGGCGAGCAGCTTCTCGCCCTCCGCGCCCACCTGGAGCAGCCGGCCGTCGTAGCCGTCGAGCACCGCCTCCCGGCCGTCCGGGGCCACCCCGATGAGCACGTTGCGGGCGCCCTGTGGGTCCTCCCGCTGCACGCAACCGGCGGCGTCCGCGGTACGCAGGTTGATCCCGGCCCGTCGCCACACCTGCTGGCCGGTGGCCGGGTCGACGGCGGTGACGACGAAGTAGCAGCTCCCGTCGCGGGAGGTGGCCGCGACCCGGAGCAGCCGGCCGCCGACCACCGCGAGCCGCTCCTCCCGACCGGGCTGGACGTTCTGGAGCACCCGGCCGGTGGCGGTGTCCACCACGTGCACCCGGCCGTCGACCGGAAAGCCGAGCAGCGGCGGGACCGACTCCGGCCCGGCCACCCCGCCGTCGATGCGGGTCGCGCCCAGCCGGCGGGTGCCGAGCAGCTCCGGATTGTCGGCGAGCACTCCGCTGTGCACGCCGGGCAGGAACGCGCTCCACAGCGGAGCGGTGCCGCGCGGGTCCCAGGCCCGCAGCGTGCAGTCGGTGGCCTGCACGCAGTACGCGTCGAGCAGCAGGTTGCGGTACGTCCAGACGGCGATCGCGCGCTCGTCGCGTCGGCGGGTCACGCCGGTGGTCGGGTCGAGGACCTCGTACCCCTTGTCGAGCAGCTTGCCCACGGCGACGACCGACTCCCGGCCGCTGCCGGCCACCGCCGACCAGTCGGCCTTGCGCTCCCAGAGCTGGCTGCCGTCGGCGAGCTTGCGGGCCTCGATCCGGGTGCGCTGCTCGACGATCACGGTGTCACCGGCGATGGTGACGCTGCGCGGGGTGCCGCCGACGCGTTGCTGCCAGACCACGTCCGGCTCGGAGATCGGCTTGCTCCGGTCGACCCAGTCCCAGAGGCGGGGGAAGGGGTTCCAGACGCCGGTGGCGGCGAGCACGACCACGGTGATGAGCCCGAGCAGCAACCAGCCGCGTATGCCTAGGCCCTTCACACCGGACACGGTAGCGACGATCACCGTTCCCCGGGCTCCGTGCGGGGCGTGTCGCGCCGCTTCTTGCCCGGCCCGAGGTGTTAAGAGGGGGCCCCGCCTCTACCGGAGGCGTTAAGCGGGGGCCCTTCCTTCGCCGCGGGCGGCGGAGCGCACGAGGGGCAGCGTGCGGTAGGGGATCTGCTCGGCGAGCGCGATGATGGTGGAGGCGCGCCGGATCGCCTCCGAGGCGACGATCTGGTCGATGACCCGCTGGAGGTCGGTGTTCGACCGGGCCACGATGCGGCAGAGCAGGTCGCTGGAGCCGGTGATGGTGTGCGCCTCCAGCACCTCCGGGATGGCGGCCAGGTGCGCGGTGACCTGGTCGTGGCCGTGCCGCTGGCTGATCTCCAGGGTGACGAAGCTGGTCACCCCGAAGCCGATCGCGGCCGGTGAGATCTCCGGCCCGAAGCCGCCCACCACGCCCCGGCCGACCAGCTTGTCGAGCCGGGCCTGCACGGTGCCCCGGGCCACGCCGAGCCGCCGGGAGCACTCCAGCACCCCGATCCGGGGTTCCTCGGCGAGCAGTTCGATCAAGCGCGCGTCCAACTCGTCGAGCTGTACATCCTGACCAGTGTTCACGGTGGTTGACGATACCGAATGCGCAACCTGACCAGGAAAACTGCCAACTATTGCCCAACCGGAGGCGGTCCGGAGATGCTCGCCGGAAGCACATCCACGGCGGCCCACGAGGCCGGCCGGTACGCGAGGGAGGCCACCATGACCCAGGCGATCGACCGACCCCAGTTGACCGAGGAGGTCGACGCCGACGTGCTCGTCGGCGCCGTCAACCACGACATCAGCCGGGACCCGTTCCCGGTCAAGGGCCTCGACCACCTGCACTTCCTGGTCGGCAACGCCAAGCAGGCGGCGCACTACTACTCCACCGCCTACGGCATGACCTGCGTGGCGTACCGGGGGCCGGAGCAGGGCTACCGCGACCACGCGCAGTACGTGCTGACCAGCGGCTCGGCCCGGTTCGTGCTGACCGGCGTGGTACGTCCGGGCGCCGACGGCGAGGCGCACGTGGCGAAGCACAGCGACGGCATCTCCGACATCGCGCTGGAGGTGCCGGACGTGGACGCCGCGTACGCGCACGCCACCGCGCAGGGCGCGACCGGCCTGCTGGAGCCGCACGACGTCAGCGACGAGCACGGCACCGTCCGGATGGCGGCCATCGGCGCGTACGGCGACACCCGGCACACGCTCGTCGACCGGTCCCGCTACACCGGGCCGTTCCTGCCCGGCTTCGTGGCCCGCGCCCCGATCGTGGACCGCCAGCCGATGATCGACGCCGGCCTCCAGCCGAAGCGCTTCTTCCAGGCCGTCGACCACGTGGTCGGCAACGTGGAGCTGGGCCGGATGGACGAGTGGGTCGAGTTCTACAAGCGGGTCATGGGCTTCAGCAACATGGCCGAGTTCATCGGCGACGACATCGCCACCGACTACTCCGCGCTGATGAGCAAGGTGGTGGCCAGCGGCACCCGCAAGGTGAAGTTCCCGCTCAACGAGCCGGCGGTGGCCCGCAAGAAGTCGCAGATCGACGAGTACCTGGAGTTCTACCAGGGCCCCGGCGCCCAGCACGTCGCGGTGGCCACCAACGACATCCTGGCCAGCGTGGACGCCATGCGGGCGGCCGGTGTCGAGTTCCTGGACACCCCGGACTCCTACTACCAGGACCCGGAGCTGCGCGCCCGGATCGGCAACGTGCGGGTGCCGATCGAGGAGCTCCAGTCCCGCAAGATCCTGGTGGACCGGGACGAGGACGGCTACCTGCTCCAGATCTTCACCAAGCCGGTGCAGGACCGCCCCACCGTCTTCTTCGAGCTGATCGAGCGGCACGGCTCCCTCGGCTTCGGCAAGGGCAACTTCAAGGCCCTGTTCGAGGCGATCGAGCGGGAGCAGGAGAAGCGCGGCAATCTGTGACACTGTCCGCGTGACCCAGCCTCCCCCGAACACGACGCCGCCGCCCGCCGGGCCCCCGCCCGTGGGCGGCGGCTTCGCGCCGCCCAGCGGCCCGGCGGTGCCCGCACAGCCCATCCCGCAGACGTACCCGCCGCTCCCCGGCTACCCGCCGCCCCCACCCGGGTACGCCCCGCACGTCGCGCCCGTGCCACCGGCCCTGGCCCCGAACGGCCAGCCGCTGGCCGGGTTCGGCGAGCGGCTGGTGGCCTGGCTGATCGACACGGCGGTCGCCACCGCGGTGGCGATGGTGCTCTTCGCGCCCGTCTTCATCTGGCTCGTCCTCCGCATGATCGACCGGATGCCGGCGCCCGGCCCGGACGGCACCGTGGCCGAGCCCGACCCGTTGGTGATCTTCGGCGACTTCCTCCTGCCGGTGCTCCTGGCCGAGCTGGGGCTGTTCCTCCTGCTGCTGGTCTTCTACTGGCTCTACCACGTGGAGTACGCCCGCCGGACCGGGCAGACGCTCGGCAAGAAGGTGATGAACCTGCGGATCATTCCGGCCCGACCCGACGCCGCGCTGACCCGCGGGATGCTCGGCAAGCGCTACCTGGTCGAGTTCGTCGCCGCCTCGCTGGTGCCGTTCCTCAACTACCTCGACGGCCTCTGGCAGCTCTGGGACAAGCCCTGGCAGCAGTGCCTGCACGACAAGGCTGCCGGCACGGTCGTCGTTAAGGTGGCACCGTGAGTCTGGAACCTGGCTGGTACGTCGACCCCGCCGAACCGGAGACCCGCCGCTGGTGGGACGGGGAGGGCTGGATCGGTGCGCCGATCCCGGTCGACGTCACCCCGCCCGACGGTCCACCGCCCGCCGAGCCCGAACCGGCCGCCACGACGCCGGCCGCCGGCTCCGCCCCCGGCCGGCCGACCTCCGGCGCGCCGGGTGGCCCCACCGGTCAGCCGGCCGGGCCGGTCCCGTCGGGTCAACCCGGCCCCGGCTGGGGACAGCCCGGGCAGCCGGGCCAGGCGGGCCCGTGGCCGGGACAGCCGGGTCAACCCGGCCAACCCGGCCAGGCGCACCCCGGCCAGGCGCGCCCCGGCCAGGCGCACCCCGGCCAGGCGCACCCCGGCCACCCCGGACAGCAGGGGCCGCCGCCGGGGTGGCCGTACCCGCAGTGGCCGGGCCGGCCGCCGGTGCCGCGTCCGCACGGGCTGCCGCTCGCCTCGTACGGTGCCCGGCTGGTCGCCCGCCTCATCGACCTGGGCGTGGTGTTCCTGCTCAACGTGGTGGTGAACGGCTGGTTCGTCTACCGCTACTTCGAGGCGATCGAGCCCTACCTGCGGGAGACGATGCGTCGGGCGTTGAACGGCGACACCTCCACCGAGGGGCTGCCCCAGATCGACGACCAGGCCGGCGGGTTGCAGGTCGCCATCCTGCTGATCGCCACCGCGCTCTGGTTCGCGTACGAGGTGCCGTCGATGGCGGCGCGCGGGCAGACGTTCGGCAAGCGGGTGGCCCGCGTACGCGCGCTGCCGATCGACGCGGACCAGCCGCTCGGCTTCGGCCGGGCCACCCGGCGATGGAGCACGATGGGCCTGCCCACGCTGCTCTGGTACTGCTGCGGGCTGGGCCTGCTGCTCCAGTTCGTCGACGCCGTCTCGCCCCTGTTCGACCAGCCGCTGCGCCAGGCGCTGCACGACAAGCGGGCGCAGACCGTGGTGGTCCAACTCCCCCGCGACCGGCCCGACCCCCGTACCGCCCCGCGCGACCGCGCCGACCCCCCGGGAGACACCCCATGACCGAGACCGGACGTCACCAGCCTCCGCTGCGGCTCACCCGCGTCGACCTGGACGCGCTGCCCAACTACGTGCCCGGCCGCAGCCCCGCCGACCTGGCCCGGGAGCTGGGCCTGGCCGAGGCGATCAAGCTGGCCAGCAACGAGGTGCCGTACGGCCCGCTGCCCGGCGTGGTGGAGGCGGTCACCGAGGCGGTCACCGGTTCGCACCGCTACCCGGACATGGGCGTGGTCGCGCTGCGCCAGGCGCTCGCCGAGCGCTACGGCGTGGACGCCGACCGGATCGCCACCGGCTGCGGTTCGGTGGCGCTGGCCGAGCACCTGGTCCGGGCCACCTGCCTGCCCGGTGACGAGCTGCTCTACTCGTGGCGCTCGTTCGAGGCGTACCCGATCATCGCGGCGACCAGCGGCGCGACCAGCGTGCGGGTGCCGAACGACGCCGGCCACGGGCACGACCTCGCGGCGATGGCGGCGGCGGTGACCGACCGGACCCGGATGATCCTGGTCTGCAACCCGAACAACCCCACCGGTACGGCGGTGCGCAAGGCCGAACTGGACCGCTTCCTCGACACGGTGCCGGACGACGTGCTCGTGGTGATCGACGAGGCGTACCGGGAGTTCGTCACCGACGCCGAGGTGCCGGACGGCCTGAGCTACCTGGACCGGCCGAACGTGGCGGTGCTGCGCACGCTGTCCAAGGCGTGGGGCCTGGCCGGCCTGCGGATCGGCTGGCTGGTGGCCGCGCCGGCCGTGGCCGCCGCCGTCCGCAAGGTGGTCACCCCGTTCTCCACCAGCACGGCCGCCCAGGCCGGCGCGCTGGCCGCGCTCGCCCAGGCCGACGAGGTGCAGCGGCGCTGCGCGCTGGTGGTGGCCGAGCGGGACCGGGTCACCGAGGCGCTGCGCAAGTTCGTGCCGGACGTGCCGGACAGCCAGGCCAACTTCGTCTGGCTGCCGCTGGGCGACCGGGCGATCGAGTTCGGCAAGGCGTGCGAGGCGCGCGGCGTGATCGTGCGGCCGTTCCCGGGCGACGGCGTACGGGTCACCATCGGCACCCCGGCCGAGAACGACGCCTTCCTGGCCGCCGCCGAGGCCGCCCTCGCCTGACGTGCAAGGAGGGGCCCCTGCTTAACGCCTGGCGTCGAGAAGGGGCCCCTTCTCACCGGCCGGTTCAGGTGGCGGCGAGCAGCACCGGCTCGGCCATCAGGAACCAGCCCTGGTCGTCGTCGGCCTCGGTGGCGTGCTCCCGCACCCGTTCCACCGCCACGTAGCCGTCCACCGCGTACGCCCGGCCCGGCCGCCACCCGATCCCGTCCCGCCCGACGTCCAGCACGAACTCCGACCGGGACGCGCCGGTGAGCGGGTCCAGCGTGACCAGTTCCCGCCGGTCGGTCAGCAGATGCACCCGGCCCGGCTCCTGGGCGAGCACCCGGGCCGGGTGGACGTCGGCCCGGCGCCACAGCTCCTCGCCGGTGCGGGGGGACCGCCCGACCACCACGCCGCCGGACGTGTCCACCACCCGCTCGCCGTCCAGCACCGAGCCGGGAGCGTCCAGGCCCGGCGCGGCCACCGGCTCGCCGGGATCCGTCACCAGCCAGCCCCGACTGTGCTCGCCGCCCGGCCCGGCGGTACGCAGACCACGACAACCGGAGTGCCCGTCGCGACAGCCGACCGGGGTGACCACGAGTTGGCCCGGCGCGTCCGGTGGCCGCCAGCGGGTCCGTACCGCGCCGGTCCCCGCGTCCCGCAGCTCGACCGCGGCCGGTCCCGCGCAGTTGTCCACCCCGACCAGGTCACCGCTCGCGGTGCTGCCCACGTCGGTTCGGCAGCCCCGGCCGACGTCGGCACGCCAGAGCCGGCGGCCGTCGGCCAGCGCGTATCCGCCGACCGCGCCCGGACCGGCGGCGAGCAGCACGTCGCGACCGTCGGCGGTGCGGGCGACGTGCAGGCCGGCCGGGTCCCAGACCGTGGCCGCTAACGTGCGGCGCGGCTTCGGCACCGACCCCGGCTCCGGTCCGTCGGCCCGCCAGGCCACCCGCCCGGTACGCGCGTCCAGCGCCACCAGCTTCCCGTCGGACCAGCGGCTGACCACCGTGGTGCCCTCGGCGAGCACCCCGACCAGCGTCGCCGGCCACCGGCGGTAGGACCAGAACGGGGTCACCCGGTGCCGGCCGGTGACCGGCTGGTCCGCGTACACCTGGCGGGTGCCGGCGTAGACGCGGAGCCGGCCGTCCACGACCAGCGGCGCCACCGGCAGCCGCCCGATCACCCCGACGGTCGGTGCGGGCGCCTCCGGGTACGGGTCCCGGGCCACGGTCTCGACCTCGGCCGGCGCCAGCACCCGGGCGACCACGGCGACCGACGCCGCGACGGCCAGCACCGCCACCAGCGCCACCACGGCCCGCCGCCTGCCGGCCTTCGCCATCCGCCACCTCCGCCCCGGCACCCTACCGGCCGGGGCCGGGCCGCGATCCGGTCGCCCGGCTCACGACGGGGAAGGTCAGCCCGAGCCGTGGGCCGGGGTAACCACGAACGCGCCCGCGGCACGGTGTGGTGGGCTCAGGCGGCCTCGGTGGAGCGGGTGGGACCGGCGGCCAGCGCCAGGTCGGCCAGGTCACGGCGGAGCGCGCTGTCCACCGCCCGGGCGGCCAGGCCGCCGAGGATCAGCGCCAGCACCCGGCCGTACGGCCGGTTCGGCACCGCCTCCTGCTCGACGGTGACCTCGGTGCAGCCGCGCCGCCGCCGCTCGACGGTGCGCAACGTGAAGGTGATCCGGTAGTCGACGCCGGACCCGGGTGAGCCGAGCACCAGGCGGCGCGGGGCGACGGCCTCGACCACCTCGAACTCCTCCGGCTCGGCCCCGCCGTCCGGCCGGAGGCGGGTCTCCCGCCAGGTGGTGCCCGGCCCGAACGCGCCGGCGGTGAGCACCTCGACCGCGCCGACCGCGGAGAGCCAGTCGGCGCGCGCCGGGAGGTCGGTGAGCAGGCGCCAGAGGTCGGCGTCCTGCGCCTCGATGAAGGCGGAAACGGTCACCGTCGACATGGCACCTCCCGTGTCGTCCACGGTACGGCCCGTCACCGATGTGGGGGAGCCCCACCGTGACATTTCCGCCGCCGGTGCCCCCACGGCGGGACACCGGGGTCGCCGAAATCGATCAGTCGCGGAAGGCGTCGCGTCGCAACGCCGTGACGAACGCGCTCCACCCCGGCGGGCTCACCGCGAGCGCCGGACCGGTCGGGTCCTTGGAGTCGCGTACGCCCACCACGCCGTGCGCGGCCACCACGTTCGTGGCCACCTCGACGCAGAGGCCCTGATCGTTGGAACGGCTGCTGGTGCGCCACACGGCACCGATCAGCTCGGTCATGCTCGGTCCTTCCTGTGTTTCCTGCTGGATGCGCCCGGACCGGCACCGCCCAGGGCCGGCACCGCCCGGGGCGCACCCGATCCGCGTCGATCAACGCGCGAGGAAACGGCCCTGGTCGCACAGTGGGTGCGACCAGGGCCGTGGGCTCGGAAAGCCGGATCTCAGCGGGCCGGGAGGACCGTCCCGGTGACCTCGCCGAGCGCGATCGTGGTGCCGTCCGGTCCGGGCGCGGTGGCGGTGATCGTCACCGTGTCGCCGTCCTCCAGGAACGTCCGCTGGCTGCCGTCGGCGAATTTCACCGGCTCGGACCCGCCCCAGGTGAGTTCCAGGAACGAGCCGACCTGGCCGCGTTCCGGCCCGGACACGGTGCCGGAGGCGTAGAGGTCGCCGGTGCGCAGCGACGCCCCGTTGACGGTGAGGTGCGCGAGCTGCTGGGCCGGCGTCCAGTACATGGTGGCGAACGGCGGCTCGGCCACCCGCTCGCCGTTCCACTCCACCGACAGCGTCAGGTCCAGCCCGAGGTGCGGGGTGTCCCGGAGGTACTCCTGCACCGGCGGGTCCTGGTCGGGCGCGGGCACGAACGCGTCGGCGAGCGCGTCCAGCGGGGTGACCCAGCCGGCGACCGAGGTGGCGAACGACTTGCCCAGGAACGGGCCGAGGGGTTGGTACTCCCAGGCCTGGATGTCCCGGGCCGACCAGTCGTTGACAAGCACCACGCCGAAGACGTGGTCGGCGAAGTCGGCCACCGGGACCGGATCGCCGATCCGACTCGGCACGCCGACCACGAAGCCGACCTCGGCCTCGATGTCCAGGCGTACGGAGGCGCCGGTGGTGGGGCCCTGGGCGCTGGCGCGCTGCCCGGTGGGGCGGACCACGGGCGTGCCGGAGACGACCACCGTGCCGGCCCGGCCGTGGTAGCCGATCGGCACGTGCTTCCAGTTCGGCAGCAGCGGCGGCTGACCGGGCCGGAAGATCTGGCCGACGTTCGAGGCGTGGTGCTCCGAGGAGTAGAAGTCGACGTAGTCCGCCACCTCGAACGGCAGCACCAGCTCGATCTCACCCACCGGCACCAGCAGCGGCTCCACCGCCGGCCGGTGCGCCGGATCGGTGAGCAGTTCGATGACGCGCTCCCGGACGGCGGTCCACTGCGGCCGGCCGAGCGCCAGGAACGCGTTCAACGTCTGCCGGCCCAGCGCGCCGCCGGCCAGCACCAGACCGGCGGCCTCCGCGCCGGCCAGGTCCAGCACGAGGTCACCGATGCGGACGCCGACGCGCGGCTCGCGGTCGCCGTGCCGGAACACGCCGTACGGCAGGTTCGTCACCCCGTACGACGAACCCGCCGCCCCCTCAACCCACGTCATGCCGTGCCGGCCGGGCATGCCCTCACGGCCCTCGCTCCGCTCGGTGCGTTCGCTCATGCCGTGCTGGCCGGGCATGCCCTCACGGCCCTCGCTCCGCTCGGTGCGTTCGCTCATGCCTCGTAGCCTCCGTTCACCAGCCCCAGCCGGATCAGATCGGTAAGTGGTTCGGAGATGCTGCACGACCCGTACCCGACCCAGAGCGGGCGTTGCGCCTCGCGCCGGCCCCGGGCGGCCTCGACCACGCGCACCACGTCGGTGACGGCCAGCAGTTCGGCCACGCCGTCCACGTCGGCGCCGTCGACCGCGGCCAGCGTGGCGGCCAGCACGTTGACGAAACCGTGGTGGGTGAAGCCGGTCTCCGGGTCGCGGTGCCGGATCGCGTGGTGCAGCCCGGCGGTGAGCTTGAACGGCAGGTCGCGGTCCCGGCAGGCGCAGATGACGGCGGCCAGCTCGACCGGGGTGGGGAACAGCTCGGCGGCCAACCCGCCGGTGCGGAACTTGGCCGCCACCGGCAGCCCGCCGGCCCGGGCGTCGGCGAGCGCGTCCAGCGCCCCCATCAGCCCGAAGGTCAGCGGGATCTCCGCGTAGACGGCGGTGTCGTCGAGCCGCCCGGCGAGCGCGACCAGCTCCGCGAGGCCGGGCTGCGGGTCCTCGCCCCGCTTGGCGACCGGCGCCTCGACCTGCCGGGCGGTGACGCCGTCCGGCGTCAGGGCGGCGAGCGCGGCGGGCAGCCGGTCGAGGCCGGTGTCGCCGATCAGCCCGATGACGAAGCCTTCGGCCGGGTCCACCCGGCCGTGCAGCGCGCCGTCCTCGATCTCCGAGGCGGGCAGCAGCAGCGGGCCGACCAGGCCGGCGTACCAGGCGTCCCGGTGCCGGCGGTGCGCGGTCACCGCGTCGGGCAGCGCGGCGTTGCCGGGCGGAAAGACCGCGGCGTCGTCGACCAGGCCGGTGAGGAGGCGAGGCACCTGCGTTGACACGAGAGAAGAATGTACGGGACGCTACGAGGAACGGACAACCGCGTCCGATTATCGGACGCCACCGGCCGGCCAACGGGACATAACGGAGGCGAGATGCCGTACTACCGCAGCGTGGGCGAGGTGCCCCGCAAGCGCCACACCCAGTTCCGGCAGCCCGACGGCACGCTCTACGCCGAGGAGCTGGTCGGTCAGGAGGGCTTCTCCTCGGACTCGTCGCTGCTCTACCACCGGCACGCGCCGACCGCGATCCTCGCCGCCGAGGAGTTCGCCCCGCCCACCGTCACCCGGGTACCGAACCTGCCGCTCAAGCCGCGTCACCTGCGCACCCACAAGCTGGACGGCGGCGGGGCGGACCCGGTGCTCGGCCGGCACTACCTGCTCGCCAACGACGACGTCCGGATCGCGTACGTGCTGGCCGACCGGCCGTCGCCGCTGTTCCGCGACGCCACCGGCGACCACTGCCTCTACCTGGAGTCCGGCTCGATGCGGGTGGAGTCGCCGTTCGGCGTGCTCGACGCGGTGGCCGGCGACTACGTCGTCATCCCCACCTCGACCATCCACCGCCTGGTGCCGACCGGTGACGAGCCGACCCGGCTGCTCGCCGTCGAGGCGTCCGGCCACATCGGCCCGCCCAAGCGCTACCTCTCCGTACGCGGGCAGTTCCTGGAGCACTCGCCCTACTGCGAGCGCGACGTCCGAGGGCCGGACACCCCGCTGCTGGCCGACGGCGAGGAGGTGGAGGTGCTGGTCAAGCACCGGCGCGGCTGGACGAGATACGTCTACGCGAACCACCCGTTCGACGTGGTCGGCTGGGACGGGCACCTGTACCCGTGGGCGTTCTCCATCCACGACTTCGAGCCGATCACCGGGCGGATCCACCAGCCGCCGCCGGTGCACCAGACGTTCCAGGGCCCGAACTTCGTGATCTGCTCGTTCGTGCCACGCAAGGTCGACTACCACCCGGCCGCCATCCCGGTGCCGTACAACCACCACAACGTCGACTCCGACGAGATGCTGTTCTACACCGGCGGCAACTACGAGGCCCGGCGCGGCTCCGGCATCGAGCAGGGCTCGATCTCGCTGCACCCGTCCGGCTTCACCCACGGCCCGCAGCCGGGCGCCGCCGAGCGGTCGATCGGGGCGGACTTCTTCGACGAGCTGGCGGTCATGGTGGACACGTTCCGCCCGCTGGACCTCTGCGACGCGGGCACCGCCTGCGAGGACGACGGCTACGCCTGGACCTGGGCACGCAAGCCCTGACGTACGCGACGAGGGGCCGCCCGGAGGCGGCCCCTCGGCACCGGTCGGAGCGTCAGAACGTGGACGCGTCGATGACGAAGCGGTAGCGCACGTCGGACGCGAGCACCCGCTCGTACGCCTCGTTGATCTTCTCGGCCGGGATCACCTCGATCTCGGCGCCCAGCCCGTGCTCGGCGCAGAAGTCGAGCATCTCCTGGGTCTCCGCGATGCCGCCGATGCTCGACCCGGCGAACGACCGCCGGCCCGGGATCAGCGAGAACGCGTGCACCGACAGCGGCTCCTCCGGAGCGCCCACGTTGACCAGCGTCCCGTCCACCGCGAGCAGCCGCAGGAACGCGTTCATGTCGATGGTCGCGCTCACCGTGTTGATGATCAGGTCGAACGAGCCGGCCAGTTCCGTGAACGTGTCCTCGTCGGAGGTCGCGAAGTAGTGGTCGGCACCGAGCCGCAGCCCGTCCTCCCGCTTCTTCAGCGACTGGGACAGCACCGTCACCTCGGCGCCCATCGCGTGGGCCAGCTTCACGGCCATGTGGCCGAGACCGCCCATGCCGATCACGGCCACCTTCCGGCCCGGCCCGGCGTTCCAGTGCCGCAGCGGCGAGTACGTGGTGATGCCGGCGCAGAGCAGCGGCGCGGCGGCGTCCAGCTCGATGCCGTCCGGGATGCGCAGCACGAAGTCCTCGGTGACCACGATGGCCTGCGAGTAGCCGCCCTGGGTCGGCTTGCCGTCCCGGCCCACACCGGCGTACGTGCCGGTGCTGCCCTTCAGGCAGTACTGCTCCAGGCCCTTGCGGCAGCTGTCGCACTCCCGGCAGGAGTCGACCAGACAGCCGACGCCGACCCGGTCGCCGACGGCGAACTTCGTCACCGCGGAGCCGACCTCCCGCACCACGCCGGCGATCTCGTGGCCGACCACGATCGGGTAGCGGGTCGGGCCCCACTCGCTGCGCGCGGTGTGGATGTCGGAGTGGCAGATGCCGGCGAACTTGATGTCGATGAGGACGTCGTCCGGGCCGAGGTCCCGCCGCTCGATGGTGGTCGGCGTGAGCGGGTCGGTCGCGGACGTCGCCGCGTAGGCGTTGACAGTCAGCATCCCACCTTCCTACCCCCGGTTGAGCAGGGCGAATCCGGCGACCACCGAGGCCGTGACGGCGCCCACCAGCGGCCACGGGCCGCCGACCAGCGCGTAGACCACCAGCAGCACCGGCGCGGCGGCCCCCGCGTAGACGGCCGGCGCCAGACCTCGGGACATCGCGTCCCGCGCGCCGGGCAGCCGGCTCACCGGCCGCCAGGCCAGCAGCCCCACCCCGACCGCCGCCAGCACCGCGAGCAGCCGGGACGCGAACGGCGCGGTCGGTCCCAGCGCGGCGACCAGGACGGCGGCGGCCAGCGACCAACCGGCGGCGGCCAGCGACCAACCGGCGGCGGCCAGCACGAGCCGGCGTACGCCCGCGTCGACGGCACGCACCGGATCGGGGCCGGGCGGGGAGATGTCGGCCACCTCGGTGAGGTGCTCCAGCGTCTCCGCGTAACGCCGTCGCTCCAGCCGGGCCACGCCCGGGTCGCGTCCCGCGCCGGCCAGCTCCGGGTCCAGCCGTAACGCCTCCCGGTAGGCCCGCTCGGCCAGGTCGAACAGCTCCAGCCGAACCGCGACCAGGCCGAGCACGAGGTGTGCCTCCGGCTCGTCCGGCGTCAGCTCGACACCCCGCCAGGCCGCGTCCAGCGCCGGCTGCCCGTTGCGCGAGGCGGACAGGATGGCGGCGGCGCTGCGCTGCGCGTACGCGTCGGTCGGGCCCAGCGCCAGGAGTTCGTCCGCGGTGCCCGCGGCGGCCTTCCAACGCTCCAGGTCGAGCAGTGCGAACCCGCGTGCGACAAGCGCCGGCGCGGTCCCCGGCGCGGCGGCGACCGCCGCCTCGGCCACCGTCAGCGCCTCGGCGGGACGACCGGCGGCGAGCTGCATCCGGGCCAGCATGGTGAGCGCGACGAGGTGCGCGGGCTCCGCCGCGATCAGCGCGGTCAGCTCGCCGATCCCCTCGTCGTAGCGGCCCAGCTCGGCGAGGAGGTGGGCGCGTTGCAGGTAGCCGTCGGCGGCGGACTGGTCGGGGGCGGCGTCACTCGGCATCCCGGCGAGCGTAGCCGCCCCGGCTCGTCAGCTGCCCGTCAGCGCGCGGTCAGATGCTGCGGCAGGGCGCGCCCGCCCCGCCCCCGCAGGTCCCGAGGCTGCACCACCTGCGCAGGCCGCTCTCGTCCAGGAACAACCACCCGCAGCGTTCGTCCGGGCAGACCCGAACCGTGAGCCGGCCCGGATCGGCGAGCAGTTGCGCGGCGCTGAACGCGGCGGCGTGCACGGGCAGCCGAAGCCCGGCGGCGAGGTCGATCCACCAGCGACCGCGCCCGTCCGCCGCCCGCCGGAACACCGCCGTCCGGGCAGCCGCCCCGGCGGCGCGGGCGACCGCGTCGAAGGCCCGACGGTCCGCCGGATCGACCAGGCTGGCGTAGAGCGCGGCCCGCAGCGTACGGGCCTCGGCGAGCACCGCCTCCGCGGTGCCGGGGTCACGTCGGGCGAGGTGCAGCAGGCGGTTCACCGACACCTCGTCGGTCAGCCCGACGTGACCCGCCCAGACGGCGAGCGTCCGGTAGCCGCGCAGCCACTCCGCGCCGGGCAGGGGAGAGTCCCGACCCCACCCCGCGTACGTGTTGCAGAAGTCGAGCGCGGGATGGCCGCCGACGCTCCACGGCAGGCTCTCGTCGCGGACCCGGACCTCGTACACCGGCCGCCCGGACCGCTCCAGCCGGTCGTCACCGGCGAGCACCCGGCGGTGCACCTCCCGCAGCCGGGGCCCCGGCTCGACGCCGACGTCCGCCGCGAGCCGCTCCCGCGTGGTGCGGTAGAGCCGCAGCGCGTCGGCCCGCCGGGCCCCCCGGTACAGCGCGGTCATCAGGACGGCCACGAGCTGTTCCCGGGTGGGGTGCCGGGCCGCCAGCGGCAGCAGATCCGCGATCGCCGGCCCGTGCCGGCCCAACGCGAGCTGCGCCTCGGCGCGCAGCTCCACCGCGACCAGGCGAAGCTCCTCGACGGTTCCGTGCAGCCGGTCGCGCAGCTCGCCGTCCGCCACGTCGGCGAGCAGCGGCCCCCGCCAGAGGGCCAGCCCCCGGTCGAGCAGCCGTACCCGCGCGTCCGGCTCGGCGGTGACGCCGGCCGCCCGGACCAGGTCGCCGAACTCGTCGACGTCGACCCGATGCCCGACCCGGTCGACGACGTAGCCCCCGCCCCGGGTGCCGATCCGCACCCCGTACGGGTGCAACGCGGCCCGCAACCGCCCGACGTACGTCTGCACCGCGCCCCGGGCCGCGGCCGGTGGCCGGCCGTTCCACAGCAGGTCGGCGAGCCGGTCGGTCGACACCACCCGGCCCGTGTCGAGCAGCAGCAGCCCGAGCAGGCAGCGCTCCTGGCGCCGGACGCCCAGCTCGACGGTCCGGCCGTCGTGGCGGGCCTCGAACGGCCCGAGCAGGCGGAACTCCATACCGAACAGGACGGGGGGACCCGGGCCGGCGGTTGTCACCCGGCGGTGAGCGCGTGGTGGGCGGCCCGGTCGCCGGGCGGGGACGGCCGAACGATCGACCCGACTGCCGGCCGAAAGCGGTGAGCCGGTGGTGAGGCGGCGGCACGATCCTGGTCCGGCCCCGGTCAGCAACAGGATGGAGTGACCATGCGAGTCAGGATGAGCGCCGCGGTGACGGCGGTCGTGACGGCGGTCGTGGCGAGCCTTCCCGGCCCGGCATCCGCCGCCGACGGTTCTCCGGGCGCCTGGGTGCCGGCGCCGCAGGAGGCGTTCGAGTTACCCGCCGGCGCCCGGTGCACGTTCGCGGTTCGGGTGGAGCCGATCGTCGACGAGGTGCGGAAGCTGACGCTGGAGACCTACCCGGACGGCTCACCGAAGCGGGAGCTGTTCACCGGCGCCCTGCTCGACCGGGTGACCAACCTGGAAACCGGCGCCACCTCCACGGCCGACGCGAGCGGCACCTCGCTCGTCGTCCACGGCACGGACGGGTCGATGACCTGGTACGTCACGGGCCCGGTGTTGCTCGGCTTCCGGGAGAACGCCGGCACGCTGCCGAAGGGGCTGTGGATCGTCGACGGCCAGTTCCGGGTGGCGTTCACGCCCACCTTCGACAAGACCATCACGATGCTCCACGGCACGACCCACAACGTCTGCACCGACGTGGACTGAACCCCGGCCCGGCGACCGGCGTCCCCGGTCGCCGGGTCACGCCGTCGGCGGCTCGTACACCAGCGCCACCGCGATGCCGGCCAGTCCTTCGCCGCGACCGGTGAAGCCCAGGCCGTCGGTGGTCGCCGCGGACACGGTGACCGGCGCGCCGGCCGCCTCGGACAGCACCCGCTGCGCCTCGTCCCGACGCGAACCGATCCGGGGCCGGTTGCCGACCACCTGCACCGACACGTTGCCGATCACGAAGCCCGCCGCCCGCACCCGGCGCGCGCTCTCGGTCAGCAGCGCCACCCCGGAGGCGCCGGCCCACTCCGGCTGGTCGACGCCGAAGTTGGCGCCCAGGTCGCCGAGGCCGGCGGCGGAGAGCAACGCGTTGCAGGCGGCGTGCGCCACCACGTCGGCGTCCGAGTGGCCGGCCAGGCCGTCCTGGTCGGGCCAGTGCAGGCCGGCGACCCAGCAGGGCCGACCGGCCGCGAACGCGTGCACGTCGGTGCCGACGGCCACCCGAGGAACGATCATGACGCCGAGCGTACGCGTACGCCGTGATCAAGGAGTTCGGGTCACCGTCGGGCCGGACGGCGACGCGAACCCCTCGGTCAACTCCGGAGGTCGCCGGTCAGGCGCCGGTGGACAGGAGGTGTTCGGCCAGGGTCAGGTCGAACGGGCGGGTGATCTTCAGGGCCAGCTCGGAGCCGGGCACGCAGAACACCGCGACGCCCTGCTTCTCCACCAGGCCGGCGTCGTCGGTGAGCGGATCACCTGCCGCCCGGTGCGCGGCGGTCAGCACCGGCCGGCGGAAGCCCTGCGGCGTCTGCACCGCGCGCAGGACAGCCCGGTCGACGGTGCCGAGCACCCGCTCGACGGCGTCGACCTCCTTGATCGTGTCGACCACCGGCAGCACCGGGATCACCGCGTCGTGCCCGCCACGGACCGCCGCGGCCACCGACTCGACCAACTCGGGCGGGGTGAGCGCCCGGGCCGCGTCATGGACCAGGACGATCTCCGGCCCGGCCGGCACGGCGGCGAGCGCCGCCGCGACGGAAGCCTGGCGTTCGGCGCCACCAGGCACCACGGTCACCGGCGCCACCGGGGCCAGCAGCGCCCGCACCGATTCGACGTCGGTGGCCGGGGCGGCCACCACGATCGTGTGTACCGACGGCGCGGCGGCGATCCGGCGGACGGCGTGCACCAGCAGCGGCTCGCCGCCGAGCGCCCGGAGCGCCTTGGGAGCGCCGGGACCGAGGCGTACGCCGGCACCGGCCGCAGGAACGAGGACCGCGACGTCACCGCGCGGATTGAGCTGCGCGGTCACGTCGCGGTCCTCGGTTTCGTTCATGGTGCTGCGGGTAGAGGCAGCGGTGCGGATCAGGCTTCGGTCAGCACCTTGTCGAGCAGCGACTCCGCCTCGTCCTTCGTGCTCTTCTCGGCCAGCGCGACCTCGCCCACGAGGATGTCACGGGCCTTGGCGAGCATGCGCTTCTCGCCCGCCGACAGGCCCCGCTCCCGCTCCCGGCGCCACAGGTCGCGAACGACCTCGGCCACCTTCAGCGGGTTGCCGGAGGCCAGCTTCTCCAGATTTGCCTTGTAACGCCGCGACCAGTTGGTGGGCTCCTCGGTGTGCGGAGCACGGAGCACGTCGAAGACCTTGCCCAGGCCCTCTTCGCCGACCACCTCGCGCACACCCACGATCTCGGCGTTCTCGGCAGGCACCCGGACCGTCAGGTCACCCTGCGCGACCCTCAGGACGAGGTACTCCCTGGGCTCGCCCTTGATGACCCGAGTCTCGATTGCCTCGATGAGTGCGGCCCCGTGGTGGGGGTAAACAACGGTCTCGCCGACACTGAAAACCATAGGTTCGAAACCCCTTTCGCTGTGTCTAGGGTAACACGCTCAGGCACCGATGTCTCACCGCTGTCCTGATCGTTGGCGCAGCTCAGGGGCCCTGTGAGAGGTATTTCTTCGGCTTGACAGGAGGCCAAGACGATGGTTTAACCACGCTCCGTGACGAACAAATAACTACCCGGTACGGGTGATGGCCGGAGCGATCAGATCTAGGGCAATGCGCTCCTTCCATGGTAGCTCCGCAACTCCACCCGCGCCCAGGTGTGGCGGTACGGCCCCCGGTGCGGGACGCTGGTGGTGGACGTGACGTCCGCTCGCCGAGACGTTCCTGGGGGTCCGATGGGCGTGCCTGACGCTGACGGCCAGGGGCCGGCGGACGGACTGCCGGGCCTGCCACCGGAGTGGGGTCGCGTCGTCGTGCCCGACGACGCCTCGGCGCTCGCCGACGAGGCCCGGCAGATCCGCCGCGAGCTGCGCCGCGGTCCGCGTTCCGCCGGGCGTCCGGCCCGGTTCACGCCTCCCCTGCTGGCGCTGCTGGCCGCGGTGTTGATCACGCTCGCCGGGCTGGCCGCCGTCACCTGGCCACGCCCCCACCGCTCTCCCGGCGCGCCGACCGTGCTGCCCCGGTCCACCCCCGCGGCGATCGGCCCGCTGCCCGCGCTCGACCTGGTCGGCGCCGACAACACGCCGGTGCCACTACGCAGCCTGCTCCCCGCCATGATCATCCTGGTCGACGCGTGCGCCTGCGCCGAGCAGGTCGGCACGGCGGCGGCCACCGCGCCCGCCGGGGTCACCGTGGTCACCGTGACCGAGGGCCGCAGCGCCGGGCCCGCCACCGCGACCGGCGTACGCCCGCTCGGCGACCCGGCCGGCGGCCTGCGCTCCTACCTGCATCTCTCGGCCCGGCCGGGCACCGCCGCCGCGCTGCTCGTGGACCGGCGGGGCACGCTGGTCCGAATGGTGCCGGAGCTGGGGCCGGCGGCGGACTACCAGGCCGACCTGGCCCGGTTGGCCGGCTGAACCCGCTCAGCGGCTCAGTAGAGCGCCTCCAGCCGGGCGTTCAGCTCGACCTCGCCCCGCAGCGCGGCGAACCGCACGTACACCGGCGCGCCCGTGCCGTCCAGGAACCCGACGGTCACCTGCCCGCCGCAGCTCAGCACCCGCTCGACGCCGTCGGCGCCGGCACCGACCACCCGCATCGACACGGCACCGTCACCGGCGCAGCCCACCGACAGCCGGTACTCGTCACCCGGCGACGGGTTCGCCTGCCGCACGACCGGCGGGTCACCCGGCATCAGCCGCGACGTCTCCCGCCACACCACGTGCGACACGTTCTCCTGGCGCGTCCCGCCGTCGGGCTCCACGTCGACCACCACCGGCGAACGGACCTCACCGGTGCGGGGATCGACCTCGGCCACCATCCGGGAGCGGGGCGACGGCCGCTCGGGCGGTGTCGACCCGACCCCCGCGCCGAGATCCACCCGGGACCGGGCGAGGTCGTCGGTGGAGGAGCCGACCGTCGTGCCCAACCACGGCGCCGCCGACCGCCACCACCACGCGCCGACCGCCAACGCCAACACGGTCAGGCCCACCAGCACTGCCCGCCGGATCCGCTCCTCCGAGGCCATGCCGGCAGCGTATCGACGCCACGGCGAACCGTCAGCCCGCGCGCTCCAGCAGGGCCGCGTAGAGCGTCAGCCCCGGCCCGAACGCGAGCATCACCACCCGGCGCGGCGGCGACGGCGTACGGCTCAGCCGGTCCAGGATCAGCAGCACCGTCGGGGACGAACAGTTGCCGTGCTCGGCAAGCGTCTCCCGGGACGCCGCCAGCGCCGTCGGCGGCAGCTCCAGCTCACGCTCCACCACGTTGAGGATCCGGGGGCCACCCGGGTGCACCGCCCAGCCGTCCACCCCGGACCGGTCGCACCCGTGCCGGGCCAACAGGTCGTCCACCAGGTCACGGACGAACCGGGACAGCACCTTCGGCACCTTCGGCGACAGCCCCATCCGGAAGCCGGTGTCGGTGACGTCCCAGGTCATGTGATCGGCGGTGGAGGTGTCGGTGACGGAGGTGACCTCACGCAACGCGTACCCCCGGCCACCGGGGACGACCACGGCGGCGACCGCGGCGTCCGAGAACAGCGCGTGCGAGACGATCTGCTGGGTGTCCACCCGGGCACCCGGTGGCTGGATGTGCAGGCTGGTCAGCTCCGCGCAGAGCAGCAGCGCCGGCCGCCCCCGGGCGGTGACGAAGTCGCTCGCCGCGCCGAGCCCGGGCAGCGCCGCGTAACAACCCATGTGGCCGACGAACATGCGCTGGGTGTTCGGGGCCATGCCGAGGTCACGGGCCAGCAGGATGTCCAGGCCGGGCGTCGCGTAACCGGTGCAGGAGCAGACCACGAACAGCCCGACGTCGCCGGCGTCCAGGCCGGCGGCGGTGAGCGCGCGGCTGACCGCCTCCTTCCCGAGCGGCAACGCCTCGACCTGGTAGCGGCGCATCCGACGCTCGGTCGGCCACTCCGAGACGTCCTCCAGCAGCGGATTCACCGCCGCCTGCCGCCGGGTCACCCCGGAGTTGGCGAAGATCTTCTCGGCCAGCACCCGCGTGGTGCCCGAGAAGTGCTTCTCGAAGAAACCCGTCCACAGCTCGTCCTGCGTGGCGCCCGGCGGCAGCGCCATGCCCAGACCCGCGATCACCGGTACGCCCACGTCCCCACCTCAGCTTCGCTCAGTCCTGCGGCCGTCGAACTCCGGCTTACCAACGAGGGACCGCGCTGTCCCGGTCCGGGTCGCCGCCGAGTGCGGCGATGCCGAGCCAGTCGGCGCACACGTCGGAGGTGGCCGGGTGCAGCGAGCCGCACCGGGCGTCCCGGTAGAGGCGCTCCAACGGATGACCACGGCGGGTCGCCGACGTGCCGGCCGCCTCCAGCATGGACGCCGCCACCTCCGCGGCGGTGGTGCCGGCCAGCAGCTTGGCCCGCCACACCCAGCGGTTCGTCTCGGCCGAGCCGGGTTCCTCGTCGACCCGGCGGGCCGCCTCGGCGACGACCAGCTCGGCGGCGGCGGTGGCCGCGTCCGCCCGGCCCAGCCGGGCCCGGACCGCCGGCAGCCCGGCCAGACCGCGGGTGTTCAGGTGCTCGGCGGCGGCGTCGATCGCGGCCCGGGCCACCCCGACGTAGACGGCGGCGTAGCTGGCCACCAGCCAGTGCGGCATGAGCTGGGCCACCACCAGCGCCAACCCCTCCACGCCGCCGAGCAGCCGGCCGGCCGGGACGGTCACGTCCAGGTGCAGGTCGTGCGAGGAGGTGGCGCGCATGCCGAGCGAGTCCCAGGTCGGCTCGACCGTGATCCCCTCCCCGGCCGGCACCAGGAACTGGGAGACCACCGACTGGTCGGTGGCGCTGCGGGCGGCCACCAGGTAGCCGTCCGGGTGGCCGGCGCCGGAGCAGAACGTCTTGCTGCCCTTGACGTGCCAGCCACCGTCGACCGGTTCGTAGACGGTGCTGAGCTGGGACAGCCGCGCGCCCGCGCCGCGCTCGCTCATCGCCACCGCGTACCACGCGCCGTCGGCCGCCGCGCGCAACAGCCGGTCGCGGGCGGCCAGCGCCTCCTCCGGTACGCCGAGCGCCTCGGCCAGTTCCTCGGTCACCGCGCCCAACGCCCCGGTGACCGAGGCGTGCATGTTGAACACCAGCGCGGTGGCGCCGTTGCCCCGGGCCAGCTCGGTGGCGACGGCGGCGTACTCGGCGAAGGTCGCGCCCTGCCCGCCCAGCTCACGCGGGACCATCAGGCCGAACAGGCCGGCCCGGCGAAGGTCGGCGAAGTCGTCCACCGGGAACGAGCCGTCCCGGTCGTGCCCGGCCGCCCGGGCGGCCAGTCGCGGCGCCAACCGGCGGGCCGCCTCCAGCGCGTACACGGTCATGTCGCCCCCTTCTCGGCGTCCCTTACCCCCGGTGACCTCCGCTATCCGCCCCGGCGCCCACTGCCCTGGTAGAGCACCGCCGTCGACCGCGTCGGCACGATGCGCGGCTCCGTCCGCACCGGACGGTCACCGCCCCGCCACCGGCGCAGCAACCAGGCCAGCGTGCCGCCCAGCTCCGGCCGGACCCCGCGCAGACGCAACGACACGCCGTGCCGGGCACACTCGGCGACCAGCGCGCGGGCGTCCACGAACAGCCGGTGGTCGTGGATGCCGCGCGGCACGGTGGGCAGCCGTTCACCCAGCTCCACGGCGACCAGCCGGGCCAGCAGCGTGTCGTTGAGCGTGTCCAGCACCAGCAGGCCGCCGGGCCGCAGCAACCGGCACGCCTCGGCCACCGCCCGCCGCCAGTCCGGCACGTGCTCCAGCAGCTCACCGGCGGAGACCACGGCGGCGCAGCCGTCGGCCAGCGGCACGGCGGTGGCGTCGCCCTGGAGCACTGTCACGCCGTGCGTGGCGGCCTGGTCGAGCGCGGAGCGGGTCAGGTCCACCCCGACGTGCCGGTAGCCCTTGCCGGCCAGGTGCGGCGCCAGCAGCCCGGCCCCGCAGCCGAGGTCGACCAGCAGGTCGTCCCGGGTGGACGCCGGGGGCACCAGGGCGGCACGGGCGCGGGCCAGCCAGTGCAGCATGGCGAAGGCGCCGTCGGGCCGCCACCACTCGCCGGCCAGGTCGTCGTACTGTCGGGGGTCGTTCGGGGACAGCGCCCGGTGCGGGCTGGACACCGGCGACGCGTCGGGCATGGACCGAGCGTGGCACGACTACCCGGTAACGACCAGACTTCCCTTATGTCGACGCGGGTGTTAGGGCTGGTCAGAGCGAGCCATCCGGAGCCGGCCGCGGCGGTCGTCGTGGTCGCCGCGCTGCTCGCCGCCGGCGTCGGGCACTCCGCCGCCGGCGTGGCCACGGTGGCGCTGACGGTGCTGGCCAGCCAGCTCGCCGTCGGCTGGAGCAACGACCTGATCGACGCCGACCGGGACGCCGCGGTGGGGCGTACCGACAAGCCGGTGACCACCGGCGCGGTCGCCCGGCCGACGCTGGCCCGGGCCACCGCGGTGGCCGCCGTCGCCACCCCGCTGCTGGCGCTGACCGGCGGCCCGGCCGCGGCGGCCTGCGCCACGCTGGGGCTGGTCTCCGCGCTGCTCTACAACAAGCCGCTGAAGTCGACAGCGGTGTCGGTGCTGCCCTACGCGGTCTCGTTCGGCGCGCTGCCCGCGTTCGTGGTGCTGGCCCGGCCCGACTCGCCCGCGCCGCCGGCCTGGCTGGTGGCCGCCGCCGCGCTGCTGGGCGCCGGGGCGCACTTCGCGAACGTGCTGCCCGACCTGGCCGACGACGCCCGTACCGGGGTGCGCGGGCTGCCCCACCGGCTGGGCCCCGCGGGCAGCCGGCTGGCCGCCACCGGCCTGCTCCTCGCCGCCACCGTCGCGCTGGTGTTCGGTCCGCCCGGACCGCCGTCGTGGACCGGCCTGTCGGCGGTGGCCGCCGCCGTCGCGGTGCCGGCCCTCGGTTGGTACGCCGGACGCGCCGCGACCGCCACCGGTGGCCGGCCGGTGGCCGCCTTCCGGTCGGTGCTGGTGGTGGCGCTCATCGATGTGGTGCTGCTGGTGGCGAACGGCCGGGTGGTCTGAGCCGTCGCCACCGAGGATGGCATTGCCGGGTCCGCGTGCGGGCCTCGATCAGCTCCAACTACCCTGGAGCGCGGTCTGCGCGGGTATGGCCACCCCGTGTCCGGGGGTCGACCGGGCGGGGATCGTGACGAGGAGGACCGACGTGACGCGCTCGATCAGGGGTTCCCGGCGACCGGCCCTGCTGTTGGCCGGCTCGGCGGCGGCGAGCCTGCTGCTGTCCGGGTGCGGCGCCGGTCAGATCGCCGAGACCGCCAACAAGATCCCGTCGGTCCAGGGCGTCAACGTCCAGACCTCCGACAACCTCTACAAGGTGCGCGGGCTCTACGTGCAGTTCCCCGGCCCGGAGGGCTACCAGGCCGGCGCGACCGCCCCGCTGAACGTCGTGATCTACAACGACAGCGAGTCCCCGGTGACGGTGACCGTCACCACCGACAGCGCCCGGGAGATCCTGCTGACCGGCGCGGCCGGCTCCAGCGGCGCGGCCACCCCGACCGGCTCGCCGACCGAGCCGGCGTCGGCGTCGCCCACCGCCACCGACCCGAGCGCCTCCCCCAGCCAGTCGCTTGAGGCTCCCGCCTCGCCGTCCGCCTCGCCCAGCGGGTCGCCGTCGGGGAGCGCGTCGCCGTCGGAGAGCGCGTCGGCGCCCGCCGGCCAGCCGGCCCGGATCGAGATCCCGGCGCTCGGCTACGCGCAGCTCAACAGCGGCAACCCGCAGTTCCTCCAGCTCGTCGGCCTGAACCAGAAGCTCCTCGTCGGCCAGCAGGTCAACCTGACCTTCAACTTCGGCGGCGGCAAGGTGATCAAGACCCCGGCGCCGATCGGTGTCCCGCTGACCCCGCCGGCGCAGCCGTCCCAGATCGTCAACCCGCGCGAGCACTCCGCCGAAGAGGGTGGCACCGAGGGCGGCAGCCACGGCTGACGCCGTACCCCCGATCCGTCCGACACCGCCGCGGTGGCCAGCGCCACGCGGCGGTGTCGTCGTCTCGGCGGTGGGCGTTCGTCGTACCGGCCGGATAGCGTCCGGTGGTGACCACGCCCCGATCGACCCCGTCCCGCGCCGGCGCCGGCCGCGGTCGCGCCGCCGCCCGCGAACCCCGCCCGGCCTACGAGTGCGACGCCTGCGGCCACCAGCCGCCCAAGTGGATGGGCCGGTGCCCCGAGTGCGGCGAGTGGGGCTCGGTGGTCGAGTCCACGGTCACCGGCCCGCTGGTCTCCGGCCGGGTGGTCAGCTCCCGGATGCCGGCCGAGCCGGCCCGGCCGATCGCCACCATCAGCGCCGCGCCGGCCCGGGCCCGGCCCACCGGCGTCAGCGAGCTCGACCGGGTGCTCGGCGGCGGGCTGGTGCCCGGCGCGGTGGTGCTGCTGGCCGGTGAGCCCGGCGTCGGCAAGTCGACGCTGCTGCTCGACGTGGCCCAGCAGTGGGCCGTCGGCGCGGGCAGCCCGTCGCTGGTGGTCAGCGGCGAGGAGTCGGTCAGCCAGGTGCGGTTGCGGGCCGAGCGGATGGGCACCCTGCACGACCAGCTCTACCTGGCCGCCGAGAGCGACCTGGCGGCGGTGCTCGGCCACCTCGACGCGGTCAAGCCGGGCCTGCTGGTGCTCGACTCGGTGCAGACCATCTCCACCACCGGCACCGAGGGCGTGCCCGGTGGCGTGACGCAGGTGCGCGCGGTCACCGCGGCGGTGGTCGCGGTGGCCAAGGAACGCGGCATCGCCACCGTCCTGGTCGGGCACGTCACCAAGGACGGCCAGGTGGCCGGCCCCCGGGTGCTGGAGCACCTGGTGGACGTGGTGCTCCACTTCGAGGGCGACAAGCACTCCTCGCTGCGCATGGTGCGCGGCGTGAAGAACCGCTTCGGGGCCGCCGACGAGGTGGGCTGCTTCGAGATGCACGAGGGCGGCATCAGCAGCCTGGCCGATCCGTCCGGCCTGTTCCTGACCCGCTATTCCGAGCCGGTGCCGGGCACCTGCGTCACGGTGGCCATGGAGGGCCGGCGGGCGCTGGTCACCGAGGTGCAGGCGCTGATCGGGGCCACGGTCGCCGGTTCGCCACGGCGTACCGTCTCCGGTCTCGACGGCGCCCGACTGGCCATGGTCCTGGCGGTGCTCCAGCGACGCACCGAGCGGCTGACGCTGCACGACCGCGAGGTCTTCGCCGCCACCGTCGGCGGCATCCGGGTGGTCGAGCCGGCCGCCGACCTGGCGGTGGCGCTCGCGGTGGCCTCCGGCGGGCTCAATCTCGCGCTCAACCCGCACCTGGTCGCCATCGGCGAGGTCGGGCTCACCGGTGAGGTGCGCCGGGTCGGCGCGGTGTCCCGGCGGCTGGCCGAGGCCGCCCGGCTGGGCTTCCGGCTGGCCCTGGTGCCGCCCGGTGCCGGCCCCGGCAGCGGCGGCCTCGCCCCCGAGCAGATGCGGGTGATCGAGGTCACGGACGTGCGCGCGGCGCTCCAGGCCGCCGCCCGAGCATCCGCGGAGTGACAGTGGGTAGTCACGTGCCGGGCGCGGCCGGACGATTCCGGACAGGTCGCGCCGCCCCGGGGCGGCCCGTCGCGCCCGACATCACGACACATCACAGTAACCACGAGAGCACCCACCGCACCGCAGTCCGTAGACTGTGCCCGTGCCGATCGACCGCGATGCCACCAAGCCCGCAACGGCGACGCCGCAGGCCCGCACCGGCGCCGTGAGCGGCAACCCCACCCGCGCCATCAGCGTGAGCGTCGCCGGCAGCGTCGGCGGGGCCGGCGCCGACCCGCTGCGGGCCAATCTCGCCCTGATGGCACCGGGCACCGCGCTCCGCGACGGCCTGGAGCGGATCCTGCGCGGTCGCACCGGCGCGCTGATCGTCCTCGGCTACGACAAGGTGGTCGAGCAGATCTGCACCGGCGGCTTCCCGATGGACGTCGAGTTCTCCGCCACCCGGGTCCGCGAGCTGTGCAAGATGGACGGCGCCGTGGTGCTCTCCAGCGACGGCACCCGCATCGTCCAGGCCGGCGCGCACCTGATGCCCGACCCGTCCATCCCCACCGAGGAGTCCGGCACCCGGCACCGCACCGCCGAGCGGGTGGCCCGACAGACCGGCTACCCGGTCATCTCGGTCAGCCAGTCGATGCGGATCATCAGCCTCTACGTCAACGGCCAGCGGCACGTGCTCGACGACTCCGCGGCGATCCTGTCCCGGGCCAACCAGGCCCTGGCCACGCTGGAGCGCTACAAGCTCCGGCTGGACGAGGTCTCCGGCACGCTCTCCGCGCTGGAGATCGAGGACCTGGTCACCGTCCGCGACGCGGTCGCCGTGGTGCAGCGGCTGGAGATGGTCCGGCGGATCGCCGACGAGATCGCCGGCTACGTGGTGGAGCTGGGCACCGACGGCCGACTGCTGGCGCTCCAGCTCGACGAGCTGATGGCCGGCGTGGACGCCGACCGCACCCTGGTCATCCGCGACTACCTGCCGGTCGGCCGCAAGTCGCGCACGCTCGACGAGGCGCTCGTCGAGCTGGACCTGCTCAGCGCCACCGAGCTGATCGACCTGGTGGCGGTGGCCAAGGCGATCGGCTATCCGTCCGCCTCGGACGCGCTCGACGCGGCGGTCAGCCCGCGCGGGTTCCGCCTGCTGGCCAAGGTGCCCCGGCTGCCCGTGGCCGTGGTCGACCGGCTGGTGGTGCACTTCGGCAGCCTCCAGCGGCTGCTCGGTGCGACAGTGGAGGATCTTCAGGCGGTCGACGGGGTGGGCGACGCCCGCGCCCGGGGCGTCCGCGAGGGCCTGTCCCGGCTCGCCGAGGCGTCCATCCTGGAGCGGTACGTCTGACCCGGCTCAGCCGGTGACGGTCAGCTTCACCGGCTGGCTGATCTTGGTGCCGACCCGGGCGAAGACCTGGTACGTGCCGATCGGGGCGTACGGGCCGGCGGCCAGCCCGTCGGCGCAGCGGGTGGTGTCCCGCCCGTTCCAGCCCAACTCGTAGGCGCGCTCGAAGTTCGGCGTGAACGACTGCACGTCCGAGCCCTTGCCGGTGCCGCAGGTGTCCGACGACCAGATCTTCTCCGCGCCCGCCTTGACGTAGAGCTCCTGGAGATCGGCGCCGACGTCCCGGCTGCACGTACGGTTCGAGACGTTCTTGACCTTGAGGCGCAGCGTGACCACCGTGCCCCGCTGGGCGGCGGCCGGCACCGCGACCGGCGTCACCTGAAGCTCGGCGTCGGTGCAGGCGCCGTCGGCGGAGACCGGCTCGCCGGACGCGCCGCCGTCGCCCGGGCCCGAGCCGCCGCCGGTGTTCGTACCGCCCCCGGTGTTCGTGCCACCGCTGCTGCTCGTGTCGCCACCGTCGGCGCCGGCGTCACCACCGGAGACGTCGGGCGCCGGCGACGGACTGGCCGTCTGCGGGGTCAGCACCGAGCCGGAGGGGCCCGGAGCCGCCCCGGCGGAGCCGCCCGGCGACGGGTCACCCCCGCCCGGCCCGCCGGCGTTACGGTCCGAGCCGGTGCAGGAGTAAAGCAGGACAATCAGGAAGAGCAGGCCCGCGCCGAGCACGACGGCACGACGCCGCCAGTACACGGTGGGGGGCAGAGGGCCGACCGTCAGACGCATGATGCGCCTACCGTAGCCGCGCGACGCTCGGTGTGCCGGTCCGACGCGCCGGTGACCGCGCGTCACCCCGATCCGGGCATCCACTGTGGAACACCACGCGGTCGGTCAGAGATAGACCTGCCGCTGGTAGACGGCGTGCGCCCCGGCCACCCGGTCGAGGAAGAGCAACCCGGCGCAGTGGTCGATCTCGTGCTGGAGCGCACGCGCCTCGAAACCGTCGGTCACCAGCCGTACCGGCTCCCCGCTGCCCGGCAGCGCCCCCTCCACCACCAGACGACTGGCCCGCTTCACGTCGCCGGTCAGGTCGGGCACCGACATGCAGCCCTCGCGGCCGGCCTTCCACCGGCTCGCCTCCACCACCCGGGCGTTGCACAGCACGAACGTGCCGTGCACGGTGACCGCCTTCGGATGCCCCGTCACGTCCACCGCGAACACCTGGGCGTTCACCCCGATCTGCGGCGCCGCCAGACCCACACAGCCCGGCGAGACGCGCATGGTGGCCACCAGGTCGGCGGCCAGCCGCACCACCTCGTCCGAAGTCGGGTCGACCTCCGGACCGGGCCGGCTCAGCACCGGCTCCGGGGCGGCGACCACCGGCCGGACCTCGCCCGGGACGCCCAGCTTTTCCGGTGTCCAGCCACCCAGGCCGGCGTACCCCTCGGCGGTCACAGCAGGTCCGAGTCCGCCGGGCGGAGGCTGACGCCGACACCCAGTTCGGCCGCCGCCCGGGTGAGCCGGCCGGCCACCTCGTCCGAGCTGCCCGGCGGCAACTCCACCTCGGCGACCACCACGTAGAGCGAGCCGGTCAGCCGGGTGCTCAGGTCGGTCACGTTGCCGCCGGCGTCGGCCAGCACCCGGGTCATCGCCGCGACGATGCCCATCCGGTCCGCGCCGTGCACCGCCAGCACGTACGGCTCGCCGACCGGCACACTGGCGCTGTCCGGGGCGACCGCGCGTACGGTGGCCAGCAGGTACCCGTCGGCGGCGAGCGGGGCCAGCGCGGCCTCGACGTCGGCGGCGGCCGGGCCCACGCAGATCAACGTCATCGCGAAGTGGCCGCGCAACCGGGTCATCGTCGAGTCGGTGAGGTTCGCGCCGAGCCGGGCGAGGGCCTCCGCGACGTCGGCGACGATGCCCGGCCGGTCCCGGCCGATGACGGTGATCGCGAGCTCGTTCATTCGGACATTCTGCCGCGCCGCCGAAGTGCCGCCGCGTCGGCCCACCCGGCCCGCCCAATCAGCGGGATCTCCGCCCGTGACATCATCGGCACCGCCATGACTGAGCCCACCTTCGCCACCCAGGTCAGCCGGTGGTACGAGCGCAACGCCCGCGACCTGCCCTGGCGCAAGCCCGGCATCGGCGCCTGGGCGATCCTGGTCAGCGAGGTCATGCTCCAGCAGACGCCGGTGGTCCGCGTGGTGCCCGCGTGGGAGGCGTGGCTGGCCCGCTGGCCGGAACCGCGCGCGCTGGCCGAGGACACCCCGGCCGAGGCGATCCGGATGTGGGGCCGGCTCGGCTACCCCCGCCGGGCGGTACGCCTGCGCGAGTGCGCGGTGGCCGTCGTGGAGCGGCACGGCGGCGTGGTGCCCGATCGGCTGGACCAGTTGCTGGCGCTGCCCGGCGTCGGCACGTACACGGCCCGGGCGGTGGCCGCGTTCGCGTACGGGCAGCGGCACCCGGTGGTCGACACCAACGTCCGGCGGGTGGTGTGCCGGGCGGTCGCCGGTGAGCCGGACGCCGGCCCGACCACCCGACCCGCCGACCTGGTCGCCACCGAGGAGCTGCTGCCGATCGAGCCGGCTGCGGCGGCCCTGGCCAGCGCCGCCTTCATGGAACTCGGGGCGGTCGTCTGCACCGCCCGGTCGCCCCGTTGCGCGGTGTGTCCGGTCGAGTCCAGTTGCGCCTGGCGGGCCTCCGGGCAGGCCGCCCCGGACGGGCCGACCCGCCGTCCGCAGCGCTACGCCGGCACCGACCGGCAGGTACGCGGCCTGCTCCTGGCGGTGCTCCGGGAGACCACCGGGCCGGTGCCGCACCAGCGGCTGGACCAGGTCTGGCACGACGACGTGCAGCGGGCCCGGGCGCTGGCCGGGCTGGTCACCGACGGACTGGTGGAGCCGGTGGGCCCGGAGTCCTTCCGACTGGCCGGCGACGGCCCTCCGATCCCGCTGCCCTGACGCACCGCGCCCCACCCGTCCCGGGGCGGAGAAAGGCGACGGCCCCGGTGGCTCTCGCCGACCGGGGCCGTCGCCCTGGAACAGTTGCCCGCCTTACGCGGCGGCGTCGTCCGCGCCGGTGGCGGCGGCGCCGAGATCCGCCGGGACCGCGTCCGGCACGGCGTCCGGCCGGTCCGCGCCCCGGAAGACGAGCTTGGACTTGTCGATGTTCTCCGGGTCGCCCTCGCAGTCCACCACCACGATCTGACCCGGGGTCAGCTCGTTGAAGAGGATCCGCTCGGACAGGTTGTCCTCGATGTCGCGCTGGATCGTGCGACGCAGCGGCCGTGCGCCCAGCACCGGGTCGAAGCCCTTCTTCGCCAGGTACTTCTTGGCGTTGTCGGTCAGCTCAAGACCCATGTCCTTGTTGCGCAGCTGGCCCTCGATCCGCTGGATCATGATGTCCACGATCGAGAGGATCTCGATCTCGCGCAGCTGGTGGAAGACGATGGTGTCGTCGATCCGGTTCAGGAACTCGGGCCGGAAGTGCTGCTTGAGCTCGTCGTTGACCTTCTGCTTCATCCGGTCGTAGTTCGACTCGGAGTCCTCCGAGGCCTGGAAGCCCAGGGAGACCGCCTTGGCGACGTCCCGCGTGCCGAGGTTGGTGGTCAGGATGATGACCGTGTTCTTGAAGTCCACGATCCGGCCCTGGCCGTCGGTGAGACGCCCGTCCTCCAGGATCTGGAGGAGCGTGTTGAACACATCCGGGTGGGCCTTCTCGATCTCGTCGAAGAGGACCACCGAGAACGGCCGACGGCGCACCTTCTCGGTGAGCTGGCCGCCCTCGTCGTAGCCGACGTAGCCGGGAGGGGCACCCACCAGCCGGGAGACCGTGTAGCGGTCGTGGAACTCGGACATGTCCAGCTGGATGAGGGCGTCCTCGCTGCCGAAGAGGAACTCGGCGAGCGCCTTGGACAGCTCGGTCTTACCGACACCGGACGGGCCGGCGAAGATGAACGAGCCGGACGGGCGCTTCGGGTCCTTCAGGCCGGCCCGGGTCCGCCGGATCGCCTTCGAGACCGCCTTGACCGCGTCCTCCTGGCCGATGACGCGCTTGTGCAGCTCGTCCTCCATGCGCAGCAGGCGCGAGGTCTCCTCCTCGGTCAGCTTGTAGACCGGGATGCCGGTCCAGTTGCCGAGCACCTCGGCGATCTGCTCGTCGTCGACCTCGCTGACGACGTCCAGGTCACCGGCCTTCCACTCCTTCTCCCGCTGGGCCTTCTGGCCGAGGAGCTGCTTCTCCTTGTCGCGGAGCTGAGCGGCCCGCTCGAAGTCCTGCGCGTCGATCGCGGACTCCTTGTCGCGGCGCACCTGGGCGATGCGCTCGTCGAAGTCACGCAGGTCCGGCGGCGCGGTCATCCGGCGGATGCGCATCCGGGCACCGGCCTCGTCGATCAGGTCGATCGCCTTGTCCGGCAGGAAGCGGTCGGAAATGTACCTGTCGGCCAGCGTCGCGGCGGCCACGAGCGCGGCGTCGGTGATGCTCACCCGGTGGTGCGCCTCGTAGCGGTCCCGCAGGCCCTTGAGGATCTCGATGGTGTGGGCCAGCGACGGCTCACCCACCTGGATCGGCTGGAAACGGCGCTCGAGCGCGGCGTCCTTCTCCAGGTGCTTGCGGTACTCGTCGAGCGTGGTGGCGCCGATGGTCTGCAGCTCGCCGCGGGCCAGCATCGGCTTGAGGATGCTGGCGGCGTCGATCGCGCCCTCGGCGGCGCCGGCGCCGACCAGGGTGTGGATCTCGTCGATGAACAGGATGATGTCGCCGCGGGTGCGGATCTCCTTGAGCACCTTCTTGAGGCGCTCCTCGAAGTCACCGCGGTAACGCGAACCGGCCACCAGGGCACCGAGGTCGAGCGTGTAGAGCTGCTTGTCCTTGAGCGTCTCGGGCACCTCGCCCTTGATGATCTTCTGGGACAGGCCCTCCACCACGGCGGTCTTGCCGACGCCGGGCTCGCCGATCAGCACCGGGTTGTTCTTGGTGCGGCGGGACAGCACCTGCATGACCCGCTCGATCTCCTTCTCGCGCCCGATGACCGGGTCGAGCTTGCCCTCGCGGGCGGCCTGGGTCAGGTTGCGGCCGAACTGGTCCAGCACGAGGCTGGTCGACGGCGCGGCCTCGCCCGGCGCGGCGCCCGCCGCGGCCGGCTCCTTGCCCTGGTAGCCGGAGAGCAGCTGGATCACCTGCTGGCGGACCCGGTTGAGGTCGGCGCCGAGCTTGACCAGCACCTGGGCGGCCACGCCCTCGCCCTCGCGGATCAGGCCGAGCAGGATGTGCTCGGTGCCGATGTAGTTGTGGCCGAGCTGCAGCGCCTCGCGCAGCGACAGCTCCAGCACCTTCTTGGCCCGCGGCGTGAACGGGATGTGCCCGCTCGGCGCCTGCTGGCCCTGGCCGATGATCTCCTCGACCTGCTGGCGGACGCCCTCGAGAGAGATGCCGAGGCTCTCCAGGGCCTTTGCCGCGACACCCTCACCCTCGTGGATCAGGCCCAGCAGGATGTGCTCCGTACCGATGTAGTTGTGGTTGAGCATCCGGGCCTCTTCTTGGGCCAGGACGACAACCCGTCGCGCTCGGTCGGTGAACCGCTCGAACATGCCCTCGTGCTCCTCACATGCCGTGCGCCTTGATGGTCAGATCTCGGCGGGGCCGGTGCGCGGACGTCCGGGACGGGCGTCCGTGCCTCCTTACTCTATCGCCGCGGACCGTCTCCGCTGAGGTCGTGTGACCCCGCCGATGACCGTTCCGACGTCGTTTCTGCCAACCGTCCACGCTCAGGAGGTGTTCCGGGACCCCTGCCTGTACGCGCAGAGCGAAATTCGACCGTCGGCGGAAGGCCCGGTCGAGAGGGCTCCGGCGGCGTCGAGGCGCCTGCCGCGGTTGTCCACAGCCTGTGGACGGAATCTCCACCGCCTGTGGACAACTCTTCCGGACGCCGGATTCTTCCCGCGTCGGGGGCCCGTACCGACCCGCCCACCGACCCCTGGTCGGGAAAGAGACATCGGCGACGAAAAGGACGAAACGCCGACGCCGGCCCGGAGTCGTCCTCCCGGCCGGCGTCGGTCGCCGTCGCGTGCGGTCGGCGTCAGCGCCCCGCCTTGGCGTGGAACTCGTCCACGATCTCCTGCGGGATGCGGCCCCGGTCGGAGATGTCCTTGCCGTTGCTCTTGGCCCACTCCCGGATTGCCTTGTTCTGCTCGCGGTCCGCGGTCGCGCCGCCCCGGCCACGTGCGGCCCGGCCACCCACGACCACTCCCCCGCGACCCACCTTCGTTCCGTGCGCGATGTACTGCGCGAATGCATCGCGCAATTTTTCAGCGTTGGAAGCCGAGAGGTCGATCTCGTACTGCACGCCGTCCAGCGCGAACTTGACAGTCTCGTCAGCGTCCCCGCCGTCCAGGTCATCGACCAGCTTGTGAATGATCTGCTTGGCCACGTCCCACATTCCTTTCGAGCAGGGTTGCGCTCCTGCATTACTCAGAGCACGATAACCTGCCCGATGCTTGCTCCGTCAATAGGATGGCGTAACAAGCCGGAGAAGCTTTGCGGCCCTACTCCGGCCGGACCAAGGGGAACAGGATGGTTTCCCGAATTCCCAGGCCGGTCAGCGCCATCAGGAGCCGGTCGATTCCCATTCCCATACCGCCGGCCGGCGGCATTCCGTACTCCATCGCCCGGAGAAAGTCCTCGTCGAGTCGCATGGCCTCGTCGTCGCCACGCGCCGCGAGCTGCGCCTGGGCCACCAGCCGCTCCCGCTGCACGACCGGGTCCACCAGCTCGGAGTACGCGGTGCCCAGCTCGAAGCCGAGCACGTAGAGGTCCCACTTCTCGGCCAGGCCGGGCTCGCTCCGGTGCGCCCGGGTCAGCGGGCTGGTCTCCTCCGGGTAGTCGCGGACGAACGTCGGCGCCTGCAGGGACGGCACCACCAGTTCCTCGAACAACTCCTCGGCCAGCTTGCCGGGACCCCACTTCGGGTCGACCGAGAGACCGATCTTGTCCGCGTACTCGACCAGGCGTGACCTTTCGGTGCGGACAGTGACTTCCTCACCGAGCGCTTCGGAAAGAACACCGAACAGCGACACCGACCGCCACTCGCCGCCCAGGTCGAACTCGCTGCCGTCGGCGTGGGTCACCACGGTCGAGCCGGCGACCGCGACGGCGGCCTGCTGCACCAGATTCCGGGTCAGCGCGGCCATGGTGTCGTAGTCGCCGTAGGCCTGGTACGCCTCCAGCATCGCGAACTCGGGCGAGTGCGAGGAGTCGATGCCCTCATTACGGAAGTTGCGGTTGATCTCGAAGACGCGGTCGACGCCACCCACGACCGCCCGCTTGAGAAACAGTTCCGGTGCGATTCGCAGATACAGATCGGTGTCGAGCGCATTGCTGTGGGTCACGAATGGCCGGGCGGTCGCGCCACCGTGCAGCAGTTGCAGCATCGGCGTCTCGACCTCGATGAAGTCCTGCCCGTGCAGGGTGTCCCGCAGGCTGCGGACCGCGGCGGCCCGGGTCCGCACCATCTGCCGGGCCTGCGGACGGACCACCAGGTCGACGTAGCGCTGACGGACCCGGGACTCCTCACTCAGCGGCTTGTGCGCCACCGGCAGCGGGCGCAGCGCCTTGGCGGTGACCACCCACTCGTCGGCCAGCACCGACAGCTCGCCGCGCCGGCTGGTGATCACCTCGCCGGTCACGCCGACGTGGTCACCGAGGTCCACCAGGCGCTTCCAGTCCGCCAGCCGCTCCGGGCCGACCCGGTCCAGCGAGAGCATCGCCTGGAGCTCCGTACCGTCGCCGTCACGCAGCGTGGCGAAGCAGAGCTTGCCGGTGTTCCGAATGAAGATCACCCGGCCGGTGACCGACGCCCGGTCCCCGGTGGCGGTGTCGGTGGGCAGGTCGGCGTAGCGCTCCCGGAGCAGCGCCAGCGTGGTGGTCCGGGGGAAGCCGACCGGGTACGGCTCGACGCCCTCGGCGAGCATCCGGTCCCGCTTCTCCCGGCGGACCTTCATCTGCTCGGGAAGGTCGTCGGCGGGATCTGTTGGCAGGGCGTTCTGCTCGGTCACGGCACGCTTCCTCAGGCCTTGGGGAACATCGGCGGGGTCAGCCCATGAGCGTACTCAAGCGTCGTGCCGGCCGTTACGGGATAACCTGCCGGCCATGACCGACCCCACTGCGGCGCTCTCGTTCGGCGCCGCCGCAGCCGAGTACGACCGGTTCCGGCCCCGCTATCCCGAGGCGGCGCTGCGCTGGACGTTGGACGGGTTGCCGGCCCCGGCCCGGGTGGTCGACCTCGGTGCCGGCACCGGCATCCTCACCCGTGGCGTGACCGCGCTCGGGCATCACGTCGTACCCGTGGAACCCGATCCGGGGATGCGGACGCAACTGGCCGCCGCCACGCCGGGCACGACGGCGCTCGCCGGCAGCGCGGAGTCGGTGCCGCTGCCGGACGGCGACGCGGACGCCGTGCTGGCCGGGCAGGCCTACCACTGGTTCGACCGGGACCGCGCACACACCGAGGTGGCCCGGGTGCTGCGCCCCGGCGGCACGTTCGCGCCGGTGTGGAACGTGCGTGACGAACGGGTCGGCTGGGTGGCCGAGCTGACCCGGATCGCCCATCTCGACCACAACGCCGGCGACGTGACCGGCCGGTACGCCGACTTCGGCCCCGCCTTCACCCCGGTCGAGGTGGGCGAGTTCGACCACTCCACCACGCTCACGCCGGACGACCTGGTGGCGATGCTGCACACCCGCTCCTACTGGCTGACCGCCACCCCGGCCGAGCGGGCCCGGGTCGACGGCGGGCTGGCCGAGCTGCTCGCCACCCACCCCGAGCTGGCCGGCCGGGCCACCGTGGAGCTGCCCTACCGCACGATCGTGCTCCGGGCACACAGGCGTTAAGAGGGGGCCCCTCCTCTACCGGAGGCGTTAAGAAGGGGCCCTTCCTTTCAGAGGTTGCGGTCGTAGACCATCCGCAAGCCGATCAGCGTGATCATCGGCTCGTGGTGGGTGATGGTGCGGCACTCGCTCACCACCAACGAGGCCAGGCCGCCGGTGGCGATCACCGCCCGCACCTCGCCCAGCTCCTCGGACATCCGCTCGACGATCCGGTCCACCTGGCCCGCGAAGCCGAAGTAGAGCCCGGACTGGAGACACTCGACCGTGTTCTTGCCGATCACCGAGCGCGGCCGGGTGGCCTCCACCTTGCGGAGCTGCGCGGCGCGGGCGGCCAGCGCGTCGAAGGAGATCTCGATGCCGGGCGCGAACGCCCCGCCGAGGAACTCGCCCCGATCGCTGATCACGTCGAAGTTGGTGGTGGTGCCGAAGTCGACCACGATCGACGGCCCGCCGTAGAGCGTGTACGCGGCAAGCGTGTTGACCACCCGGTCCGCGCCCACCTCCTTCGGGTTGTCGATGGCGAGCTGCACGCCGGTGCGGACCCCGGGCTCGACGATCACGCTGGGCAGGTCGGCGTAGTAGCGGCCCAGCATGGTGCGCAGCGATCGCAACGCGGCCGGCACGGTCGAGCAGGCGGCCACTCCGGTGATCTCCACGGCGTCACCGGCCAGCAGCCCGCGGAACATCAGACCCAGCTCGTCCGCGGTGGAACGGGCATCGGTCTTGATCCGCCACGAGTGCACCAGCTTGTCGCCCTCGAAGGTCGCCAGCACGGTGTTGGTGTTTCCGATGTCGATGCAGAGCAGCACAGCGGCAGCCTAGACGGTCACCTGGCGTGCAGGTCGAGGGCGATGTCGAGGATCGGTGACGAGTGGGTCAACGCGCCGACGGAGAGGAAGTCCACGCCGGTCGCCCCGTACTCGGCCGCCACCGGCAGGGTCAGCCCGCCGGTCGCCTCCAGCTCCGCCCGGTCGCCCACCGTGGCCACCACCTCGCGCAACTGCGCCGGGGTCATGTTGTCCAGCAGCAGGAACCCGGCACCGGCCTCGACCGCCTCCACCGCCTCGGCCGGCGTGTCCACCTCCACCTGCACCGGAACGTCGGGGAACGCCTCCCGCACCCGGCGGAACGCGGCCGCGATCCCACCGGCCGCCACCTTGTGGTTGTCCTTGATCATGGCGACGTCGTGCAGGCCCATCCGCTTGTTGGTGCCACCGCCGGCCCGGACCGCGTACTTCTCCAGCGCGCGCAGCCCCGGCGTGGTCTTGCGGGTGTCCAGCACCATGGCCTTCGTGCCGGCCAGCGCGTCCGCCCAGGCCCGGGTGTGGGTCGCCACCCCGGACATCCGGGAGAGCAGGTTGAGCGCCGTCCGCTCGGCGGTCAGCAGCAGTCGGGTCGGCCCGGTCACGGTCGCCAGCACGTCGCCGCGCGCCACCCGCTGCCCGTCGTGGGCCACCAGCGACACCTCGACCGTACGCCCGGCGCCGGTCACGTCGCCCACCAGCTCGAACACGGCGGCGGCCACCGGCAGCCCGGCGACCACACCGTCCGCGCGCGCCACCAGGTCGGCGGTGTCCTGCTGTTCGGCCGGGACGGTGGCGACGCTCGTCACGTCGAGGAAGTCCGGGCCCAGGTCCTCGGTCAGCGCGTCGACCACGACCCGCCGGACCCGCTCCGGATCCAGGCCGCCCTCGCGCAGCGCCCGCACCGTCGACTCGATCATGAATTCTTCTCCTCGTTCACCACGTTCGCGACTGCGGGGCTCACCGGACCGGATCCTCCCAACGCTCGGCGAGCAGCCCGTCCGGGCCCACCTCGGCCACCAGGTGCCCCAGCCACCGGTCGTCGGCCACCGGGAAGTCCTCCCGCCAGTGGCAGCCCCGCGTCTCCTGTCGGGCGTACCCGGCGGCGACGAGCGTCGACGCCACCGTGAGCAGGTTCGTCGCCTCCCAGTCGGCGGTACGCGGCACGCCCGCCCCCTCGCCCAGCGCGCGCAGCGTGGCGGCGGTCGCGGCCAGCGTCTCCGCCGAGCGGAGCACGCCCGCGCCCCGGGTCATCGCCCGTTGCAGCTCCGGCGTGCCCGCCGCCGGCACCAGCCGGCCCGGCCCGCCCACCCAGGCGCCGGTCTCCGCCGGGCGGGCCTGCTCGGGCAGCCCGGCGGCGATGTCCTCGGCGATCCGGCGGGAGAAGACCAGCCCCTCCAGCAGCGAGTTGCTGGCCAGCCGGTTGGCGCCGTGCACACCGGTGCAGGCCACCTCGCCGCACGCGTACAGGCCGGGGATCGAGGTGCGGCCGTGCAGGTCGGTCCGGACGCCGCCGGAGGCGTAGTGGGCGGCCGGCGCGACCGGGATCAGGTCGGTCGCCGGGTCCACGCCGATGGCCAGGCAGGACGCCACGATGGTGGGGAAGCGCCGGGCCAGGAAGTCACCGCCCAGGTGCCGCGCGTCCAGGAACACGTGGTCAGCGCCGCTGGCGAGCAGCACCCGGTGGATGCCCTTGGCCACCACGTCACGGGGGGCCAGCTCGGCCAACTCGTGCTGGCCGACCATGAACCGCTTGCCGTCGCCGTCGACCAGGTGGGCGCCCTCGCCGCGCAGCGCCTCGGAGACCAGCGGCTGCTGTGCGAGACCGGCGCCCGGTCCGCCCGCCGGCACGATCAGCGCGGTCGGGTGGAACTGGACGAACTCCAGGTCGGTGACGGCCGCGCCGGCGCGCAACGCCAGCGCCACCCCGTCGCCGGTGGAGACCGCCGGGTTGGTGGTGGCGGCGAAGATCTGCCCCATCCCGCCGGTGGCCAGCACCACCGCGCGACCGAGGATCGCGCCGACGCCGTCCTCGCTGCCCTCGCCGAGCACGTGCAGCGTGACCCCGCAGGCCGGCCCGAGCCCGCCGGGACCGTCGCCCGGCGCGCGCAGCAGGTCCAGCACCAGGGCGTGCTCGACCAGCCGGATCCACGGGTCGCGGCGCACCGCGGCGTGCAGCGCCCGCTGCACCTCCGCGCCGGTGGCGTCGCCGCCGGCGTGCACGATCCGGTCGGCCCGGTGACCGCCCTCCCGGGTGAGCATCAGTGAGCCGTCCGGGTTGCGGTCGAACTCCGCCCCGATCCGCATCAGCTCGCGCAGCCGGGTCGGACCCTCCTCCACCAGGGCCCGGACCGACGCCGGGTCGCAGAGGCCGACGCCGGCCACCTCGGTGTCGTGGGCGTGCGCGGCCGGGGTGTCCGCCGGGTCGAGCACCGCGGCGATGCCGCCCTGCGCCCAGCGGGTGGAGCCCTCGTCGATGTCGACCTTGGTGACGACCGTGACGTGCAGGCCGGCCTCACGCAGGTGCAGCGCGGCGGTCAGCCCGGCGACCCCGGAGCCGACCACGATCACGTCGGTGGTCTCCACCCAACCGGGCGCGGGCGCGGCGAGCAGCCGGGGCAGTGTCGGCAGGTCGACCGTGGGAAGGTCCATGAGCACAGTCAACCCGAAGCATCCTCGTCCCGGGCGGCGGGGGCGGGACGAGTGGTTCCGGCTACCTCGTCCGGACCGGCATCCCGGCCGGGCCTGCGCCCTTCAACGAGACGCTCACCTTGCGGTGGCTGAGCCACAGGTAGCAGCGGACCCCCCGGTCGCCGACCGCCCAGCGGCCGGGGCCCGGCGGCCGGACCACCACGTCGCTGCGGTACCGCAACACCGGGTCGGCGGGCACCCCGGTCCAGCGCGCGATGGCGGCGTAGCAGCCGGCGTAGAGCGGGGCCCAGTCAGCAGGCTTCTTCGGGTACGGCCGGTCCGGCGCCGCCCACACGCCGACGAACTCGGCGTCGTGCGTGGTCGCGCAGTCGACCGCGGTGAGCGTCTGCACCCGTCGCCGGTCCTGGCCGGTGCGCTGGCAGCCGAGGCGTAGCCGGGAGGGCTGCTTGAGCGCGTCGCGCAGGCTGCCCGTCCGGGTCACCACGGTGGCCGCCGCCTCGGTCGTGTTCAGCTCGGTCAGGTCGCACCGGAACCAGCGGGAACCGGCCGTCCACCCGGTGCCGGTGGGCGTCGCCACGGCCAGCCGGAGCCGACCGGCACGCCAGTCGTCGCCGACGTAGCCCCGGGCGCGGGTGTCGCACTCGGCGAACGCGGTACGCAGTTCCGGCGAGGTGAGCGCCGGCGGAGCGGCCCGGTCGACGGTGAACGCGCCGACGTGCACCGTCTCCACCCGGTGCGGCACGTCGCAGCCGACCGGCGCGTACCCGGCCAGGCCCACGGTGGGAGTGAAGTCGGCGACCTGGCAGACGCCGGCCACCGGCGTGAACGGCCCGGCGGGGCCCAGCGCCGGCCAGTCGTCGGCGAGGTCCCCGTCCACCCCGCCCGACGAGGCACACCCGGTCAGCACCACGCCCGCGACCACCGCGGCGACGAGGCTGCGCATCGCACGGCCCATCGCGCCTCCCCCAGCCCGACGACCGTCGATTCCGACGGCCCGCCCAGGGTAGCCGAAAATGACCTTCCGGTAACAGACCGCGCTGACCCGTTCCCGCCCCCTCCCTCACCCCGCTCGCCGATCTTGCGGTTGTCGCCCCGACAAATAAAGCAAAGGGGGCAGACGCGGGGCACCAACTGCAAGATCGCGAGGGAGGGCGGGGACGGGGGGCCAGGGCGGGTCAGGCCGGGGTGGTGGCGAGGGGGTTGGGGATGGGGGTGCCGGCGGTGCCGGGGGCGGCGGTGGTGGGGTCGGTGGTGAGGTCGACGATGTTGTTGTCGGCGTCGACGTGCACCACCCGGGGCTGCCAGGTGCGGGCCTCGGCGTCGTCCATCTGCCCGTACGAGATGAGGATGACCAGGTCACCGGGGTGCACCAGGTGCGCGGCGGCACCGTTGATGCCGATCACGCCGCTGCCCCGGCGACCCGGGATCACGTACGTCTCCAGCCGCGCCCCGTTGGTGATGTCGACGATCGCGACCTGCTCGCCGGGGAGCAGGTCCGCGGCGTCCAGCAGATCCTCGTCCACCGTCACCGAGCCGACGTAGTGCAGGTCGGCCTGGGTCACCGTGGCCCGGTGGATCTTCGACTTGAGCATGGTCCGGAGCATCGGGTTGCCTTTCCGCATTCGTGGAGGGGTCAGGGACGCGGCGCGAGGTGGATCGCCGTGTTGTCGATCAGGCGGGTGGCGCCCACCCAGGCGGCGATCAGCAGCCGGGCCGCGCCGGAGACCGGGCCGGGCTCCAGGTCGGTGTCGGTGAGCACCAGGTAGTCGAGGCGGGCCTCCGGCGCGTCGAACGCCCGGTGGGCGGCGGCAAGCACCGCACCCGCGTCGTCACCCCGCTCCGCCGCCGCCGCACCGGCGCGCAGCGCGGCGGAGAGGCTCAGCGCGGCCCGCCGCTCCGCCGCGGAGAGGTAACGGTTGCGGCTGGACAGCGCCAGGCCGTCCGGCTCGCGTACGGTCGGCACGCCGACGATCTCGGTCGGCACGTCGAGGTCGTGGACCATCCGGCGGACCAGGGTGAGCTGCTGGTAGTCCTTCTCGCCGAAGAAGGCCAGGTCCGGGCGGGTGAGCTGGAGCAGCTTCAGGACCACGGTGAGCACGCCGTGGAAGAACCCGGGCCGGCTCAGGCCCTCCAGGTCCGCGCCGAGCGGGCCCGGGTCGAGCCGCACCGTCGGCTGTCCCTCCGGGTACATCTCGTTCACCGTGGGCGCGAAGACCAGGTCCACCCCGGCCCGGCGGCAGATCTCCAGGTCCGCGTCGAGCGTGCGCGGATAGCGATCGAAGTCCTCGTTCGGGCCGAACTGGAGCGGATTCACGAAGATCGTCACCAGCACGTGGTCGGCCCGCTCCCGGGCGGCCCGCAGCAGCGTCTCGTGCCCCGCGTGCAGCGCGCCCATGGTCATCACCACGCCGACGCTGCCGGCCAACCCGTTCCGGGCCACCGCCAACTCCTTACGCGTGTGCACCACGTTCACCACGAGGAGGCCACCTCCATCCCGTCGAGCACGTCCCGCAGCGGCGCGGCGTCCGCCGGGCGCAGGCGACCCGCCGCGACGGCGCGGTCCGCCGTCCGTCGGGCCAACGCCAGGTAGGCCGGCACCGATTCCGGCGCGGTCGCGGCCAGCCGGTCCAGGTGCCGGCGTACGGTGCCCGCGTCGCCCCGGGAGACCGGGCCGGTCAGCGCGTCGTCGCCGAGCCGCAAGGCGTTCTCCAGGGCGGCCCGCAGCAGCGGGGCCAGCACCTTCTCCGGCCGGTCCACCCCGGCGTCGCGCAGCCGGTCGGCCGCGTCGTTGACCAGTGTCACCAGGTGGTTCGCGCCGTGCGCGAGCGCCGCGTGGTAGAGCGGCCGGTCGGCCTCGCCCACCCACTCCGGCACCCCGCCCAGGTCGGCCACCAGCCGGGCCGCGAACGGGCGCAGCTCGGCCGGGGCGGTCACCCCGTAGGAGCTGCCGGCCAGGCGGGACAGGTCGTCCGGCGTACCGGTGAAGGTCATCGCCGGGTGCAGCGCGAGCGGCCGGGCGCCGGCCGCGGCGGCCGGGGCCAGCACGGCCAGCCCGTGCGCGCCGGAGGTGTGCGCCACGACCTGACCCGGGCGCAGCGCGCCGGTGGCGGCCAGGTCGGCGACCACAGCGGCCAGGGCGTCGTCGGGGACCGCCACGAGCAGGAGGTCGGTGGCGGCGCGGGCCACGGCGGGTGCGGCGCGGTGCGGGGTCTGCGGCAGCAGCAGCGCCAACCGGGCCCGCGAGGCGCCGGACGCGCCGGACGCGGCGACCACCCGGTGACCGGCGGCGGCGAGCGCCGCGCCGAGCACGGCGCCGACCCGGCCGGTGCCGAGCACACCGACGGTGAGGGTACGGGGAAAGGCGAGCGGGGCGCGGTGGACCCGCGGGCGCAGCGGTGCGCTCATGGCAGCGATCCAGTCCTCGAAGGGGGTACCGGTCGATGGCAAGTATGCGCCGTGGTCACGGAGCCGGAACAAGAAGGTGTGAAAACCTTCACCGGTGCGCGAGGGGCCGGCGCGGGCACCGGGCCGGCCCCTCCCACCGGATCAGCGCGGGGCGCGGAGGAAACCGGCGTCGACGAACTTGACGTTCGTGTCGGGACGCGCCTCGCCGTCCCCGCCGACCGTCTCCGGCGTGTTCCGGCCGTCGTGCACGACCAGCAGGCCACCCGGGTAGCCGGGCAGCGGGGTGGCGGTCACCGCCGCGCCGTCGCACTCCTGCGCGCCGTCCACCCGGCCGTCGACCACGGCGAACCGGCCGGTGGGCCGGTCGGTACGCCGGTCGTAGGTGTAGAAGGTGTCGTCGCCCTGACTGGAGACGATCAGGGTGCCGGTGAACCGGCCGGTGCGGAAGATGGTCAACCCCTCGACGTCCTGGGCGATCCGACCACCGAAGCCGGGGTCCGCCGCGTAGTCGGTCACGCAGTCGTCCGCCTCGGCGTCGAAGGCGGCCGGAATGCCGTACTCGCGGACCCGCTCGACGGACCGCGGAGCGCCGACGAACCGACCGCCGACCAGCCGGGTCCGCCAGAGGCCGACCTTCTCCTGCGCCAGGTGGACCACGCCGGTGGCCGGATCCACCACGATGCCCTCGACCTGCGGTCCGTCACCCGGGTCGGTGCAGGGTGCCCAGGTGGTGCCGTTCGGGAGGGTGAACGTCGACGGCAGCACCAGCCGGTCCACCGGGCGGTAACTGACCCGCCCGGCGCGCTCCACCAGCCGGAACACCCCCACCTCGGGGGTGCTGCGCCGGCTCACCACCGCGTACGCGGCGCCGTCGGCGTCGACGAAGGTGCCCAGCCCGTAGGCGGTGCGCTGCTCGTTGGCCTCGGCCTGGTCCGCGCTGAACACGAACGGCACGTCCCCGGCGGTGACGTCGGTGAGGGTCCGGGAGCGCGGGTCGATCCGGTAGAAGCGCAACCGGTCACGCCCCCGGTCGGTCACCACGGCCAGGTCGGCGGCGCGCCCGCCCAGGCGGAAGCCGGCCACCAGGTCCACGTTGTTGAAGCGGCCCGACTCGTCGTCCGGCCCCGGCGCGGGCGGCGTCGTGATCGCCTGCCGTTCCCGCGCCCGCAGGTCGTAGACCCGTAGGCCACCGTTCTTCGCGGTGGCGATGACCAGGCTTCCGGCGCGGTCGGTCGGGTGCACCCAGATCGCCGGGTCGTCGGCGTCCGCGTCACCGCCGGCCTCGTCGTCGAAGAGGGAGGGGGTCTCCGTCACCGCGCGGACCGGACGTGGGGGTCCGGCCGCGGGCGCGGCGACCGCCGGGGTCGCCGCCAGCAGCAGGGGCACCACGGCCAGCGCGGAGATTGCGGTTCGTCTCATGTCCGGTCACCGTAGGGTCGGCACGGTGACGTCCCTTGAACGAGGAATGAATTGACGGCGCTGCGCTGGCGCGACGCGATGGAGACCGCGCTCTACGGCCCGGACGGCTTCTTCGTCTCCGGTCCGGGGCCGGCCGCCCACTTCCGCACCAGCGTGCACGCGTCCCCGGTGTTCGCGTCCTGCCTGCGGCACGTCCTCACCGTGCTCGACCTCGCACTCGACCATCCCGCCCGGCTGGACGTGGTCGATGTGGGCGCCGGGCGGGCCGAGTTGCTCCGCGCGCTGCTCGGCGCCGTCGTGGCGACGCCCACCGAGCCGTCGTTGGCGGAGCGGATCCGGCTCGTCGCGGTGGAGAAGGCCGCCCGCCCGACGGACCTGCCCGCCGAGATCGAATGGCGGTCCGACCTCCCGCCGGAGATCACCGGCCTGCTGCTGGCCACCGAGTGGCTCGACAACGTCCCCCTGGACGTCGCCACCCACACCCCCGACGGCTGGCGTCACGTCCTGGTCGACCCCGCCACCGGCGCGGAGTCCCCCGGCCCACCGCTCTCCCCCGCCGACACCGCCTGGCTCACCCGCTGGTGGCCACTCCCGCCGCCACCGTCCCCGGTGATCAAGGAGTTCGCGTCGGGCCCGACGCCGGACGGCGACGCCAACTCCTTGATCACCGACGAGGGCGGGTGGGGGCAGCCGGGCGGGTGGGGGCGGGTGGAGATCGGGCGGGGGCGGGACGAAGCCTGGGGGGAGGCCGTCGGGCGGGTACGGCGGGGGGCGGCGCTGGCCGTCGACTACGGGCACCTGCGGGACGCCCGGCCCGTCGACGGGACGTTGACCGGGTACCGGGGTGGACGACAGGTGCCGCCGGTGCCGGACGGGTCGTGCGACGTGACCGCGCACGTCGCCATGGACTCGGTCGCCTCCGCCGGTGAGCGGGTCGCGCGGTGCGCGTACACCCTGGTGTCGCAGCGGGCGGCGGTGCGGGCGCTCGGGGCCGACGGCGGGCGACCGCCGCTGAGTCTGGCCTCCCGGGACCCGGCCGGCTACCTGCGGGCGCTGGCCGCGGCGTCGGCGGTGGCCGAGCTGACCGACCCGACCGGCCTCGGCGGGCACTGGTGGCTGTGGCAGCCGGTCGGCGTCGACCTCGATCCGCTTCTGGCACGATGACGGGCATGACCACGGACGCCGGCGACCTCCGCGAACTGACCGTCGGGACCGGCGCCGGCGGTGAGCAGCTCGGCACCGACATGGTGCTCAACATCGGGCCGCAGCACCCGTCGACGCACGGCGTGCTCCGGCTGCGCCTGGTGCTCGACGGGGAGCGGGTGGTCGCCGCCGAGCCGATCGTCGGCTACATGCACCGGGGCGCGGAGAAACTCTTCGAGGTACGCGACTACCGGCAGATCATCGTACTCGCCAACCGGCACGACTGGCTCTCCGCGTTCTCCAACGAGCTGGGCGTGGTGCTCGCGGTCGAACGGCTGATGGGCATGGAGGTGCCGGAGCGCGCCACCTGGCTGCGGATGGCGCTGGCCGAGCTGAACCGGGTGCTCAACCACCTGATGTTCCTCGGCTCGTACCCGCTGGAGATCGGCGCGATCACGCCGATGTTCTACGCGTTCCGGGAACGGGAGACCATCCAGGCGGTGATGGAGGAGGTCTCCGGCGGCCGGATCCACTACATGTTCAACCGGGTCGGCGGCCTCAAGGAGGAGGTGCCGGCCGGCTGGACCGGCCGCGCCCGCGCCGCCATCGGCGAGGTCCGCCGCCGGATGCCGGACCTGGACAACCTGATCCGGCGCAACGAGATCTTCCTGGCCCGTACCGTCGGCGTCGGCGTGCTCTCGGCGGCCGACGCCGCCGCGTTCGGCGCGTCCGGGCCGGTCGGCCGGGCCTCCGGCCTCGACCTCGACCTGCGCCGGGACGAGCCCTACCTGGCGTACGACCAGCTCGACGTGCCGGTGGTGACGAAGACCGCCGGGGACTGCCACGCCCGCTTCGAGGTGCTGCTCGACCAGGTGTACGCGTCGCTCGACCTCGCCGAGCAGTGCCTGGACCGGGTGGACCGGATCAGCGGGCCGGTGAACACCCGACTGCCCAAGGTCGTCAAGGCCCCCGAGGGACACACGTACGCCTGGACCGAGAACCCGCTCGGCATCAACGGGTACTACCTGGTGTCGCGGGGCGAGAAGACGCCGTGGCGGCTCAAGCTGCGCACCGCCTCGTACGCGAACGTGCAGGCGCTGTCGACGCTGCTGCCCGGCTGCCTGGTGCCGGACCTGATCGCCATCCTCGGCTCGATGTTCTTCGTGGTGGGCGACATCGACAAGTGATCTGCGGCGCGGCGACGCCGCCGCCCCGCGCCGGTGTGTCGGGTGCTGTCGGCGCCGGCGCGTCGGTGTCGGTGCTGTCGGTGCTGTCGGCGTCGGCGCGTCGGCTTCCGGCGCGGCCCGGTCAGCGCCAGCGGTCGGCGGTGTCCCGGGGCGGGTGGCCGTAACCGTCCGGCTCCGGGCGGCGCCACTCCGGCTCGGGCCGCCGTTCCGGCTCGGGTTGCCGCCACTCCGGCTGGGGCTGCCACTCGGGCTGGGGCTGCCGCCACTCCGGTTGGCCGCTGCGTTGGGTCGGCGGTCGCCACGCGTCCGGCATCGGCACCCCACCGGCCGGTAGCGCCGGCTGGCCCTCCCCCGACCAGCCGCCGCCCGGCGACGGCTCCCGCTCGTGCCGCGGTGCCCCGACGTCGGGGTACGCCGGCTCGCGGTCGTGGCGGGTCGGGCCGGTGCCGTCGTGGCCGGGTGGCGTGGGCGTGCCGCGGACGGAGGCCCACCGGTCCTCGATCCGGTACCCGGTGCCGCCGCCGTCGGCGTGCACCGCGGCCCGCCGCTCCCCGACCCGGACCTCCCGTCCCTGACCGTCGTCGCGGACCTCGGCCCAGCGGTTGCCGGCACGCAACTCGGACCAGTGGCCACCGTCCGGCTCGCCCACCGCCGCCCGGCCGTACGGTTCGGGCGACGCCGTCCGCTCGGACGCTCCGGTCGGTGGCCAACCGGCCTCCGCGAGGGACGGCCGACCGGCCCGGTCGTCAGCCGACCCGGACCAGGGGCGCTGCTCGTCCGCCGGCCGGCCCGGCCGCGAGCCGGTCGACCACCCGTCCTCCGCCGGCCGTGCCGGCCAGCCCCGGGCACTGCCCGCGGCACGGCCGACGCCGGCCCAGGGATGCTCCCGCCCGTCACCGGTGCCGGTGCCGAATTGTCCGTCGGCCGGTGGGTCCGGCCGGAAGCCGCCAGCCCGTCCGCCCTCGTCCCGCGAACCGGGCCACGCCCCGCCGTCCCGCGCGCCGCCGTCTCGTGCGCCGTCGTCTCGTGCACCCGGCCACGCGCCGCCGTCCGGGCCGCCGTCGTCCCGGCTGTCGGGCCACGCCCGCTCCGGGCCGGACGACGGGGGCCCGGGCCAGGCGTCCTGCCCGGCACCCGGCCAACCGGCGCGCGCGTGGTCGTCTCCGGCCGGCTCACGGTGGCCGGCACCGCGCCGGGCGACCGGTTCCGCGCCGAGCGGCCGGTCCTCCGCCGACGGGGACCAGCGGCCGGCGTACCCCCCGTACCGGGTACCGGCCGGGTCGCCGCCGCCGTCCACGAAGGTGTGCCGCGTGGTGACGTGCACGGTCTCGGTGTGGTGGACCACCCCGACCGGACGGGATTCCGGCCGGACAGCCGGTCCGGGTACCCGCGCCACGCCGTACCCACCGCCGGCGGCCCGTTCCGCGTCCCGCGCGGTGGGCGGCGGCTCCGTGCCGTAGCTGCCGAACTCCGAGCGCTCCGCGCGCGGCCGGGCCGGGCCCGCCGCGTGGCCGCCGGACTCCGCGTGCTCCCCGGCCGGGCGGTCGCGGTCGACGCCGGGTGGCCCGGTTCGCGCCCGGCCCGCCACGGCGTACGCGTCGGACGCGGACCGCTCGGCCCGGTCGTCGACGTGGCTGCCGGTGGCCTCCGAACGGGCCGCCCACGGCGGGTCGACCTGCTGGTCGGTGCCGAAGCGACCCCCCGTCGCCGGGTTCGGCTCGTCCTCGTCGGGGCCGGCCGGATGCGCCCGTCCCGCGTCGTACGCGCCGGCGACCGGAACCCGGGCCCGCCCGCCCGGACGTTCCTCGGCGGGTGGGGCGGCCAGGCCCGCAGCCGCCGCGTCGAGCCGTCGACGCACCGCGCCGGCCGCTTCCTCCGCCCGTCGCGCCTGGTCGAGCGCCTGGTTCCCGCGCTGGGCGGCGGCCACGATCTCGGCCCGCAACTCCCGGCGGAGCTGCTCCAACTCCTCGCGCAAGCCCTCGGACACGGCCCCGTCGCCGCCGTTGTCGGCCCGCAGCGCGATGGAGAGGCCGATCAGCACGACGGCGAGGATCGCGAGCACGGCACCGAACCGGAGCATGCCGTTGCCGTCGGCGACCAGCAGGATCAGCGCCGCCAGGGGGGCCGACCCCACACCGATCCAGAACAGGATCGTCAGTGGCGTCGGGGTGCGCTTGTCGGCGGGGGCGACCGAGGCGGGCATGGGTGAGCAGACTACCGAGAGTTCCATCGGAGTGGAACGGTTCGGCACAGTCGGATGCCCGCACCGCCGGCCGGGTCGCCGGTTCCGCCGCGCCGCCGGCCGGCCACACCGGCCGGCGGCAACGGCGAGCGGTCAGCTGGTGGCGAGCGCGGCGTCGGAGGAGAAGACCAGACCGACGCTTGCGGAACCGGTCTTCAGCGCGTTCTTGGTCTGCGGGCCGCCCGCGTCCAGCGAGCTGAACGAGCCGGCCTTGAAGTCGTAGACCTCGACGAGCCCGGCCTGGCACTTCGGCCGCTGCGGGCACTCCGGCGGGCCGGCCAGCACGGTGGCCTGACCGGAGCACTTCGCGGCCAGGTCGGAGAGCGTGGAGACGCCGTACTTGTCGGCGAAGGCCTTGGTGACCGCGAAGGCGTTCTGGTCCTGCGCCTGGGACGGCTGGCCGAACACCAGGCCGGACTTGTCGCCCTCGGTCTTGAGCGCGGCGACCGTCTTCTCCAGCTCGGGCGAGGAGATCGGCTGGGCGTCCTTGCCGTTGGCCTTGGTGTTGAGGAACTCGGCCATGGTGGCGGCGTACTCCGGGACGACCTGGATCTGGCCCTTCTCCAGGGCCGGCTCGTAGAGCTCCCGGTTGCCGATGGTCTGCACCTTGACCTGGTATCCGGCCGCGGTGAGCGCGATCTTGTAGAGCTCGGCGACGGTCTGGCTCTCGCTGAAGTTGCCGGCGCCGACCGTGACCTGGCCGCCCGGCCCCTTCTCGATCCCGTCGGTCACGCCGTTGGCGCCGGCGAACTCCTGCGCCGCCACCTGGGGCGTCTTCCGGTCGACGTCGACCGCCCGGTTGAGCTGGATCAGCTTCGGGGTGTCGAGCTTCGCGGAGACCTTGTCCAGCGCGGCGACCAACTGCGGGGTGGCCGCCTTCTTGTTGATCGCGGGAAGGACGTTGTCGGTGTTCTGGAGCTTCTTGTCGTCGGTGAGGACGACGAGCTGGTCACCCGCCACCGGGGCGCAACCGGCGCCCGAGGCGCCCGCCTCGGGCGCGTCGGTGCCGGACGAGCCGGCGTCGCCGCAGCCGGTGAGAAGACCCGCCGCGACGAGGGCGCCGAAGGCCCCCGCGACCAGCCGTGAACGTGCGCGCATCAGATGCCCGCCTTCCGTGTCCCGGCGCGGCCCCTTCGGGCCGGCCGCGTGTCCGACGGGCGATCCGTGCGCCGCCCGTGAGTTCACCCAACATCCTCACGGACCGGACCGACAAATTCGGAGCGGTTTTCGTCATCGGATCGTCACCCGGGGGCCGCGCGACGGTGACCGTCGTCTCGTCACCCGACCGGAGGCCGGATGTCACCCGTCCGGAGGCCGGGCGTCAGCCGCCCGCCGTGGCCGCCGCGGCGCGGCGGTTCGCCCGCCGCCGGGCCGGCCGCAGCGGGCGCGGCGTGACCAACCGCTCCACCACCGCGAGCACGCCCTCGACCAGCAGCGCCAGGCCGGCCACCAGGACGCCGCCGGCGATGATCTGGCCGCCGCCGGCGGCGATGTCGAGGCCGAAGCCGGCGCGGATGATCTGGCCCAGCCCGCCGCCGTTGACGAAGGACGCCAGCGCGGCGGTGGCCACCACCTGCACGGCCGCGGTCCGGAACCCGGCCGCCAGGTAGGGCACCGCGAGCGGCAGCTCCACCCGGCGCAGCACCTGCCCGCCGGAGAGCCCCATGCCGCGCGCGGCGTCCCGGGCCTCCGCGTCGGCCTGCCGGACCCCGGTGTACGCGTTCGCCAGCAGCGGCGGCACCGCGAAGACGGCGAGCGCCACCACCACTGAGGCGCGGCCGAACCCGAGGAAGGTCAGCGGCAGGATGGTCAGCAGCGCCAGCGTGGGGATCGCCAGCGTGACGTTGGAGACCAGCAGCACCAGGCCGCCGCCCCGACCGCTGTGCCCGAGCCAGAGGCCGATCGGCCAGGCCACCAGGCAGCCGAGCAGCACCGCCAGCGCGGACATGCTCAGGTGCTCGCCCAGCCGGTCCAGCACGCCGCCCGGGTTGGTCCAGTTCAGCGGGTCGTTCAGCCAGGTCACCGCCGCCTCGACCGGGTTCACGAGTTTCTCCCGCGCAGCCAGGGGGTGAGCAGCCGGCCCACGCCGGCCAGGACCAGGTCGAGCACCAGCGCCAGCAGCACGCAGAGCACCGTGCCGGTCATGATCTGTGCCTTGTAGAAGTTGTTCTGGAAGCCGGCGAAGATGAGCTGGCCGAGCCCGCCCCGGCCCACCACCACCCCGACCGTGACCAGCGCGACCGTGGAGACGGTGGCCAGGCGTACGCCGGTGAGGATGCCGGGCAGCGCCAGCGGCAGTTCGATCCGGAACAGCCGGCCCCAGCGGCCGTACCCCATGCCCTCGGCGGCCTCCCGCACCTCGGGCGGCACCTGGTTCAGGCCGGCCAGCGTGTTGCGCACGATCACCAGCAGCGCGTACAACGCCACCACGGTGAGCACGGTCACCGCGCCGATGCCGAGGTAGGGGGCGAGGAACGCGAACAGCGCCAGCGACGGGATCGTGTAGAGCACCCCGGTCAGCGCCAGGATGGACGCGGCCAACGACCGGAACCAGTACGCTGCCACCGCGAGCGGCAGCGCCACCAGCGCGGCGATCACCACGGCCCGGGCGGTCAGCCAGGTGTGCTCGCGCAACGCGGCGAGGATGCTGTCAGAGTTGTCCCGCACGTACCGCCAGGAGAACCACGGATTACCCGGGGCGGCCCGGTAGCTCAGGTGGAGGAACACACGTGGACGTTACCCCGGAGACCCCCGCCGGTCACGGCGCCGCCTCGATCACGCTGGAGCGCATCCGCAAGCGCTACCCGGACGGCACCGAGGCGGTCCGCGAGCTGAGCCTGGAGGTCACGGCCGGCGAGCTGGTGGTGCTGATCGGCCCGTCCGGCTGCGGCAAGTCCACCGTGCTGCGGATGATCAACCGGCTGATCGAGCCGACCGACGGTCGGATCCTGCTCGGCGACGACGACGTCACCCGGGTCGACCCGGTGACGCTGCGCCGCCGCATCGGCTACGTGATCCAGAACGTCGGCCTCTTCCCGCACCAGACCGTGGCCGCCAACGTGGCCACCGTGCCGGGGCTGCTGGGCTGGTCCCGGGACCGGACCCGGGCCCGGGTCGGTGAGCTGCTGGAGCTGGTCGGGCTCGACCCGACGCAGTACGGCAAGCGCTACCCGCACGAACTCTCCGGTGGCCAGCGGCAACGGGTGGGGGTGGCGCGCGCGCTCGCCGCCGACCCGGTGGTGCTGCTGATGGACGAGCCGTTCTCGGCCGTCGACCCGATCGTCCGGACCCGGTTGCAGGAGGAGTTCCTCCGGTTGCAGGCCGAGGTCCGTAAGACCATCGTGCTGGTCACCCACGACCTCGACGAGGCGGTCCGGCTGGGCGACCGGATCGCGGTGCTGTCCGAGGGCGGGGTGTTGGAACAGTACGACCGGCCGGCCGCGCTGCTCGGCTCGCCCGCCTCGGCGTTCGTCCGCGAGTTCGTCGGCGCCGACCGGGGCATCCGGCAGCTCGCGGTCACCCCGGTGACCCGCGCGGTGCTCGACCCGCTCCCGGCCGGCGACACCGACGGGCTGCCCACGGTGGCGCTGGGCAGCTCGGCCTACGACGCGCTGGGCACGCTACTCACCGCCGGGGCCGACCGGGCCGTGGTCACCGAGGACGGCCGTCCACTGGGGCTGCTCGCCCGCACCCGGGTGCTGACCCTGGGCGCGGTCGACTGAGCCGACCCGGCCGACGAACCCCCGGTGAGGTCAGGCCCGGCCGCCTCGGCCGGCTCGACCTGGCCAGGCCGACGATCCCGGTGAGGTCAGGCCGACGATCGCCGGTGAGGTCAGGCCCGGCCGCCCAGGCTGGCCAGGCCGACGATCCAGCCGGCGAAGAAGCCGTACGCGGCGCCGGTGCTCGCGGCCTGGAACGCGGCGTAGAGCGTGCCGTGCGGCCCGAGCAGCGTGGCGAGCAACGCGCTGAGCCCGGCGGCCAGGGCGTACGCGCCCCAACCGGAGAGGAACTGGCTGCCCGAGGCCGCCACCCGGTCGACCTGCGGACCGGGCAGCAGGTAGAGCAGCGCCGCGGCCAGCACGATCAACAGGATCGCCCGCAGGTTGGTGGCGAGCATCCCCTCGTCCGCGTGCCACCGCCAGGCCGGCCAGGCCAGCAGCCGCAGGAACCAGCCACCGGCGCCGGTCGGGTCGGTGTGCTCCTGCGCCCAGCCGACGTACATCGGGCTGCCGCCGACCGCGACGAGCAGGAACGCGGCGAGCGTGCCGGTGCCGGCGGCCGTGCCGTACCGGCTGACGGTGCGGGGGCGGTTGGTGAGGGCCATGGCACGGCCAGTTCCCGGGCCACCGCGGCGGGCAAACCTGCCCGGTCGCCGGACCGCCGCCGGCCGGCGTACGGCCACCGGGTCAGTGCTTCATCAGGTAGTCGATGAAGGCGGCCCGCAGCAGCGGCGCGGACTCCTCGTACCCGTGCCCGGTCAGCTCGCGCCACAGCGCGTTGGCCTCGTCGATGGTCGGCCCGACCGAGTTGGGCGCGCCGTCCAGGGCCGCGGCCTCGTCGGCGTTCGGCAGGTGCCGCAGCACCGACCAGAAGAACCTGACGTCGCGACGCTCCCGGGCCAGGTGGAACGCCTGCTCGCGCAGCTCCTCGGTGGAGAGCTTGTCGAGCTCGTCGAAGGTACGGCCGCCGGGGGCAGGAGTCTCCGTCATGCCGCCGAGCCTAACCGGCGAGATCAGCTCCGGCCCGCCGGACGCGACGCCACCGGTCGACGTCAGCGGCCGTCGGTGTCCCAGCGGCGCGGCTCGTTCTCCCAGCGCGGCGCCTCCCAGGCGTCGACCGGGGTGTCGGTGTCCCGTACCGGCAGCACCGACGGCCAGGTGTCGGTCGGCTCGGGCCTCGGCGGCATCACCCAACCGCCGCTGATCGTGCCGTCGCCGGGCGGCCGGATCGGCGCGGGCGCGCCCGCGGCGGGCCCGGCCGGGCGGGGCCGGCCGAACGTCTCCACCAGGCGGGTGACCACCAGCCCACCGCCGAGGACGGCGCCGCCCACCGCCCACCGGCTGACCGTCCAGCCGTGCGCGTCGGCCCAGATCTGGAACACCACCACCAGGCAGACCGCCAGCAGGGCGCCGAAGATGCCACCGCGCCGGCCGTACGCGCTGGTGCCGCCGAGCAGCACGGTGCCGACCGCCAGCACGGACCAGTCCAGCCCGGTGCCGGGCGGGACCGGGCCGTGCCCGTTCGCGGCGATCAGCACGCCGCCGAGCATGGCCAGCACGGTGGAGCCGATGAGCGCCAGCGCCGTCACCGTGGCGGCCACCGCGCCCCGCCGCCGCGCCGGGTCGGCGACCGGACGGAAGCGGCCGAGCAGCCGGCGTACCGGTTTGATCGCGCCGAACAGACCGCCGAGGACGGCCACCGCGGCGAAGCCGACGAAGAGGTAGAGCGCGGTACGGCGGGGGTCGTAGTCGCCCTGGACCGCGACCGGGGCGGTCCGGCGCTCCAGCCAGACGATCACGCCGGCCGCGCCGGCCAGGCTCGCCGCCCAGCCGGGCACGTGCAGCACCACGACGGCCAGGGCGAGCGCCAGCCCACCGACCGCCGCGACCGCCAGCGCCGGCAGCAGCGCGTCGCGGAGGCCGCGGTCGCCCTGCTCGGCGAAGTGCAACGCGGCGGCCAGCGCGACCGGGCCGACCGCGAGATTCACCGCGGCGGCCCGCAGGCTCAGTCCGGCGGCCAACGTGAGCAGGCCCAGCCCGGCCACGTCGACGAGCAGCATCTTCAGCGCGCCGCCGCGCAGCGCGTCCGAATCCTCGCGCCAGAGCAGCCAGGTCACCGTGATCAGGCCGGCCAGCAACAGGAACTCCCAGACCACGTGCACCGCGATCCGGTCCCGGCCGGGCTCGCCGTGGGAGGGGTCGTCGAAGACGTTCTCCAGCACCGCGGCGGGCACGCCGGACGGCGTGTCCGGTGGCGCCGTCCGGCCCGACTCGTCGTACCCCATTGGCCCGTGCCTCCCAGGTGGCCGCGTCCGGCCCACTCGGCGGGCGGACCGGCGGCGGCCGTCGCTCTCCGGTCGCCAGGGACGGTACCTGCGGGCGGTGACGGGGGAAACCCTCTGCTCAGCGCCGCCCGCGCGGCGTCTCCCGATCCCCCGGTTCCCGGTCCTCGTCGTCCTCCTGCTCGGGCACCCGGCAGGAGCGCTCCAGCCAGAGCGCGGCGGCGACCAGGGCCAGCGCGGCGACCAGGCCGGCCACCGCGGCCGGACGGTCGCCGACGGCGGCGTTGGTCCGCTCCACGAAGAGCCAGCCGACCAGCCCGGCGTAGAAGCCGGCGAAGATGGCCCCGGCCAGCGCGGACGCCTTGGCGAGCACCACGAACCGGGCGACCAGGAGCGGGTTCACCCGCTCCCGGCCGGGCCGGCGCTCGACCCGGGCGCGGGTGTTGGCCGCCGCGTAGCCCTCCAGCACGGCCAGCCCGGCCAGCGTGATCACCGGCAGCCACGGCAGGTCGGGGGCGAAGTCGTAGTAGAAACCGCTGATCAGCAGCCAGGCCACCGCGGCGGCGGCCAGACCGGCCACCACCAGCGTGGAGACCCGGGTCGGCCCCATCCGGAAGCGGTCGGGGTCCTGCGGGGGCCGGGCCGTACTCATGCGTCCGACTCTAGCGTCAGATCGGGCCGTGGGCTCAGTTCCAGGGCGTCGGCGGCCAGCGGCTCGGCGTTGAGCAGGTCGGTCAGCCAGCCGTGCCCGGGTAGCCGGCCGTGCGGCTCGATGTCGATCCACGGCCGCAGCACGAACGCGCGCAGGTGCGCCCGGGGGTGCGGCAGGGTCAGCTCGGGATCGTCGCTGAGCACCGGCTGCCCGGCGGCGTCCCAGACCGCGACGACGTCCACGTCGAGCGTGCGCGGCCCGTACCGGCGGGCCGGGTCGCGGGTCCGGCCGGCCGCCGCCTCCGCGGCCCGGGCCCGCGCCAGCCAGTCCGCCGGCGTCGCCGCCGGGTCCGCGACCATCACCGCGGCGTTCAGGTACGCGGGCTGGTCGGCGTCCCCCCACGGTGGAGTCTCGTAGACGCCGGAGACCAGCAGCACGTCGCCACCGAGCGTGGCCACCGCGCCGCGCAGGTGGTCGAGGCGGTCGCCGAGGTTGCTGCCGATCGACAGCACGGCCCGGCTCACCGGGTACGCCGCATGGTGACGGCCACGTCGTGGAAGGCGTGCGGGATCGGGGCCTCCGGCTTGTGCACGGTCACCGTCGCGGCGGCGACCAGCGGCTCGGCCAGGCAGACCGCGAGCAGCCGGTCGGCGAGCGTCTCGATCAGGTTCACCGGCTCGCCGGTGAGCACCGCGACCAGCCGCTCGGCCAGCTCGCCGTAGTGCACGGTGTCGGTCACCTCGTCCGACCGGGCGGCCGGGGCCAGGTCGAGTTCGAGCACCGCGTCGACCACGAACTCCTGCCCCTGGGCCCGCTCGAAGTCGTAGACCCCGTGCCGCCCGTGGGCCCGCAGGCCGGTCAGCTCGATCCGGTCGGTCATCGGTGTCCTTCCCCGGCCGTGCCGGCGCTCGTGGTGGCCAGTCGGGGACGGCCGGTGGCCCGCCAGACCGCGAGCGCGTCGACGGTGCCGCGGACGTCGTGCACGCGTACCCCCCAGGCGCCGGCGGCGACGGCGAGCACGCTGGTCGCGATGGTCGCGGCCGCCCGCCCGGCGGTGGGGCGCGGCTCGCCGGCCGGATCGGCGAGCAGCCGGCCCAGGTAGGACTTGCGGCTGGCCCCGAAGAGCAGCGGGAAGCCGAGGTCGACCAGCTCGGGCAGGCGGGCGCTGAGTTCCCAGTTGTGCGTGGCGGTCTTCGCGAAGCCGAGCCCGGGGTCGACGATGATCCGGTCGGCGGCGACGCCGGCGGCGAGCGCCGCGTCGACCCGTTGGCCCAGCTCGGCCCGGACGTCGGCCACCACGTCGGTGTAGGTGGCCAGGTCGCGCATGCCGCGCGAGTGGCCCCGCCAGTGCATGAGCACCCAGGGGCAGCCGGCGTCCCGGACCACCCGGGCCATGTCCGGGTCGGCGAGCCCGCCGGAGACGTCGTTCACCACGTCCGCGCCGGCCGCGAGCACCGCCTCGGCGACGCGGGCCCGGCTGGTGTCGATGCTGACCGGGATGCCGGCGGCGCTCAGTTCGCGGATCACCGGCAGCACCCGGGCGGTCTCGGTCCGGGCGTCGACCCGGTCGGCGCCGGGCCGGGTGGACTCGCCGCCGACGTCGACCAGGTCCGCGCCGGCCTCGCGGAGTCGCACCCCGTGTGCGACGGCGGCGTCCAGATCGGCGTATCTGCCGCCGTCGGAGAAGGAGTCGGGGGTGACGTTGAGGACGCCCATCACCACCGGGGCGTCCGCTCGTACCAGATCGGTCACGGACCCGACAGTACCGTTCGCCAGCAGGGCTTCCGGCGACCGGGCGCGACCCCGGCACGACGCCCCTGACGTGCGCATTGGAACAGGTGTACGATCGGTCGTCCGGGTCGAAGCGGGTCCACTCTTCGCGGCTTGTCGCAAAGGTGGCCGGCCCGTACGCTTTGGAATTGCCCAGCATCGAGATGGCGAAGCCCGGAGGGGAGGGCCGAAGCGGGAAGAATCCGCCCAAAGCTCACCACTCTTCGTGGTGGGTGACGGACGCAGCGTCGACGGCGCTGTTCCCGTCGAGCACCATCCCGCCAGGCTTGCCTAACTGCACCATCGCGGCGCCGCCGGCCGCGACCTTTGGGGAGGTTTCCAGTGATCGCCATCGAGCTCATGGCAACGGCGTCCACCGCCGTCGACCACGCGCTCCACACCCTGGCGTCGACTCCACTCGCCGAGCCGGCTCCGAAGGGCATCGACACCGACAACGTCGTCACGTTCTTCGCCAGCAAGGTCGCGCCGATCCTGCTCGCCGTGCTCGGCGTGATCTTCATCGGCCGGGCCAGCCGAGGTGAGATCTCCAAGGTGCTGACCAGCTCCGCCATCGCCATCATCGGGCTGGCCTTCATCGCCGGCGCGGCCACACTCTTCTTCGTCGGCGACTACCTGATCAACCTCATCTTCGAGTAGGGCGTTGGGCGACGATGCGGCTGCGCACCGACGACGACATCTACCGGGCTCGCCTCGTCTACCTGGGGCCGCCCGGCTACACCCTGCCCGTCCATCTGCCGTACGCCCAGTACGGCCTGTTCATGCTGCTCGTACCCCTCTACGTGTTCATCCACTGGTTGTTCACGCTCCAGGTCGAGCTCTTCCCCGCCTGGGAGATCTCGCTCGCCATCGTGACGACCTCGTTCATCTTCCGGTACGTCGACCCGGACCGGCCGGCGCGCATGGTCATCCGGACCGCGCTGACCGACTGGCGACGCACCCGGGAGCCGGCCGCCGAGCTGCGGGATCCGCGCCTCGTCGCGAGCCGGATCAGGATCCGGGAGGAACTGGCATGACCGGGCGCAGGCCGACGACGCAGACGAACGACGCGGGTGAGGCGGTCGCATGAGTCGCTCCTCCACGCCGGGTTCCCCGGCCGGACGCCCGGCCGACACGCCTGGTAACCGTGCGCGATCGTTCGACTACCCACCGGACGAGGATCTGGACGAGGTCGTGCTGGACCCGGCGCTCGTCACCAGCCCCGGCCACGGCCGCGTCGGCGTGTTCCAGCCGCCACGCCCGCTCGGCCCGCGCGGCGGTGACGCCGCGCGTGAGCCGGTCCGCCCCGACGGCGACATCGACTCGCCGTTCCTCGACCTGTTCGGCGGCGCGCAGCCCCGGGTCCGCCGCCCCGCCGCCGCCACCCCGCCGGCCCTGCCGGTCGAGCCGGTGGTGGCCCCACCCCGACGCGGCGTCGGCGGCGTCGGGCGCGACGCGCTGCCGATCCCGCACCAGCCCGCCGCGCCGGCCGAACCGGCGCCGCCGGCCCGGCCCGAACCGCCGGCCCGGGAGCCCGCCCCCGGCGTACGCGCGGTGGAGCGACAGCGGCCGGAGCACCTGCTCTCCGCGCCCGCCGAGCCGCCCGCGCTCGACCCGCCGCCGGCGACCCGCAGCCGGGTGCCGCTCCAGGCGGGCGACCGACTCGCGCTCCGCCCCACCGCCGAGCCGGAGCCGGCAGCCGAACCCGTGCTCCCGCCGCCCGCGCGCGCCGAGCTCGGAGCCGCCGCGCACCGCGCCGACCCGCGGGAGCCGGCACCCGACCTGCTGGACCGGCCGGCACCGTCCCGGGAGGTCGGCCGGCCCGCGCACCGTGAGGTGACGCCGCCCCGGCAGCGCTCGGCCGACCGCCGGAACAAGCCGGCCAAGCCGGTCCGCGTCCGCGCTCCGAAGATCAAGTTCGGCGACCGGGACCCGGCCGTCGAGCTGGCCATCACCGAGATCGCCGGCCACCTCACCTTCACCCCCAACACGGTCACCGCCTGGTACTGGCTGCCCGAGGTGCGCTGGGCGTTCCGCCCCGACGCGGAACGCGAGGCGCTGCTCTCGGCGATCTCCGAGCAGTACGCCGGCCTGGCCGGATTCCGACTGCACCTGCGCCGCACCACCCGGCCCTTCCCGGCCGACGAGTGGGCGCGCACCATCGACGCGCACACCGCCACCCCGCTGCCCGACGTCCCCGGCACCGCCGGCTGGGCCGACCACCTGGTCGCCGCCCAGCGGCACCTCATGTCCGTCAACCACGCCGAGGGCCAGACCTACCTCGGGGTCACCTTCGCCCGCCGGTCGCTCGGCGACTCGCTCACCGAACGCCTGCTGCGCACGTTCGGCCGGGGCACCGCCGACGGCGAACGGCGCCGACTGGGCCGCACCGTCGAGCAGTTCGACGAGGTGCTCGGCGCGTTCGGCATGCGCGGCCGCCGGGTCACCGCGCCCGAGCTGGAATGGCTGCTCTACCGCTCGGTGGCGCTCTGCATGGCGCCGCCCGGCGTGCTCTCCCCGATCACCAACGGCCGGTGGGAACGCGGCGACCTGCTGGCCCTCACCGAGCAGGTCGAGCGCTACCGCACCCCGTACGGCTCCACCGTGAAGCTGGTCAACCGGATGACCGGCGAGGAACGGCACGTGGCCGTGCTCGCGGTCGGCCGGATGGAACCGCTGGAGATCCCCGAACGGCACGAGCCCTGGCTGCACTTCCACGAACGGCTGCCGTGGCCGATGGAGCTCTCCACCCGGGTCGACCTCCTCGGCCCCAACGACTCCTTCCGGAACCTCGAACACCGGCTCCGGATGATCCGCTCCCAGCAGCTCGACTACGCCGAGCACGGCATCGACGCCCCGCCCGAGCTGGAGCGGCTGGCCAAACGGGCCCTGGTGATCGGTGACGAGATGACCACCGGGCTGCCGGTCGACTCGGCCCGGGCGCACGGCTGGCACCGGATCGCGGTCGGCGGTCGCACCCGGGAGGAATGCCTGGAGCGGGCCCGCCGCCTCATCCAGCTCTACTCCCGCGAGCTGCGCATCTCGCTCCAACACCCGAAGAACCAGGACTGGCTGGCCCGCGAGTTCATTCCCGGCGAGCCCATCGCCAACACCGGATACGTCAGACGGATGCCGGTCCAACTCCTCGCCGCCGCGCTGCCCCAGGCCGCGTCCACGGTCGGCGACCGGCGCGGCGACCTGATCGGCCGGACCGCCGGCACCTGCCGTCGCCCGGTCTTCCTCGACCTGCACTTCCCGATGGAGGTACGCGAACGCTCCGGGCTCGCCGTCTTCGTCGCCGAACCGGGTGGTGGCAAGTCAACGCTGCTCGGCGCGCTCGGCTACCTGGCCGCGCGGCGCGGCGTGCAGGTGACGCTGCTCGACCCGTCCGGCCCGCTGGCCCGGCTCTGCGCCATGCCCGAGCTGGCGCCCTACTCGCGGGTGCTCAACCTGACCGGCTCGGAACAGGGCACCCTGGCCCCGTACGCGCTGATCCCCACGCCACTGCGCAGCGAGTTCGGCACCGGGGCGGCCGGCGACCGGGAGTTCGAGATCGCCGTCTCCAACGCCCGCGCCGAACGCCGGATGCTGGTGCAGGACATCTGCATGATGCTGGTGCCACCGCAGGTGGCCCGGGAGGCGTCCACCGCCACCCTGTTCCGGCACGCCGTACGCCAGGTGCCGGCCGAGGAGACCTCCACCCTGGACGACGTGGTCGCCTGCCTCCAGGGGCTCGACGACGATGCCGGCCGTGAGCTGGCGAACCTGCTGCTCGACACCGCCGAGATGCCGCTGGCGATGCTCTTCTTCGGCCGCCCGCCGGAAGGACTGCTCGGCGCCGACGCCGCGCTCACCGTGATCACCATGGCCGGCCTCCGGCTGCCCGACCTCAAGATCGAGCGGGAGTACTGGTCGGCCGAGGAGGCCCTGGCCCTGCCGATGCTGCACACCGCGCACCGGCTGGCGGTCCGCCGCTGCTACGGCGGGTCGATGGGTTCCCGGAAACTCGTCGGCCTGGACGAGGCGCACTTCATGGAGGGCTGGCGCTCCGGACGGTCGTTCCTGGTCCGGCTCGCCCGCGACTCCCGGAAGTGGAACCTCGCCGCCCTGGTCGCCTCGCAGAACCCGAAGGACATCCTCGGCCTCGACGTGCAGAACCTCGTCTCCACCGTCTTCGTCGGCCGGATCGCCGAGGACAGCGAGATCGCCTCCGAGGCGCTGCGGCTGCTCCGGGTGCCGGTCGACGACGGCTACGAGGCCACCCTCGCCTCGCTCTCCCAGGCCGACAGCGGTTCCGCCAACCGGCTCGGGTTCCGTGAGTTCGTCATGCGCGACGTCGACGGACGCGTGCAGAAGGTCCGGGTCGACGTGTCGTACGTCGACGGGCTGCTGAAGCACCTGGACACCACCCCTGCCGCGGTCGCCCAGGCCGCCGGCCAACTGCCGACCGTGCTGGCTGATCTGGAGGCGTGACATGGCGAGGGCCCGGGCACGGATCACGGCGCTCCTCATCGCTCTCGGCGTACTCGCCGGGGCCACGATCTCCTGGCCGCTGATCGGGGGCACACCGGCGTACGCGGCCGGCCCGGTCACCCAGGCGCGGGCCGAACTGTGCAGCACCAAGGAGTGGCAGGCCGACTTCCGGGCCTGCGTGGGCAAGCTCAAGGCGGTCAGCGAGGACCAGGTCGAGTGCCGTAACGCACCGGTGCCCGGCGCGCCGGACTCCGGACTCGCCGGCTGGTTCGCGGCCCGCCCCGACTCCGCCAAGCAGCCCGGCCCCAAGGGCCTCTACAGCGACTACGGGTACGCCGGCTACAGCTACACCACGTACGACGTGGACGGCGGCTGCGCCTCGTCCGTGCTCCACCCGGACTACCGCTTCACCACAATGGTGGCGAACGGCGAGTTCATGTTCGCCAACGCGGTGATCGGCGCGTCGAACGCGTTGCGTGAGCGCGCGTGGGACCCACGGACCATGTGGCGCTGGGCGGACCCGCTGGTGGAGCAGGCCACCAAGGCCGTCTACCAGAAGGTGTTCAGCGTCTTCGGCATCATCACCATCTGCGTGGTCGGCCTCTACCTGCTCTGGCGCTCCCGCCAGTCGGACATGAGCAACGCGATGACCACTGCCGGCTGGGCGATCCTGGTGATGGTGGCGGTGACCGCGCTGGCCGCCTGGCCGGTGAAGTCCGCGAACATCGCCGACAGCACGCTGATCACCACCCTCGGCGTGGTGCACGACGCGGTCGGTCCGTCCGCGAAGGACACCCCTCCCGGTCAGTGCGATGATCCGAACCCCGAGTCGTGCAAGGACCATCGTCCGCCGGCCGTACGGGCCAGCGACACCGCGACCGAGACCATGCTCTACCGCAACTGGCTGCGGGGTGTGCTCGGCTCCGCGGACAGCGAAACCGCCAAGAAGTACGGCCCCGCCCTCTACGACGCCAAGTCGCTGACCTGGGAGGAAGCGGAGAAGCTCCGCCAGAACCCGGCGACCCGCGAAGGCACCATCAAGGCCAAGCAGCAGCAGTGGGCCCGGGTCGCCGAGCAGATCAAGTCGGAGGACCCGGAGGCGTACGAGTACCTCCAGGGCACCAAGGACATGGACCGGATCGGTGCCGGCTTCATCGCGGTGCTGGCCTCGCTCTTGTTCGCCATGTTCGACCTGACCGCGTCGGTGCTGGTGCTGCTCGGCTTCCTGATCTTCCGGTGGGCGGTGATCGCCGCGCCCATCCTCGGCACGGTCGGGTTGATGCGCCCGGCCAGCGCCGGGCTCCGCCGGCTGGCGAACGCCGTGGTGGCCGCCGTGTTCAACATCGCCATCTTCGGCACCGGCGCGGCCATCTACCTCTTCGCCGTCGACCTGATCATGAACACGGCCACGCTGCCGGGTTGGCTCCAGGTGGTCCTGGTCTGGCTCTGCGGGGTGGTGGGCTGGCTGTTGCTGCGGCCGTACCGGCGGATCACCCAGCTCGGCGGCAAGGACAGCAGCGAGGCGGTCGGCTCGGCCGGCTCGTGGCACCGCCGGTTCTTCCGGGACATGCGGGTCGCCGCCCGGCTGGACGTCGCCGAGCCCGGCGGCACCAACGAGCCGACGTTCGGCCGGCGTCGCGGCGTCGTCGCCGACCAGCGCAGCCTCCGACCGGAGGCGCGGCACGAGGATCCGGCGCATGCCGCCACACCAGTCGAGCGGGAGCGGCCGGACGGACGGGAACGGCCGGACGAGGCACCCGCACCCGAGCGCACCGGCGGACGGCCCACCACTGCCCCCCGGCCGCGCCGTGCACCGTCCACCTGGACCGAGCCGGACGTGCCCGAGGAGGTTCCCTCCTACGCCGTCTACCGGCCAGACTCGGCGGACCGGGCGACCGCACCGGCCACCCGGCCGGCGCCGCGGATCCGCTCCGAGGCCAGGTGACCTCCGATGCGACGGGCGCTGGAGTTCCTCTTCACCCGGGTCCTCCGGTCCCGGCTCGGCATCGCGCTGGTGATCGCCGTTCTCGTCTTCGGGGTGATCGGCACGGCCCGGCTGGTCTCCGGAGCCGGCGACGGGGGCGTCGGCGTGGCCGTCCGTCCCACCCAGCCGATCAGCACCGTGGATCCCGAGGCAGGTGAGGACGGGGTGCTGTCCAGCCCGCCGGCGGCGGTCGCCCCGAAGACCCGCCCGGGTGAGCCCACCCCCGAGCAGGTGGCCGGACGCTTCACCACCGCCTGGCTGGCCGGTCCGGGCAGCACCGGCGACGCCTGGCAGGCCCGGCTGCGTCCGCTCTCCACGCCCGCGCTGGTGGAGAAGATGGCCGGGGCCGACCCGGAGACCGTGCCGGCCCGGCGGACCACCGGCCCGCCGACGCTCCGCCCCCGCACCGAGACCTTCGTGGAGGCGCTGATTCCGCTGGACGACGGCACGCTCCGGCTCGAACTGGTCGCCCCGGACGGGCCGTGGTTGGTGGACGCGGTCGACTGGGAGCGGTCGTGAGCGCCGGCGCGGCCGCCGTCGGGCAGGTCCGCCGCAAGGTGCGGGTCGGCGTGCTGGCCACCGCGGTCACCGGCGTACTCGCCCTGCTCTGCTGCGTGGGTGGCGCCGCCGCCTTCTTCCTCACCGAACTGGGCGGCGATCGGGAGGACCCGAAGCTCGCCGGCCTGACCTGCGACCCCACCTATCAGGTGACGCTGACCGGGGACATGCCGCGCTTCGCCGAGTACGGCGACGGCCAGCTGCGCAACGCCGCCGCCATCATCAAGACGGGCCAGGACATGAAGGTGCCGGCCCGGGGGTGGGTGATCGCGTTGGCCACCGCGATGCAGGAGTCGGCACTGCGCAACCTGGCCAACAGCCGCGTGCCGGCCTCGCTGGCGCTGCCGCACGAGGGGGTCGGCGCCGACCACGACTCGGTTGGCCTGTTCCAGCAGCGGCCGGGCTGGGGCAGCGTCGAGCAGCGGATGACGCCGTCGTACGCGGCGCGCAAGTTCTACCAGAAGATGGTGAAGGTGCCGAACTGGCAGCAACGGCCGCTGTCCGTGGTGGCGCAGCGGGTTCAGGTCAGCGCGTTCCCGGATGCCTATGCCAAGCACGAGGAACTGGCGGGGCGGATCGTCGACGCGCTCGCCGGCGGGGCGGCCCGGACCGTGGAGATCGCCGGCAAGGCGGTCTGTGACGCCGCCGCCGGGGCCCGGATCGCCGCCTCCGGCTGGACCGCGCCGCTGCCCGGCGGGGTGGTCTCCGGTTTCCGGACCGACGCCCGCCCGAGCCACGACGGCGTGGACCTGGCCGCGGACAAGCGCACCGAGATCCACGCCGCGTCGGCCGGCCGCGTGCTGGTCGCCAGGTGCGACCCCGACCACTCCGGCCGGCGGGACTGCGACCGGGACGGCTGGCCGGACAAGGGTGGCTGCGGGTGGTTCGTCGACATCCTGCATGCCGGCGGCTTCATCACCCGCTACTGCCACATGATCGAACGACCCCGGGTACGTCCGGGTCAGGAGGTCGCGGCCGGTGAGGTGATCGGGCTCTCCGGCACCAGCGGCAACTCCTCCGGCCCGCACCTGCACTTCGAGGTGCACCACGACAGCGACCGGTCCAGCCGGGGCGCCGAGAACCCGGTTCCGTTCATGCGCGAGCGCGGTGCGCCCCTCACCGGGACCGGATGAGTCCTCCGCTCATGAGCAATCCGCTGCCCGACCCGTTCGCGGACCGCCCCGACTGGGCCCCGCTGCCACCCCGTCCGATCGAGGTCGTGCCCGCCACCGGCGGAACCGAGCTGCGCGGCCGCCGGGTGCTGGTCGGCCTGCCCGGCCTTGGCTGGCGCGGTGACCTGCGCGCCGACGAGCGGGTGGTGCAGGGCAGCCGCACCTACGTGCCGGTCATCCCGGAACACGAGTGGTACCGGGCCGAGTCCGAGCAGGTGGAGGTGTTCGCGCCGCTGGTGCCGGTGGAACGCGTCTGGGTGGAGACGGTCGGCGGACGGAGACCGCCGGCGGGTCCGGCCGACTCGGGCATCCGGCTGGTCTCGCTGGATGCGCCCACCCGCCGACCACCCACCCCGGTCTTCGAGACCGACGCGGTGACCGGACGGCGCGTGGTGCATGTCGACGACGGCACGGAGCGGCGTGACCTGCGGGCCGTCACCGAGACCTATTCCGGCGCGGACGGCGACATCTGCGTCCGGGTGGCACCCGAGTTGGAGTGGTACCGCTGGGCCTGGCGCGGACAGGCGCCGACCACCCTGGAGGTACCGGTCCACCTGCTCTGGCTGGAATAACTGCCACTAGCCGATCTTGCCGCTCCCGCACACTCGCCAGCCGTCCCGCTCAGCCACCCGGAACTGCCAGTCCTCTCGCCGACTGCTTCGGGTCTGTCCGTCAGCCGAGCTGGAAATAGTCAACGTCGTGCTTACGGACTCATCAGCACCGTTCTTGACTCTGGTTAGCGGGCCCCAGCTGACACGGACTACAACACCGAAATTCGCCTCGCGCTGTTCCACCTCAGCACGAAGGCTGCGGATCGCATCAAGATCACCTTCGGAGGTGCAGGAAAATTCCTCTGCCTTGGTGTCGTTGCGCTCCACCAGGTAAGCCCGCAGATAGTTGTCCACCACCACGTCGGGGGCGCTGCGGTCCGGGGCGGTGGCCCGGTCGTACAGCACGAAGCCGACCACCGCGCCGCCCGCGCAGAGCAACGCCACCACTCCCGCGACGACCGCGAGCACGGTGCGCAGCGGGCGCTTCGGGCGAGCCGGAGCCGGAGCGGGCGCGGGGGGCGCCAACTGCTCCGGCGGGGTCCGCTGCGCCGGTACTCGGGAGACCTGGGAACCGGCGGGGGGCTGCACTGATTCCACCTCCTGAGGCTATCGGCTACACGGCGCGTACCCAATGCCTCAGAACTGGCGGATCGTGGCGAACCGCCGGACGGACGCCGCCCGGCGCGGACCTGGTGGGTCCGTGCCGGGCGGTCGTGCCGTGCCCGCGGTCAGGCGGGATGGTGTCGCGTCAGGACAGCCGGTACGCCCGGATGACCTCCTGCTCCACCGTGTTGCCGGCGTCGTCGGAGGCGGTGGCCTTCAGCGAGACGAATCCGCTGGTGCGCGGGTACCGGAGGGCGGCGTTCCAGCTACCCGCTCCGGCCGCCGTCAGCCGGACCGGCTGCCAGGTCGCACCGTCGTCGTAGGAGACGCTGAGCGTGGCACCGGCGATCTTCCCAGCACCCACGACCCCGGTCACGTGCGAGGCGGCCAGGCTGATCTTCTGCCGGCTGCCGGCCCGCACCGCCCCGGTCAGGTCGGTGTCGACCCCGTAGTCGAGCTGGACCAGCGGCAGCAGCACCCGGTCGTCGGCCTGGGTGGCCCGGAAGCCCCAGACGCTGCGGGTACGGGTGGACGTGACCCACGGGTCGGCGGGCCGGGTGGTCTCCTGCTCGAACCGGTAGTCGGCGCTCCCGGAGACCACCGGTGCCGCCGCCTGGACGGCCTGATAGGGCTGCTCCCGACCGATCAGCTTGCCGTTCTGGTAGAGCCGGGACCGGACGGTGCCGAATCCTTCGTCGATCGCGCCGGTGATGTCGGTGTCGCCACCGGCCGGCGGGACGTTGACGGCGAAGACGTTGCCGTTGCGGTACGGGTACCAGTAGCCGGGGCCGAGCCGCGGCCGGGTGACCGGGGCGAACCACTTCCGCGCCACGTGCTGACCGGGCCGGTAGGTGACCTGGTTGTAGCGCTGCTCCCAGCCAGGCATCAGGAGAGCCTTCTGGTACCAGCTGGTGCCTTCCTGGGTGGACAGGTAGTCGACCCGGGTCGACGGCGCCGCCACCGGCAGGTCGACGCCGAGGCACGGCGGCCAGTGGTAGGAGCGGCAGTCGGCCCGCTGTTCGAAGGCGAGCGACGGGGTGCCGGCGTGGAAGCTCTGGTCCACCCGGGCCAGTTCCTTGTCGGTCGGCGCGTACGTCGGGTCGGTGGGCACCTCGCCCGGCCAGGCCCGGACCAGGTCGTAGACGTACGGGCTGAATTCGACGGCGTCGCCGCGCAGGCGCAGGGTGCCGGCACGGGCCGCCGCGAGCACCCGCTCGCCCTCGGCCCGGGTCAGCGACACCACCGGCAGGTTCGTCCCGCCGGCCGAGGCGACGTACACGCCGGGCCGGTCGTTGACCACGACCAGCAAGGCGGCTCCGGCCGCGTTCGCGGCGGCGGCCCGCTGGGCGGGGGACACGGCGTCGTCCCGGGTCACCAGCACGACCTTGCCCTTGACGTCGAGGCCCTGGTAGTCGGTGCCGTTGCCGGCGTACACGGCGGCGAGGTCGACCTTGCCGTCGAGCCGGGTCGAGCCGGCCTGGTAGCGCGGGTCCAGCTCGACGGCGGCCGGGGTGTGTCCGGCCAACTTCAGGTGGTCGACCTCGCGGCTCCACCGGACGGCGAACTCGAAGGTGCCGCCGCTGATCTTCCCGGTCGGTGCGACGTAGACGTCATCGACGGCGGACGGCACGGCGTAGGTGTTGGCGAAGGCGCCGTACTGGCCGCCGATGCCGGAGTCGCGGAAGTACTGCACCCGGCGGTAGGCGTCCTCGCTCGGTCGGGGCGTGGTGGCGGCCACCTTGTGCGCCTGTCGGGCGTCCAGGTCCACGGTCCGGTCGGCGTCGAGCTTCAGGCTCGGGGTGCCCAGCAGGGCCATGCCGGCGGAGTCGGGCCCGCCGTCACCGGAGACCGGCAGCCAGCTGGTCACGTTGTACTCGCCGGGCGGAAGGCGCAGTGCCGTGGTGGTCCCGGTGGCCGGGTCCAGGGCGATCGTGCGGATGGCCTGGTCGCCATACCGGTAGACGCTCACGTAGCCGCCGGCCGGCTTGCCGTCGCGCCCCTCGGCGGTGATCGTGAGCCGGTACCGCTCGTCCTCCTTGACCAGGCCGAGGGCGGTGTGCGCGCGGACGGTGCCGGTGGTGTCGGTGGCGACCACGGCGCCGGCGTACCGGCCGGTGGCCGGGGCGTCGTCCGCGTCGGCGGTGACGGTCGCGGTGGCGGTGCCACCGGCCGGCACGGTGACCCGCGCCGGGGAGACCGCGGCGAGCGCGGCGGGCTTGCCGTCCGGCCCGGTCATGGTCGCGGCGAGGTCGAGGGTGACCGCCTCGGTGCCGCTGTTGGCGTACGTGAGGGTGCGGCTGACGGGCTGGTCGCCGTCGTGCGGCCAGTCGTAGAAGCCGAGGTCGGCGGAGCCGGTGGCCTGCACGTCGCCGAGGGCGGCCGGCACGTCCAGCCGACCCGCGCCCACCTGGTACGGGGTGGTGCCGGCGAGCTGCTTCGACGCCGACATGAGGCTGTCCTTGATGCGGGCGGCCGACCAGTCCGGGTGCTTCGCGGCGACGATGGCGGCGGCACCGGCCACGTGCGGGGTGGCCATCGAGGTGCCGCTCATCGTCACGTAACTGCCGGTGCCGGAGCTCTGCGCGGCGCGGGCGGCGAGGATCTGCACGCCGGGTGCGGAGAGGTCCGGCTTGAGGCCGTTGTCACCGAACCGGGGGCCCTGGCTGGAGAACGCGGCGCGGACGTCCCGGCCATCCACGGCGGCGACCGTGAGCGCGGCGTCGGCGGCGCCGGGGCTGCCGATGGTCGACTCGCCGTAGGTGTTGCCGGCGGCGGCGACGAAGAGCGCGCCGGTCTGGGCGGTGAGCCGTTCGACCGCCTGCGCCATCGGGTCGGTGCCGTCGCTCGGTTCCTGCGAGCCGAGGCTCATGTTGACCACCTTGGCGTGCTGGGCGGCCCACTCCATGCCGGCGATGATCCACGAGTCCAGGCCGGAGCCGGAGTCGTCGAGCACCTTGCCGATCACCAGGTCGGCGCCGGGTGCGACGCCCTTCTCGACGCCACCGGAGGCGGCGCCGCTGCCGGCCACCGTGGAGGCGACGTGGGTGCCGTGCCCGCGGCGGTCGCCGGTGTCGGAGCCGGGCACGAAGGAGACCGCGTCCTTGACCTTCCCGGCGAGGTCGGGGTGGGTGGCGTCGACGCCGGTGTCGAGCACGGCGACGGTGGCGCCCTTGCCGTCGTACCCCTTGGGCCAGGCCTGCGGCGCGCCCACCTGGGCGACGCTGTCGGCCAGGTCGACGTGGACCCGGCCGTCGAGCCAGAGCTTGCCGACGCCGCCGGCGAAGCGGCCGGACGTGCCGGTCGGGGCGAGGGACCGCCAGAACGGCTGCGCGTCCTTCTTGGCGGTGCTGATCGCCAGGCCGTTGATGCTGTTCAGGTCGCGTACCTTGCGGGCCTTCGCCGGGGTGGTGCGGGCGGACCGGGCGGTCGCGGTGCCGGCGTAGGTGGCGATCAGGGGCAGCTCGGCGGCGTGGGCGTCGTCGAAGCCGTCCTCGATCAGCTCGGTGACGTTGAACAGGTCCCGGTCGAGCCGGTTCGCCGCGAGGTACGGCAGCGCCTCGTCGGGGATGACGTACAGGTCGTCGCCGACCGTCTGGGTGTGCACCCCGCCGACCGAGCCGCGGCTCTGGTCGACGGTGACCACGTCCGGGCCACCGCTCTGGTGGGTGACCCGGACGACGTCACCGGTGACCAGGGTGAGGGTGTCGGTGGCCCCGGTGGTGCCCGGGAGGGTCGGTGCCGAGGGCTGGCTGCCGGCGGCCGGGGTTCCGGGCGCGGCGGCGAGCGCCGCCGCGACGGTGACGGCGAGCAGGCGACGGGTACTTCGTGGCATCGAATGACCTCTCCGTGAAGACCTGGGACGGCCTGACGATCCGCCGTCGACGGTGGCCCGGGCAACGGATCGACCACGGCGGCTTTCCTCCATGACGCAAAGCCGCCACACTTGATCACAGGTGAGGCGGCGGAGGCGTGACATGGTGCTGGACGTGCTGGGGCTGAGCAGCGAGGAGTCGACGGCGTACCGGGCGTTGGTGTCCATGCCCTCGGCCGGGCCGGGGGATTTGGCGCCCCAGGTCGGCGGCGACCGGGACGAGGCGGCCCGGCTCCTCGGCGTGCTGGAACGCAAGGGTCTGGCCGCGCGCAGCGTCGGTGACATCGCCCGGTTCGTGGCCTCTCCGCCGGGCACCGCGTTCGGCGCGTTGCTGTTGCAGCGGCAGAACGAGCTGCGCCTGGCCGAGCTGGAGCTGGGTTCGCTGGCCGAGCTGTACCGGGCGGCGAGCGCCGGGCGCGGCGTCGCCGAGGTGGTCGACGTGATCATCGGGGTGCCAGCCCTGCGCCAGCGGCTGGAGCAGCTTCAACTCGGCGCCAAGTCGGAGGTGATGACCTTCGTCAAGGCGCCGGTGGCGATCATCAGCGGCGCGGAGAACACCGCCGAGGACGACGCGGTGGCCCGGGGCGTGCGCTACCGGGTGCTGCTGGAGCGGGCGATGCTCGACGAGGACGTCGACATCGACGGGATCGTGGCGGCCCGCAACGCCGGGGAGGAGATCCGGATCGCGGAGAGCCTGCCGCTCAAGCTGTTCGTCGTGGACCGTGAGATCGCCCTCCTTCCGCTGATCAGATCATCCGACGTGGCCACCACCGGGGCGCTGCTGGTGCACCAGAGCGGCCTGCTGGACGCCCTGATCGCGCTCTTCGAGCTGGAGTGGGCGACGGCCATGGAGGTCACCGCCTCGGCCGACGGCTTCGCCGGCTCGGGGGTGGACGACCTGGACGTGCAGATCCTGACCCTGCTGCTCACCGGCCTGACCGACCAGGCGGTGGCCGGCCACCTGCGCACCTCGCTGCGGACCGTGCAGCGGCGGGTCCGTCGACTGATGGACCTCGCCCGGGTGCAGACCCGGATGCAGCTCGGCTACCAGGCGTCCCGACTGGGCTGGCTCCCGGGTGAGTCGGGGCACCACCGGGGGTAAGGACAGGCACACCGCCGGGGTAAAGACCGGCGCAGCGCCGACGGACATCCCGGAGGACGGATCCCGGCTGGGATACCGTCACAGCTCGGGGAGCAGGGGTCGGCCTCGGGAAGAGAGGTGGACGCGATGGCGAGTCCGAAGGCGCGAGCCGGCCGGGCCGCCGTCCTGCATCGGCGGGCGGAGGCTGCCGCGACCGCCGCCGCCGGCATCCTCGACGAGATCCGTCCCGCCCCCGCCGACCACCATCGGCAGTACGAGCTGGCCGAGCGGCTGAGTACCGCGGCGGCGCTCGCCGCGCCCGGCTGGGCCGGCACGGCGCTGGAGGAGCTGGCCGTGGCGACGCCGCCCGGTGACCGCCCGCCGCCGCTGGTCCGGGTGGGCACCGCCGCGCCGCTGGAAGATGCCCGGTTCCCCGCGCTGGTGCCCCTGCTCGACAGCGGCCATCTGGCCGTCGACACCGACGCGCGCGACCCGCGCGTCGCCGGGCTGCTCCGGGCGCTCCTGCTGCGGCTCTTCGCCGCCACCCCGGCCGGCGCGCTGCTGGCCCGGGCCGTCGACGGCACCGACCCGGCCGGCACCTTCGCGGGCTTCGCGGCGCTGGCCGATGCCGGTCTGCTGCCGCCGCCCGCCACCGACGTCGCGGGGCTGCGGGCGGTGCTCGCCGAGGCCGAGCAGTGGGTGGCCGCCGGCACCGCCCGGCAACGTGGACACGACCGTACGCTGCTGGTCGTGCTGGCCGCCCTGCCGGACGGTGCCGCGCCCTCCGACCTGACCCGGATCGGGGAACTCGCCGCCCTGGGGCACCGGGCGGGGCTGCACCTGGTGGTGGCCGGCTGGTCCGGCCGACCGCCGCTGCCGCAGGCCACCACGATCACCGTCCGCACGGCGTACGCGCTGGTCGGTGATCCGCCGGGCGCGGCGCTCGGGAGCCCCGGCGCGGAGCCGCCGGGCGGTCTCAACTCCCCGGTCTTCGTCGAGGACGATCCGCCGGCCGAGCTGGTCGCGGAGGTGTGCCGGCGGCTGGCCCGGCAGATCGAGGACGGGTCGCGGCTGGCCCTGGCCGATCTGCTGCCGGCCGACGGGTTCTGGGCCGACGGTTCGGCCGACGGCCTCAGCACCACTGTCGGTGACGCGGCCGGGCGCCCGGTGAGTCTCGGGTTCACCGAGCTGACCCCGCACTGGCTGGTGAGCGGCCGGTCGCAGGCCGGGCGTTCGGCGTTCCTCACCGACACGCTGTTCGGGCTGGCTGCCCGGTACGGCCCGGACGAGCTGGAGTTCTACCTGGCCGACCTGGGCGACGGGGAGTCCTTCGTGGAGTTCCTCCAGACCGAGCGGGACCGTTCCTGGGTGCCGCAGGTCCGCGCCGCCGGGATGGCCGCCGACCGGGAGTACGTCGCGGACCTGTTCGGTGAGCTGGAGGCGGAGGCGCGCCGCCGTGAGGAGGCGTCCCGGCGGGCCGGTGGGCAGCGGTACGCCGAGCTGCGCCAGCACCAACCGCTGCCCCGGATCGTCTGTGTGATCGACAACTTCCCGCTGGTGCTGCGCGACCGGGACCGGCTCGCCACCGACCTGCTGGCCCGGCTGGACGCGTTGGCCCGGGTCGCCCGCGCGTACGGGATCCATCTGGTTCTGGCCGGCGAGGGTGACCTGGGCATCGGTGGTCCGCGCGATCCGCTGCTCGGCCAGTTCCCGGTGCGGGTGGCGCTGCCCGGCGGCTCGGCGGTGCTGGAGCCGGCGAACGACTCGGCGGCCGGCCTGCCGGTGGGCAGCGCGGTGGTGAACACGGCCGGGGGCCTCGGTGGGCCGCGTGGCGCGACCCGCGGCCACGAGCGGATGATCCGCTTCCCGGACCCGTACGGGGATCCGGACGTCCTCGCCGACCTGCGACGGCGGCTGTGGTCGGCGCGGCCGGAATCGGCGGTTCCGCCGGTGGTGTTCGCCGGCTACGCCCGCCCGCTGCTCGCCAACGATCCGCGGCACCGGGCCGCGCTGGCCGGGCGGGTGCACGCGCCGGCCGCGCTGCTGGGTCGCGCGGTGGACGTGCGGCGCACCACGGTGGCGGTGCCGCTCGGGCCGGTCGCGGGCCGGAACCTGGCCGTGCTGGGTGGGGACGAGGAGGCCGAGCGGCTGCTGGTCACCGCCGTGCGCAGCGCGGCGGCGGCGCACCCGGACGCCGGGCGGTTCGTGCTGGCACCGCTGGCGAACGGGTCGGCCGAGCCGGCCGGCGTGCTGGCGGCCGAGCTGGCCGGGCGGCACCGGGTGGAGACGGTCGACGCCGGCGGATTGCGGGCGGCCATCGAGGCGGACGAGCCGGGTTACCTGGTGGTGTTCGGGCTGGATGTGCCGGACGCCGCCGAGTTGCCGCCGGAGCTGCTGCGGTCGCTGCTGTTGGAGGGTCCGCCGGCCGGCCGGCACCTGCTCGGCTGGTGGCGTACCCCGGCGCCGCTGGCCGGGCTGCTCGGGCCCGGGGGCGAGGTGGACAAGCTGACTGCGGTGGCGGTCACCGACGTGCCGGGTGGGCGGCTGGAGCGACTCTTCGACCGGCCGGTGTGGTGGCAACCCCGGCCCGGTCGCGCGGTGCTGTGGGACGGCCCGGAGGAGCAGGGCACGGTCTTCGTGCCGTTCGGCACCGGGGAGGCGGCCCGATGAGCGGGGCTCCGACGGCGGTTCCCGGGCCGCGCGTGGGTGATCCGCCGGTGCCGGTGGACCCGGCCGAGTCGGCCTGGGCGGAGTACGTCGCGGCGGCGCGGCAGCTCGACGGCGTACGCCGGGCGGCGGCGACCGCCGCCGGGGAGCAGGCCCGGTCGGTGACGGCGGCCCGCGAGGAGCTGACCGGGGTACGCGAGCGGCTGGCCGCGCAGCAGTCCCGGCTGCGTGAGCTGGGCGTACCGGCGATCTCGCTGGCCCCGACGCCGCCGGAGGTGAGCGAGGCGGCCCGGTCGATGGCGGGTGGGCCGTCCGCCGTGCTGGCGGCGCTGCGGGCTGCCGGCGGCTGGGCGGACGCCGCGGACGACGCGTTGGCCGCGCACGGCCTGCCCCGGTTGGCCCGCTGGCCGGCCCGCCCGCGCAACCTGCTGGTGTACGGGCCGTTGGCGTTGGTGGTGCCGCTGTTGCAGCTCGTCCTCTACGCGGTCGCGGGTGCCGGGCCGGTGACCGTGTTGGCGCTGCTGGTGGGGCTGCCGCTGCCGGCGGTGGCGTTCATGCTGGGTTGGCTGGCGGTCGGGCGGGTGTTCCGTCCGCGCCCGACCGACCGGGTGGACCGGACGCCCCGGTTCGGCGCGCTTGTCTGCCTGGTCCCGGCCGTGCTCACCGCCGCCGGTCTGCTGCTGGCCATGCTGCCCGGCTGACCTGCCCCGGGACGACCACGGCCGCGCCGGGCAGCGTGGCTGCCGGTCGGGTCAGCGGTGCATGATCAGCGCCATCGCCTCGGCCCGCGACTTGGCGTCGTTCTGGAGGCCGCCCCGGACCGCCGAGGTGATGGTCTTGGCGCCGGACTTCTGGATGCCGCGCATCGCCATGCACATGTGCTCGCACTCGAGCACCACGATGACGCCGCGCGGGGCCAGGCTGGACATCAGCAGGTCGGCGATCTGCGACGTGAGCCGCTCCTGCACCTGCGGCCGGCGGGCGAACACCTCGACCAGTCGGGCCAGCTTGGACAGGCCGGTGATCCGGCCGTCCGGCCCGGGGATGTAGCCGATGTGCGCGCTGCCCCGGAACGGCAGCAGGTGGTGCTCGCACAGGCTCATCACGTCGATGTCCCGGACGAGCACCAGCTCCTCGTGGTTGGCCTCGAAGGTGGTGCGGAGCACCTGCGCCGGGTCGACGCGCAGGCCGGCGAAGAGTTCGGCGTACGCGCGGGCGACCCGGGCCGGCGTCTGCTGGAGGCCGTCCCGGTCCGGGTCCTCACCGACCGCGATGAGGATCTCCCGGACCGCCTTCTCGATCCGGCCCAGGTCGACGCTGTCCTCGACCGGGCCGCCGGTGAGTTTGCCGCTGATCAGGCGCGCGGCCACGTAGTCGAGCGCGTCGTCCCCGTCGGGCTCGGTCGCGGAAACGGCCGGCTCCCGGTGAGGGGAGCCGGCCGTCGGGTCGGTGCTCAGTGCGTACCGTCCGAGTTGTTGCTGGCGCCGCCGACCGAGATGCCGTCGGCGGTGGCCTGCTTCTGCAGCGCGTCCTTCTCGGCCGGGGTGAGCACCGGCGGCTCGGTGGAGGGCAGGCGCTTGCCGAAGCCGTGGTAGGGCGCCATCGGCGGGCGCTTGACCACCCGGGCGGCGATCCGCGCCATATCGGCGGTGGAGAGGGTCTCCTTCTCCATCAGCTCAAGGACCATGGTGTCCAGCACGTCCCGGTATTCCACCAGGATCTCCCAGGCCTCGTCGTGCGCCAGCTCGATCAGCGCGCGCATCTCGCTGTCGATCTCGGCGGCCACCGAGTCCGAGTAGTCCCTCTCGTGGCCCATGTTGCGGCCGAGGAACGGCTCGTCGCCGCTGGTGCCGTACTTGATCGCACCGAGCTTGGAGCTCATGCCGTACTGGGTGATCATCGCGCGGGCCAGTTGGGTGGCCTTCTCGATGTCGTTGCCGGCGCCGGTGGTCGGCTCGTGGAACACGAGTTCCTCGGCCGCCCGGCCGCCCAGCGCGTACGCCAGGGTGTCGATCATCTCGGCCCGGGTCTGGGTGTACTTGTCCTCGGTCGGGAGGACCAGCGTGTGCCCCAGCGACCGGCCCCGGGACAGGATGGTCACCTTGTGCACCGGCGCGGCGTGCGGCAGCGCCCAGGCGACCAGCGCGTGCCCACCCTCGTGGTACGCGGTGATCTTCTTCTCCTGGTCGCTCATCACCCGGGTGCGACGCTGCGGGCCGGCGATCACCCGGTCGATCGACTCCTCGAGCGAGTCGTTGGAGATCGCCCGCTGCTCCTTGCGCGCGGTGAGCAGCGCGGACTCGTTGATCACGTTGGCCAGGTCGGCGCCGGAGAAGCCCGGGGTACGCCGGGCCACCGCGTCGAGGTCGACGTCGGGCGCGAACGGCTTGCCCTTGGCGTGCACCCGCAGGATGGCCTTGCGGCCCTCCATGTCGGGGGCGTCGACCGGGATCTGCCTGTCGAACCGGCCCGGGCGCAGCAGCGCCGGGTCGAGGATGTCCGGCCGGTTGGTGGCGGCGATCAGGATGACGCCGCCCTTGGTGTCGAAGCCGTCCATCTCGACCAGGAGCTGGTTGAGCGTCTGCTCCCGCTCGTCGTGGCCGCCGCCCATGCCGGCGCCACGGTGACGGCCGACCGCGTCGATCTCGTCGACGAAGACGATCGCCGGCGCGTTCGACTTGGCCTGCTCGAACAGGTCACGGACCCGGCTGGCGCCGACACCGACGAACATCTCGACGAAGTCGGAGCCGGAGATGGAGTAGAAGGGCACGCCGGCCTCGCCGGCCACGGCGCGGGCCAGCAGCGTCTTACCGGTACCGGGCGGGCCGAAGAGCAGCACACCCTTCGGGATCTTGGCGCCCAGGGCCTGGTACTTCGCCGGGTTCTGCAGGAAGTCCTTGATCTCGTGCAGTTCCTCGACGGCCTCCTCCGCCCCGGCCACGTCCGCGAAGGTCGTCTTCGGCGTGTCCTTGGTGATCATCTTCGCCTTGGACTTGCCGAAGTTGAGCACCCGCGAGCCGCCGCCCTGCATCTGCGACATGAAGAACAGCAGCAGGAGCACGAGCAGCGCGATGGGGAGGAGATTGACCAGCAGGCTGACCCAGATGCTGTCCGACGACACCTTGGTGTCGACCGGGCCGGTGATCCGGTCCGCCGCCTCGGCCTCGCGGACCTGGTTCCAGACCTGGCCGCCGACCTCGTACGGGAACTGCGCCTCGATCTTGTCGGTGGTGGTGTCGTCGAACTTGGCCTTGTCCTTCAGGTCGAGCTGGAGCGTCTGCTCCTTGTCCTGGAAGACGACCTTCTCGATACCACCCTTGTTGAGCTGGTCGAGCGCGACGGACGTGTCCACCCGGTGGTAGCTCGGACCAGCGGTGAACAGTTGACTGAGCACAACGGCGCCGAGGATGACCAGGATGATCCAGACCACCGGTCGGCGGAAGAAACGCGTACGTTCCATGCTGTCGTCGGGCACCGAGGCGCCCGCATCCTCCTGATCGACGTCCTGACCGTCTGAATGGTGTCGCCGCCTCGGGCGGCGGCCGGGGCCGCCGTGCGGGCCGGCCCGACCCCCGGGGCGCGCGAACTGCCGCACCACGGTCACTCGACGGTACACCGTACGAGCGAGGTGTGAGCTTGCGAGCCCGGCACTTACGCGTACGGCGAACCAGGGTTTGAGCCGGCGTGGCGGGGAGCTCCGCACCCGACCGGCCCATGCCGCACGGTCACGCGGCTCGGAGGGTCGGGCGTGGAGAGTGCCTCCACGTCACCGGCCCCTACCGTAGACCGAAAGGCTGAGAGCCCGCTGAACGTCCGCTGACGAGCGGCTCGGCGGCGGCGCTCAGGCCCGCGCGTAGACCTCGGGCTTGAGCACCCCGACGTACGGCACCTCGCGGTAGCGCTCGCCGAAGTCGAGCCCGTAGCCGACCACGAACTCGGTCGGGATGTCGAAGCCGACGTACTTCACCGGCACCTGCACCTTGACCGCGTCCGGCTTGCGGAACAGGGCGACCACCTCGACGCTGGCCGCGGAGCGCGACTCCAGGTAACGCAGCAGCCAGGACAGGGTGAGGCCGGAGTCGACGATGTCCTCGACCACCACCACGTGCCGGCCGGCGATGTCCCGGTCCAGGTCCTTGAGGATGCGGACCACCCCGGACGAGGTGGTGCCCTGGCCGTACGACGAGACGGCCATGAACTCCAGCTCGGCGGGCGGGCCCTGGCGGCCCAACGCGCGGGCGAAGTCGGCCATGAACATGACCGCGCCCTTGAGCACGCAGACGAGCAGGAGACCGTCCTCGACGTGCGCGTAGTCCGCCGAGACCTGCTTGGCGAGTTCCGCGGTCTTCTCGCGGATCTGCGCCTCGGAGATGATCACGTGGTCGATGTCGGCGTCGTACCAGGAGCCGTCAGCCATGCTCCTAGCCTGCCGTACGCCGGATGGTCGCCGTCGGCGGGGCCGCCCCTTTTGGCGCGGTCCCGCCGGGGATCTTCGGCGCGAACAGAACAATTCACCTCAGCAGGTACGGGAGCGCCAGCGCCGCCCGTCGTCGGTCGGCTTCCAGTCGGCCGAGTCGCGGGTGTCGGCGGTGAACCCGAGGGCGCTGGCGCCGGCCAGCAGGAGCAGGAACAGCAGGAGCAGCAGGACGGTCATGGCGGCGCTCGCTTTCGCATGGTTGGTTCGCTTTTCGCCGCCGGTGCGCACCGGACACCACCAAGTCTGCGACCCGCCGTCCGACCCGGACAGTGGCAGAAATGACCGCGAGCATCGATTTCCTGCCACCCACCGGGTTACCCTCGTCACATGTTGCGCTCGGTGGCGGTGCTGGCGATGGACCGGGTGGCCACGTTCGAGTTGGGCGTGTTCGCCGAGGTGTTCGGCACCGACCGCACCGACGACGGCTTCCCCGCCTACCGGTTCCAGGTCTGCTCGCCCGACGGCGGGGCGGTGCGCACCTCGTCCGGGTTCCACCTCCAGCCGCACGCCGACCTGGCCCCGCTCGACGACGCCGACCTCGTCGCGGTGCCCGCGCACTTCAGCGGCGTCGCCGTGCCCGGCGAGGACGACCTGCGGGCCATCCCGCCCGCCGTGCCGGCGGCACTGCGCCGGGCCGCCGCCCGCGGGGCGTACGTGTTGAGCGTCTGCTCGGGCGCGTTCGTGCTCGGCGCGGCCGGCCTGCTTGACGACCGGGAGTGCACCACCCACTGGCTCTACGTCGACGAGTTGCAGCGTCGCAATCCCCGGGCCCGGGTCCGGTGCAACTCGCTCTACGTCCAGGACGGCCGGCTGCTCACCAGCGCCGGCACGGCCGCCGGGATCGACGCCTGCCTGCACCTGGTGCGCCAGGAGCACGGCTCGGCGACCGCCACCCGGCTGGCCCGGCGGATGGTGGTCCCGCCGCACCGCGACGGCGGCCAGGCGCAGTACGTCGAGGCGCCGATCCCGAAGGCGCCGGAGGCGCCCACGCTCGAACCGGTGCTGGAGTGGCTGATGGGCCACCTCGACCGCGGCGTGACCGTGGACGAGCTGGCCGCCCGGGCCGGGATGGCCCCGCGTACGTTCGCCCGCCGGTTCCGCGCCGAGACCGGCACCACACCGCACGACTGGCTGACCAACCAGCGGGTGCTGCTGGCCCGGCGGCTGCTGGAGGACACCCGGCTCAGCGTGGAGAGCGTCGCCGACCGGGCCGGCTTCGGTGACGCGGCGGCACTGCGGCACCACTTCACCCGCCGGGTCGGCACCACGCCGCACGCCTACCGGACCACGTTCCGCGAGCGCGCCGACGCCTGAGCCCCTGGTGTTAAGCGGGGGCCCCGCCTATGCAGAAGGCGTTAAGCGGGGGCCCCTCCTTGCACCAGGCGGGTGGTGTGGCGGTGCACCTGGAGGCCGCCGGGCAGGTACGCCGGGCCCTGGCCACGCCAGGCGGTGACCAGCGCGTCCAGCGCCGCCACGTGCCGGTGGGACAGCGCGGCCGGCGCGGCGCCCAGCTCCCGCGCCCAGGCGTGCAGCACCCGGGTACGGACCGCCGCCGGCAACGTGGCCAGCCGGTCGACCGCCAGCCCGCCACCGGCGGCCCGGACGTCGGCGAGCGCGTCGCCGGCCAGCGCGTCGAGCGCGGCGGTGTCCGCCGCGAGCAGGCGCGCGGTCCGGGCCAGGTTCGCCACCACACCCGGCCCGAGCGCGTCGACGAGCGCCGGCAACGCGTCGGCCCGGACCCGCGCCCGGGCGTACGCGGGATCGGTGTTGTGCGGGTCGGTCCACGCCGCCAGCCCGAGCGCGACGCAGGCCGCCCGGGTGTCGGACCGGGGCACGTCGAGCAGCGGACGCAGCAGCGGCACCCCGTCCCGCTCGCGCCGCTCCGGCATCCCGGACAGTCCGCGTGGCCCGGCGCCCCGGGCCAGCGCGAGCAGCACGGTCTCCGCCTGGTCGTCCCGGGTGTGCCCGAGCAGCACCCCGGCCGCGTCGTGCCGTCGGGCGGCGGCGACAAGCGCCTCGTAGCGGGCCTCCCGGGCGGCCGCCTCGGGGCCGCCGTCGCGCCCGGCCACCCGTACCGGAACCACCTCGACCGGGTCGAACCCGGCCGCGCGGGCCCAGCCGGCGACCGCGTCGGCCCGCTCGGGCGAACCGGCCTGCAGGCCGTGGTCGACGGTCACCAGACCGGCCGCGCGGCCGAGCCGGGGCGCCACGAACGCGGTGGCCGCGGCGAGCGCCAGCGAGTCGGCCCCGCCGGAGCAGGCCACCAGCACCGGTCCGGGCCCGGGCAGGTCGGTCAGCAGGCGGCGTACGGCGAGCCGCACGGCGGCCACCGACGGCGCCGGGCTCACCGGCGGCCGAAGAGCCGGCGCGGCCGGTTCAGCCGGCGGTCGGGGTGGCACCGGCCGGCCCGTGCACCCGGGACACCCAGGCGTCCGGGTCGCCCAGCTCGTCGAGCCGGGGCAGCGTGAGCGGGGAGGAGAAGATCTTGTTGAAGCCGGCCATGCCGACCCGGTCCACCACGCCGTGCACGAACTTCCGGCCCTCGGCGTACTGGCGCATCTTGACCTCGATGCCGAGCAGCCGGCGGATCGCCTTCTCCAGCGGGTTACCGGACTCGCGGCGGCGGTTGAACGACGCCCGGATCGACCCGACGCTGGGGATGACCTGCGGGCCGACGCCGTCCATCACGAACTCGGCGTGCCCCTCCAGCAGCGTCATCAGCGCGGTCAGCCGGTCCAGCACGGCGCGTTGCGCCGGGGTCTGCACGATGTCGAGCACGCTGGCCCGGCTCTCCGGGTCCTTGACCGCGTCGGAGAGCGTGGCGACGCCGCGGCGCAGGCGCTCCAGCAGGTGCTCGCCGCCCTGCGAGGCGTCCACGAACGCCTGCACCTCGCCCAGGAAGTAGGCGCGCATCCACGGCACGGCGGTGAACTGGGTGCGGTGGGTGACCTCGTGCAGGCACACCCACAGCCGGAAGTCCCGCGGGTCGGCGCCGAGCTTCCGCTCCACCTCGACGATGTTCGGCGCCACCAGCAGCAGTTGGCCGGGGTCGCCAGCGAAGACCTCGTACTGGCCGAGCACCCGGCCGGAGAGGTACGCCAGCACGGTGCCGGCCTGCACGCCTGTCACCCGGGAGCCGATCGCCTCGGTGAGCGCGCCCGGCCGCTTGTCCCCGGAGAGCCGTTCCACCAGCGGCGAGACGACCTCACGCAGCCCGGCGATGTTGGCCGCCGCCCAGTCACGGCGGTCGACCACGCGGACCGGCGGGTGCGCCACCTGGGCCCGCAGGCCGGTGTAGTCGGCGACGTGCCCGGCGGCCTCCTCGGTCAGCCGCCGCAGGTCGCCGACCACGTCGGTGGCCTCGGCGTACGACACCCGGGGGCCCGACTTGCTCAGCGCCCCCGCGGTAGCGGCGGCCAGATCCCAGTCCACGAACTGCGCCATGAACCCACCGTACCCGCGCCGGCACACCGCCACCCGGGCTCGGACCGGCGGATCGACGCCGGTCGGTCAGCGGCAGCCGCAGCCGGCCAGCGCGGAGGTGATCCGGTCGAGCGCCTGCCGGGTCTCGTCGAGCGAGCCCTGCGTCCGGTCGGTGAGCACGGCGAACGTCAGCAGCCGACCGTCGACCGTGGTGACCGTGCCGGCGATGGCGTTCACCCCGCTCAGCGTGCCGGTCTTGGCGCGCACCACGCCGGCGCCGGCCCGGGTCGCGGTCACCTGGTAGCGCTCGTCGAGCGTGCCGGACCAGCCGCCGACCGGCAGGCCGCCGAAGATCGCGGCCAGCTCGGGGTGGCTCCCGTTGCCGGCGAGCGTGATCAGGTCGGTGAGCAGCGACGGGCTGATCCGGTTGGTGCGGGACAGCCCGCTGCCGTCGGCCAGGCTGATCTCACCGGCCGGCAGGCCGAGGCCGCCGAGCACCTCGTCGGTGGCCGCCGCGCCGCCGACGAAGGACCCGGGCTGGCCCTTGGCCAGCGCCACCTGGCGGGCCATCGCCTCGGCGATCACGTTGTCGCTGTCGCTGATCATGATGTCGACCAGCCGGATCATCGGCAGGGACTCGACAGTGCCCAGCTCGGCGCCGGGCGCGGTGCCGGTCCCGCCGGCGGCCGGCGCGGCGCCCCGGGTCACCTGTGCGGCGCTCCCGGTGAGCCCGAGCAGCTTGGCGAACTGCCGGCCGGCGGTCAGGTCTGGCTGGGGAACCCGCTCGGCGGCGTGGTTGGTCTCCTCCGCGGTACGCCGGGCCTGCGCCGGGTCCTTCCGGGCGCCGTCGGTCATCAGCGCGGTGATCGCCGCGCCGAACCCGCCGGTGGGGATGTCGGCGTCCCAGCCGGGTTCGAAGACCGGGCCGCTGAACAGCGTCGCGTCCACGATGACCTTGGTGGGGGCGGTGCCACCGAGCGCGGTACGCACCTGGGCGGCCAGGTCGTCCAGCCGGGCCGCGCCCGGGTAGAAGGCGTTCTTCCGGTCCACCGCGAGGGTCGGGTCACCGCCGCCGACCAGGACCACCTCGCCCGGATTCGGGCCGGCCACCGCGCGGGTGGGGATCCGGTACGCGGGGCCGCGCGCGGCGAGCACCGCGACGCCGGTGGCGAGCTTGGTCACCGAGGCGGGCACCGTCGGCGCGTCCGCTCCCCTGCCGTAGAGCGCCTGGCCGGTGGTCACGTCCGCCACCGAGACGTTCACCCGGTCCCCGAGTGCGGCGGCGCGCACCAGCGGGTCCAGCGCGGCGCGGAGCCCGGCCACGGTGGGCAGCGGGGCGTTGCCGTCCGGCCCGGCCAGCACCACCGGCGGGTCGGGCTCGGGCGGTGCGGCGGTCGCGCCGGACGAGGTGCCCCCGCTGCCCAGCCAGCCGGCCACCGGGCCGGGGCGGAGCACCGCCAGCCCGGCCACGGCCACGGCCAGCACCAGCACGCCGGCCAGCGCCGCGACCAGCCGGCCGCGGCGACGCGGCGGGACCGGAGGCGGGGTGGGCGGGGGCGGCGCGGCGCCGACCGGTGGGACCGGTGGGCTCACCGGCACCGGGGCCGGCCAGTTCCCGGCCACCCGGTCGTCGGGGGCGGCCGCGCCGGTGGGCGGAGACGTACGGTGGGTGAGGTTGGCACCCGGCACGGACACCCGGCCGGTGGCGCCGGCCGGGCCGGAACCGGATCCGACGGACCGCCGCCCGTCAACCCCTCCGGGGCGGTAGTGTGAGTCTTCCCTCCCCACGGCCCCCTCCTCCCCGCTCGAAATCACCTTGGGTGACACTACTTCGGTCCGAACACTATGCGGCGGCCGGAGCCGGCGGGGGCGTTCTCCCGTGCGGGCGGCGAGCCGGTGGTTCCGTTAGCCAGCGTGGGCAAACGAGGGAGCGTGGGAGATGGATTTCGACGTCACGGTTGAGATCCCCAAGGGTCACCGCAACAAGTACGAGGTGGACCACGCGACCGGCCGGATCCGGCTGGACCGCACCCTCTTCACCTCCACCCAGTACCCCGCCGACTACGGCTTCATCGAGGGCACCCTGGGCGAGGACGGCGACCCGCTGGACGCGCTCGTGCTGGTGCCCGAGCCCACCTTCCCGGGCTGCCTGATCCGCTGCCGCACCATCGGCATGTTCCGGATGACGGACGAGAAGGGCGGCGACGACAAGGTCCTCTGCGTGCCCTACGAGGACCCGCGTCAGGAGCACCTGCGCGACATCCACCACCTGGGCGAGTTCGACCGGCTGGAGATCCAGCACTTCTTCGAGGTCTACAAGGACCTGGAGCCGGGCAAGTCGGTCGAGGGCGCGACCTGGGTGGGCCGGGTCGAGGCGGAGGCGGAGATCGTCAACTCGTACCGCCGGGCCAAGGAGGCCGCGGAGCGCGGCGAGACGCTGCACTGACGGCGAGACTTCCGGGGCCCGGGTCGCATCGGCGACCCGGGCCTTTCGCTGTTCAGGCGAGCAGGCCGCGGGCCCGGTCGTAGAGGTCGAGCACCGCGCAGGCCACCGGCACCACGGCCACCACAAGCGCGGTGTCGGTCAGGTCGGCCAGCCGGCCGAGGTACGGCGAGACGGGCCGACGGGCGTACGTGGCGCCGGCGGTGACCGCGACCAGGGCCAGGGCCAGCCCGCCGACGGTCAACGCGAGGCGGACCCCGGGCCCGGCCCGGTCCGCCAGCACCACGCCGAGCAGCGCGTACCCGGCCAGGCCGGCGGCGACGGCCGGCACCCGGTGCCGCACCGCCACGAAGAGCCGGGAGCGCAGCAGCAGCACCCCGGCGGCGACGGCGACCAGCAGCCGCCCGGCGGTCCCCCCGGCGGCGACGAGCACCGCGGCGGCGCCCACGGCCAGCACCGCGTGCCCGAGCAGCATCCCGGTCAACGCCTCCTCGGCGCGGGCCACGGCCGCGTGCACCCGTCCCCGGTCGGGCAGGTCGCGGGTGCCGGCGGGGGCGGGCAGGGTGAGTGGCGGCAGCGGCAGCTTGCCGACCCGGATGGCCAGCAGCGGCAGCCCGCCGAGCGCGAAGACCAGAACGGCGAGCAGCACGGCCGCGGTGCCGGCCGGGTCGAGCAGCAGCGCGCCGAGCGCGGCCACCGCGCCGGCCGCGCCGACCGTCACGCCGGCCACCGGGACCCGGGACCGGTGCGCCACGCCGAGCAGGCCGAGCACCGCCACCAGCAGCACCGCCACCGAGCCGACCAGCAGTTCGGGGGCGCCGACCCAGCGCAGGCCGGGGATCGGGCCGACCGGGTCGCCGGAACCGACCGCGAGCGCGCCGGCCGCCGCCGCCCAGGGCAGCGCGTACCCGCCGAGCGTGACGCCGACCGGGCCGTCGCCGTAGGCCCGGGAGGCCGCGGTGGCGGCGAGCACCAGGATCAGGGCGCCCGCCGCGGCGACCGTCCAGCCGGGCCCGCCGGGACCGGCGGACAGCACCGCGACCAGCCCGACCGTCAGCGGCACGGCGGCGCCGGCCAGCGCGGCGGCCCGGGTCGCCCCGGCCGACCAGGCGGCGCCCCGGCGGCGGGCGCCGTCCACGATCGCCTCGACCACGTCGTCGTACTCCAGTTCGGGCCATTCGGCGCGGGCCGGTACGAGATGCAGCACCTCGCCGTCGCGGACACCCTGCGGCAGCAGCGCCTGGGCGGTGGCCAGCACCGCACCGTCGGTGCGTCGCAGCACCCAGCCGCCGTGCCGTTCGCCGTCGTCGGCGAGCCCTTCCCCGGCGTGCCGGAGCACCTCGGGCAGCAACTCGGCCAGGGGAACCTGCTCCGGCAGGGCCACGTCGACCCGTCGCCGGGGCGCGCTGATCGTGACCCGGGCGAGCCCGCTTGTCATCGACGTATCTCCATCATCGAGCCGGAACGGTGGGCTGACGGACGGAAGGACTTTACCTACTATGAGCCAGGCTCGGGTTACCGAGAGCCATGGGAGGGCCGCGTGTCCACTGTCGTCATCAAGCGGCCGCCGCGCCGACCGGCCCCGGAGATCCCGGTCGGTGAGCTGCCCGTCGAGGCGCCGCCGGAGATCCCGGTGGCGACCGGCGGGCGCTGGCAGCAGGCGCTGATGGTGCTGCCGATGCTCGGCGGGACGGTGGCCATGGCGATGATGTTCGGCCGGGGCGGCGGGGCCTACTCGTACGTGGTGGGCGGCATGTTCGGGCTCTCCTCGCTGGCCATGCTGGTGACCACCTGGGGCAGCGGCGGCCCGAAGAAGTCCGAGCTGATGGCCGCCCGGCGGGAGTACCTGCGCCACCTGGCCACGCTGCGTCGCCGGGTCCGGGAGACGGCCGGCGCCCAGCGCGCCGGGCTCGCCTACCGCCACCCGGAGCCGGGGCGGCTCTGGTCCACCGTCGACAGCCACCGGGTCTGGGAACGCCGACCGGGCGACCCGGACTTCGCGGTGGTCCGGGTCGGCGTCGGGCCGCAGACGCTGGCCACCCCGCTGGTCCCGCCGGTCACCCGGCCGCTGGAGGAACTGGAGCCGATGACCGCCGGGGCGCTGCGGCGCTTCCTGGACGCGTACTCGGTGGTGCCGGACCTGCCGGTGGCGCTGTCGCTGCGCAGCTTCGCCCGGGTCTTCGTGCGCGGCCCGGCCGGCGAGGTACGCGGCACCGGCTCGCCGGCCGCCAGGGCGCTGGCCCGGGCGGTGCTCACCCAGCTCGCCGTCTTCCACGCCCCGGACGAGCTGCTGATCGCGGTCTGCGCCGGCCCGGAGCGCCGGGACCGGTGGGAGTGGGTGAAGTGGCTGCCGCACGCCCACCACCCGGCGCGCACCGACGCGCTCGGTCCGGTGCGGCTGGTCACCAGCACCGCCGCCGACCTGGAACGACTCCTCGACGACGTGCTCGGCAGCCGGTCCCGGTTCAGCCCGCACGGTCCGGCCACCGACGGGCCGCACGTCGTGGTGGTGCTCGACGGCGGCGACCTGACCGGGGCCGCCGACCTGGCCGGCGACGGCGGCATCGACGCGGTCACCGTGCTCGACCTGGACACGCCGCCGCCCCGGCTGCTCGACCGGTACGCGCTGCTGCTCGACCTGGTCGACGGCCGGCTGCACTCGCACTCGGCGGAGGGGCCCGCCGAGGTGGGCGCCGCCGACGCGTTGCCGACGGCCGACGCGGAGGCGGTCGCGCGGCGGCTCGCGCCGCTGCGGCTGGCCGGCGCGGCACGCGGGCCGGACGCGCCGCCCGGCGCCGAGCCGGGCCTGCCGGAGCTGCTCGGTCTCGGCGACCCGGACGGTTTCACCGCCGAGCAGGGCTGGGCGCCCCGCGCCGCCCGGGACCGGCTGCGGGTGCCGATCGGGGTGGGCGCCGACGGCGGGGCGATCGACCTCGACCTCAAGGAGTCGGCGCTGGACGGCATGGGCCCGCACGGGCTGCTGATCGGCGCCACCGGCTCCGGCAAGTCGGAGCTGCTGCGCACGCTGGTGCTCGGCCTGGCCGCGACGCACAGCTCGGAGCAGCTCAACTTCGTGCTTGTCGACTTCAAGGGCGGTGCCACGTTCGCGCCGTTCGAGCGCCTGCCGCACACCGCCGCCGTGATCACCAACCTGGCGGACGCGCTGCCGCTCGTCGACCGGATGGTCGACGCGATCAACGGGGAGCTGATGCGCCGCCAGGAGCTGCTGCGCCGGGCCGGCAACTTCGCCGGCGTGCGTGACTACGAGCGGGCGCGCGCGGCCGGCAGTCCGCTCGCCCCGCTGCCGTCGCTGCTGCTGATCTGCGACGAGTTCTCCGAGCTGCTCTCCGCCAAGCCCGACTTCATCGACCTGTTCGTGCAGATCGGCCGGCTGGGCCGGTCGCTCGGCGTGCACCTGCTGCTGGCCAGTCAACGGCTGGAGGAGGGCCGGCTGCGGGGGTTGGACACCCACCTGTCGTACCGGATCGGGTTGCGCACCTTCTCCACGTTGGAGTCCCGGACGGTGCTCGGCGTGCCGGACGCGTACGAGCTGCCCCGCAGCCCGGGGCACGGGTACCTGCGCTCCGGCACCGAGCCGCTGGTCCGGTTCAAGGCGGCGTACGTCTCCGGCGCGGTCCGTCGGCGCATCGGCCCGGCGGGCGCGGCCGGCGTCGGCGCCGCGCGGGTGCTCGCGTTCTCCACCCACCTCGCGCCGGTGCCCGCGCCGACCGCGCCGGCCGCGCTGCCGGCCGAGGAGGAGAGCGGCGAGACGCTGCTCGACCTGCTGGTCGACCGGCTGGCCGGGCAGGGCCCGCCGGCACACCGGGTGTGGCTGCCGCCGCTGGACGCCTCCCCCACGCTCGATGAGCTGCTCGGCCCGGTCGGCGTCGACCCGGTGCGCGGGCTCACCGTGGCCAATCCGGAGCTGCACGGCGCGTTGCAGGTGCCGGTGGCGGTGGTGGACAAGCCGTTCGAGCAGCGGCGGGACCTGTTCTGGCTGGCGTTGGACGGCGCGGCCGGGCACGTCGCGGTGGTCGGCACCACCCGCAGCGGCCGGTCCGCCGTGCTGCGCACGCTGGTCTGCGCGCTGGCGCTCACCCACACCCCGGCCGAGGTGCAGGTCTACTGCCTCGACTTCGGCGGCGGCACGCTCGGCGCGCTGCGGGACCTGCCGCACGTCGGGGGCGTGAGCGGGCGGACCGACGGCGCCGCGGTGCGCCGTACCGTCGGGGAGGTCGCCGGCCTGCTCGCCGAGCGGGAGCGGCGCTTCACCGAGTCCGGGGTGGAGTCGATGGCGGCGTGGCGCCGACGACGGGCCGCGACCCCGGCGGCCGGCGCCGACCCGTTCGGGGACGTGTTCCTGGTCGTCGACGGCTGGAACACGCTGCGCGGCGAGTACGAGGACCTGGAACCGCTGGTCACCGAGCTGGCCACCCGGGGGCTGGCGTACGGGGTGCACGTGGTGGCGAGCGCGCTGCGCTGGTCGGACTTCCGCCCGGCGATCCGTGACCTGTTCGGCTCCCGGCTGGAGCTGCGCCTCGGCGACCCGGCCGACTCGGTGGTGGTCAAGCGCGCGCTGGCGGCCACCGTGCCGGAGGAGCGGCCGGGACGCGGGATCAACGCCGGCGGGCTGCACTTCCTCACCGCCGAGCCCCGGTCGGCCGCGCTGGGGGACGGGACCGCCGACCTGGTGAAGGCCGTCGCCGACGGGTGGTCCGGGCCGGTGGCGCCCCGGGTGCGGCTGCTCCCGCCGGTGCTCCCGTACGCCGAACTGGACCAGACCGCGACGACCGGGCTGGCGTTCCCGGTCGGGGTGGCGGAGGCGGATCTGGCCCCGGTGGTGCTGGACTTCGCCACCGAGCCGAACTTCGTGGTCTTCGGTGACGCCGAGTGCGGCAAGTCCTCGTTCCTGCGCGCGCTGGCCACCTCGATCGTCCACCGGTTCACCCCGGAGCAGGCCCGGGTGATCCTGGTCGACTACCGGCGCAGCCTGATGGGCGCCATCGAGACCGCGCACCTGATCGGGTACGGCACGGCCGCGCCGCACACCACCGAGCTGATCGAGTCGGCGGCCGGTTACCTCCAGGGGCGGCAGCCCGGCCCGGAGGTGACCCCGGCCGAGTTGCGCGCCCGCACGTGGTGGACCGGGCCGGAGCTGTTCGTGCTGGTGGACGACTACGACCTGGTGGCCGGCGGGCCGACGAACCCGCTGCGCGCATTGGAGGAGCACCTGCCGCACGCCCGGGATGTCGGGCTGCACCTGGTGCTGGCGCGGCGCTCCGGCGGCGCCGGCCGGACCGCGTACGAGCCGATCATCCAGCGGCTGCGGGAGCTGTCCACGGCCGGGCTGGTGATGTCCGGCGGCCCGGAGGAGGGGCCGCTCGTCGGCCAGGTGAAGGCCGGGCCGCTGCCGCCCGGTCGGGCCCGTCTGGTCACCCGGCGTGAGGGCGTCCGTCTGGTGCAGTTGGCTCATCTCCCGCCCGGATGAGCCGGGTGCGCCGAGTTGCCCCGGAACGGCCGGGACTACCGGTAATCTCCGAGCAGCATGTGTCGGACGCGACGGAATGGCTGGGGAATGTGACCAGGGATCGGCAGGGGATTCCCGGCGTGCCGTCCCGGCGTCTCGCCGGGCGGGCGCTGCTGGCCGGCGCGGCGGCGTTGGCCGTCACGGCCGGCCCGCTGGCCCCGCCGGCACACGCCGCGCCGCCCACCGTCCGGGTGCCGGCCTGGTCCGCGCCGGAGCGCGTGTTCCGGGCCGACCAGGTCCGCGACGAGCAGTGGCAGTTGGCGGAGCTGCGGGCGAAGACCGCCTGGCGGACGTCGACCGGGCGCGGCGTGGTGGTCGCGGTGATCGACTCGGGGGTCGACGCGTCGCACCCCGACCTGGCCGGTCAGGTGCTGCCCGGCCTCGACCTGGTCGAGCCGGGCGGCACGGACGAGCCGGACCCGGTGGGGCACGGCACCACGGTGGCCGGGCTGATCGCCGGGCGGGCCGACGACGACCGGGGCGTGGTGGGGCTGGCGCCGGACGCCCGGATCCTGCCGGTCCGCGTGCTGGACGCGGAGAACCGGTACGACGACGCGTTGATCATCGCGAAGGCGGTGCGCTGGGCGGTCGACAACGGCGCCCGGGTGGTGAACCTGTCGCTCGGGGGCGGCGGCGACAGCCCGGCGCTGGCCGCGGCGCTCGACTACGCGTTCGCCCGGGACGTGGTGGTGGTCGCCTGCACCGGCAACCTGGCCACCTCGACCACCACCAAGGTCTGGTACCCGGCCCGCGAGCCGGGCGTGCTGGCGGTCACCGGCCTGGACCGCGACAGCGAGAACCTCTGGTCCGGTTCGATCACCGGTCACGAGACCACGCTCAGCGCCCCGGCCACCGCGCTCTACGGCGCCCGCTCCCGGGGCGGCTACTGGCGGGTGCAGGGGACGAGCTTCGCCGCGCCACTGGTCGCCGCGACGGCCGCCCTGGTCCGGGCCCGCTACCCGCGGATGCCGGCCGGGGACGTGGTCAACCGGCTGATCAGCACTGCCCGGGACCTCGGCCCGACCGGCCGGGACGACCGGTTCGGGTACGGCATGGTCGACCCGGTGGCCGCGCTCACCGCCGACGTGGCGCCGGTGGGCCGCAACCCGCTCGACGACAACGCCGCCCCCGGCGTGGTGGGTTTCGGTCCCGCCCCGGGCGAGGGCCCGGACACCCGGGCCGCGGCGGCGGGGCAGGGCGGCGACCCGTTCGGTCGCCCGCAGCCGGCCGGCTGGTCGGCCGGCGCGGGCCAGACCGACGACCCCGCCCCGGGACGGCTCTGGATCGGCCTGGCCCTGCTCGTCGCCCTGGTCACCGGCTCCGCGCTGGTGGTGCGCCGGTTCCGGCAGGCCCGCCGCTGACCGGCGAGTCTGACCGCGCCCTTCCCTGGGTAGTGAACGGCGCATGAACAGCACCGGCCAGGCGTCCACGCGCGACCGGTCGTGGCGGAGCCGCCGCCTCGACCCCGACCACTCGCTGGGGCTGCGCCTCAGCCTGGCCGCAGCCGCGGCGGTCCTGGTGCTGGTGCCGTTCGCCCTGCTCGCGCTGCTGGTGCTGGGCGCCTGGCCGCCGCTGCTCCGGCTGGACGCCTCGGTCACCGACGCGTTCCACGGATATGCGGTGCACCATCCGCTGTGGGTCCGGGTGATGACGGTCTGGACGCACGCGTTCGGGCCGGGTCCGCTGCGGGTGGCCGCCGCGGTGGCGGTGGTCTGGCTGCTGCGGCGCGGGGCGCCGCGGCTGGCGGTCTGGGTGGTCACCACGATGCTTGTCGGCGGCCTGCTCGGCGCGCTGCTCAAGCTGCTGGTCGGCCGGGACCGGCCGGACCTGCTCGAACCGGTGGCCCGGGCCGCCGGCTACTCCTTCCCGTCCGGTCACGCGCTGAACGCGGCGCTGGCCGCCGGGGTGCTGCTGTTGCTCTTCCTGCCGTTCGCCCGCGACAACCGCGCCGGCCGCATCGCGCTCTGGACGGCGGCGACGCTGCTCACGGTGGTGACCGGGTTGAGCCGGATCGCGCTGGGCGTGCACTGGACCAGTGACGTGGTGGGCGGCTGGGTGCTGGGGGTGGCCACGGTCGCCGCCACCACGGCCGCGTTCGCCACCTGGCGCACCGGGGCCGGCCGGCGGCCGGCCCGCCCGCTGCGCGAGGGGGTCGAGCCGGAACTGGCCGACCCGGAGGATCGACACGCGTAACAAGACGGCGACCTGGGTAAAGGGCGGCTCATGTCCGATGTCGCGGTCCAGATCGCCCGGCGCGTCCTGCTGCCGGTGGCCCTGCTCTTCGCCGTGATGGTGGGGCTGGGCCTGCTGGTCACCCGGGTGCTCACGCACACCTGGCCATTCACCGTGGAGGACGCGGTCAACCGCGAGTTCGCCGGTGACCGGTCGTCCGGCTGGAACGACGTGTCGCTGGTCTTCAGCACGCTGGCCAGCACCCAGATGATCGTCGTGGTGACGGTGCTGGCCGCGCTGGTGCTGCGGCTGGTGCTGCACCGCTGGCGGGAGCCGATCTTCCTGTGCGCGGCGGTCAGCGCGCAGGCGCTGATCTTCCTGTTCACCACCATGGTCATCGACCGGAACCGACCGGCCGTGGAGCACATGGACGCCTCTCCCCCGACGTCCAGCTTCCCCTCCGGGCACACCTCGGCGGCGACCGCGCTCTACGTCGGCCTCGCGGTGCTGCTGGCGCTGCGGGCGCGCAGCACCCCGGCCAAGGTCACCTGGTGGACGCTGCTGGTGCTGGTGCCGGTCGGCGTGGCGGTCACCCGGATGTACCGGGGCATGCACCACCCCAGCGACGTGGTGGCCTCGTTCGTCAACGGCGGCACCTGTGTCGCGATCATGGCGCGGGCGGTGCTCGACCGCACGCTCACCTGGGGCCGCGCGAACCTGTCGCTGAGCCGGCCGGGCGACGACGTGACGCCCGCCGGGGCCCCGGCGAACTGACCGCCGGGCCGGCCGACCGCCCTCGGTCGGCTCAGGTGCAGTCGCCGGTGGCCACGCCCCGGGTTCGTTCCGCGCCGGCCAGCGCCACCGACCGCGCCTCGGCGGCGGTCACCGCGAAGCCGGTGTTCGGGTCGTCCGCCGCCGCCGCGAAGATCACGCCGAGCACCAGCCCGTTCGAGGAGACCAGCGGGCCGCCGGAGTTGCCGCTGCGCACCAGCGCCCGGATGGTGTAGATCTCCCGCGTCACGTCCCCGGAGGAGTAGATGTCCGGCCCGGTGATCCGGTCGACGTCCCGCACCCGGGCCGGCCGGGCGTCGTACGGGCCGTCCAGGGGGAAGCCGAGCACGATCGCGTCCGCCCCGCTGGCCGCCGCACCGGCGGCGAAGCGCAGCGACGGCCCGGGCAGCCCGGGCACGTAGAGCACGGCCAGGTCCCGATCCGGGTCGTAGACCACCACCTCGCCGTCGTACCGCTCGCCGCGTAGTTCCACCGCCACCGAACGGGTGCCGGCCACCACGTGCGCGTTGGTCATCACCCGGTCGTCGGCGTAGACGAAGCCGGAGCCCTCGATCCGGCGGGAGCAGCTCGGCGCGGAGCCGAGCACCTTCACCACGGACCGCTTGCTGTTCTGCACCACCTGGGAGTTGGCCAGCGCCGGGTCGGGCGGCGAGACCTGCCGGGCGTTGGTGCTGCCCAGGCCGTTGAACACGTCGGGGAAGCCGTTGGTGTCGACGGTGTCCCGCAGGGCGGTGGAGAGTTCCTGGGCCCGGTCGGGCAGCACCCGGTCCACCACGGTGAGCAACGCGCTGTCCTTGACCGAGGCGGCCAGCCAGGGCACCGACGAGGAACCCAGCGGCACCGCGACCAACCAGGCCACCAGCATGACCGCGATGACCGAGATGAACGCGCCACCGACGTCGTCGACCTTCTTGCCGGCCGGGCCGGTGATGGCCGCGCGCAGGTTGGAGCCGAGCCAGCCGGCCAGCGCCTGCCCCAGCACGGCGAGCCCGAAGATCGCCACCAGGGAGATCAGCACCCGGGTGCCGCTGGACGCGAACTGCCGGGCGATCAGCGGGCCGACCTGGAGGCCGAGCAACGCGCCCAGGAAGAAGCCCGAGAACGACAGCGCTCCGACGACGAAGCCCTGGCGGTATCCGCTGATCGCGAACACGAGCATGAGCAGGAGCAGGACGAGATCCACGGCGGACACGCCCCAAGGGTACGGGCACCGGGCCCGTGGCCCGCTCAGCGCTCGCTGAACGTGACCTGAGGATGCGTGCGGGTGATCAGCGCACCGGGCTCTCGTCGGCCGCGTCGGTGCCGGCCGAGGGGGCCGGGGTGGCGCCGACCGGCGGCAGCTCCCACACCCGCGAGCGGGGCCAGGGCCGGGCCCAGCCGCCCATCTCCAACAGTCGGTCGATCACGCCGCCGGTGAAGCCCCAGACCAGCATGCCGCGGACCGAGAACGCGGGGCCGATCCACCCGCTGGGATGGCGTACCCGCATGCGGTTGTCCGGGTCGACCAGCTCGGCGACCGGCAGTCGGGCGACGTGCGCGACCTCGGCCGGCTCGCGCGGGTGGACCGGGTGCGGGTCGTGCCACCAGGCGAGCACCGGGGTCACCACGAAGTCGCTGACCGGAATCCACAGCCGGGGCAGTTCGGCCAACACGGTGACGCTGGCCGGGTCGAGGTCGACCTCCTCGTTCGCCTCGCGCAGCGCGGTGGCGCGGGCGTCGGCGTCCTCCGGGTCGGCCGCGCCACCGGGGAAGGCCGGCTGCCCGGCGTGGTTGCGCAGCGTCGCGGCCCGCTGGAGGACCAGCATGTCCGGCCCGGCGCCGGGCTCCTCGCCGAGCAGCACCAGCACGGCGCTCTCCCGGCCGCCGGTCTCCGGCGTGGCGAGCTGGGTGAAGTCCTCGGCCCGGGCGCTGCCGAGCCGGCCCAGCAGCGGGTCCAGCCATCCGGGCGGCGTCCGGGTCACACCCGCACCCCGAGATGCGTGCGGACGAGCGCGGCGAGGCGGGCGTCGTCGAGCGCGCCGGTGCCGTCGATGTGCCGGATCCGGCCGTCCGCGTCGACCAGGACGGTCAGCGGGAACGCGCTGCGTTCGAGCGCGCGCTCGAACGCGTCGCCCTGGTCGAGCAGCATCGGGAAGTCGATGCCGAAGTCCTCGCCGAGGGACTGCGCGCCGCCGCGGCTGTCCCGGCTGTTCACCCCGATCACCTGGAACCGGCCGTCGGCCCGGTCGCTGAGCCGCTGGAACGCGGGCAGCTCCTTGCGGCAGGGCGGACACCAGGACGCCCACACGTTGATCACGGCGGGGCCCTTCACGTCGCGTAGCTGCACCGGAGCGCCGCCGGTGAAGCAGTTGAGCGCCAGGTCGGGCAGCGGATCACCGGGCTTGCCGGCCGGTGACGGCGCGGCCGAGGCCGGCACCGCGGTCAGCGGGGCGCAGTCGGCGAACGGCGAGGGGCGCTCCGCGCGGGTGGCCGACGCCGGGCCGGCCGGCTCCTCGGCCGTGGCGGTGCAGCCCGCCGCCAGCAGCAGCGGGACGAGCAGGAACGCGAGCCGGCGGGTCACGGCACGTCCGCCACGGTCGCCTGCTGCGGCACCAGGTCCGGGTCGAGGCCGACGGCCGCCGCGAGGTCCCGCGCGCGGGGGCCCTTCAGCAGCTTGGCCGCGGCGGCCGGCTCGGTCGGCCCGGTGCCGTACGCGGGGCAGAGCTTCGCCAGCGTGCACGCGCCGCAGGCCGGCTTGCGGGCGTGGCAGACCCGACGGCCGTGGAAGATGATCCGGTGCGACAGCATGGTCCAGTCGCGCTTGGGGTAAAGCGCGCCGATCGCGTGCTCGATCTTGACCGGGTCGGTCTCGGTGGTCAGCTCCCACCGCTGCACCAGCCGCTGGAAGTGGGTGTCGACGGTGATGCCCGGGACGTCGAACGCGTTGCCGAGGATCACGTTCGCGGTCTTGCGCCCGATCCCCGGCAGGGTGACCAGGTCGGCGAGCCGGCCGGGCACCTCGCCGTCGTACCGCTCGCAGAGCGCGCGGCCGAGGTTGATCAGCGAGCTGGTCTTGTTGCGGTAGAAACCGGTGGGCCGGATCAGCTCCTCCAGCTCGACGCGGTCCGCCCCGGCGTAGTCGGCGGCGGTGCGGTAGCGGGCGAACAGCTTCGGCGTGACCTCGTTGACCTTCTTGTCGGTGCACTGGGCGGACAGGATCGTGGCGACCGCCAGCTCCAGCGCGTTGCCGTGGTCGAGTTCACAGTGCGCGTCGGGGTGGGTCTCGGTCAGCACCCGCCCGATGCGGCGGGCCCGACGCGTACGGCCGAGGTCGGTCTCGGGGGAGCGCGTGGTCACGCCGGCCAGCCTACGTCGCGGGGCCGACGCCCCGGTGGGTCGACGCGGGTGGCGTGCGCTCAGCCACCCGCCGGGGCGCTGATCTTGCCGCTCGCGTCGAGCTTCGCGCCGGTGTCCGGGAAGTCCGCCCGGGTCACCTCGCGCACCAGCCCGAGGCCACGGTCCTGCCGGTCGACGGAGGGTCGGCCGACGCCGTTCATCACGGTGGAGGTGAACGTGCCGCCGACGAAGCGGCCCTCGGCGGTGAGCGACACCTTGAGCACCCCGCCGTAGCCGAGCCGGCCGGCGCTCTGCAACGACTTCCCGCCGCCGGCGAAGTTGCCCAGGCTGTAGGCGATCAGCTTGCCCTGGTAGAACTCCAGGCCCCGCAGCACGTGCGGGCCGTGCCCGATCACCAGGTCCGCGCCGGCGTCGATCACGGTACGGGCGAAACGCATCGGGTCGCCCCGGTTCTCCCCGACGTACATCTCGGTGCCGGGCTTGACCCGGGTCTTGTCCGCGCCCTCGGCGCCCATGTGCACCTGCACCACCACGAGCTTGGCCATCCCCTTGGCCATCTCGATGACCTGCTTGGCGGCGTCCAGGTCGATCAGGCTGTTCGACCAGGGGTACGACGAGAAGCCGACCACTGCCACCTTGACGCCCTTGACGTCCACGACGGTGATCTCGCCGGGCGCGCCGGTGTGCTTGAGGCCGTGCGCCTCCAGCGCCGACTGGGTGTTCTCGTAGCCCTGCTGGCCGTAGTCGTTGCCGTGGTTGTTGGCCTGGTTGAGCAGTTGGAACCCGGCCGAGCGCAGGTGCGCGGCGTAGCCGGGCGGCGCCCGGAACTGGTAGCAGTTCTGCGGGTTCGGGCCGCACTTGCCGGCACCGGTGTCGTCGGTGAGCGGCTCCTCCAGGTTGCCCATCACCAGGTCGCCCTTGAGCGCGGACTTCACGTCGTCGAAGAAGCCCTTGCCGCCGTTGGGCGGCAGCCGGTTCGGCGCGTTCCCCATGATCACGTCACCGGTCGCGGTCAGCGAGATCGACGGCTCGGTCGACTCGCCGGAGGCGGCCGGCTGGTCGCCGGATGCGGGGCCGGCCGACCCGGTCGACCCGCCGCCCTGCCCGGTCTGCCAGAGCGGGCCGTCGCCGTCGCCGGAGTCCGAGCAGCCGGCGGCGAGCAGGACCGCGAAGAGCGCGGCGAGCGCGGCGAGGCGCGGTCGGGGGACGGCACGGCGCGGCACGGGACCGACCGGGCGGGGGCCGGTGGCGCGGCGGGAACGGGGCACAGAGTGGGCGGAAGCGTACATCGTCGGCGACGCTACCGCCCCGGGGCCGCCGCGACGAGGGCCGAATGGTCGGAATACCGGTCTGCGCACGTCAGCCGGCCCGCCGGTCGGACCAGGGCACGACCGGACGGGCGCCGCCGGCGCGCACGGCGGCGTGCACGGCCCGGGCCAGCGGGGCGCCCCAGGTCGAGCGCGGGCCGCCGTACGGGGCAGGCGTGCCGTCGGCCGGGCAGAGCACGGTGACCGCGTCGGTGGCGGTGCCGGTGGCCTGCAGCCCCAGCTCCCAGATCGCCTGCGCCTTCGCCTCGGTGGCGGTGGCCACCGCGTTGACCAGCGCGGCGTCCCCGAGCCGGACCGGCACGTGCACCACGATGTTGACGGTGCCGACCCGGGGGGCCGGCGCGGGCCCGGCCGGCGTGTCCTCGGCGGTGGCCCGGTCGCCGCCGGCCGACGCGGGTGCGGCGGCCCAGACCGGGGTGCCCAGGCCGACCGTCGCCCAGACCCGGACGCCGGCGTCGCCGCGGTGCACCACCTCGGTCACGTCCACGCCGGTGAGCAGCCCGACCCCGGGCCCGCCCAGGTCCAGGTCGCGGGCGAGTTCGGCCAGGTGGGCGGCCGGGTCGTCCCGGTCGTACGTCATCGGCACGGTCGCGTTGACCACCCACCGGCGGACGCCGATCCCCCCGCCCAGCGGGGCGGAGCCGACCGCCAGCAGCGGCGTCTCGGCCCGCCAGACGAGCAGCGGGATGTCCCACCCGGCTTCGGACCGGCTGGTCAGGATCGGCTCGCACAGCACGCCGGTCACCTTACGATCAGGTGGGGACCGGTGGCGCCCGGCCCGGCGTCGCGGGGCCGGATCCAGGGGTGCACCTCCGATTCCTGCTCATGTGCGCCTAGACTGGCGGCGCGCGAGGGATCAGCGGACGGCGGACCCGGGCCGACGGACGGCACGCGCAGGCGGAGGTGCGCGATGGACGAGGTACTGGCCCGCAGCGGGATCTTCCAGGGTGTCGACCCGGAGGCTGCCGAGGCGCTCGCCAAGGAGATGGAGACGATCGAGGTCCGCAAGGGCGAGGTCGTCTTCAACGAGGGCGAGCCCGGTGACAGTCTCTACATCCTCCTGTCCGGCAAGATCAAGGTGGGTCGCCGCGCGGCGGACGGCCGGCAGAACCTGATCGCCGTGATGGGCCCGTCGGACATGGTCGGCGAGTTGTCGCTGTTCGACCCCGGCCCGCGCACGGCGACCGCCACGGCGGTCACCGACACCCGGCTGGTCCGGCTGCGCAAGCAGGCCCTGCGGCCGTGGCTCAACAACCGGCCCGAGATCGCCGAGCAGCTCCTGCGGGTGCTGGCCCGCAGGCTGCGCCGGACGAACGACTCGCTCGCCGACCTGATCTTCACGGACGTGCCCGGCCGGGTCGCCAAGAACCTGCTCCAGATGGCCGGCCGGTTCGGCACCCGTGACGGTGGCGTGCTGCGGGTGACCCACGACCTCACCCAGGAGGAGATCGCCCAGCTCGTCGGCGCCTCCCGGGAGACCGTCAACAAGGCGCTCGCCGACTTCGCCTCGCGCGGCTGGCTGCGACTGGACGGCAAGAGCATCATCATCCTCGACCCGGAGCGCCTGGCCCGTCGCGCGCGGGTCTGACCTTCCGCACCTCCACCCCGGCTCCCCGGCCCGGCCCGCCCACGCGGTCCGGGCCGGGCCGTGTCTGCCCGACGCAGAATCCCTGGACGTCCCCGGCGGCCGACGTCCAGGCTGGGCCGATGATCGAACGCGTCGCCGTCCTCTCCGACATCCACGGTGTGCTGCCGGCGCTGGAGGCCGTCCTGGCCGAGCCGGACGTGGCCGCCGCCGAGCTGATCGTGCTCACCGGTGACATCGCGTCCGGCCCACAGCCGGTGGAGGTGCTGGACCGGCTCGCCGCGCTCGGCGACCGCGCCCGCTGGGTCGGCGGGAACGGCGAGCGGGAGCTGGTCGAGGCGCGGGCCGGGAAGCCGTCGGAGTTCGAGGTCGCCAACTGGGCCGCCGCGCAGCTCCGGGACGACCAGGTGGACCGGCTGGCCGCGCTGCCACCGCACGTCACGCTGCCGGTGGCCGGGCTCGGCGACGTGCTGTTCTGCCACGCGACGCCCCGCGACGACGAGGAGGTCGTCCTCGTCGACTCGCGGCCGGAGCGCTGGGCCGAGGTCTTCGCCGGCCTGCCGGCCGAGGTCGGCACCGTGGTCTGCGGGCACACCCACATGCCGTACGCCCGGTTGGTCGACCGTCGCCTGGTGGTCAACCCGGGCAGTGTCGGCATGCCGTACGGGGGCGCGGGCGCCTGGTGGGCGCTGCTCGGTCCGGGGGTGCAGTTGCGCCGCACCCGGTTCGACGTGGACGCCGCCTGCGCCGAGGTGGTCGCCGGGTCCGGCTTCCCGGAGGCGGCGCAGTGGGTCGACGAGTACCTGCGCGGCGGATACTCCGACCTGGACGCGCTCACCGCCTTCGGTCCCCGGGACGGTCGCTGACGGGTACCCGACGTCCACGCTGGACGGGGGCGTCCTGAGTCGCGACTCTGCGATAGCGTGGCCTGATGGGACGGCGGTACCGGGTGCTTCTCGTCTCCAGCAGCGGTGGCGTCCTGCTGGACCTGCTGGCGCTCCGCCCCTGGTGGGCACGGCACGATCCGGTCTGGGTCGCGGTCCGGGCCCCCGACACCGAGGTGGCGTTGGCCGGGCAGCGGGTGCACTGGCAGCCCGAGTTGTCGACCCGCACCCGGCTGCGGGTGCTGCCGGCGACCTGGCGGGCGCTGCGGCTGCTGCGCCGCGAGCGACCCGACGTGGTGGTGTCGGCCGGCACCGGCGTGGCCGTCGGCGTCTTCCTCGCCGCCCGTCTGCTCCGGGTGCCGTCGCTGTGGTTGGAGACGTTCAACATGACCGGGCCCGCCGGCTCCGCCGCCCGGCTCTGCTCCCGGCTCGCCGCCGCGGTGCTGGTGCAGCGCCCCGCCCTGCTGGCGTCCCGCCCCCGCGCGGTGCTCATCGGGGAGCTCTACTGACCATGGCCCGCGTCCTGGTCACCGTCGGCATGGGTCCGTGGCCGTTCGACCGCCTGATCCACGGCGTCGCGCCGCTCTGCGCCGCGCACGAGGTGTTCGTCCAGACCGGCACGTCGACCGTGACGCCGCCGTGCCCGCACGAGGCGTTCCTGCCCCTGGACGACCTGCGCGAGCGGCTCGCCGCCGCCGACGTGGTGATCACCCACGCGGGGAACACCGTGCGCCTGGTCCAGCGGCTCGGCCGGGTGCCGGTGGCGGTGGCCCGGGAGGCCGCGCGGGGCGAGATGGGCAACGACCACCAGGTCGCCTACCTGCGCGACGAGGAGCGTTCGGGCCGGGTGATCGCGGTGTGGGACGCCGCCGACCTGCCGGCCGTGGTGGCCGCGCACCCGGAGCGGCAACGGCGGTTGCTGGCCGAGCGACCACTGCCCGGCGCGGTCGACGGCGCCCGGTTGGCCGCCACGTTGGACGCGCTCTGCGCCCGGCTGGTCCGATGAGCCGGGCCGACGAGCGCCCGGCCGGGCCGATGAGCCGGGCCGACGAGCGCCCGGCCGGGCCGACGAACCGGGCCGACGAGGCGACCCGCCGAGCGGGCCGGCAGCCCTTCGCCACCCACCCGCTGCGCCGGTACGCGTTCGCCTGGTCCGCGCTGGCCGGCCGCACCGGCCGACACCTCGACCTGGGCTGCGGCCCCGGGGACTTCCTCGCCGCGCTGCACGAACACGGCACCGTGACCTGCGAGGGCGCCGACCCGCACCCCGGTTACCTCGCCGGGCTGGCCGCCCGCCACCCCGACCTGCCGCTGCACCGGCTGCGGGTCGGTCGGCCGCTGCCGTTCACCGACGGCCGCTTCGACTCGGTCAGTCTGCTCGACGTGCTGGAGCACGTGCCCGACGAGGCCGCGCTGCTCGCCGAGACGCGCCGGGTGCTCGTCCCCGGCGGGCTGCTGGTGCTCACCGTGCCGCGCCGGCACGTGTTCAGCTTCCTCGACCCCGACAACGCGAAGTTCGACTTCCCCCGGCTGCACCGTCGCGTCTACTCGTGGCGGTTCGGGTCGCAGGTGTGGCACAGCCGGTTCGCGGACCTCTCGAACGACCTGCGGGGGGACATGTCGGTCGGCCGGGACCGGCACACCAACTACCGCACCGCCGACCTGCTCGACCTGCTGCGCGCGGCCGGCTTCGCGCCGACCACGGTCACCGGCGCCAACCTGTTCTGGCGGTGGTTGCAGATCCCGGCGCTGCTCACCGGCGGGCCGGTACGCCGCCTGCTGGAGCGCGGCATCCACCTCGACGGCCGGCTGTTCCGCGCGGCCAACCTCTTCGTCGTCGCCCGGAGGCAGCCGTGAACATCATCCACCCCGTCCGGAGGCAGCCGTGAGCGTGGCCGACACGGCGCGGCTGGCCTGGTTCTTCGGCCGGCTGGCCATCAAGGAGCGGGTCGCGCCCCGGCTGCACGTCCGGCCGCTGGTCGCCGAGCTGTTCCTCACCGACAACTGCAACCTGCGCTGCACGAGCTGCGGCTGCTGGACCACCAACACCAAGGGTGAGCTGTCCACCGAGGAGTGGCGGGACGTCCTGCGCCAACTCGTCGCGATGCGCATCCACAAGGTGAACTTCACCGGTGGTGAGCCGTTGATCCGGCCGGACGCGGTGACCCTGATGGCGTACGCCCGCGAGGTGGGGGTGCGCCACCTGCACCTGAACACCAACGGCATCCGGCTCACCCCGCCCGTCCTCGACGAGGTGCTCGCCGCGGGCGTACGCAGCTTCAACGTCTCGGTCGACGGCCCGACGGCGCTGGTGCACGACCGGATCCGGGGCCGGCTCGGCGCGTTCGAGACGACCACCCGGCACCTGCGGAACCTGATCGCGGAGCGCGACCGGCTCGGCCTGAAGGTGCGGATGAACTTCACCGTCATGCGGGACAACGTGGACAGCCTGCCCGGCATCGCGGCGCTGGCCCAGGAACTGGGCGTGGCGCTCTATCTCAACCTGGTCACCGACCGGACGTTCCTGTTCCGCACCGACGCGGTCACCGGGCAGACCGACGTGGCGGGCGACCGGCTCGATGTGGCGCTGGCCGAGTTGGAGGCGATGGCCCGGGCGGACCAGCGGTGGTTGCCGCGTTACTCGGAGCTGCGGTACCTGCGCGGGCACTTCGACGATCTCGTGCAACGGGACCTGCCCTGCGCCGAGTCGCAGCTCAAGCTGATGGTGCACTCCCGGGGCGAGATCGGCGGCTGCTGGGCGCACGACCCGACCGCCTCGGTCCGGCAGCGCCCGATCGCCGAGATCGTCGACGCCCCGGAGTACCGCGCCGAGCACGCGCGACTGTTCCGCAAGGAGTGCGTCGGCTGCGGCAGCAACTACAGCCTCAACCTGCGCTGGCGGCCGGGCACCTACCTGGCCGACCGGCAGTGGCGACGCGGGCGGCGCAGCCTTGTCTGAGCCGATGCGCCCGAGCCAGCCGCTGTACGACGCGCTGGCGCCCGGCTACGAGGAGCACTTCGCGGTGCCGCACCGGCGCGCGTACGACGATCTGGCGTGGGAGCGGGTCAGCGCGCTGCTGCCGCCCGACGGCCCGGTGGTGGACGCCGGCTGCGGCGTGGGCCGCTGGGCCCGACGCCTGCTCGACCTGGGCCATCCGGTGACCGGCGTGGAGCAGGCCCCGGGGATGGTCGCCGAGTTGCGTCGCCGCCCGCCCGGCCCCGGCTTCACGCTTGTCGAGGGCTCGATGACGGAGGTGACGCTGCCCGCCACGGCCGGCGCGGTGCTGGCGATGGGTTCGCTGCAATACACCGCCGATCCCGAGCGGGCGGTCCGGCACCTGGCCGGCTGGCTGCGTCCGGGCGGGGTGCTGGCGGTGCTCGTCGACTCGCTGGTGGGCCTGGTGCTGGAGCTGGTCGGCGCCGGCCGGGACGACGAGGCGGTGGACCGGTTGACCCGGCGCCGGGGCGTCTGGCGGGCCGACGGGCACGCCGCCGACCTGCACCTGCTGGACCGCGCCCGGTTGGCGGCCGCGTTCACCGCCGCCGGCCTGGTCGAGGTCCGCAGCGCCGGGTTGCTGGTCAGCGCCGGGCCGTTGGGCCGGGCCGGGCTGGCCGGGCGGCTCGCCGCCGACCGGGACGCGCTGCTGGCGTTGGAGCGCCGGCTCGGCGACGACCCGGTCCTCGCCGACGCCGGCAAGCAACTGCTGGTGACCGGCCGCCGCCCGGCCTGACCGCCCGCCTGACCGCCCGGCCCGCCAGCCGGTGCCGGCGAGCTTCAGCCCAGGCAGCGGCGCAGCGCGGCGACCACCCGTTCCGCCTGCTCCACGGTGAGTTCCGACGACATCGGCAGCGCGAGCGCCTCGGCGTCCAGCCGGTCGGTCACCGGCAGCCGTTCGCCGCCGCCGAGCGGGCCGCGGTGGATCGCCGCGAAGTAGGGCTTGGTCTGCACGCCGAGCACGGCCAGCGCGTCCGCCACCCGGTCCCGGTCGGCGATCCGGGCCACCCAGTGCACCCAGCAGTGCCGGTCCCCCGGGCGGACCTGCTGGAACTCCACCGGCAGGGTGCGGGCGGCGGCGGCGTACACCTCGGCCACCTCGCCCCGCCGGCGGACCAGCGTGTCCAGCTCCGCGAGCTGGTCGACCGCGACGACGGCGTGCAGCTCGTTCATCAGCTCCGAGCGGGTCCAGCCGGCCGGCGCGGCGAGCACCGCCTCGGCGGCGTCGGCGGGCAGCACCAGAGCGCCGCCGGCCCCACCGGCGGAGACCACCTTGGCGAAGCTCATCGAGTACGAGTGGGCCAGCGCCTGCTGTGCCACCGGGCGGCCCCGGTGCAGGCTGCCGAGGGCGGCGGCGGAGTCGGCCAGCAGCGCCACGCCGGCGGGGTCGCAGACCGCCCGCAGGGCCGGGTAGTCGCACGGGTTGCCGAAGGTGTCCACGCCGAGCACCACGCGTACGCCGCCCCGCGCGATGGCGCTGGCGACGGCCGCCGGGGCGAGCGTCCAGGTCGCGGCGTCCACGTCGACGAAGCGCAGCGCGTACCCGAGCTGGACCAGGATCTCCGCCGTCGCGGGGAACGTGTACGACGGCAGCACCGCCACGTCGCCGGGGCGGGCCGGGCCGACGGTGGCGGCCACCATGATCCGTAGTGCGGCGGTGCCGGACGCGGTGACCAGCACCCGGTGGTCGTCGTCGAGTTCCAGCTCCTTGCCCAGTCGTTCGGTCAGCTCCCGCGTCCACCGGTTGCCGTGCTTGACCTCGCCGCTGGTGAGCGCCGCCTGCTGGCGGTCGGCCACCAGGTCGGGGTGGGCGGGCGGCGGCGGCACGACGACCGGCAGCGGCGGCCGGAACACGGGCGCCCGGTCGGCGTCGACCGCCTCGACCAGTTCGGCCAGGCCCTGGCGGAGCGGCGGCACGCGGTGACCGGCGGCGGTCAGCTTGTCGGTGACCACCAGGCCGGAGCTGTCCGGCGTACGCCGGGGTGTGGTCAGCAGCGGCGCCGACGACCCGCACAGGTCACGGATCCAGGTGGCGAGGTCGACCAGGGACACCGGCTCCCCGCCGACGTTCCAGACGCCGGGGCCGATCCCGTCGAGCAGAATCCGGGCGAGGGCGTCGGCGGGCAGGAAGCTGCGTACGGCGTCCGCGGTGACCGGCAGCGGCAGCCCCTGGCGGGCCCGGCGGACCAGCCGGGTGGCGACCCGGTGCTGTCCCGCGCCGAAGGCGTTCGCGAGCCGGAGCACGGCCAGCCGGTCGGGGTCGACCGCGCCGGCGACGAGCCGTTCCTGGGCGAGCTTCGCCATCGCGTACGTCCACCGGCCGGTCGGGTCGGCGTCGGCCATGGCCCGGGCCAGCGGGGCGGCCCGCCAGGGCGGGCAGGGCGTCCGGGCCAGTTCGCGGGCGGCGGCGCACCAGCCGTCGAGTTCCTCGACGGACCACGGCAGGTCGGGCGGGGTCTCCTCGGTCAGCGGACCGGCCGCGGCACCGTACACCTCGACGGAGGAGGTGAGCACCACCTGGCGTCCGGCCAGCCGGGGCAGCACCCGGGCGGTGCTGACCGCGTTGTCGAGCGGCAGCGTCCAGGGCCGGCGGGGGCGCGGCTCGCTGGCGCCGAGCAGCACCACGACGAGGCCGGGCGGCAGCTCGGGTGGGTCGTCGACCAGCAGGTCGACGCGGATCCAGTCGGGCGCGCCGGTGACCGTGCCGGCCGGCGGATGCCGGTCCACGACGGTCACCCGCGCACCGGCGGCCAGCAGTGCCTCGGCGGTCGCGGCGCCCAGGAAACCGGAGCCGCCGACCAGCACGAATTCATCCATCGTCGTGCCTCCCCGTGAACCGAGCACAGTATCGCGGAACGGACCGTTCGAGGGGTGTCGGATAGCGGCGCCAGAAAAAGTCAGGCTTGACTGTTTGTTTCCCGGGCGGGACGCTGTCCCCGTGCCCACCGCACCGACCCGCGTCCCGCAGCAGGAACGCAGCCGCGCCACCCAGGCCCGGCTGCTGGAGGCGACTGTCGAGTGCCTGATCGAACACGGTTGGTCCGGCACCACGACCACGGTGGTGGCCGCCCGGGCCGGCGTCTCCCGGGGCGCCCAGCTGCACCACTACCCCACCAAGGCCGCCCTGGTCACCGCCGCCGTCGCCCATCTCGCCGAACGCCGGGCGGTGGAGCTGCGCACCGAGGCGGACGCGCTGCCGGCCGGCCCGCGACGGCTGGACCGGGTGATCGACCTGCTCGGCGCCGCCTTCACCGGGCCGCTCTTCGTCGCCGCCCTCGAACTCTGGGTCGCCGCCCGCACCGACGCCGAGCTGCGCGACGCGCTGGTGCCGCTGGAGGCCACGGTGGGCCGGGAGATGCACCGGCTCACCGTCGAGCTGCTCGGCGTGGACGAACGCCGGCCCGGCATCCGCGAGGCCGTGCAGGCCACCCTCGACCTGCTCCGCGGGCTGGGCGTGGCCAACCTGCTCAGCGACGACTCACCCCGCCGCACCGCCCTGCTGCGGATGTGGAAGCGCCAACTCGCCACCCTGCTCACCCCCGACGCCCCCTGACCGGCCCACCCGCCCGGAGGCACCATGGTCGACGCGACCGCACTGCTCGCGGATCTCACCGCCGAGTCCGACCAGCTCGACGCGCTCGTCAGCGGGCTGCCACCGGAGGACTGGGCCCGGGACACCCCGGCCGCCGGCTGGACCGTCGCCCACCAGATCGCCCACCTGGCCTGGACCGACCACGTGGCCGGGCTCGCCGCCACCGACAGCGACGCGTTCTACGCCTCGGTTTTGTCCGCGCCCGACCCGGCCCGGCTGGTCGACGACGGGGCCGAGTCCTTCCTCGCCCCACCGGCCGCGCTGCTGGCCCGCTGGCGGGACGGCCGCACCGCGCTCGCGGCGGCCCTGGCCGCCACCCCGGCCGGCGAGAAGCTGCCCTGGTACGGCACCCGGATGTCGCCCGCCTCGATGGCCACCGCCCGGCTCATGGAGACCTGGGCGCACGGCGAGGACGTCGCCGACGCGCTCGGTGTCACCCGCGCCCCGACCGCCCGGCTGCGGCACGTCGCGCACCTCGGCTTCCGTACCCTCGGGCACAGCTTCGCCGCGCACGGCCGCCCGGTGCCGACGGACCCGGTCCGGGTCGAACTCACCGCACCGGCGGGCGACGAGGTCTGGGCCTTCGGGCCGGCAGCGGCGACCGACCGGGTGACCGGGCCGGCGCTCGACTTCTGCCTGCTGGTCACGCAGCGCCGGCACCGCGCCGACCTGTCCCTGGTCGCGACCGGGCCGGTCGCCGACGAGTGGCTGGACGTGGCCCAGGCGTTCGCCGGCCCGCCGGGCGCCGGCCGGGCGGCGGAGGCCCGCCCATGAGCGGGGTGCTGCGCGTCGGCAACGCGTCCGGCTTCTACGGCGACCGGTTCGCCGCCTGGCGGGAGATGCTCGACGGCGGCGAGCTGGACGTGCTGACCGGCGACTACCTGGCCGAGCTGACCATGCTGATCCTCGGTCGCGACCGGATGCGTGACGCGTCGCTGGGCTACGCGAAGACGTTCCTGCGGCAGGCGGAGGGCGTGCTCGGCACCGCGTCGGAGCGCGGGGTCACGCTGGTCACCAACGCCGGCGGCCTCAACCCGGCCGGGCTGGCCGACGCGATCCGGTCGCTCGCGACGCGACTCGGCCTCGACGTGCGGGTCGGGTACGTCGAGGGCGACGCGCTCCAGCGGCCGGACGCGCTGACCGCGAACGCGTACCTGGGCGCGTTCGGGATCGCGGCCTGCCTCGACGCGGGCGCGGACGTGGTGGTCACCGGGCGCGTCACCGACGCGTCGCTGGCGGTCGGCCCGGCGATCGCCCGGTTCGGCTGGACCCGGGACGACCTCGACGCGCTGGCCGGGGCGACCGTGGCCGGGCACCTGATCGAGTGCGGGGCGCAGGTCACCGGCGGCAACTTCAGCTTCTTCACCGAACTGCCGGACGGCGGCCGGCGCCCCGGCTTCCCGATCGCCGAGCTGCACCCGGACGGCACGTCGGTGCTCACCAAGCACCCCGGCACCGGCGGCGCGGTCACCGTCGAGACGGTCACCGCGCAACTGCTGTACGAGGTGGGCGGGCCGGACTACCTCGGGCCGGACGTGGTGACCCGGCTGGACACGGTCCGGCTGGAGCAGGCGGGGCCGGACCGGGTACGCGTCTCCGGCGTACGCGGCACGCCCCCGCCGGACACACTCAAGGTGGGCGTCAACAACCTGGGCGGCTTCCGCAACTCGATGACGTTCGTGCTGTGCGGGCTGGACATCCCGGCCAAGGCGGACCTGGTCCGGGGTCAGGTGACGGACGCGGTGGGCCCGGACGGGCTGGAGTTCACGCTGGCCCGCACCGACCACCCGGACGCGGCCGACACCGAGGCGGCGAGCGCGCTGCTGCACGTACACCTGCGTGACGTCGACAAGGCGCGGGCCGGGCGGGCGTTCTCGGCGGCGGCGGTGGAGCTGGCGCTGGCCTCCTACCCGGGCTGCACGTTGACCACGCTGCCCGGCGACGCCACACCGTACGGCGTGTTCACCGCCGACGCGGTCGCGCAGGACGCGGTGGAACACGTGGCCGTGCTCCCCTCCGGCGAGCGCGTGCCCATCCCGCCGCCCTCGGTCACGAGGCGATTGGCGGGGCCCCCGCCTCTACCGAATGCGTTAAGCGGGGCCCCCGCCTTACCCGCCACCCGGCGGGGGGCGCTGGGGGAGCTGGTGGGGGCGCGGTCGGGGGACAAGGGTGGGGACGCCAACCTCGGCGTCTGGGCCCGGACGGACGCCACCTGGGCCTGGCTGCGCGGCTGGCTGACCGTGGCGCGGCTGGCCGAGCTGCTGCCGGAGACCGCCCCGCTGACCGTGGAGCGGTACGAGCTGCCGAACCTGCGCGCGGTCAACTTCGTGATCCGTGGGCTGCTCGGGCCGGGCGTGGCCGCGTCCACCCGGTTCGACCCGCAGGCCAAGGCGCTCGGCGAGCTGCTCCGGGCCCGGGTGGTCGACCTGCCGGCGGAGGTGCCGGCATGACCATCGTGGACACCCCGGAGCGTCGCCAACTTCGCGAGCTGACCCGCGCCTTCGTCACCCGGGAGGTGTTGCCGCACCTGGCCGACTGGGAGCGGGCCGGTGAGGTGCCCCGCTCCCTGCACGAGACCGCCGCGCGGGTCGGGCTGCTCGGCATCGGCTTCCCGGAGTCGGTCGGTGGCAGCGGCGGCGACCTGCTCGACTCGATCGTGGTCACCGAGGAGATCATCCGCTCCGGCGGCTCGTCCGGGCTGATCGCCGCGCTGTTCACGCACGGCATCGCGCTCCCGCACATCATCGCGGCGCAGGACGAGCACCTGATCGACACGTACGTCCGGCCCACGCTGGGCGGGACGATGATCGGCGCGTTGGCGATCACCGAACCGGACGGCGGCTCGGACGTGGCCGCCATCCGGACCTGCGCGGTCCGCGACGGCGACCACTACGTGGTGAACGGCGCGAAGACGTACATCACCAGCGGCGTCCGGGCGGACTTCGTGACCACCGCGGTCTGCACCGACTTTCCCGGCTCCGGTTCGCTCAGCCTGCTGGTGATCGACAAGGGCACGCCCGGGTTCACCGTGGGCCGGCGGCTGGAGAAGCTCGGTTGGCACTGCTCGGACACCGCCGAGCTGTCCTTCGTCGACGTCCGGGTGCCGGTGGCGAACCGGGTCGGCCCGGAGGACACCGCCTTCCTGGCCATCATGCAGCAGTTCGCCGCCGAGCGGCTGTCGCTGGCCACGAGTGCGTACGCGACCGCGCAGCGCTGCGTCGACCTGGCGGTGCGGTGGTGCCGGGACCGCGCCACGTTCGGCCGCCCGCTCGCCAGCCGGCAGCTCGTCCGGCACCGGCTGGCCGAGATGCACACCCGCGCCGAGGCGGCCCGCGCGTACGTGCACGAGGTGGCCGAGCGGGTGGCTCGACCACTCCAGCTCGGCGCGTCTGGCGTCGCGCCGCGACCTGGAGCAGTCGGCGGGCAGCCGGTGGTGACCGAGGTGGCGATGGCGAAGAACGTGGCGGTGGCCGCCTGCGACCACGTGGTGGACGCCGCGCTGCAACTGCACGGCGGCTTCGGCTACCTGCGCGACGCGGAGGTCGAGCGGCACTACCGGGACGCCCGCATCCTCGGCATCGGCGGCGGCACCACCGAGATCATGAACGAGATCATCGCGAAGGGCATGGGCCTGTGACCGTTCTCCAGACTGCGATCGACACCTCCGCACCGGCCTTCGCGGCCAACCGGGAGGCGCTGCTGGAGCGCCTCGCCGAGTTGGAGACCGCGCTGGACCAGGCGCGGGCCGGCGGCGGCGAGAAGTACGTGACCCGGCACCACAAGCGCGGCAAGCTGCTCCCCCGGGAACGCATCGAGCTGCTGCTCGACCCGGACAGCCCGTTCCTGGAACTGTCGCCGGTGGCCGCGTACGGCACGGACTTCCCGGTCGGCGCCAGCACCGTGACCGGGATCGGCGTGGTCGAGGGCGTGGAGTGCCTGATCGTGGCGAACGACCCGACGGTACGCGGCGGCGCGATCAACCCGTGGTCGTTGGCGAAGACGCGTCGGGCGGGTGAGATCGCGCTGGCCAACCGGCTGCCGATGGTGAACCTGGTCGAGTCGGCCGGCGCGGACCTGCCCTCCCAGGCGGAGATCTTCATTCCCGGCGGGCGGGTGTTCCGCGACCTGACCCGGCTCTCCGCGGCGAAGATCCCCACGGTCAGCGTGGTGTTCGGCAACGCCACCGCCGGCGGCGCGTACGTGCCCGGCATGTCGGACTTCACCATCATGATCCGGGACCGGTCGCAGGTCTACCTGGCCGGGCCGCCGCTGGTGAAGATGGCCACCGGCGAGGTCACCGACGACGAGTCGCTGGGCGGGGCGCGGATGCACGCCGGCACGTCCGGCCTGGCCGACTTCCTGGCCGAGGACGAGCGGGACGGCATCCGGCTGGCCCGGCAGTGCGTCCGCCGGCTCAACTGGCGCAAGGGCGGCCCGCCGCCGCGCACCCCGTCCCCGCTGCCACCCCGGTACGACCCGGAGGAGCTGCTCGGCATCGCCAGCGCCGACCTGAAGGTGCCGTTCGACCCGCGCGAGGTCCTCGCCCGGGTGCTCGACGACAGCGCGTTCGACGAGTTCAAGCCCGGCTACGGCACGGCGCTGGTGACCGGCTGGGGCGAGCTGCACGGCTGGCCGGTCGGCGTGCTGGCGAACGCCCGGGGCGTGCTGTTCAGCGAGGAGGCGCAGAAGGCGACCCAGTTCATCCAGCTCGCCAACGCGGCCGACACCCCGCTGGTCTTCCTCCAGAACACCACCGGCTACATGGTCGGCACCGAGTACGAACAGCGCGGCATCATCAAGCACGGTGCGCTGATGATCAACGCGGTGTCGAACTCGACCGTGCCGCACCTGACGGTCAACCTGGGCGCCTCCTACGGCGCCGGCAACTACGGCATGTGCGGCCGGGCGTACGAGCCGAGGTTCCTGTTCACCTGGCCGAACGCGAAGTCGGCGGTGATGGGGCCGGCGCAGTTGGCCGGCGTGCTGTCGATCGTGGCCCGGCAGGCCGCCGCGGCCCGGGGGCGGGACTACGACGAGGACTCCGACACCGCCATGCGGATGATGGTCGAGCAGCAGATCGAGTCGCAGTCCGGCGCGCTGTTCCTCTCCGGCCGGCTCTACGACGACGGGGTGATCGACCCCCGGGACACCCGTACCGTCCTCGGGCTCTGCCTGTCGGCGATCCACAACGGACCGGTGAAGGGCGCCGACGGTTTCGGCGTCTTCCGGATGTAGCCGTGAGCGCGAGGAACGCAGCGAAGCGGAGTCCCGCAGTCGCGAACGAAAGGCAGGCTCAGCGCTGATGATCACTCGACTTCTGGTGGCCAACCGGGGGGAGATCGCCCGCCGGGTCTTCGCCACCTGCCGCGCGCTCGGCGTGGCCACGGTCGCCGTGCACTCCGACGCGGACGCCGACGCGCCGTTCGTCGCCGAGGCCGACCACGCGGTCCGGCTGCCGGGGAACACGCCGGCCGAGACGTACCTGCGGGTCGACCTCATCCTGGACGCGGCCCGGCGCTCCGGCGCGGACGCGGTCCACCCCGGCTACGGCTTCCTCGCCGAGAACGCGGAGTTCGCGGCGGCGGTGACCGACGCGGGCCTGACCTGGGTCGGCCCGTCCGCCAAGGCGATCGCCGCGATGGGCGACAAGATGGCGGCCAAGGCGCTGCTCGCCGACGCGGGCGTGCCGATGCTGCCCACCTGGACCGACCCCGACCAGGTCACCGCGTTCCCGGTGCTGGTCAAGGCCAGTGCCGGCGGCGGCGGCCGGGGCATGCGGATCGTCCGCGACGCGGCCGGGCTCGCCGAGGCCGTCGCGGGCGCGCGCCGCGAGGCGGCGGCGGCGTTCGGCGACGGCACGGTCTTCATCGAGCGGTACGTCGAGCGTGGCCGGCACGTCGAGGTGCAGATCTTCGGCGACACCCACGGCACGATCGTGGCGCTCGGGGTACGCGACTGTTCGATCCAGCGCCGGCACCAGAAGATCGTCGAGGAGGCGCCCGGGGTGCTGCCCGACGAGGTGCGCGAGCGGCTGCACGCCGCGGCGGTGGCGGCCGGCCGGGCGGTCGACTACGTCGGCGCGGGCACCGTGGAGTTCCTGCTGGCGCCGGACGGGCAGGTGCACTTCCTGGAGATGAACACCCGGCTCCAGGTCGAGCACCCGGTCACCGAGCTGACCACCGGCCTGGACCTGGTCCGGCTGCAACTGCTGGTCGCCGACGGCGAACCGCTGCCGGTCCCGGCCACACCTGCCCCGCAGGGCCACGCCATCGAGGTGCGGCTCTGCGCCGAGGAGCCGGCCGAAGGTTTCCGCCCGGCCACCGGCACGCTGCACCGGTTCGCGATCCCCGGCGTCGACGCCGAGTTCGGGCCCACCCGGGGCCTGCGCCTGGACTCCGGCGTGGTGGACGGCTCGACGGTGAGCGTGCACTACGACTCGATGCTGGCCAAGCTGGTCGCCTGGGCGCCCACCCGCACCGAGGCGGCCCGCGCCCTGGCCGGCGCGCTGGCCCGGGCCGAGCTGCACGGCGTGGCCACCAACCGGGACCTGCTGGTCCGGGTGCTGCGCAGCGGCGAGTTCGCCGCCGCCGACGTCGACACCGGCTTCCTGGACCGGCACCCCGAGGTCTTCGCGCCGCTGCTGCCGGCCGACCAGCTCCCGCTGGCCGCGTTGGCGGCGGCGCTGTCCGGGGCCGCCGCGCGCCGGGCCGCCGCACCGGTGCTGGCCGGGCTGCCGTCGGGCTGGCGCAACGTGCCGGCCGTCCCCCAGGTAACCCGCTTCACCGACATCGAGATCCACTACCGCCTCACCCGCACCAACACCCTCGCCGAGTGGGCAAGGCGGGGCCCCTTCTTAACGCATTCGGTAGAGGAAGGGGCCCCGCTTAACACCGAGCCGGAACCGCCGGTGGAGCTGGTGTCGGCCACGCCGGAGCGGGTGGTGCTCGACGTGGACGGGGTGCGGCGCGCGTTCCGCGTACACCGGGTGGGGTCGTCGGTCTTCGTGGACGGCCCGGACGGGGCGACGAGCCTCACCGAACTGCCGCGGCTGCCCCGGCCCACCGCGGAGCTGGCGGCCGGGTCGCTGCTCGCGCCGCTGCCCGGCGCGGTGACCCGGGTGCACGTCGAGGTCGGCCAACGGGTCGCCGCCGGTGACCTGCTGCTGACGCTGGAAGCGATGAAGCTCGAACATCCCGTGCTCGCCCCGGCCGACGGCGTGGTGGCGGAGCTGCCGGTCGCGCCCGGCGGCCAGGTGGAGACGGGTGCCGTGCTGGCCGTGGTCGACCCCGAGGAGGACCCGCAGTGAACTTCGACCTCACCCCCGAACAGGACCAGCTCCGCGACGCGGTACGCGCGCTGGGCCGCCGGTACGGCCACCCCTACTTCGTGGCCAAGGCCAAGTCGGGAGAACACACCACCGAGCTGTGGCACGAGGCCGGACGGCTCGGCTACCTCGGCGTCAACATCCCCACCGAGTACGGCGGCGGGGGCGGCGGCATCACCGAACTGGCGCTTGTGTGCGAGGAGCTGGCCGCGGCGGGCTGCCCGCTGCTGCTGCTCGTGGTCTCCCCCGCCATCGCCGCCACCGTGATCAACAAGCACGGCACGGAGGAGCAGCGCAAGAAGCACCTGCCCGGCCTCGCCGACGGCTCCCAGAAGATCGTCTTCGCGATCACCGAGCCGGACGCCGGGTCGAACTTCCACCGCCTCGGCACGGTGGCCCGCCGCGACGGCGACGACTGGCTGCTCACCGGCCGCAAGGTCTACATCTCCGGGGTCGACGAGGCCGACCATGTGCTGGTGGTGGCCAGGACCGAGGATGCCTCCTCCGGAAAGCTCAAGCCGGCGTTGTTCATCGTGCCGACCGACGCGCCCGGCCTGGAGAAGTCCAAGCTGGACATGGAGATCCTGTCCCCGGAGAACCAGTTCCAGCTCTTCCTGGACGACGTCCGGCTGCCCGCCGACGCGCTCGTCGGTGAGTCGCTGGACGCCGGCCTGCCGGCGTTGTTCGCCGGGCTCAACCCGGAACGGATCACGGTCGCCGCGATGGGCGCCGGCACCGGCCGCTACGCCGTCGAGAAGGCGTCCGACTACACCGCCACCCGCAAGGTCTGGGGCGGGCGCTCGATCGGCTCGCACCAGGGCGTCTCGCACCCGCTCGCGCATGCCGCCGTCCAGGTGGAGCTGGCCCGGCTCATGATCTACAAGGCGGCCAGCCTCTACGACGCCGGCCGCGACCTGGAGGCCGGCGTCTCCGGCAACATGGCCAAGTACGCGGCCGGCGAGGCCGCCGCGCTCGCCGTGGACACCGCCGTCCAGGCGCTCGGCGGGGCCGGCATGACCACCGAGTACGGCGTGGCGACGCTGCTCGGCGCCGTACGCGCCGGCCGGATCGCCCCGGTCAGCCGCGAGATGATCCTCAACTTCGTCGCCCAACACGTCCTGTCCCAGGACAAGTCCTACTGACGGGGTGTCTCCAACCCTTCGGTGGGTGGAACGCCGTGGCTGTCTCCGACCCCGTGTGACAGCCGTGGCGTTCCACCCGAGCGGTCGGCGAGACTGGCGGAGTGGGAGCGGGCGAGGTGGAGCGGGCGGGTGAACGGCTGTACGCCGTGTTCGCCCGGCACCCGATGCCGGACGACATGGCGGCGTGCGAACACTGCGTGGAGCCGGCCGACGTCGACCGCTTCCGGCGTACGCCGCTGCGCGCGTTGACGCCGGACCAACTCGGCAGCTACCTGTCCAACCCCGGCACCTGGGGTGACGGGAACGAGCTGCCGCACCTGGTGCCCCGACTGCTGACCGCGTACGCCGCCGGCGAGATGGTCGACCAGTCGTGGCCGGACACGCTGGCCCGCCGGATCGCCGGGCACTGGGCGGACTGGACGCCCGTCGAGCGGAGCGCGGTGGAGGACTTCCTCCGCGCCTGGTGGCGGTCGACGCTGACCTCGTGGCCGTCCGAGCATCCGGCGGAGGACATCCTGGACGCGGTGGCCGCGCTGGAGCTGGACCTCGGCCCGTACCTGGCGGCCTTCGCCGAGCTGCCGGACGGGGCGGTCACTCGGCACCTGACGGAGATCCTCGGATGGTCGGCACCCGACGATCGGGCGAGACACGCGCTGGACCGCTGGCTGGCCTCCGACACCCCGGCCGAGCTGCTGTGGAACGCAGCGGTCGCCGACGCGGGAACCCCGCTCGGCGACGAGCTGGCCGAGGCGGCCGACCTTGCCGACCTACTCCGCAAGACACGCTGACCCGGGTTCGGGGCAGATCGCGAGCCGTGCCGGTCAGCGGACCGTGCGGCAGGCGGCGTCGATGCGGTGAACCGGGCGGACCCGGCGACCCAGCCCCTCCAGCAGTGAATCCTCCACGTGGAAGTCACGCACCCGGAGCTGCCGCCGGGGCAGCTCGTCCTCGCTCGGGCAGAGCACCTGCGCGCGTACCTGGCCGACCGGCAGGTAGCGGACGCCACCACGTTCCTGGAGCAGCACCACGTCGACGTCGTCCACGGTGACCACGTGACCGCGGACGTCCTCGGTGACGCCGGGCGCCGTCTCGACGGTGGTGACGGTCAGCGGCAGCACCGGCGTACTGATCACCGGCAGCGCGGCCCAGACCAGCATGGCCAGCACCGCCGCCTCGGTGACCGAGGCGAGCGGCCGGACCACCGCCGCCGGCAGCGGACCGGTCACGAACAACGCCAGCACCGGGGGTACGACAAGCAGCGCCAGCGCCAGCGCCTCCCCCTGCCGGCCGGCGTCGAGCAGGGTGGGCCCGAGCAGCCAGAGGTATCCGGCGAACCCGGCGGCGAGCAGCAGCAGCCGGGGCACCCGCTGCTCGTGCAGCCGTTCCGGGCCGAGCTGGAACGCGGCCACGAACGCCGGCAGCAGCAGTGGCAGGTAGAGCAGCGGCCAGGTGCCCAGCGCGAGCAGGAAGCTGGCCACCGCGAACCAGGCCGGCGTGCTGTCCACCCAGCGGGCGAAGAGCGGCCGACGGATTCCGGGCGGCATCCGGTCCACGCTGACCCGCAGCACCGCGCCGAGCGCGAACACCGCGACCAGGGCGGTGGAGAGCAGCGCGGCGGCGGTGGTGAGGAAGCCGGCCAGCAGGTTCACCGTACCGACGTTGGCGACCAGCAGCAGCGTGGTCTGCAACTCGCCGCCCGCCTCGACGCCGAGCCGCAGCACCGAGAAGACGGCCGGCACCCCGACGACCGCGGTCCAGAACGACTGGGTGGCCCGCGCACGACGCTCGGCCGGGTCGGCCGGCGGTGGCACGGCCCGCCCCGGCGCGGGGGCACCGGGGCCGGCGGTCCCGGCAGCGGCAGCCCCAGGGCCGGCGGTGCCCGCGCCCGGAGCGGCAGTGCCCGCGCCCGGAGCGGCAGTGCCCGCGCCCGGAGCGGCAGTGCCCGCCGGGACGGCGTCCGGCGGGGCGGTCATCGCCGGGGCGCCTTGTCGTCGAAGTCGACGAGCTTCGGCACGTTCAGCGGCTGCGGCTGGGACTTGTCCGCCTTGAGCCACGGCCCGAGCGTGCGGTTGTACGCGGTCAGCCACGGGCTGCTGATCCCGTCCCGCCCTTCCAGGTAGCTCTTCTGGAGCGCGAACGCGACCAGGTCACGCAGCGCCGGGTCGCCGATCGGCACACCGATGCCGAGCAGCTCGCTGGTGCCGAACGGCATGTCGACGATCTCGAACTCGGTGGGGTACTGGGACAGGAAGCCGGCCAGGATCGTCTCGTCGGAGCTGACCACGTCGTACCGCTTCTCCCGGATGCCCCGTACGCAGTCGCCGACGGTCTTCACCACGTACGCCCGGACCTGGTGTTTCTCCAGTTCCGCCTCGGTGGTGGAGCCGCCGCTGGTGCAGACGCGCAGCCCCGGCCGGCGCAGGTCCTCGATGGTGCGGACCCGGTCGCGCAGCCGCGTCGGCACCATCACCTCCTGGGTGGTGACGAAGTACGGCCCGGCGAAGCTGATCAGCTTCTGGCGCTCCTCGGTCATCGAGAAGCTCGACACGATCAGGTCGACGGTGCCGCCCTGGAGCGCGGGAATGCGGTCCTCGGTGGCCAGCGCCACCCACTGGATGCGCTGCTCACCCTGGAAGCCGAGGAACGCGGCGATGTAGCGGGCGATCTCCACGTCGAAGCCGATGTGCGCGCCGTTGCGCAGCTCGCCCATCAGCGGCTCGGTCTCCGACACCCCGATCTTGATCTTCGCTTGACCGTCGATGTGCGAGTCGTGCAGCTTGTCGAGCACCGAGGGCAGCGGGGGTTCGCGGCGGTTGTCGCAGCCGGCGGCGGCGGCCAGGGTGAGCGTCAGCGCCACGGCCAACGTGGTGGCGAGGGAGCGGAGCCGGCGGGAAGAGATCTCGGGCATCGGACACCTCGATCGCGGGACACGACGACGGGAAACTCAGCGTAGCGGCCACCACACAATGCGCTGCGCCCTGCGGCCCGGGGTACGGCGGACGCCCGATCGCCCGCCGTACCCCGGGGGTCCGTCAGCGGACGGTAAGCGTGCCGACCGCCGGCCGCGGCGTGCTCACCGGCGGCAGCCGCTTCGGCTCGCCCCGACCGGGCGCGCCGGCACGGGCCAGCTCGCTCTTGGACGCGGCCACCCGTCCGGTCGGCGGGTCCTCCTGGAACGGCTGGGCGTCACCGACGCAGCGCGCACCCTTGGCCGGCGGCTTGCCGGTGAGCAGGTACGCGTCGATCTTCCCGGTCACGCACGTCGAGGTGCCGTACGCGGTGTGCCCCCAGCTGTCGCTGCTCAGCAGCCGGCTGTTCGGCAGCAGCGCGGCCGAGCTGACCGCACCCTGGTAGCTGGTCGCCGGGTCCCAGTAGTTGCCGACCACGAGCACCGGGGCGGCGGTGGTGCGGTTGAACGGGCCGGGGTAGGCGTCCTCGTCGCGCACCGTCCAGGTGCCCCGGGCGCAGGGCGCGGTGCCCCAGGCCCAGGCCCGCCCGAAGTACGGTGCCCGCTGGTCCTCCCTGGCCGTCAGCGCCGGCCAGGCGTCCGCGTTCCTCGGGTGGTACGCGTCGGTGCAGTCCACGGTCAGGAACGTCTCCAGCCCGTTGTCGTAGGGGAAGTCGTACCCCCGCTGCTGCCGGGCCTGCGCGGCACGGGCGGCGAGCGCCCTGCGGGCCGTCGCGGCGGCGGCCTTTCCGGTGGCCGGGTCGGTCACGGCCAGCAGTTGCATGGTGATGTCCACGACCGACTGCCAGCCGTACGGGTCGTAGAGCGCGTTGAGCGTGGCGCCGACGAAGTCGGCGTAGCTGACGGTGAACGAGCCGTACTCCGGGTCGTCGATCACGGCCGGCTTCTTGCGCAGCCGCTTCGCCACCGTGTCGTACCCGGCGAGCGGGTCACCGCCGGCGGCCAGCGCGCACTGCTCCGCGCCGACCTTGCCGCACCGCACCAGGATCTCGTGCAGCGCCCGGTACGCGCCGTCGGCGCTGCGCAGCCGCGTCTCCTGGAGCTGGTTGCGGGCCGGGCCCTGGCCGACCCAGGCGTTCGGGTTGAGCACACCGTCGACGACGAGCGCGCGGAACCGGTCCGGGAACATGTTGGCGTAGTACTGGCCCAGCGCGGTGCCGTAGCTGAAGCCCAGGTAGCTGAGCTTCTGGTCGCCGACCGCCCGGCGCAGCACGTCCATGTCGCGGGCCACCTCGGCGGTGGACGCCGCGCCGGTCAGCGGCTTGCCGGTGGTCGAGCACGCCGTGCCGACCGCCTTCGAGGCGGCGACGTACGCCTTCTCCTCCGCCTTCGTCCACGGGAACGCGACGTTCAGCCCGGCGTACGCCCGGGTCTGCTCCCTGACGGTGCGGAAGCAGCGGATGTTGTCGCTGGCCTCGATGCCGCGCGGGTCGACGCCGACCACGTCGAAGCGGTCGAGCAGGTCGTCGCCGAGGAAGTAGGGCGCGGCGAGCGCGATGCTGGTGCCGGAGCCGCCCGGGCCGCCCGGATTGAGGAACAGGCTGCCGATCTTGTGCTGCTGGTCGCGGGCCTTGACCCGGAGCAGCGCGACCTCGGTGGTGGCACCCTTCGGGTTGTCGTAGTCCAGCGGGAGCCGGACCGTGGTGCACTCGGCGTAGTCGTAGCAGGCGTACCAGTCCAGCTTCGGCGTCGGTACGCGGTCCACCCGACGTGCCTCGGCCGCGCTGGTGCGGTCGTACGTCGGCGGTTGCGGTGTCGGCGCGGCCACGGCGGGCGAGACGGCCGATCCGGCGAGGAGGATCCCGGCGATCCCGGTTGCGGCGAGGAGCCGGATGACACGGGGCATGTGACTGCCTTCCGGTGGGGAACAGATCCGTCGAGGAGCACCTCGACCCCGTCACTTTAGGATTCCCCCACGACTGGAAGTGACCCCCAAAAGCGGACCGATGCCGCAAAATGCCGAGTTATGTAACGATTTTTTCTCGATCGACGCTTTTCGCGATCCGATGTGGAGTCGGAGTGACGGGAAGCCGTCCCGGGTCGACGGTTGACAGGTCGACGCGCTAAGCCATGCTTGTCGGGTGAGTTCGTTCCCGAGGTCCGATGCGCGGGTGAAGGCCGTCGCCGCGTCCGCGGCGACGGTGGCGGCGCTGGTGACGCTGGCGGTGTGGCGACCGCCCGGCATCCTGTCGGTGGTGCTGGCCCTGGTCTGCGTCGTGCTGGGCATGGTCGCCGGCGTGACGATCACCGCCGCCCGGCAGTCGCCCGGCGGCGGGGTCGCCGCACCGTCGGCCGAGGGCTGGCCGGCCCCCGACCCGGGGTACGGCGTGGACGCCGACACGCTGGAGGCGATCGACCCGCGCGCGGTGCGGAACCTGCGCACCCCGGGCGGCGCTCCGGTCGACGCGGACACGCTGGAGACGCTCGACCCCCGGGCGGTCCGCGGGCTGCGCGCGGCCGGCGCGCTCGACGCCGACACGCTGGAGGCGCTCGACCCGAGATCGGTGCGACAGCAGCGGACGGTGAACGGGATCAGCGACCGGTGAGCGCGGCGATCGGGCTCAGCGACCGGTGAGCGTGGGGCGGGCCAGCGCGTTCACCCCCTGCCCGGCCAGGCAGCGGTAGGTGCGGTCGGCTTCGCTCTCGGCCGGCGGCAGCACCTCCAGGTTCCACCCGGTCCCCGACTTGACGCCGCTGACCAGCCGGAACGTGCCCGCGTTGCAGACCTTGCGGACGGCCGGATCAGCGGCGACCGCGTCGTGGCCGGCCCCGGTCAGACCATTCGGCAGGTCACCGGCGGCGTAGGTCTCCCAGGTGTGCTGGCCGTCGCACGGCACCCGGCTCGCCTCGGCGCGTTCGCGGCGCAGGCGCACCGGGCCGTAGCACTCCAACTCGGGCGCACAGCGCGCACCGGCCGGGAGGCGGACGTCGGCGGACGCGCAGCCGGGCAGCGGCGTCATCCCGGCCGCGCCGCTGGCCACCGGGGTCGGCGACACCACCGGCGGGGTGCCGCCGGCCAGCCACGCGCCGCCGGCGGCCGAGGCGGCCAACGCCAGCATCCCGGCTCCGCCGAGGAACCAGCGCCTCGGCCAGCGCCGGCTCCGCGTCGGCACGGTCGGGTGGTCGTCCCGGACCGGCTGCCGCGGGCTCGGCCCGCCGCTACGGTCGTACGGGCCGCCGGTGCGGTCGTACCGGCTGCCGACGATCGGGGGCGTCGGGGTGCCGGGGTCGAGCGGGAGCGCGGCGAGCAGGCCGCGCAGCTCGACGGCGGAGGGCCGCTCGCCCGGGTCGTTGGACATGCCCAGGCGCAGCACGTCGATCAGCTCGTCGGGCACCCCGGGCAGACCCGGGATCGGGTGCTGGAACATCTCCAGCACGGTGACCAGGCTCGGGTTGCGCTCGGACTGCCAGCGCGGCGGCCGGCCGTGCATCACCGCGTAGAGCGTGGCGCAGAGCGCGTAGACGTCGACGGCCGGGCTGGGCGGGCTGTGGTTGAACATCTCCGGCGGCGCGTACGCCGGGGTGAGCACCTCCAGCGTCACCGAGGCGTCGCGCACCTCGGCCAGCACCGCCAGACCGAAGTCGGCGAGCACTGCCGAGTTGAACTCGGAGTGCAGGATGTTGGCCGGCTTGACGTCGCGGTGCAGCACGCCGGCCGCGTGCGAGTGGGCCAGCGCGTCGGCGATCTTCACGCCGAGGTCGCGGGTCTCCGACGCGTCGAGCGGCGAGGTGCGCATCCGTTCCGCGTACGAGCCGTCGCACAGCTCCATGATCAGGTAGGGGTGCTGGTCGACGGTGACCCCGACGTCGAAGAGGTCGACCACGTGCGGGTGCGACGACATCCGCCCGGCGGCGCGGGCCTCGCGCAGGAAGCGGGCCTGGTCGCGCTCGTTGTTCAGCGTCCGGTTCTCGACCTTGACGGCCACCTCGCGCCCCACCGAGATCTGGGTGGCCCGGTAGACGGTGGCGTAACCGCCACGGGCGAACACTGACAGGTCGGTCAGACCGGGCACGATGGGCAGCCGCATGGCGCCGGGCGGGGTCTCGGTCACGGCTCGAAAATACCCAACGGTCCCGGTCGGTCAGCGCGCCGCGTCGGAGGCGGGCGCCGGCGCGGAGTCGTCCGACCGGGTCGGGACCGCCGGAGCGGCGGCTCCCCGACGGGCGTCCCACCACAGGCCGGCGGCGGTCGCGAGCGCGCCCAGCCCCTCCCAGGCGGCCACCCCGAAGAACCGGTCCGGCGCGACGTCGGAGAGCACCGCGATGGTGAAAACGGTGAACGTGACCAGCCGGAACCAGACCGTGAACCGGTAGAACGGACGCCACTCGGTGGCCACCGCGAGCAGGTAGTAGACCCCCATGTTGAACGAGGCCATCGAGGACGCGGTGAGGAACGTGCCGGTGTAGTCACCGGGGGCACGCTCGGCCGGCACCTCGAAGCCGAGCAGGCGCAGCTGCGTCTCCGGCCAGAGCAGACCCAACGCGCCGAGCAGCAGCGCCAGGAGCCCGAAGACCGCGATCGTCCAGCCGGCGCCGGAGCGCGGCAGCCTCATCGTCCCTCCCCACGAACTCCTCCGACGGCGCTCGCCGGCCGCCCCACGCTAACCGGCCCCACCGACGAGCACATCCCCGGAACCGACAGAACAGGGGTGCTCAGCCGGCGAGGCGCGACCGCAGCGCGTCCGCGGCGGCCCGCTCGCTGAGCTGCTCGGTGGCGTACGCCAGGCGGACCGCCTCCTCGGCGCTGGCCAGCGCCTCCGCCGGGCGGCCGGCGGCGTCCAGCGCCTCGGCCAGCGCCAGCCCGGCCACCACCTGGCTGCGGACGTCCTCGGCGGGGGCGGCGACCGCCCGCTGCGCCCAGTCCAACGCCTGCTCCCGCTGGCCGTGGGCGAGCAGCGCGGCAGAATACCGGGCCATCGTCTGCCGCCGGGAGATCAGCAGCGAGGGCGCGTTCGCCGCCACCATGGCCACCGGGGCGAGCAGTCCCACCGCGGTCCCCGGGTCACCGGCCGCGACCCGGGCCATCGCGAGCAGCACCCGCGGCGCGACCTGGGCCGGCGCCTGCGGGTTGTGCGGCTCCACACTGGTCAGCACCGACCGCGCCTCCCGCTCGGCGGTCTCGCAGTCGCCCATGTCCAGCGCGACGAAGCCGCGCAGCGTGCCGGCCATGCCGGTGAGCAGCGGATGGGTGGTGCGGGCGGCGTACTCCAACGCGTCGGAGAACAGGTCGGCGGCATGCTCCGGCTCGCCCAGCCCGCGCGCCACCACCCCGCGCACCACGAGCGCGAAGCCCTGCCCCCAGTCGTCGCCCACCTCGGCGAAGTCCCGGTACGCGCGCCGCGCCGCGCGGTCCGCCTCGGCGAGGTCGCCCAGCTCGGCGGTGGCGTACGCCTCGACCGCCCGTAGCGTGCCCACCGCCCACGCCTCGCCGACCCGCTCCCCGAACGGCAGGAACACCTGGGCCAGCCGGCACGCCTCGCGCAGCCGGCCGGCGAGCAGCCGGGCGAACGCGGTGGTGCCGCGCAGCCAGGCCCGCCCGTACGGGTCCTTCAGCTCGGCGAACAGCCGGGCGGCCCGGCCGAGCACCGCGTCGGTGCCGGCGAAGTCGCCCCGGGTGGTGGTCACCCAGGCCAGGTTCTGCAACGACCAGGCCTGCCCGCGCGGATCCTTCGCGGCGAGGCTGACCTGGTAGGAGGCGGCCAGCCGGCTGCTCGCCTGGCCCAGCCGGCCGGCGATGAAGTCGGCCATGCCGAGCCGGCGCATCGCCGAGGCCCGCAGCGTGGGCAGGTCGGCGGCGGTGGCCACCTGCAACGCCTCGGAGTAGCTGCGCTCGGCGCGCTCGGCGTCGCCCAGTGTCTGCTGGGCCTGCCCGGCCAGCAGCAGCGCCGCGGCCCGGGTGGCGGCCTCGCCGGCGTTCGCGGCGATCTTCTCGGCCGCGGCGAGCGCGTCGGTCGGGCGGCCGATCTGCAACAACGCGCGGGCGTGCACCACCCGGTCGGCCGGGGGCACCGCGCCACGGGCCAGTTCGGCCGCGCGTTCGGCGTACTCGACGGCAAGCGCCGGCTCGCCGACGCGCAGCGACCGGCGGGCGGCCCGGCCCAGCGCCGCCACGCCCAGGCCGGCGACCGCGCGGGCCGGCGCGTCCGGGCGGAGCTTGACCGCGTCGGCGAGCGCGGTGGCCCGCTCGACGTGCTCGGCGACGAAGTCGTCGCGGGCCGCCTCGGTGAACCCGCCCGCCGGGGTGCCCGCCTCGGTCACGCTCTCCGGGGCGGCCCAGCGGGCCAGCGCGGCGTGCCGCTCGGCCAACTCCGCCTTGCTCACCCCGGTGTACGCGGCCTCCCGCATCAGCGGGGTGGCGAACGCGAACCCGGTGCGGGTGCGGTGCAGCATGCGACGTTGCAGCAGTTCCTCGACGGCCCGGTCCAGCTCGACCGCGGCCACCGCGGCGGGCCGCCCGTCCCGCCCGACCCGCTGCTCGCGCAGCGCCTCCAGCGCGCCGGCGGCCACCGTGTCGCCGACCACCGCGGCGTCGCGCAGCACCGAGCGGGCGTCCGGTGGCAGCGCGTCGATGCGCGCCGCGAGCACGGCGGCCAGGTCCCGGGAGAGCAGTCGGCTGCCCAGCGAGCCGGGGGCCAGCCGCCAGGCCACGTCCGCGCCCCGCCCCACGCCGGCGGTCAGCGCGCCGCGTTCCATCAGCAGCGTGACCAGTTCGGCCAGGTAGAACGGGTTGCCCTGGGCGGTGGCGAGCAGCCGGTCCGCGTCGGCCTGGGGCAGTCGGCCCCCGGCCAGGTAGCTGGTGAGCAGCCGGGCCGCGTCCGCGCCGCGCAGCGGCGGCAACGCGTGCACCTCGGCGTCCGCGAGCCGGGTGAGCGCGCCGGCGGTACGCACCAGCTCGGGACGGCCGAGCAGCAGTACCAGCACCGGCCCGGCGAGCCGGTTGAGGGTCAACGCGAGCGCCTTGACCGTCTCGGCGGTGGCGTCGTGCAGGTCGTCCACCACGATCACCAGCGGGGCCTCGCCGGCCAGCGCGCTGAGCAGGTCCGCGACCGCGTTCGGCACCACATCGGCGTCCGCCGGTCCGGTGGCGGCGTTCCACTCGACGCTCTCCGTGGCGGGTGGCAGCTCGGCGTACCCGAGCAGGGCCAGGAGCTGGTCCACGGCGATCGGCGGTGGGTCGCCGGGGAGCCGGGCGAGGCGTTGGCCGAGCCGACGCAGGCGTTCCTCGACGGCCGGCCGGGTCACCCCGGTCGCCGCGTCGCTGGGCAGGCCGACCGCGGCGCGGACCAGGTCGGCCAGCGGCGCCAGCCGGCGTCGTTCGCCGAACGCGGCGCAGCGGACCGACAGCACCCGGGCGCCGGTGTGGGCCGCGTACCGGCCGGCGCCGACGTCGTAGCCGGCGGCGAGGCGCTCCACCTCGGCGGCGAACCGGGACTTGCCGATGCCCGCCTCGGCGGTCATCAGCAGCACCCGGGGCTCACCCCGGTCGATCACCTCGGCGAGCCGGCCGGCCATGCGGCCGATCTCGGTCTCCCGGCCCACGTAGGGCGCCTCGTCGCCCAGGCCGGACCGGGTGCCCGGCGCGTCCAGCAGGCCCAGCAGCTCGTACGCCTCCACGGGTTCACGCTTGCCCTTGAGCCGCAACGGGCGCAGCGCCCGCCAGGAGGCGACGTGCCGGGTCGCGCTGGAGGTCCGCGCGCCGGCGTAGATCGCGCCGACCGCGGCGGCGTCGGCGAGGCGCGCGGCGGTGTTCACCGTGTCGCCGATGACGGTGTACTCGATGGCGGCCTGGATGCCGGCGATGACGTCCCCGGTGTTGAGCCCGACCCGCAGGCCGAGCGGCGCGCCGCCGCCCCGCTCGTCGTCGAGCACCCGGCGGACCGCCCGCTGCATGGACAGCGCCGCGCGGACCGCCCGCTCGGCGTCGTCCTCGTGCGCGACCGGCGCGCCGAAGACCGCCATGATCCCGTCGCCGGTGAGCTTGTCGACGTGCCCGCCGAACGTCTTGACCGCGCCGGCCAGCGCGGCGAGCACCCGGTCGGTGACCGCGCCGACCCGCTCCGGGTCCAGGTCCTCCGACCAGGAGGTGAATTCGGAGAGGTCACCGAAGAGCACGGTGACCACCCGGCGCTCGGCGGCCGGCAGCGTGGCGGCGGCCGGCAGCGCCGCCCCGCAGTTGTGGCAGAACCGCGCCCCGGGCACGGCGACGGTCCCGCACACCGGGCAGGTCACGGCTGCTCCACTCCGAGGTGTTCGAGCTGGGCGCGGACCGACCACTCGGCGGCCCACCACAGCGACCGGTCGACGTCGGCGTAGACCACGGCGACCACCTCGGGCGCGGTGCGGGCGCCCGCGGCCACCGCGGCGCGCACCTGGTCGAGTCGGGCCCGCCGGTGGGCCAGGTAGAACTCGGCCGCCGCGCCGCAGTCGGCGAGCGCCGGGCCGTGGCCCGGCAGCGCCGGGATCCCCCGGTACGTCGAGAGCAGCTCCAGGCTGGCGAGGTAGTCCCCGAGGTGCCCGTCCGGGTGGGCGACCACGGTGGTGCCCCGGCCGAGAATGGTGTCGCCGGTCAGCACCACCCGCTCACCGGCGTGCTCGACCAGCAGGCAGACCGAGTCGGCGGTGTGCCCGGGGGTGGGCAGCAGCCGGAGGCCGAGGCCGGCGTCGGGCGTGGTCGCGGCGGTCAGCGGCTCACCCCCGGCGGTGTGCGCCGGGTCGGCGGCGAGCACCGGCACGCCGCCGAGCAGCTCACGCAGTCGGGGCGCGCCCTCGGTGTGGTCCGGGTGCCCGTGCGTGATCAGCACCCAGCCGATTGGCCCGTGCGCCGCGATCGCGGCCAGGTGCCCCTCGTCGGCGGGGCCCGGGTCGACCACCACGGCCGGCGCGTCCGGCCCGGCTCGCAGCACCCAGGTGTTCGTCCCGTCGAGCGTCATCGGCCCCGGGTTGGGCGCCCGCAGCAGCGAAACCCATCCCGGCAACTCTTCCGCGAGAGCCCCTGCGGCCCCCGTCACACGCCCACCCATGGCAGCGATCGTACGACCCCATCCGCCATCCCCCGCGATCTTGCAGGTCCGGCCCCGGGTTTGTCCTCGTTCGAGGCTTCTGCCGGGGCGGGACCTGCAAGATCACGGAGGCGGGTTACGCGACCTCGACGATGACCTCGACCTCGACCGGGGCGTCGAGGGGGAGTTCCGCCACGCCGACCGCGCTACGGGCGTGCCGGCCGGCCTCGCCGAAGACGGCGCCGAACAGGTCGGAGGCGCCGTTGATGACGCCGGGCTGGCCGGTGAAGCCGGGCGCGCTGGCCACGAAGCCGGACAGCTTCACGATCTTGACGACGTTCTCCAGCCCGACCAGCGCGTCGATCGCGGCGAGCGCGTTCAACGCGCACCGCTCCGCCAGGTCCTTCGCCTGCTCGGCGGAGACACCGTTGCCGACCTTGCCGGTGGCGAGCAGCTTGCCGTCGGCCATCGGGAGCTGACCGGAGACGTAGACGTGCTGCCCGGACTGGACGGCCGGCACGTAGCTGGCCACCGGCGGCACCACCTCGGGCAGCGCCAGACCGAGTTCGGCGAGCTTCGCGTGGGGTCCGTTGCTCATTGGTCAGCCCTTCGGACGCTTCAGGTACGCGACGAGCTGCTCCGGGTTCGGTCCGGGCACCACGGAGACCAGCTCCCAGCCGTCCTCGCCCCAGTTGTCGAGGATCTGCTTGGTCGCGTGGACCAGCAGCGGGACCGTGGCGTATTCCCACTTCTGCATCGGAGGAAGGCTCCCTTGCCTGACTTGGACTTCGGTCAGGCACAGCCTACGGTCCGACCGCCTCAGCCAGACGCGGGACGCTGCTCCGGGGCGGGCGACTCGCCGCAGGGGCCCTCGTGCTCGTAGCGCTGCGGGCAGCGACTGCGGTCGGGCAGCAGCAGGTCGCAGAAGACGCGGTGCCGGTTGTTCTGGTCGTCGGCGGTGGAGACGGTGGTCTCGCCGGCGTCCAGCTCGGCCAGGAAGCCGAGCGAGGTGGCCACGATGCCGGCGAGCGCGGTCGCGGCGGCCAGGTCGGGCACCCGCACCGGCAGGTGGATGACGTAGCCCGGCTCATCCTCGTCCCGCCGGCGACCGGCCGGCCGGAGCAGCGTGCGGACCACCTCGACCGGGGGCCGGTACGAGCGCTCGTTGAACGGTGTGCCCGCGCCGGGGCCGTCGGCGTCCCCGGGCCGGGCGGCCCGGTCACCGGGGGGAAACTGGGCTCGGGGAACGTTCTCCGCGTCGCGCATCCGCTGCCTCCGGACGTCGTACCTGCTCATGGGCACCACTGCGCGGCTCGGAATCCCCCGGTCCGGCCGCCGTGTCGCGACGAACGTAGGACGTGGCCGGCCATTCCGACAACGGGACGCGCATGAATGATCACGTCGAGTCACATATGTGACACAATGCTGGTCCGAAACGCGATGGCGCTCTCGCGTCCGGCACGCCATGACGCGGGGGCTGGCAAGTGGCCCGCCGACCGCTACCCTTCCGGACTGGGCGCGCGCGGTCGCGCACCCACCACCTCGACCCCGTGCCCGTCGCCTGGGGCGGCGACGGGCGCGCCGCAACCCGGGGGAGACCGATGACCCAACCGCCCGCCGGTGGCCCGACCGGCACGCCCGGCGAACCGATCCCGCAGCCCGCATCCGCCGGGGCCCTCCCGCCGACCGGGCCCGGTCAGCCACCGCCCGGCGCCGGCCCACCGCCCGCGCTCGGCCACCCGCCGTACCCGTCCGGCGCGCCGCCGCGCAAACGCCCGACCCTGTTGATCGTCTCGCTCGTGCTGGCCGCGGCGGTCCTGCTGTGCGGCGGCGGTGGCACCGCCGCGTTCCTCGCCCTCCGCGACGGCGCGGACGGCCAGGGCGCACCGGAGCCGCAGGTGGCGGTGGACGGCTTCCTCAAGGCCGTCTACCAGGAGCGGGACGCCGACAAGGCGGCCACGTTCGTCTGCTCCGCGGCCCGCGACGACGAGAAGATCGCCGCCAAGGTCGCCGAGGTGCAGAAGTACGCCGGGCAGTACCAGAACCCCCGCTTCCGTTGGACCAACCCGACGGTCGACAACCAGACCGGGGACCGCGCCACGGTCTCCACCAAGGTCACCATGACCACCGCCGACGAGAAGGTCGCCGATCAGGACCTGCGCTTCACCGTGGTGCGGAAGACGGGTTGGTGGGTCTGCGAGGTCGGCTGATCCCGACGGCTGGTTAGGCTCGACGGATGGCAGCGAGTGAGCAGCCGGCCGAGTCCGCCGGCAGATGGCCGGGCCGCCTGCACGTGGTGACCGGCAAGGGTGGCACCGGGAAGACCAGCGTGGCCGCCGCGCTGGCCCTCAGGCTGGCCGCCGGGGGCCGGCGCACGCTGCTGGTCGAGGTCGAGGGCCGGCAGGGCATCGCCCAGCTCTTCGGCACCGACCCGCTGCCGTACGAGGAGCGGCACCTCACCGACGCGCCCGGCGGCGGTGAGGTGCGGGCGCTGGCGGTCGACGCCGAGGAGGCGCTCCTCGAATACCTGGACATGTTCTACAAGCTCGGCGCCGCCGGCCGGGCGCTGCGCAAGCTCGGGGCGATCGACTTCGCCACCACGATCGCCCCCGGGCTGCGTGACGTGCTGCTCACCGGCAAGGTGAAGGAGGCCACCACCCGCGCCGCGGGGTCCCGCCGGGCGTACGACGCGGTGGTGCTGGACGCGCCGCCGACCGGGCGGATCGGGCGCTTCCTCAACGTCACCGCGGAAACCGCCCGGCTGGCCAAGGTGGGCCCGATCAAGACCCAGAGCGAGGGTGTCTCCGCGCTGCTCCGCTCCCCGATGACGGCGGTGCACGTGGTCACGCTGCTGGAGGAGATGCCGGTCCAGGAGACGCTCGACGCGGTGGCCGACCTGACCCAGTTCGGCTTCCCGGTCGGCCAGGTGATCGTCAACGGCGTCCGTCCGCCGGTGCCGGCCGGTCGCCCGGTGACCGCGGCCGAGCTGAAGCGGGGGTTGGCCGCCGCCGGCCTGCCGACCGACGCCCGGACCGTGGCCGGCCTCGCCGAGGAGGCCCGCGACCAGCGGGTACGCCGCGAGCTGGAGGATTCGCTCCGCGGTGACCTGGTGGAGTTGGGGCTGCCCCTGATCGAGCTGCCGCTGCTGCCCGACGGGGTCGACCGGGCCGGGCTGGAGACGCTGGCCGAGACGCTCGTCCGGGCGGATTGACTCACACCTGGGGCCGGCTGCGGAGCAGAGAGCCCCTCGGGACCGATACGCTCGATTGGTGCCTTCCGAAGACGCGGCGCCTCCGCTGGACGTCGACCAGATCCTCGCCGACCCCGGCGTGCGGATCGTGGTCTGCTGCGGGGCGGGCGGCGTGGGCAAGACGACCACCGCCGCGGCGCTGGCGCTGCGGGCGGCCGAGCGGCACGGCCGGCGGACGGTGGTGCTCACCATCGACCCGGCCCGCCGGCTGGCCCAGTCGCTCGGCCTGACCGAGCTGGACAACACCCCCCGGCAGGTCAAGGGCCTCGACGTCGAGACCAGCGGCGGTGAGCTGCACGCCATGATGCTCGACATGAAGCGCACGTTCGACGACGTGGTGCTCCAGCACACCGACCCGGCGAAGGCGGCGGAGATCTTCGCCAACCCCTTCTACCAGGCGATGAGTTCCACCTTCGCCGGCACGCAGGAATACATGGCGATGGAGAAGCTGGGCCAGCTCCACGCCCGCGGCGACTGGGACCTGATCGTGGTGGACACGCCGCCGTCGCGCTCCGCGCTCGACTTCCTCGACGCGCCGGCCCGGTTGTCCCGGTTCCTCGACGGCCGGATGCTGCGGCTGCTGCTGGCCCCGGCGCGCAGCGGTGGGCGGAGCATGTTCAGCCTGGTGACGGCGAGCTTCGGGATGTTCTCCAAGGTGGTGCAGAAGGTGCTCGGCGCACAACTGCTCACCGACCTGTCCGGTTTCGTCGCCGCGCTCGACTCGATGTTCGGCGGGTTCCGGCAGCGGGCCGAGCAGACGTACCGCATCCTCCAGGCCGACGAGACCGCGTTCCTGCTGGTCGCGGCGCCGGAGTCGGACGCGGTCCGGGAGGCCGCCTACTTCGCGGGCCGGTTGCGGGACGAGCGGATGCCGCTGGCCGGGCTGGTGCTCAACCGGGTGCACCAGCCCGCCGCGCCGGGGCTGTCCGCGGAGCGGAGCCTGGCCGCCGCGGAGCGACTGGCCGGCGTCGGCGGGCACGAGGGCACCGTCGAGGTGTTGCGCGCGCACGCCGCGCTGGCCCAGCAGGCGGTCCGCGAGGAGCGGGTGGCGGCCCGGTTCACCGAGGCGTTCCCGGCGGTGCCGGCGGTGTCGGTGCCGGCGCAGCCCGCCGACGTGCACGACGTCGACGGGCTGCGGACGATCGGCGAGGCGATCAGCCGGCGGTGAACCCGCCGGCCGGGCCCCGTCAGGAGGTGGCGGTGGTGACCAGGATCTTGTCCTTGCCGGCCTTCTCCTTGGCGTTCTTCCTCATGGCCGCCTCGAACATCTTGCGCCAGCTCGTCACCTGCGGGTGACGGCGGAGCAACGCGCGGCGCTCGCGTTCGGTCATGCCGCCCCACACGCCGAACTCGATCCGGTTGTCGAGCGCGTCGGCCAGGCACTCGTACCGAACTGGGCAGCTCCGGCAGATCCTCTTCGCCACGTTCTGTTCGGCGCCCTGTACGAACAACGCGTCCGGGTCCCCGTTCTGACACGCCGCCAGTGACGGCCAGTCAGTGATCATGCCCATCTGTACACGTCCCCCCTTGCAGTACTTACCGACGTCGCGCGAGCAGCCGCGAACTTCCCCCCGGTCGTCCGGCCGGCCTCCCCAGGGCGGCACGGACGACGTGTGGCTGCGATCGCCGTCACCATCATGCTGTGTAGTCACCCGATTACGCAACGTTGTCGGCGAAATCCCTAATTTCCGGACACTCCCGGCGTGCCGGGCCTTCGCCGGCCGTCTACCCGGCTCCGGTACGGAAAAACGCCGCGCCGATCCCCCGATCGGCGGAGACTTCTGCGGATCTCACGCAACCCTGTGCCAGGGTTCGTGCGTTTAGCACAACGAGGACGGCGCGGGATGGAAATGGGGAAAGTTCCCCGTGCGCCGGCCGATCCCTGCTCGCGTACCCTGTCGAGGTGACCTGGATGCGGAAACGTGACCACAATGTCTTCACCAACGCCGCATCGCTGCTGATCTGCGGCCTGCTGGCCGGCGTGGTGGTCGCCGCGGCGGCCTTCCCCGCGGTGGCGATGACCGGGCTTGCCGCGAAGGCCGGCTCGGAGACGTTCGGCGCGCTGCCCAAGGAGTTGACGGTGGCCCGGGCCCCGCAGATCACCTATCTGCTCGCCTCCGACGGCAAGACGCCGCTCGCCACCATGTACGACGAGAACCGCAAGGACGTCAAGCTCAAGGACATCTCGCCGTACATGGTCAAGGCCATCATCGCGGCCGAGGACCACGACTTCTACAAGCACAACGGCGTGGACCTCAACGGCGTCGCCCGGGCGTTCGTCAACAACCAGTCCACCGGCTCGTCCCGGCAGGGCGCGTCCACGCTCACCATGCAGTACGTCCGGCTGGCCATCTCCTACTCGGCCACCCACCCGGCCGACGTGGTCGCCGCGACCGAGGACACCAGCACCCGCAAGCTGCGCGAGATGAGCCTGGCGCTCCAGATCGACAAGGAGCTCTCCAAGGACGAGATCCTGGAGCGCTACCTGAACATCGCCGCGTTCGGCAACGGCGCGTACGGCGTCTACGCCGCCAGCCAGGTCTACTTCGGCAAGCCGCCGAGCAAGCTCGACATCCAGGAGTCGGCGATGCTCGCCGGCATGGTGAAGGCGCCGACCGCGTTCGACCCGACCACCAAGGCCGGCTACCCGGAGGCAGTCGGTCGGCGCGACTACGTCATCCAGAACATGGTGCAGACCGGCGCGATCACCCAGCCCGAGGCGGACGCCGCCAAGAAGATCAAGCTCCAGGTGCGGGACAAGCGCACGCCGAACGGCTGCGTGCAGACCAACACCAACTCCTGGGGCTTCTTCTGCGACTACTTCTACCGCTGGTGGCTCCAGCAGGAGACGTTCGGCGGCACCTCGTACGACCGGGAGCGGCGGCTCAAGAGCGGCGGCTACACCATCGTCACCAGCATGGACGTGCAGGCGCAGAAGGCCGCCGACAAGGCGGTCCGCAACCACCTGAGCGAGAGCAGCAAGGCGGCCCGGATGGTGGCCGCGATCGAGCCCGGCACCGGCCGGGTCCGGGCGGTGGCGGTGAACCGGAAGTTCAAGATCGACGACCCGAAGAACCCGCAGAACAAGCTCTCCAGTGACCCGCGCAAGGCGAAGAAGAAGATCCGGGGCAACTACCCGAACACGGTGAACCCGCTGGTCACCGGCGGCCCCGGCATCTCCGGCTACCAGGCCGGCTCGACCTTCAAGATCTTCACGCTGGTGGCCGCGCTGGAGAAGGGCTACCCGCTCAGCTACAGCATCAACGCGCAGAAGGTCTTCAAGTCCGACTACCCGGTCGAGTTCAACTCCCCGGCCGCCTGCCCGGGCACCAACAAGTACTGCCCGCAGAACGCCAACGAGTCGATGGCCGGCATGCACAACATGTGGAGCGGCTTCGGCTTCTCGGTGAACACGTTCTTCATCGACCTCCAGCAGCGGGTCGGCGCGGAGAACGTGGTCAAGGCGGCGCAGAAGCTCGGTATCAGTTTCCGCTCGTCGGAGGACGCCAAGCTCGCGGCCAACCCGCACCAGTGGGGCGCGTTCAGCCTCGGCGTCTCGCAGACCACCCCGCTGGAGCTGGCCAACGCGTACGCCACGCTGGCCGCCGACGGGAAGTACTGCGAGCCGATCCCGGTACAGGAGATCCGCGGCCCGGACGGCGACAAGCTCGACATCGCCAACCCGCGCTGCGAGCAGCGGGTCAGCACCGAGGTGGCCCGCGCCGCCGTGGACGCCGCCCGCTGCCCGGTCGGTGACCGCTCCACCACGTCGAAGTGCGGCACCGCCACCGCAGGCAACGTCCGCGGCATCGTCAAGGCGCCGGTGGCCGGCAAGTCCGGCACCACCGACTCGGAGAAGACGTCCGCCCTGGTCGCCATGACCAAGCAGTACGCGGTGGCCGGCATCATGGCCGACCCGGACTGGGCGCAGACCAACCAGCAGATGGGCCACGACGTGCCCAACGGCATCAACCCGGCGGTCTACGAGACGCTGCGGGACGCCATGAAGGGCAAGGAACGGAAGAACTTCACCCCGCCGGACGGCAAGATCGTGATGGGTGACCAGCGCTCGATCCCCGGCGTGAAGTGCGAGTCCGTCGACACCGCCAAGTCGCGGATCAAGGGTGCCGGCTTCGAGCCGGTGGTGTCCAGCAACAAGGTGCCGTCGGAGTGCCCGGCGGGCACCGCGGCCGGCACCAGCCCGGACGGGCGCACCATCAAGGGCGGCGTGGTGCTGATCGAGGTCAGCTCCGGCCAGGGCGCGCCGAAGCCGGGCGACTCCACCGGGCCGGGCGGTCCGGCGAACCCGCCGGGCAACGGCAACGGCCGACCGGGACGCCCTGGCCGCGGCTGACCGGCGAACAACGACGACGGGCGGGCACCCCAGCGGGTGCCCGCCCGTTCCGTTGCGGTCGGCGCGTCTACAGGCCGAGCTGGCGGCGTACCTCGGCGGCGACCCGACCCCCCTCGGCCCGGCCGGTCACCGCGGCCTGGGCCGCCTTCATGGCCGGGCCCATCTGCGCCTTGCCGGTGAAGCCGCCCGCGGCGAGCGCCCCCGAGACCAGCTCGGCCAGCTCGTCGTCGGGGAGCTGCTTCGGCAGGTAACGCTCCAGCACCTCGCCCTCGGCGGTCTCCTTGCCGGCCTGCTCCGCGCGCCCGGCGTCGGCGAACGCGGTGGCCGCCTCGCGCCGCTTCTTCGCCTCCTTGGTCAGCACCGCGAGCACCTCGTCGTCGCTGAGCTCGCGCTTCTCGCGGCCGGCGACCTCGGCGTTGCCGACGGCCGCGAGGGCCATCCGTAGCGTGGAGGTGGTCAGCTCGTCGCGCGCCTTCAACGCGGCGCGCATGTCGGTGGTGAGACGGTCCTTCAGCGTGCTCATGGTCGGTGAAACTACCCTGAACAGCATGCGAAAGCGCACACTATTCCGGCTCGCGGCCGGAACCGCCGCCGCCGGCGCGGCCACACTGGCCTACGCGTCGCTCGTCGAGCGCAACCTGTTCACCCTCCGCCGGTACGACGTGCCGGTGCTCCCGACCGACGCCGAACCGCTGCGCGTGCTCCACCTGTCGGACCTGCACATGATGCCCAACCAGCGGCGTAAGCAGGACTGGGTGGCCTCGCTGGCGGCGCTCGACCCGGACCTGGTGGTGGTCACCGGCGACAACATGGCCGACCCGGAGGCGGTGCCCGGCGTGCTGCGCGCGCTCCAGCCGCTGCTCGACCTGCCCGGCGCGTTCGTGTTCGGCTCCAACGACTACACCGGGCCGGTGCTGAAGAACCCGTTCTCCTACTTCCTGCCCGACCGGGAGTACACCGAGGGCGTGTCGCTGCCGTACGAGGAACTGCGCGGCATCCTCACCGGCGCCGGCTGGGCGGACCTGAACAACGCCCGCACCACGCTCAAGGCCGGCGGGCGGGCGATCGAGGTCGTCGGCGTGGACGATCCGCACATCGAGCGGGACGACTACGACGCGGTGGCCGGGCCGGTCGGCGCCGAGGTCGCGCTGTCGATCGCGCTGGCCCACTCACCGGAGCCGGCGGTGCTGGACCGGATGGCCGCCGACGGCTTCGGGCTGCTGCTGGCCGGGCACACCCACGGCGGGCAGGTCTGCGTGCCCGGGTACGGCGCGCTGGTGACCAACTGCGGGCTGCCCCGGTCGATGGCGCGCGGGCTGCACCGCTGGCCCGGCTCGGACTCCTGGCTGCACGTCTCCGCCGGCCTGGGCACCCACCCGACCGCCCCGGTGCGCTTCGCCTGCCCACCCGAGGCGAGCATCCTGACCCTGATCCCCCGCTGACGCTCACCTCTGGGGATCTTGGTACGGATCGGCCCTCGGCGGGGCGAATCCGCACCAAGATCCAGGCGTCGCGTGGGGTGGGGGGTACCGAGTTGGACCCCGGAGACGGGTGGGCTACTATTTGTCGGCACGCCTCGGGGTGTGGCGCAGCTTGGTAGCGCGCTTCGTTCGGGACGAAGAGGTCGTCGGTTCGAATCCGGCCACCCCGACCGAGGTCAGGGGCCACTCTCCATCGATGAGAGTGGCCCCTGATGCATTCGTACAGCAGTCGAGTACAGCAGCGGCGGTGATTACCGCAGGCTCTCGCCCAGGCGCTTGAGGGCGTCGCGGGTGGCATCCGAGGACGCCTGCGAGTAGATCTCCATCGTGACCGACACCTCGGCGTGCCGGAGCACCTGCATGATGACGCGCGGATGCACGTCCAGGTCGACGAGCAGGGTCGCGCAGGTACGCCGGGCGTCGTGCACGGTGATCTTCCGGACCCCGGCACGGGCGCAGCGGGCGTCCCAGGAGCGGTTGAAGTTACGCGGCTCGACCGGAGTTCCGTAACGGGTGGTGAACAGCAGCCGCGAGCCCTGCCAGGCGATCCCCGCGTGATCGCGGTCGTTCTTCCTCGCCTGCTGGCGGAGGGTGAGCGCCGCCGCGCAGATGTCCGGCAGCGGGAGGGTGGCGTCCGATGTCTGCGTCTTGGTCTCCCGGTGCAGCAGCTGGCCGCCGACCCGCTGCAACTGCCAGCCGATCGACAGTTCCCCCGCCGCCAGGTCAACCGCGTCCTCGGTGAGGCCGAGCACCTCACCCTTGCGCAGGCCGAGCACCAGGATCAGCACGTACGCGGCGTACAGCGGGTCGCGGTCGGCCCGCGCGGACTCCAGGAAGCGACGGGCCTCGTCGCTGGTCCAGGCACGGCCCTTCCGGCGGCGGACTGGTGGGAGCTTGACCAGGGCGGCGGCGTTGCGGGTGACCAGTTCCTCGGTCGCGGCATGGTTAAGCGCCGAGCGCAGCACACCTCGGACGTCCTTGACGGTGCGGGCGGACGGCACGTCACCGCAGCACCGACCGAGCGCACAGCATCGCTTTCTGAGTTCCGGGCGGCGGGCGTCCTTGTCCTGGGCGCAGCACTGGCAGGTGCGGGCCACCTCGTTGATCCACGTCTGGACGTCGCGCACCTGGAGCCGGTCGAGCCGCTTTCCGCCGAGGCCGGGGATCACGTACAGCCGGAGGATCGTCTCGTAGGTGGCGCAGGTCAGCGGCGCGAGGTTGGGGCGCACGACCTCCCGGTGCCAGTAGGTCAGGTAGTCGCCGAGCGTCGGCACCCGGGTGGCGACCGGCCCGGCCTTGGCCTGCTGGTGCAGCTTGATCCACTTGTCGTGGACGGCTTCCCGGGTTTGTCCGTAGACGTACTTGCGGGTGCGCCTGCCGTCGGGCTTGGTGACCCAGACGTACGCGGCGAAGCCGTTGCGGTACGGGTAGATCGAGCCTTCGCCGTTGGCGCGGGTGCGTCCGGGCATCAGGCGGCCTCCTGCCGCTCGACCTGCTCGCGGACGTACTCGTCGACCCACTCGGGCAGGACGCGGCGGTACTTGCCGTCCTTGATGGAGCGCAGCTCGCCGGTGGCGATCTTCATCTTGACCTTGGACAGGCCGAAGCCGAGCAGGACGGCGACCTCAGCGGGCGAGTACCAGCGCGGGGCGAGGTGCCGGGTCATGCCGCCACCCCCGGCCACGCCTCATGGGCGAGTTCTTCCCGGCCGACGCGTTGGCGTTCGCGGCGTTGGGCGGCGGCGGTGTTGGCGAGCAGGGCATCCCCGTCGGTGAGCCAGCCGGAGCCGACGAAGGCCAGCATGCCCACGGTGACCGTGCCGGCGGTGTCGTCGCTGTCGGCCGTGTCGGCATGCTCGGTGCGGCGGTAGACGGCGCGGGTGTCGCGGAGCAGGCCGAAGGTGACCGAGTAGCGGCGGGCCTTGGTGAGGAAGTGGCCGCCGTAGCCGAGCATGTGCGCCCAGCGGCGCAGCCCGGCGTATTCGTTGGGTGTGGGGTCAAGGTCGCCTTGACGGTCTTCTGTGTTTCTGACTGTCCGGGTGGTGTGGTGCCAGGTGGGGCGGCCGAGTCGCCAGCAGGCGTCGATGAGGCGGGCGAGGTGGTCGCCTTCAGGGTCGGCGTAGGCATCGACGGTATCCGGGGTGAGTCGGGTGGAGCAGTGGCCGGTGACCTCGGTGGACTTCGTGGCGTACTTGGCGAGGTAGGCGGCGACCCTAGCGTCGGTCACGTCGCCGTCGCTGACGCCGATGCGGCGTACGTCGACCTGCTCGCCCCAGGCGATCGGCCAGCCCTGCGGGCGGTCGGGGTGCGGCGGGGTGGTGACGGTGATCTGTCGGGTGGCGGCGTGGACGGCGTCGTCGAGGTCGTCGACGGTGATGCCGACCGGCGGCGGCGCCAAGGCGTGCCGGTCGTGGGGGTCGACGCCGTCGAGGCGCAGCAGGACGTGGAAGTGCACCGCGCCCCGGCGCTGCATCTCGGCGACCTTGCCGTGGGACACCCGCACCGGAGGCACCCGCCGGATTCGGCCGGAGTCGGTGACGACCTGGACGTGGGGGATGCCGCGTCGGCGGCACGCTGAGGTCAGGTGGCGTTCGATGGCCTGTTTCGTGCGTCGCCACAGCTCGCCCGAGAAGTAGTTCCAGATGACCTGATGGTCGTGGTCGTAGCAGTTCAGGCAGAGCGGTCGACCGAGCTGCGGATCGTCGGCGTCGTGGCGGGTGAAGCAGGCTGCGGGCTGCCCATGTGGGCAGGTGCCGGCGGTGCTCCGGGCGCGGCAGGGTGCGGGCCGGCAGTCGCAGCGCCGCCGGCTGGCGCAGGTGTGGCGGGGGATGTGCCGGTGGTGCACCGGGCCGAACGACGGCGCGGTGAAGGTGGCGAAGACGACCGGATGCGCGCTGACGGTGGCGGGGACGGTCTTGCCGCCAGTGAGGCCGCAGCGGACCACCTGGAAGGCGTCACCGGCGTAGACCCAGGCGCAGTCGGGGCACTGGGCGGCACGGCGGTTGCCGCACGCCTTGTAGAGCGTCCGGTCGGGCAGTTCGTCGGTGTGCTGCTCGGCCAGGACCCGGCCGGTGCCGGGTTCGACGGCAGTGAGGGTTCCGGCCAGGCGGATCGGGCGGGTGCAGCCTCCGGCGGCGCGGGTGTGCTCCAGCCAGCCGAAGTAGTCCGGGGTAGCGGCGCGGTGCAGGGCCTGGGCGTCACGGCCGGCGGTGAGTGCGGACACGATTTTCTCCTCAAGGGGTGGCAGGGGACGGGCGACGAACTGCCACCGGACGCCGGAGCGGTGTCCGTCGGTGGTGTTCGTGGTGTCTCCTGGCACCGCCGGAGAGGGCGGCTCACGCCGGAGGGCGGGGTTGGCCATCGGCCTTGGACCGCCGTTGAACTGGTTCCTGGATCTTGGGTGATGCCGGGACGGGTGGGGTGCCTGGTCGTCGGCTTCCGGTGGGTTGCCGCAGGCGATCCCCACCCGTCCAGGTGCACGAATCCGAGGGCCATCGTGGACGGCGGGAAGGCCGTGCTGGGCCGCTCAGTGGATTCCGGGCCGGCGCAACGGCCGGTGCGATCGAGAGCCGGCGGGACGTGACCCGCATCAGCGGCAAGAAGGCCGCTCGGCAACTCCGAAGTCGAGTTCAGCGATCCGCCGGGAAGGCCGCGCTGACGTGCTCGACGAGGGCCAGAGTAGCACCGGGTACCGACACGTCAACCCGCCGTGAAACCGCAGGGCGGCCGGCTGCCGGCTGGTGTGGGAGGACTTTCTGTACGTCTATCAAGGCGGCCCTGAACGGGCCGCACGCGCCGCCGCTTGGGCGCGTGTCCGTCGCTCCGCTGGCGCTCCGACTCCGGCCACGCAACATGCCCGGCGGCTGGCGCGGAAGCGGGAAGCCCAAGGGGCCGCCGCAGAACGACAGGCCGTTGAACGACGTGGGGTGGGCCGGCAGCCGGCCGGGCCGCGCGGGCACGAGCCCGCGCGGCGCAGGGGAGCGCACGCCGGCCGCGTCGGCGAGCTGGCGGCGGTGGCGGGGTTGCGGTCAGTGCGCCTCCGGCGGGGGCGCTCCGGCTCCAGGATGGCCGGGGCTGCGTCGGCGGGTAACGGCCCGTGGGTGGTGGCGGTAGGCCATCCCGCCTGCCCTCGACCCGGGCGAGCCGAGCAGACCACCGCCCGACCCGCCAGGGTCCGTACGTGCGTCAAGGTCCGCTTGACGTGGCGGGCCGGGCGGCGGCCTGCTCCCCAGGAGGGCGGGTCGATGGCATACGGGATGGCGGGTTTTCGTCGGTCATGATGTCAGCCTGACTTTGCAAGAATCTCCTTGACGGCGGAAGTTCTCCAAACAAAGCCCAGATCGCTTTGGGAATTGATTCGGCCAGAGTAGACGCCGAGTAGCTTCTCGATTGGCGGCCCGGAAAACATTGCTGACCCTCCGTCCTTAAGGCGGACCATGCCGCCATCGAAATACGCGATCACCGGCGATCCGGACTGACCAGGTCGGGTTCGGCTATCGATAAGAAACAGCGGCAAGTCATTAAAGTCAATGTCCGGTTCCGTTGCAATGAAGCCCCTCGACCATATTCCAAGCACGCCGCCGCCGGTCAGGCCGAACGGGAACCCGATAATGTTGACCCCCTCGGAAATGCCGGCAGAAACCTCGGGCCCGTTGTCTTCAAGCTGGTGAGGGTATAGCTCAACTCCATCAAGATTTCGAAGAGGCAGAGCAACGACGTCTACCTGCCGACCAAAGCGTGGATGTTCCAGCCAGAGCGGCTCGCCCTCCGCGTTAACAACTGGTTCAAACCTTTTTACCCAGTTACCTAGACCAGTCTTTGAATTGTGCATGATCGCGACGGAGTCGGGAGTGGCAGCACTCGAATGCCTAGGCTCATTCGTATCTGAGCTCCGCCCGCTGAGGTTGTGTCGGTTTGTTATCAAGTATGGTTGATCTCCATGAATAACGACGAAGCCGGTGCCAGAGGCCAAGAACTCGTCGCGCACACGCATTTCTAGGAACAACGAGGCGACGGAGGGGCGAGCAAGAGTGATCATGCGGCCGAGCGTAGCGCCATGTAGCCAGCATGCAGAACGACCATCTTCCGCCTCAACGTCTGGCAGCGAGGCGAGTGACCTACTGGGTGATGACCGAGGCGGCCGGTGCCGGTCGGCCACGGACGATCGGTGGACTGTTTCGGCAGCTCAGCCCAGCTACTCGCCCAGCTCGGCAACGACTGATCATTCGTTCGGGACGAAGGAGTCAAGCCGTCCGTGCATGAGGCCGGCGAAGCGTGGTCTCCACGTGGGTATCGGGACGATTGCGATGACGAGGCATACTCGCATCTGTGGAACTGGTGCCCGCGATGTCCTCCCAGCCACCCTGGTGGGCTGTACCGGTAGTCGCAGGCATCTTTGCCGTGGGCGGCGTGACCGTCTCCCAGCTAGTGACCATGTTCCTGGACGCACGGCGGGCTCGCAGGGAAGATTCGGTCCGATGGCACGCCGAACGGCGTCGAATTTACGCTTTGTTCGCTGCCAAAATCGGAAGACACATAGTGCAGTTTTCCCTGAAGTGGGATGACCATCAAACAAACTGGGCGGATCTTGCGGACGCGATTGAAGAGCTTGACGCAGTGCGTGTTGAGGTAGATCTCATCGGCTCCAAGCCGGTACGCGACGCCGCTGACATGCTGTGGGAGGGGCTAGCAAAAGGCGGCGATTACCTGCTGTCAGAGGATGATGCGAGCGAACTGACGGTGGATGAGTTTTTGAGGGATACCCGCGCGCTGCTCAAAGATTTCGTGGAGGCAGCTCGCGCGGAACTTGGCGTGCACTGACGGCGACCGTCCGAAGCCCAACGGGAAATGATCGGCGCGCGCCCCAGCCTGCGCACGAGCGGTGACCAGTGCCGAGGACGGCGAGCTGCGGCGGACCGGTTCGGGGCACACGGGGGGCACAAGACGCCGTCAAACGTCGGCAACCAGTCAGTAGCGACGGCAGCCCACGATGGGGCTCGGCCGGCGTGCCGACAAGGCCGGCGCAGGTCACGACCGAGCCGGTCTAAGTTCCGCTTCAACGTCTGACACCGGAGCAGCGCTGGACGTCCATGGACTGCGGCGGCCCGTCCGGGCAGCCCGTGCGCTGCTGCTGGCCCAGCTCATCGATGGCTGGTGATGCCCTCGGGACGAAGAGATTATCGCAACTCGAACGTAAACCGCTCCTCGTGACCGGCCTCTCGGTCCTCGGCTTCCACAGCTCGCAGGAGGCCGCAGATCCTTCCGAATCGCTCCGCTCCGAGATTCCTCTCGCTGACCTGCCAGTCAATCCAGACGACTGCGACCGGACGGGGGACATCCCTGCTCAGTCGATCCCACAGAGCATCCAGGTTTGCACCGTAGTGCGGTCCGAAGTCGAGAGCACGGGCCAGGAGTTGGTGAAGGTCGGCTTCGGTTCGCACCTTGCGGCCGTCGATTTCCAAGAGCACGTGACCTCACCCGTCCCTGCTGGCAGCTACGCCACCGACGTCCGTCTCGTCTGGGCCAGGCCCGTGCCCTATGCGTGCCCGACGCAGCGGTCAACACAGGGCGACGGCGGCACGTGATCTGTCCGACGATCAACGTTCGGTAGCGATCTCCCTGATGCTGCAACTACCCACCGTGTAGATCAACCTGCTTTCCAAGCCGACAGTCCGGCGAGGTCCCAGGCGCGATGGCCCGGTTGCTGTCGACAGCAACGATGACAGCAACCGGGTCGGACGACGGGGACCACCGACGGAGGGCTACGGACCAGCGCCCGACGTCAGAGACGTGCGCAGACGTGCCCGGACGAAGCGCCCAGAACTTACAAGCGAGGGGTAAGCGGCCCGGCTGGTGCGTCCAGTAGGTGCCGCCTGTCGAGCATCGTGAGGGGGCGGTGCGGATACTGACGGGGTGGTGGAGAAGCAGGCGACAGGGTTGACCCGGTGGACCATTCACGGTGAGCGGGTCGTGGACGACACCCGCCGAGCGCGGCTGAGCATTGCCGAGGTCGAGCTGCCCGACGGGGTTCGGTTCGAGCAGTACGTAATCCGGGCTCCCCGGTCGGCCATGGTCGCCGTACTCGACGACCAGGATCGCTTGCTGTTGATGCGGCGGCACCGGTTCGTGTTCGACCGGTGGGTGTGGGAGCTGCCCGGCGGCTATGTCGACGGCGAGGAGCAACCGGCAGCCTGCGCGGTGCGGGAGGTCGAGGAGGAAACCGGCTGGCGCCCTCAAGACGTCGAGCCGTTGCTGTCCTTCCAACCGTGGGTCGGTACTGCCGACGCCGAGAATTTACTGTTCCTGGCCCGGCAGGCCGAGCACATCGGCACGCCGGTGGACGTGAACGAGGCTGAGCAGGTCACCTGGATTCCGCTAGAAGAGGCGTACCGGCTTGTGACTCAGGGCGAGATCGTCGGTGCCGGCACTGTAATCGCCGTGCTGGAGTTGGTCGCGCGTAAGGCCAGGGGAGCGCTGTGACGGTCAGCGTCGTGGGCCGAGGGTGGCGTCGACGCGACCGGTGAAGTGCCGAACCGTGGGTAGCCGCCGGTGTGGGGCGAGATGGGTTTGCAGGTCGCGCAGGTAGCGGACGGCTCTGGCGGAGCGTAGCTGGGTGGTCAGGCTCAGCGCCTCTGCACCGGTGGTGCAGGCCCGCTCGGCTTCGCCTTGTTGGGCGTGGATGCTGGCGAGTAGGGCGAGGTTGAAGGCCCTGCCGCGTACGTAGCGGTTGTCCATGCGCAGGGATCGGGCGGCGAAGCGTTCGGCGTGGGTGTTGCGGCCGAGGGCGTGGAAGCAGTGGCCGAACTTGGCCGACAGGTATGCCTCGTCGAAGTAGCTGAGCCATTGCGGCTCGGCGCTGCGGTCGGCTCGGTCGAGGGCTTGTTCGGCCTTGTGCAGGGCGGCGGCGCAGGCTCGTTCGTCGTGGGCTTTGGCCAGGGCGTGGGCTTCCATGACGTGGGCTTCGGCGGCTAGGACGGGGACTCCGACGCGTCGGGCGGCCTGGCCGGCGGCGCGGGCGAGATCGAGGCCGGTGGCGGTGTGGCCCAGGTAGGTGGCCTGGTGGCTCATCGCAGCGAGGATTTCCGCGCCGAGCCCGTCGTCTCCGGCGGCGTGGGCGAAGTCCAGGGCGAGGGTGAGGTACCGCTGGGCGATGCCGTGTTCGGCCGTGTCGTACGCCTGCCATCCGGCGAGTTGGGCCAGTTCGGCAGCGGCGCTGAGCAGCCGTTGACCGGTGCGATGGTCGTAGCGGCCGTCGGTGAGCAGTGGGGTCACCTCCTGATGGAGGTAGCGGGCCACGGTGTCGCGGGCGTGCCCGCCGCCGTACTGGTTGTCCAGCCCGCGGTAGGTCGCGGTCATCGCGCGAACGGTGTCAATCTGCGGTTGACCGACGGTATCGCGGCCGGGCTGCGTCACCGGGGCCGGATCGGGAGCCGTGAACCAGCGCAACGCCGGCAGGGTGTAGCCGGCGGAACTGAAGGCCACCTGTCGGAGCACGTCTCGACGGTTCACGTCACCTCGCCAAAGCTCTGTGGCACTGCGGACGTCGTCTTGCCAGGTCCGAGTAGTCGGCGATTCGCTGGGCCGACCTGGGGTGAGCCCGGCCGGTGCGGGCGGCAGGGTGGCCTGTCGGGGTGCCAGGCCCATCGCGATTCGCGCCTGGTCGGGCATCCGGCATCCCTCGGCGATTCGCTCCAGGACGTCGATCGAGTTGACCTTGCGTCCGGCCATGATCCGGCTGACGTAGCCCTGTTCCAGTCCGACGGCGGCCCCAATCCGGCTCTGACTCGCGCCAGTGAGGCTGGTGATCCAGCGGAACAGTCCGCCGATGTCGCGGGCGGCCAAGGCGGTCAGCACCTCGCCGTGTGACCATGCGTCCTCTGGTATTCGAAGCGGATCGAGCGGCACGGCGGCTCCCAGCGTCGCATTCCGACTACCCATGGTGTTCAAGTCAGAGCGTATGGCGACCATTCGTGCTGGTCGAGCCGTCCCATGTCACGGTGACATGTCCGCTGGCCATGGAGCCCATCCATAGCTCTCCGTAGCTTCTCCATCACCTGGGGGTGGCGGGAGGTGTGAGGTGCCGGGTAAGGGCGACGAGTCGGCGGTGAGCCGGGGCGAGCAGATTCAGGAGGCTGAGCGGGCGGCGGCGAAGCGGCGGCTTCTCGCCCAGGCGGAGGCGGATCGGATTCCGGTGGAGGAGACGACCCGGGCGGTGCCGGATCGGCGGTGGCGTCGTGGGCAGCGGTGAGGTGTTGCCGGTCGGTCGGCGGGTGGCGTACTGGCGGGGCCGGCGAAGGTTGTCGCAGCAGGTGCTCGCCGACCGGCTCGGCAAGTCGAAGAGTTGGGTGGACAAGGTCGAGCGCGGTGTCCGGCGGCTGGACAAGCTGTCGACGCTTCAGGAGATCGCCCGGGTACTCCGTATCGACGCCGCCGCGCTTGTCGGCCAGGACGCCGCACCGGTCCAGGCGAAGGGTCGCGGCGACGGCGTCGACCGGATCAGAGCGGCGCTGTCCCGCTACGAGATCCCGTTGGGCAAGCTGGCAGGCCGTCCCGTGGTTCCGGTGGATCGGATGCTGCGGGATGTGGGATACGCGTGGACGACGTTCCAGTACGCCCGCTATCCGCAGGTGGTCGACCTGGCACCGGACCTGCTCACCAACGCGCAGCGAACCTATGTTCACGATCGGGGCTCGGGTCGTGGGCCGCTGGTCGAGGCGTATCGGGTAACCGCCGCTCTGTTGGTCAAGTTCGGCGATGCTGAGCTGGCGTGGCTGGCCGTGGATCGGGCGATGCTCGCCGCCACCGGCGACCGTGAGCTGGTGGCCGATGCAGCGGTCCAGCTCGGCCAGGTGTTGCGCGCGCTCGGCCGGTCGCGGGAGGCGAAGTCGGTGATGCTCGCCGCCGCGTACCGGATCGTTCCATCCGTGATCGAGTACGGCACACCGGTGGAGTTGTCCCTGTGCGGGACCCTGCTCATCCAGGCCAGTCTGGCGGCGGCGCAGGACGGCAACGAGGCTGCCGCCGGCGAACTGCTCGACGAGGCCGCCGGTATGGCGGAGCAGGTCGGCGACGGGTGCGACCATCACCGCACCGGGTTCGGACCCACCGCCGTTGAACTGGCCCGCGCCGCCGCAGCCGTCGAGGTCGGCGACGCTCATGCGGCGATCGCCTGGCACGAGAAGGCCACGGCGCGTTCCGGCTGGCGGGCGCTACCCGCCGAACACCGCGCCGCGCACCTGCTCGACATCGCCCGTGCCCACCTGCACGCCGGGGACGTGGGCAACGCGGCTCGCATGCTGACGGAAATCGAGCGCGCCGCACCGGCCGAGATCATGTACCGGCCTGTCGCCCGGGAGATCCTGGCCGAGGTCGCCCGCGAGCCGCGCGCCCCGACCACAATCGCCAAGCTCGCCGCCACGCTCGGGGTCGGCTGAGCAGCGCTACACGCGGATGAGAAGTACAGCAGTGAAGTACAGCAACCATGCCAGCCGCACCAAGCCGAGAAGCGCCTCAGCAGACCGTCTGACCTCGCGTAGAGCCCGATCCAACCTGCTCGCCGACAGTTCGGGACGAAGAGGTCGTCGGTTCGAATCCGGCCACCCCGACCAGAGGTAAGTGACAGTCAAGGCCCCTCCACGGAGGGGCCTTGACTCATTTCTGAGGTACGCGCACCACGCGGCCTGGCTTGAGCCGGGCGGGCCTACGTACTGGGGGGATTCTGATGCCTCGCGGCGATGCCCGACCCGAAGTGCCGCTCCGCCTCGTGCTGATGCTGGTTGGCACTGGCCTGGCGGACCGCAGTCGAATCCACCTCGGACGAGAGACGATCCCGGTCCCGGCGACTCACGAAGACAACGACCGCGAGCACCAACACCGCCAACCCCACGAGCGATACCACCACCGTCGTCATGCATCGACGCTACGGCACGCGAACCACTCGCCGCTATGACGGCAGGCAGGATCGAGTCGCAAATAGGATGCCGAGATGTCCCGGCCAGCGATCTTCGAATCTGAGCCGCTCGCCAAGGTGCGTGACGTCACATAGCGTGGCGTTCAGGTGTACCTTCCGATGTGGTGGGGCGCGTTCCTCCTTCCTGCGCTGGGAGCTTCGTCGTGTCGCACGTCGATCCGCGTTTCGGGGCCCAGCTACGGGCGCTGCGCGCCAGGCGAGGGCTGTCCCTGCGGGCGCTCGGGCAGCTCGCGCACCGGGGCAAGAGTCATCTGCACGATCTGGAGGCCGCCGCCAAGGCTCCGACGCCGGAAACGGCCCGGCACCTTGATGAGGTTCTTCAGGCTGGTGGGGCACTCGTGCGGCTCGTCGGGCAGCCCGTCGACCACGACGCGGAGGCCGACGAACTGCTGGCACGGGTACGCGCCAGTGATGTGAGTGCCGAGACGCTGGCCCGGATCGAGGCAGGCGTCGACGACCTGGCGAGTGCCTACGCGACCACGCGGCCGGTGGACCTGCTGCCGATGGTGCGGCGGCATCTGGCGTACGTGGGTCGGCTGCTCGACGGCCGGGGCACCCTCGCGCAGCGGCGGCGTCTGATCGTTGCCGGCGGTTGGCTGACCGTGCTGCGGGCGACGGTGCACATCGACCTAGAGCAGCGTTCCACGGCCGGCGTGCATCTGGCCGCCGCAGCCACGCTCGCCGAACACGGCGAGCATGCGGAGATCCAGGCGTGGTGCCTGGAGACCCGGGCGTGGGACCGGCTCACCTCGGGCGACCACCGGCAGGCGATCGAACTGGCACAGCAGGCCCAGCGGGTGGCGCCCCGGGCAAGCTCGGCGCACATCCAGGCGACGGCGCAGGAGGCTCGGGTCTGGGCACGCGTCGGTGACGTCCGGCGAACCCGCGATGCGCTGGACCGCTTGGAGCGGGTCACCGCGAACCTGTCCGTGCCGGAGCGGGCCGAGCATCACTACCGGTACGACCCGACGAAGGCGTTGGCGTACACAGCGACGACGTTGTCCTGGGCGGGCGACCCGGCTGCGGAGCAGGTCGCCCGAGTCGTGTTGGCGGAGTTGGATCCGCGCGGAGATGGTGGCGACCGCCCCAGACGCTCCGCTTCCGCGCGTCTCGACCTGGCCTTGGCGCTGGTCGCGGCTGATCAACCCGACGAAGCCAGCGCGGTCGCCGCCGAGGCGATCCGCTCCGGACGGGTGGTGCCTTCGAACTGGTGGCGGGCGCGAGAGGTGCTCCGGCGGGTCGAGCAGACCGGCGCGAAAGACGCGTCGGCGCTGCGCGAGGTCTACGAGTCGTACCGGTCCGCGTCCTGACAGCGGACAGCCCGCTCGTCCAGCGGACACGCGCCACCTTAAAGTAATCGACTCGTCACTCGATGCTGTTATCAGGGCGGATCACGTTCGGTCCGGTACCGCTGAGAAGTGGCCCGCCTGGAGCCGGGCGCGGTGGTGTCGATCCTTCCGAACACGCCGTCGCGCCCCTACCAGCGGAGGTAGGGATGAATCAGAAGGTTCCGTCCGGAAACCGGGGCGAGCAGATCCAGGAGGCGGAGCGAGAGGCCGCCCGGCAACGGCTTCTCCAGCAGGCCGAGGCGGACCGAATACCGGCCGAGGAGACGACCCGGGCGGTGCCGGACCGGCGGTGGCGCCGTGAACAGCACTGATCTGCTACCGGTCGGACGGCGGGTGGCGTACTGGCGGGGTCGACGCAAGCTGTCCCAGCAGATGCTGGCCGACCGGCTGGGTAAGTCGAAGAGTTGGGTGGACAAGGTCGAGCGGGGTGTCCGGTCGCTGGACAAGGTGTCGACACTTCAGGACATCGCCGCCGCCCTGCGGATCGACACGGCGGTGCTACTCGGTCGACACGCTCAACCGCTCGGGGTGACCGAGCGCGTCGAGGGGGTGGAGCGGATCCGCGCGGCGCTGTCGAGCTACGAGATCGCCTTGGGACGCCCGGCCGCTCGCCGTCCCGTGCTGTCCGTCGAGGCGCTGTCGCGGGAGGTCGCGCACGCGTGGAGCACCTTCCAGTACGCCCGCTATCCCCAGGTGAACGACCTGGTGCCGCAGTTGCTGACCGACGCGCAGCGCGCCCACGCCCACGATCCCGAGGCAAGCCGGACGCCGTTGGTGGAGGCGTACCGGGTGACGGCGTCGCTGCTGACGAAGCTCGGTGCCACCGATGTGGCGTGGTTGGCCGTCGACCGGGCGATGATCGCCGCCACCGGAGACCGGCTCTCGGTGGCCGCCGCCGCCGTGCAGCTCGGCCCGGTCCTCCGCGAGTCGGGGCGGACGAGGCTGGCAACGTCGGCGATGCTGGCCGCCGCCTACCGGATCGCCCCGCCGGTGATCGAGTACGGCTCCCCGCACGAGCTGTCCCTGTGCGGAACGCTCCTCGTCCAGGCCGCCCTGGCCGCATGCCGCGACGGGGACGCCCGCACCGCCGTCGGGCTGATCGACGAGGCCGCCGAGATGGCCGCACGGGTGGGCGACGGTCACGACCACCACCGGACCGGGTTCGGACCCACGGCGGTCGAGCTTGCCCGGATCACCACGATGGCGGAGCTGGGCGACGCACGACAGGCCATCGCCCGGCACGAGAAAGTGACCACTCGCGACGGCTGGCGGTGGCTGCCCCCCGAACACCGCGCCGCGTACCTGATCGACGCCGCCCGCGTCTACCTCCACGTCAACGATCCGGTCAACGCCGGCCGCGCCCTGACCGCGGCCGACCGCATCGCGCCGGCCGAGATCCGCCAGCGACCAGCCGGTCAGGACGTACTCGCCCAGGTCGCCCGCGAGCCCCTCGCCCCGACAGCGATCACCGGCCTCGCCGCCGGCCTCGGAACCGGCTGAGGACGACCGACGGGCGAGACGCAGCGCAGACGATCTCCCGGCCGCGGGCGGCCGACCGGTTCACCTGGCAAGGTAGACGCATGCCAGCGATGATCCGATCCCGCCTGACCGATTGGACCACCGTCGTACCCGTGCTCGCCGTGATCCTCCTCGTCTTCACGTGGGGACGGGAGCTGCCCGGTCCACTGATCTTCCTGGTGGCCGCCCTGCTCGCCGTCGCCGTGCTGGCCGCCGTCCACCACGCCGAGGTGGTGGCGCACAAGGTGGGCGAGCCGTACGGCTCGCTGGTGCTGGCGGTCGCGGTCACCGTGATCGAGGTCGGCCTGATCGTCACGCTGATGATCAGCGGTGGGGACAAGACGCAGGCGCTGGCCCGGGACACCGTCTTCGCCGCCGTGATGATCACCTGTAACGGCATCCTCGGCCTGTCGCTGCTGCTCGGCGCGCTACGCCGGCAGGTGGCGGTCTTCAACCCGGAGGGCACCGGCGGGGCGCTGGCCACCGTGGCGACGCTCGCCACGCTCAGCATGGTGGTGCCCACGTTCACCACCAGCCGGCCCGGCCCGGAGTTCTCCCCCGGTCAGCTCGCCTTCGCGGCGGTCGCCTCGCTCGCGCTCTACCTGCTGTTCGTGATGGTGCAGACCGGCCGGCACCGCGACTACTTCCTCCCGGTCACCCAGGAGGGCAGCATCCTGGCGGAGGACACCGACGGCGACGGGCACGCCGAACCGCCGTCCACGCGTACCGCGCTGGCCAGCCTGGCGCTGCTGGTGGTGGCGCTCGTCGCCGTGGTCGGCGACGCGAAGACCATCTCCCCGGCGATCGAGTCCGCCGTCCAGGCGGCCAACCTGCCGCAGGCGTTCGTCGGCGTGGTCATCGCGCTGCTGGTGCTGGCGCCGGAGACGCTGGCCGCCGCGCGGGCGGCCCGCCGGGACCGCGTGCAGATCAGTCTGAACCTGGCGCTCGGCTCGGCTATGGCCAGCATCGGCCTGACCATCCCGGCCATCGCGATCGCCTCGATCTGGCTGGACGGCCCGCTGCTGCTGGGGCTGGGCGGCACCCAGATGACGCTGCTGGCGCTGACCGCGGTGACCGCCGTGCTCACCGTGGTGCCGGGGCGGGCCACCGTGCTCCAGGGCGGGGTGCACCTGGTGCTGCTCGCCGCGTTCGTCTTCCTGGCCGCGAGCCCGTGACCGCGTCGGAAGTACGTCCCCCGCGCGTCCGGTGATCGACCGAAAGGCCGTTGCCCGCCCCGCACGGGAACGGTTTGATGCCCGTAACTGTCCGGGCGGGCGCCCGGACGGCAACGGGAGGACATCCACTGTGTTCAGTGTCAGGCCACGTCGTGGCCTCATCGGCCTGCTCGGGTTGACCCTGGGGGTCACCGGGCTGACGGTCGTCACCACCGACGGCGCCGCCGTGGCGGCGCCGCACTACACCACCCCACCCCAGGTGCAGGGCGGCTGGGTCGACTCGGCCACCCCCGCCAAGGCGTACAACTGGGCCGAGGGCGTCAACATGCCGCTCGGCACCCGGGTCGACGACGCCGGGAAGTCGCACACCTCGCGGATCTATGCCACCTTCGACCTGTCCCAGTTCGAGGGCGGTCGGAAGATCTACGGCGGAAAGGTCTTCATCCAGGAGCAGACCGCCGCGGACTGCACGAAGCGGGCGATCGAGATCTGGCGTACGAAGCAGGTGGGCTCCACCCCCACCTGGAACCGGCAGCCGGAGCCGATCGGCAAGCTCGACGAGATCGTGACGCCGGAGTACTGCCCCCGGGCCACCATCTCCTTCGACGTGGGCACCGCCGTCCAGGAAGCGGTGGCGCAGAAGCAGCGGCGGATCACCTTCCTGCTCCGGGTGCCGGAGCAGTACGAGTCGGACCCGACGTACGCGCGTGAGCTGAACTGGTACAAGCAGGTCCAGCTCAGCGTGCAGTACAACTCGTTGCCCACGGTCGACAACACGCGCCTCTACAACGGCGGCTTCGCCTGCACCCAGTTGCGGCCGTACCCGAAGATCGGCTCCTTCGCCCACGTGCTCCAGGCGGTTGGCTCCGACGCCGACGAGTGGGACCAGCGCAGCCTGCGTACCGATGTGGCGTTCTGGCCGGTCGGTCACCCGGAGCAGCGGCGGGAGCTGAGCGGCGAGCACGGCAGCTCGGGCCGGGCGAACACGGTCCAACTGCCCGCCGACGCGCTGGCCGACGGCACCTCGTACGTCTGGCAGGCACGCGTCGGCGACGGCGCGGACACGTCCGCCTGGTCGAAGAAGTGCTACTTCAGCTATGACGCCACCGCGCCCGCGGCGCCGACGGTGACGTCGTCGAACTACCCCTCCGCGGAGAGCGGCCAGTGGGTGCCGGCCGGCGAGCCGGGTGTCTTCACGTTCTCCGGCAACGGCAAGAAGGACGTGGCGGGCTTCCAGTACCGCTGGGGGGACCTCGGGGTCAACGTCTGCGAGTGGAGCGGTGACCTCGGCCAACTGGTCTGCCCCGACCCGCTGAGCTATCCCGGCACGGTGCGGGCCGACTCACCAGGCGGCACGGCGACGGTGACCCTCAGTCCGAACGGCGCCGGCCCGCAGCGGCTCACCGTGCGCTCGATCGACCTTGCCGGCAACGTCTCCACGCCGGTGGTCTACCAGGTGTACGTGCCGTCGTCGGCACCGCAGGTGGAGACGCCGGACGGACCACCGGAGTGGAACAAGGACGTGCTGCTGAGGCTCACCCCGGCGGCTGGCCTCACCGGGGTGGAAGAGTACGAGATCACTCTCAACAACGACCCGCCGGAGACTCGACGGGCCGACGAGGACGGCGTCGCCTACTTCAGCTTCCGGGCCACCGATCCGAACGGCTACCGGGTCACTGTGCGCAGCCGCAGCGCCAACGGGTTCGTCTCGGAGGAGCGTTCCTGGTGGGCCTACTTCGACCCGTGGCCAGGGGTGCGTTCCGACGTCTACGGACAGCCGGCCGACGGGAGCCCGGTGGGCGGGGTCGGGGTGCCCGGCACCTTCACCTTCTCGCCGCCGCCCGGGTGGACCGACGTGGCGACCTACCGGTACGCGTTCGGCGACGACGGCGAGTTCACCGACGTGACCGCCGACGGTGACGGTCGGGCCACCGTGACGTGGACGCCGCAGACCAGCGGCTGGATCACCCTGACGGTCTACGCGGTCAAGGCCGACGGCACGTTCAGCGAGTACGCCAACTGGTACTCGTTCGAGGTCGCCGGCACCGCCTGATTGGTGGGAGCGGGGCGGGGTGGACGGTAAGCGTCCGCCCCGCCCCGTCAGTCGTGCAGCTCGGTGCGGGCCACCTCGGCGAACGCCGCGCTCAGGTAGTCGGCGAACGGGCGTCCGGTGACCGCCAGCAGGTCGGCGACGAGCAGCGGGGCGTGCCGGGCGACCGCCGCCGGGTCGGGCGGGTTGTCGTCGTCGCCCGGGTCGTAGACGCCGAGCGCGCCGGCCAGCAGCACCAGCAGCACGTGCGGGTCGACCTCGGGCCACCACGTCGCGGCCGACCGGACGCAACGCTCCAGCACCTGGCGTACGTCGTCGCCGTCCAGCCCGTCCGGATGCCCCTCCTCCAGCAGCAGCCGCACCGCGCCGCCGAGCACCAGCCCGGCCCGGTCGGCGGCGGCGAGCCGCTCCACCGCCGGCCGGTACGCCTCGGCGTCCCGGTCCCGGGCGGCGTCGACCGCGTCCGTGGCGCTCGCGGCGATCTCACGGGCCGGGGCGGGCAGATGACGCCAGGTCGCACTCACCGCCCCAGCATGGCAGACCACCCACGACCCGCTCGTTGATCAAGGAGTTTGCGTCGCCGCGCGGCGCGTTCTCGACGCAAACTCCTTGATCAACGCGCCGAAGGTGGGTGTGGACGGTGGGGGAAGAGAGACGGCAGTGGGCCCCGGAGCAGTGCTCCGGGGCCCACTGGCGGTACGGGTCAGGCGGCGGGGACCTCCGCGGTGGTCTGGATCCGGTCCAGCGCCGGCGCGGACACCGGCGACTTCTCGGTCAGGTACGCGGTGAAGGCGTCCAGGTCGATCTGGCCGGTCACCGCGTTGGTGCCGCCGGTCAGGACGCTGAAGCCGTCGCCGCCACCGGCGAGGAAGTTGTTCACCGTGACCCGGTAGGTCGCGGTGTCGGTCACCGGGGTGCCGTTGATGGTGAGGCTGCCCCGGACCACCCGGCTGCCGGCACACGGCGTACCGGCCGGCGCGGTGGTGCCGTTGACGTCCACCACGTAGTGCACGGACGAGGACGCGTAGAGCACCCGCGCCACGGTGAACTGCTGCTCCAGCATGCAGTAGAGCTGCGCGCCGGTCAGGTCCAGCGTCACCAGGTTGTTGGCGAACGGCTGGACGGTGAACGCCTCGGCGTAGGTGACCGGGCCGGCGTCGAGGTCGGCGCGGACACCACCGGGGTTCATGAACGCGGCGACCGCGTTCTGCTCGGTGTCGGTGGCGGCGAGCTGGGCGTCGGCGATCACGTTGCCCAGCGGCGACTCACCGGTCTGGTACGTCGGCTTGCCGTTGGCGTCGACCCCGGTCTGGTACAGGTTCTCCTGGGTCTTGGTGATCGCGGTGGTGGTCTCACCGACCACCCGGTCGGCCACCGGGCCGAGCGCGGTCTTGTACCGGCTGATCAGCTCGGTCGAGGCCGGGTCCTTGGCGACGTCCCGGGTGACCACCACGTTGTTCGCCGACGCGCTGACCACGTCCCGGGTACGCGGGTCGATCTTCAGGTTGATGTCGGTGACGAGGCGGCCGAACGAGCTGGCGCTGGTCACCAGCTTGCCGTTGATGTTGCAGTTGTACGCGGCGTGGGTGTGACCGCTGACGATCACGTCGATCGCCGGGTCCATCCGGTTGGCGATGTCGACGATCGGGCCGCTGAACCCGGTGCAGTCGTTGATGCCGCCGCCGTTCTGCACGCCACCCTCGTGCAGCAGCACGACGATGCTCTTGACGCCGAGCAGCCGCAGGATCTTGGCGTACTTGTTGGCGGTGTCGGCCTCGTCGGTGAAGCGCAGCCCGGCCACGCCCTGCTGGCTGACGATGTTCGGGGTGCCCTCCAGGGTCATGCCGATGAAGCCGATCGGCACACCCTTGACGATCTTGATGCCGAACGGCTGCATCAGCGGCAGGCCGGTGGAGGTCTTGAACGCGTTGGCGGAGAGGTACTTGAACTTCGCGCCCTCGAACGGCGTGCCGTCGGCGCAGCCGTCCACCGGGTGGCAGCCGCCGCGCTGCATCCGCAGCAGCTCCTTGGCGCCCTCGTCGAACTCGTGGTTGCCGACGCTGGCGAACTCCAGCCCGGCGAGGTTCATCTCCTCGATGGTGGGCTCGTCGTGGAACGCGGCGGAGAGCAGCGGCGAGGCGCCGATCAGGTCGCCCGCGGCGACCGTGACGGTGCCCTTGCCCTGCGCCTGCGCCGCGGCGCGCATGGCCTTCAGGTGGCTGGCCAGGTATTCGGCGCCACCGGCGGCCTGCCCGTCGATGGTGCCGCTGGAGCCGGTCGGCGGCTCCAGGTTGCCGTGGAAGTCGTTGATGGCGAGCAGTTGGACGTCGACCGGCTTCGAGTGGGCCTCAGCCTGGTCGGGGGTGACGGCGACGGCGGTGAACGCGGTCGCGGCGAGTGCGGCCAGGCCGACGGCGGCCCGGCGGCGCATCCCGGGGACGGACATGGAACTCCTCGTGAGATACCGGCGCGTGGTTGCCCGGACGATGGTTCGCCCGGCGACCCTGATGCGTGCCGTGACAGGGGTCGATCGCGGAAGGCGGCACTCGGGGGAACGCCGCCCCGCCCGGGGTAGCTTCTCATCCACCGGGCCGCAGGTCGACCGGGGTGGCATTCGGAATGTTCACCGCACCAGGCGACCCGTGCCGGTCTGCCCGACGAGTCCGACATGACCGTCGGGTGAATTCCCGCACGGCGCACGCCGGCCCACGAAAGGGCGCCGGCCCCCAGGGACCAGGGAGCCGGCGCCGTCGCTCATGTCACGCCGAAAACGTTGCTGTGGCAACCTTCCTGACCGGAAAAACTCCCGGCGGGCCATCCGTCGCCGGCCGAACGGCCGTTCATGTCCACCGGTCCGGCGGCCGGAGCGGACTGTCCGAACTCGACCTGGAGACCGGAGGGCGGGTCGGCGACCGCGACGTGGGCGGCGCCGACCAGCGTCCGGAGCGCCGCCCGGCTCCACCGCCCGGCGACACCCGGCCGGCCGGACAGATAGTCGACGGTGCGCGCCACACCCCAGCCGTGCGCCTCCCGCAGCCCCCGGGCCAGCATGCCGAGATAGACCGGGGCGGGTCGGGTCCAGGGCACCGCCACCGCGCGGTGCGGGGCGGTGAACGTGAGCATCGGCTGGCCGTCGCGCTCCCCGACCCGCAGCAGCGTCTCGTACCGGCCCGGACCGAGCGTGGCCCGCCCGGTCGCGACCGCCGCGCGGATCCCGGCCAGATCCGCGCCGGGCGGCCGGTACATCTCCTGGGCCGCGATGTCGGCGAACTGCTCGGCCGTGACCAGGTAGCCGCGGACCGCCGCCCGGCCGGGCAGCTCCGGGTCGTAGAACGCCATGCCGCCGGTCCAGGCGCGGGACTCGCCGGCGAAGTAGACGCCGCCGGGGATCAGCGCCGGGACCGTCCGGCGCGGCGGCCGGCAGTCCCGGCAGCCCGGGTACGTGCGCAGCCCGCCCGCCGGGCGCCCGCCGCGCAGGTACCGGTCGAGCCGCGCGGCGTGCAGGTTCGACCCGTACGCGACATACCAGAGCAGGGACACCGGAGCGGTCAGAACCCGCACGTCCGGCCGGCGGCGTGACTGACCTGGACGGTGTGCGTGACGCAGCCACCGTCGGCAACCCGGTGCAGCAGGAACCCGGTCGGCTCGGCGACCCAGCCGATCTCGTCCCCGTCGGCCATGGTCAGGCTGGCCTGGATCCAGGTGCTCGGCGCGCAGGTCAGCACCGTACCGGCGAACGCGCTGGTCACCGGGCGGTGCAGGTGGCCCGCGGCGACGCGTACGACGTGGGGGTGTCGGGCGATCACGGCGGCGAGCGCGTCGGCGTCGGCGAGCCCGATGGCGTCGGCGGCCGGGAGGCCCACCGCGACCGGCGGATGGTGCAGGCACACGACGGCGGGCGCCTCCGGCCGGCCGGCGAGCACCCCGTCGAGCCAGTCGAGCTGCTCGTCGCCGAGGCGACCGCCGGAGCCGCCCGGGGTGAGCGAGTCGAGCACCACGAGCGTCACCTCCGGGTGGTCGACGTGGTAGTGCGCGGAGAAACCGCCGGCCAGGTGGGGGGTGCCGCCGAACGTGTCGAGCAGCGACTCGCGGTCGTCGTGGTTGCCGGCGGCCAGGTGGACCGGCAGGGGGAACCGCCCGACGATCTCGCGGAGGGCGAGGTATTCGTCCGGCCGGCCGTGGCCGGTGAGATCGCCGGTGATCACCACGCAGTCAGGCCGGGGGCGCAGGGCGAGCGCCGTGCCGAGCGCCCGGTGCAGGCCGGCCGCCGGCTCGGCGGCGAGCGGACCGGTGGTCACGTGCGGATCGCTGAGCTGGGCGATGAGCATCGGCGCCTCCTCGGGCCGGGACCCTCACGCTACCGCCGCCCCGGCCCACGCGTTGCCCACAGGCCGCGTCCACAGCCTGTGGATAGCACATGTGTACGAAGGTCGACGGCGGTCCCGCTGAGTACGCTTGATCGCGAACCCACCCCCTCCGAGCAGGAACGACGTGGATCACGAGCGAGTCCTCCGCGACGTCACGGTGCGCCTTCCCACGGCGTCGACCGTGCCGGAGGCGTGCCAGTGGACCGTCACCGCGCTCGCCCGGCACACCCCGGCGACCGCCTCCGTTCTGCTCCGCGTCCACGACCGCCTCCGGTGCGTCGCGGCCACCGGCGCCTGGCAGGTCTTCTCCCACGTCCCGGCGACCGCCGACGATGCCGGGCCGGCCCGGCACCGGCCCGAACCGTCGGTGGTGCGGCGGGTCTACGCCTCCGGCGAGACCGCCGCCGTGCCCGACGTCGCCGCCGACCCCGACTACCTCCCGATCCGCCCGGACGTCACCACGGAACTCTGCGTGCCGGTACGCGACCCGGCCGGCCGCCCGATCGGCGTGCTCGATCTCCAGTGGAGCGAGCCGGTCACGCTGGCGCCCTGGCAGGAGACCGCCGAGCGGCTGGCCGACCGGCTCGGCGCCCGGATCGCGGCGCTCGGCGGCCCACCCGCCGAGAGCCGCAGCGAGAAGCTGCTCCGGCACGCCGCCGCGTTCACCGCCGCCGGAACCGACTGGGACCTGATGACCGCCGCCATCGCCGCGGCCCGGGACGTGTCCGCGCTCTCCGCCGCCGTGCTGGTGCTCACCGGTCGCGGTGGCCCCCGGCTGGGTGCGCCCACCGACACCCCGGGGGAACTGGAGGCGCGGATCCGGGCCGAGCTGGCCGAGGCCGGCCCCGCCACGCTGGACCGGATCATCGACCGCGCCCACCGCTACGGGTCGGCGTACACGCTGGGCGAGGCGGGGCACCCGCCGACCGAGGAGTACCTGCCGCTGACCCGGGCCGGCGCGCGCACGCTGGTGGCGGTGCCGGTCGGCACGCCGTCGAGCGGCGGTGTGCTGCTGGTCGCCGACGGACGGTCACTGCGGCCCGACCCGACCACGGTCAACCTGATCGAGCTGCTGGCCGGGCAGGCGTGGACCTGTCTGGACCGGCTACGGACGCTGGCGCGGCTGCGCGAGCAGGCCAGTTCGGACCCGCTCACCGGGCTGCGGCACACCGGCCCGTTCGGGCAGCGGATCGCCACCGCCACGCCGGGGCGTACCGCGCTGCTGGCCATCGACGTGGACGGGTTCAAGCACGTCAACGACACGTACGGCCACCAGGCCGGCGACCGGCTGCTGGTGGGACTGGCCCGGGCGCTGGAGGGCGCGCTGCGGCAGGGCGACGAGCTGTACCGGACCGGCGGCGACGAGTTCTTCGCGGTGATCGAGGTGAGCCACCCGCAGGAGGCGGTCCGGATCGCCGAGCGGCTCACCGAGGCGGCCCGCCGCACCGGCCGGACGATCAGCGTCGGCATCGCGCTGCCCCGCCCCGACGAGCCCCCGGAGCGCACCCTGCACCGCGCCGACCAGGCCCTCTACGCGGTGAAGCGACACGGCCGAGACGGCGTCCACCTATCCGCCGCCTGACCGCCGCCCTCTCCTCACGGCGATCTTGCACTTTCGGTCCCACCCGCGTGGCATTCACCCCTTTTGCCGGGGCACAAAGTGCAAGATCAACGCGCGTGGGAAGTGAGCTCCTTGGCCAGGAGTTCGGCGATCTGGGCGGTGTTGAGGGCGGCGCCCTTACGGAGGTTGTCGCCGGTCACGAACAGGTCCAGCGCGCGTGGATCGTCCACCGCCCGGCGGATGCGGCCGACCCAGGACGGGTCGGTGCCGACCGCGTCGATCGGCATCGGGAACTCCCCGGCGGCCGGGTCGTCGACCAGGATCACGCCCGGCGCGTTGCGCAACGCCTCGCGGGCCCCCTCGGCGGCCACCTCGGTGGCGAAGACCGCGTGCACGGCGACCGAGTGACCGGTCACCACCGGCACCCGTACGCAGGTCGCGGAGACCTTCAGGTCGGGCAGGCCGAGGATCTTGCGGGACTCGTTGCGGAGCTTCAGCTCCTCGGAGGACCAGCCGCCGTCAGCCAGCGAGCCGGCCCAGGGCACCACGTTGAGCGCCAACGGGGCCGGGAACGGGCCCAGTTCCTCGCCGACCGCCTGGCGTACGTCGCCGGCCCGGGAGCCGAGCGCCCGGTCACCGGCGATCTTGCCGAGCTGGAGGTGCAGCGCGTCCACCCCGGTCCGCCCCGCCCCGGAGGCCGACTGGTAGGAGGCGAGGACCAGCTCGCGCAGGCCGTACTCGCGGTGCAGCGGGGCGATCGCCACGATCATCGCCAGCGTGGTGCAGTTGGCGTTGGCGATGATCCCTTTGGGCCGGTTGCGTACCTGATCGGGGTTGATCTCGGGGACCACCAGCGGCACGTCCCGGTCCATCCGGAACGCGCCGGAATTGTCCACCACCACCGCGCCCCGGGACACCGCGATCGGCGCCCACTCGGCCGAGACGTCGTCGGGCAGGTCGAACATCGCCACGTCGACGCCGTCGAACGCGTCGGCGGTGAGCGCCCGGACGGTCAGCTCCTCACCCCGGCACGGCACCCGACGGCCGACCGAGCGCTCGGAGGCGAGCAGCCGGATCTCGCCCCACACGTTGCGGCGGGAGGAGAGGATCTGGCACATCACGGTGCCGACGGCACCGGTCGCCCCGACCACGGCGAGGGTGGGCAGCGACGGCATCCGCGCTACCGCCCGGTGCCGGCGTAGACGACGGCTTCGGTGTCACCACCCAGCTCGAAGGCGTCGTGGATCGACTTGACCGCCTTGTCGAGATCGGTGTCCCGGCAGACCACGGAGACCCGGATCTCGGACGTGGAGATCATTTCGATGTTCACGCCGGCGGTGGCGAGCGCGGCGAAGAAGCCGGCGGCGACGCCCGGGTGGGAACGCATGCCGGCGCCGATCAGGGAGACCTTGCCGACGTGGTCGTCGTAGAGCAGGCCCTTGAACTTGACCGGCTCCTGGATCTTGCTGAGCGCGGCCATCGCGGTCGGCCCGTCCGCCTTGGGCAGCGTGAACGAGATGTCGGTGCGGCCGGTGCCCTCGGTGGAGACGTTCTGCACGATCATGTCGATGTTGATCTCGGCACCGGCCACGGTGTCGAAGATCCGCGCGGCGGCGCCCGGCTCGTCGGGCACCCCGACGATGGTGATCTTCGCCTCGCTGCGGTCGTGGGCGACCCCGGTGATCAGTGCCTGTTCCACGGGAAGGTCCTCCATCGATCCGGTGACCATGGTGCCGGTGTTGGTCGAGTATGACGAACGGACGTGGATCGGCAACCCCGCGCGCCGGGCGTACTCGACGCTGCGCAGGTGCAGCACCTTCGCGCCGCAGGCGGCCAGCTCCAGCATCTCCTCGTAGGTGATGTGCTTGATGTGCCGGGCGTTCGGCACGATCCGCGGGTCGGCGGAGAAGATGCCGTCCACGTCGGTGTAGATCTCGCAGACGTCCGCGTGCAGCGCGGCGGCGAGCGCCACCGCGGTGGTGTCCGACCCGCCCCGGCCGAGCGTGGTGACGTCCTTGGTGTCCTGCGAGACACCCTGGAAGCCGGCGACGATCACCACCGCGCCCTCGTCGAGCGCGCCCTTGAGCCGGCCCGGGGTCACGTCGATGATCCGGGCGCGACCGTGCACCGAGGTGGTGATCACGCCGGCCTGGGAACCGGTGAACGAGCGGGCTTCGTACCCCAGGTTGTGGATGGCCATGGCGAGCAGCGCCATGGAGATCCGCTCCCCGGCGGTGAGCAGCATGTCCAGCTCGCGGCCGGGCGGCAGCGGGCTGACCTGGTTGGCCAGGTCGAGCAGCTCGTCGGTGGTGTCGCCCATGGCGGAGACCACCACGACCACGTCGTCGCCCGCCTTGCGGGCCGCCACGATGCGCTCGGCCACCCGCTTGATCCGCTCGGCGTTGGCGACGGAGGACCCGCCGTACTTCTGCACCACGAGTGCCACGACTGTGCACTCCCTCCCGGTGACGACCCTGAGCGTGCCGACGCCGCCGGGTCTGAAGGTCCGGCGGCGCGTGTCAGACGCCCTCAGGGTATCCGGCGGGCCGTGCGGCCGGGTCGGGTGATCCCACCATCCGGCCCGGCGTGGGGCGGCTCACCAGCCCCGGGCGTCACGCGGCACGCCCGGCGGCACCGGCCCGGACGTCGTGCGACACGCCAAGCGGTACAGCCGTACGGTGGGCTGACCGGAGCCACCGTCGCACCGCAGAATGACCCGGTGCACGCTCATCGACGCGCGGCCCGCCGGCTGTCCGGCGCACTCGCGCTCACCCTGCCGACGCTGCTGGCCGCCTGCGTCGCCGACCCGCCGGGTTCGGCGCCGGCCGGCACCGTCGATCCCGTGCCGGTGCAGGTCGACGCCGCCCGCGACGAGCTGGCCGGGTTGGCCGCCGCCGCGCAGGACCGGCACCTCACCGCCACGTACGCGTTCGCGCCGCCCGACGGCCCCACCCGCACGGTGGCGGTGACCAGCGGGAACGACGGAAGCTGGCGGGTCGACGTGCCCGGCTGGGGGCGGGACGGCACGGTCGACGTCTCGCTCGCCGCCACCTCGGACGGGCTCTTCCAGTGCGCCCTGCCCTCGGCCGGTTGGACGGGGCCCGCCGGGTGCGTACGCCTCGGTGACGCCGACGACGCGGTGCCCCGCCGGCTGGACCCGCGCGTGCAGCACCCTTTCACCGACTGGCTGGAGGTGCTCACCGACCGGCGGGCCCCGCTGGCGGTCTCCCCCGCCCCGCCGCCGGCCGGCGTCACCGGCCGGTGCTACGCGGTCGACTCCACCTCGGCCTCGCTGAACGCACCGCTGGACGTGGGCGTCTACTGCTTCGGTGAGGACGGCACCCCGGTGGCGGTCCGCGCCACGCTCGGCAGCCTCACGCTGACCGGCTCGCCCGGCCCGGCGCCGGCGACCGTCGAGCTGGCCGGGGCGGTGAGCGAGGGGGAGCCGGTGGGCCGGGACGCGCCGACGCCGGGAACGTCGTAGCTCTTTGTCCGTTACGGGTGGCATTGCCCACATCACTCCACCCTGATTTGGATGACAAACCGGGCATCAGGGACGCTCTACCCATGACCGACCTGACCCCGCTGCTCGCTTTCCGCTGGAGCCCTCGTGCGTTCGACCCCGACGCCGAGCTGACCGCCGACGAGGTGGCCGCGCTGCTGGAGGCGGCCCGCTGGGCGCCCTCGGCCGGCAACGCGCAGCCGTGGCGGTTCGCGCTCGGGCGCCGGCAGGACGAGACGTGGAAGCGGATCCTGGTCGGCCTGCCCGACACCGACCAGGGCTGGGCCCGGCACGCCGCCGCCCTGCTGCTCGCCGCGCACGCCGGCGGCGACCCGGAGCGCAGCGCGTACGACCTGGGCCAGGCCGTCGCCCACCTCACCGTGCAGGCCACCGCGCTCGGCCTGCACGTCCGCCAGGTCACCCGCCTGGACCGCCGCCGTCTCGCCGCCGAGTTGGACCTGCCCGACGACGTCCGGCCGCTGGTGGTGGCCGCGGTCGGCCGCCTCGGCGACCCGGCCACGCTTCCACCCGACCTGTACGCCCGGGAGACCGCGCTCCGCCGCCGCCGACCCCTCCCCGCCCTGCTGCTGCGCTGACGGCGACCGCCCGCACCCGACCCGGCCGGCTCAGGTGCCCCGGGCGGCGCGCAGCAGGGCGGCGCCGACCTCGGTGTTGCGGTAGAGCACGCGCCGCCCGGCCGGGAACCGGGCCACCAGCCCGGCGGCGTGCAGCGCGGACAGGTGCTGGGAGACGTTCCCGGCCGACATCCCGGTGAGCCGGGCCAGGTCGGTCGTGGTCACCGCCGCGTCGAGCAGCGGCAACAACGTGGCCCGGCCGGCGCCGAGCACCCGGGCCAGCGGGTCGCCGGGCGGGGCCGGGGCGCGCTCCCAGAGCGTCCCGATCGCCCGGACCGGATACGCCCCGCCGGGCAGCGAGTCCTCCAGCAGGTTCCACAGCACCCGCCGGTAGGTGAACACTCCCGGGTTCAGCGCCAGCCCTCGGCCACGCAGGTCGAAGTCGCGCTCGAACGGGTCGTCGCTGACCACCCGGTCGCCGAACCAGCGCAGGCTCGGATGGAGTTGCGCGAACAACCGGCCCGCGCCGCCCTCGGCGAGCTGGGCCGCCCGGTAGGCCACATCGGCGTCGAGCAGCGCCCGCATCCGGGGCCAGTCCGGCGCGATGGCCTCGTCGTGCCAGACCCGCACCGCGTCGACGAGCTGCGGCAGCAGGCCGCGCGGGTCGGCGAGCAACGCCGCCCCGAACGGGCTCAGCGGCCCGCTCGGCTCGGTCGCCAGCAGATCCTGGACCACGACCTGCGGCGGCGTCGCCGCGATCTGGTCGAGCTGCTCGGCCATCCCCACGTCGGGTCGGGCCGCCGGGGTGAGGAAGTCGGGCAGCCAGCGACGCGGCCGGGTCAGCTCCACCAGCGGGCGGACCCGGGCGGCCACCTCCGGGCGGCGCAGCGTGACCCGGGCCCGGTCGATCCAGGGCAGGTGCACCGCGTGCCCGACCGGGTCGCGCACCGCCCACATGCTCATGACCGTCTCGTTGGCCGGCGACACGGCGAACCGTACGCCGGCGACGTCGGCCACGGTGAACCGCAACTCGGACACACGCACCCCCGGACGCAGGATTCGGCCCAGCCTAAATGGCTCGACCGGAGCGCGTGGCCCCGGTTTGCTCAGCGGCCATGGGGGCCAGGGAGAGCATCAACACCGCCGTCCGGCACGTCGTACCGCCGGCCGGATTGACCCGCGCCCTGGCCGTGCAGGCCATGGTGAACGCCGTCGGCAACGGCCTGTTCCAGGCCGGCAGCGCGGTCTTCTTCACCCGGGCGCTGGGGCTCGGTCCGGCGCAGGTCGGTCTCGGCCTCTCGCTCGCCGCCGGGGCGTCCCTGCTCGGCACCGTCCCGCTGGGCGCGCTCACCGACCGGTACGGCCCGCAGCGGGTCTGGATCGTCGGCCTGCTGCTCGACGCAGCGCTGTTCGCCTCGTACCCGCTCGTCGGCGGCTTCGCCGGGTTCCTCGCCGTGGTGCTCGCGCTGGCCGTGGTGGGCGCCGCCGCCGGCACCGCCCGCCAGGTCTACTCGATCAACGTGCTGCGGCCGGAGGAACGGGTCACCGCGATGGCCTACCAGCGTTCCTCGCTGAACGTCGGCTTCGGGCTGGGCGCCCTGATCAGCGGCCTGGTGCTGGCCGTCGACACGATCTGGGCGTACCGGGGGATGGTCTGGTTCATCGCCACCGTCTTCCTGGTGACCGCCGGCTTCGTCCGGCGGCTGCCCCGGCTGCCGGAGGTGGCCCGCCCGACCGGGCCGACGAGCCGGCTGGCGGTGCTGCGCGACCGCCCGTTCATGACCGTCGCGCTGCTGTCCGGGCTGCTCACCGCACACCAGACGCTCTACCTGACCGTGCTGCCGCTGTGGATCCTCACCCGCACCGACGCGCCGAAGACGCTGATCGCCGCGCTGGTGCTGCTCAACACCGTGCTGATCGTGCTGCTCCAGGTGCGGGCCAGCCGGGGCGCGGACAGCGCGCCGGGCGCGGCCCGGGCGTCCCGCCGGGGCGCGCTGCTGATCGCCCTGTTCTGCGTGGTCGTGCCGGTCTCCGGGCAGACCCGGGGGCTACTCACCGTGGTGGTGCTGGTGGCCGCCGCGACGCTGCTCATCCTGGCCGAGCTGATCGAGTCGGCGGGCACGTGGGGGCTCACCGCCACGCTGCCGCCGGCCGCCCGGCGCGGCGCGTACGTCGGCGCGTTCGGGCTCGGTTCCCAGGTGCAGTTCCTGGTCGCGCCGGCCGGGCTGACCGCGCTCGGCGTGAGCACCGGCGGCTGGGGTTGGTACCCGGCGGCGGCGATCTTCGTGCTGGTCGGGCTGGTGATCGGGCCGGCGGTGGCCCGGGCGGAGCGGACGCCCCGGCTGGGCGCGACGCCTGCGTCCACCGAAGCGGTGACTCTGGTCCCATAGTCCGGACCGGCCTTCCCACCGTCCGTCCCACCACGTAGGGTGACCCTGTCATGTGGCAGGCGTACCTTCTCCTTGGTCGCCGCGACGAGGCCTGACCGGCCGGCACCTCGTCGCGGAGTTGAACCGCGCCGTCCAGCACATCCGAACTTCTCCTCGGCACCGCCGCGCACCGTCGCCCGGCACCTCGCCGACACCTTCCGATCTGCTGACGCCACATGTTCCAGGGAGCACTCCGAGATGGCTCAACCTGTCACCGATCCGTTCGCCCAGCAGCGCCCCAGCCGCATGCCGGTGCACCGTTACCTCCCGTACGACAGGCAGTTCCGGGTCGAACTGCCGGACCGCACCTGGCCGACCCACCGCGTCGAGGCCGCGCCCCGCTGGTGCGCCGTCGACCTCCGCGACGGCAACCAGGCGCTGATCGACCCGATGTCGCCCGAGCGCAAGCGCCGGATGTTCCAGCTCCTGGTGCAGATGGGGTACAAGGAGATCGAGGTCGGCTTCCCGTCGGCCAGCCAGACCGACTACGACTTCGTCCGGCAGCTCATCGAGCAGGACCTGATCCCGGAGGACGTCACCATCCAGGTGCTCACCCAGTGCCGGGAGCACCTGATCGAGCGCACGTTCGAGTCGCTGCGCGGCGCCCGCCGGGCCATCGTGCACTTCTACAACTCCACCTCGACGCTCCAGCGCCGGGTGGTCTTCGGCCTGGACCGCGACGGCATCACCGACATCGCCACCCAGGGCGCGCGGCTCTGCCAGAAGTACGCGGAGATCCACACCCCGGACACCGACATCCACTACGAGTACTCGCCGGAGTCCTACACCGGCACCGAGCTGGAGTACGCGCTGGAGGTCTGCGCGGCGGTGATCGAGGTGGTCGACCCGACCCCGGACCGGAAGCTGATCGTCAACCTGCCGGCCACGGTCGAGATGGCGATGCCGAACGTCTACGCCGACTCGATCGAGTGGATGCACCGGCACCTGCCCCGACGGGACAGCCTGTCGCTGAGCCTGCACCCGCACAACGACCGGGGCACCGGCGTGGCCGCCGCCGAGCTGGGCCTGCTGGCCGGCGCCGACCGGATCGAGGGCTGCCTGTTCGGCAACGGCGAGCGCACCGGCAACGTGGACCTGGTGACGCTGGGCCTGAACCTGTTCTCCCAGGGCATCGACCCGATGATCGACTTCTCGAACATCGACGAGGTCCGGCGTGCCGTCGAATACTGCAACCAGCTCCCGGTGCACGAGCGCCACCCGTACGCGGGCGACCTGGTCTACACCGCGTTCTCCGGTTCCCACCAGGACGCGATCAACAAGGGCTTCGCCGCGCTGCACGCCGACGCCGCCGCGGCCGGGGTGCCGGTCGACGAGTTCACCTGGGCGGTGCCGTACCTGCCGATCGACCCGAAGGACCTGGGCCGCACCTACGAGGCGGTCATCCGGGTCAACTCGCAGTCCGGCAAGGGCGGCGTCGCGTACATCATGAAGTCCGAGCACCAGCTCGACCTGCCGCGCCGCCTCCAGATCGAGTTCTCCGGCGTGGTGCAGGCGGTCACCGACCACGACGGCGGCGAGGTCGAGCCGGGCACCATGTGGGAGATCTTCGCCCGCAACTACCTGGTCGACCACCAGGTCGACCCGGCGGTCACGCTGGCCGGCTACACCATCGGCACCGTCGACGGCAAGGTCGAGATCGAGGCCCGGGTCGGCTTCGGCGGCGAGACCCGCGCGCTCACCGCGGTCGGCAACGGCCCGATCGACGCGTACGTCAACGCGTTGCAGTCGCTGGGCGTGGCGGTACGGGTGCTCGACTACCACGAGCACGCGCTCGCCTCCGGCGGTGACGCGCAGGCCGCCGCGTACGTGGAGTGCGAGGTGGACGGCCGGACGGTGTGGGGCGTCGGGGTGGACGCCAACATCGTCACCGCCTCCATCAAGGCGGTCACCAGCGCCGTCAACCGCACCCGCGCCTGACGTGCAAGGAGGGGCCCCTTCTTAACGCATTCTGCATAGGAGGGGCCCCCTCTTAACACCCGCGCCCGAATGGCCCGAGTGTGAGATGGGGCCCCTTCTCTACCGGAGGCGTTAAGAAGGGGCCCCTCCTTTCACCTTCGGGCGGTGGATGAGGACGGCGGCGAGCAGGGCGCCGGCCAGCAGCAGGCACGCACACCACAGCAGCGCGCCCCGGTACGCGTCGGCAAGCGCGCCCTTCTGCTCGTACCCGGTGCCGGAGAGCCCGACCAGCAACGGCAGCGCGGCCACCGCGAGCAGGCCACCGGCCCGGGAGGCGGCGTTGTTGAAGCCGCTCGCCACCCCGGCGAACCGGTCCGCCACGGCACCGAGCACGCTCGTCGTCAGCGGCGCGACCACCAACGTGAGCCCGGCGCCGAACAGCGCCACGCCGGGCAGCACGTCCACCCAGTACGACGCGCCCGGCCCGACGCGGCGTAGCAGCAGCAGGCCGGCGGCGGCGACCACCGGGCCGACGGTGAGCGGCAGCCGGGGGCCGATCCGGGCGGAGAGCGCGCCGGCCCGGGGCGAGCCGACCAGCAGCAGCAACGTCATCGGCACCGTGGCCAGGCCGGTGAGCAGCGCCGACCAGCCGACCACGTTCTGGAGGTAGACGGCGAGGAAGAAGGTGAACCCGCCGAGCGCCGCGTACACCACCACGGTGAAGATGTTGAGCACCGAGAAGAGTCGGCTGGAGAACAGCCCGGTGGGCAGCATCGCGCGGTCCCCGCGCCGCCGCTCGACCAGCACGAAGGCCGCCACGGCGGCCAGTCCGACCACGGCGGCGGCCAGCACCGCCGGGGCGGCGCCGCGCGCCGGGGCGTCGATCAGCGCGTACGTGATCCCGCCGAGCGCCAGCGCGCCGAGCAACGCGCCGGCCACGTCGAATCCGCCGTGTCCACCGGTACGCGAGACCGCCTCGTCCCGGCTCTCCGGCACCCAGCGCATCGCGGCGAGTACCACGCCCACGGCCAGCGGCAGGTTCACGAAGAAGATCCACCGCCAGGAGAGCGCGTCGATCAGCCAGCCACCGACCAGCGGACCGAGCGCGGTGGACACGCCGGACAGGCCGGACCAGGTGCCGATGGCCCGGCCCCGGTCGTCGGGGTGGAAGCTGGCCTGGAGCACGGAGAGCGAGCCGGGGGTGAGCAGCGCCCCGCCGGCGCCCTGGAGGAACCGGGCGGCGATGAGCCAGCCGGTGCCCTGGGCCAGCCCGCAGAGCACCGAGGCGACCGCGAACCAGACCACCCCGAGCAGGAAGATCCGCCGCCGGCCGAACCGGTCGCCGAGCGCGCCGCCGAGCAGCACGAACGCGGCGAGCATGAGCAGGTAGCCGTTCACGGTCCATTGCAGACCCGCCACGGTGGCGTCCAGTTCGGCGCCGAGGCGCGGCAGCGCCACGTTGACCACGGTGCTGTCCAGGAACACCATGCCGGAGGCGAGGATCGCGGCGAGCAGCGTGCCGCGTCCGGCGGCGGAGCGGGTACGCAGTGCGGGAGCGGCAGATGTCACGTCCATCCACTCTGCCCGTGATCCCCCCACCTACGCCACGAATCACGGAAACCGCCGCCGGGTACTGTGCGGACTCGCCCGGAGCCCGCAAGCTGGAGAGGTGTCGTCTGTGCGTACGAGATCAGGAGTCCGAGCCGGGCTGACCGCCGCGCTCACCGCGGTGCTCGCCCTCGGCGCTGTCGGCTGCGACGGCTCGGTCACCGAGCCGGATGCGCCGCCGAGCGCCTCCGGGAACGTGAACCAGCAGCTCGGTGAGCTGACCGTGGCCTCGGCCGGGTCGATGAAGGGCTACAGCCGTTCCCGGTTCCCGCACTGGCGGGACACCGGCAAGAACTGCGACGTCCGGGACACCGTGCTGCAACGCGACGGGGAGAACATCAAGCTCTCCGGTTGCAACGTGGTGGGCGGGCGGTGGGAGAGCGCCTACGACGGGGTGGTGCTGACCGACCCGTCGGACGTGGACATCGACCACATCGTGCCGCTGGCCAACGCGTGGCGGTCCGGCGCGGACGAGTGGGAGGACTCGAAGCGCGGCGACTTCGCCAACGACCAGACCCGGCCGCAGCTCATCGCGGTTTCCCTCCGCTCGAACCGGGCAAAGGGTGACCAGGACCCGTCCCAGTGGAAGCCGGCGAACCGGTCGTACTGGTGCCAGTACGCGGCGGACTGGGTGACGGTCAAGCACTACTGGCGGCTGACGGTGACGAGTGCCGAGAAGGCCGCCCTCACCGACATGCTGGAGGGCTGCACATGGGCGAGCAAGCCGTGACCGGGGCGGGTGGCACACCGGCGCCGGAGAAAACGCCGGACGCCTCCGGCGACGACGCCGCGGCGGCCGGCACCGACCCGACCCCGACCGGTCCGGCCTCGGCCGGGATGACCGCGGACGGCCAGCAGGCCGCGCCCGCCGACGTCTCCGGGGCGGGCATGTCCGCCGACGCCGCGCCGGGCGCTCCGGCCGGCCCGGCGAACCGCACCGCCGACATCACCGCCGGCCCGGGCGGGGTGATGACCGACGAGGTGGGCGTGGTGACCGGGGAGCTGACGTTGCGCACCGAGCACGCCGACGGCCGGGTGGCGCTGCGGGTGCAGTACAAGGACGCCGACGAGTGGTACGCGGTCACCGGCGGCTCGGCGCCGCTTGCCGACCCGGCCGCGCTGGACGCGGTGCACACGGTCGCGGTGGGCCTGCTGAACCGCCCCGAGGGCTGAGCCGGACGGACGCGTCGGCCCGCCCCGACGGAAGGGCCGACGCGTCCGGTGGGTCACGGGGTGGGGATGAGTTCGCCGGTGTCGCCCGGCGCCGCCCCGTCGTCCGGCCGGACCAGTTCCGGCTCCACCTCGTGCGGCCGGATCCGCCCGGCCGCGATGTCCTCGGCGTAGTGGCAGGCCACCCGGTGCCCGTCGAGCACCTCGCGCAGCGCGGGCCGCTCGTCGACGCAGCGGGTGGGCTGGGCCCACGGGCAGCGGGTGTGGAACCGGCAGCCGGCCGGCGGGTTCGCCGGTGACGGCAGGTCGCCGGCGAGCAGGATCCGCTCCCGGCGGTCCTCCACCTGCGGGTCGGGCACCGGCACCGCCGACATGAGCGCCCGGGTGTACGGGTGCATCGGCTCCCGGTAGAGGTCGTCGCTGGACGCCTCCTCCACCAGGCCGCCGAGGTACATCACCCCGACCGTGTCGGCGATGTGCCGGACCACCGCCAGGTCGTGCGCGATGATCAGGTACGTGAGGCCGCGCTCCTCCTGCAACTCGTCGAGCAGGTTGAGCACCTGGGCCTGGATCGACACGTCCAGCGCGGACACCGGCTCGTCGGCGACGATCAGGTCCGGTTCGAGCACCAGCGCGCGGGCGATGCCGATGCGCTGGCGCTGGCCGCCGGAGAACTCGTGCGGATACTTGCTGAGCGCGGACGCGGGCAGGCCGACCGCGGCGAGCGCGTCCCGGAGCCGCTTGTCGACGGCCGCCTTGTCCTTCGCCAGGCCGTGCGCCTTGAGGCCCTCGACCAGCAGCGATTCCACCGACTGCCGGGGGTCGAGGCTGGACAGCGGGTCCTGGAAGATCATCTGGATGCGGCGGCGGATCCGGCGCATCGGCTCGGCCTTGAGCGAGCGCAGGTCGGTACCGTCGAAGACGATCTCCCCGGCGGTCGGTTCGACCAGCCGCAGCAGGCCCCGGCCGAGCGTGGACTTGCCGCAGCCCGACTCGCCCACCAGCCCGTACGTCTCGCCCTTGTTGATGGTGAGCGAGACGCCGTCGACGGCGTAGACGTGCCCGATGGTCCGGTCGACGAGCACGCCGCTCTTGATCGGGAAGTGGACCTTGACGTCGCGCAGTTCGATCAGGGGTTCGGTCGTCCGCTCGGTCGACTCGGTCACGGGACCGCCACCTCCTCGGAAACGGGGTTGTTGCAGCGCAGGTCGCCGCCGTTCGCGGTGGGCTCCAGCGGGGGCGGCCCGTCGAGGCAGGCGTCCACCACGTTGTCGCACCGGGGGGCGAACGCGCAGCCCTCCGCCCACGGGATGTTGTCGGCCACCGAGCCGCGGATGGCGTGCAGCCGCTCACCGCGCGGCGAGTCGAGCCTCGGCACGGAGTTGAGCAGCCCGTGCGTGTACGGGTGCCGGGGCCGGGCGAACAGTTCGTGCCGGGCCGCCCGCTCCACGATCTTGCCGCCGTAGAGCACGTTGACCGTGTCGCAGAGCCCGGCCACCACGCCCAGGTCGTGGGTGATCATGATCAGCGCGGTGCCGGTCTCGTCGACGAGCTGCTTGAGCAGCGTGAGGATCTGCGCCTGGATCGTCACGTCCAGCGCGGTGGTCGGCTCGTCGGCGATCAGCAGCCGCGGCTTGCAGGCCAGCGCGATGGCGATCAGCGCGCGCTGCCGCATGCCGCCGGAGATCTGGTGCGGGTACTCCTTCAACCGCCGGGTCGGGTCCGGGATGCCGACCGCGTCGAGCAGTTCCCGGGCCTCCTTCAGCGCCACCTTGCGGTCCATGCCCCGGTGCCGTTCGAGCACCTCGGCCACCTGGGTGCCGATCGGGATGACCGGGTTCAGCGAGGAGAGCGGGTCCTGGAAGATCATGCCGATGTCCCGGCCGCGCCGGTCCCGCAGGTCCTCCGGGCGCAGCTTCAGCAGGTCGGCGCCGTCGAAGTTCACCTCGCCGGTGACCTTGTTGCCGCGTTTCGGCAACAAGCCCATGATCGCCAGGCTGGTGACGCTCTTGCCGCAGCCGGACTCACCGACCAGGCCGACCGTCTGCCCCGGCTCCACGCTGAAGCTGACCTCGTCGACCGCGGTGAACGGCCGCTCACCCTTGCGCTGGAACACGACGCTCAGGTCGCGTACGTCGAGCAGGCTCATCGGGTCACGTCCTCACCGTGCTGGTCGTTGGTCCACACCGCGCTCACCGCCGGCTCTTCGGGTCGATCGCCTCGCGCATGCCCTCGCCCAGCAGGGTGAAGCCGAGCGCGACCACGATGATCGCGGCGGCCGGGAAGTAGGCCAGCTCCGGGCGGACCTCGAAGTACCGCTGACCGTCCACGCCGAGCATCAGCCCCCACTCGGCGCGGTTGATGTCGGGGTCACCGAGGCCGAGGAAGGAGAGCGACGCGGCCTCCAGGATCGCGGTGGAGAGCGTCAGCGTCGCCTGCACGATCACCGCGGTCATCGCGTTGGGCAGCATGTGCCGCAGCACGATCGCCCCGCGCTTGACGCCGAGCGCGCGGGCGGCCAGCACGTGGTCGCTCTCCCGCTGGGCGAGCATCGAACCGCGCAGCAGCCGGGCGAAGATCGGCACGTTCACGATGGCCACCGCGAGGATGACCGTCCACTGGCTGGACCGGCTGGCCAGGGCCACCAGGCTGATCGCCAGCAGCAGCGCCGGCAGGGCCAGCATGACGTCGGTGAAGCGCATCAGGATGTTGTCGACCCAACCGCCGAACGCGCCGGCGAGCGCGCCCACCAGCACGCCCAGGACCAGCCCGATCAGCGTCGCGAGCACGCCGACGAACAGCGTCTGGCGGCTGCCGTGGATCATCCGGGACAGGAAGTCCCGGCCGAGGGGGTCGGAGCCGAGCGGGAACTCGCTGCTGGCGCCGGGGATGTTGTCGACGGTCAGGTTGCGGGTCAGCTCGTCGAAGCGCTGCGCCGGGTCGTGCGGCGCCAGCAGCGGCGCGAAGATCGCGACCAGCACGAAGAGCGCCACGATCGCCGCGCCGACCATCGCGGTCGGGTTGCGCCGCAGCCGGCGGAACGCGTCCCGGACCAGGCTGACGCCACCCTTGTCGGCGGTCGCCTGGGCCAGTTGCTCCAGCCGGGCGCGCTTGCGCTCGCCGAGCCGGTCCAGGCCGCGGGGCAGGGTGCCCTCGGGCTTCTCGGTGACGGCCGACGGGTCCACGCTCTCGCGCGGCGAGCCCACGGTGGGCCGGGTGATCGGATCGCTCATCGCACACGCACCCTCGGGTCGATGAAGGCGTAGGAGAGGTCGACCAGGAGGTTGACCACCACGAAGACCAGCGCGGCCAGCAGGATCAGCGCCTGGAGCACCGGGTAGTCGCGACCGCCGCTGATCGAGTCGTAGATCAGCGTCCCGAGACCGCCCCAGTTGTAGACCCGCTCGGTGAGCACGGCCCCGGAGAGCAACGCGCCGGTCTGCAGGCCGATGGTGGTGACCACCGGCAGCAGCGCGTTGCGCAGGATGTGCCGGCCGCGGATGGTCTTGTGCCGCAGCCCCTTCGCCTCGGCGGTACGGACGAAGTCCTCGTTGAGGACGTCGAGCACGCTGGCCCGGGTGATCCGGACGACGACCGCGAGCGGGATGGTGGCCAGCGTGATGGCCGGCAGGATCAGGTGCCACAGCGCGTCGCCGGTGGCGTCGAACTCCCGGGTGAGCAGCCCGTCCAGCACGAAGAAGCCGGTGATGTCGGTGTTGTCCATCCCGGTGCTGATCCGGCCGGACGGCGGGAACAGGTGCATGTTCTGCGTGAACACGTCCTTGAGCAGGTAGCCCAGGAAGAAGATCGGGATCGAGATGCCGAGCAGGGTGCCGCCGATGCTCAGGTTGTCGAGCAGTCGGCCGCGGTGCCGGGCGGCGAGGTAGCCGAGAGGCACCCCGAGCCCGATCGCGATGATCATGGCGGCGGCGGCCAGCTCGACGGTCGCCGGGAAGGCGCGGCCGATCACCTCGGTGACCGGGTCACCGCTCCGGATCGAGTTGCCGAAGTCGCCGGTCACCAACCGCTGCATGAACTTGGCGTACTGCACCAGGATCGGCTGGTCGTAGCCGAGCGCCTTGACCAGCAGCGCGCGCCGCTCCGGCGTGGCCCGCTCACCGAGCAGCGCCTCGATCGGGCCGCCGGGCAGGTTCCGCAGCCAGACGAAGACCAGCGCGGACAGCCCTATCAGGGTCACCACCAGCTGCAACAGGCGGCGAACTATGACTCGCAACATCTCTCACACACCAGATTCTCGGTTGAACAGCGGGTCGGCCCGGGCCGGGAGCGAGAGCCCGGCCCGGGCCGATTCCGCGTGTGGCGTCAGCGGTGGATGCTGCCTCAGCCGACGCTGACGGTGTTGAACCGCTCGTCGGTCAGCGGGCTGGCGACGAGACCCTTGACGTCCTTGGTGACCACGATGGCCGGCGGGGCGTGCCAGACCGGCACGGCCGGCAGCCACTTGGTGGCGATGTCGCGGTTGACCTGCTCCCAGGCCGCCTTCTTGCCGGCCTCGTCGACCGTGGCGTCGGCCTTGGTGATGGCTTCGAACATCTCGGTCATGCCCTGGTCGCCGAACTCGACCTTGCCGCGGCCGAAGAACGTGCCGACGAAGTTGCCCGGGTCGTTGTAGTCACCGGTCCAGCCGAGCAGGTGCAGGTCGTGCTTGCCGAACTGCTGCACGTCGTCCTTGTAGCCACCGTTCCACGGCCGGGCCACCCCGTTGACCGTGATGCCCACGGCCTTCAGGTCGTTGGCCAGCACGGTGAAGATCTCCTGCGGGTTCGGCATGTACGGCCGGGACACGTCGGTGGGGTAGTAGAAGTTGAGGGTCAACTTCTCCGCGCCCGCATCCTTGAGAAGCTGCTTGGCCTTCTCCGGGTTGTAGTCGTACTTCTGCACGTCCGGGGCGTAGCCGAGCACGGTGTCCGGCATGAACTCGTCGGCGACCTTGGTGCCACCCGGGCCCTTGGTCTGGACGAGCTGCTGGCGGTTGAGCGCGTACGCGATCGCCTGCCGGACCCGCAGGTCCTTCAGCTTCGGGTTCTTCTGGTTGATGCCCAGGTAGAGGATGTTGAACGCGGGACGGTCGAGGACCTGGTAGCCCTCGCCGGACAGCGCCTTCCGGTCGGCCGGGGCCGGGAAGTCGATGCCCTGGACGGTGCCGGCGCGCAGCTCCTGCTTCCGGGTGTTCTCGTCCTTGATGATCTTGAGGACGAGCTTGTCGACCTTGGCCTTCTCGCCCCAGTAGTCGGCGTTGCGCTCCAGGGTGATCTCACCCTTGGTCTTGTCCCAGCCCGCGAACTTGAACGGACCGGTGCCCACCGGGTGCTCGTTGGCGAACGCGCTGTACTCGAACGAGTCTCCGTTCTGCTTCACCGTGTCGGCGTCGTACTTCTTCAGCGCCTCGGGGCTGGCGATGGAGAGCGCGGTCAGCGCGAAGGCACCCGGGAAGGCGCCCTTGTACTGGTTCATCGTGACGACGGCGGTGCCGTCGTCCTTCGCCTCGCACTTGTTGTAGACCGGCTGGCCCACGCCCTCGGCCTCGTTCTTGGCGAAGCCGCCGAACGTGTCCGAGTAGTAGATCATCTGCGACTGGGCGGCAGCGCCCTTCATGTTGAACCAGCGGTCGAAGTTGAAGCAGACCGCGGCGGCGTTGAAGTCGGTGCCGTCGTGGAACTTCACGCCCTTGCGGAGCTTGAAGGTCCAGACCTTGCCGTCCGGGTCGTGCTCCCAGCTCTCCGCCAGGGCACCCTGAAGCTCGGCGGTACCGGGCTTGTTCTGCACGAGGGTGTCGTACATCTGGCGGATCGGCCGGAACGACTCACCGTCGTCGTTGAAGATCGGGTCGAAGTTCTTCGGGTCCCCGGCACCGGCGAAGACGAAGGTGCCGCCGCTCTTGGCGCCGCTCCCACCCTCGTCGTCCCGGTCGCTCTTGGCGCACCCGGACGCACCGACCGCCAGGGCGGCCGCGGCCGCGAGGGCCACGGCCGTTTTCAGCCTGCTCGCCTGCATCTCTCACCTCTGTCATGCGCATGTATTCACGCCGAGCTGTGACTCAGTCCGTGAGCGGGAGGTTATGGCATGTCACACAGAAGAGGAACGGGCGAAGGGCAATCGCTATCAAGCCGACACCTTCCGAGGCCGCCTCACATCACGGCCCGGTGGCGGGCGGACCGCCCACCACCGGGCCGGCGACTCAGACCGCCCGGCGCCCCTCGAAGGCGCGGCCCAGCGTGATCTCGTCGGCGTACTCCAGGTCGCCGCCGACCGGCAGGCCGCTGGCCAGCCGGGTGACCGCGATCCCCATCGGCTTGACCATCAGCGCGAGATAGGTCGCCGTCGCCTCGCCCTCGGTGTTCGGGTCGGTGGCGAGGATCAGCTCGCGGACCTCACCGCCGCCCAACCGGGTCATCAGCTCCCGGATCCGCAGATTGTCCGGGCCGATGCCCTCCAGCGGATTGATCGCGCCGCCGAGCACGTGGTAGCGCCCGCGGAACTCGCCGGTCCGCTCGATCGCCACCACGTCCTTCGGCTCCTCGACCACGCAGAGCACCTCATCGGTACGCCGTGGATCGCGACAGATCCGGCACTGCTCGGACTCGGCCACGTTGTAACAGGTCGTGCAGAACCGGACCAGCTCCTTGACCTTGCGCAGCGCGCCGGCCAACCGGTTGACGTCGGCCGGATCGGCCGACAGGACGTGGAACGCGATCCGCTGGGCGCTCTTCGGGCCCACGCCCGGCAGCCGGCCCAACTCGTCGATCAGGTCCTGGATGGCGCCTTCATACATCTGTCGGCTCAGAACCCGGGCAGGCCGAGGCCGCCCATCCCGCCCGCGACCGGGCCCATCTTCTTCTCGGTCAGCTCCCGGGCCGCCTCGGCGGCGTTGTGCACGGCGGCGACGACCAGGTCCTCCAGCGTCTCCACGTCCTCCGGGTCGACCGCCTTCGGGTCGATCTTGATCGCCTTCAGCTCACCGGTGCCGGCGACGGTGGCGGTGACCAGACCACCACCGGCGGTGCCGGTCAGCTCCGCGTCGGCCAGCTCGGCCTGGGCGGCGGCGATCTGCTGCTGCATCTTCTGCGCCTGCTTCAGCATCTGCTGCATGTTCGGCTGTCCACCTGGGCGCACGGACCGCTCCTTCTCGCACTCGTCTGCTCGGCCGCCGCTCAGCCTATCCGCTGGGACCGACCCCACCCCGTCCGGCGTGGCCGCCCACGCCGGGCCCCGACACCGCCGGCCCGGCCGTGCCGGTGGCCGCCACCACGTCTGTTCGTCCGGGTGAAGCGATCGACGGCCGAACGCCTCCAGCCACCGGTGGAGTGCAGGGCGGGGTGCCCTACCGGGCGTCCACCTCGTCGATCCGCTCGGCGCCGAACGCGTCGCGGAGCAGGCGTACCGCCTGTTCCTCACTGGACTCGCGCGCGGTGCGCTCGTCGATGACCTCGTCCAGCGGCTCGTCGCCCGGGTCGAAGCCCTCGAAGTTCGCCGGCGCGGCACCGCCGGACCGTTTCGCGCCGCCGCGCACCGGGCCGTCGAAGTCCGGGTCGTACGGCGGTTCACCGGCCCAGTCGGCCTCGGCCGTCTTCCGGGCCGCCTGCCCGGTACGCGGGCCGCGTCCCGCCGCAGCCGCCCGGGCTGCCGCGATCGCGCTGCTCACCGGCGGACCCGTGGACGCGGCCGGCTGCGCCGGTGGCCCGGCCGGTCTCGGCGGGGCCGGTGCGGCGTGGGCGGCCGACGCGCTGGCCGGTGGAGCGGATGCCGACGCCCCGTCCGTGCTCGGCGCGCCACCCGGGCGGGCCGGCTCGGGCCACTCGTCCGCCATCGCGGGCGCACCACCCGGTTCGGGCCGTTCTCCCGCGCCGGCGGCCGCGCCACCCGGGCGCGCCGGCTCGGGCCAGTCCTCCGCCGGGTCGACGGTGGGAGCGCCGCCGGCGGACCGCATCGCCCCGTTCCGGCCGTTCACACCATCACCCGCGCCGTTCGCCCGCCCCGATCCGCCGGGCGCGCCACCGGCTCGACCCGCACCGTCGGCCGCGCCGGCCGGGTGGGTCCCACCCGGCTCCGGGCGGGCGGGCGGCTCCGGAGGCGGGGATGCCGGTCGGGCCGGCGCGGCGGGTCGGGACGGGCCACCGAGCGACGCGCCGCCCCGCTCGCCGGCCACCTCGCAGCGGATCTGCCAGCGACCGCCCAGTTCCTCGTAGAGCGCGTCGGTGAGCACGGCGGCGTGATCCGCCATCATCTTCGCCAGCACCGTCGACTTCACGGTCAGCACCAGCGTGTCACCGTCCAGGTCACGCACCACGGCGTCGCGCATCAGCGCGGCGATCCGCTTGTTGCTCCGGTTGACCTTGCCGACCACCTCCGGCCAGACCCGGCGCACCGCCACGGCGTCCAGCGCGCCGGGACTCGCCGCGCCCGGACGGGGCGGCTCGGGCGTGGCCGGATCGGGCATCACCGCCGACGACGGCACCGGACGACGGGCCGGGGCGGGCGGCTCCCGGTCGGTCGGCAGCGGGGCACCGGCACCCGCGCCCGAACCGACCGGACCGGGAGCACCGGCGGGCCCGGTCGGGGCATCGGCAGCCGCCGGCGGGCCGGCGGTCGACGGGTGGACCGCGGCGGCAGCCGCGCCCGGGGCGGGAGCGGCTGGGCGTACTTCCTGGGTGGGGGTGGCCGGCGCGGACGGCGACGGCTCGGCGCCGCCCAGCGTGAGGCGGCGTTCCATCCGCTCCAGACGCTGGAGCAGGCCGCCGGACGAGTCGTCCGCGCCGGGCAGCAGCATCCGGGCGCAGATCAGCTCCAGCAGCAGCCGGGGCGCGGTGGTGCCGCGCATCTCCACCAGGCCGTTGTGCACGATGTCGGCGCAGCGGGACAGCGTGGCCGGACCGAGCCGGTGGGCCTGGGCGGCCATCCGCTCGATCTGGTCGGCCGGGCCGTCGATGAGGCCCTTGGCGGCGGCGTCCGGCACCTGCTGGAGCACGATCAGGTCGCGCAGCCGCTCCAGCAGGTCGGAGGCGAAACGGCGCGAGTCGTGGCCGGCCTCGGCGACCCGGTCGACTGTCGCATAAGCCGCCGCGCCGTCCCCGGCGGCCAGCGCGTCGCACATCTCGTCGATCAGCGCGGAGTCGGTGACGCCGAGCAGCGCGGCGGCCCGCGCGTAGCCGACCCCCTCCGGGCCGGCGCCGGCGATGAGCTGGTCGAGCACGGAGAGGCTGTCCCGCGCGCTGCCGCCGCCGGCGCGGACCACCAGCGGGAACACCGCCGGGTCGACCTTGACGCCCTCGGCCTCGCAGAGCTGCTCCAGGTAGGGCCGGAGCACGTTCGGCGGGAACAACCGGAACGGGTAGTGGTGGGTCCGCGACTTGATCGTGCCGAGGACCTTCTCCGGCTCGGTGGTGGCGAAGATGAACTTGACGTACTCCGGGGGCTCCTCGACCAGCTTGAGCAGGGCGTTGAAGCCGGCCGACGAGACCATGTGCGCCTCGTCGATGATGTAGATCTTGAAGCGGCTACGGGCCGGCGCGAAGAACGCCTTCTCGCGCAGCTCCCGGGCGTCGTCCACGCCACCGTGGCTGGCCGCGTCGATCTCGATGACGTCGATCGACCCGGGGCCGTCGGGGGCCAGCCCGCGGCACGACTCGCACAGCCCGCACGGCTCGGGGGTGGGGCCCTGCTCACAGTTGAGCGAGCGGGCCAGGATCCGGGCGCTGGAGGTCTTGCCGCAGCCGCGGGGACCGGAGAAGAGGTACGCGTGGTTGAGCCGCCCGCTGCGCAGCGCCTGCGACAGCGGCTCGGTGACGTGCTCCTGACCGATGACCTCGGCAAACGTGCGGGGCCGGTACTTGCGGTAAAGGGCCAGTGCCACCCGTCCCGCCTCCTCTCGACCGAGCCATTCTGCGCCGGTCGGCCCCGGGTGACCACCCACCACCCCGTGACCCGACCCGCGGCGACGTTACCCGGCCCCGGAGACAGAAAGGCCTCCCGTGCACCCGGCAGAGCTCGCTTATCCTTGCTGCCTTCCGGCCCTGGGGAGGTTCACGAGGTACCGCCGCACGGGAGGTGACGCCAAGCCTACCCGAAGGCTTGTGGATCTTCCGGGAGGGTGGGGTGGCCCGCCGTCGCGGGACCTGTATCCTGGCTCGCGGAGGATTCGCCTAGAGGCCTAGGGCGCACGCTTGGAAAGCGTGTTGGGTTTACACCCTCACGAGTTCGAATCTCGTATCCTCCGCGCTCTCGTGAACAGGGCCGGCCCCGCTGGGGCCGGCCCTGTTCGTCGTCTCCGGCCCTCTCTTCTCCCTCCCCTGACCGACCACCGCCCCGCGGCGGGTGAGTGTCGATAACGGTTTCTTTACCGGTTCAGGGGGTTGATGTGCACATCAGCGGATGGTGAGGCATTGACAAAGTTAACCGGTTAAGCCGACCATCGTGGATATCTTCGCCGGGTCGGACGCCGGAAGGGCAACCGACGCTCCGACCCGTCCGGGCGGCGAGGGCTCCCCGCAACCATCACCCGTACGGGAGTTCCTCATGATCCAGCGCACCCGCACGCGGGCCTGCCTGGCCGGGGCGGCGGCAGCCGTCACCGCACTGGCCACCACGCTCGTCACCACACCCGCCGCCCAGGCCGCCGCCGGCGCCTGCTCGGTGACCTGGCAGGTCACCAACGACTGGGGCGGCGGCGCCACCACCAACGTCACGATCACCAACACCGGGGCCGCCGTGAACGGCTGGACGCTGGGCTGGGCGTTCCCCGGCAGCCAGGTGATCGGCGACATGTGGAACGCGACGAAGACGCAGTCCGGCGCGAACGCCACCGCCACCAACGTCTCCTACAACGCGAGCGTCCCGGCCGGCGGCACGGTGAGCTTCGGCTTCAACGTCACCTACACCGGGTCGAACCCGACCCCGACCGCGTTCACGCTCAACGGCGCGGCCTGCGGCGACACCACGCCACCGAGCCCGAGCCCGACGGGCAGCCCGAGCCCCACCGGTAGTCCGACCCCGACGCCGGATCCGACCGGCGTCCCCAGCGGCAACCTGGCGCTCAACCGGCCGGTCACCGCGTCGTCGACGGAGAGCCCGAACGCCGCCGCCCAGGCGGTCGACGGCAACGGGGGCACCCGCTGGTCCAGCCTCTACGCCGACCCGCAGTGGTTCCAGGTCGACCTGGGCGCCACGTACCCGATCAACACGGTGCGGCTGCGCTGGGAGGCCGCGTACGGCAAGGCGTACCAGATCCAGACCTCGACCGACGGCACCACCTGGACCCCGGTGTTCAGCACCACGACGGGCGACGGCGGCACCGACGACGTCGCGCCGGCCGGGGCCAGCGGCCGGTACGTGCGGATGACCGGCACCGCACGCGGCACCGCCTGGGGTTACTCGCTCTACGAGTTCGAGGTGTACGCGGTCAAGCCGCCCACCCCGCCCGGCCCGGACTGCGGCCAGGCCCCGGCCGACCCGCAGGCGAACTCGAAGGCCCGCAACCTGATCTGCTACCTGCGCACGCACACCTACGTCAGCGGCCAGACCGACCTGCCGGACGCGGACAAGGTGCAGCAGTTGACCGGCCGCTACCCGGCGATCGTGGCGTTCGACTTCATGGAGTACACCCGGGGCAGCATCGAGACCCAGCAGGTCATCGACTGGGCCAAGGCGCGCAACGGCATCGTCGCGTTCCAGTGGCACTGGTACTGCCCGCGCGGCGGCAACTACTCCGCGCCCTGCGACTTCCAGCCCGACCTGAGCAACCCGTCGTCCAAGCTCTACCAGGACATCGACCTGGTGGTGCGCGAGCTGAAGAAGATGGGCGACGCCGGTGTGCCGGTGCTGTTCCGCCCGCTGCACGAGGCGAACAACAACTACATGTGGTGGGCGAAGAAGGGCCAGGACGCCTACAAGCAGCTCTGGCGGCTGATCTACCAGCGGGCGCAGCTCGCCGGCGCGCACAACATCGTCTGGGTGTTCAACGGCATGGCCAGCGGCCAGGGCACCTCGCTGGCGTCCTGGTACCCGGGTGACGGCTACGTCGACCTGGTCACCTCGGACTACTTCCAGAGCGGCAGCGACTTCGCCACCACCAAGGCGGTCAGCGGCGCCAAGACCACCGGCGTGGCGGAGACGTTCAGCCCGCTCAACCCCAACTCCGACCCGGCCTGGCCGTACTACGTGGTCTGGGCGTCGCGGGACTGGAACGGCAGCGGCAAGGACGTGGCCGGGCTGTGGCGTACCGCGATGGCCAACCCGAGGACCATCTCGATCGACCAGCTCCCCGACATGTCCGCGTGGTGACGACCTGATCGCCAGGGGGGCCGGGCCGGTCGAGGGTCCGGCCCCCCTTCCGGGTACGCGCAGAGCCAGCCACGTATGCGCCGCCTGTATACCGAGCAGTCACGCAGCGGGTTGAATGAACCGATGACCGCGATGTCGAGGCGAGCCGGTTGCGCCCGCTGCGGGGGCAGGCTGGCTACGGACAACAATTCAGGGCGTTGCGCCCCCTGCCAACGGGCGGAGCGCGACCGGATCGTCGCAGCGCCCGAGGTTCCGGCTGTCTTCTGGTCTCACGAGCCGCTTCGGCGAGCGCTGGCGGCACGGCACCTCGGCCGGGTGATCCGCGCCTACCGCCACCATCCCTACCATGGTCGGCAGCCGCTGCCCCAAGCCACGGTGGCCGGTTGGTTCGGGGTCACCCAGGCGCAGCTCAGCCGCATCGAGACCGGCCCGCCGGTGGTGCACCTAGACCGGCTCGCGCATTGGGCTCGGTTACTGGGAATCCCCGCCCACATTCTGTGGTTCCAGCTCCCGCCCCGGCCGGACAACGCTCCGCCAACCGTCGCCGGAGAGGCCGGCCCTCACCTGCTCCACGCCCTCCGGTGCGCCGATCGGCAGATCGGCGGACGGAACCTCTACCGCGCGGCGCTGGCGCACATCACCGCGTTCTCCCAGCCTGCGAGGCAATCGCCGGCCCTTCCCCGGCCGATGCTGTTGGCGGGGGCATCGCTGCACGAGATGGCGGGCTGGATGGCACACGATCCCGGCGACTCGGCCACGGCCCGCCGGCATCTCCGTGACGCGCTGGCACTCGCTGTCGACAGCGACGACCACCTGCTTGTCGGTCAGATACAGGGCAGTCTCAGCCACCTCGAATCTCACGACGGCAACGCGGACGCGGCCGTCTCACATGCCACGGACGGGCTCGGCGTGGTCGCGAACGAGGAGGGTGGCGCGCGGATCCGCGCCCGGCTGTTCGCCCTACAAGCGCGCGGTTTCGCGGCGTCGGGCCGAGCCGGTGACTGCCATTCGTCCATTCGCCTCGCGGAAGCCGCTCTCGCTCAGGCGGCCACCTCGCCGACCGCATGGCTGAGCCCCTTCGACCGCACCTCACTCGACATCGAGACGGCCCGGTGCCTGCTTCGCCTCGGTGACGTGACGGCCGCGCTGCACGTGCTCGACGACATCGTGACCGACCAGCCGACCAGCCGGGTACGCAGTCAGGCGCTCGCCCGAATGCTCATGATCACCGCGCTGGTCGGTCAAGCCCGGGTCGAGGAGGCGTGCCTGGTCACCCATCAGACCATCGATCTCACCCACGGGCTGGGTTCCGCCGTCGTTCTCGGCCAACTCCGGCATCTCGCACTACTGCTGCGTCACATTCCGTCCACTTCCCGGACGTGCCACAGCTTCTGGATCGACTTCGCGACACGTTCCGGGAACGGAGTTGGATGGCGCTGCCGCTGCCGACCGGATGAGACCCGCCGACAATGGCCTCATGGCCGACGAGCGTCCCCTCTACGAGCGAGATCCGGCAGCCTGGCAGGCCCATCTGGCCGAGGGCAACGCCCGGCAACCCCGCAAGCGGGTCGGGGCCGACCTGCTCCTGCGCAACGGACGTGACGAGATCCTGCTGGTCGACCCCCGCTACAAGCCGGACTGGGACCTACCGGGCGGCATGGCCGAGGCGAACGAGCCGCCGCACGTCACCGCCGAGCGGGAACTCCGCGAGGAACTCGGCTTGGAGCTGCGCGTCGGCCCGATGCTGGTGATGGACTGGGTGGCCCCGCACGGTCCGTGGGACGACAGCCTGATGTTCATCTTCGACGGCGGCGTGCTGCCGTCCGTGGAACACCTCCGGCCGACGGATGACGAGCTGGCCGGGGCGCGTTTCGTCGTACTCGACGACGCACGGTCGCTGCTTCGCCCGTACGTCTGGCAGCGGTTGCGTCACGCGGTGGCCGCGCTCGCCGACGGACGCCCGAGGTATCTCGTCGGTGGCGCCCCGGTCTGACGTCAGCCGCCGAGGTGGCGCAAGACGGCCAGGCCCGCCGGTTGTCGGTGTCCGACGCCGGCGGGCCGAGCTTGGCGAAGATGTTCGCCACGTGCTTCTCCACCACCCGGGGCTTGATCACCAGCGCCGCGCGTCGAGCAGCGCGCCGACGGTCCGCCACGGCCAGGTCAGGTCCGGGCACCGGACGCCGTCGACAAGCGCCTCGCCGTGGTCCGGGGCGTCCAGGCCGAGGATCATCCGCATCGTCGTGGACTTCCCGGACCCGTTCGGGCCGAGGAAGCCGGTCACCGCACCCGGCCGCACCCGGACGGTGAGCCTGTCCACGGCGGTCCGGTTCCCGTAGCGTTTGGTCAACTCACGTAGTTCGATCACGGGATCGACGCTAGGCATCGCGCTCGGCAGCGGTAAGCCGGAAACCATCCGACCTGGTCCGGGGGTTTTCCACCCCCGGCGGCGGGCTACCGTTCCAGGGCGACAGCAGGATCCGTCGTCGTACACATGTTCCATCCACAGGCTGTGGACGCCGAGAGGACCGGATGAGTTACCAGCTCAGTGCCGTGGTCGCCGACGTCGAGCTGCTGCGCGAGCAGACCGCCGACCTGGACCACGCGGTGCTGGCCGCGCTCCGGCAGGACTTCGCGCTGCTGCCGGTCACCCCGCAGCTCGTGGCGGAGCTGACCGGCGAGCCACCGGATTTCGCCGCCGAGGAGCCCTGCGCGGTACGCCCGTTCCGGCTGGTCCTCTCGCCGCCGCTGGCGGGGCTGTTGGCCCGCTGGTCGAAGCGCGGGCCGGTGGCGTACCTGGAGGCGGAGTTCGCCGGCGGGCTCGGTCACCAGGCGGCGGTGGTGTGGCTGGACGGCGACGTGAGCTGGGGCCCGCGCTTCGACGGCGCGCTGGACCGGCCGCGGGCACAGTGGCCGATCAACACGGCGCTGGCCCGGCTCGGCGCCGAGCCGGGCGCGTGGATCGACCCGTTCGCCGAGCTGGGCCTGCACCTGGAGCGCGACACGGCCGGCTGGTTGGCGCACGGCCGGCGCGGGCTGTCCGCCGACTACTGGGACGAACTGGCCGAGGAGTGGGAACTGCGCCAATCCGGCCCGCACCAGCAACCTCCTCGCCCCGGTCCCGTTGGGGACTGGGGGATTGCATGAAACTACGACAATTCGGCTTTATCGCCACACTGCTCGCCGCCGCTTCCATTGCCGGGAGCGGCGTCCATCCACATGGGCCGGACGTGCCGGCCCGACCGGTCGGCGCCGCCGAGGTGGTCAGCCTGAACGGCCTGCGCAACGCGGGGTTCGGCGACACCGAGGAGGACCTCACCCGGCGCGGCCTGCTGCGCACCGACGAGGAGGCCTGCGGGCCCACACTGGCCGGGCACGGCGAGGTCAGCCCGATCTTCGTCGACGACCGGCTCGTCCTGCTCTGGCTCGACGACCCGATGACCACGCCGGAGGGAATCAGCGCCGGCACGCCGGTCGGCGAGGTCCGCGCCGCGTACCCCGGCGCCGCCGCGCTGCCGGCGCCGCCCGGCAGCCACCGCTTCGCCGGGCTGCTCGCCCGCGACGGCGACCGCGCGTACCTGTTCCTGCACGACGGCGTCACCGTCCGGGAGATCATCGCCGGGTACGCGGACTGGGCCCGCCGCCTCTTCGACGAGGGCTACGGCCCCTGCTGACCGGCCGGTCACGCGCGGTCCGACAAGCTGATTGTCCGACATCGACCACCGTGGAATCATCTCCCTGCTCGCGCAGATCGCGCAGCTCTAACGGGGGAGTACATTGTGCGTACAACCATGTCCGTTCCGTGGTGGAGACCGCTGGCGAGATGGGCGGCCGTCACCGCCCTGAGCGCCACCGCGGCGGGCCTGCTGGCTGGGCCAGCCGCCGCCGCCCCAACGACCGATCCCTCGCCGCGCCCGACGACGACGGCCGAGCAACCGCGTCCGGCGACCGCGCCGTCGGCGGCACCGACCACCACTCCGGCTCCCACCGCGACGCCGGCCCCGGCAAAGCCTGCGGCGGTCGCCAGCACGGCCGCCACCTGCGGTGGGCCGCTTCCGCTGGGCAAGGTCACGAACTGCGCGTCGCTCACCGGCGCCGCGCAACACACCTGGACGGTCACCTCGACGGTCGACCAGGACACCCTGCTCGTCCGGCTCCGGCAGGTCTCGGGGGATGGTGTCGGCGCACAGGTCACCGGTCCCGACGGCAGCAACGCCTGCTACGCCGGCCCATACCTGAACGACTGCCGGCTCGGCGCGGCAGGCACCTACCGGATCACGGTGACGCTCACCTACGGCACCGGCAAGGGCGCCTACTCGCTGTCGGCGGAGTCGATGCGCACGCCCTCCACCTGCGCCACCCTGCCCGAGAGCTTCTTCTCCTTCGCCTCGACCGGTCGCAGCGGCACGCTGCCCGCCGGCCTCGCCGCCCGCTGCTTCACGTTCACGCAGCCCACCGGCACCGTGCTGCACCTGGCCGACCCGGGAGGCGCCGAGGACGTCCAGGGCAACATCCTGGACGGGCAGTTCCAGCCGATCTGCTCGGTGCGCTACGCCACCGAGTGCACGCTCCGAGAGCCGGGACCGTACCGGCTCTTCCTGGAGGAGACCTACGGCACCAAGGCCGCCTACACCCTCAAGATGCCGCGGATCTCGCGGTCGGTCGGCTGCCCGGCCCTGCCCCTGACCACCTTCGGTGACCCGGGCTCGGCGGTCGGCACCGGCACCGTACCGCCGAGCGAGGGGGTCGGCTGCCAGAAGCTGCGGGTCGCCACCCCGGGCCCGCTGCTCGTCCGGATCGAGCAGTACGCGAATCAATACCTCGACTGGCAGGTATACGACGACGCCGGCCAACTGGTGTGCTCGGAGTACGACTCCTGGCGTTCCTGCGCGACGCCAGCCGCCGGCCCGTACACGCTGCTGATGCGGAACTGGAACTGGGAGCCGGTCACCTACCGGGTGGCGGTGGCGCGACTCGACCGGGCCGAGGGCTGCGCCGACCCCGCCGGACTCGCCTGGGACCAGCCGACCCTGACGGTGCACCAGACCTCGGCGGTGCAGACCAACTGCCAGCCGTTCCACGGCACGGCCGGCGAGCGCGTCATGGTCTACCGGGCCCCGGACCGCTACAACGACCTCTCGTCCTGGCTCGTCGACGAGCAGGGCGCCGTGCTGTGCACCGAGTGGTCGGAGGAGGACGGCTGCGTACTGCCGTCGACCGGCACCTTCCGGGTCGTCTCCTACCTCGCGAGGTGGGAGCCGGAGGACACCGACCTGACCTACCGGCTGCAGATCCGCAACCTCAGCGACGCCAGCGGCTGTCCGGCGGTCACGCCCGGGGCGTACAACGCTGCACCGGCCGGCGCGCTCGGCGGCGTCCGCTGCCGCGTCCTGGACCTGACCGAGGGCACCTTCCGGATCAAGGCGGCCGGCGAGGACAACTACCGGCAGTACGCGACCGTCTACGACGACGCCGGGCACAAGGTCTGCACGGACGTGCGGTGCGAGATTCCCGCCGCCGGGCGGTACACCCTGGTGCTCAGCGGCGGCGCACCCGACGCGGTGATCGACAACGGCCTGCGGTACCACCTCGCGGTGCTGCCGTGGATGCCGTCCGACTGCCGGCCGGTGTCCGACACCGGTTGGCAGGACGCGCCGGTGCGGGGACGCCTGAGCACTCCGGCCCAGTTTGACTGCCTCCAGCTGAGCAGCCCCGCCGGCGCCCTTCTCACCGGGCTGTTCCCAGGCGACGCCACCGGAGCCGGCTGGCCCGAGATGACGGTGCTCGACGCCACCGGGGCCTCCGTGTGCGACGAGTACTCGTTGCGGCAGTACCACTGCGAGCTGACCGGCCAGGCGCCGTTCCGCGCCGTACTCAACTCGGGCAACGGCGACGCGGACGGTGCGTACTCCCTCGCCTTCGCGCGCACCGACGGCCCGCCCGCCTGCCCGGCGCTGCCGGCGGGTGCGACGGGTGCCACGGTGACCACGGGCGCGGACCGCTTCGGGGTCTGCCTCTCGATCCCGGCCGACGCGCGCGGGGCCACGGAATCGATCACCTGGAAGCGGATCAGCGGCACCGGTGACGCCCGCCTGTCCGTTTTCGACTCGGCCGGCCGGCGCTACTGCGGGCCGACCGGCTACGCCGTCGAGCGAACGATCTCCTGCGCGCTACCCACCGGCCCGGTCACGGTGATCCTGGAGGCCGACGCGGTCGACGCCACCTATCAGCTCACCCACCGGGACGCCAGCCTGCCGGCGAGCTGATCGGCGACGGAACGGGAAACGCCCGGTCGATCCTTGCGGATCGACCGGGCGTTCTCGCATCTCACGAGCGGTGGCGGCGGGATTTGAACCCGCGGAGGGCGTAAACCCTCACACGCTTTCGAGGCGTGCTCCTTAGGCCACTCGGACACGCCACCGCCGACGAGGGTACAGGACCACCGCTTCGGACGCCGAACCGGTATCCCGTCGGCCGGCCTGGCAGGATCTTTGCCATGAGTACGCACATCGGCGCTGAGCCGGGAGAGATCGCCGAGCGGGTCCTGATGCCGGGTGACCCGCTGCGGGCCAAGTGGATCGCGGAGACCTACCTCGAGGAGGCCCGCTGCTACACGACGGTGCGCGGCATGCTGGGCTTCACCGGGCGGTGGAACGGCGTCGACGTCTCCGTCCAGGGTTCCGGCATGGGCATGCCGTCCGCCTCCATCTACGCCCACGAGCTGATCAACGAGTACGGCGTGAAGACGCTGATCCGGGTCGGCTCGTGCGGGGCCCTGACCGAGGACCTGCAACTGCGGGACGTGGTGGCGGCCATCGGCTCGTCCACCGACTCGAACATGAACCGGATGCGCTTCGACGGGCTGATCGACTACGCCCCGGTCGCCGACTTCGGGCTGCTGCGTACCTCGGTCGAGGTGGCCGAACGGCGCGGCATCACCATGCGGGTCGGGCCGATCCTGGCCGCGGACGCCTTCTACACCGACCGGCCGGACCTGTACGACGCGCTCGCCGACTACGGCGTGCTGGCGGTGGAGATGGAGTCGGCGGCGCTCTACACGATCGCGGCCCGGTTCAAGGCCCGCGCGCTGACCATCCTGACCGTGAGCGACCACATCAAGACCGGCGAGAAGACCACGTCGCAGGAGCGTGAGCAGACGTTCGGCCAGATGGTCGAGATCGCCCTCGACACCGCCATCGCCTGACCGACCGTTCCCCTGCCGCCGCCCCGCCGCCGTCCGGTACCGGGGCGGCGGCTCGTTAAGAAGGGGCCCCTTCTCTACCGGAGGCGTTAACAGGGGGCCCCGCCTTACCTGAAGAACGCGCGCAGCAAGGCGGCGCTCTCCGGGGCCAGGACGCCGGGGTAGACCTCGGGGCGGTGGGTGACCCGGCGGTCGCGCAGCACGTCCCAGAGCGAGCCGACCGCGCCGGTCTTCGGTTCCCACGCGCCGAACACCACTGTCGAGACCCGGGCCAGCGCGATCGCGCCGGCGCACATGGTGCACGGCTCCAGCGTCACCACCAGCGTGCAGCCGTCCAGCCGCCACCGGCCCAGCCGCTGCGCGGCGCGGCGCAGCGCCAGCACCTCGGCGTGCGCGGTCGGGTCGCCGGTCAGTTCCCGCTCGTTGCGCCCGATGGCCAGTTCCCCGCCGTCGGGCCCGTAGAGCACGGCCCCGACCGGTACGTCGTCGACGCTCTCGTCCGGCGTCGGCCCGTCCGGGCCGGTCGCGGCGACGTGCAGGGCCCGGCGCATCCACAGCTCGTGCCGCTGCCGGCGCCCCACCGCGCCCGGGTCGGCCAGTCCTTGGTCCGCGCCCGGCCCCGCCCGTCCGGGTCGACCCGGCGTCGGCTGGCCGGGTCGCAGCGTCTCCAGCGCCGGGTCGGTGGTGTCGGCCGGTTCCACGGCGCCGGGCGTCACGGATTCGCCGGGCTCAGACCTCACGCAGCTCCTCGACCTCGTCCGCGCAGCCGAGCACCTGGCAGATCTCGGCGGTCACGTCGGCCGGCATGTTGCCCTCGTGCGCGCAGAGCGCGAGCAGCTTCGGCGCCGGGATGCCGAGGTCGGCGAGGAGGTCGGCGTCGCCCACCGGGTCGGCCTCCGGGTCCACGGCCGGCTGCTCGGTCTCGTCGTCGCCGCCGGACGGGCGCGGCTCGTCGACGTCCTCCAGGCCGGTGACCGAGGTCTTCAGGTCGCCGACCAGCAGCGCGCCCAGCCGGGACTCCTCCGCGTACGCCGAGTCGGAGCCGAAGACCCGCAGGTCCTCCCCCTCGTCGAGGCGCAGGACGACCAGGTAGGTGTCGTCCGCCTCGACGAACAGCAGGGAGAGGTCGGCATCCGGCTCGACGTCGCGCAGCCGGTCGGCCGCCTCCTCGATGTCGGTGACGCCCCGCAGGCTGACCTCGCCGGCGGTCCAGCCGCCGTCGATGCGTGCCACGGCAGCAGCGAAGTACGACACGGTCCCCCCAAATTGGCCTCGGCAGCATGCCGACACGTCACGCGATGCACGTTAACCGGTCGGGTCGGCGGGCGACCGGTCAACGCCCCGACAGGGGCCGGCCGTTCCTGGAGAAAGTCGCCTCAGCCGGCCACGCGGCGACGGGTGGCGATGAGCTGGCGCAGGCGTTCGCTGCGCGCCCGCTGCGGCCGCTCGCGCTGCTGTACCGCACGGGCACCGGCCAACTCGGCAAGGAGTTGCAGGCGACGGCGGCTCCGATCGGGGTCGAGCCGCGGCGGTGTGGTCCAGGCCATACGGCGAGCGTGAACCGTCACCGCGCGTACGTCAAGATGGTCTTCGCTACGCAGCGAAAGCGGCACGTAAGGTCACCAGAGCGGCCAGTCGCCGGTCTGCGCCCACCGCACCGCGACGATCGCGGCGGCGATGCTCCAGCCGCCCGCGGTGACGATCGCCACCCCGGTCGCCACCCCCCGGTCGCCGTGGCGGACCAGCACCGCGGCGACCGCCCAGGCGACGCCGCCGGCCAGCACCGTCCACCAGGCGTAGCCGGGCACGTCGCGGCCGACCAGCCCGAACAGCAGCAACCAGGCGAAGGTGACCACCGCGCCGAGCGCCACGCCGGCACCGGTCACCGGGTACGGCTCGCGGTAGCTCGGACGCATCGGCCCGCCGGACGGGAAGAGCCCCGACGGGGTACGCGGCGGCGCGTGGAACGCCCCCGGACCGCTCGCTCCGGCTGCCCCGTGCCACCCGTTCGTCACCGCTGCTCCCCTCCCGACCCATCGACCCCGATGTCACCCACCGTGACCGGCCGGTGTGACCGGGTCGGCGCTTTCGTTCCCACGGTAGTGGTCTGCCAGGATGATCGGATGCGCTCGCCATCGATCGGCCGCCGCGCGCGTCCGGCGTTCCCGGTCCTGTTGCTCGTCGCGGCGTTGGCCGCCGGGTGCGACCGGCCCGCGGCGCCCGCGGACGCGTGGCAGGACCCGAGCCCGATGGTGACGGCGACGCAACCCGCCGAGCCGACCGCGAGCCCGGCCCCACCGGCCGCCTCCGCAGCCCCAACCGCCACCGTCGCCCCGACGCCGTCGCGCCCCGCGCCGCGACGCGTCTTCCCGGTCCGGGCCGGCAACGTCGACTACCACCCGACGCACGGCGGCTACCCGGGCACCGACGTCTTCGCCGACTGCGGTGAGCCGGTGGTGGCGGTCACCGACGGGGTGGTGCTCGAGGTGAGCCGGGTGGACCGGTTCGACAAGCGGGGGCCGATGGGGCCGAACAACGGCGGGCTCTCGGTCTCGCTGCTCGGCGACGACGGGGTGCGCTACTACGGTTCGCACCTGAGCGCGATCGTGTCCGGCGTCGACGCCGGCGTCCGTGTCCGCGCCGGGCAGCAGCTCGGCAAGGTGGGCCGCACCGGCAACGCCAACAACGTGTGCCACCTGCACTTCGGGCTCTCCCCGAAGTGCTCCGGCCATGACGACTGGTGGATCCGTCGCGGGGTGGTCTGGCCGGCGCCCTACCTGAACTCCTGGCGCAAGGGCGGCAACCGGTCGCCGGTCGCCGAGGTCACCGCCTGGCAGCGCAAGCACGGCTGCCCGGCCTCGCCGGGCCGGTCCGCGGCGGGCGGCTGACCCGACGCGCGGGTCCGGCGGCGCACGGCGGGCGGCCGGAGCGCGTAGGTTCCACTGCATGACTGCCCGAGATCCCCTCGCCGATCTGCGCCGGATCGCGTTCCTGCTGGAACGGGCCAACGAGGCCACCTACCGGGTCCGGGCGTTCCGGTCGGCGGCCGCGGCGCTGGGCGCGTTGCCGGCCGACGAGGTGGCCGAGCGGGCCCGCACCGGCAAGCTGACCGAGCTGGCCGGCGTCGGCGACGTCACCGCCCGCTGCGTGGCCGAGTCGCTGGCCGGCGAGGAGCCGGTCTACCTGCGTCGGCTGCTGGCCACCGAGGGCACCGACCTGGACGAGGAGGCGGCGACGCTGCGGGACGCGTTGCGCGGCGACTGCCACACCCACTCGGACTGGTCGGACGGCGGCTCACCGATCGAGGAGATGGCGCTGGCCGCGGTCGAGCTGGGGCACGAGTACGTGGTGCTCACCGACCACTCGCCCCGGCTGAAGGTGGCCCGCGGCCTGACCGCGGACCGGCTCCGCCGGCAGCTCGACCACGTGGCCGCCGTGAACGAGGCGCTGCCGAAGGGTTTCCGCATCCTCACCGGCATCGAGGTCGACATCCTCGCCGACGGCTCACTCGACCAGACCGACGAGTTGCTGGCCCGGCTGGACGTGGTGGTCGGCTCGGTGCACAGCGGGCTCAACGACGAGCGGGCGAAGATGACCCGCCGGATGGTGACCGCGATCGCCAACCCGCACCTGGACATCCTCGGGCACTGCACCGGCCGGATGGTGTCCTCCCGGCCGGCCGGCGTGACCGGGCCGGGCGACAAGGGGCACCGGCCGCGTACCCGCAAGGAGAGCGAGTTCGACGCGGACGCCGTCTTCGCCGCCTGCGCGGAGCACGACGTCGCCGTCGAGATCAACTCCCGGCCGGAGCGGCAGGACCCGCCGAAGCGGCTGATCCGCCGCGCGTTGGAGGCGGACTGCCGGTTCGCCATCGACACCGACGCGCACGCGCCCGGGCAGCTCGACTGGCAGCGCTTCGGGTGCGAGCGGGCGGCGCGCTGCGGCGTACCGGCCGACCGGGTGATCAACACGTGGACCGCCGACCGCCTGGTGACGTGGACGGCGGGCCGGGGCTGAGCGGTCAGGCCCGGGCGGCCGGCTCGACCGGGCGGGCGGCGGGCGCCACCGGCGTCGGGGCGGGCCGGCGCCGGCCGACCAGGCCCTGCGCGACCGCCACCCCGACCAGCACGATCAGCGCGCCCACCGGTTGGTGCCAGTTCATCCGCTCGCCGAGCACCACGGCGCCGACCACCACCGCGAAGATCGGGACCAGGTACGTCACGGTGGACGCCGTGCTGGCCCCGGCCAGTCGGATGTTGCGCAGGTTGATCACGAAGGCGAGCCCGGTGCCGAGCGCGCCGAGCGCGAGCACGCTGGCCACCACCCGGGGGGACAGGTCGGTCGGCACCGGCGGCGCACCGGCCACCAGCGGCGCGGCCAGCGCGAGCTGCGCGGTCGCCACGAGCAGTTGGGCCGCCGACAGCGACAGTCCCGAGTACGCGCGGCCGGCGATGAACTTCTTCTGGTACGGAATCGCCAGCCCGTAGCAGGCCGCCGCCCCGAGGCACATGAGCTGACCGGTGAAGTGCGCGCCACCGACGCCCGCCCAGACACCGAGCACCACCAGCACGCCGACGAAGCCCAGCGCCAGCCCGACCGCCCGGCGCGCGGTCAGCCGCTCGGTGCGGAACACCAGCACCGCCAGCGGCAGCACGATCAGCGGCGTGGTGGCGTTCCAGATGCCGGCCAGCATGGACTCGACCCGCTGCTCGCCGTAGCCGAACAGGGTGAACGGCAGCGCGACGCCGAACGCGGCGACCACCAGCAGGTGGCCCCAGACCGCCGGCTCGCGGGGCAGCCGGTCGCGCAGCACGACCAGCACCACGAGCAGCGTGGCCGCGCCGGTGGCCACCCGGTAGAGCGTGAGGTGCACGGGGTGCAGCTCACCCACCCCCACCTTGATGAAGAGGAAGCTGGAACCCCAGATCGCGGCCAGTGCGACGAACCCGGGCAGCCAACTCCGCAGCGGTGCCCGGTCAGGGGCGAAATCCATGTTCACCCCTGACACTCTGCCCCTCCGGTACGACGAAGTCGCGCGGATTTCGGACGCCGTGTCGACCGCCACAGCAACCGACCTACAGTGGGGACGTTGACCGGTCGAGGAGGTGACAAGTCGATGGCCGCGCCGCTGCGTTTCGATCCGCTCGTCGATTTCGACGGGATGTGGACCACCCGGCTCGCCGACCGTTACCTCCCGTTGCGCGAGCTGCCCGACGCGCGCTACGAGTGCATCGACGGAAGGCTGGTCATGACCCCCGCCGAGACCGGCACCAACAGCTATGCCGAGGGTGAGCTGCTCCACCTGCTCAAGCCGGCGGCGAAGGAGGCCGGCTTCTACGTCTTCGGCCAGGTGAACCTGACGTTCGCCCCCGACCGGTGGATCCAGCCCGACCTGACCATCCTGCACACCCTGCCCGGAACCGACCAGGAGGACCGGTGGATTCCGGTTCGGCTGTGCACGATGGCGGTCGAGTTCGTGTCGCCGGGAAGCCGCCGGCAGGACTTCGTGGACAAGCCCCGCCGCTGCGCCGAAGGCGGGGTGCCGTACTTCATGCGGGTGCAGATCGCCCGACAGCTCCGGCACGTCGGCGTCGAGTTCCTCTCGCTCGACAACGGCGGCTACGTCAGAACGGCTCAGGCGGTCAGTGGCCAGCGGCTCAAACTGGACCTGCCGTTCCCGATCGACTTCGACCCCGCCGATCTGCTGCCCTGAACACGGCAAACAGGCTCGACACCGGGGTGATCCGGTCACGTAGGGTCGCCCCGTGGGACGAATCGATGACCTCGCCAACCGGTACGTGGCCCAGTGGGCTCCGCTGAGCCCGACCGGGGCCACCTACGTCGGCATCGCCGGCTACGACGACCAGCTCGACGACCTGTCGCCCGAGGGCTACGCGGCCCGTGCCGAGCTGGCCCGGCGCACGCTGGGCCAGCTCGACGTGACCGAGGCGGAGACCGAGGCGGAGCGGACCGCGCAGGAGGCGATGCAGGAGCGCCTCGGCCTGGAACTCGCCCGCTACGACAGCGGCGAGACCACCAGCGAAGTCAGCGTGATCACGAGTGGGCTGCACGAGCTGCGGATGGTCTTCGACCTGATGCCGACCGACGGCGAGGAGGCGAAGGCGAACGTCGCCACCCGGCTCAACCGCTTCGCGTCCGCGTTGGAGGGCTACAAGCGCACGCTGCGTGAGGCGGCGGCGGCCGGCCGGGTCAGCTCGCAGGTGCAGCTCGTCGAGGTCGCCAAGCAGTGCGACATCTGGGTCGACCCGGACGGCGACAACTTCTTCCACGGCCTGGCCGAACGCCTCGACGCGGACGGCACGCTCGGTGCCGAGCTGCGCAAGGGCGCCGCCGCCGCGACCGCGGCCACCGCCGAGTTCGGGCACTTCCTCCGCACCGAGCTGGCCCCCGTCGGGCGGCAGAAGCAGGCCGCCGGCCGGGAGCGCTACGAACTGGCCTCGCAGTACTTCCTCGGCGCGAAGGTCGACCTGGACGAGACGTACGCCTGGGGTTTCGCGGAGCTGGCCCGGCTGGAGGCCGAGATGCGGGCGGTGGCCGCGCGGATCGTCGGCCCCGGCGCCTCGGTCGACGACGCGGTCCGTGCGCTCGACGCCGACCCGGCGCGGACGGTCCGCGGCAAGGAGGCGTTCCGCGACTGGATGCAGGCGCTCGCCGACCAGGCGATCAGCGAGCTGGACGGCACCCACTTCGACATTCCGGAGCAGGTCCGCCGGATCGAGTGCTGCCTGGCGCCGACCAGCGACGGCGCGATCTACTACACCGGCCCGAGTGAGGACTTCTCCCGGCCGGGGCGGATGTGGTGGGCGGTGCCGCAGGGCATCACCGAGTTCTCCACCTGGCGTGAGGTGACCACCGTCTACCACGAGGGGGTGCCGGGTCATCACCTCCAGGTCGCGCAGACCGCCGTCCGGGCCGACCTGCTCAACCGCTGGCAGCGGCTGCTCTGCTGGGTCTCCGGGCACGGCGAGGGCTGGGCGCTCTACTCGGAGCGGCTGATGGACGAGCTGGGCTACCTGGCCGACCCGGGGAACCGGCTCGGCATGCTCGACGGGCAGGCGTTGCGGGCGGCCCGGGTGATTGTCGACATCGGCATGCACCTGGAGCTGGAGATCCCGGCGGACAATCCGTTCGGCTTCCACCCGGGCGAGCGCTGGACTCCGGAGCTGGGTTGGGAGTTCATGCGGGCGCACTGCCGGGTGCCGGACGAGACGCTGCGCTTCGAGCTGAACCGCTACCTCGGCTGGCCGGGGCAGGCCCCCTCCTACAAGGTGGGCGAGCGGATCTGGTTGCAGGCCCGGGAGGACGCGAAGGCCCGCAAGGGCGCCGACTTCGACCTGAAGGAGTTCCACCGCCAGGCGCTCGACCTGGGCGCGCTGGGGCTCGACCCGCTGCGTCGGGCGCTGGGAAGGCTCTGAGGGACGACGGTGGCCGGGCGTCGGAGGGACCTCCGACGCCCGGCCGTTTCCGTGGTGCGCCCGGGATCAGGCCAGGTCGACCCGGAGCACCGGTTTGGCGGTGAGCGAGTTCGAGTGCTCGTACGCCAGCTCGATCACCGGGTCGTCGAAGCTGATCGGGATCGGCGAGGTGATCGGGATGCCGTCCGGGAAGGGCAGCTCCGGTGTCAGCGTGATCTTGATGCCGAGCAGGTGCCCGACGAACCGGGTGGCGTAGAACGCCACGTCACCGGAGACGGTGAGCCGGTCGGTGACGTACCGCTGCTTCTTGCCCGCCGGGCCGCTGGCCAGCAGCGTGAAGTCGTCGGTGACGGCCTTGTCCATGGTGAACTTCAGGCACTTGAGCTTGCCCCGGTAGGTGGGCAGCTCGACGATGCCCTCGAAGCGCAGCCCGGTCATGGTCACCTTGGAGCCGGTGAGCCGGGAGGGCGGGTCGGCCACGAGCGGCTGGTCGGGGTCGGCGGCCAGCTTGGGCAGCGGCTTGCCCTCCTCGACCGGCTTGGGCTTGGTCGGGGCGGGGTCGGCGTCGTCGCAGTCGGCGCCCGGCTTCGCCGGGGTCGACGGCTTGGCGCTGCCGCTGGGCTTCGGTGAGCCGCTCCCGCTCGGGGTGGCGGCTGCGGCGGCGGGGGCCACGGGCGTCGGCGTCGGCGACGGCTCGGCCGCCTCCTCCCCGCCGGTGAACAGGCCGGTGATGCCGTCGACGAGGTCGGTCAGCAGGTTGCCACCCGGGTCCTCGGCCGGCGGCGCGGTCGTGGCGGTGGCGCTCGGGCTGGCCGACGGCGACGCCGACGCGGTCTTCGAGGCGGACGGCTTCGGTGCCGGCGCCGACGTGGTCGGGCAGGCCGCCGGCGCGGCGACCGCCGGCCGCTGGTCGCGGAGCGCCACCAGGCCGGCCAGGGAGACCGCGAGCACCAGCAGGATCGCGTACGCCCGGGGCGCGTAGCCCGGCCCGTGGGGCGTGTCCGGCCCGGCGGGGTCGACGGGTGACGCCTCGCGCAGTGGGTTACGCGGCTCCGGCAACGTGTCGGTGAGGACGCCGGTGGCCTCGTCCTGCCGCTGCCGGGGCGGCAGCAACTCGTCGACCAGGGCCGGCTCCGGCTCCTCGGCAGCCGGCTCGGTCGCCGGCTCGTCGACCGGCTGGGCCGGCTTCGGGTCCCGGGCGGTTTCCTTGCGCGGCACCCAGGCGAAGCCGAGCGCGCTGCCGATCATGCCGAGCAGCAGGCCGATGAAGAAGCCGCCGAGGTTCACGCCGATCAGCGAGTAGAGCGCGGTGATGGCCGCGACCACCGCGTAGAACATCCGCTGGGCCGGGCTGAACCAGAGCAGCATGCCGCAGGTCACGAGGATGGTCGGGATGAGCCAGGACAGGAAACCGGTGGGCCCCATCTGGAACGTGAGGCCGTTGAGGCTCATCTGGGTGGTGGCGAAGATCTCCAGACCGGCCAGCGCGGTGAAGAGCCCGCCCCAGAACGGTCGCGCCCGGCGCCACCGGCGGAAGCCACGCCACGCCTGGCCGGGCCGACCCGGCCGGGCCTGCTGCGTCTCGGCGGTTGTCACGTACTCCTCCTGGCGGTGCTGACGGGGTGAGACATGGCCGAGGCTCGCGGAGGGCGCCCTCCGCGAGCCTCGTCATCAGATCAGAAGCACTCCTTGGCGTCCTTGCCCACGTTGACCTTCAGCTTCAGGCCGTTGAGGGTGAAGACGCCGGCGCTGGTGGAGCGCGCCACCTGCTCCAGCTTCGTGATGGTCACCACGTCGGCGCTCTGCCCGAACGCGCCGGGCTGGCCCTTCGTCGCGTTGAGGTCGTTGGCGTCGCGGCCGATCTGGATGTTCTCGAACGTGGCGTCACCCGCGAGCGAGTCCATGTCGATCAGCAGGTTGGTGGCGGTGGCCGGCTTGCCGTCGCCACCGGCGTTGATGGTCAGCACGATCGGGATGCCCGGCAGGCTGGCGTTGACCGACTGGCAGAGGTCGTAGAGCTTCGCGTCGGCGATCTCGGAGACGGCGACCGGGTGCTTGGTGCCGTTCTTCTCCTCGACCATGCCGCCGTACTGCTTGAAGCCGTTGCCGACCAGCTTCGTGGCGCCGACCTTGAAGGTCTGGCCCGACACCGCGAACGAGGCCGCGATGGCGCCGTTGGCCATGCCCAGCACGATGCCGCCGGCCACGACCGTCGCCGGCACCATCATCGCGGCGAAGCGCCGCCAGCGGGTGCCGCCACTCGGCTGACGGTTCTCCGATTCACTCACAAGGTCCTCCTCGACGGGGGTGCGTCGCCGGACGCGGGACGCGACGCGGGACGGGAAAGCTGCGGGGCGGCGCGGATGCCGTTGTGCCGAACGGCCGCGCGGTCGCGGATTGGATGCTCTCGCGAAGCGACAGACCTCACAAGCCCCAAGCTACTGACGGGTAACACGGTCGTGATATCAAGATCGTCCCTGGTTACCAACGGTTAACATCCCGGGGGCAAGGAGGTCAGGGCAAACCGGCCTGATTACGACAGGATGCCGAACAGGTTTCACCTGTGGTAGTCGTCACTGCCAAACATCACAGTTCGGTAACGGCGAGCTGACAAGGCGCTGTGGGTGAGGCGCCGCTCACCCGTCCGGTCGGGGCCACGCCACCGACCGGAGCCGGCTCAGCCCCGCTCGTCCAACCACGACTCCAGCAGGTGGCGGCCGATCGAGTCGACCCGGCCGAGGGGACGCCCCGCCGCCGCCCGCGCCCGCAGCTCCGCCCGGGTGAACCAGCGCGCCGCCACCAGCTCCTCGTCGTCGACCCGGACCCGCGTCGACACCGCCGTCGCCCGGAACCCGACCATCAGCCCGGCCGGAAACGGCCACGCCTGCGAACCCTGATAGCTCACCGTCCGCACGGACACGCCGGCCTCCTCGGCCAACTCCCGCCGGACCGCGTCCTCCAGACTCTCGCCGATCTCCACGAACCCGGCCAGCAGCGACCAGGAATCCTCCGCCGCCCCGCGATGCCGGCCCAGCAGGCAACGCTCCGGCTCACCGGGCGCCTCGACCAGCACGATGACCGCCGGCTCGATCCGCGGGAAGAACAACCGGGCGCAGCCCGGCCCGGTGCAGGAACGGACGTGCCCGCCCGAGCCGGCCACCGTGGTCGCCCCGCACGCGCCACAGAACCGCTGGCCCCGATGCCAGTGCAGCAACCCCTTCGCGTACGCCTGGAGCGCCGCCTCCGCCGGCGTCAGCCCGCCCACCAGGGCGCGGACGTCCACCGCCTCGACCGCGCCGGCCAGCTCGCGGGCCTCGCCCTCCTCCCGGCCGGACAGGTCGGCGGCGAACACCGCCCGGCCGGCGTCCAGCCCCAGGAAGACCGTCTCGTCGGCGGCGGCGAGCAACCCGGCCGCGTCCACCACGGTTGGCCGCACCGGCGCCCGCCCGGCGTCCACCAGGCACCGGTCCCGCCAGGACGGCAGCACCACGCTCGCCGGATCGGTCCGCCGCTCGGCCAGCCAGTTCGCGTCCCCGCGCAGCTCCGCCGCCCGGTCCAGCCAGCCACCGCCATACGCCAACCCGCGCTCGTCCGCCCGCACCCGCCCACCGTGTCACGACCAGGGCGTGGACGGGGCCCCGAAACGGGTGATCGGTGCGACACCGCCGCCCGCCCGACACGACCGCCCGGCCGGAGACTCCCGACCGGCCCGAGCGTTGGTTACCGTAGGTGTCTCCCGCGGGGGAAGCGGTCCCCGCACGTGTCCTTCCGATGAGGTTGCAGTGACGATGTACGGCGAGAAGGTGCCGTCCGCCGACGACCGCCCCACCATCAAGGTGGCGGCGGTGAGCTGGCCCGGGGTCGAGCTGGAGCCGGTCGCCACACCGCCCACCGGCGACCCGGGGAAGCCGCCGCGCTCCCGACGCGCCCGGCTGCTGCTGGCCGGCGGGATCACCGCCGCCGTGCTCGCCGGTGGCATCGGCGTCGGCGCCTACGCGTACGCCGGTGACGTGCCCCGCGGCACCACGGTGCTCGGCACCGAGCTGGGCGGCCGGAGCCGGGCCGAGGCGGCCCGCGCGCTGCGCACCGAGCTGGAACGCCGCGCCGACGCGCTGAACGCCCCGATCACCGTGACCGTGGGCGACAAGAAGGTCGAGCTGAAGCCGGCCGACGTCGGGCTCACCGTCGACGTGGACGCCACCGTGGCGGCGGCCGCCGCCGCCGACGCCCACGCGGTCAGCCGACTGGTCGGCTCCCGCGCGGTCGAGCCGGTGGTCACGGTCGACGCCGACCGGCTGGCGGCCGCCCTGCGCAAGGCGGCGGGCGACCAGGGCCGCGAGATGACCATGCCGACCATCATCTGGACCGGCACCACCCCGAAGCCCGTCTACCCGAAGCCGGCGCTGACCGTCGACACGACCGCCGCGACGACGGCGGTCACCTCGGCGTGGCTGGCCGCTCGACCGGTCACCGTGCCCCTGGTGGAGCAGTGGCCGGCGACCACCCGGGATGAGGTCGACCGGCTCGTCACCGAGCTGGCCCGGCCCGCCGTCGCCGCGCCGGTCACGCTCACCACCGACGGCGGCTCGGTCACCATCCCGCCCGCCGCCATCGCCAGGTCGCTGCGCTTCCCGACCGACGAGGCCGGAAAGATCAACCCCCGGGTCGACGTCAAGCGACTGCGCGCCGCGCTCGGCGGCAAGCTGGCGACGCTGGAGGTGGAACCGCGCGACGCCGGGCTGACCATCAGTGGCGGCAAGCCGAAGGTGGTGCCGAGCCGGGCCGGCCGCCAGGTCGACGCCGCCGCGCTCGGGCCCGCGTTGCTCGCGGTGCTGCCGAAGCCGACCGACCGCGCGGTGACCGCCGAGCTGAAGCCGGCCGCGCCGGAGCTGACCGAGGCCAAGCTGGCCGAGCTGGGCATCAAGGAACGGGTCTCCACCTTCACCACCCGGTTCACCGGTGGCCTCTCCTCCCCGCGCAGCCAGAACATCGTCCAGGCGGCCAAGGACGTGGACGGCACGATCGTCAAGCCGGGGGAGACCTTCTCGCTCAACGCACACACCGGTGAACGCGGCTACGACCAGGGCTACCAGGACGCGCCGACGATCGTGAACGGCAAGCTGGTGCCGGGCGTGGGCGGCGGTGTCTCGCAGTTCACCACCACGCTGTTCAACGCGAGCTACTACGCCGGGCTGGAGGACGTCGAGCACAAGCCGCACTCGTTCTACTTCAGCCGCTACCCGGCCGTCATCGAGTCGACCATCTACTGGCCGCAGCTCGACTTCAAGTTCCGCAACAACACGCCGCACGGCGTGCTCATCGACACCTCGTACACGGGCAGCTCGATCACCGTGTCGATCTGGAGCACGAAGATCTACGACAGCGTGAAGACCGAGTACGGCCCGCGCCGGAACGTCACCCAGCCGAAGACGGTCTACCTCAAGCCGGGTCCGGACTGCATCTCCGCCGCCGGTGGGGTGGGATTCGCCCAGGACGCGTTCCGGGTGATCAAGAAGGACGGCAAGGTCGTCAAGCGGGAGAAGTTCAGCTGGCGGTACGACGCCGAACCGCGCTTCATCTGCGCCCCCGAGCCGGGGGCCTGACCCGGACGCCAAGAAGGCCCCGCTCAGCGGGGCCTTCTTCGTGCTCGGTGCGATCAGGGCCGCGCCGCGGCCAGACCCTCCCGTACGCCGTCCGCGTCCCGGTCGGTGCCGTACACCGGCGTGTCCGGCTGCTGCCGCCAGCTCTCGTCGAGCGTGCCCGCGTCGACCGGGTCGAAGCCCAGCTCCGCCACGATCCCCATGACGACCCGCTTGGCGTCCTCGTCGTCGCCGGCGACCGGCAGGCCGATCCGGTCCGGCGTGCCCGCCGGCTTGCCCGCGTCCATCAGGTGCGCCGCCTGGATGTTGTTGAAGGCCTTGACCACCCGGGCGCCCTTGAGGTGGTCGGCGGTCCACCGGCTGGAGCTGAGACTACGGTCCAGCAGCTCGGCCACGTCGCCGTCGCGCTGGGGGTAGTAGTTGTTCGCGTCCACGACCAGCTTGCCGTCGAAGAGCGACGCCGGCAGTTGCGGCACCGCCTTCAGCGGGATCGCGACCACCACGAGTTCCGCGCCCTGGACCGCCTCCTCCAGGCTCACGGCCCGGGCGCCGGTCTCGGCGGCGAGGTCGGTCAGGCTCTGCGGGCCGCGGGAGTTGGTTACCGCGACGTCGTGGCCGAGTGAACTCAGACGACGGGTGAGGGTGCCCCCGATGTGCCCCGACCCGATGATTCCGATCTCCATGACCACTCCTGTACCCCGGTCGGCCCGTACCGATCCCGAACACGCCGTTCGTCACGTCACGTTTTGACGAATCCGCCAGGTCGGCGGGGGACACGCGGAGCGGTCCCGGCTCGACGGTACGAGACACGACGGGTGGGCCGTGGAGATTCCGCCGGTTCGGGCGGGAACGCAGTTCAGGGCCACCCTTCGGGGTGGCCCTGAACTGGAAGATTGTCCGGCGGTGTCCTACTCTCCCACACCCTCCCGAGTGCAGTACCATCGGCGCT